>NZ_CP133592.1:0-1397265 GCF_031312595.1 Methanolobus sediminis | reverse complement strand
TCAGGAAAATAGCGCCAAATACCAGCAACATAAAATAACCAAGCAGCGGGAACCATAGCCCTGCTATTGAAACGATGATAACAAGCGGTCCCATATAGGGAGTTATCTTTAACATAATTTCACCAGGGTATTATTTTTACACTTTTATAGATATTAACTTTTGGCTATTCTTTTCAATTTTATAATTTCCAAAGAGTTTTAAAGTCTGCCGTACCAAATACATATGGATGCAAAATCCGAACACATATGGGGAATTAATGTGGAAGATGACAGAATATCGTATCATGAGTCAGTGCGTACAGTGTATAAAAGGATAAAAGAAGACGGTATAACCAATATCTGGGACCGCTATGAAGCCCAGGGTATGGGTAGCAGTCCGGACAGAAGATGTAATTTCTGCCAGGGAGGTATGCGTTGTGACCTTTGTTCCAATGGACCTTGCCGCGGCGATGCACTGAAGGACAAAAGGGGAGTTTGTGGAATAACTGCCGATGGAATGGCCATGCGCATGATGCTTTTACGTAACGTCATGGGTGCCTCGACCTATCAATATCATACCAATCAGACAATCAAGACACTTCGAGCCACCGCAAAGGGTGAAACTCCTTTTAAGATCACCGAAGAGGAAAAACTGAGAAACTTCGCCGGAAGACTTGGAATAGATCTCAGTGGAAATATAGGCGATGTTGCCCTGAAACTCTGTGACTTTGTAGAAGAAGATTTTACAAGGGAATACGGACAGCCAAGCAAAATCGTAGAATTGCTTGCTCCAAAGGAGAGGCAGGATTTATGGAAGAAGATCGGTATCTTCCCCGGAGGAATCCAGACAGAGATCCTGAGATCAACAAGCTCATCCCTGACCAATGTAGATGGAAATTACGTCAGTCTTGCACTGAAGGCCATGAAACTTGGTGTGGCAATGGCATACCAGAGCCAGATAGTCAATGAATACTGCCAAGACATCATATTCGGATTGCCCAAACCTCACAACATGAGAGTAGATCTCGGAGTGCTTGATCCTGATTATGTAAATATCCTTCCTAACGGTCACGAGCCATTCCTGGGATTTGCCATGGTGCAGCTTGCAAGAACACCTGAGTGGCAGGATAAAGCCAAGCAGGTTGGAGCAAAAGGTCTCAGGGTGATCGCCAACATTGAAACGGGACAGGAAATGATCCAGCGATGGGAAATGGATGATGCTTTCTACGGATTTACAGGAAACTGGATCATGCAGGAAGCTGTGCTTGCAAGCGGTTGTGTGGACATCTTTGTTGCAGATATGAACTGCTCCATGCCAATAGACCCGATATATGCTGAAAAATACAAATTCAAACTTATCCCCGTAAGCGACCTTGTTTCATTTGAAGGAGTCAGTGACCGTTTGGACTACATTCCTGAAAAAGCCAGTGAGCAGGCAGCAAAACTGCTTCAGATGGGAATTGATAATTTCAAGGAACGGAAGGCCAGTGTTAAGCCTGTTACAGATCTGCCGATGAGTGAAGCTGTGGTGGGCTTTTCCACAGAAAGCATACTGGATGCTCTTGGAGGAAAACTTGACCCGCTTCTGGATGCCATCAAAGACGGTACTCTGCGTGGTGTAGCAGGACTTGTTTCCTGTACAACCTTAAGAGACACAGGTCAGGACAGTCACAGTATTGCCGTTGCAAAGGAATTGATCAAAAGGGATGTACTGGTGCTTTCCATGGGATGTGGCAATGCAGCCATGCAGGTTGGAGGACTCTGCAGTCCCGAAGCAAAAGAACTTGCAGGACCGGGACTAAAAGCTATCTGTGAAGCACTGGGAATTCCTCCGGTGCTCAGTTACGGAACCTGTACCGATACTGGCAGAATTGCTGACCTGATAGCTGCTGTATCTGCAGCTCTTGGCGATGTGCCTGTGCCTGATCTGCCAGTTGTTGCCACTGCACCTGAGTATATGGAGCAGAAAGCAACGATAGACGCTATATTTGCACTGGCATTCGGACTTTATACACATGTAAATCCTGTTCCAACCGTTACAGGAGCACCAAATCTTGTGAAACTCCTCACCGAGGACTGTAAAGACGTTACAGGCGGAGTAATGAATGTGGAAACTGATGCCGTAAAAGCAGTTGAGCTCATGCTTGAACATATTGAGAACAACCGTAAGAAGCTCGGAATCTAAAAAAGGATTTACCGGTGAAAGAAAATGGACCATGATGATTCTGCCATGAAAATGGAAAATGGAATGCATGAACATGAAACTGAGAATGAGGGTGGTCATGCAGAACATCATAAAATGAATCATGGTATGCATCATGAAATGACAGAGAAAGCTGATGGTGAGCATGAAAGTCATACTTCTCATAGTGAACATGATGGACATTCAGGACATGGAAAACACGAATCCCATCAGGTACATGAAGGTCACCAGAGTCATGGAGACCATTCAAACCACCATGCAATGATGGTTCAGGATTTCAGGAAAAGGTTCTGGATATCAATTCTCCTGACGATACCAATACTTCTCCTGTCTCCGATTATTCAGATTTTCCTTAACTCAGGTCTTGGAATTACCATTCCATCTTTTTCCGGTGACACATACCTGCTGTTTGTGTTCTCAACTACAGTTTTCTTCTATGGTGGCTGGCCTTTCCTCAAAGGAATAAAAGACGAACTCTCAGCAAAAAATCCCGGCATGATGACACTTATCGCGGTTGCCATCACCGTTGCCTACGGATACAGCAGTCTTGTTGTATTCGGGCTTGAAGGTAAGCTCTTTTTCTGGGAACTCGCAACCCTGATAGACATCATGCTCCTCGGGCACTGGATGGAAATGAAATCTGTGATGGGAGCATCAATGGCCTTGCAGGAACTGGTCAAACTCCTGCCATCGGATGCTCATCTCCTGAAACCTGATGGAAAAACAGATGACTTCCCGATTGACGAACTTAAAATTGAAGATAAAGTCCTTGTCAAACCCGGAGAGAAGATTCCTGTTGATGGTATTGTGGTTGACGGACAGAGTTCTGTAAATGAGGCAATGCTTACAGGCGAATCAAATCCGGTTCCAAAGGAAAAAGGGAACGAAGTTATTGCCGGTGCTATCAACGGTGAAGGTTCTCTTACAGTTGAGGTTCGTAAAACAGGAAAGGATTCTTTCCTGTCACAAATGCTTGACCTGGTCTCACAGGCACAGCAAAGCAAATCAAAAACCCAGAATCTTGCTGACAGAGCAGCATTGTGGCTCACAATAATCGCTCTAACAGCAGGTACACTCACTTTTTTTGCATGGTTCTGGCTGGCAGATACCGATCTGGCTTTCTCAATTGAGAGAGCGGTGACTGTTATGGTTATCACCTGCCCCCATGCTCTGGGACTTGCAATCCCACTCGTGGTTGCCGTCTCCTCTGCCATAGGTGCACGTAACGGACTGCTTATCAGGAACAGGGGACCATTTGAGAGAGCAAGGAATATTGATGCAATTGTTTTTGACAAGACAGGAACTCTCACAAAGGGAGAATTCGGAGTCAGTGACGTTGTTGTCTTTGATGAGAACATGCAGGAAGAAGAAATACTCAGTTATGCAGCATCCATTGAATCTGATTCCGAGCATCCGATAGCAAAGGGGATACTGAATTCTGCTGAACCTGAATATAAGGTTGAGAATTTCAGTGCCATTTCAGGAAAAGGTGCACAGGGAACTGTTAATGGAAAAGATGTGAAGGTCGTAAGTCCCGCATATCTGGAAGTAGAAGGAATTGGTTATCCTGAAAAGAAACTGAAGGAAATAAGCAGTCAGGGGATGACCACGGTTTTTGTTCTTATCGATGAGAAGGCAGTGGGAGCTATTGCACTTGAAGACGTGGTCAGGCCTGAATCAAAAGAAGCTGTGAGCAAGCTGAAAGAAATGAGCATCAAATGTTTTATGCTTACAGGTGACCAGAAGCAGGTGGCTGAAAGAGTTGCAGACCAGATCGGCCTTGATGAGTACTTTGCAGGTGTCCTGCCAGATGAGAAGGCTTCCAGAATAAAGGAGGTTCAGGAAAGGGGACTCATCGTTGCGATGGTGGGAGATGGAATCAATGATGCACCTGCCCTTGCACAGGCTGATGTGGGTATAGCCATTGGAGCAGGAACTGATGTTGCAGTGGAAACAGCGGACATAGTACTTGTAAAAAGTAATCCGCTTGATGTGCTGGCGATCATGGAACTTTCAAAGGCAACGTACAGTAAAATGGTGCAGAACCTCTTCTGGGCAACGGGTTACAATGCACTGGCAATACCGCTCGCTGCAGGAGTGCTGTACCAGCAGGGAATATTGCTTTCACCGGCAGCAGGAGCAGTGCTTATGTCAATGAGTACGATCATAGTTGCCATAAATGCCAGGATGCTATCCATTGGCAAAGATGACAAGTCTGATTAATTTCAATATTCCGATTTACTTATTTTTCTATGCAGAGAAAATCTTTTTCTGCATTGTTAGTTTAACTTTTTGTATATTTATCAGCTATTTTTGTAACCGACACACCAAGTAAAAGACCCATAAATAATCCAATATGAAATGTAAGTTCACCGAATCCTGATTTGGCATGTATTTCCCATTCACTGAGTTGCAAAGATATAAAAAGCTGAATTGCAAGCAAAAAAATAGCAATTGTTTTCCATGTTTGTAATCTCATTTATTTGTTCCCCGGACGGAAGAAATACGATCTAATCATCGAATTTGACCATGCTTCTTCCTAATATAACTAATAAATTAAGATTAAATATAAAGAAATTATGCTAAAACCTGCTTTTTTTAATGTTAGAGATAATAAAATAATCTGGAATGAATCTCAGACCGTTTATTTCAATAAATATATATATAAATACAAATCAACAATATAAAAGCTATGGAGATCCTCATACCTGATATTGTTGATACAGCTCTTATAAGTGGAGTAATATCACTCTTCCTTATTGCAGACATCCTGATCAAAAATTACCTGAAAATCAATCTCAGGGATGTTGGAGCTGATCTTGCTATCGGTTCAGTGGTCATCCAGTTTGGATATATTTCCATTATACTTGTAAGTCAGCAGATGGATATTTTTGGAATTAATGTTCTTCTTGCTATCTTTTTTGGGATTTTCTGGGCAGCCAGCCTCTGGCTTGCCGGTAAGAGGGACGCACTCACCGACATGTTCTCCTACACGATCGGCACATTCGCCCTTGCGGCATCCATCATGCATTTTCTGGGAACATTCAAACCCATGGGAATGATAATACTGTTTGTATATTCACTCATTCTCTCTGTATTAGCTTTTCTGCTGGCTGATTACCTCAGAACTGAAGCTGTGAAAAAGACCTTTGAGGAACTGACCAAAGACCTGCAGATATATGATATGAATGAAAGTTACAGAAAACTGGAAGCAGGGAAAGAAAATATCGATCCGCTCCAGCCTGTGATCGATAGAATACGGGGAGCTGTGAGGAATAATGATGATTTCACTGCAATCGTGGGAGTAAGGACAATCCCATATGTGTGCTTAAAAGTTCTCAGTTCCGGTGGAAAAAAGAACCTCATTATAAAGTATATCAACATACATCTGTACCAGCTTGCCATCCTTGCAAGGGAAGAAAAGAACAGGTTCGTATTGATGGAAGTTATCGATGCTTTCGGTTCCATTGGAAAAGAATGTTCACAAGCCGGTATGGAAAGCTTTAGTCTGCAAACCCTTGATAATATGACTGGTTTCTTCGAACTGCACAGGGAAATAGAATACTTCCCTCCGGTAGACAAACTTGCACTCATCAAACACTCAAAGGATATTACGGATATAGTTGATATTTTCAGGAACAGGAGAGTCTCAAGTCCTCTTCACAAACTTGCAATTGCTACCGGTGATATCGGAGTCGCAGCTGCTAAGAAAGACATGCTCGAAAGTACTGAAAAGTCAGTTGTCCTGCTTAAGAAGATAGCACTTGATGCAGCAGTTAACAGGGATACTGCAACCCTGAGCAACATCCGGGAAGTCCTGCTTGAACTTGCAAGGACAGTTGATAATAAAGACCAGAAACATCTGAAGAAACTCATTATCTATTCACTGAGAGACATCGGAATTAAAACTGTGCAGGAATCTCCTGGAAGAGAAAGACATGACTGCCTCGATAAAGTGATAGAAGCACTTGAAGAGGTCGGGCAGATATTCGGAGAGGAATCCCTTGCTGATGTTACAGCTGCATTGAAAGACATAGGAGTTGTTGCCGCAAGAAAGCATTCAGATGAAAAGGTCTCAAGGATAATTCCTGTGATGGAACATTTCTGTACTGTTGCGGCATCAGATAATCAGGCAGACAACGTTTCACTTGCTGTCAATGCCATTGTCGAGGTATGTGAGATCTCAATAAAGGAACAGATGGTTGAATCTACAGCCAGTTCATCAAAGAGCCTTGCAAACCTTTCGAACATCGAATCTATTTCAGTTGTTGTCAGTGAAGCTATTTTTGAGATCGGCAAGTATCAAGAAATTGACAGGGAAATGTTTGCCCTTTTTGATAAGACATACCGCAAGTCAGGCGGAAGATAGTCTTCTTTTCGAAGAGTATATGTATTGTAATTGTCTTGTATTACTGCTATAGTTAGTGCAACATTTGATGTTGGCTACTTAATTTTAACTTAAAACAAGGGATTATTATGGAAATCAATGGAGTAGAAATCGAAGATACTTTTGCAGAAGCGTTCCCGATCAAGATCTCAAGAGTACTTATCACCGCAGCAACAAAACGCTGGGCAGAGATAGCTGCACTTGAAGCAACAGGATTCGGTACCTCTGTTATTATGTGCCCTGCAGAAGCAGGTATTGAAAAGTTCGTTGGTCCTGATGAGACTCCTGACGGAAGACCTGGTGTATACATCCAGATCTGCACCTTCGGATACGAATCACTTGAACACCAGTTACTTGAGCGCCTTGGCCAGTGTGTGCTTACAGCACCAACAACAGCTGTTTTCAACGGTATGCCAGAAGCTGAGAAGCAGTTCAACGTAGGTTTCAAACTCAAATTCTTCGGTGATGGTATGGAATCCGAAACTGAGGTAGCAGGCCGCAAGATGTACAGCATCCCTATCATGGAGGGTGACTTCCTCGTAGAAGAGAACATCGGCGCTGTAGCAGGTATTGCAGGCGGTAACTTCTTTATCTTCGGTGACAGCCAGATGACAGCACTTACAGCAGCAGAAGTGGCAGTAGACGCTATCAAGGACCTTGAGGGTACAATCACTCCATTCCCAGGCGGAATTGTTGCAAGTGGTTCCAAGGCTGGTTTTAACAACTACAAGTTCATGAAGGCAACTGCAAACGAGAAGTTCTGCCCATCCATCAGGGACAAAGTCGAAGGTACCGAGATCCCAGAAGGTGTAAAGGCAGTTTACGAGCTTGTCATCAACGGTGTCGACGAGGATGCTATCCAGAAGGCAATGAAGGCAGGTATCGAAGCAGCTATCGCAGTTCCTGGTGTATCAAAGATCACCGCAGGAAACTACGGCGGCAAACTCGGTAAGTACCAGTTCCACCTGAAAGACCTTTGCTAAAAAGGCTCTTTCATTTTTCATATTTTTTGTTTTTTAGTCATATTGTGATTTCTGAGTTTTTTTCACTTGCTTTTAGCTGTGCATTTTTTGTTAAACTGCAGAAATTATTGGCAAACAAAGAACAAGGCAACCACCCGCTGCAGGCGGCACGTTCCTGTGCTGCCATCTTGATGACTTTTGAAACAATGCAGTTGTTTAAAATTGCTATGTTAAAGTTGCAATTAGCAGGATTTCTACGAGCCGAAATTATGGAAACTCAAAAGGAATCTCTTCTGCATATGCTTTCTGGAATCTCAATTTCTTTTGCTCATAGTCTTCCTGATCTTCAATCAAAAGGTTACCATATGTAGGAGCAAAAGTGTAGCCTCTTTCATCATCTCCTTTAGTGACAAAAAGATAGATTTCCCCCGGTCGGAGTAATTCATCTCCATCCGCAAGAGTAAGAGACCTCCAGATGAACACATGTTCATAGCCACCGAACTGCTTTACAGTGACATTTCCGGTAGAATTTCCTTTTATCGATTCTATGATTTCTACACTGAAATGCGTTTGAAGATTTGGTTCGTTTGACGAGCCAGTCTGTTCGATTACTTTACCAATGAATACATCGCTGGAAAAGCCAACCAGTTCTCTGTCATCAGAAACATTGATTGCATAATCTATCTGAGCCATTCCATGTTGGGTGTCGAAATAGTAAACTTGGATGAAATAGGCAAAAGCTCCTAGAAGTGCTGCAACGATTAAGAAGACTAAAAGAACATTGGGTTTGTTTGTCATGATGGAGACCTCTATCCTTAGATAGATACTATGCGATGGTCATAGAGAGTTCCAATGCTTCTTCCGGATATCCATTAATATCAATGAACAGAAACTCTAAGCTGAGATCTTCAGGGTATTCTCCTGTAATCTGTCTCTTTGTTATATTACCATCCAGAGTGACTTCATATGTGTATGTAGCTTTTTTAAGTTCAACCGGGGTTGGCCAGATATTTTCACCCGGAGCGAGATCATATTTCTGATTGAATTTAGAGACATTTGCACTATCGAGTAGTTTCACTGTTATTGTATGGATTACGTTGTCATTGTTTTTGATTCGAAAAGCTGCTGTGCCGTTTTCGCTATCATCTGTATTTAGTATATTTAGCAGGATCAGATATGTCAAAAAACCAATTGTCAATAATATAAAAGTAATTGTAAATGCTGCAACGTATCTTTTCTCCATTTCCTTTCCTCTGTTTCAGTGACTTTCACCTGTTATCGCAAATCGATATTATCAGAAAATTGGTTTAACTTTGCATTAATTTTTTAGTAAACTATATATTTCTTATGGCCAATGCATCCAACCAATCTGTTTGCCGGTCCTGACTTTACCCTGTTGAAAATATTAGTTGGATTGTATGACCACAATCAATAAATAAATTACATATAATTTTTAATTAATTTATGAACTAATTTTAGAATATAGTAATTTTAGTAAAAAATATGGAGTAATTAAATGACCGAAAACCGAGGGAGATACCTGGCAATAATTGGTGGAATTTTAGGTATCTGTGTAAGTTTAGGACTATTTAGCATAATTAAAGGAATAATACCTACCAATGGTATAGGCTTTATTTATGGTGTGACACCAGTACTGGGAATATCTGACCCAGACACAGTGCTGGCAATCTATACATTTTCATCAACAGCACTTGCAGTTATTGGAATCATAGCAGCTTACAGATTATCGAAAAATGTACGTAATTCTGCATTAATTATAATTGCATCGGGTTTGGCTGGATTTCTATTCATGAGTTATTTATGGTTTCCAGCAGGATTTTTGCTTGTACTTGGCGGGATACTATTAATGAGAGATAGGAAGATTGGTACCCCAGCCTAGAATTATACAAATTGAGAACTGCTTGAGAAAAAGAAGTGGTACTAATGCCAATTGAGAAAAAAAAACTCGATGAAAATAAGAATAATCCATATGTTTCGATAGCAAAAGCACTTGGATTGTTGATTGTCGTATCTTTCCTGCTCTTTGCAGCCTTCTTTACATTGGGTGCTTACAACCACATGTATTCAAAAGCGATAGATGCCAGACTGCTGGATACTGTTCCCGACGAGTTCGTCATAGTTACGGAAGAAGAACTAAATAAATATCCAGCACTCAAAGAAGCGATAGATACTCAGAGTTATGTAAAAGCAAATCCTCATGAATGGAGCAAAACAATAGATTTTCTTGACGAAAAGGGGTCTTATGTAGTCAAATTCGAGGATGAATATTATGAAATTGGGTTTATGACTGCATAAAGGAGACTGAAATAATGAAGTTGAGGGGTTTTTATAGTGAACATGAAAATCAGTAAAAACAGATTGTTGATATTGCTCGCAATATTAGTTATTGCATGCATAGCCTTATACTCACAGTGACTTCGTACTCTGGAAACACTAAGTATGAGCATCCTGAAGGATATATTCAAAACATTGACCCTGCATCATATGAAGAAAGCAGCATTGAAATTCCATCAACAATAACAAAATATGAACTAATCACAATAGATCCTGCAGAATTTAAACAAACCGCAGACACAGGAACAATGGAACTCAATCTTGCAGGAACAGGTTTCGTTTTAGAAATGGATCCTGGTATCTGGGTTAACGAAGGAATGAATGAATCATTCCAAAATGAAGACGGAATCGATGTTGAAAGAGAAATGGAACCTATCTACCAGTACAATGGAATAGTCAGGGACCAACAAGAAACAAGTAACGTCCTTTTTACTATGGACAATCAAACTGTTCTGGGAACCGTTTATTCAAACACTGAAACATACGTGATTGAGCAAGTAGGATGGGTAATGGACAACAATACTAAAAGAACAGTGTATGTGGCCTATAAAGAATCAGACATTGAATATACAACAAACAGTTCATATCCTTCTGGAAAAGAGTTACCTCTGGAATTTATAGTCTTTAATGGTGACGAATATCCACATATAATCTCAGTTGAATTATTTGATTCAACAGGAACACTACTATACACGAATATATATGCATTGGATCCTCATGAATATGTACACCCTCCAGAGATGAAAAACACTGATGAAAGTTACATATTCAAAGTAACCCTTGATAATAACATCACTGGTACGTACAGTTTTATACCTGATACCTATGACTATTCTGCAGCTGATATATACATCGATAACGACTCAGCTAACGGAGGAGCATACATAAGCTTTGGAATGGCAATAGCTTGATTTGAAGAAACTCCATCCTTTTTGGATGGAATCTCTTTTTTATGAAAAACTCATTTCAATCAACATCATCAGATAAAATCGAAACATGTGGATAGTACATTTTATAACGGCCATTCTTTTTGAAATCAATCAAATCATCCTTGTGAAGTTCTTTGATGTGCCAATGAACCGTGCTTTTATCAATCTTGAGTAAGTTCGCAAGCTCCTTTCCTGTAATACCCGGTCTTTCAGTTATGATCTCGATTATCCTTTTACGATTCTCGTTCTTCTTATGAAGATGAAGCACTTTTTGCTCTTCTGTTTTAGAATAAGTGATATGAAAAAGTCTTTTTAGCTTGCCTTTTTTAAATTTCTGTATTCTATTATCAGAGGACAGTCTTGAAAGATGGTACCTTAGAGTACCTCTCTTTAGGTCAAGATCATGAGCAATCTCAGATTCCATACAACCAGGATTCTCAGCTATGTAAGAGGCAATTTCCTGCATTTTTGGATTGGTACCTCTTGCTAGTATTTTTCCGAGAAGAAGTGGAAGACATTTTAGTAGTGTTACCGTGGAAAATACAGCTCCGCTTATGACAGATAGTTGTATCCACAAAGGTAATTCCCAGAAAGTGATTTGCTTGTCTGCACCGCTGTCATCAACTACATCACCTTCTTCAAGGGGCAAATGCCCCGGAGTGACAATATACTCGTGCTCATCACCACCGCCAAATGGATGCAACAATGCAGAAGGATGGTATAGATAGAAAAATGGACTTTTTTTAACACGGTAGCCATCATCACCATTTAAAGTGCAGACTGTCAATATCGTTCCAAAAATAATAATCAGGATTAATCCTGCTCTAATCAATGAACCAATTCTCATAATTCTCTAAGTTTGTCCAAATGTCACAGCTTAGCATATAGTGACGATCAACTAATCTCATCAAATGTTGTTAGAACCTTTTTGAATAGCTTGCTAAGAAAATTTCTTATCCAAATATATTATTTATTCTTTATGGCCATATTGTTCAACTGTTCTCCAGATTCCTATTCATCCGTGCATTTTTTCTCAAATAACAGAAATCTCTACAATAGTTGAAACTATGACAGCAATGCAGGATTACTTAAGACCAACACCAATCATCGACTTTAACCACCTAGCCGTCATGAAAAAAGCAAAGGAACTCGCAGACAACAGTCAGAACCCAATAGAAATATCCAGAATCTGTTTCGAGTTCGTCAGGGATGAGATTAAACACAGCCATGACTACCGTATGAATCCTGTCACCCTAAAAGCATCCGAAGTCCTTGAACATGAAACCGGTTACTGCTATGCTAAAAGCCATCTGCTTGCAGCACTTCTCAGAGCAAACTCAATTCCAGCGGGAATATGCTACCAGCGTTTGAGCAGGGATGACAATGCAGAAGGTGAACCATTTTGTCTGCACGCCTTGAATTCTGTTTATCTGGAAGAGTTTGGTTGGTATCGTATGGATGCGAGAGGAAATAAGGAAGGAGTGAATGCCCAGTTCAACCCACCCTATGAACAACTTGCATATGAAATCAGAATTGAAGGTGAAGCTGACCTACCTGAAATATGGGCTGACCCGATACCACCTGTAATTGAAGTTCTTAGTAAATACAAGAACTATGATGAAGTTTACGAAAACCTGCCAGATGTTCCGTTGATCAGCAAAAAATGAGAGGAACAGAGAGTTAAGGATTTGAATACATGCGTTCAAGAGAACTTATAGAAAAATGGGTTGAAGCCTTTAACAATGCAGATTCAGGCGTGCTTGCTGAGATGTACAGCGAGACAGCCGTGAATTACCAGATACCAGAAGAACCGGTGGAAGGTAAAGAAGCTATCAAAAAGATGTTCAAGGAAGAGTTTGCAAGAGCTGAAATGGTCTGCATAGTTGAGAATATTTTTCAGGATGGTGAATGGGCAATTCTGGAGTGGAAAGATCCTCTTGGACTTAGTGGATGTGGATTTTTCCATGTCGTAAATGATAAGATAGTTTTTCAGAGAGGATACTGGGATAAGCTATCATTTTTGAGACAGCATGGGCTTCCGATACCCGAGGAATAAATACCACTAATTCTCATACATATCATAAGAAACAATTATGGTCCAGATAGACAAACTCCGCAAAATCCTGAAAAATACTTCTCTTAATGCATTTGTCGGCTGGACAATGATCCTGCTTCTTGCACTGCTTGGAATAGGTAACTTCATCTACGGCAGGTTCATGTGGACCATACTGATCGCTTTTGTCATAAGTATAATAATAACACCTGCCATCAGGATGCGTAAACTCTCAGTTATGCCGTCATGGTATTTTATTTTCCTGGTCATCCTGCCAATAGTTGGAAGTTCAACTGCATGGTACTTCTTTTCCACCAGTATACCGTTTTACGTTTCAGTTGCAACCATTGCACTGCTTCTGGCGGCTGAGATCAACTGGTTCACCTCGGTTAAGATGACCTACAAGTTTGCAATACTGCTTGTTATCGTCACCACACTTGCAATATCAGGACTGTGGCATCTTATTGAATGGCTGCTGGACATCTATCTTGGGA
Organism: Methanolobus sediminis; assembly: GCF_031312595.1. Lineage (NCBI taxonomy): Archaea > Methanobacteriati > Methanobacteriota > Methanomicrobia > Methanosarcinales > Methanosarcinaceae > Methanolobus > Methanolobus sediminis. The sequence goes on along the minus strand of NZ_CP133592.1, from coordinate 1,383,903 downwards.
CCAGCTATCTACTTAGCGGTCTTTCACCTGATGCGATCAACGATGCCGTTATGCAACAGTTCATCTATGCCACAATAGCCGGAGTTGCTGCAGGAGTTTTGTTCGGGTGGTATTTCATGTCAGCCGGAAATTCATATCTTGTTGACGTGCCAACTCACATTTCAGTAGAAACTGATGATTATATCACACACAGGCCACCAGCTCCCATACGAAGACTTCTTGGCATTTCTGACAAAACACAAGTATTAGCAGTCAGAATGCTGCAAGGTGGATTAATACTGCTACTGCTGTTTGGAATTCTCAGAAAGGACCTGTCCACCACAATAAATGCAACAACCGGACTTATCCTCACTTTTGTACCTCATATGATCACACGCAAATATCATATCAAGCAGGACACAGGACTGGTACTATGGCTCACATTGGCTATCTTCCTGCATACTATCGGAACTTTTGAATTCTACAACTACATCGACAACTGGGACCACGTAACCCATGCACTTTCAGCCAGTGTGGTTGCTGCTGCCGGATATACCCTGATAAGAGCCATTGACATCTACGTTGATGAAATCTACATACCTCCAAGAGTGCTTTTTATTTTTATTCTCATATTCGTACTTGCAATGGGAGTAATATGGGAAATTATCGAGTTCCTTAGTGACGAACTCACATCGACACTTGGTTACAATGCCATACTTGCCCAGCATGGAATTGGTGATACTATGCTGGACCTTGTGTTCGATCTTTTAGGAGCGATACTTGCAGCAACCTGGGGAACTGCTTATCTTTCAAATATATCCTACAGGCTTGCAGATAAGTTTGAGGAGCTGGCAGATAAGAAGAATGCCAGATAAAACATCAGCGTTCCAGAGCCATAGGTTTATATCGTTCCTGCATGATACTATTTTTAGGGACTTTATTCTGCATTCCTGATAATATTTAATCTAAAATATGCTCAGAGATGCGTATCAGGGGAGATACCATGCAGATTTGTCTAAGATATAGATTCTCTGTAAATAATACAGGGGGAGTAGTTGGCAGACTTTGATATGAGCTTTGGCTATCAATAGTTTGCAAACCGGGAGGAAATATGACTAAAGAATTGTATAAGTTACCTGAACTGAAATATGGTTATGCAGACCTTGAACCATATATTTCAGAAGAACAACTCCGTATACATTATGAAAAGCACCATCAGTCCTATGTCAATAACGTTAACTCATTATTGCAAATGATGGATAAGGCTGTAGAAGACGGAACAGAATTCGACTCCAAGACCGCTGCAAGGTCTTTATCGTTCAATCTGGGAGGACATGTGCTCCATAGTTATTTCTGGTGGGAGATGACCCCTGCAGAAAAAGCAAGTGAAGAACCTGTAGGTGAATTATATGACGCGATAAAGGAGAGTTTTGGAAGCTTTGAAAGGTTCAAGAGTGAATTTACAAAGGTAGCCTCAAGTGTAGAGGGCTCTGGCTGGGCTGCACTGACTTTCTGTAACGATACTAAGAGATTAGGTATCATGCAAATAGAGAAACACAATACAAATCTGATACCGGATTTCCCAATCATTATGGATATAGACGTGTGGGAACACGCTTACTATCTTGACTACAAAAATGCAAGGAATGAATTCATAGATGCCTTCTGGAACATAGTCGACTGGGAGGCAATAAACCAGTGGTTTGTCAAGATAAAAAATTTCAGTATGGAATAACTGAAAATCTCTGATGAATGCTGTTTTTCCTAAGGTCTGGATTCCAACAGCAACAGAGATTTATCACCTTTTTGATTTAACCCAGTCCAAGAGCTGCAAATCCGGCACTTATTCCATTGCGGATAAGTTCCTGAGGATCAATTCCTGTGATCTGAAGCATTACATAAACGCCAAGGAAAGTACCGATCATACTTCCAAGATTGGCAAGGGCTGCCACAAGGACAACACGGAAGAGATTGTTCTTCATCATGTCTTCAGTTGTTTCAATCTCAATAAGCTCCTTGAAATTATCGGTTGTAGGAGGGCGATATTTTGCTTCGGTCAGACCTGCGAACCATCCTGCTGCCATCATCGGGTTAAGGGACGTGAGCCATGCGACTGAAAAAGCCGTCAGAACCGAATAAGGATGACCTCTGGCCAGAATTGTACCTGCTGCACTCAGCACTCCATTTATGATAAACCACCAGGCAAATGCAATTGCAAGTGTTTCCAGTGGAACTCCGGAAAGAATCAGCAATACAAATGTTCCAAGAGCAATTGCGACCACCAAAGCGCCGAAAAGCTTCATGATGCTGAATTTCTTCTTCGGGGCCTCGACTCCATAGTTAATTCTGGGAATTGTCTTCGGGTTCTCAAGATAACGCTGGATACCTGCCCTGTGACCAGCACCAATAACAGCTACGATCTTCTTGTTGCCGCCCATTGCTGCCTTTACAAGATTGTTGGCCATGTATGCGTCTCTTTCGTCAATAAGAACCTTGACAGCATTTGGAGATGTATCTCTGAACTCTTCCACAAGCATGGAAACTATATCCTGATTGGTTATTGTCTCCATGTCGATATCCTGAGTGCCACCAATACCAAGAACAGCAGCAATAAGTCCGGCGAGCATCTTCAGTTTCTCTATGAAACCCATCTTGCTCCAGAAACGTTGCAACGTTACCTGAACATTCCTGTCAATGAGAAGAACCTGTGCGCCACTGGCTTCAGCAGCCTCAATGGCACTGATCATTTCAGCACCTGGCTGCACACCCATCTCATCCGCGAATTTTTTCTGGATATGTGCCAGCAGCATATGAACAAGATAGAAATAGACCTTGCCTTCTTTGAGAAGCTCCTTTACCGGAATGTCAGAATTCTGAACATTACCTTTGAGAGCTTCATACCTGGCATGGCAGAGTTCAACTGCAACTATGTCCGGCTTTTCACGCTCGATTGTAGCATTAACTTCCCTGACACTTTTTTCAGAGACGTGGGCTGTTCCCACAAGAATGATCTCGCTGGGCCTGTCAGTATTTTCAGGTTCACCTTCAGATACAGGTTTTTCAGGTACATCGCCTTTGATAACCTCTTTTATAATCTGGATCTCAGAAGGCCCTGAACTGGAAAACGATGAACTCTCAGAATAGTCCTCAGAATACATATCATCGTTTGTTGATGTGTAACTGTAATCCGAAGAGCTTTCCTGGGAATCACTTAAATTATCATGTTTCAATGTAGATCCTCTTTAAGATTGTAGAACTACCTGGTCATTCGGTCAATAACATCAGAGATTTCATAAGATCGGTTCTTGAAAGGATGCCTGTAACGTTATCGCCATCCATAACCAGAATCCGTCCTATATTATTGATCGTCATAACTTTGAATGCTTCTGCCGCACTGGCACTTGATGGCAATGTTACAACATCCTTTGTCATGACATCGGATACAAGAACCGCATAGCGCTCATGTGGCAGTACATTACGTATGTCTGTAAAGGTTACAATCCCTTTTAAAGAATTGCCCTTTATTACAGGATATCCCAGATGTTTGTTCTCAAACATAAAATGCGAGAGTTGCTCAACTGTCATCTCCGGTTCAACTGAGATCACATCTTTAGACATAACATCTGAAACCTTATAATTCTCAAGACTGACTGTAACAGTAGTCGACTTGTCTTCTTCTGAAGCACTGAAGAAAACAAAAACAGCTATCAATATAAGCCATGGATTGTAGAACCATCCAATTACAGCCATCATGAAAGCGAACATCTTACCAAAGGAAGCAGCAAAATGAGTTGCCTGTACATAGTTCATCCTCTTCGCTAACAAGGCACGCAGAAGTCTTCCTCCGTCCATAGGAAAAGCAGGAATGAGATTGAAAATTCCCAGTATTATATTAATAGAAGCCAGGATGCCTACCATTAAAGACAACCAGGTTGAACTGTAAGACGGCACGTAAGCAGAAGCAACTACGTTTAGTCCCAGAAGAACGAAACCTATTATCAGGCTTACAAGTGGTCCTGCAAATGCCATCTTGAATTCCTGGGAAGGCTCCCTTGGAATTTCTTCCATAGATGATACGCCACCCAATAACATCAGTGTTATATCTTTAATCTCAACACCGTAGCCTTTAGCAATGTAGGAGTGACCAAGTTCGTGGAGCAGTACGCAAACAAATAGTAGTATGGTTGTTAAAAGCGACAATCCATAGGTCATTGCAGTCGAACCAATATTCGCAAAACCGTAAGGCTGTGGGTTTGTTGCGAATACAAGCGCAAAAATAGGAAGAATGAACAGAAAAGTGATGTGCACTTTTATGGGTATTCCCATTATGCTCCCGATCTTATATGAAGAATTCATGACAGTATTTTAGATGGGTTAATATTTAGTTTTAACTTATTTCTGAAAATAATCATTATTTTCTCTAAATTTTCCCTGAAAATTGTTCATGAGGACTTCTGAATACTTTCACTCCGCTTGGCTCAGGAGTATAAGTAACAAAGACATACTAGAATTTAGAACAGGCAAGATGAACACACGCCTTACACGCTTCAAGGCCAGGTGTCATCAAGCCTCATCCCCTCAATTTTTTGTTTTGATTTTCATTATTTCCTCTCTTTTTTTCTGTTTTGTGTTTTGCATTCTGGAAACTCATAAACAGAAAATCAAAGAGGATTTCAAAGAGTGTCAAGGACTTTTTTCAGATCAGAAACAAAAGAGTCTATCATTTCAAAACTGACATGTGGCATGATAACAAGACGAAGTCCGTGTGGATTCTGGGTTATGGAGACCTGCCAGTTGAATTCCTTCGCCAGCCTGCTTCTAACAATATCGCATTTTGGAACTTCCAGTGCAACTACATTCATAACTGGTTTGATAAGCGGATGAATATCCATCTCTGCAAGTTTATCCAGAAGATAATCAGTAAGCTCCATACATCTGGAAACTGTTTTCCTGTAACCTGCTTTTCCAAGATAGTTCATAACAGCATATGTTGCTGCAACTGCAGCCCCGCTTCTGGTTCCGGTTAATGTATACTGTGTTGAAACAGTAAGATATGGGGTATCAGCTTTAAGACTTTCAAGCTGATGAGAATCACGGAAAAGAAGAACCCCTGCCGGAATTGTGCTAAGACCCATTTTATGAGGATCAATAGCTATGGATGTTACTCCAGGTAATTTAAAGTCAAACTCATAATTTTTCTCCATGAAAGGAAGAACAAAGCCTCCAAATGCTGCATCGACATGAAGGAAAATATTTTTTTCTAGGGCAATATCCGAAAGTGTTTTTATAGGGTCGACCTGACCGAACTCTGTTGAACCTGCAATTGCAACGAGGCCAATGGTGTTCTCATCAATTAATGACTTTACTGATTCAACTGAAACCTTTAGCTCATCATCAAGACTTGCTTTTCTGAGTTCTACATCAAGAATATCTGAAACCTTGTCAAATGAAAAATGAGCTGAGTCTGGTACCACAAGATTTGGTCTTGCGCATTTTTGACCGTTGCTCGCAGATTTCTGATACTCTGGACTCTGTAAAAAGAGATTTCTCATTGAACGAATAGCCTGAATATTTGACTCGGTGCCGCCTGTTGTCATATAACCTACAGCATTGGTCTTATGGAGCAAATCTCCAATTGAACTCAAGATCTCTTTCTCAAGATTGTACGTTCCCCTGAAAAGACCAAAGTCACCCATATTTGATTCTATGAACTGCATGTGGGCTTCAATAGCTATTTTGTGCGGATAAGTGCACATGGAACTCAGCACACGTTCGTATTTCAGGTCCTTACCTTTAGAATCGTTTAAGATTTTACGTATTTCCTCTTCAGATAGGCCGGTTTCGTTCATTTGCTATATGAATAAAAGAAGATGCTTAAAAAAATTGTGTTACAAAATGGATTGAAAGAAAGAATTGGAAAGATTTTGTTATTTCTAATTGACTTTTTGATTTGGTTTAATGATATCATTTATTCTATCAGACTAACCCCATGATTTCAACTGGAAATCCGGATTTCAAAACATTTTTTTGATTTTTCTGTTAATAGGACTGACTATCAAATTTTATTTTCTAAATACTAATGGATTTTTATGGATATGTGCTACCCCATTATTTCAACTGGAGATTTCTAATTTAGCCTGATTTTGGAAAACTCAGTTAACTTCAACTATTTTTGATTTATTTTCTATAATTTATTTTAAAGTTAGTTGTTAAAATTAACTTAAAATAAAGAAAAGCTTATATAGTAATATATCGATACATACACTGCCATCTTTTTTTATAAATTTAAAAAAAAGATAGTCATATCTTTTTTTCAGCTTCCATACGAAATCATAGGGTCTCTGTTCTTTATAAACATTCCAGTCGAAATAAAGGGGTTTACTTCCACATGAAGTCCTCTCCTTTATAATCTTGTCATTTTACAAGTCAATAATAAAGTCCACTGATATCTTTTTCAAATCATTATGATACTTTTATATAACATTCCAGTTGAAATGGAGGGGTCTAAACCATAAACATTAATAAGCACCACTTCCATTGTATCACTTGGAATTGAGAGAGTAAATCCAATCAATCATTTCAATCATGCAATTTGATTTATATTTTTCAAATCAGATTTCAGTTGTTTTGATTTGTCTTGGTTGGTGGTTCTTATCCAAAACAAATCGGATGTTTGAGTTCGGTTTGTAAGTTTAAGGATAGGGTGAAATAAGTAAATGCAAAGTAAATCATTAGATGGCCTGTTCCAGGAATTACTGGAAAATGAACCTATTTTTAAAAATAAAGAGGTTTTAAGACATTCATACACTCCTGATTCGCTTGTCCACCGTGACGATCAGATCAATAGCCTTGCGTCTATTCTTGTTTCAGCGCTCAGGGGAGATACACCTTCTAATATTCTTATCTATGGAAAGACCGGCACAGGAAAAACAGCTGTAACAAGACATGTTGGAATTGAACTTGAAAGAAAAGGAGAATCACTTGGTCTTTCTTGTAAAGTTGTCTATCTTAACTGTGAAGTTATTGACACTCAATACAGGCTTCTTGCGAACCTTACCCGCCAGTTCGGTGAAGATGTTCCAATGACCGGATGGCCTACAGACCAGGTTTTTTTTAAATTCAAGGAAACAATCGACAACGAAAGACAGGTTGTCATTATAATTCTGGATGAAATAGACAAACTGATCAAAAAAGGCGATGACGTTCTTTACAACTTATCAAGGATCAACACTGATCTTGAAAATGCAAAGGTCAGTATGATCGGAGTTTCCAACGATCTGAAATTCACAGAATTCCTCGATCCAAGAGTAAAGAGTTCCCTTGGAGAGGAAGAAATAATTTTCCCGCCATATGATGCTGATCAGATTAGCGATATTCTTCATGAAAGAGCTCAGATCGCTTACAAGCCTGATGCCCTTGATGAAATGGTCATTCCTCTCTGCGCTGCTTTTGCAGCTCAGGAACACGGTGATGCAAGACGCGCTCTTGATCTTCTCAGAGTTGCAGGAGAAATTGCGGAAAGGGAAAATAAATCCCATGTCGAGGAACAGCATGTTAAAGGCGCTCAGGAAAAGATTGAAGTCGATCGTGTCATTGAAGTTGTGCGCACCCTTCCTACCCAGTCCAAACTTGCACTCTACAGCGTAATGCTTCTGAGGAACAACGGTTACAAGAACGTCACGACCGGGGAAGTCTACAATGTTTATCGACAGCTATGTCTTCAGGTGGATATGGATATTCTAACACAGCGCAGGGTAACAGATCTTATGTCCGAGCTTGATATGCTTGGTATTGTAAATGCTGTCGTTGTAAGCAAAGGAAGATACGGCAGGACAAAAGAGATTGTATTAAGTGTCCCGATAAACAGTACTAAAAAAGTATTGTTTGAGGATTACAGGCTTAAACCACTTGAGTTCTTCAAACCTGTCCTCACAACACAGTTGCATCTTTAAACTTAAATCTAAGTTTAAAGATCACAACTTTTATATTCCTGATTTTTTGATCTGATGTTCCTATTTTTCAGCTTTTTAGTGTTTAGTTCCTGATTTTCTATTAGAGACCGGAAAGTAGCAGTCTCAAATATCCTATATATGGAACTTTGTAGCGTGCAATACCTATTACCCATTCTTCCTTAACAGGCATCAGGTAACTCACCTGTCCCTGCTGGTCATAGTATTTATTGGTTACCTGGTTGTCACCTTTTGTAATATAACCGGCATAAGGCGCGGCAGGCCCACCGTCCCACATAGGCTCTCCTTCTTCAACATAATACATAGCCCTGTGAATAATTGGTGTCACACCTTCCTGTCCGTAGGGTTTGTAAAGAATTACATTACCGTAATTTTGGAAGGTAGTGTAGTTGTTATTCATGCCTTCTTCGTAAGTAACTATTTCAGTCCTGTCGATGTTCTGGATGAATATTATATCACCGATATTCATATGGGGTTGCATGCTTCCGGATTCTACCGCAACCATAGGTGTCCACATACCGAAAACGATCTGAGAGAAAGTTGCAAATATCAATACAGCTAACAGAACAGTCAGGATGTCCCGGGCAAGCGAAACAAAGAAATTGTCACTTTCTTTGAAAACATGGTAGGTTTCTTTTAAATTCATATTCTTACCTGTCTTCCGTCCAAATCAATGAAAGAATCTATTAATGAGTTATGGAATATAATTGCAAAAAATAAAATGTTTCCCCTTATAAAACATTTCTCATATTTTTATTAAAACAAAATATACTTGAATGCGAATCTCATCACCATGAATGAAATTGATGTCCTTACAGCCTTTATTGAAGAAGGCTATCAGATAAGTCCTGAAGCAGTGGACCTTATATGTTCTCATTGTTCCCCCGGGGAACTTGTGGCTTACGTACTTGAGCATATAGATCTTTCAGTGCTTGTTATTGATGTTGAGCACATCGATCTGGAAGGTTTCAATTCTTCCCTTCATGTAAATGAAGAAACCTTTAAGCTATCAGAAGAGCTTTCCCCGGAACCAGACAGTTCATTCGATGATTCGTATGATACATATGATTCATATTCTTCTTACCAGTCAACTTCAATGTATTCAGGTTTTAAGAGTAATTACTGTAATGTAGACAGTCCTCTTTCTGTAGTTTCTGATATTAGCGACAATTCAACATGTGTCGGTGAATACATGGAATTCGTTCAGTTCTTCAGGAACAGGTACACAAGACTCAGCGATATAATCCGTGGAAGAATAACGGCCCGCCCTATTGAGAGCCTGAAAAAAGGTAAAGGAACGAATTTCAGGGGCAGCCGCGAGGCAGGAGAAGTTTCCATTATCGGAATGATATCTGATATGAAAAGCACCAGCAATGGTCATAAGATCCTTGAGGTCGAAGACCCCACAGGTTCATTTTCCGTTCTCATACGCTCGGCTGACAAGGAACTTTATGAGCAGGCCAGTCACTTTGTACTGGACGAGGTTGTGGGATTTACGGGAACTCTCACAAATGACGGCAATCTTATGATAGCTCAGAAAGTCACACTTCCGGACCTTCCTGCAGTGAACCCGAAAAAGACCGGAAGCTTTGGAAAAGCGATTCTTACATCAGATATTCACATAGGAAGTAACACTTTCCTTGAAGAACCCTGGGACAGGTTCATTGATTTTCTAAACGGCGATACCGATAACGAAGCTCTGCTGGCAGTTTCAAAAGAAATACGCTATCTTCTTGTTGCAGGAGACCTTGTAGACGGCGTTGGCATCTATCCCGGCCAGGAAGAGGAACTTTCGATCATGGATGTTTACGACCAGTACAAGAAAGCTGGTGAATATTTCCATATGATCCCAAAACACATCAAGATCATTATTTCTCCTGGAAACCATGATGCAGTACGTCAGGCTGAACCGCAGCCAAGACTGCCCGAATGCATCAGGGATTATTTCCCTGAGAATGTCACTTTTGTAGGTAATCCATCCATTGTTGACCTTGATGGTGTAAAAGTGATGCTCTACCACGGACGTTCCATCGATGACCTGGTGGCTTCAGTTCCGGGTGTATCATACACCGATCCTACAAAGGCAATGGTGGAAATGATGAAGTTCAGGCACCTGTCACCAATCTATGGAAGTCGTGTTTCTATTGCACCTGAAAAAAGGGATTATTTTGTTATCAGTAATGTACCGGACATTCTCCACTGCGGTCACGTTCATACAGTGGGAGTTGAATGGTACAAGAATGTCCTGTTGATAAATTCAGGCACCTGGCAGGACCAGACTGAATTCCAGAAAAGAGTAAATGTTGTCCCGACACCTGCACAGGTGCCGGTGGTGGATCTTGAGACCCTTAAAACAACAATTTTGAAGTTTAACGAATGATCTGATAACCCGTCAATTTCCAGTGGAAACTTAATGATTTATCATTAACTATTCCTTTATCTTCAACAATGAATGTTTCATTGTCTGCTCAGGACAGATCGTTACACAACGTCTGCAGCTCGTACCAAGACAATGCTGACTATCGATATTGACGATCCTTGCACCGTTTTCCTCAATTATTTCCAGTGCATCCTCGGGACATTCTTCCACACACTCCTGACAGAGTATGCATTTTTCTACGGGAGCTTCAAGTGTGATTCCGATATCCTTTACAATATCAAGACCTAGATAGCCCACATCGTCGATATCTCTTGAAACCCTTTTTTCAATATCCACTTTTTCCAGGTCCTGCGGGAATACAGGAATACCATACATTTCCAGCATCTGAGCATACATCTCGGCAGGCATTCCATGCTGCCATGTTGAAAGTTCACAGACGTATATGTCCTTGAATGTCTCACTTGTGGCCATCATCAGATGGTCAGCCTGTATCTTCTTTGCAATATCTATGACCTCATCAAGCTTGGATCTGTCAATGGCTATCTTCCTTGCAAGGCCTATGGAGGTGTTACCGAACTGGACTATACCTTTTGAGAAACCGGGTACTGAACCGATATGTCTTGCCTTGTCAGCATCCACATAGGTACCTGTTGCTCCGGACATGTAGGAATATCTCAGGTCCTCATATTTCATTCCGGATTCCACCATAAGTGTCATGTGTGCGGCTCTGATAGCTCCGATAGCCTTGCCCACCTCCTCCACATCCTTATCACTGATAACGATATTATTTCCCAGTATGAGCTTGCCATTGGGAAGATGTGGCAGTTTTTCTATAAGTCCTTCCTTCAGGGCAAGTGCTATTGTAGAGATAACACCAGTGCCTGTGATTCCCTTTGGCCTCACAATACACCCTTCGATACAATCTCCGGTAATAGGGTCAACAAGCGGCCCCTTAATGGGAGTCATTGTATCATCCAGTATGGTGAGCCGCCACCAGTCACCTTCGCTATTCACATCACTGATAGCTCCCGGACCTGCAAGCATTCCGCATGCAATTCCCTGTCCCTCTATTGCAGGACCAGCGGCTGCACTTGCAGTTATTATTCTCTCGCCAATTTTGAGTGCCATCTCGGCATTGGTGCCGTAATCAGTAACAAGACAGGGTTCAGTCTGGTGAATAAAATCAGTTTCCAGCATCATTGCAAGGGCATCTGCACCTATCTCATGCTTGATGGCAGGTGGGACTATTATCTCACAGTTATCCATTGGATAGATATCCCCGAAGAGCTCGTTGGCAGGGAATATCCTCGCATCCCTTTTCACATCCTTGACTCCAAGAGATGCCTGTTTGTTCTCACCTGCGTATGCAAGGTCTCTTATCTCCATGTTCTGGAAAAGTGAGAGTTGTATGGGATTACCGCAGACCGCTATGCGCTGTATCTTCTCAGGCTCGACATTGAATTTTATCAGTATCTCCTTTACTGTTTCGATCATCAGCCTGTGGGCTACATCCGTTCCGGTGACAATAGCGAAATCAAGGTGGTCCATTACATTTCCACCAGGAAGCGGGTGTCCCATTGTGATCACAGTCTTTACAGTTTCCTGTTTCTCAAGATCGATAAGCTGTGACCTGAAACCACTTGTTCCAAGGTCAAGGGAAATCACATACATTTTCTCAGCACTCCATTTCCAATTTAGACTTAATACTTACAATTTTAATTCTGGATCACAGAATACAGCATTGAAGCCACTCCAATTACAAGAGGCTCCATTACAAGATCAACATGATACTTCTGTCCGATTTCAGGTGGAAGTCCGCAGGGAATTCCAGGGGTTGAGACAAGACACCTTTCCTCGATCATACCTTCGGATATGGTGTTTGCATTTGGTGTTGCCTCAAAGACCATTGAAAACTTCTTCCTGTCATCGCTGCAATAGGGATTGATTCCCAGTTCATTCACAGCCTTCTGCAGGAATTCCTTGTTCGGATCGCATGCATAGACATTGAATCCCTTATTCACAAGATGGCAGGCACCTGCATAACCTACTCTTCCGAGTCCGATTACAAGTATATCTTTTGATGTGGCTTCCTTGTATCTGGAAGCGATATCAGCATATACCACACCAGTTGCAACATGATTGCTAACTATCTTTTCATTTCTCAGGTTGTGGGCGGTGAAGATGTGGTCATCTGCCATCATTATAATATCAGCACCCTGAGAAACTGCTTCATAATAGCCTGTGACATCAGGGTGTTCTGTTATGAAACCTTCAAAGCCGAAATACCGGACTATGAACAGGAGTGAAGATGTGAAATTACTGATGACACCATTACCAGCAGTGATTGGAATAATTCCTACTTTCTCAGTACCGGGTTCTGTACCGTATAATGCTTCGCATATACCTCTGATATCAAGACCAGTAACCCTTTTTGCAATCTCATCGTTCTCTTCAAGTTGCATTGAAAGGTTCTCAAGGTCTTCCGGTGTTAAAAGTGCCATTTTTATTCCTCCTGTTCTCTGTTCAGGAAATGACCGATGATCATTTCCATTCCGCTCTGTCTTATTTTTTCAGTCTCTTCCCTGTCAGTTCCGTAGCTTATCAGGGTGAAAACACTGTTCTTGTTCTCTCCCTTGGATTCGAATATCTCAAGTCCTTCTGATTCATGGAACTGCACATATTCGTCTCCCTGTGAGAGCACATGCTCTCCAACAGGTTTCAGTTCTCCATTTTCAAGTAAAAGGTGCTCGTAAATGCAATAGTTAGTTTCAGGAACCATGTCAGTTTCCTGAACTTCTCCAAGAAATGCCTGCATGAGCATCTCCACAAGATTGACCCCGGTAGAATGATAAACAGCTGTGGGAGTCTGGCTTGGGAACCTTGCATCTATTTCCAGTACCTTGAGTCCCCTGGAGCTGTCTATTGCTTCAACGTCCATTATTCCCCGGAGATTGAGGTTCTTTGCGAGCTCATAGGTTATTTTCCTGAACTCAGGATAATTATCAATAGGAGTAACCATGTGGCAGTCGTAGGTGCCATCGATATGGATCTTCGTTTCCTTTACAACTGAAAAGTGAGTTCCATCACCAATCACTTCAAGGGAAATCACATCACCCTCAACATATTCCTCGATGAGCATTGAAGGGTCAAGTCCTTCCAGACCCTCGTCATCATATATTATAGATGTCCCGATGCTGCTGCTCTCACATGGAGGCTTCACGAAATATGGCGGGCTTGTTGGCTTGTCCGCAGGAGTTGGTATATTGATTGACTTAAAATAGTCCTTAGATCGCTTCTTGTCCATACTGATATGATAGGCATCAAAATCAAATAGCACAGGACATGCAAGCTTGTCCTTTATATCCCTGAGGAACTCTATTGTCTCAAGGTTCTCATTCACAGGGATGATAGCATCCACATTTTCTGAGAGTTCTATCAGTTTTTCAGGTTCTTTGACAACATCAAAGCATTGAAAACTGTCAACAACCTTGCGTATGAGAGGCTTTTCCCTGCGGTCCACAAGCACTACATTCATACCTGCCTTGTGTGCAAGATAAGTGAACTCAAAACCCTGGAGCTTGCCACCTATTATGCATATTGATGTCATAGTGCGGCCACCGGGATTCTTACAGGAGTTACATGCTGCTTTTCGAGTATCCTGTTAAACTCAGCCTGGCTTGCAGGTTCCATACCCATGCTTTTCAGGCGCTTGATAACGCTCTTTGAGTCCCTGTCCCTTTCCTCAAGTTCCCTGTCATAGTTGACAACGCCTTCAAGTGAGGAATCTGCGGATATTATAGATGTGACAACATTTGCACCTGCATTCAGGCGGTCTACCATGCCATCGATTCCTTCAAGGTCAAGGGATGCAGGTATGAGTTTGTCAGGGAACATCAGTCTCAGGACTGAGATAATCTTCAGCTCCGCAAGGCTGGACTGCTGTGTCACCAGTTCAAGAGGTGTTCCTTCCTGTGGAACAAAGGTCATGACACGAACCATGTCAGGATTTCCCTTTTGCATTCCTCTAAGTGAAATTATGGTTGATTCGATATCGTTTCCAACACCTGTGAGGATTCCGTCTTCAACACAGTAACCGTTGGTTCTGGCAAATTCCCTGGCATGGTTCCTTTCATCAAAGGATTGTCCTACCCTCAGTTTCCGGTAGAGTTCTTCATCATGTGTTTCCTGATAGAGTGCAAGGAAATTAGCACCGCTTTCATGCAGCCTGCTGAGAGTTCTGTCATCCATAACTCCAGGAGAGATCATTATTGGAAGACCTGTTTCTTCCTTTACTGCTTTTACAACATCAACGAACTTTTCAGGATTATTATGGAAATAAGGGTCCTCTCCCATGGTAAGGTCTACCATGTGGATGGTTTCGTTCTTGATGGCTCTTGCTATGCTGCGGATCTCTTCCAGATCAAGGCGATAGCGCTGTATTTCGTTGCATCTGTTGTAGTAACAGAAAGCACAGTTGTTCTTGCAGTGGGTTGAGAAGTAAACAAAGCTGTAGAGGAATACCCTGTTCCCGAAATAGCGTTCCTTCACTTTTCTTGCAACGTATTGCAGCTTTTCGATGTCTTCTTCTTCTGTCAGGGAAAGGAGCTCTCTTAGGTTGTCGTCGGTGAGCTTCTGTCCGTTTATTATATTTTCAGCAATAATGTCAAGATCCCAGTAATTAATATCCTTTATCATGGTTCCACCTCAAAGATTGATGCTTATTCCGTTGTAGTATGATTCTGACCTGGCTGCACGCTTTATGTTCTTGAAATCATGCTTTGCTTTAAGCAGTCTTTCAAGACCAAAACCGGCTCCTATCCAGGGTTTGTTTACTCCCCAGTCCATATCCATTGGAACGGGGCCAACAACGGCGGATGAGAGTTCCATATCTTTGTGCATCACATCGATGGTGTCACCATAGACCATGCAGCTGTCTGCAACGATCTCGAATTCAATTCCCAGGAAATCCAGGAGTTCCTTGATCAGGTACTCAAGTTCATCTCTGGTACAGTTCGATCCCATCTGGCAGAAATTGAGCATTGTAAATTCTTCAAGGTGGCTGTTTCCGTCAGATTCCTTACGGTAGCAGGGACCGATCTCAAAAATCCTGACAGGATCAGGAAGTACATTATCGAATTTTCTCAGGTGGTTGTAGAGTCCGGGAGCAAGCATTGGACGCAGACACATGTTGTCTCCGACCCTGAATATCTGCTCTGAGAGTTTCTTGTCCTCACCAACTCCCATCCTTTCCATGTATTCGAAAGGAATGAGTATCGGGGACTTGACCTCAAGGAAGCCCATGTCAACGAGGAACTCAGTAATTATTCTCTCAAGTTTTCCGAGATTATTTTCACGACTGTCCTCGTACATTTCCCTGATGTCCTTCTTACGCTGGAGGGTCAGGGTGGATTCAAGTTCTGCAAAGGATCTCTTCTCCTTTGAGAATGAAATCATTTCTCCGGGACCTAAAAGTGAGAGTATCCTGTTCTTTTGCAGTGGTGTGAACTCAGTCTTCTTTGACTTGGGTTGCTGTGGCTGGAAAGATGTTTTCTTAGCCTTAGTGTTGGAGTTAGCACTGGCATTAGAATTAGGTTTTGAAGGGCTGGAATCGCTTGTGTTGTGTTTCGAAGCTGATCTGTGGTAGGTGGAACTATCGGCAGTCACTCCAGCCCGTGATTCATTATGAATGTGAGTTGCAGGTGTATTATTTTCAACAGCTGCTGCGGGTTTTACGTTAACAGTCTCGGCAGGCTTTTCAGGTGGAAGTCTGAACGAGCGAACGATCTTGATCTCAGTTTCATCCCTTGAGATCTTCTTTGAGAATTCGTTAATCCTGTCATCTGTCAGACGACAGCGTTTGCAGGGTTTGTGGAACTTATGGTTCCTCAGGGCCCTTGCGGACCTGCTTGTTCTGGAATTGCGTACAGTGATAATCTCTCCGCAATCCATTTCTATTCTTACATACTTCTGTGATGTCTCACACTTCTTCACCCCGTGAAGATGTCCGTTGCGTGACACCCATAATCCATTTTTGCTAATAAGTGTATCAAGTGGCTTTCTTTCCATGCTAACAGCTCCTGGAGTCTAAGCTTTTTTCCGATCAATTCCTAAAATCCTAGGAATGCCAGTACCCAGTTGTGGGTTTTGTTGTAGTGGTTCATGATTTTGCTTCCGTTGATTTTGTTATCGGGTTAATTTCCTGAATCTTGTCAGATTACAGGAACATTTTAATCTTAGTCATCGACATATATATATATTGCTCATAATCTTCTGTATTTAAAGTTTTCTAAATGCAGAAAAATATTGTAGTATATATAGTTTTTGATTACGTTTTTTATTTGACTGAGATCAGGTCTGTTGCTACCGTATATTGACGGAAAAACCTGATCATTACTACTAAGAAGTAGAATCGTTTGTGGCTATTTATCCTAAACCTTACTTAAGATTACAACGGCGTTGTAATCTTACAAAGGCGGTTTAATATTTCGCTGCTACTGTCAAAAAACATGTGCAGTAGACTTTTTCTATACAGAGGATGAGAACACAATATCATATTTTACTTCTATAGAAAGGAGTATATAGTTATTCTTTCGTAATCCTTAAATATTAATGAAAGGAAGCATATATCCGCAAAATATAAGTAGTGTACTGGACATCGACTTATATATCTAGCGTTATTGAATGCTAATTGATTATACAATCATAGATTCTGAGGTAGAATTATGAGCAAAGAAACAACTATGAAGGAATTCATGGACTATGATGTCCTTGAGAATTGTCTTGTAAATGGAATATAGTTTGAAAACGGCAACCCGATGGGTATGCCCTTCTTATGCAACACAGGTGCGGAGTATCCCGGGGTGTGTGCATGAGCAACAAAACAGATTCATCCCCGGGAATAGACTGGGAACACGGTGCCCAGTGTGCTAAGAATATATGTGACCCACAGGAACTTGAGAGGTCAATTGACTGGAAACAGGGTCTTGCAATAGCACTTGGTGTTCCTTTGCTTATCCTTCCTTCCATCGGATATCTTACAAGTTACGTGTGGTCTTTTGCAATAGTTATCTGGGGAGCAACGGTTCTTCTTGGATTTTTGCAGAATTTCGCGTTCGGAGAACTTGCAACTGTCTTCCCAAAAGCTTCGGGTCTTCCAGGTTATACCCAAACTGTCTTTGGTTCAGATAAGGACAAGAACAACAAAGGAAAGTTCAAATTAGGTAAGTTCATAGGCGGTTTCAGTGCCTGGAGCTACTGGTTCGGCTGGAGTCCTGTCCTTGCTATCTATGCAATTCTGATCTCAGATTATCTTCAGGGAATGGTCCCTGCAATTGCAGGAATAAACTCAACACTTATGGCACTTGTAGTAGGAGGTTTCATTTTCGGTACCCTTGCGATCATTAATTCAAAGGGACTCAAGAACGGAGCAGCCGCTGGAATGATCTTAGCTGCTATTTCCCTGGTGCCTCTTCTGGTAATCACTATTGCACCATTCTTCACAGGCGATTTCCAGATGTCAAACATCACAAGTTCATGGTTCCCAACAGACTGGAGCTGGGACTGGGAACACATCCTGATCCTTCTCGGACTTCTTGCAATGGCTGAATGGAGTGCTGCTGCATGGGAAACCGCTGCTATCTATGGCCCTGAATACAAGAAGCCAAATTCCGATATTCCAAAGGCACTTCTTGTTTGTGGAGCAATATGCCTTGTTCTTTATGTACTCGTACAGACATCCGTAATCGGTGCTCTTGGAGTTGACGGGGTTCTTGCAGAACCTATCTCACCAATGCTTCCACTGGCAAACATGGCACTTGGTCCTATTGGTGCTTCCATTTCAATTATAATGCTGATAGGTGCAATGCTTCTCATTATCCAGACAGCTTTCCTTTCATCTGCACGTTCCATATATTCAATGTCAGTTGAAGGCAACCTGCCAGTATTTTTGAGTAAGTTGAACAAGCACGGCCATCCAATGAACGCAATGATAGCTGATGCAGCTTTCAACATGTGTCTCATTCTTCTTGGAACGCCAACAGCTATCCTTGCAGCCTCTGCCATCGGTTACATCTGTGCCAATGGTATCAGTCTTTACACCTATGTAAAGGTCAGGAACGACCCTGAACTTTCAAAGCTGGACAGACCTTTCAAGGCTCCAAGAGGATGGAAGGGTGTTGCTCTGGCAACTACTATACTGAACACACCATTCTTCCTGATAGGTATCATCTACCTTAACAGTCTTGAACTTGGATGGGCAACAACTGGTGTAGGATTCTCCATGCTCTGTCTCTTTATCCCACTCTGGATATACTCCCAGCGTGAGAGAAGGAACAGAATGCCTGCTGTTAGTGCAGTACACAGGGAGCATGGAATATTTGAACCAGAACCTGTTCCTGTAGAAGACTAAAAATAAAAAGAGTAACACTGAATCCTGATATTCAGTTATCAGGCACTTTTTCTTTTTTAAACAGCTATAAGTCATCAAAAGACAGAATTCTAGAATAGAATCAGTTTTTATCAACTACTTTTGACTTATCTTTGTAGTAATCGAATAGTTCCCTACTCCACTCAAGTGCATTGCTGTCAAAGCTCATGAGTATGGTGTGGTCGTATTGTCCCTGTTCGTTGAAGAAACAAAGGAACAGGAAACGGTCTGTACTTACTAAGGTTGCAAGTCCGGACTTTTCGTTGGAAACCCTCAGTTCTGTGGTTTCAAAACTATTGAACTTTGATATCTCCTCTGCAAAATCCTGTTGCATTCTCTCATAGACAGAATCTGTGAAAATAAGTGAGATATCGATTCCCTTCTCAGCAAGTTTAGAGTACATAGCAGGATATTCTGGATGGAAGTAGGCATTGAAAGCCATGATATATTCTGATTTTGCTATGTTCTCAGTGAACTCTTTTGGGAATTCGAACAGGTAATTCAGGTCAGGTTCTATAATTAAGCAGTTACCAAGTTCGCCGAATCTCTTCAGCAGTGGCTTGGGTATTCCGTTAAGATTGCGGTTCTGCCAGTAATCACTGTTTTCCTCAAAGACCTCTACAACATTCAGAAGTGGCAGCATGTTCTCTACAAGAACTTCTCCCATATTTGTCAATATATAGTAGTCTCCGTTCTGTATAACAAGCCCGTGTTCTTTGAGTATCTTGATCTGCGGAATAAGTGCAGTGGAAGTCACATTCAGACTTGTTTTGATCTCCTCACGGCTCTTCTGTCCTTCAATGAGGAGCAAAAGAACGTTCTTGCGTTTTTCAGAATTGAGGATAACATCGACAAGGGAACTTTTCATTAGAACCTACCGTCCGTTTCTTGAATTGGTAATTTAGCTGTCATTCCAGTTAAACTATTCCACGTTTTCCTTCCGGCCCATCCCAAACCTGTAAAGGGCTATCTCGATATTGCTTTTCAGATCATTTGCCTTGAACGGCTTGACGATATAGCCGTATGGTTCTGTTTTCTTTGCCCTTTCCAGCACCTTATCATCAGAATATGCTGTCAGGAATATGATAGGAATATCAAATTTCTTGCGTATCTCCTCAGCAGTCTGTATTCCATCCATATCACCTTTGAGCCTGACATCCATGAGTATCAGGTCAGGGAAAGTTATCTCTGCCATCTTTATAGCTTCCTCTCCTGTGGTTGCCATAGCCGGTACCGTATATCCGAAACTCTTCAGTTTCTTCTTAATATTCAGGGCAATAATGCTCTCATCTTCCACTACTAAAATCTTTACATCCTTTGCATCTTCCATCCTATCACCTTTTTATGATGCTTTTTATCTCATTTGTTTTTAATTATTCAGTTAATTTGTAATCTGTTTCTGAGCTAGTTGCTTAATTCATAATTATTTCAGTTTGATCCTGAATCTGGTACCCTCACTTCTGTCAAGTTCTATGGTACCGTTTATCTGTTTTGTCAGGGTCGTTACAAGCTGCAATCCAAGGGAATCTGTCTGTGTGAAGTCTATATCTTCAGGGAATCCTGTGCCGTTATCACCAACAGTCAGTGTGAGTTTACCATCTGTGAGGTCAAGATCAACTACAATCTCTCCCTCTTCTCCCGGAACAAACGCGTGTTTCAGTGAATTGGAAACAAGCTCGTTCACTATCATTCCCAGCGGAATTGCAGTTTCCATATCGATGAAAACAATATCAAGATCCAGTTTGACCTTGATGTTCTCTTTTTCTATCATATATGAGTATGAAAGCTCGTTCACAAGTTTCATCAGGTAGTCCGAGAAGTCGATACTTTCCATATCCTGTGACTTGTATAGTTCTTCATGGACAAGAGCCATTGAAATGACACGATTCTGGCTTTCCCTGAAAGCTTCAATTACACTATCATCGTTGAACTTCTCAGATTCAAGGTCAAGAAGACTTGAGATTACCTGGAGGTTGTTCTTGATACGGTGGTGAATCTCTTTTTTACGCACCTCTTCCAGTTTCTTGCGCTCTTCCATTATCTGGGCAAGAGTTATCCTGGTTTCCTCGATTCCTTCTGTCAGTATGCCAAAGTCACCTTCACCGTGAACCTCTATTTTCTGTGAGAAATCATTGTGCTGAAAGGCTGTAAGTACCCTGTTGGAATCCTTTATCATTGTATCCAGGGATTCTGCAAAGTTGTCCAGTGTATTGGATAGCTGCTCGAACTCACCCTTAGCTTCCAGTTTTGAACGTTCGGAAAGTTTACCCTCTGAAAGTGCTTTTGTGAGGGAGATCGTGTCATGTATTGGGTTGATAACTGCATCAAGGATTTCATTCAGACCTATGGGTATCTCCTTGAAGTCCTCTTCAACATCCGTCTTTGCTCTGGAATAAAGTCTGCCCATTACAGCGTCCTTTGATATCTTCTTGAAATCGTAGACGATCTCTTCAATGGTATTTGTAAATGAGAGTGCTATCAGGTAAGAGAAAACTCCCATGAAAACAATAGCTACCAGCGATATGAGCATCAGTTTGTGGGTGAGGTTCTGCACACCTGCGAATATCTCATCCCTTGGAACCACAAGTATGAATGAGAAACCACCTGCCTGGACAGGTTCGTAGAACATCACGACATCTTCTCCGGTATTGGAGTCCACTGTTTCCAGGTGGCCACTTCTTCCGTTGTAGATGTCATCAGCTATCAGTGAGTAATCATCTATTCCAAGGTCATAAAGTGTCTTTTTACCTATCCAGTCCTTGTTGTAAGGATATGTGACAAGTACTCCTTCCTTATCGACCACAAAAGCATATCCGGTATCAAATGCCTTTACGCTACTGATCTCTTCGTCAAGGTAATTGAGGGATACGTCCACACCTGCAATTCCGACAAACTCATCGTTCTTCAATATGGGGGAAACATAACTGACAATAAAGAGCTTCTCATAAAAATAAGGCTCAGTAATTACGTTTTTCTTCGTTTTCTTTGGTCCCTGATAGTAACTCAGGTCTTCATAATTGATAAGTGGGTAGAGCTTGACAGTTCCTTCCATTGTGTTCCAGTATGGAATGAAGCGCCCGGTTTCATCATGGCCGGTTGTATTAACATAAAGACTGTCCTGCCCATCAAACGCATTTGGTTCATAACCTACATAAACTCCGACAAGCTGGGGATGAGTCATCAGAGTTTCCTTGAGCATTGCATTTGCTTCATCCCTGCTTAATGAGTCAAAGCTTCCGACAGAGGCTGCAATTGTTTCTGCTATTGCCTGGTACTCTTCCATGTCACCATTGAAGTCGTTGGCGTATTTTCCTGCTATCTGGACAGCCTGCTCATAGGCAAGTTTCTCTTCCTGGCTTGTTACTGTGGAAATTGTCATGGCGGTGCTGGCTGCCAGCACTATCATGGTTCCGACCACAATGTACAATATAAGTTTGAATTTAAGGGACATATTTTTCCATATCATATGAACGAGTCTTACTTGCAATTCTTTGAACTTTAAATACTCGCATGCAAACGTTGCATTAACATAGTATCATTACAACGGCGTTGTAATCATCAAACGATAGCGCAATATTTTCTTTGTAAACACATATTCAGTCAAAGCGGATGCATTTTGCTGAGTTTATGATATATAATGTCTTTGACTATTGAGAATTGTCCCTTCAAGGCTCAAACCTTGAAAAACGTATGACTGGGACAAAACGGAGGCTAAACATGTCAAATCAGGAAATGTTAGACACACTCAGAGACACAATCGTGACTCAGAACATCAACGGTTGTGCCGAAGCTACAAAGGCAGCACTTGATGCAGGACTTACTGCAGTTACAATCATAAACGATGGTCTTTCACCAGGAATGAAGATCGTCGGAGACAAATTCGAAGCAGCAGAGATCTACCTCCCACAGATCATGATGTCTGCAAAGGCAATGAATGCAGCAATGGAAATTCTCTTACCAGTTCTTGAAGAGGAGAAGGGAAACACTGACGGTGTAGGTCTTGCAATCACCTACGTTCAGGAAGGAGACATTCACGATATCGGTCACCGCCTCGTAACAACCATGCTTGAAGCAAACGGTTTCAAGATCGTTGACATGGGCGTAGACGTACCAAACGAAAAGGTTGCAGAAGAAGTTGCAAAGAACAAGGGCAAGAAACTCCTGCTTGTCGGTTCAGCACTCATGACAACCTCAATGCTCGGTCAGAAGGACACAGTATCCATGCTCGTAGAAGAAGGTCTTAGAGATTCAGTTAAGATCATGTTCGGTGGAGCACCAGTATCTGACGCATGGATCGCAGAGATCGGAGCAGACGCAACCGCAGAGAATGCAGCAGACGCTGCTCGTGTAGCACTTAAGCTTATGCAGTAATTGAGGTGAAATAATATGACATTCGCAAGATCACTTGATTGTTTTGAGTTCTATGAGAGAGCAAAGAAGGGAGAGAAGACAACCCAGGATGACTGGGACCTTATGACAATCCCAATGAAGGCAATGGAACTCAAGCAGAAATACAACCTTGACTTCAAGGGCGAGTTCGTACCAACTGACAAGGACATGATGGAGAACCTCTTCAAGGCAGGTTTTGAGATGCTCCTTGACTGTGGTATCTTCTGTACAGACACAAGCCGTGTTGTAAAATACACAGAGGACGAGATCTGGGACGCTATCAACAACGTCCAGAAGGAATTCACACTCGGTACCGGCAGAGAAGCTGTAAGGGTACACAAGAGAAGTGTTGGTGACAAGAGAAAGCCAATAGTTCAGGGTGGTCCAACAGGTTCCCCTATCTCCGAAGACGTATTCATGCCAGTCCACATGAGCTACGCTCTTGAGAAAGAAGTAGACACAATTGTTAACGGTGTCATGATGACAGTCCGTGGCAAGCCACCTATCCCAAAGAGTCCTTACGAGGTCCTTGCAGCAAAGACCGAAACCAGGCTCATCAAGACAGCAGCAGCAATGGCCGGAAGGCCAGGCATGGGCATATAGGGACCAGAGACTTCCCTGTCCGCTCAGGGAAATATCTCTGCTGACTGTGCCGGTGGCATGGTTTGCAGTGACAGTCACGAAGTATCTCAGCTCAACGAGCTTAAGATCGACCTTGATGCTATCAGTGTAATGGCACACTATCAGGGTAACAGTGACATCATCATGGATGAACAGATGCCTATCTTTGGTGGCTACGCCGGCGGCGTAGAGGAAACCACAATAGTCAACATCGCAACCCACATCAACGCTTTTGTAATGAGCAATGCAAGCTGGCACCTTGACGGTCCGGTCCACATCCGCTGGGGATCAACCAACACCCGTGAGACCCTCATGATCGCCGGATGGGCATGTGCTACAATCTCAGAATTCACAGACATGCTTTCCGGTAACCAGTACTACCCATGTGCAGGTCCATGTACCGAGATGTGTCTGCTTGAAGCATCCGCTCAGTCTATCACTGATACAGCATCCGGCCGTGAGATCCTCTCCGGTGTAGCATCTGCAAAGGGTGTCGTCCAGGACAAGACAACCGGTATGGAAGCAAGGATGATGGGAGAAGTTGCAAGAGCAACAGCAGGAATGGCTATTGAGGATGTAAACAAGGTCCTCGACCTCCTTGTAAGCTCCTACGAGGGCAACTATGCAAATGCACCACAGGGTAAGACCTTCCAGGAATGTTACGATATTGCTACCGTCACACCAACTGACGAGTACATGAAGGTCTACGATGATGCACGCAGGAAGCTCGAAGAGTTCGGACTTTCATTTTAAGATGAATCGATAAGACAGAAAAACGCCCTCCAACCCCTTTGATGGCTGGTAACCGTTTGCCAGCCATCTCTTCTTCAGGAGCTAAATCATGTCCGAATATACCCCAAAAGAGAGATTATCCCGTGCACTCACCGGTCAGTCTGTTGACAGGATGCCTGCTGTTTGTGTTACCCAGACAGGCACAGTTGAGCAGATGGAAGCCTGTGGTGCTTTCTGGCCAGAGGCTAACAGCGATGCAGAAAAGATGGCAACACTTGCCGAAGCAGGTCACACCGTAGTAGGTTTTGAGGCGGTCCGTGTGCCTTTTGACATAACTGCGGAAGCCGAATTCTTCGGCTGTGAGATCAAGGATGGAACAATGGAGCAGCAGCCATCCGTAGTTGGCCATGTAGTAAAAACAGTAGAAGACATCGAGAAACTCAAAGGCTATGATCTTGACCATGGAAGAATCGGTGTTGTCTGTGACGCTATCAAAATACTTGCAGACAAATATGCTGATGAACTTCCAATCATGGGAAGCATGATCGGTCCTTTCTCACTCGCACAGCACATCAACGGTGACGAATGGTTCATGGCAATCTTCACAGACGAAGCTTTCGGACTCGCACTCATGGAATTCACAACCGATTTCTGTGTTGCTTACGCTCAGAAAATGGTTGAGAACGGTGCTGACACAATGGTCATCATCGACCCAACAGCCAGCTACCAGCTCATAGGTGCTGAATTCTACGAAAAGTTCGTAGTTCCTTTCCACAAGAAGATCATTGATGCAATGCACGAAGTCAATGTACCTGTAGTACTGCACATATGTGGTGACACTACCCAGGGTCTTGCACTCATGGAATCCAGTGGCGTAGACGCTATTAGTGTTGACCAGAATGTTGATGCAGCTGCAGCGGTTGCAAATGTAGAAAAAGCTGTAATTGTCGGAAACCTTGATCCTGTTAACATGCTCTGGAACCAGACACCTGAAACTATCAGGGAACAGTCACAGAAGGTCATTGATGCAGGAATTGGTCTGCTTGCACCGGGATGCGGTACTGTAAGCAAGACTCCAACAGTCAATCTCCAGGCAATGATAGAGGTGGCAAAGAGTCACAAATATTGAAAAACCAAAGCATTTTAACGTTGTATCTCCGGGCCGAATCCTTCTGTTGAATTATCCCTCCTTCTCCCGGAGAACCTTTTCCTTTTTTACAAGTCTGATAATAGCATACTGATTATCTATGTATGAATCTAATTATCCGGTTTTTACTAATATATTATCTACTAATAGTGACAAGATGAAAGAAAAGATTCTGTCATAAGTGATAATTATGGAAAATTCAAGGGATTATATCAGTGATTTTTTCGGCTTTATGAAAAAAGCAACAACACCTGTCCAGACGGTGGATACTATAATAGAACGTCTGGAAGCTGAAGGCTTTTCAAAACTGGATATGAATGAGCAATGGACTCTTTCAGCATCAGGAAAATACTGGCTGTCACCTTATCCTTCTATGATTATTGCTTTTAATACTGGAAACAGTGAGTCTCTAACAAAAGGTATGAGGATCGTTGCTGCTCACACAGATAACCCAGCGTTCAGAATAAAACCGAATCCGGAAGTGAATAGCGAAGGAATGCTGACACTTAATGTGGAACGCTATGGCGGGCCAATTTTTAATACATGGTTTGACCGTCCTTTATCAATTGCCGGCAGGATTGCTGTAAAGTCAGATGAAGTTCTCAAACCAAAAGTAATTCATCTTGATTTTCAGAGACCAATACTTACTCTGCCAAACCTTGCCATTCATATGAATCCGGGAGCTAATCAAGGTACCGAGATCAAGGTACAAAAGGAAATGCAGCCGCTTTTGACCCGGTTGATCGAAGATGAAGTAAAAGATAATTATCTGCTTGACCTTGTTGCAAAGGAAGCAAGAGTCAATAGTGAAGATATTCTTGACATGGACCTGAACGTTTATTGTTGTGAGGAAGGAATGCTTGTCGGAGCAAAAGGAGAATTCATATCCTGTCCAAGAATTGATGACCTGTCCATGGTCTATGCTGCACTGGAAGCTCTTGTAACCTCAGAAAACAATGGCGGAATAAATATAGCAGCATTCATGGACAATGAAGAGGTTGGTTCCATGACAAAACAGGGTGCAGATTCTGTACTTTTGAGCACCATTCTGGAAAAGATACGTGTTGCAATTGAAGGAATGGAACAACGATCTGAATGCCGGATAAAGGATTATTTTGTTATTTCAGCTGATGGTGCACATGGCTTGCATCCTAATTACGGCGAAAAGACCGATATAACCAACAAGCCAGTAATGAACAAGGGTATAACAATTAAGATCAGTGGAAGCCGTTCTTATGCCTCGGAAGTTGAGACAATTGCAGCTTTCCAGCAATTGTGTGATAAAGCCGGTGTGAAGTATCAGAAATTTGTGAATCACTCCGATCAGAGAGGAGGAACAACTCTTGGTCCGATTCTCAGTAAATATCTGCCAGTTCATGTTGTAGATGTGGGTGTTCCGATGCTTGCGATGCATTCAACCAGGGAACTTATGGGTAAACAGGATTTCCTTGATTCCATAGAGATTTTCAGGACATTTTTCCAGCTAAAATGATAAAAACAAGCTGCTAGCTCAGGTGGGTAAAACAAAAGAAAAAAGATTTTGTCATTATGTGACTTTGATCACACAATGAGACACATATGGCGGAAACCTCGGGAATTTAACCCGACTGAACGGATTTAGAGTCCATTCGATCAACCTGATCTGATTTCCAGAATGATTGGTTGAATCTAATCTTTAATTAGGAGTTATAGTATTTATATTTATCTACTAGTCTTTTCCTTCCGTTCTTATATGTCAGTGTCTTATCCTCATGTTTTTATTGTTACTTTAATATTTCACTCCAAAACATAGATATAGGAGATTTTTCATGAAAGATTCATTTTCCTTTCCGTTTTATTTGATTTTCAATTCGATCCTTCTTTACTTGCCTGAATTGTGTATTTTTCATAATTTATCATGTGATATAAGAAGACTTATAAACTATAACCATTCAAATGTAGTATTAGTTCTTACTTGATGATAGTTCCTATATGATAATAATTATTATCTGATATTTAACATCATCAATACAATATAGTTATTATGCCAATAGAATGCGAATTCTGGTTGTTCCCGGAATTGACAAAAACGAACAAAGTAAAAGTAATAAATAGGGGTATAAAGAATGTTAGAATTGTTATATTTAAGCCGTCTGCAGTTTGCTATAACTGTAGCATTCCACTTCCTGTTTGTTCCACTAACACTGGGACTTGCACTACTGGTGGCTTACATGGAAACAGCCTATTACAAAACCAGGGACGAAACCTGGCGAAAGATGGCTGATTTCTGGGGAAGGATTTTCAAAATTAATTTTGCAATAGGCCTTGTTACTGGTCTTGCCATGACGTTCCAGTTCGGTACGAATTGGGGTCCATATTCAGAATTCATGGGTGATGTATTCGGATCACCTCTGGCAGTAGAAGCACTAATGGCTTTCTTCCTTGAAGGAACCTTCTTTGGTGCATGGATATTCCTTGACCGCAACAGACAGAAGCTCAAGGCATTTTCCATGTGGATGGTTGCTCTTGGAACAAACATCTCTTCACTCTGGATCATCACAGCAAACGGGTTCATGCAGAATCCTGTAGGATACGAGCTACTTCCTGATGGAAGTAAGGTCATAATGACAGATTTCTTTGCACTACTTACAAACAGTTATGTCTGGTACATGCTGGTTCACACACTACTTTCAGCTTATCTGCTCACGGCATTTGTTATTCTCGGAATATGTGCCTATCAGTTCCTCAAGAGGAATGACAGCGAAGTATTCAAGAGATCATTCAAAATTGCAGTAGTAATTGCACTTGTAACTGCAATTCTTCTTCCTGTTCTCGGACATGGTTATGCACAATATGTTACAGAAATTCAGCCAGCAAAGGGTGCTGCAATGGATGCGATATGGGAAACCGGTTCATCAGTTCCGATGTATCTAATACAGGTTCCGGATGCCAGTACAGGTTCTAACAGCATAGAACTGCTTGGAATCCCTGGCCTTGCAAGCTTCCTGTATACCGGAAGTTTCAGTGGTACAATTACCGGTCTGAACCAGATGCCAGCAGACGAGATCCCACCGGTTGGAATGGTATTTTGGAACTTCAAGCTCATGACAATGCTCGGATTCCTGTTCATAGCAGAAGCACTTGCAGGTCTATATCTGCAAAAGACCGGAAAGCTGTACAAGTCTGATCTGTACCTTAAGTTGATGCAGTGGTCTATCCCACTTCCGTTTATTGCCATAATAGCCGGATGGAATGTAGCAGAGATAGGAAGGCAGCCATGGATTGTATACGGACTGCTTAAGACAGAAAGTGGTATTTCAACGGTTCCGACATCTGAAGTCCTCCTGAGTATCGTGCTCATCACCGGATTCTATCTGGTCCTGTGGGCCCTTGAGTATTACCTGATCAAGAAGACAGTTGTCAATGCAGCAGGAGTTGATTAAAATGCTGGAATTCCTGACACAGGATTTGCTTGCTAACATCTGGTTCTTCCTCTGGTGTGTAATATGGGGAGTCTACTTTATCGTAGATTCATTCTCCCTGGGTGCAGGTCTTATTACACCGTTCATTGCATCAGACAAGAAGCAGAGAATCCAGATCCAGAAATCAGTCGGTCCCTTCTGGGGCGGAAATGAGGTATGGCTCATACTGGCTGCAGGTGGAACATTTGCCGCTTTCCCACTGGTATTCTCAAAGATGTTCACATTCCTCTACCTTCCAATGATGCTCTTGCTTATTGGACTTATAATGAGGGGGATCTCAGTTGAGTATCTCCACAAGGATGATAGTCCGAAGATACAGAATATTCTCATGTGGGGATGGTTCACAGGAAGCCTTGTGATCTCGCTTGTACTTGGAGTTGCATTTGCAAACTTCTTCAAGGGACTTGCAATTGCTGACAACCTGGTTTACCAGGGAACACTTCTTGGACTCTTCAGTCCGTATGCATTGATCGGAGGCCTCCTCTTCGTGCTTATCAGTGCAACATCAGGTGCTCTCTGGATAAAGGTCAAGACAGAAGGTCCGATTGGTACAAAGGCAGGAGAGTTAGCAAAGAAGAGCAGCATTGTAGTTCTGGTGCTTGCACTTGTGTATCTTGCATATTCCTTTGCAGGAATTGCAAACTTCACAGTTAACTACTCTGCAACACCTGCATTCTATGTATTTCCGGCACTTGCAGTTATAACTGCCATCCTTGCAGTTGTATTTGCAAAGCAGGAAAAGACATTCCTTGCCTTCTGCTGCAATCTTGGAGTAATTCTCTTTATTGTAGAAACCGGCCTTGCAAGCATATATCCGTACATGCTCAAGTCATCCATTGCACTTGAATATGGTATTGACATCTACCAGGGAGCTTCAAGCCAGCTTACTCTTACAGTAATGCTGCTGGGAGCACTTGTGTTCGTACCACTGGTCATCATTTACCAGCTCTGGGCTTACACATTGTTCAGGGAAAAGATAAGAGAAACAGAAACGGTTGATTACTAACCGTTTCAACATTTTATTTTTTGTTTATTTCAATTTTCATTTAATGTTAGAGTTACACTTGACTTTCTTTTTAGTTCTCTTTTTCAGGCATTCCGGTACCAAGGAAAATCAGTTTTGTTTCTATCGGGGTACCATCATCACCATCAGTCATTGTGATATCTTCTCTTTTAATGTCAATATTCACATTTTCAGGTTTCAGGTCAGATTCCTGCATATATTCAAGTATCAGCTTTTTCCCGTGATCGGTTGCGTATTCAAGAGCTTCTGAATAAGTCGGGAAATCCCTTCTTTCCACTGGAGAAAACACCAGAATGCTTCTTTCTGTCTTCTTGTAAAATGACTTCACAAGTATCTCTATAGTCTTGACACCTTTACCCACAAGAGCTCCCACAGCATTTCCGACATCGGCATGTTCAGGAACGATAATATCGGCAACAATAAGCCTGTTAAGTTCTTCAACATAGCAACTTACAGGTCCTCCGAGAAGCACCACCGGAACATTCACTTTGAACTGTGAGAGGAAATCCCCGCGTATCATCTTCTCGATCTCAGATTTTGAAACTCCCTTATACATGAAGCTCATGAGGTCCAGTGCCATATTGATAGCAACTTCCTTTTTTATATGCCTGCAAAGTTCAGTTTCATCCATTGAGATGTGCCTTGAAAGGATCTTAGCTCCTGTAAGTGAGGCTTCACGGTCCCATTTCGTGTATTCTCCAAGTACATGGAGAGCATCAGTTGGAGTAAATCCGATTGCCTGAACCAGTCTTTTCTGTATAAGTGAATCAACGCTATCCGGGGATATTGGCTTCCCGATCTTCCAGAATATGTCGTTCAGTGAGACAGGATCATAATTTATTATTTCCATGAGCTCCTTCTCGAATGAACTAAGATTTGGGGCTTCTTTTCCTGTTCTGACAAAGAATTTAGTAGGCTGAACATTTTCAGCAAGCTGGATTCTTGAAGGTGTCCTGCCGGATTTCAACAGTTCCATAAATCCCGGATATTTTATGGCAGCAAGACAGAGTGGAATCACCCTGCGTGGTCCGATATTGACGTTTCGGCTCTTTATCCACACATGACTGTCACCGCCCATTGCAGATGTTTCCATGCGAATGGCTTTGACTTTCGTATGCCAGCCACCGACAACGGCTCCTGTATCCACAAGTTCGGGAAGGCCATCGTAGTTCAGTGAGACATCGGTGCTGGTTCCTCCAACGTCGATAACTGCACAGGTATCATTTCCTGAAAGAAAGGATGCGCCCATAAGACTTGCAGCAGGTCCTGAAAATATAGATTCGATAGGTCTTTCCATAGCTTCATGGATGCCTATTACTGACCCGTCACATTTGAGCATCATAAGCTTTGCATCGATACCACGTTTTTTGATATCAGTCAGTATTGCATGGATGAACTGGTCAGCAATTGGAAGCAATTGCGCGTTCAGGTAAGCTGTAACACCTCTTTCGTATGCCCCGAGGTCCTGTGATAGTTCGTGTCCGCAGACAATTGGAAGTCCGGTGAGTTCCAACAGCATATCTTTCACTTTTACCTCATGTTCAGGGTTGCGAATGCTGAAGTATGAGGATACTGCAAAAGCGGAAACCCTGTCTTTGACTTTCAATGCATATTCCCTGACAGCTTCAATATCAAGGACATCATCTTCAAGTCCTGCTACGTTGTGTCCACCTTTTACAACAATGAAATTCTCTATGGGGATGTTTGAAGGAAGGGTATGTTTTCCAATAAGAATAAGAGCAACCGGATAACCTGTTTTTTCAAGTATTGTGTTGGTTGCAAGGGTTGTTGAAACTGAGACTAATCCGACATCAGGCAGGTATTTGCTGTCCAGTCCATCAATTGCATTCTCAATTCCTGTTAAAAGGTCAGGATATGTTGTCAGTGCTTTATTGGAATCAACAACTTTCCTGTCAGAATCCCTGACAATGACTGCATCGGTGTATGTACCACCGGCATCTATTCCAAGACTGTATTGCATTATTCTACCTCCGTTTTTCTGTTCTTTCCAGCTTCTCCAATGCCAGAAAAACTGAGTCTTGTTTCCACAGGAAGTCCGCCTTCATGTGTAACTATATCATTTCGATGCATCTCGATACTAACATCAGCGGTGTCCAGTCCGGCATCACTCATGTAGTTCATTATGAGCTTACTGCCAATCTCTTCCCCGAATTCCAGGGCTTCATGATATGATGCGAATTCTTCCCTTCCCCCCGGGAAGAAAGTAATAAAAGAAGATGTTTTGAGATTGTATTTCGATTCGGTGTAATTTGCCTTAATTAGAACTTCCAGTTTTCTGGAACCTTTTCCTGCCACTGCTCCGACAGCATTTCCCACATCACAATATTCAGGCAGGATTATATCTGCATCTATAAATTCTGCAAGTTCTTTTTCATAGGCTTTCACAGGTCCTCCAAGAAGAACTACAGGAAGATCAACTTTGAATCCTGCAAAGAACTTTCCATTCAGCACTTTTTCTATTTCTTCCCTGCTGACATTTTCAAGCAGGAATGAAATAAGGTTCAATGCCATGTTCTTTGCAACTTCTTTTTTTATTCCAAGACAAAACTCATTTTCATCAGTTCCTGAGAGTGCAGCCAGAATGCCAGCTCCAAGAACTGAAGCTTCCCTGTTCCACTGAGTATATTCTCCCAGTACATGAAGTGCATCGGTGGGAGTGAAACCAATTGCTTTGATGAGTCGTTTTTGTATCAACAGGTCAAGAGTTCCGGGACTTGGAAGTCTCTTTTCGTTCCAGTAAATTTCGCTTACTGTTAGTGGTCTATCCTTAATTCTGGAAAGCAGTTCTTCTTCATCAGGACTTATATCAGAAGCCTCAAGTCCTGATCTGAAAAAGAATTTTGTAGGCTGAAGATTCTCGCCTATCTGGTTGCGGAGGATTACCTGGTTCTGTTTCAGTTTTTCAGTTATCTCAGGATATTCAACAGCAGCCAGGCAGAGTGGGATTACCCTGCGAGGTCCGATATTTGTCAAATGGTTCCTTACCCAGACATGGCTGTCACCACCCATTGCGGATGTTTCCATGCGAATAGCCTTGACCTTTGTCTGCCAGCCGCCAACTATGGCACCGGCTTCGCTTAGTTCAGGAACTCCACGGTGAATCAGGGATACATCGGTGCTGGTTCCTCCAACATCAATGACCGTGCAATTCTCATTCTTTGAAAGAAAAGCAGCTCCTACAAGGCTTGCAGCAGGTCCTGAGAATACGGACTCAATTGGTCTTTTCAATGCTTCACTGATGCCTACAACTGAGCCATCACATTTTAGCATCATAAGTTTTGCATCAATGTTCCTCCTTTCCATTTCGGAACTGACGGCTTCCATGAAATGACTGGAAATTGGTATAAGTCTGGCATTGAGGTATGCAGTGACCCCTCTTTCGTATGCACCAAGATCCTGTGAAAGTTCGTGTCCGCAGACCACCGGAAGTCCGGTTAGTTCGGTAATAACTTCCTTGATCCTCAGTTCATGGTCAGGATTGCGTACACTGAAATATGATGAAACTGCAAATGCTGAGACTTTATCTCTTACTTTAAGGACAAAGTCACGTACAGAATCCAGGTCAAGAGGGCATACTTCATTTCCTGCACTGTTATGTCCGCCACTGACAAGAGTGAAATGTTCTATTTTTGACCTGTTGGGGATGTCTGTGTTATTTGCAAGAATGAGTGCAACCGGATAGCCTGTTTTTTCCAGGACGCTATTTGTTGCAAGAGTTGTAGAAACAGATACGTAATGTACATCTTTGAGATACAGCTCATCCAGTCCGTCCAAGGTGTTTCTGATTCCTGTTAAAATGTCAGGGTATGTTGTGAGTGATTTATTGGAATTCAGTATCTTTCCGTCTGAGTCTCTGATAAGCACTGCGTCAGTATAGGTGCCTCCGGCATCTATTCCAAGACTGTACATCAGAGCACCTCCTAGCCTGAAATAACAAATGTTGGGTAAATAGTTCTTTTAAATGAAGACATTTTTTGACCTCAAAAAACAAATCAATTTGCAGGAAATTCTTGCTCCATTCTGTTTTTGTGGAGAAAAACAGAGGAGCAATTGAAGGAGGTAGTAGAATTTCCTCTGAGATTTCAGCCATGATATAGACCCATTTAAATCAAGGCAAGTTGTTTTATCTCTATTTCTCAGTATGGTCTATCTAGTACTTATATTTTATGGTTACTAATTGAACACATGTTTTTGCCTTTAACCTAATAATAGCTTTGTTGATTCTGTTTTTTTCCATTCTGTCCGCAATCATGGGGTTTGCAAGTAATTAGAAAGTTATATATAGATAATGTTTGTAGTTTTGCTACAAAAGAGTTTTAACCTTGAGTAATAATGGCTTTTTCTTTTTCAAAGGAGTGTTGCGACATTAATCATCTTACATATTTACAAAATGAGTCCAAAAACACTATTATTTATATTTTGTCATGTGCTTTATTTATCAAATATTCCGAATAAGAATAATTACTTTAATCATTTATATATAGAATACACTTTATGCGTTATATTTCACATTTCTGTCATAACTTTTATGTAATATGTATCTAAACTCCTAACCGACATTATTATATACTCGAAAACAACTTCCTCTGTAAAATACAGGTAATCAACAGAAAATCCTATATACGGGAGTTGAGTTTGATTGCAATACATTCCGTAAATACTATCATCTAAAAGATATGAATGCAAGTTCAGGAGTGATGAACATTTCAACTAACAGACCAGGAAAGACCAAGGCCGGGGAAGAAAACACATCTACTTCTATTCCTATTGACAAAAAACTGGAAGCTGTTTACAACAGTAGCCCTGTTATCTCTTTCATTTGGAAAGCAGAGGGAGAATGGCCGGTAGAATCAGTTTCAGGTAACATTACACGCCTTGGTTATACTCCTGAGGATTTCCTTTCAGGGAAACTACTTTATGGGGATATAGTTCATCCTGACGATCTTGACAGGATACACTTCGAAGTAAAAAAGCACTCTGAAAAGAAGAACACTTCATATTTTTCCCTTAATTACCGTGTGCTCACCAAAGATGGTGACGTTCGCTGGGTAACAGAGAGGTCTTTCATTAAAAGAGATGAAAATGGTGATATCACTCATTTCCAGGGCATAATCATCGATAACACCGAGCTTGAAGAAACCGAGCGTGAGTTGCTAGAAACCGGAAAGAAGTACCAGATCATCTTTGAAAGTTCACCTGTTGGTATCATTTACTTTGATGAGAATGGAATAATCACTCACTGCAACAAAGCATTTTCAGATATAGTAGGGGCCCCTGTAAAGAAGATAGCAGGTTTTAGTGTGCTCTCCTCTCTTAATGATGAAAACCTGAAAAGTGCTGTTGACCTTGTTTTCCTTGGAAATCCCGGTTACTATGAAGGTGAGTATTTCTCTGCCATAAGTGGGAAAAAACTCATGGTAAAGGCCAGTTTCACTCCAGTACTTGATAACGACGGCTCACTGATTGGTGGTATCGGCATCATGGAAGACGTTGAACTGAGTAAAAAGGCTCAGGAGATCATAAATCTGAACGAGATGCGTCTTGAAGCCCTTCTGAAACTCTATCAGATGCAGGATTCCCCAATGAGTGAAATTGCGGAATATGCCATAGAAAAAGCAGTGAAGCTTACTAATAGTAATATTGGTTACCTTGAATTCCTCAATGAGAATCAAAATGTTCTTGAAACATATCACTGGCCTTATGATTCCCATGAATATTATTCAGAAGAACCATTTGTACACCCTGTCCGCTCAACAGGTTTCTGGGGAGAGGCTAT
The DNA here is from genome assembly GCF_031312595.1 of Methanolobus sediminis. Classification (NCBI taxonomy): domain Archaea; kingdom Methanobacteriati; phylum Methanobacteriota; class Methanomicrobia; order Methanosarcinales; family Methanosarcinaceae; genus Methanolobus; species Methanolobus sediminis. The sequence goes on along the minus strand of NZ_CP133592.1, from coordinate 1,347,978 downwards.
AAGGGAACGCAAAGCAGTTATTGTGAACAGGGACTATGACACAGAGCGTGTGGATGAGATATATCCAGGGACAAAAGAGAAAATGCTCCGCCATATAACTATCCCTGTCTTTGATAATGACCAGATAGTTGCTGTTGCAGGTGTAGCCAACAAAAAAAGCGATTATGACGAATCTGATGTCAGGCAACTCACACTTCTAATGGAAGGAATGTGGAAACTTGTACAGTACAAGCAGACAACTGAAATCCTTTATGAAGCATTGAGGATGCGCAGAGTCCTTGAATCTATCATGAGTTCAAGTCCGGCCATTGTTTTCTTATGGAAACCGGAGCAGGACTGGCCTGTAGAGTTCGTATCAGATAATATCGAGCAGTTTGGTTATACTGTTAATGATTTCATAACAGGCAAGATCATCTATGGAGACATCATTCATCCTTCTGACCTACAGAGGGTCAGGAATGAGGTTGAGAGGGCCTCCAGAGAAGGATTCTCGGATTTCAGTCAGGAGTACAGGATTCTCACAAAATCAGGCGAAGTCAGGTGGGTTGATGAAAGGACCATGCTTCATTATGACCAGAGAGGCATGGTAGATTATCTTCAGGGTATCATTGTTGACATAACCGAACGCAAGCAAGCTAATAATTTCATGCGTGTGGAATGTGACCTTGATAATGTTCTCGGTGATACCGGCAGCCTTGAAGATACATTTGATAAGCTACTTGATTTTACCCTTGAAGCTAAATCAATAGATTCGGGCATCATGTATGTAGTAGATAAAAAGACAGGGGAATTTGATGCTGTATCCTATCGTGGACTTTCAAAAAGTTTTGTAGATTCGCTTTCTCATTTCAAGCCTAATACGCTTATGGCCCGCATGTTCAGTACTGGTTTTCCGGTTTATAAGTACTTCACAGAGATCAATATGATGCTTCCTGCATCAAAACTTGACTATGAAGGTTTGCAGGCAATGGCCTTCATTCCTATAAAACACAATGATGAACTGGTTGCAGCCATGGTACTTGGTTCCCATTCCGAACTTGAGGTTCCTGCCAGCTCGAGGAATCTTATAGAAACCATTGCAAATCAGGTTGGAATAGTGATCTCCAGAATGAAGAAGGATTCCGGATTGCAGAAAAGCAAGAACCATATGAATTCACTTCTGAATGTACTTGATGAAATGGTCTTCATCATGGACCTGCAGGGAAGCATTCTGCATGTGAACTCCTCACTGGCCGATACTCTGAACTACACATTCAAAGACCTTGAAATGAAAGATTTCCTCATGCTTTATCCTGAAGGATGGGAGGATGATGTTCTTTCAACACTTGATGAGATCATGGCAGGTAAATCCTCAACTTCTGAGATACCATTAATAAGTAAGGAAGGTATACTGGTCCCGGTAAAATCAAAATTCACAATTGGGGACTGGGGAGGACAGGATGTCCTCATTTCAATTTCTTCCCTTATAAAAGAGCCAGGAGTTTAACAGCACTCCTGTTCTGTATTTCTATTTCCAACTCCAAGGATTACTAACTTTGTTTCCATAGGAGTTTTCCAACCCTGGGGAATCACTTCTTCTTTTTTCACATCTATTTTTATGTGGTTGGAATCAAGCCCGGCATCCTTCATATAACTCAACACAGTAGTTTCTCCGAGATTGACTGCATAGTCCAGAGCTTCCTGATACTCATAGAAGTTGCTCCTTCCGTGTTCGGAGAACACAAGGAATTCCCAGTCAGGAGCAGCCATTGATGCAGGTCTTATGAGTACTTCAAATCTCCTGATACCTTTTGCAGCAAGTGCACCGGCAGCATTTCCGACATTGGAATATTCAGGAAGGATGATCTCTGCATCAAGTATTTCCTGCATCTCCTTCACAAAAGCACTAACAGGTCCACCTATCAATACAATCGGGACCTCTATCTTAAACTTAGCAGGTGACTGAATATCAAATATCTTCCTGATCTCAGTTTTCTCAACTCCTTCAAGGAAGAATGAAACAAGGTCGCATGCCATGTTCTTTGAAAACTCTCTCTTGATATATCTGGCAAACTCCTGCCTGTCCATATCAACAATAGAACCAAGCATGTCCGCACCCACGTTAGCAGCTTCCACATTTCTTTCTGTGTATTCTCCAAGCACATGAAGTGCATCGGTTAGTGTAAATCCGATTGGCTGCAGCAGTCTTTTCTGGATAAGGCTGTCAAATATCTTGCTTGCAGGGTATTTCTTTATGCGGTTGAAGATCTCGGTTGTTGATGTTGGCTCCTTCTTTACGGCTCCAAGGACTTCCATTTCTTCAGGACTTGCTTCTATTGCCTGGTAGTCAGTCCTGAGATAGAACTTGGTTGGCTGGTAATTGATACCAAGTCTCATTTTAGATGGAATCGGATTTGCTTTGAGCTGCTCAAGGAAATCAGGGTAGAGTACAGCAGCCCTGCACAGGGGAATAACCCTTCTGGGACCAATGTTGATGTCTTTTCCCTTAACCCAGACATGGCTGTCTCCTCCCATGGCTGAAGTTTCCATTTTTATTGCTTTAACCCTTGTTTTCCATCCTCCTACAACAGCACCGGCATCACTCATTTCCGGTACACCGTTGTAGATAACTGAAATATCGGTGCTGGTTCCTCCGACATCAATAACTGCGCAGGACTCACTTTTTGCAAGGAATGATGCTCCTACAAGACTTCCTGCAGGACCTGAAAATATGGATTCGATAGGTTTTTTCAGGGCATTTTGTATTCCAATAACAGAGCCATCACATTTGAGCATGAATACCTTTGCATCAATTCCTCTTGACTTGATCTCAGCTTCAACTGTTGTCATGAACCTTTCTGTTACAGGTATCAGTTGGGCGTTTAGGAATGCTGTAACAGCTCTTTCAAATGCACCGAGGTCCTGTGAGAGTTCATAGCTGCAAACCGCAGGAAGGCCGGTGAGTTCTGTAATTATGTCCTTGGCACAGAGTTCATGGTCGTGATTCCTGACGCTGAAGTATGATGATATTGCAAATGCTGATACATTATCTTTGACTTTAAGGACGAACTCTTTTATTGATTCAGTATCAAGGGGATTTGTTTCGATTCCATTGTGGTCGTGTCCTCCTTTTACCTGCAAATAGTGATTAGTTGGGAGTTCTTCTTTGATATCGAAGTTCCCGATGAGTATAAGCGCCACAGGTGATCCGGTTCCTTCAAGAATGCTGTTAGTTGAAAGGGTGGTTGATACTGAAACCACTTTAACTTCTTTGAGCCTGTCTGGATCAAGTCCTTCAATAGCTCCACGGATCCCTTCAAGTGGGTCCGGGTAGCTTGTAAGCGATTTACTTGATTCGATTATAGTTTCATTTTCGTCATCAAGAAGGACCGCATCTGTATATGTTCCTCCTGCATCTATGCCAAGACTATAACTCATATTGTGAACTCCTTATTTTTGTGTTATTTGTGTGGAAGTTCCAATATTATATTATATATATTTTGTGCATCTGGAATTAACGCCGTTAACTAAAAAATAGTTATCAATAGACATGTTTTATGATGGGATCATTTCTTCATGATATAGGATGATAGAAACAATTATATAGTATTGTTTTCAGTCAAGATGCTGACATTAGTCAGTTACCTGAGAAATTCATGGGTGATTCATGTTAGATTTCTAGCAATTTACAGCAAAATATGTCTTAAATAGAAATACTTAAATATGAAATCAAAACCCCTTTATATGGTAAAGTACATATATGAGAAAGAATCCTTAGGATTTTAAGGAAAAACCTTTAATTTTGTCAATCTTCAAAGATTCATGTTTAGCAATGTGTTTTTGTAATTTTCTTATAATATTATCAATCGTTATCTTTTTATATTGAATCTCAAAACCGTGCAATAGTAAAATATAAATACTAGATTAGTAAGAAAAGTTTATATACTAGCGTATTCTACCTATCAAACAGGAACATACTGCTTACAAGGCAGGTTCAATCCTTCGGAATATCTTGGAGGTATTCCGGATACATAATTCAAATTGGAGGCTAAGAAAATGGTAAACCACTATTACCCAGGTAGACGTCCATTAGACGGTGTAACTCTGGAATTCTTCTCAGAAGATGACCTTAGAGCTCTTCACTACGCTACAATGGATGTTTTCATAAACACTGGTATCCAGGTATCAGATGCTGAAGCTAGAGCTATCTTCAAAGAGGGTGGCTGTTTAGTTGATGAAAAGACAATGGTAGTAAAGATCCCTGAATACGTAGTTAACAGGGCACTTCGTGACTGTCCATCAAAGTTCGTTCTCTGGGGACGTGACAAGAAGCACAACACAAAGCAGGAACACAAAGGAAAGGTACACTGGACCTGTTTCGGTACCGGTGTCAAGATGTGCAACTACCAGGCACCAGGCAAGTACACCACTGTTGACTCAACAGAAAAGGATCTTGCAGACACAGCAAAGATCTGTGACTGGGCAGAAAACATTGACTATTATTCACTCGCAGTTTCCGCAAGGGACTGGGCAGGCAAGGGTGCACAGGACGTACACGAGACCCTGACCCCTCTGATGAACACAACAAAGCACTTCCACCACATCGACCCTGTAGGCGAGAACGTAGACTACTACCAGCAGATCGCAACAGCATACTATGGTGGCGACGACGAGGAAGCACGCAAGAAGCCAATTTTCTCAACACTTCTCTGTCCAACAAGCCCACTTGAGCTTAGTGTCAACGCATGTCAGGTCATCATAAAGGGTGCAAGGTTCGGAACACCTGTAAACGTACTCAGTATGGCAATGGCAGGAGGTTCATCACCAGTACACCTTGCAGGTACACTCGTTACACACAACGCAGAGGTACTTTCCGGTATCGTACTCGCACAGCTGGTCCAGCCAGGTGCACCAGTATGGTATGGTAGCTCCACCACAACATTCGATCTTAAGAAAGGAACAGCACCTGTAGGTTCCCCAGAACTTGGAATGATCAGTGCAGCTGTTGCAAAACTCGGTCAGTACTACGGTCTGCCAACATTCGTCGCTGGTTCGTAGGCTGATGCCAAGATACCTGATGGCCAGGCTGGTCATGAGAAGACAATGACAACAATTCTTCCCGCCTTCGCAGGTGCTAACACCCTGTACGGTGCAGGTATGCTTGAGCTCGGTATGACTTTCTCACTCGAACAGCTCGTTCTTGACAACGATATGATCACAATGACAAAGAAGGCAATGCAGGGAATCCCTGTAACCGAAGAAACATTGGCAGTTGAGTCTATTGACAAGGTTGGTATTGGTAATAACTTCCTTGCACACAAGACAACAAGACAGAACATCGACCTCCCATCCAGCCCAATGATCATTGACCGTCTCATGTACGGTGACTGGGAAATGGCAGGTGCAAAGGACATCGCAACGGTTGCTCATGAAAAAGTCGTTGACATCATGAAGAACCACGAAGTCCAACCAATTGACGCTGACCTGCTCAAGGACATGCAGGCAGTCGTAGAGAAGGCTGACAAGGCTTTCAGAGCCAGCATGTAAACAGGAGGTTTAGAAATGGCAACAAAAGAAGAGATTATTGCAAAAGCAAAAGCAGCTATTCTTGATTTCGATGAAGAAGCAGCAGAAGAGGCAGCACAGGAAGGTCTTGCTGCAAATGTAGATCCAGTAGATCTTATCCAGGACGGTTTCACAGCAGGAATGAACGAAGTTGGTGACCAGTTTGAAGCAGGTACCGTATTCCTTCCACACGTCATTGCAGCATCAGAGGCAATGAGTGCAGGAGTAGCTATTCTTACACCAGCTCTTGAAGCAAAGGGTGCAGAAACAGCAAGCAGAGGTACAATCGTCATCGGTACAATCGAGGGAGATATCCACTCAATCGGTAAGGACATTGTAGCAACAATGCTCAAGATCGCAGGTTTCAAGGTTGTAGACCTTGGAAGAGACGTTGCTATCAGCAAGTATGTAGAAGCTGTGAAAGCAAACAAAGCTGATGTCGTTGGTTCATCTGCTCTTATGACCACAACAATGGTCAGCCAGATCCAGATCGAAGAACAGCTCAAGGAAGCAGGTATCCGCGATTCCGTTAAGACAATGGTCGGCGGTGCACCTGTAACACAGGACTGGGCAACAAAGATCGGAGCAGACATCTACGGCGAGAACGCTACAGATGTAGTTTCCAAGCTTAATGCTATGTTCTGAAACCAGAACCAAAACAAGAATGAAAAGTTGCGAGGATGTACTAGACATACATCCTCACAATCTGAAGACAATCTTTGCACTTATTGTCTTCAAATAATTGGTGCTAACGGAATATTAGTTTTCCGTCAAACAGCACTTCACAAAAGATGTTAACTGCAGCTGATCGGTGCTGAATGTTTTCATCTTTAAGCATCACTTTCCAGAAATGTCTGGAATCATCAACATGCCATGTGCTGGCATGTCACTTTAGAAGGTTTGAAATTGGAGGTATTGACTTTGGATTTAAAAGCTTTAAAAAAGCAAGAACACCAGAAGAGGGTCAAGTATGGTTACATGTGGGCTTTCTTCTGTGCAGTTCTCTGGGGAATGTGGTATATCCCCGGTACTACAATATGGGTTTTGAACCCATTCGATGAAATGTATGCTGATATCGCTGCAGGAAGCGGCGACGGTATGGCACTTATAATCGTAGCAGTTTTGATCACAGCATTTAATGCATTAACAGTTATGCTGGCTCTTACCGTCTGGAATGGTGCTCTTGGTAAGTTCGGTGAAATGAAGAGAACAGTGAAGGAATTCCATCCCTGTTCAAAGTGGTTCTTCCTGGCATCTATTTTCGGAGGACCAATGGCTATTCTGGGTTCATTTATCGCAATGGGATTTGTTGGCGGTGCTTTTGCAGCGGTTGCAGCTCTTATGTATCCGGTTGTAGGTTCTATTCTTGCCCAGAAATGGTATGGTGAAAAGATATCAAAGAGAGCTTATCTTGGTATTGCTTTCATTATTACAGGTGGTATCACCATATTCGGTGGCGGACTGCTTACTGAGCTTGGAAGCGGAAATGTTGCATGGATCGGCTACCTTGGTGGTCTCATGGCAGCAGCCGGTTGGGGTATAGAAGGTGCAATTGCAGGAAAGGGTCTTGATATTGCAGAACCTGATGTTGGTCTGACACTGAGGTTCCTCGGTGAGAACATCATCTGGTGGATAATTATAGTTCCTATACTGGCAATTATTGGTTTCCCAATGTTCAAGTATGCATTCATGGCATTTGAGCCACTCACACTTCTGGTACTGATATTTGCAGGTATCACCTTTGGTTTCTGTTACGTTACATGGTATAAGTCCTTCCCGCTTATCGGTGTTGGAAGGGGTCAGGGTATCGGTAACCTGTATGGTCTGTTCGCTGTAATATTCATCTTCCTTTTCTTCGGAGATGTCCCTGCATGGACTATCCTTCTGGGAGGTGCACTCTGTCTGGGAGGTAGCTCAATCATGTTCTCTGAAGACACCGGTGAAATGGAATCTTTGAGAGGTGACTGAAATGGCAGGAACTCGCCCAATAAAATTCAGGATACTTGAGCTGTGCAACGGTGGAAAATGGAACTACGAGATTGTAGGCCAGATCCAGAAAGAGTACGGCCTTAAAGGAAATTTCCAGAGGGATTCCATAAACTTCGATATCATTGAACTTGCATCCGGAGGAATGTTGAAGGATGTTGAGGTCAAGGTCGATGAAGAAGGTATCTACAAGAAAGGTTTCCTTTTGCACAAGTATGAACTGACAGATTTCGGAAGAGCAAGGGCTGCAGATGCCTGTTTAATGTATGTATAAGGAGGGAACAGAAAATGGTACAAACACAAGCTGCAATGGAAGCTTACAATGCTTACTGGGTTAACTCCCCTCTGCCAGCTGCTAATGTATTGTGGATGGTTGCCATCATTATAGTAGCAATACTGGCACTCTGGCAGGCAAGAACATTCGTTTCACAGTTCTAAGGAGGAACTTGAAAAATCTAATCAGTTGAGTAGACAGATGCAGTGAAGTTACAGGCTCTTATCCCATGGTCATGAATGTAATGGATCTGCTTCTGTTCATATTTATTTATTCTCCTGAAGGTTTGCAAAGCACTATGGTAGAAAAATATATATACTAGGTACTATGAGGATACATGAGTAACATTTAAATAGTGTACTTTAAGGCAACATATATATGTATCGTTTTACAATGCAAATTAACCTTCAGGTTATACCCCAATTTCAAACCAATATAAAGTAAAAATTATCAGGACTAATAAAAAAGAATGAGGTGTACAAATGAGCAATGAAGAAATGTTCAAAGAACTCGCAGACGCTGTTGTCACATGTAAGAAAGATGTTGTAACAGCAGCTGTTGAGAAGGCAAAGGGCGAAGGAATCCCTGCACCAGAGATCATTGAAAAGGGTCTCGCAGCAGGAATGAACGAAGTCGGTGTCCTTTTTGAGAGAGGTAAGTTATTCCTTCCTCACGTAATGATGGCAGCAGGCGCAATGGAAGCAGGTGTAAAGCTCCTTGAAGCAGACCTTCCTGCAGATGCTGTAAGCAAGAAACTCGGTGTAATCGTAAACGGTACCGTTGAAGGTGATGTCCACGACATCGGTAAGTCCATTGTATCAACCATGCTTCAGTCCGCTGGTTTTGAAGTCCACGACATTGGAAGAGACGTTCCACTTCAGGACTTTATTGACAAGATAAAAGAGACAAATGCAGACATGGTAGGTCTTTCAGCACTTATGACAACCACCCTCCAGGGTCAGAAGGATGTCATTGAGATGCTCAAGGAACAGGGCATGAGAGACAACATCAAGGTAATGGTCGGCGGTGCACCTGCAACCCAGAACTGGGCTGACAAGATTGGTGCAGACTGCTATGCAGAGAATGCAAGTGAAGCTGTCCTGAAGGCAAAGGAACTCCTGCTCTAAGCGAGGTATTATCATGGCAACAGAATACAAATTGAGAATGGGAGACGGAAAGCGTATCTACATGACAAGGGAGCAGATCGAGGCTGACCTTAAAGAAGGTATGGCAGACGCTGCAGACCTTGGTACAATTCCTGACCTCAGTGCAGATGAAATAGACAAGCTCATAGACATTCTCACTATGCCTTCAAGGATGGTAGGTGTCGAGCAGGGTAAGGAAGTTCCTGTAACCCACGATATCGGAACCATCAGACTCGATGGTGACCAGGGTAACAGTGGTGTAGGTATTCCATCCAGCAGACTTGTCGGTATCATGATGCACGAGCGTGCCTTTGGTGCTGACACAATGGAACTCGGTCACATCGACTACAGTTTCAAACCAGCAAAGCCAGTAATTGCACAGGAAATGCAGACAATGGAAACCTGCCAGGCAAACACAATTGTTCCACTGCTTTACGGTGCAATGCCAAACATGGGTCTTTACTACACACCAGACGGACCATTCGAGAACCCTGGTGACCTCATGAAGGCATTCAAGATCGATGAAGCAAGAGAGTCCATGGAACACTCTGCAAAACACCTTACCAGAGACATTATCTGGATCATGCAGAGAATGATGGCATCTGGTTCTGATGGTGTCAACTTCGATACAATCGGTGCTGCAGGTGACGGTGACATGTACGCATCACTCCACGCAATCGAAGCACTGAGAAAACAGTTCCCTGACATCTACATTGAAGCAGGTATGGCAGGAGAACTTATGCTTGGAATGCACGGTGAGCTTGAGTACGATGGTACTACCCTTGCAGGTCTCTGGCCACATGAGCAGGCAGCACTTGTTGCAAAGGCAGGAGCAAATGTATTCGGTCCTGTAGTTAACACAAACACCAGCAAGAGTGCAGCATGGAACCTCGGAAGAGCTGTTACATTTATCAAGGCAGCTGTTAAAGCTTCCACTATCCCATGTCATGTAAATATGGGTATGGGTGTCGGTGGTATCCCAATGCTTGAAACCCCAACTATTGATGCTGTATCAAGAGCTAGCAAGGCGATGGTCGAAATTGCTGGCGTGGATGGTATATAGATAGGGGTCGGCGACCCGATGGGTATGCCGATCTCCCACATAATGACCTCCGGTATGAGCGGAATCAGAGCTGCTGGTGACCTTGTTGCCAGAATGGAGCTTTCAAAGAGCATGAGAATTGGAGAAGCAAAGGATTACGTTGCAAAGAAACTCGACGTAACCACAGATGACCTCAGTGACGAATATGTAATGAGAGAACTGAGAGAAGAGCTTGGTATAGGGGTCGTCACTTCAGTTGCAGGAGCTCCAAAGGGAATTGCAGCAAAGATGAACATCGAGAAGCTTCTTGATATCAACATCAACAGCTGTAACAAATTCAGAGGACAGTTGAAGTAAATATTTCTGGTAAATTGATCTGGGTTCTACTGTTAGTGGAACTCACTTCATTTTAATTACCATTTTTTCACTAAGTAAAAAACGAAATCACATTTGGAGGCTAAATATGTCAAATCAGGAAATGTTCGATAAACTGAGAGACACAATCGTCACTCAGAACATTAATGGCTGTGCAGCAGCTACCCAGGAAGCCCTGGATGCTGGTCTAACAGCAGTTGAGATCATTAACGAAGGTCTTTCAGTAGGTATGAAGATAATCGGAGACAAATTCGAGGCAGCAGAGGTCTATCTCCCACAGATCATGATGTCTGCAAAGGCAATGAACGCTGCAATGGAGATTCTTGTTCCTATACTCGCAGAAGAAAAGGGAGCAGATGACGAAGGTGTCGGTCTTGCTATCACCTACGTACAGGAAGGAGACATTCACGATATCGGTCACCGTCTTGTAACAACCATGCTTGAAGCAAACGGTTTCAAGATCGTTGACATGGGCGTAGACGTACCAAACGAAAAAGTTACAGAAGAAATTGCAAAGAACAAGGGCAAGAAACTCCTGCTTGTCGGTTCAGCACTTATGACAACCTCAATGCTCGGTCAGAAGGACACAGTATCCATGCTCGTAGAAGAAGGTCTTAGAGATTCAGTTAAGATCATGTTCGGTGGAGCACCAGTATCTGACGCATGGATCGCAGAGATCGGAGCAGATGCAACCGCAGAGAATGCAGCAGACGCAGCTCGTGTAGCACTTAAGCTTATGCAGTAATTGAGGTGAAATAATATGACATTCGCAAGATCACTTGATTGTTTTGAATTCTATGAGCGTGCAAAGAAGGGAGAGAAGACAACCCAGGATGACTGGGACCTCATGACCATCCCAATGAAAGCAATGGAGCTCAAGCAGAAATACAACCTTGATTTCAAGGGCGAGTTCGTACCAACTGACAAGGACATGATGGAAAACCTCTTTAAAGCAGGTTTTGAGATGCTTCTTGACTGTGGTATCTACTGTACAGACACCAGCCGTGTAGTAAAATACACAGAGGATGAGATCTGGGATGCTATCAACAACGTCCAGAAGGAATTCACAATCGGAACCGGCAGGGACGCTGTAAGGGTACAGAAGAGAAGTGTTGGCGACAAGAGAAAGCCAATAGTCCAGGGTGGTCCAACAGGTTCCCCTATCTCCGAGGACATGTTCATGCCAGTTCACATGAGCTATGCTCTTGAGAAAGAAGTCGACACAATTGTTAACGGTGTCATGATGACAGTCCGTGGCAAGCCACCAATTCCAAAGAGTCCATATGAGGTCCTTGCAGCAAAGACCGAAACCAGGCTCATCAAGACAGCAGCAGCAATGGCCGGAAGGCCAGGCATGGGCATATAGGGACCAGAGACTTCCCTGTCCGCTCAGGGAAATATCTCTTCAGACTGTGTCGGTGGCATGGTTTGCAGTGACAGTCACGAAGTATCACAGCTCAATGAGCTTAAGATCGACCTTGACGCTATCAGTGTAATGGCACACTATCAGGGTAACAGTGACATCATCATGGATGAACAGATGCCTATCTTTGGTGGCTACGCCGGCGGCGTAGAGGAAACCACAATTGTAGATATCGCAACTCACATCAATGCATTTGTAATGAGCAACGCAAGCTGGCACCTTGATGGTCCGGTCCACATCCGCTGGGGATCAACCAACACTCGTGAGACCCTCATGATCGCTGGATGGGCATGTGCTACAATCTCAGAATTCACTGACATGATCTCAGGTAACCAGTACTATCCATGTGCAGGTCCATGTACCGAGATGTGTCTGCTTGAAGCATCCGCTCAGTCTATCACTGACACAGCATCCGGCCGTGAGATCCTCTCCGGTGTTGCAGCTGCAAAGGGTGTCGTTCAGGACAAGACAACCGGTATGGAAGCAAGGATGATGGGAGAAGTTGCAAGAGCAACAGCAGGAATGAACATCGAAGATGTCAACAAGGTCCTCGACCTCCTTGTAAGCTCCTACGAGGGCAACTATGCAAATGCACCAGCAGGAAAGACCTTCCAGGAATGTTACGATGTAGCTACCGTAACACCAACTGATGAGTACATGAAGGTCTACGACGGCGCACGCAAGAAGCTCGAAGAGTTCGGACTTACTTTCTAAAATCCAAAATCCCTGTGATAACATAGTTTATCACTTCCCTAACGTAGCCAGTGATTTTTCTATCGCTGGCTCACCCAACTTTTTTTGTACTTGTTTGATTTTTGGTTTCCAAAAGATATTATCTAATTAATACTGTTTATTTAGATAGTAAATATCTAAGGACAGAGTGGTATGGTTAGTGAAGATTTGGATTTATTAAATGATGATTTATCCGCAGACCGAATATTGTCGTTTGTTAATGTTTTAAAAATAGTATCGAAAACAGATGAATTTAAGGAATGGATGAATACTTATCATCATCTTGAAGTTGATGATGATATTTTTGTAGGCTATAAATTTTTCATGTCGGTATGTATTCGGGGCATTATAAATTCAGTTATTTATGAAGATTCACTAGGGTTAGATGAGGATTTCACTTTTTTTAGAGCAAGATTTGTTGGTGTAGATCTCGAGGATATACCGAATACATGTGAAAAGACAATATTCATAAAAAGTATCTGGCCAATATCTAGGCAAATTAAGAAGGCAAAGAATTGGGAAGAATTACATAAAAGCACAGAACCTATTAATGAGCTTATTTTTTTGTTCGATAAATTTTTTGAAGAAAATATTTCTGAAACAGAACCACTAGATAAATTTGAGTGTCTAAAAATAGTAACAATAATTTATACTCATATATTTTTGAACGACACCAGCGAAGGAATTCCTCACATCTACCGTTTAATCCCAATATTAAAAACAGATGTCAAAGAGCAATATATGAGCAAAGCCTATCTAGGCTATGTTTATACTCTTCAATATCTATGGTTTATTCTTTTGGGAGAACAAATATTTAAAGAGACTTCTTTGAAAGAATTGCATGAGGCACATATTCTTTACTCGAAAGATGTAGCTGAAGAGTTTAAATTACCATTCGAATTATCTGAGCTTGAATCAGTTGTGCAAAATCAAGATATTATAGATGAAGATAGTCTCCATTTTGAAACTTTGAAGAAATGGTTTGCATTAGACAGATTTTTTGGCAAAATCAATGAAGAAATAGTTTCTCCAATAAAAGAAGAATTAAAGATTGATCTCATTTTTCATCCTCTTTTAAGCGTCAAGCCAGATTATGACAAAAAATTGTTTGAAAAAATCCTGCTGAAAGATAAACTATCAGACCCTACTTATCTAAAAGATTATGATAACGATAAATTGACTGAAAAAAGACTCAATTATCGTTTTTTTTGGTATGATGTTAATGTTTTAGATTCACAAGAATTCACTTTGTTTAATGGTCTTCCTAGTTTTATTTCTACACTTCTGGGAACGATAGAATCTTCAAAGATTTTTGCACAAGGGGATATAGTATCTGTATTGAAATTTAAGCATCCAGTAGAAGGAGCAAAAATATATGATTATAGTTATGCTATTCTTATTCATGCTTCAAGTGGAATGGGCATTTCAGATTACTCTGGATGGCTAGTATTTTATGATTGTGCCAGCGATTCTGGATCAAGTGAATTATTATTCCTTCAGGCAGAGGATTTAATCAATACTTTTGTTGAAGGATCAAAAATAGAACTTCAGACCGAAATTGTTGACAAAGAAGAATTTAAGAAATATTTACTAAAAAAGGATGTTTCTTCTTCGTCTGATGAATTAAGCCTCTCTGAAGTAAAAACAAAAGTTGATATTTTTACTGCTGATGCAAAAGGAAAATTGTTCGAATATGCTTTTTGTAATTGGTTATTTGAACATCATTCAATTATTAATTCTCTCATCAAGTTTGATGTTCAAGTGAATAATGAACAAATCGATGCATATGAAGAATTTGAAGATAGAATTGAGTTGTATGAATGTAAAGTACAATTGCATACTGAAAAGTTAGATGACATCATCAATCAAGTACAAAGAAAAGTAAAAGCTTTGCCTTCAGATAAAAAAGTCATTCGCAATTTAGTTATTTACATGCCGTGTTCTATTAAAGACAAAAATGAGCTTAAAAAAGCAAAGATATATGTTCATGATGATTTTAAAGCAAATATCTTTGAAAGATTAAATCCAGAAAGTAAGAAAAAGCTATCTTTGGTACTTGAATTCAAAATAAATCAAATAACAGAGAAAAAGCCACATTATAGATTTTAATAAGAATAAATTGCCTTTTTTTCAAACAGGTTCCCCTGGAATATCACCCATGATCTCATACGAGATCTTCCTGTAGAGTGTCAGGTATTCCTCGGTGGGTTCCATGTCGTATTCAGAACGGATGTTGTAGCATTTTTCAAATGGTTTGCCTTCAGGTGGATTTTTGAGGCGGTCGGCGTATTTTGAGTATATTTTGGCTACAAGGGTGTTGGCTTCTGAAAGTGTCAGGTGGGTTGCCATCTGTGCCATTTCTCCCATGAATCGGGATTCAAGGCCGGAGGAATGATCTGAGACACTTCCAAGGCGACCACTTGGTCCAAGAAGCATATTTCTTCCGCAAACAGTATCACCGATTGCCTGTGCAGCAGTTTCATAGAACATCATATCAGTACAGATGCCGGCTGCATTCCAGTAGTATCTCGCAGTGTAGTAGTTCATGTTTCTGGAAACAGCAAGTGATGACAGGTTGGATGCCCACATTATCTCTTTGGCTGAGGATGATCCGGTGTCAGCATGGACTGCTCCTGATGCATGTATGCTGGAGTGTGCCAGCACTTTGGATTGTAGTGTTTCAGCAACGTCTATTATTGCAAGTCCCTCGGGAGAACCGATACATGGTCCTCCAAAGACTGGTACCTGGCCTGAAATATAGTGGTTGCCGTGCTCCTGATGGTAGATACATTTAGAAAGTGTCTCGTAATCCACTTTAAGGTCATCCATGTAAACTTCCTGTGGATCGGCACTTGAATAGAGTTCGTCTGATGAAACAAGTAAAGATGATGTTGTGAGTGTCGGGGTGCTTGGTCCCATAAGGGCAAGTCCTTCCCTGCCGGCTATTTTTGTTGCCAGCCTTTCATTTCGGGCTGCTTTCAGGACTGCCAGCATTTCAAGTGGACTTTTTGGATGGATATATTCTCCTCCAAACTGTTTCATGGCTCCGCTATAGATTCCCTGCACAACGTTTTCCTGAACTGAGCTTAAGTTTATGTAAAGAAAATTCTCTTCAGATACGCTTCCTCCCATAGGTCCGCCAATGATCACAGGCGGGAAGGATACCATGGGATAACGCTGTGGAACAACCACTTTTTCCTTGAGTCTGCCGATTTCAAGGGGATTTGTGGTATTGAGCGCTTTAAGGATGTCCTCTTCGTCAATATCGATGACACGCTGGGTGCTTCTGCAGAATATTCCTATTGAATGCAGGAGCTCAATGCCTGCTTCAAAGACAGCATCTGCCATCTCAAGGTCATCAGGGATAAAAATCCTGGGATCGTATTCTATTCCGTATTTAAGAGCCAGCTCTTCAGATTTTTTGAATACTTTGATGTCATGCTCTCTTTCTGTGCGTTTTTCCCCTCCTATTGCATATTTGAGGTACTTGTAGATGTTTTGCATGACGAATCTCCTTCAAAATAAGTTGTTAATAAAGCGTATTTGAGTATCTATTTTTGTAGATATAAAGATGAATGAGTACTATTATTTATATTTTCCCACATTTTATGAACATATAGTGACCTATAAATAGATATTATGGCAATTGATTCGGATTTATTCAATGATTTTACGAATTTATAAAGAGTTTTACAGTAAATATTATATGCACTAATATTGCAGCAAGTAAAGATACTGAATTACTTTTTCTTCTAAGGGGGTACTTTTATGTGTTACTTTTTGTCTTCAACTTGCCCGCTTCAAACAATTACTATTTATATTTTATGCTAACTCTGACTGGTCGAAAAATTGTATGAATTTAGAGGAGGTCTAAACTTATAATGTATGTGCTGCTTTTTTTGACAAGTACTTGGCAAATACCTTTGTCTTGAAAAACAATATCATTAGACTTTATTTATTGCTGGTATTCTTCATTTGTATTGATGCATGAATGTGTCTGTTAATCTCCTATTTATCTCTTTCCAGCCTTTTTCGATTGATCATATTATATAAGGTTACCGATGGGCTATGGAAAAATATATATGCATGTGAATTGAATTTAGAAATAATCACAATACGGAGATTGATTTTATGGCAGAATATACCCCTAAAGAAAGATTATCCCGTGCACTCACTGGTCAGCCAGTTGACAGGATGCCTGCTGTCTGTGTTACTCAGACAGGCACTGTTGAGCAGATGGAAGCCTGTGGTGCTTTCTGGCCAGAGGCTAATAGCGACGCAGAAAAGATGGCAACACTTGCTGAAGCAGGTCACACCGTAGTAGGTTTTGAGGCAGTTCGTGTGCCTTTTGACATTACTGCAGAAGCTGAGTTCTTCGGCTGTGAGATCAAGGATGGAACAATGGAGCAGCAACCATCCGTAGTTGGTCACGTAGTAAAAACAGAAGAAGACATCGAGAAACTCAAAGGCTACAATCTTGACCACGGAAGAATTGGTGTTGTCTGTGATGCTATCAAAATACTTGCAGACAAATACGGTGAAGAACTTCCTATCATGGGAAGCATGATCGGTCCTTTCTCACTTGCACAGCATATCAACGGTGACGAATGGTTCATGGCAATCTTCACAAACGAAGCCTTCGGACTTGCACTCATGGAATTCACAACCGATTTCTGTGTTGCTTACGCACAGAAAATGGTTGAGAACGGTGCTGACACAATGGTCATTATTGACCCAACAGCCAGCTACCAGCTCATAGGTGCTGAATTCTACGAAAAGTTCGTAGTTCCTTTCCACAAGAAGATCATTGATGCAATGCACGAGGTCAACGTACCTGTAGTTCTTCACATCTGCGGTGACACCACCCAGGGTCTTGCACTCATGGAATCCAGTGGTGTAGACGCTATCAGTGTTGACCAGAATGTTGATGCTGCAACAGCAGTGGCAAACGTTGAAAAAGCTGTCATTGTCGGAAACCTCGACCCTGTAAACATGCTCTGGAACCAAACACCTGAAATTATCAGGGAACAGTCACAGAAGGTCATTGATGCAGGAATCGGTCTGCTTGCACCGGGATGCGGTACTGTAAGCAAGACGCCAACAGTCAATCTCCAGGCAATGATTGAAGTGGCGAAGAGCCACAAGTACTAAAACAAGTACTAAAAGATGTGTAATTTTAGTTGAAATGAGCTAACACCTTGTTTCCCCCTCCGTAGCACCGACTCGCTTTAACATTTCCGGGTCGGTGTCTGCTACCTCCTTCTCTCGGATATATTTAGGCAAAATTCTTCTTTTCCACACATTTATATATACTGAAATTCTACTAGACCCAGAGATGCCTCGCAGAAGAAAGAACAAAAATAAAGATTCAGGCGATGACGAAGCCGGAATCACCGATTTCAAAAGCCTGTTAAAG
This sequence comes from Methanolobus sediminis, assembly GCF_031312595.1. NCBI lineage: Archaea > Methanobacteriati > Methanobacteriota > Methanomicrobia > Methanosarcinales > Methanosarcinaceae > Methanolobus > Methanolobus sediminis. The sequence continues at coordinate 1,330,041 of NZ_CP133592.1, read as the reverse complement.
AAACAGGGATATAGTCTTGCAGGCAGGCATAGTGCAGTCAAAACTTGCATGTGGCTTCGCAGGTCAATAAAAGATGAAGGCGAATGCTACAAATCCGTATTCTACGGAATCACATCCCATCGCTGTCTTCAGATGACCCCTACTCTTATGTGCAACCAGAAGTGTCTGCACTGTTGGAGGCCTACGGAAGTAGATGTTCCCATGCCTGTTGGATGGGACTCTCCAGTGGAAATAGTGGGGTCTTCAATAGAATCCCAGAGAAAGCTTTTAACCGGTTTTGGACACTCTGCACCCCTTGAACGCTGGAAAGAAGGTAACGATCCAAAGCATGTTGCCATATCTCTCTCAGGAGAGCCTACTCTCTTCCCTCATCTTGACGAACTGATCGATGAGTTCAAAGCACAGGGATTCACCACTTTTGTTGTAAGCAACGGTACTGTTCCTGAAATGATGGCAAAGATAAACCCTGCTCAGTTATATATGAGCCTTGATGCACCTGACAGGGAAACCTATGAAAAGGTCTGCCGTCCGAACTCTCCTTTACTCTGGGACAATATTCTCAGATCCCTGGAAATACTCAGGGACAAGGAAACAAGAACAGTTATCCGTATCACGCTTGTAAAAGGCGTCAATATGTTTGATCCCGAAGGTTATGCTAAACTCATAAAAATAGCAGAACCTGATTACATTGAGGTCAAAGCCTATATGCATCTTGGTTTTTCACGTAAGAGATTACCACGTGAAGCAATGCCTTCACATGATGAGGTAATGCAATTTTCAGAAGAACTGGCGCAACATCTTGGTTACAAAGTAGCCGGTGACGTTGAGGTCAGCAGGGTAGTTTTATTGTCAAAAGATGGTTCAGTTACACATCTTCTTTGACAAGATACATTTTTTTCTACACGGAGTCAGGACTATGTTTAATACATTCTACTATTCTAAGTCTCATCATATCGGTAATTACTATAGTTACTACAGTTTGTGCCACAACCTCTGTCACAATCTATATTTATAGCAACGGCATAGATAAGCAACCAAAATAATCGAAGATATAGATAATCACTTTATTCAAATGGAGTATTCACACAATGTCAGAACAATCTGCTCATTCAAAATATGAATTTAAAAAATCATTAGAGGAGCTCCGTACCAAAAAAGGACGTGGTACCGAACTTATCTCTCTGTATATCCCCCCCACAAAGCAAATATCAGATGTAACATCACAGCTCAGGACCGAGCACGGTCAGGCTGCTAACATCAAGTCCAAAGTTACACGTGATAATGTGCAGGGTGCACTGGAATCCCTGCTTTCAAGGCTCAGATATGTGGAAGTTCCTGAGAATGGTATTGTTTTTTTCACAGGTGCTGTGGATATCGGTGCAAACAAGACTAACATGGAAACACGCATACTCGAACCTCCTCAGCCAATTGTCACATACAGATATCACTGTGATTCCGCATTCTTCCTTGAACCACTTGAGGAAATGCTTAAGGATGCAAAGACATACGGTCTTCTGGTTCTTGACAGAAGAGAAGCAACAGTTGGTCTTCTTGTAGGAAAGCGCATAGAAGCTCACAGAAACCTGACATCTACTGTTCCGGGAAAACAGAGAAAAGGAGGTCAGAGTGCTCACAGGTTCCAGCAGCTCAGGCTTATTGCAATTCATGATTTCTACAAGCGTATAGGTGATGCTGCCAGCGATGTTTTCCTGACAATAGACCACAAGGACTTCGAAGGTGTCCTTATCGGTGGTCCTTCCCCTACAAAGGAAGAGTTTGAGTCAGGAGAGTTCCTGCACCACGAGATCCAGAAAAAGGTACTTGGTCTCTTTGATGTAGCATACACCGATGAATCAGGTCTCAATGAACTGGTGAACGCTGCCAGCGAAAGACTTTCAGACCTTGACCTTATGGTTGAGAAAAAGCTCATGCAGCGTTTCTTTACAGAACTTGTTTCTGATTCCGGCAAGGCTGCATATGGAGAAGCCCAGGTCCGTGAGAACCTGAATATCGGCGCAGTAGAGATTCTTATGATCTCAGAGGGATTAAGAGCTGAGAGACTCACTCTTAAATGTCCCAACGGAGATTACGAAGGTGGAATCACCCGAAATTTCAAACCGGGAGAAGAGGATACTTCCAACATTCCATGCCCTGTATGTGGTTCCAATATGGAATTAATAGAAAGAGTGGATATCGTAGATGAACTCTCAGAGCTTGCTGACCAGATGGCAACACAGGTTGAGTTCATATCAACCGACTTCGATGAAGGTTCCCAGCTTCTGAATGCATTCGGTGGAATAGTAGCCATTCTGAGATTCAGTACCGGTGTCTGATCTAATTATTAGTGTAGGTGTTATTTTTGTTCCTAGAATTTAAAAGACAGGTTACAGAGGCTCTTGACATTGCCCTGAAATCCCTTGGATATGAAGTAGATGACCTTGGGCTTGAGCCATCACAGCATGCGGATATTGCTTCAAAGGTGGCTTTCAGGCTGGCTGCACAGGCAAAGTGCAACCCAAAAGAGCTTGCTGACAAAATAGTCGCTGCAATTGACTTACCTGACGGTTCCCTGATAGGTGCTATCAAAACCGTTGGTCCTTACATCAATATTGATGCAGGTCGCAATTATGTGGACAATACTGTAAAAGCAATCCTTGAGGAAAAGGAAAACTTCGGCGGTAATTTCTGTGAAGGAAAAATACTTCTTGAGCACACTTCTGCCAACCCTAACGGTCCGCTTCACGTAGGTCACATACGCAATTCCATTATCGGTGACACACTTGTCAGAATCCTCAAGAAAGCAGGTTATGAAGTCGAGACCCAGTACTATGTCAATGACATGGGTCGCCAGATCGCTATTGTTTCATGGGCACTCTCACTTTTTGAGTTCGACACATCAAAGAAGCCTGATCACGCTATAGCAGATGTTTACATCAAGGCAAATGTTATCCTTAACGAAGAACCTGACAAGGTTGCAGAAATTGACAAACGCATGCAGCTTGTTGAAAGTGGTGATGAGGAAACCATTAAGAGCTTCGCTGAAGCCGTGGAATTTGCTGTAACAGGCATCAAGCAGACCCTTCTGAGAATGAATGTCAGTCATGACAGTTTCCCACATGAATCCGGTTTTATCCGTTCAGGTGCGGTTTCCAGGATAGTCGAGGAGATCAAGGCAACCGGAAGAACTTCAGATGACAACGGTGCTCTTGTAGTAGACCTTGCAGATTACGGTTTTGAAAAGACCCTTGTTATCCAGCGTACTGACGGAACTTCTCTTTATACAACACGTGACCTTGCTTACCATGAGTGGAAAGGCGAGCGTGCAGACAGGATGATCGATGTTCTGGGTGCAGACCACAAACTCATTTCAGGACAGCTTAAAGCAACTCTTAATGCTATAGGCAAGAAAGAGCCTGAAATTGTAATTTTCGAGTTCGTCTCACTTCCAGAAGGTTCCATGAGTACCCGCCGTGGAAAGTTCATTTCCGCTGATGACCTGCTGGACCAGATAGAGGAACGTGCTTATGCTGAGGTCGACAAGCGCAGACCTGAGATGGAAGACGAGTTCAAAAAAGATGTTGCCAGCATGGTCGGTATCGGTGCTGTCAGGTATGATATCGTGAAAGTATCACCTGAGAAATCCACTGTCTTCGACTGGAAAGAGGCACTTGACTTTGAGAAGCAGGGAGCTCCTTTCATTCAATATTCACATGCAAGGGCATGCAATATTCTCAAAAAGGCAGAAGAGGAAGGCAAGTGGAACCCTGCAGAGGAAATTGATCCCTCACTTCTTACCGAGGATACCGAGGTTGACCTTATCAAGAAGATGGCAGCCTTTGATAGTATCATTGATGTATGTGCAAAAGATTTGAAACCACATACAATAGCCATATATGCCAGGGAACTTGCAGATGCATTCAACCAGTTCTACAGGTTCGTGCCTGTGGTAAGTGCAGAAGAGGATGACATCAGAGCAAGCAGGCTGGCTCTTGTGAACTGTGCAAGGATAGTCCTTGCAAACGCTCTTGATACCCTTGGTATCGGTGCACCTGAATCAATGTGAGAAAGTTAATCTTTCTCATATCGTTTCCTTTTTTAAAATAAAATCTCATTTTTTAGGTCAAAGACCCATCTGCTAATTCCGGGTGCCACATTTCCACATCTTCGATGGAACAGGACTTCAAATCCCATACTTTCATATCTTTTGATGAGTTCCGGAATCTTCTCTTTTGGTTTGAAGGTATAGAAATGAATGAATCCTCCCTTTTTTACTAGTGGAGAAATGGTTTCAAGAAAATGATCCATGCCATAGGGTGTCGGTATTATTGCCCTGTCAAACTCAGTTTTTAGTAGATTTGGTATGCTGTTGGCATCGGCATTGATAATATGTATTTTATCTTCAAGTCCATTGAGTCTGCGGTTTGTTATAAAAGACTTGCAGGCGGCCCGGTTCATTTCCACTGCAACTACACTGGCAGCAGACGCAGCAGCAGGTATAGCAAAAGGTCCTACTCCGCTGAAAGGCACAAGTATATTTTCTTCTGGTTTTATCAGGGATGCCACTCTTTTTCGCTCATAAGAGAGCCTACCATTGAAAAAAGATTGTCTGAGGTCAATTTTGTAAGAGAACCCGAACTCTTTGTGGATGGTTTCTGTGCTGTTTCCTGCAATGATCTCAAAACCTGCAACTCTCCTGTTGCCTTCAAGTTTTGAGACTTTGTTCAGCACATTTTTGATATTCTGCATCCTTCCAGTGATAGCACAGGCTATATCTTCTTTGTAGCTTTCCAGCTCATCAGGTATGGATACAACAGCAATGTCCCCTACAATATCGAAACGGTTGGGCAGTTTTTCAAGTCCCTTTTCAGAAATCTTTCCCTTAAGCTCGTCCTTCAGGCTCATTTTTCTGTCTTTTTGCTCTAACGCAATGAAGGATTAAAAGTATTGGCTTAATGCCTAGTCTTATTCACTGGAATAGCCGGGAGTAACTTTTTTCTCAAGCATTGTAAAAGATGCATCTATCATTATTGCAAGCATGATAGCAGGTATAGCGCCTGCAAGAAGGGTAGTTGTGTTGTATCCTATAAGTCCCTGGAATATTATTTCTCCGAGACCGCCGCTGCCGATGAAAGCAGTGAGTACTGCAATGCTGTTGGTTGTGGGATTTTTCCAATGTCAGATTATCCTTTTATTGATTGTGATTTTGGCGCATGTGTTTTTCATATTCTTCCTGAGTGGGGAATGTCATCTTACAGACTTCACATTCAAACTTATTTCTTTTATTATGTGTATTTGTTTCCATTAATCTTCACCTCACAATATGCCTATCAATGCATAATCATCTGCTAAGATGGGGTCAGACAAACGATTTTTGTTTTTCAATATATTTATTTAAAGTATCCACAAATTCTGCATGACTCCATGTCAGGGGAGCTACTGACAAAGGTTCCCCTGTGAAAGGGTGTACCTGTTCTGGCATAATTCCCGTCTCAAGGGAGCAGTTTGCCACCCATTTGATAAGTTCAAGTGGTTTTGCAAGACTTTCGGGATCCTTTGCTTTTGCGATGTACCATTTGGCAAGCCATAGAGTGCAGATGATCCACGGATTACCGGGAATCGTATCACTTTGACGATGGTACTGATCGTTCTCATACCGTGCAAGGCCGCCCTTTTGTTCCACCCACAGTTTTCTCTCCATTTTTGTCATTGTACTTTCCACCCTGGGATCATCTGCGGGCAGGACATTGAAATCAAAAACAGCATAGACACTGCTGTCAGCAGTATTGTCTGCTGTTTTTTTATCGATGTCACCATCCGTGTAGTTGACACCTCTAAGGAATATCTTATTTTCAGAATCATACAGCTCCTCAATTATACCACTCCTTAAACCCAGGTATGTATCCCTGCAAATAGTGCAGGTTTCATGGTCTTCGAAGAGATCAGCTAATTTCTCTCCTGCCGTTAATCCCGCATAGACAGCGGAAGCAGTGAATGTGAAAACACCCCTTCTTTCCTCCCATAGATCATAGCTTTCACGAGGCAGTTCGTTGGGATAGCGGTAACTGTTCATAAAAAAGACTGCCTTTTTTATCAGAGGTTCATAGAGCTCCTTTATAAAATCAATATCTTTCGTTGCTTCGTAGTATTGCCATAGGGCGTGGATAACAAGTGCTGTTTCATCTTCCTGAATTGGTAAAGAGGGTTTACCAAATTCTACCCAGGGATGCCAGCTACTTCCGAGTGTCCTGTCGGGGTTGTATTTATGAAGCATACAACCTGGCCACCAGAGCACATCTCTGCAAAAAAGGAAAAAAGGCTTTGTGAATTCAGGATAACCTGCTTTTATCATTGCAACAGCAGTCAGTGCCCCATCCCTGGACCACATATAACTGTATGTGTCCTTATTAAATTGCATGTTATCGGAATCGTTTGCAGCAAGAATAGCCCCTCTCTTGTCGGTTTGTGTTTTTATTATGAGAAGAGAACGTCTGTATAGTTCAGAGATATTCTGGTCCAGACCGGATATGTCTATTGATATTTTGGATAACCATGAAAGATTGTCTTTCACGGTTTCTTCCAGAATATTCTGTGGTCCTTTTTCCCTGATGAAGCTGTTCAGTTCATAAATATCCTGGAAATTCTCTCCTGCTATAATATAATAGTACATTGCTTTTTCCGCATCAGCAGGTATTTCAAAATGAATACCTATGGTAGAATCAACAGTTCCCTGTGCCACTGGATTTCTGGAAAGGATCCCATCTTCCGCATCTTTAAATGTTCCCTGTAGACCCTTGTATTCTGCCTTTCCAATGGCAAAATCGTCAATATCGCTTGTGATATCTTCACTTCTGTCAGATTTCAGTGCTCCTATGAGAAAGTATCTCGAATTCTTATAATGTACGATTACATTGTGATTCATCTGGTAGATTGCTGTATCTCCGATACCGTTTCCATAAAGGTGAAAATCCTGATTGAAAAAAAGGCGTATTTCTCTCTGATAATCCCTCATATTCTTTATAATGACTTTACGCAGGAATATGTTATGTTCAAAATGAACACACTCTTCAAGTACGATCTCAATTCCAATATGTGGATTTGTGGCATGGTTTTCTGATATAAGTGTGCTTTTGCGGTAGGCAAGTTTTCTTTCCCATCCGGGATCATTTATCCATGAAAGATTCCCGTCAACATATACCCCGATCTTCTGTGCATGCCCTGATAAGTGATTTTCCTGTCCTACATAGGGAAAATATATGTCTCTGACCTGTAACCATTTGTCAATGTTTACAAGAAGGGACTGGTTTCCAAGAACTATATGCCGGGTCATGTTAAATCCCTTTCAAATCAATTGTCACTGTTATTTCCTCCCGATTTTGTCGAAAACAATTTCGGATATCAATGTTATGGAAATTGCTGATCATTTTAACATGTAGTTTAAATCATATGCTACGCTTGGATATGAAAATACCATTGATCTTAATTGAGTTGCTGTCAGGCCATATCTCATGGCCATTGCAAAAAGATTGATGACCTCTTCTGAATTTGGTGCCAGCAGATGTGCTCCCAGTATAAGATCACTGGACTCATCTATTATTACTTTGGAGGCAGCATATCCGGAATTAATTCTTCTGGAAGAATACCACTGGCTCATGTCATAGAAAAGTACCTTGTGGTCCTTTGATGAATCGCTTTCCGTGATACCTACGCCTGACAGAGGTGGTATCGTGAACACTGTGGAAGGTATGACAGTGTAATCAGCAACTTCTTTATTTCCTTCAAGTATATTCGTAGCAGCAATATCTGCCTGGAAGCTCACAACAGGGGTGAGAGCAGGACCCGGACGTATGCAATCGCCTGCTGCATATACTCTGGGGTTGGAAACACTCTGGAAATATTCGTTAAGGGATATGTTCCCTTTATCAAGTATCACATTGCCTTTATCAAGCTGTAGTTCTTCAATAGCCGGAACTCTTCCCAGACCGTGGACGATCATATCCGCAAAGAATATCTCATCTTTTTCACCGTCCTTACAGCAGGTGGTCACCTTAAAACCATGAGATATCTTTTCTATATTTTTGAGTTCTTTCCCTTTGATCACATGGATGCCTGCTTCCTCAGAAGCTTTGACGAGCATGTTCACAAGGTCATGGTCGAATTGCTTTAGTACTCTGTTACCTCTTTGTAAAATTGTTACGTCACATCCGGCTCTTGCTGCGATATGAGCGAACTCAAAGGAAATGTATCCACCACCGGCAAATATGATCTTTTTTGGCAATTCATCAAGTTCCATGAACTCTCCACTTGTGACAAGATATTCCTCACCCGGGATGTTAAGTCTGCGAGGTTTTGAACCGGTTGTGATAATTATATATCTGGAAGCGATCTTTTTTTCTCCCACGGACAAAGTGGATTCATTCTCAAAACGTACGGTTCCGTGATATGCATCGATCCCGTTGTCAGTGTATCCTTTTTCACTTTGCAGAGGCTGATCCTCAGTAAAAGTTCTTTTGTAATCTACAAGTGAAGACCAGTCAATGAAAATTTTATCGCCTTTAATACCCTTACCAAGCATTCTGTTGTGTTCATCAACTATATTGGACACACCTGCAAGTACTTTCTTTGGAATACATCCTCTTAAGGCACAGGTACCACCATATTCTCTGTTGTCGGCGATTCCTACTTTCCATCCGGCAGCATTTAATTTATATGCAAATGTTGCCCCGGCAGCCCCAGTACCGATTACAAAAGCATCATATTCTTCTTTCATCGAGGTCTCCCCATATTCGACATTTTAAATATGTGGATCTCATATGTTAAATTTAACTTATATTTCGCAGAAATTGTGTTTCAATTTCTCTGTAAGCTTTATGTTCTCAGAATAGTCCACAGGAACATCCAGAATCCAGACACCGCCTGCCTTAAGAGCCTCTGCAAGCTTTGGTTTTAACTCTTCAGCACTTTCAAGCCTTACTCCTTTAGCACCAAAACTCTCTGCCAGCTTAACAAAGTCAGGATTAGTAAACTCGATTCCCATGGTCTCGTTGAAGGCTTTTTTCTCATGCCATTCAATAAGTCCATATTTTGAATCGTCAAAAATAACGACAACAAAATTGCAGCCAAGCCTTACAGCAGTTTCAAGGTCCTGAAGATTCATAAGGAAACCGCCATCCCCTGCAATAGCAACAACCTTTTTTTCAGGTTTAATAATACTTGCTGCAATGGCACTTGGAAGTGCAAATCCCATGGTTGCCAGTCCGTTTGAAATGAAAACCGTATTCGGTTCGTATGCAGGGAAAAGTCTTCCAATCCACAATTTATGAGCACCGACATCGCTGATGAGTATATCTCCACGGTCCATGGTTTCTCGTACATCTGAGAGTATCTTCTGTGGTTTCATAGGGAAAGACATGTCTTCGGCGTAGTCCTCAATTTCTGCTTTCATCCTGGCGCGAACCTTCTGGAATCTTTCATGCATTTCCTTTTCAAAATCACATTGCTGCCTGATGCTGAAAAGCGTCTGCCTGATGCTTCCAACAAGCAGTATATCAGGAATATATGTTTCATCAATTTCGGGGTGGTCTGTGTGGATGTGAATTATCTTCTTTGATTTGTCAGGGTTCCAGAATTTAGGAGTGTACTCGACATAATCAAAACCCACACATATTACAAGGTCAGCCATTTCAAAACCACACATTATGTGGTCATGATCCTTGATTCCCATCGAACCTAGATAGTGAGGATCATCGGCAGGTATTGCACCTTTTCCCATGAATGTTGTAACAACGGGAAGTCCTGAGAACTGGACAAGTCTGCTGAGTTCACTGGCTGCATTCTCTCTGAAAACTCCATTACCAGCAAGGATTATTGGCATTGAACTTTCTTTGATCATTTTTGCAGCTTTCTTAAGCTCACTTTCATCAAGAAGACTAATATGAGGATAGTTCTTCTTTATTATGGGTTCTTTTGATGTTTCTTCTTTGGCCACATCCTCTGGAAGCTCGATATGAGTGGCTCCGGGTCTATCTGTTGCAATATCAAAAGCCTTGTGAACGATCTCCGGAATGAAATCAGGTCTTGTAATTTTTGAATTCCAGGTTGTGAATTGCTTGAAAGCCGTTACAATGTCGATATATTGATGCGATTCCTTGTGTGTTTTTTCAAGGGCAGACTGTCCGGTGATCGCTACAAGGGGTGCCCTGTCAAGCTGGGCATCTGCAATACCGGTAATAAGATTTGTGGCTCCTGGTCCCAGTGTTGCAAGACACACCCCTGGCTTGTGGGTGAGCCTTCCATACATGTCTGCCATGAAAGCAGCACTCTGCTCATGTCTTGTGGGGATGAATTTTATCTTTGATTTTCTGAGTGATTCGGTAAGGTCGATGGTTTCCTCTCCCGGCACTCCGAATATGTATTCTACTCCCTCGTTTTCAAGACATTTCACAAAAAGATCGCTAGCTTTCATTTTTAATACACCTTCATGGATTTCACGTTCATAAATTCCAGCATCCCATGGCGGTACATCTCCCTTCCGATTCCGCTCTTTTTCATTCCTCCGAAAGGAAGCCTTGGATCAGATGATACAATGTTGTTGACAGTTATGACACCGGCTTCGATGTGTTTTGTCATTTTCATGGCTTTCTGCTTATCCCTGCTCCAGATGCTGGCTCCAAGCCCGAATTCAGTATTGTTGGCTATTTTAATAGCGTCTTCCTCATTATTGAAAGTTATTATGGGTGCAACAGGTCCGAACGTTTCTTCCACGACAACAGGAGCAGTCTCATTTACATTACTGAGGATAACAGGTTTGTAAAAATATCCATCCTCATCTGTCCTGCCACCTTCAAGAATTATTTTTGCTCCTGATCTCATGCTCTGTCTGATCTGCTCTTCCAGGCTCTCTATTTGAATTTCACCTGCCATAGGTCCTATATCCGTAGCAAGGTCCATAGGATCTCCAATTTTGAGATCTTTTACATGATTTGTGAATTTCTCTGTGAAATCTCCGGCAATTTTCTCATCAACTAGTAAACGTTTGGCTGCAATACAGCTTTGTCCGCAGTTCTGGAATCTGGCTGTAACCGCTGCTTTGGCTACTTTATCAACATCTGCATCTTCCATCACTATCAGAGGGTCGCTGCCACCAAGTTCAAGGATGAACTTCTTGATGCTTTTTCCTGCGGCTTCAGCTACCTTTTCTCCACCGGGACGACTTCCTGCAAAAGAAACAGCGTTTATTTCATCCCTTGAAATCAGTGATGATGCAGTGTTGCCATCTACCAGAAGTGTCTGGAAAACTCCTTCTGGAAATCCGGCTTCAATAAAAATGTTCTCAATTTCAAGAGCACACATGGGAACATTACTGGCATGTTTCAGCAACACAGTATTTCCACCAGCAACAGCAGGAATACCAAATCTTAATGCCTGCCAGAATGGAAAATCCCAGGGCATTATACTGAGTATAACTCCCACCGGTTCATAGATATACCCGGATATTTCAGCGTCAGTTTCCACAAATTCGGATGCAAGAAAGCTTTCAGCGTTCTTCGCGAAATAATCACATGTCCATGCGCACTTTTCAATTTCCGACAGTGACTCCCTGATAGGTTTGCCCATTTCTCTTGTTATAAGCTCTGCAAGCTCTTCTTTTCTGTCTCTTAGAACCTCACCTACGCATTCGATGGAAAAGGTTCTTTCAAAAAGAGGTTCGTTTTTCCATTGAGCAAATGTTTTTCGGGACTCTCCTATCTTCTGATCCACAACCTGCTGAGAATAGAGGTCAAATTCTTCGTTCAATTCCCCTGTTGCAGGATTAACAGACTTAATTTTCCCCAATTGGAATTCCTCTCACTTATTATTGGAATAAAGGCTTTAACAAGCCAGATTCATTCTTTTATATAATAGTTGACATGATATATAATTGCTTAGCAAGCCTTTCGCATCTAAGGAATCTAATGTTGTCTATAGATATTATTGAGACAAGGACTTTAAAAGATTAGCACAATCTTATGATTGTGAGTAAATCTTTGTTTCTTTCATTTTTCTTTTTTTAGACAATGTTCTAATTATGCATCTTCGGGTTATGTGGAGAAAGGGAAATGAGTGGTATTGAAATTGTAGAGCTCACGCCGAATAACATTTCTGAATATAGTGCGTGCGGTTACTTATAATAAAAGAAAAAATGAGACTAAAGTCTCTTTACATCAGCTTCACAGACTTAATATTCATAAACTCAAGGAATCCATGTCTTGAAAGCTCTCTGCCCATGCCGCTTTTCTTAACTCCGCCAAATGGCAGGCATGCCTGCGGTGTGCAGAATGAGTTCACTCCTACCATTCCGGTTTCAAGCTCAGATGCAATTCTCATAGCCCTGTCACGTTTCTGGCTCCACACACTTGCACCAAGTCCGAATTCGGAATCGTTTGCAAGTTCGATGGCTTCTTCTTCGGTTTTTACAGTAATAATCGGTGCCACAGGTCCGAAAGTCTCCTCTGTCATTACTTTCATGTCTTTTATAACTCCGCTGAGAACAGTAGGAGAATACATGTAGCCTTCACCTGCAATTCTTCCACCGGGGACAAGAGGGCTTGCACCTTTTGATATCGCATCCTTGACCTGTTCTTCAAGTACAAGCATCTGCTCATTTCTGACCATTGGGCCAATGTCTGTTTCAGGTTCCATTGGGTCACCGATCTTCAGATCAAGAGTTTTTTCCACAAACTTTTCCGTGAACTCTTCAGCAACCTCTTCCATGACTATAAAACGTTTGGCAGCGATGCAGGTCTGTCCGGTATTTATGAAACGGCTTGGAACAGCAACCTTCGCTGCCATTTCAACATTTGCATCATCAAGGACTATGAAGGGATCACTTCCACCAAGTTCCAGCACGAATTTCTTCATGTTATGGGCTGCAAGTTCAGCAACCTTCTGTCCTGAATCGTATCCTCCTGTGAATGATACGGCTTTCACTTCATCCCGTGAAATAAGTGAGGATGCAGTTTTTCCATCCACTATCATTGTCTGGAAGACGCCTTCAGGAAATCCGGCATCAAGGAAAATATTCTCGATTTCAAGGGCACACAGGGGAACATAACTCGAATGTTTGAGCAGCATTACATTTCCACCGGCCAGCACATGTGCTGCTGCACTGAGAACCTGCCAGAACGGGAAGTTCCATGGTTTTATCGCAAGCACAGTTCCCATTGGTTCGTAGTGGATCATCTGGTCGCATGCTCCTTCTTCCGCAGGCTCAGGTTCAAGCATCTTCTCGGCATTATCGGCAAAATAATCAAACATGGTGGCACATTTTACAACCTCTGGAACAGCCTGCTTCATTACCTTACCCATCTCGGTAGTAATGAGTTTCCCATACTCATCCTTGTTTTTCCGTAAGATCTCAGCAAAGTTCTTCAGAAGCTCATTACGCTCTGAAACATCAGTTCTTTTCCATTCCCTGAACGTTTCAGCAGATTTTTTAAGCATCTGGCTCACCTGCTCATCAGTATGCATTTCAACTTCGCTGATAACTTTTCCTGTTGTTGGGTTAATGGATGAGATCGTGGTCATGGTAATCATCTGATGGTATAATGATCGAAATATTACATATTTGCTATTGTTGATTCAATTAAAAAGTGAGTATCCATTAATTTCTTACATCATAGCTATCTGTACAACACTCAGATACTTCTTCATAATTGTATAAGCTATGGACCTGCCAATCCATAATTTTCCCTGTTGCATCCTTCTCATTTTACTCATTTCCCCCAAGATCTGTAAAGCTTCAAGAGCTATGGGGTCATTGAGATAACAACTGTCAGGAACCCTGTTATCTGAAAAAAAGATAATGGGTATCTTTAGGTTCCTTTGCAGGTCGGTTGGCAGTTTATTTCCCAGTTCTTCCAGTATATCTTTATCAAAGACATGTTCGTTTCCTGCCTTTGTTCTGGATACAGGTCTTTCTTCCGTTAATAGCTGGGCAAGGCTCTTACGTTCAGAAACAAGTCCATCGTTTAGTTTTCCTACTTCAATTCTCATCCAGAGTGTCAGGATGGATTCATCAGAAACTGGAATTCTGCCGGACATAATCTTCAATAATTCTATGTGACTTTTAGTTAAAATCGGTTTTGAGTATTTTTATTTGCATATGCAGTCGGTAAATAATTTAAAGCTGTAATTTCTAAAGAATATAATTATCTTATATACAAAATCATTATAGGAATCAAAATGGCTGAAAGATCAGAAGTATTCGATTTATCAATACAAAAAGTCAAAGCTGCTGTCCTTCAGGCTTTTGAAAATGAGGATGTCAGTATATTCCTGTTCGGTTCAAGGGCAAAAGGAAATGCTCATAGTACATCCGATATTGATATTGGAATCCTGTCGGCCGGTTGTTTTGACAGAAAAAAGATAACTGTTTTGAGAGCAGAATTAGAAGAGATGAACATTCCCTATACTGTGGACCTTGTAGACCTTTCCGCAGTTTCTGAGGATTTCAGGCAGCAGGTGCTTAAAGAGGGAGAATTATGGAAAGAGAAAGGGAAATGCAGTGTAAAATCGGAATGAAAGCAAAGGTTGCAAAAAGAGCCCTTGAGACTCTTCAGGAAATAATGGACGAACCATATTCCGTAATAATCAGGGATGCTGCTATCCAGCGTTTTGAATACACCTTTGAAGCCATCTGGAAACTTGTAAAAGAGTATCTCCTGGAAAGGGAAGGAGTGATATGCAATTCTCCTAAATCATGCTTCCGTGAAGCTTTCAAAATGCATCTCATAAATGAGGATGAGAGCATGCAGGCGCTTTACATGACCGATGACCGGAACATGACAACTCACACATATCACGAGGATGTTGCAGAAGAGATATACAAGGAGCTTTCAGGATACTATGCTCTTATGAACAAGATCTATACAAGCATAGTTACAGAATGCTTGTGATTAAACTCTCTTTTTGTTTGTTTAAATCCAATTAATCCCATTTTTCAAACTCATATGAGTTCGTCAAGATGGTCAAACCTGAGTTTATAGTAGGTCCCTCTTCCGGTTCTTCCTACTTGTATGAAGATTTTTTTCTGAACCAGGTCCTGAAGGTCACGTTTTGAGGTTGAAACACTCAGATCACATAATTTCTGATGTTCCTTGTTAGTGATCTTTCCCATCTCACGGGCAAATTTGATAGCTTCCAGCTGGCGATCTTTCAGTCCGGTTTGGATATATTTTCCAATGGTTCCGTAATCACGGCTGATATTCAGCACCGCATTCTCAACCCTTGAGACCTTAAGGGCAAGTCCATAGAGATAATATTCCAGCCATTCATTGATGTCAGGTTTACTATTCCCTCTTCCTTCAAGTTTTTCAAAATAGTCCCTTTTTCTCTGGTTGAAGAATTCCTCAATGGTGAATAGTTTCTTTGCTTCCCTGAAATTCTGTGCAAGCATATAGGACGAAATACTAGTGGCGATGGTGCAGTTTCCTTTTTCAAAAGGATGCATCCGATAAAGCTCAAAAAGGACTATACCTGCCTTCAGTGTTGGAAGTATGTCATCTGATTCCTCACCGTATGCCCACTCCAGCAGGTCCCTGATGCAATATCTGACTCTTTCTGGTTCCATGAAACCTTCAGCAATGGTGGTACGATATTTTCCTCTCTCCTCATCAGGAACCATATCCTTCATGGCAATTCTGTGAAGTGTGAATATTGTATCCTCGGTTATTTCATCATAATCCATTTCCTGCAGGTATTCATTTAGTTCCAGGAAGTTCAGCACCTGTTTCTTATCAGTCTCATCTCCGAAAATATCCTGCCCGTTTACAAGTTTTGTAACCTGCCTGATGGAAAGCCCGTTCTCTTCAAGACTTGTGGCATGGTATGTAAGTCTGAAAAGATTGTTGATCTGTAGCCTTCTTTCCCATGCAGGCGGTACATGTGTGTTGAGAATTATCTCTCTTGCTGCATGTATTCGTGCTAGTAGTCGCACTATTCTGTCATTATACTGGAAATCAGGCTGGTACATGCTTCATGTCTCCGTTTTTTACCATTGATTGACTGGCTAAATATAAATTCTTTGACTACGACTTATAAATATGAATGCTATGGAAGACCTGAATACTACAGCAGAGAAGATAAAGACGATGGAGATCAGGGGTGCCGGAAGAATTGCAGTTGCAGCTTCTGCAGCACTGAGGGACTATGTAATGACACTGAAATCACTTCCTTTAAGTGAGTTCAATGTAAAGCTGGAAGAAGCCGCAAAAACACTTGTGGACACCAGACCAACAGCAGTCTCTCTTCCAAATGCAGTTGCCCTTACAAAAAGGCACAGTGCAACCAATGTTTATGACGCGATTGATGAGATTGCAAAGAACGCAGAGAAATTCATAACAAATGCAGATCAGGCACTTGGTAAAATAGGAAAGATAGGTGCAGAGCGCATCCATGATGGCGATGTCATAATGACACATTGCAATTCCCATGCAGCACTCTCAATCATCAAAACAGCCTTTGATCAGGGTAAGGACATTTCAGTCATAGCCACAGAATCCAGACCCCGAAGACAGGGTTTCATCACTATCAGGGAACTGAACGACTATGGTATTCCTACAACTCTTATCGTTGATTCAGCTGTGAGGCTGACAATGAAAGAAGTTGATCTTGTTGTAGTTGGTGCTGATTCAATTTCCGTTAACGGAGCACTCATAAACAAAATCGGTACTTCCCAGCTTGCATTGGCAGCTCAGGAAGCCCGCAGGAACCTTATCGTGGCTGCAGAGACCTATAAATTCAGCCCTCGCACTCTCCTTGGTGAGATGGTTGAAATTGAGGACCGTTCCAGCGATGAGGTAATAGATGCTGATATTCTTAAGGAGCTTCCGAATGTAAAAGTCAGGAATCCTGCATTCGATGTAACCCCGGCAGAGTACATTGATCTCATTATCACTGAAGTCGGTGCTTTCCCGCCTGCAATGGCTTTCACGATTCTCAGGGATTATCTGGGTCTTGAAATTGAAGTGTGAATAGTAAAAATGAATTAATGAACTGATTTCTGGAAAGTCTCAGTCTTTCCAGTTCCACCATTTTAAAAGTTCAGGGTCATGCTCATCATTTGATGCAAAATAAACCGCTTCCCTGAAAACATAGAGCATGCACCTGTCTACATGCATACCCTGAAAATCGCATAATTGCTGGTATAGTTCTTCCGGGTCTCTGTCCTTAAGCTCTGAAACACTGCGGATATCGAGATACCAGAGGTCGTCTGCAATTGTTTTTCCAACACCTGGAATAATCATAAGTTCTTTTGTGACGGTTTTATAGTCATCACTTTTAGCATTGGGATTATCCTCCTTTTTTGCAGCCATTGCATCCTCATCTTTCACTTTTTCCCCACGGTTGCAACATAGATCACAAACTCGTTCTCACCATCGATTCCCATTACAGGATTCATCTCTTCATCAAGGAATGCTGCAATGGCACAAACACCACAGTTCACGGATTCCGCACTTAGATAGAGGTTCTGGCACACGTGACCGGCATCGAGATGCAGGTACCTGTAACCTCTCTGCCCGTATCTCCATGTCATTCTGTAGGGAACTGCTGTCCAGATGAAAGTAGCAGCACTGGTGGTTACAAAAGCCTGATCCAGACATCCACGTCTGATCTTTGTTGCAATGTCCTTTTCTGTGTTTATTTCCACAAGTTTGTGTTCGATGGGAAGAAATCTGTAAAGCCCTCTTTCAAGTCCTTTGACATTGTTTGCGAGAATATATGTTTCCAGAGCGTGTCTTGCTCCTGCTGACGGTACTGTCCTGAAAGTTGCAGCGGTTCTGACGACTTCCTTCACTCCCTGGGTACACCAGAGCAGGTAGGAAAGTTCTTCCAGTGAAAGCGGTTCTGAACTGTAGTTTCTGACACTTGTTCTCTTTTCTATCGCTCTTCTGAGGTCAATATTCTCAACTTTAATGTCCGCTGGCAAAGGAAGATCAATTACTTTGTCCTTCTCTTCTGCGCCAAGTTCCAGATCAGGGTTAGGATATCCCATTGACTGATCTGACCTGTCCAGATAACGGTACTGTGTTTTTTCCATGAACTCTTTCCCTATTTTCCCCAAGATATTCTCCTCCTGCTATCTACATAAAAAATGTTCATTGCTTCTTTATACATCTTGCTTTTAGAACTACAAAGGAACCTCTTCTAAATCCTTCCTCTGCCTCTTCCGGCTGCTGAATTAGATTCAGGGGCTTGAAAAGTGTCTGCATGACAGTTATATCACCGAACCCGTGTTCTTTCAACATTGCTATAATATCTTCTGTAGTGCGAAAAACAACATTTCTGTAGAACCTGCTTTTTGATGCTTTTTTACGATACTTCTCACCGAGAATACTGTTCTTTTCGACAAAAGCGATAATAAAGTCTCCTTCAGGAGTCAGGATACGATACACTTCTTCCAGTGTCAGGTTTGCCTCCATTAAACAGAAACTTGTAACTATCAGGGCAAGTCCCATGGATGAACTTTTAACAGGAAGCGATTCAGAAACTCCTTTTATGCATCTGATCTGCCTGCTTGCTGCTATTTCCAGCATACTGACAGAAGGATCGATTCCGCAGTTGATACCAAGTTTCGATGCAAACCGGCCTGTACCCACTCCTATCTCTATGCTGTTTTTTCCAGAAACAGGTGGTATCAGTTTTTGAATGGCTTCTATTTCCGAAGCGTAGACAATAGGATTCCTGTCGTACCAGCTATCATAGTTCTTGGCACTTTTATCATAAACGGTTTTCTTCATGCCCACCATTCCCATACAGGATTCTCTAAAAGAAACTATAAAAGCTTTGATATCTCTCTGAAATATATGAAAGTTAGATGTGAGTGGGCTGAAACAAACGAACATGAAATTGAGTATCATGATACAGAATGGGGAGTTCCTGAACATGATGACAGGAAGCTTTTTGAGTTTCTGATACTTGAGGGTGCACAGGCAGGACTTAGCTGGGACACTATCCTGAAAAGAAGGGAGAATTACAGGAAAGCCTTTGATGATTTTGATTTCGAGAAAGTTGCTGCTTATGATGAAAAGAAGGTTGCCGAACTTTTGCAGGATCAGGGTATCATCAGGAACAAACTGAAAGTGCGTTCTGCTGTCAATAATGCAAAGGCATTCATTGAGACCAGGAATGAGTTCGGCTCTTTTGATGCTTATCTCAAGACATTCCTGCCTGAAGGGAAACCAATACAAAACTCATTGAAGTCCATGCAGGATATTCCTGCAAAAACTGAGCTTTCTGAAAAGATAAGCAAGGACATGAAAAAGAGAGGATTCAATTTTGTGGGTCCCACGATAATCTATGCTTTCATGCAGGCTGTGGGAATGGTAAATGACCATCTTGTGGATTGTTTCAGGCATGAGGAATGTCGGAAAATGCAGTGAGCTTTATCCTCCATTTTACATCACAATTCAATCTGCAAGCAGACCATCCTTTAGAGTAATCACCCTGTCAACATAATCCAGATGCCACTCCTCATGGGTGACCATGACGATGGTCTGCTGGTTCTTTTTGTTGAAGTTGCTGAAAAGCTCGAGCACCTGTCTGGATGCCGTACTGTCAAGATTGGCGCATGGTTCATCGGCAAAAAGGATTTTCGGCTCATGCACCAGTGCTCTTGCAATCGAAACTCTTTGCTGCTGCCCACCGCTCATTTCAGATGGGAGATGATGCATTCTATCTGCAAGGCTCACGGCTTCCAGTATATTCGTTGCCTTTTCTTCCAGCTCTTTTTGTGGATGACCCTGCATCATCAGTGGAAGATACACATTTTCAAGACCTGTAAGAGTGGGAATGAGCGCATAATCCTGGAACACATATCCAAGGTTATTGAGCCGGAATCTGATCTTCTCCCTGTCGGTAAGTTCCGATATGTTTGTAGAGTCAATAATGATCTCTCCTGATGTGGGTGTATCAAGAATTCCAAGCTGGTTGAGCATTGTTGTCTTGCCGCTACCACTTGGGCCAACAATGGCAATAAATTCTCCTTTCTCAATGTTCAGACTGACACCTTTCAAGGCCTGTACTTCCACTTTTCCCATCAGGAAAGTTCTTTTGATATCTTTAGCCTCAATCATCAGTTAGAACTCCATATAAGGTCGAGAAGACTTCTTTTTGTCATCTGGTAGGATGGTATCAAGGAGCCAAGTACTGCTGCTATGAAGAGCATCATGGCACGAATTACAGCTTCTGAATTGCTGAGGTCAAGGCTGACATTACCGATTGGAGCGCTGATGGGATGTGCCTGAGTATATCCGGTTATGACAAACTGCATTAGGGAATATCCAATGACCATCGCAATAAAAGCATAGAACATCGCCTGCAGTACAAAGGATGCAATTATCACTTCCTCTTCTATTCCGATGGCTTTCTGAACACCAATTTGTCTTTTCTGGCTTACGATGTTGACAAAAATGACCACGAAAATGATAACAAAGGCAACAATAAGACCAACTGCTGTGAAGATATTTCTCACCATGGATAACGTGCCTTCTATTATCTGCAGGATGCCGGCAAATTCAGTCCACGAGCGTACTTCTTCCTTTACTCCGAGGGACAGGATCTCATTCATCACAACATCTTCATCTGATCCATCCTTAAGTTTGATAGCAATCTCCTGAGCTTTATTATCTGCATTAAGTGCCTCTTCAAGGTCTGCAATGTTTACAAAAGCCGAAGAATCAGACATAAAAAACAAAGTACTGTAAATTCCTTTGACCCTGAAATTCATTTCCTGACCATTTATCAGGACAGTTACAATGTCGCCAACTTCCACATCTTCAAGGGATCTGGTCTGCATTACTGCTCCATATCCTCCTGATACTTCCCTGCCAAGTACTATTTCCCCCCTGTCCAGCTTGCTTATGAATTCTCCTTCAACCATAGCAGATGAGAAATCAGTTACAAGTTCCTCTTCTTGTGGGTCAATGCCATAGATTGTGGCACCAACTTCTTTTTCTTTGTAAGATACGCTGGTTTTCAGCCGCAGCCGGGGAGAAACGCCCATGACTTCAGGTATGTGTTCTATCTTTTTGCTCAGGGCATCGACATTTGTTATGTAGGCTTCATCCTGTGCAGGCTCAATAACGATGTTTCCTGTCTGGTAGTCCACAAGCACATCGTTGAATTTCAGTGTCACACCGCCTATGACACTGGAAAAGAAAACAAGTTGAATATACACCAGTGTCAGGACTATGATAGTGAAAAAAGCGATTCCTCTATTTCCTCTGAGTATAGATTTTGATGCAAGGAAAAATGAGACCTTTGCTTTTTCAAACATGTTCTACTCATTCCGGTTTCTTAAATTTGAGACGGTCCTTGAAAGTATAGGCTACATATCCAAGAGCCAGCAGCACAATTATCACCAGCAATATTCGATATGGAGAAGTGCCTGTTACATTCATGGTGAGTTTCTGTTCTACGGTGTGATTCCCAAAGTCATCTTCATATTCGATTAAGGCCGTGTAATCCTGATCACCGCTCTTGCCCGGGATAAATGAAAAAGTTGCAGGGGCATCATCATCTGCATCAAGTTTTCCGATGAAGGCTTCTTTTGTTCCTGACATGTCAAGTCCCACAAGGCTGACCTTAACAGATCTCGCTTCGCCTTCACCTACATTCTCTATTCTGATTATCTGGGTTAGTTCCTCTCCTTTTACAGGCATTGTAGGACTATTTTTGACATTTGCAATATCGATCTTTGCTTTGCCTTTAGCATCAAAACCGATTGTCTCCACTGAACTTATATTCAAACTTTCAGTATCATCAACCGCCCTTATAGAAATAGGGATATTGTATGATGTAATTTCAGCATCTTTTCCAAGACTTAGCTCAAATGCTATCTCTTTTTCTTCCCCTGCATCGAGCGTGTGAATGAAGGCACTGTTATCGTTAACAGCGACAAGACCCGGTACATCTTCAATTTGCAGGCTAATTTTTATGTTCTTGGCATTTCCACTTCCGACACTTGCAACGGTAGTGTATAGGATGAAGTCATCTCCGGGAGAGATTCCTGTCTTTGAGAAGGAAGAGTTCATGAGGGCAATTTCAGGTGTGCCCTCTACTTCGATGGAGATTGTCCTTGTGACAAAAACATCATTTCCATCTGAGAGTTTGAACGTAACATGATATGTTCCGGTCCTTGCTTCAGGGTCGATGAGGAAATTGTAATTGATCTCAACATTTCCGTTTGAGCTGATCCTATCTATTCTGAAACTGCTATTGGAAATGCTCTTTACACCATACTCTTTTTCAGAGAACCTGAGAATGAGAGGAAACTGGTTTTCGACATCAAGAATGATATTGCTGACAGTTGTATCGTCATAGTTTGCAACACTCACTTTTACAAGCAGTTCTTCTCCAGGTCTTACTGGTTGAGGTGAGACCTCTGCTGCAAGTATGTCGAGTTTGTCAGTCCTTACCTGCTCAAGACCAAAAGCAGGACATGATGTGCATAGAATACAAATTATTAATAAAACCAACATGGATTTGAGAAATTTGCTCCCGAGCATTGGTAACTCCCTCTCGAAATAACTTTTATTTTATAGTATAAGTCTGGCTCAAATTGACTTATACTTTTTGTAAGGAGTTTTGTATAAGCTATCTAAACTCGATTTCTGTATCTGTGAATGAATATTGCAATTGCAGGTAAAAATGAGACAGCACATAGTGCATATATTGTTCCGGAACTCAAAATCCAGAGTAATGGATTGGCTGATAGAGGCCAGAGTGGAGTGATGTCCGTGTACAGTGGTGAATCCAGAATCACATGACTCCAGGTTCCGATAATTGAACCAATTATGATTGAATTAAATGAGTAACTCTGTTCAACTCTCAGTATATCACTAACTTTCTGCAACCACGTTCTTTGAGAATAAATGAGCCATGCAAGTAGTAGTCCTACGATAGTTGCAGCCAGAAATGTATGAAGTGGGCCGTGCAAAGGACGACAGCCTGCAAACAGACAGTAGGTTGCACGAACATCAATTATGATACTTCCAATCAAAATAGAAAAAAGATTGACCTTTTTCTCAAAGACTTCTCCGAGAAGAAAGGCTGGTCCTAAATGAAAAGGTGTGAAGGGCATTTACATCAGGTTAAATAACCGAATGGGCTGTCTTCGTAGTAATACACCAGTTCTGCGGTTTCAGCTGCGTCAGACTCAGAGCCGAAAAGCAGGCTTGAAAGTGTTGGCTTGTTCATGTAGACTATTGTTGGATCATCTATTCCTGCAAGATCTGCTGCCATGTCAATGGCATCATAGAAATTACCCAGTTCATCTACAAGTCCGAGCTCCTTTGCTTCTCTTCCTGTGTATATCCTACCATCTGCAAGGCTTTTCACCTCGCTAATGCTCATATTCCTGCCTTCTGCCACATCAGCAACGAAATTGCTGTAAACTTCTGCTACAACCTTGTTGGCGTATTCCTTCTCATCGTCAGAAAGTCCTCTTGCAGCATTTCCCATGTCCTTGAACTCACCGGATTTTACAATATAATATTCCACACCTTCCTTGTCATAGTATTCTGACAGGTTCTGGAATTGCCATATAGTACCTATGCTTCCGGTCATTGTTGACGGGTTAGCAACTATCAGGTCTGCTGGTGATGAAAGGTGGTAGGCTGCGCTTGCCGCTGTGCTTCCCATTGAAACTACAACAGGTACGCCGCTTTCACTTGCTTTTTTAACTTCTTCATATGCCTCTTCACCAGCTGTTGAAGATCCTCCACCACTGTTGATTCTCAATACTATGGCTTTCACATCTTCATCCTTCAGGGCTTTTCTGATATTATCAGAGATCTCTTCGGAGCTTGCGTAACCAAGTCCACCAGGTACACTGCTTGTAACCATGGTTCCTTCTATGTAAATTACAGCGATCTTATCGTTTGAAGAGTAAAGATTGCCGTTGAATGACTGGTAAATAGCTGCAAAACCTATACCGATAACGAATAGGAGAACCAGTACAATGGCAATATACTGCCATTTGCGGCTTTTTTTCTTTTTAACGACAGGAGTTTCACGGGGTGGATCATAATAACCTGTTCCGACTCTCGTTGCAGGTTCTGCTTTTGTTTCCCTGACAGGTGTTTCAGGAGCAGCATTTACAGGTTCACCACTCTCAGTGTCGTTTAAAGTACCCTTATCTACCTGGTTTACGACTTCTTCCTGAACAGGTTCAGAAACTTCGGCTATAACAGGTGAATCCTCTTCGGATACGACGCTGGTCTGGACCTCGTCCCTCTCGTTTTTATCATAACTATACGGGTAAAGATGATATTCGCTATCATCCTCTGTGTTTTTTTCTGAATTATCTCCGTTCATCTATTCGCTCCATCCCTCATCTAAAATGTATTTGCACATTCAAAAACCTTGCCTTATGCCCTGCGAGCGAATATATTTTATAATTGCACGCAATGCAACACAGTATATATCGATCATATTTTTAGTGGAGAAATTAAATGTCAAACATTCCTTCTGATAAACCCGTGCTTGTGACATGTGGTCTTCCGTATGCGAACGGAAAAGCGCATGTGGGGCACCTTAGAACATACATTCCCGCAGATATTTTTGTGAGGTCTCTCCAGAAGAACTCACAGGAAACAACATTTGTCTGTGGTTCCGATACCCATGGTACTCCTATCGTGGTAAATGCCGAGGAACTTGGTACAACACCCAAGGAACTTGTGCAGCAGTACCATACACATTTTGATGAAGTCTTCAAGAAGATGGGTGTGAACTTTGATGCATTCGGAACAACCGATGATGAAGAGAACCACAACCGAACAACCGAGATTGTTGACAAGCTTATTGAGAAAGGATATGTTTATCCAAAGGTAATCGAGATAGCTTACTGTCCTCAATGTGACCGTTTCCTCCCAGACAGGTATGTTGCAGGAACATGTCCTCACTGTGGTGAAAAAGCACGTGGAGACGAGTGTGACCAGGGTTGTGGAAAACACCTGGAACCTGGAGAGCTTAAGGAACCCACCTGTACTATTTGTAAAGGCCCTGCTGAATATAAGGAACAGGAACACTTTTTCTTCAAGCTTTCCGAATTCAAGGACTTCCTCATGGAACACCTTGAGAACCTTGGCGGCACACTGAACGCACGTAACTATGCAATGGGCTGGATAAAACAGGAGCTTACTGACTGGTGTATCACAAGGAATCTTGAATGGGGTATAAGATTCCCTGGACACGATGATCTTGTGGTTTACGTCTGGGTTGATGCTCCAATTGGTTACATGGCTTTCACAGAAGAGTGGGCAGAAGCAACTGGTGGCGACTGGGAAAAGTTCTGGAGAGGAGATTGTCCGATCGTCCACTTCATTGGTGGAGACATCATCTATCACCACTGTATTTTCTGGCCTGCAATGCTCAAAGGAGCGGACTACAGTCAGCCATCTGCAGTTGTTGCTTCAGGTATGCTGAAAATTGAGGACAAGACATTCTCCAAGAGCCGTGGATATGTTGTATGGGTTGAGGAAGATTATCTTGACCATGGCTTCCACCCGGATCTGCTCAGGTACTATCTTGTAAGCTATACTTCACACACCAAGGAAGTCAACTTCTCATGGAAGATATTCCAGGATAAGATAAATACCGAGCTTGTTGGTGTATTGGGTAATTTCCTGTACAGGAACCTGCTCTTTGCTTTCAAGAACTTCGGCGAGATCCCTGAGGGAGATATTGACCCTGAGGTCATAGAGAAGATCAATTCAACAATTGAAGAGGTTGTCAGGGCAAACTCCGAGTATGAGTTCAAGAAAGCTGCTGATACTGCAATGGCTCTTGCATCATACGGAAATTCATACTTCCAGTCAAATGAACCCTGGAAGCTCATCAAAGAAGATAAGGACGCCTGCGGAAAGGTTGTAAAGAACTGCATACAACTTGCCAAGGCACTTATCCTGCTGTTCGAACCAATGACACCAGGCAGCATGGAAGTTGCATGGAAGCAGATCGGCATGGATTCAGATGTCCATGAAGTTACATACGAAGAAGCGACAGTTCCTGTTGTAAGCGGAACAAAACTTGATGTACCGGAGATCCTGTTCACAAAGCTTGAGGATGACAAGATCGCACAGATGGAAGCAATATCATCAAAACGTGTAAAGGCTGCAATGGCAAAGGAAGCAGGCATAAAGGAAGTAGAAATAATGGAATACAAAGACGAAATAGAATATGATGATTTTGCAAAACTTGATATCAGGGTTGGTAAGATCGTTACCGCTGAGAAGATCAAGAAATCAAAGAAACTCCTGCGTCTCCAGGTTGATATCGGAGATGAGGAGCCAAGACAGGTAGTTGCAGGTCTTGCAGAGCACTACGAGCCTGAAGAGATGATAGGTAAGGTCGTGAATGTGCTTGTAAACCTGAAACCTGTAAAGCTCTGTGGTGTTGAGTCACAGGGAATGCTCCTTGCAGCAGATGCCGGTGAGAGAGTTTCTCTTCTGACAACTGATAAGGAAATGGGACCAGGTTCCTGCATCAGATAATTTTGTTTTTTTGTAGGGTGCATCCTGCACCCGTTTAAGTTTTTTATTTTGATTTTGCTTCTTTTTATATTTGTATTGGTTACTTGAGGTCACCAAAATGGAAATGGAAAAAAGGAATCTTGCTCTTGTAAAGAAGTTCGTTGAAATGCACGATGGCAGGGTCTGGGTGGAAAGTAAACTGTGGGGAGGCTCTTGATTCTGTTTCGAGATTCCTGTTGATGAGAATGAATGATAGGTTTTTAAGAAAATATTTGTCAAAAACTGTTCTTATTTTCATCTATGTTAAACGATTAAGATGTTCTATAGTTACTCATCTTATTTTCTTTGTTTTGGGTACTACTATATAGTAAAGTGAGTATAATGAATATCAAGATAGACATATGTCTACTGGGAAGGTAAGATGAGTGATGAATTGATTTGTACTAAATTGGCGGAAATTATCCGTCACGGATATTCTATGATCCATAAACTAGGCACAGGAGGCAGTTATTGGGACAATGAGTATCAAAGAGACATAGTCTGTTTTAATTCTGCCGCTAAAAATATATTGTTAATACGCTTTGGAGAGGACTCTCATTTTTATACTGATTACGATCAAATAAAAGTAAAAATTGGCGAATTTGAGAGTGAGTATAGTTATTATAGGCGATATGTACGAAGAAAAATTGGATTACTCGAAGCTGTACTTGATGCACTGAAATCGGGTTTAACAGATGATCAGTTTTATCAAAGAGAACTATTGGTTTTTAGTGACATGCTAACTCAGGCATTTGAGTTTCATGATAAAGGGCTTTTGTTAGCTGCTGGGATATATGGAAGAGTTGTTTTAGAAACTACGATAAAAGAATTTGCAAAGAAAAATAATGTTGAATTCACCCAAAAATTTGATCAAATAATAATTGCACTTCGGCAAGAAAACCTAATTAATCACCCTTTTGAGATAAGTCTTAGAGCAAACTATAAGATCGGCTCACTCGCAGCACATGGGAACGAGGAATTCAATGATTTGAATGACAAAGAAATACTAGAGTTTTTGAGTTTTATAAGAGATAAAGTGCTTACATTGAACTAGCAACTTACCCTTAAATTGTTGGTATAAATGTAGCTACTTTAGGGGAGTTTTTTCCAAAACCATTTCAAGATAAGATGTCCTGATGGAATCCTCTTCTCCAATTCCAAACTTCTCCAAAAATGAGAATATCTTCTTTCGGTGGGTTTCGATATCAGATTCTGCACCGATCTCTACTTCCATGAATTCGCCAAGTCCATTGACTTTGTCAAGGCAGATGGTCATATACTTGTACTTGTAGACATCTCTTGTCTTCTTCACAACACCGGATTCGTAGAATCCGAGCGCAAGCAGGATGCTTCGGGTTGTTCCACCGTCTACCTCGGTCTCGAATTCCTCTCTTGTTTTGGAAAGAGTATCCAGTTTTTTGCCTTTGTAGGTCATGACCGACCTGCCGTCAACGGAGCGTATCCTAAGTGCTTCATCCGTTTTGGCAAAATCCCTGTCCGGGGAATTAAAATAGGTGTCGCAGTGGTGCTGGACACCCACAAAAACAGCACCCATGGCCGACAACTGCTCTTTTACCTGCTGATGGTCGGCACGGGTCTTAACTTCTATTTCTAACATTTATCTGCAACTTCTGGTACGAACTTAGTACCGTAGTAGATCATACCACGCTCTCCGGCCTGTCCGAGCTTCCTGAACACAGGTTTGACCTTCATACCTATTTTCACATTTGAAGGGTCACATATTATCTGGCTTGTAAGGCTTGGTCCTTCGTCCAGTTTTATTATTGCGAGGACATAAGGTGTCTGGTTCTCAAAACCTTCAGCAGCAGTATGGATCACAGTGTACGTCACAACTTCTCCTTTCCCGGAGAATTTGTACTCCTCTATCTCACCTTCACGTCTGCATGCAGGACACATGTTACGTGGTGGGTAGAAATATTCATCGCACTTCTTACAGTGTGTACCTACAAGGTTGTACCTGGCTATCTGTTTTCTCCAAAATCTTGGTACGGACATGATAATCACCTGTTCCTCGAGAATATGTGTACAACAGCAGTCGCTCCGGAACCTCCCACATTGTGGGTCATTCCAATTTCTGCTCCGTCAACCTGTCGCTTTCCAGCCTCTCCGCGAAGCTGTTCGACTATCTCAACAGCCTGCTTTACACCGGTAGCTCCGACAGGGTGTCCGCATGATTTGAGTCCACCTGATGTGTTAACAGGTATCCTTCCGCCAATTGCAGTCTCACCGTTCTGCGTTACAATTCCACCTTCACCTTTCTTAGCAAAGCCAAGGTCTTCAATTGCACATATTTCAGCAATTGTGAAACAGTCATGGACTTCTACAAGGTCAATGTCCTTTGGCTGCAGGCCTGCCATTTCATAGGCTCTCTTTCCTGCTGCAACACTGGCATCAAGGGTCGTAATGTCCCTGCGGTCGTGCAGTGCAATGGTGTCTGATGCCTGTGCAGTTGCCTTTACGTAAATTGGAGTGTCTGTGTACTCATGTGCAATATCTGCGGGTGCAAGCACAACAGCAGATGCACCATCTGTGATCGGTGAGCAGTCGAATATGTGTAATGGGTCTGCTACCATAATGGATTTCAGTACTGAATCAACGGTAATTGGTGTCTTGTACTGAGCTATAGGATTGTGCTGACCGTTCTGGTGGTTCTTCACAGCAACCTGTGCAAGCTGTTCGCTTGTGGTTCCGTACTTATGCATGTGCATCCTTGCGATCATTGCATAAAGTCCCGGGAATGTTGCACCCATGATACCTTCCCATTCCCTGTCAGCTGCTGCTGCAAGGGCTGATGATGCCTTTGCAGAAGGTACATCTGTCATCTTCTCGGCTCCGGCTGCGATAACAATGTCATCCATTCCTGAAGCTACGGCATAAATTCCCTGCCTGAGTGCAAGTCCGCCTGAAGCACAGGCAGCTTCAACACGGGTTGAAGGTACATGAATATCCTTTGCAAGGCCTGAATAATCAGCAATTAGAGCACCGATGTGTTCCTGTTCTACGAACTGTCCACCGCTCATGTTACCGACAAACATTGCATCGATCTTCTCGCCTACAACACCGGCATCACTTACAGCACCTACACCGGCTTCAACTACAACATCTCTGAAAGAGCGGTCCCACAATTCACCGAATTTTGTGTTTTTAACACCTATGATTGCTACATCTCTCATTTTCCACACCTCATGCTATCTTTATCTTACCCTTATGCCTGGCGTACGTTGCGTAGTCTACATAGATCGGGTCTGCAAGAAGCTCTTCGACTTTCGGTGCATTGTCACGTATCTCATCTATCTTGTCGGTGACTGTTATGCTGAAAGCATCTCCACCGGCACCTGAACCGAATGCGGTTGCAAAGATACGGTCTCCCGGTTTTGCCTGGTCAAGTGTTGCTGCAATTCCCATCATACATGAACCTGAGTATGTGTTTCCAAGTCTTGGAACTACAAGCCCAGGTTTAATCTGTTCCTTGCTGAATCCAAGCATCTTGGCTGCACGGCTTGGGAACTTTCCGTTTGGCTGGTGGAATACTGCATAATCGTAATCTTCAGGTTTTGTGCCAAGTTTGTTCAGAAGTCCCTTTGCAGCGTTTGTTACGTGCTTGAAGTATCCTGGCTCTCCTGTGAATCTTCCACCGTGTTCAGGATATGGCATTCCTTCACGTCTCCAGAAGTCAGGTGTATCAGTTGTAAATGAATATGTGTCTTCGATAATTGCCACAAGTTCAGATTCCTTGTTACCGATGACATATGCTACACCACCTGCTGCGGCAGTATATTCAAGTGCATCTCCCGGTGCACCCTGTGCCACATCGGCACCGATAGCAAGTCCAAGGTCGATCATACCTGAGCTTACCAGACCCATACATGCCTGAACCGCTGCGGTTCCTGCCTTACAGGCAAATTCAAAATCAGCTGCAGTCAACACCGGAGTTGCTCCAGTTGCTTCTGCTACAATAGTACTGGTAGGTTTTACGGCATAAGGGTGGCTTTCAGAACCGGTGTATACTGCACCTATTCTCTGCGCATCTATGTCTGACCTGTTTACTGCAGCCCTTGCAGCCTCCACTGCAATAGTCGCTGCATCTTCATCAACATCAGGAACTGCTTTCTCATTGACCATCAGTCCTGACTTGAGAATCTCTGCATCGTCTCCCCATACGCGGGCGATGTCTTCCACTTTAATTCTATATTTTGGTACATAGGCACCATATGAGACTATCCCTACACTCATCTTAACACCGTTCAAATGTGTATTTAGTGATATTTACTCGATTACATGGTATTCGCTGTATTTCTTCAGCGCTTCTACCATTTCGTCAATATCCATTGTCGTTGCGAGAAGGGGAATCCTGTCAATCTCAGCCATTTTTTTAGCCATCAGATGTACTTCATTTCCTCGCAGGCCATGCATTACAACAGCCCCGGGTTTAAGGTTTGTAACCCTTATGGCGACCATTGGTGATTTTCCAGTCGTGACCTTGGTGAATATCATTGCACGTTCAGTACTCCATCCGTAGAGTTTCTGGAACTCATGGGATGAAAGTTCAAGAATAGCCTTTTTACTGTCGACAACAGTAAAACCGTAAAGCGGTTTCTCTATTCCTTTGTTAACGATGTCTGCCTCAATGATATTGGCAAGTTTTGCAACCTGCATGGGAAATGTGTATTCGTAGGTGGCGTAAATGGCCTTAGACTTCTTGTCTGCGAAAAGTATCCCCTCATAAGCATGAATTTTCTGTCCTCCCCTCTGTGAATCAATCTCAAGGAGCGCATCGACTATTCTGCTCACAATTAGCGTACCCGGAGATTTTCTCCTGCCGCTCTCATAGTCGCTGATGACCGAAGGTGAGACACTCAGATAACCCGAAAGGTCGGTCTGTGCGATCTCGAAGTTCAATCGCCATTTTTTCAGGGCTTCGCCAGGCTTCTCAGACAGCGTTATCTCGCCTGCCATCTTTTCTGCAAGACGCTGGCGAACCATATCATGCGATTCGTCTTCACTCATGCTTTATATTCCTAAGGGTAGATTACCATATATATTTAACGAATACAAGTTCGTCTATTGTCGATACATTTCGATTCAAAACATTTCTTTATTTATAGTATGTTATATATCAACTATAAAAATATGTTTCTTAAAAACGAAAAAATAAAAATAACCGTGTCCGAATTATCCATGTATTTTTCCTGTGCAAGGAAATTATATTATTCATGCCGCGGCCACGAGCAGTTCCATTCTTCCTCTCTAAGCTATATAGAGCACCTTGTATTAAAGGAAATGGCTATGACGTATTCTGATATGTTGAAGAGCTCTTCGTCAAAAGACGATGTGTTATCTGTAGACTTTGATTCCCTGCTTTTGCAGACAATGGATGATTTGAGTATTATCTATCCTGACGAGATGGCAGGTGTTACGGCAGAAGAAATTAGTGAACTTGCAGAAACTGTCCGTTCTTATCTGGCAGAGATTCAGCAGAATCTTACTGAGCAGATTGAAGACACGGAAATATCCGAAATATCCATAATTGCAGACCTGATATCCTCATCTGATAATGAACCATATCTCCATTCTGAAAAACTGAATGTGACAGGCGTTCCTTACAGACTTCTCAACATGAATGATTCGTTTGTTCCCGTGATGATAAAAACATCCAAAGCGCCTGAAAATGGTGTCTGGAACAATGACCGGCTGCATATTACTTCTCTTGCTATGCTTGCGGAAGAAACCCACGGAATTCCTGTAAAATCCGGTCTTGTTATATATGCAAAGTCGGGTCATTTCAGAAAGGCCAATATTCATTCAAATGACCGCAGGCAGGTCTTAAAAGCAATCAGCCGTGCAAGGCAGATCAAGGATGGCAAGATGCCGGATAAAAATGAGAGTGCACTGTGCTCCAGTTGTGAATTTTCAGAGATGTGCAATGTGAAAGCCTCGCTTGCTTCAAAGTTCTTCTGAGCCATTGAATCAGAGGATCAGATGATCTAAATTTCAGATTCTGGGTTTTGGGCTCTGTAGAATTCATGTAAATATGAGTGACACAAATGTTGCTCATTTTTTATTCCACAAAAACAACCTGTAATCTAATACAAAGTAACCATCCGCCGAAGGCGGTGTATTCATATGCTGCTTTCCAGAATTTATTACATTTATACAGGTAAATCTAAAAGAAACCATGCGATAAGAAATTACAATGTATTTGTACATAACTTTGTTTTGTTTTATAGGAAAGTGCCGGCCTCGCCGGTCTCATTCAAGTTATTCCTAATATACGATAGATCATAGTGGTAGAATTTTGATAGAGCCGAATTTGCCAAAAAGCATTTAAGACTTAAATATCTAGGATGACAGAATGTCCAAACCTCTTTACCTCGGCGAACTGCTCCTTTACTGGTGCCCTTCATGTAACGTTCCTGTACTTGGAAAAGAATGCTCCTGCGGGGCAAAGACCAAACAGGTAACTATCACTCCTCCAGGAGACATCAGACCTGCTTTTCCGTATGAAATTGAGCTTATCAATAAGATTTCTGTTGAACAGTTCAATGCACCGCTTATCACAGACCAGCGCACAGTAGTACTTAACAAATCTCCCTATGACGACCGCATGGAAGAGGTTATTGTAGACGGTGAGGTCATAGGCAGCATACGTTTTGAGCTTGAGCAGCTTAAATGGACCCTTCTTCTGAGGATGAATGGTGCAAGGCGCATATTTGGTAATGTGGATTATAAAACCCTGAGTAACTGGGTTATGATAGACGCAGGTGCTGAGAAGTTCATATTGGGTGGTTCCAGTGTGCTTGCTCCTGGTATAAAGGATGCTGACCCATCCATATTGGAAGCTGAAGAGGTAGTTGTTCTTACACATGAAGGAAAAGTCCTTGGTGTAGGCCGCACCCGCATGACCGGGGAAAAGATGCTCGAAAGAGGAAAGGGCGTTGGAGTAAAAGTGAGGTTCAAGGAAGATCCTGCTAATATTACACTTACAGTTCCTGAGGGTGGACAGACCTGGGACGATGTTGTAAAAGCTAATGAGAACTACATGAATGATTTCATTGAACGTTCCCACAAATTCATTAAAAATGTATCTTCATCAGTAGACCGTCCGGTCACAGTATCTTATTCAGGAGGAAAGGACAGTCTTGCGGTTCTGCATCTTGTAAGTGAGTGCCTTGATGAGTACGACCTTCTGTTTTCAGACACAGGCATTGAGTTCCCGGAAACCGTAAAGAATGTGCATGATGTCGCAGAAGCTTATGGTAAACCTTTGAATATGCTGGACTCTGGAAATGCTTTCTGGGATTCTGTTGACAGTTTCGGTCCTCCAAGTGTTGAGGTCCGCTGGTGCTGTAAGGTCTGTAAACTTGGGCCGATAACCCAGATCATCAATGATAATTACGATAACGGTTGTCTCACTTTCATCGGACAAAGAAAGTATGAATCAGACACCAGGGCAAAGAGCGAACGTGTATGGAAGAATCCATGGGTAGGTAACCAGGTAGCAGCCGCTCCCATACAGAACTGGACTGCAATGCATGTCTGGCTTTACATTTTCAAAAATGATCTGCTTTACAACCCGCTTTACGCTGAAGGTTTTGACAGAATCGGGTGCTGGCTATGTCCATCATGTTCCGTTGCAGACCTTTACAGACTCAGGGAAACCCATCCTGAAATGGAGAAAAAGCTCAACGATTACCTGCTTTCCTATGCAGAACGCATGGGTCTTTCTGAGGACTGGGTTAAGCACGGTTTCTGGAGATGGAAGGACCTGCCTGCTCCGTTGAAAGAGATTGCAAAGAAAAAGGGAATCAATCTTATTCCACAGAGTAAGAATGAGTACAGTCTCAATTTTGCTGTGACAACTGGTTATCGTCCATGCAAGCAGGGTGGAATATCCGCAGAAGGCGGCTTTGATGGTTCTGTTGACATTAACAGGCTGGAACTCACTGGAATGCTGGAAGCAGTTGGAAACACCTCCTACATGGAAGGTGTTGCGATGGTAACTGAAGATGAAGACCGTGCCCAGGTGTTTGCTTCAGGTAGCGTAACTGCCAGAAGTGATTCTGACAAGTCTGCGCGCAGGCTCATGAGAAGGGTTGAACTTTCTGTCAGAAGGGCTCTTCTTTGCAGTGGCTGCGGGGTCTGTGTTGGTAAATGTCCAGAAGGTGCCGTAAAAATAAAAAAGGGACTTGCTATCATTAATGACAGATGTACACACTGTGGTCAGTGCATAAGTGTTTGTCCTGTTGTCAAATTCAATTCCTGATTCCAACCAGAAACCTTTTAGTATATATTCACCTCTTTAATACGGTGATTTTTTGGTAAAAAGAGCACTGCTCAGCGTTTCTGATAAAACCGGAATTGTAGATTTTGCTCGTGGACTCGAAAAACTGGATATACAGATCATCTCTACCGGCGGAACTGCCCGTATACTTCGTGACTCAGGTATTGAGGTCATGGACGTTTCAGACGTCACGGGCTTCCCTGAAATGATGGGCGGCAGGGTTAAGACTCTCCATCCAAGGATCCATGGTGGAATTCTCAGTATAAGAGATGACCATGACCATATGGGAGAGGCCCAGAAAGCAGAAGTAGAAATGATAGACCTTGTAGTAGTCAACCTTTATCCTTTTGAGATCACAGTTTCAAAAGAAGGCGTATTGCTTGATGAAGCTATTGAAAATATCGACATTGGCGGACCTGCGATGCTCAGGTCGGCAGCTAAGAATTATCGTTATGTAAGTGTTGTATGCGACCCTGATGATTATGGTCATGTTCTAAAAGAGATCCGTTCCACAGGCGTCGTGTCCCAGAAGACAAGAGAAGTGCTTGCTGTAAAGGCTTTCAGGCACACAGCCGATTACGATGCCACCATAGACACATATCTTAGTAAGGAACTTCTTGGTGAAGAAGTACTGCGCCTCAGTTACAAGGACGGAGTTACCCTCAGATATGGAGAGAACTGGCACCAGGCTGCTAAGTTCTATAAAGAGGATGGCATAACCGGCCCTTCACTTGCCAATGCAAAGCAGCTTCATGGAAAAGAACTTTCCTATAACAATTATATTGATGCTGACAATGCCCTCCAGACCGTTAAGGAATTATCCTGTTCCAATGCGGCAGTGGCAATTGTAAAGCACAACAATCCATGTGGTCTTGCAACCGGCAACACACTTTTGCAGGCGCTCGGCGCAGCATGGGACGGCGATCCAATATCCGCATACGGAAGCATAATCTGCACCAATACTGTTTTTAGTCTTCAGGCAGCAGAATTCCTCAATGGTAAATTTGTTGAAATAATCCTTGCTCCTGGATTTGAGCCGGATGCTCTTGAATATCTTAAGAACAAGAGTGCAAATCTCCGTTTGCTTGAATTGCCTGAAATGAACGAACCATTTGAGGTTGAGAATACCTATAAGTTCGTTATCGGCGGCATACTGGAACAGTCCCGCAATGTAGGTATCTATGACAAATGGGACTGCGTAACTGAAACTCCATATCCTGAAGACCTTCGCGCAGTTTCTGAGTTTGCCATGCATGCATGCAAATGTGTGAAATCAAATGCAGTTACTCTTGCGTTTGAGTATACCGATGGCTGCTACATGATGCTCTCAATGGGTGCAGGACAGCCAAACAGGGTAGATTCCATCAGGAAACTTGCTGCAACAAAGGCACGTGAAAATCTTAAGGTGATGTATGACCGTGAGATTACTGACATGTCATACGAGGATTACTGCAATGATGTATTCGCAAAATGTGTAATGGCATCTGATGCATTTTTCCCATTCGATGACAGTGTTGTGCATGCAGAAGAAAATGGTATAATGTATATTCTTTCACCCGGAGGTTCCATCAGGGATCAGGAAGTCATTGATACGGCTAACAGATTGGGCGTATCATTGGTATTCACCGGAATGAGACACTTCTTACATTGAAGTGTTTCTCTCTCTTTTTTATGTTAAGTTTTCTTTATTTACCACCGGATTATGTTTTTGCATTTTTCTTTTGATTAAAGTTTATAATCATAGCAATTAAAATTTATATTTTATTTGTAAAAATTATCTTCTGCTACTTTTTACGCGAAAACACTTATAAATCATTAACTAACTTTTATATTAATTAGTTGCGTTTTGCTTATTGGTTGGTTGGATACATAATCAATATATATTGAGGTGGAAAATTGAAGTCTAAGGGGCTTTTAAGTATACTGACATTTTCGGAAAAAAGGAAGGACATACTATTCCTGCTTGAAGAAAAATCATGTACATTATCCGATATCAAAGATTATTTTAACGTATCCTCTCCGGAAATTTCCCCACGAATTAAAGAAATGCTGGAACACAACCTGATTGAAAAAACAGAAAAAGGCTATCAGATTACCCCTATTGGAAAAGCTATAATCCACCATTTCAGACCTTTTCTGGATATTATTGAAACAATAGAGAAAAATGAATCTTTCTGGGTAGAACATTATCTGGGTGATATACCCCAGCATTTGCTCAACGATCTCATAGCTTTGAAAGAATGCAATGTCGTGTCAGGTAGCATAGAGAATATCTACGAATCCCACAAAATATTTGTGGAAAATCTTCTCAAATCGACAACTATCAAAGGAGTATCCTCAATATTCATACCAACATATCCTGATTTTGTAGTGGAACTTGCCAAAAAGGATGTACCGACCTCCTTGATATTGACTGAAAATGTGTTTCAAAAGGTGAGGGATGAGCACCGTGAAAAACTGAAGTTCTATTTGGATGCTCCAAAAACCGAGCTTCATGTAATAGATGATGTAAAGCTTGCTTTCGTAGTTACTGATGTATTCTTCTCCATGTCCTTGTTCTTCAATCCTGACACCTATGACCCGAGGGATGATATTGTAGGGTATGACCAGGCTGCATTAAAATGGGGAAGTGACCTTTTCGATTATTACCAGGGTAAATCCCGCAAGGTCACATCTATTTGATTTTTCAGGCTAGTAGTCCGCTTGCAATTGTCCTGAGTCCGACTATGGTGGTTGACTCACCATCTATCATGAACAGCCTTCTGGCAAGTCTGTTCTTCGTTTCAACCTCCACAGGCTCTGCAAAGTTCTTAATGTACAGCAGTCCGATAATGAAACTGTAAGCAAGTATTACAGGTTCAAACGCCAGTGTTCCTGTAATTATGGACGTTAATAGTATTATGTGGGATAGTGTATGCAAGCTGAATAACATTATCTTAGCTTTTTCCTGTCCGAGTACTACTGGTAGTGTTTTAATTCCTGCCAGAGTGTCGCCTTTTATGTCCTTGAAATCATATATGGCGGAATTAACAAAGAGCTTGAGGCCAAAATAAAGGAAAACTATTACAGGTGCAAACATATCGGTTGCATAGATGCCGGCAATGCCTGCTATGAATGCTCCCCATGTTGTGCCGACAACAATATTCTTCATTCCAAGTCCGCCTTTTAGCTTGAGATTGAATTTACCGATTTTGGCACCTTTACTGTAAAGATAACCTGTGACAAGAGGGAGAAAAGCGAAGAATGTAAGACCATTTACCGTAAGGATTGCAGCTCCGATCAAAAAGCAGATGAGCGAAATTATCAGGGCAGTCTTCTTCGAAGCTCCCTTCAATTCAGGCCTGTTGGCCAGATCTTCTTCAGAATCCAATGCCCTGTCTAAAGTGTAGACTGCGTAAATGATCAGTCCTCCTGCAAGGCAATTCAAAAAGACAGACTGTATATGGAGCAACAGGAATGCAATATGTATTCTTAATGCACCTGAAAATGAGACCAGTATGGAACTTTTGAGAAGATTGATAGTAGGAGATGGATTAATGCGTGGCTGGCTGTACTTTTGTTCGTATTTCTTTACTGAAAGACCCGGGAGAGCTATTGTGCAGTTCGAGTTCATATCAATAAAAGGACTCAAACCATCTAATATTATTTTTTGAGTATAAGATTATACTATTAAACTACTAAAGCCAAAGCTATAATCATACAGACCAAAATACAAACCAGCTATAAAAGGCCTGCACTATTTGTTTGTACCTATATTATGAATGCCTGGGATGGCTTCATCTTTGTAAACTTCTATAATTATTATGGTATTAATATTAAAGTATATATAATTTTTGTAACTGATGCTTATACCAGTGCTAAAAAAAGGTCTATCAATCTATTATTAGTGAAAATCTACTATATATACGACTAGTTTCATTTTACAGCATACTTGCAAAGTTGGCAGATATGAGTAACACCATTGAAATCTGCCATTTTATTCATCAGGATTATGGTATAGTGGTATATGGCGATGATATTCTGGATTTGCATATGGCTCCCATGTGCAATTTAGCTTTGAGAAACAGGTGTGTAGCTCCTCATTACAATTCAAATATTTGTGGCCTGTCATTGCATTTTTGTCTGAAAGGTTCGGAAAATGGGGAAATTATTACTTCCATAAGCAACTATATAGTTGATGTCCTGCAGTCTGTATATCCGTTTGACAGGTCTTTTTTATCCTCTTTCTCTTCCCGGTTGCTTTATGAGGTAAAAAAACTTCCACTTCATGTAAACGGACCACGCATAATGGTAGCTATCATGATAGAATGGATGTCTTTTGCTGCATTGATAATATCCTCCAGAAAAATGACTCCTGCAAATATTAAAGTCCGGATCAATTCAATCGACTGTGTCATTTCTTCCGGCTTGCAATAAAATGTATCCGAACACCCAAAAAAAGAGAGGAGCTATTGGAAGTGTTTTGAAACTGCTGTTCCATACTGCAAGGGAACTTATCAGTGAAAGGATACCGCATAATATGAGTATGTAACCCGCAGTCTTTGTATCTATATCTATCTCGATATTGTCTTTGAAGAGTTCATAGGCAGCCAGTCCTATACAGGCAAAAGATGCAATAACCCATCCAAGTGTCCTTACAGATGGCAGGAATCCACCCATTGAGAGTAGTTTCATCTGCTTGATTATGCCGACAAAGATCGTTCCGTAAATTATGTCAAAATTAGCATAGAATACAGAGAATTTGATTCCCCACCCCTGGGAATACGCAGAATAAAAATAAACTTCCCAGGGTATAGCCAGACATATAAATGGCATTATTTTTCTCAAAAGCTTCATATCATCCGGTTTTATTTTCAAATTTCTCATAGCCCTATATTGTATAATCTCAAATATATATTTTTATGCAAAGGGAAGTGCCTATATATTACCTTGTGTTCTATATATTCAAGTAATCTATAACATAAATGAGGGATTTCAATAGAAACCAGAAAAGTTCAGCAAACAGGTGGTTCCACATATATTATTTCTCTTCCAAAAACCTGGGCAGACAAAGTTGGCATACAAACAGGAAGTAGAGTCACTTTACAGCCCCAGCCAGATGGTAAACTGGTACTTGATCCTATACATGATGCTCCTCCGGTGAGGAAGATCCAGATAGATGTTAGCGGGCTTATGGGTGATGCCCTGACAAGGGATATGATAGCAGCTTATCTTGCAGGTTCTGACATTATTGAGGTAAAAGCAGACAGGATCCTGGCGGAACAGAAGAATATTATTCGCAGTATGTGTTACAAGCTTATTGGACCTGAGATCATAGAGGAAACTGCTAAAAAGGTGGTCATTCAGGATCTTCTGAACCCTGATGAAATATCCATAAAAAAGAGTGTAAGGAGAATGTATCTAATCTCTAATTCCATGCACATTGATGCAATAAAAGCCATCAAGACACTTGATGCGGATCTTGCACTTGATGTTGACCAGAGGGATGATGATGTTGACAGGCTATTTTTATTGATCTCAAAACAGTTCCGTGCAATATTACGTGGTGCAAGGCTTCCTGATGCGGCAGAGACCTCGATTGATGAATATCATGACCTCAGGATGGCAGCAGGTCCTATTGAGCGTATAGCAGATCACGCACGTAAGATCGCAAAGGTTACAACCGCCCTTAACGAACCAATTCCCGATGATATTATGGAAATGATAGAATCGACATCTGAGCTCTCCAGAAAGGTTGTAGAGGATGCAATAGATGCACTTTATAATTCTGATGTCGGGCTTGCAAACCAGGTTATTGACAGGGTTGCCCGCATGTCTCCTATGATCAACAAGTTAAATGCTTCTATTCTCAAGATAAAATCTTACGGAGCTGTAGTTGCCCTTGGTACAGTTGTTGACAGTATTGACAGAACAGGTGATTACGGCTCAAATATAGCTGAAATTGCTATAAACTCTGCAATGTCGAAGAACATATAATTCAAAAAGATAGCCTGAATATGATAAAAACAGACAATTTACAGATTCAGATAATAAAAATTATATGTCAATGAGTGTTTATACTACTAAAATTATCCATAATAAAATATAATGCTACTTCACGGAGGGAATGAATGGGCGTAATCAGATCGTTCAAGAGGAATTTTTCAGACCTATTTAAAAAACTGTTCAAAAAGCAGAATGCCCGAATTGGAATATACGGCCCGCCTAATGCGGGAAAGACTACCCTTGCTAACCGGATATTAAGAGACTGGACCGGCGATGCAATGGGATCTGTATCACACATTGCTCACGAAACAAGACGCGCAAGACGCAGAGAAGGTGTGACTATCAAGACCAACGGAAATTCCATTACTCTTGATATTATTGATACTCCCGGACTTGCCACAAAGATCGATTTCCATGAGTTCATGGAACAGGGTATGGACGAAGCAGAATCCAAAAGGCGTGCAAAGGAAGCCACAGAAGGTGTCATTGAAGCTGTTAAATGGCTTGAGAACCTTGATGGTGTAATTCTTGTTATGGACGCAACTGAGGATCCGTTCACCCAGGTCAATGTGACTGTTATTGGTAATATGGAAGCAAGGAGTCTTCCACTTCTTATTGTCGCCAACAAGGTGGATCTTCCGGAAGCTTCTCCTTCAACTATCAGGGATGCTTTCCCACAGCATCCAATGGTTTCAATATCTGCCCTGGAAGGTAAGAACGTAGAAACATTCTACGAAGAACTTGCAAAGAGGTTCGGGTGATCGCAATGCAGGGCTTCCAGATGGATCTTGTATCAGAGCACAGATTATCCCAGATGTCACCTGTGGAAAAGGTCAGGTTTATTATTGATGAGGTAAAAAGCGGAAAGATACTGGTCCTTGAAAAAGGTTTGAGTCCTGAAGAGGAGGCAAGCCTTATTGAGATGACAATGACTCTTATTGAGCCTGACGGATTTTCCGGTATCGAGATGGAAAGTTACCCGTCAGAAGTGGACACCTCTTTCATAGGAAAGATCCTCAAAAAGAATGCTCTTAAGTCACGTCTGACTGTAATCGGACCTGCTGATCAGTTAAAGACCCTGAAAAAGGATCGCAATATGATCAGTGCACTTATTTCCACAAACAAGTAATTTGCGTGAAGCAATAAATGGGTCAGAAATCAAGTAAAGAATATGAAATATCACCTAATCTCTCCCTTTCTTCTTTTGAGATGGGGAGAGATGATGTGAACGTAGTTTGTACCTACGGTAAAATCTCCATATGGTTTGGAAGGCAGGCACCGGATATAGTCATAGG
Source organism: Methanolobus sediminis (assembly GCF_031312595.1). Taxonomy (NCBI): domain Archaea; kingdom Methanobacteriati; phylum Methanobacteriota; class Methanomicrobia; order Methanosarcinales; family Methanosarcinaceae; genus Methanolobus; species Methanolobus sediminis. Next base: position 1,287,910 of record NZ_CP133592.1, on the reverse strand, counting down.
ACAGATACTTCTTGGTATATCCAACATTGACAATTCGGCTGTCCATGAACTTGAACTCATATGTGATTTTGACGAAATAATGGAATATGAAAGCCACGGTTACGTCCTCGTGTCGTATGCAAAATCAAAAAACGGCTACAGGACAACTTTCAATGTTCCTTTTTCCAGCAAAAAAGCTCTTTTTCATCTTGCAGGTTCTATCACCGAAGAACTTAAAGACAAGGACACTATCTTAGACTGCTACTGGACCGGAGATGACTCTGACATCATGCGTTTGTATGAAGAGTTGAGTAATATTGAAGGTTGGAAGCTTAAAGGCATCAATTATAAGGATGATGCAAAAGAAAAACAAAGTGATATCATAATTTCTGATTGATTTATTGAGGAACTCTTATGAAAGAAATCCACTTATCTGAATGTAAATACTTAACTTCTTCTATTTTATTGATGGCTGAGCACCTTGAAAATATGGCAAATAAACTTGACAGGGATTCTGTCATACAGATGATTGAGGACATAATGGCTGCAAAGCGTGTCTTTGTCATGGGTGCAGGACGTTCAGGTCTTGTAGGAAGGGCATTTGCCATGAGACTTATGCACCTTGGACTCGCATCCCATGTAGTCGGTGAATCCACAACTCCTGCTGTCAGCAAGGATGATGTTGTCATAGCGATCTCAGGCTCAGGCCAGACCCGTTCCATTGCAAACCTTGGAAGAGTTGCCAAAGAGATAGGTGCAAAACTTGTTACCATCACATCCAACAAGGAATCCGTTCTTGGGGAGCTATCCGATACAACAATAGTTCTTCCGGGAAGGTCAAAGGATGACGCAGGTGGCTATGTTGAACGTCACATGCGCGGTGAATATACTTATCTTACTCCTCTTGGTACTTCTTTTGAAACCTCTTCAAGTGTTTTCCTTGATGGTGTTATTGCTGAGCTTATCTTCATAACCGGCGCTTCAGAAGAAGATCTCAAGTCAAGACACACAAATATTGAATAAAATTAAGTGATAACATGCCTGATTCGAAGTTCGCACAGAGGGTTCTGTGTATAGATATTTCCGGTATAAGAAAGATGTTTGAGGGTGCAGGTCCAAATTCTATTAATCTTGGTCTTGGACAGCCGGATTTTGATACTCCGCAGCATATTAAGCAGGCTGCTATAGATGCTATCAATGAAGGTTTTACAGGTTACACAGCAGGACCGGGAATTCCTGAACTTCTTCAGGCTTTGAGTTCCAAGTTCAAAGATCAGAACAATTTTGAAGTTTCACCAAATGAGATTATCGTCACATCAGGTGCTTCAGAGGCTCTGGAGCTTGCAATGGCATCCCTGGTAGATCCGGGAGATAATGTGCTGATAGCAAATCCGGGTTTTGTGTCATATAATTCTCTTGTACATATCATGGGTGGAACTGTAACTCCTCTGCCTCTTGAAGACGATCTTACAATAAGTCCTGATGTTGTAATGGAAAATATAGCTCCGAAGACAAAAGCTGTCATCATTAATTCCCCTGCAAACCCCACCGGTGCCGTGCAGAGCAAAAGTGACATGAAAGCATTTGCAGAGATTGCAGATGACCATAATATAACAATAATCTCCGATGAAGTGTACGAGCATTTCATCTACGAAGGTGAACATGTCAGTCCTGCCCAGTTCACAGACAATGTGATCACAATCAATGCAGTGTCCAAGACATTCTCTATGACTGGATGGAGGATTGGTTACGTTGCTGCAAGGAAGGAATATACCGAGCAGATGATCAAGGTCCACCAGTATGTGCAGGCATGTGCTAATTCCATTGCCCAGAAGGCTGCATACGCAGCAGTTTCAGGCCCGATGGATTCTGTCTATGCAATGCGTGATGAGTTCAAGGCTCGCAGGGATATGCTTGTCGAAGGTCTGAACTCAATCGGACTTAAATGTGAATCTCCAAAGGGTGCGTTTTATGCTTTCCCTGAAGTTCCAGAGGGAACTACATCAGGAGAAATCGCTTCAAAATTAATATCAAACGGGGTAATAGTTGTTCCCGGTACTGCCTTTGGTGACCGCGGAGAAGGACACATACGCCTTTCCTACGCTTCATCCATGGACAACTTAAAACAAGCTCTTGATATAATGGAAAAAGTATTGTGATGACTTTTAATAGTCATCCATTATCTCATTTTCTTCAACTACTTCTTTTTCTGCGATAGCTTTTTTGACCATCTCTATAAGTGTTGAAGTAACTTCTTCGATGCCTTCTCCGGTAGCAGTTGACATTTTCATATCAACAAAATCAAGATCCCTGAACTGTGGTAAGTCTGCCTTGTTAGCTGCTACGAGAACCGGCAAGTTAAATCCACTGCGAACTTCTTCAAGCATGCGTTTCTGATCCTCTATCTCATATCCGCATGTTTCAGTTGCATCAATAATGAAGAGGACAACAGCATCGAGATTCTTAAGAGCTGTAATTGCCTGAAGTTCAATTTCATTGCGCTCTGACATTGGTCTGTCAAGAAGACCCGGTGTATCCATTACCTGATACCTGTCATTGTCAACAAAGAAATGTCCTATTGATACTCCTTTTGTGGTAAAGGGGTAAGGAGCTATCTCAGGTGTCGCTCCGGTAACCTTTGTAACAAAACTGGATTTTCCAATATTCGGGTATCCTGCAACAACAATGGTCGGCTCATCATTTACTGAAGGCAGTTTTCTGAGCTTATTGCGTGATTCGTTGAGGAATAACAGATCTTTGTCAATTGAGCGCATAATGGATGATAATCTTCCAAAACACTGTTTTCTGACTGACATAGGTTCTCTTGCTTTTCTGATCTTGCCAACATGATCCCTTGTTACTTCATGTATCTTTGCGCTGGCCCAGTCAAGCCTGCTCAGGGATTTTCTCATATCGTCAACGCCTACCATAACATCTGCAAGTTCGTAATAGAAAGGTGGCAGATTCTCAAAAGTAGGGAATCTTCTAACGATGTTCTTCAGGTTATCCGTGAGTATGTTACCAGCAGTCAGCATCATTGATTCGTTAGCCTCAATTGCTGTCTTTCTTCCACTGATAGTCTTTCCGGACATGGCTCTGGTTGCTCTTCTAAACGCCTTGTCAAGTAATTCCTCGGATGTCTGGACTGTATTAATTTTCTCAAAGATCATGTTTCTTCCTGTCGTGGCTTCAAATCACTTCAACATATAAATCCCTATTCCTATAAATAGAATCTTTTAAAAAATGTAATTCTCCTGCAATACATTTCCCAGATTCTCTAACTGTGATTCTATACTATGTTTTATATATCTCTTAAGAGTTATCTATAAACTATATTGAGTTTATGGACCCGGTGATTTTGTGGAACTGACTCCTATTCAGAAAGATATTCTTATTGCATTGATCAATCTCCAGAGAGAAAAAGATCGAGCTGTTAAAGGCGAAGAGATTGCAGAGCTCATTAGCAGGAATCCTGGTACTGTCCGGAATCAGATGCAATCTCTGAAAGTTCTCGGTCTTGTTGAAGGTGTTCCTGGTCCAAAAGGTGGATATAAAGCAACAGGCGAGGCCTATGAAGCTTTAAGTATCACAGCAATGGACCATGAAGCAAGTGTTCCTATTTACAGGAACGACCAGCTTGTGGATGGGGCAACAGTAGCCGAGATCAGTTTTACCACTGTCAGGCATCCTGATCTTTGTCATGGTATGCTAAAAGTACTTGGCAATATTAAGGGATTTGAACAGGGTGACCTTGTTCAGGCAGGCCCGACACCTGTGAACAAACTTGTTGTTCGTGGTGAAATAGTAGGAAGGGACGATACCCAGAACACTCTTGTCTTCTCAATTAATGAGATGATCTCCCTGCCAAAGAAACCTGTTAAGAACTATGCCCGTACAAATATGATCTCAATAAGTGAAAATGCTTCCATTCAGGAAACAGCACGTATACTTGTTGACAATGGTATTCATGGAGCTCCTGTAATGGATGGAGAGGTTATCCTTGGTGTTGTCACCTTCACTGATATTGGTGATGCTGTAGCAAGTGGAAAAATGACTGCAAAGGTCAAGGAAATTATGACTCGCGACCTTATTACAATTGATGCTGACACATCTCTCTATGATGCTGTAAAAATGTTTGATACTCACAATATCGGTTTCCTGCTGGTGTCCTATGATGGCGTACCAAAGGGAGTTCTTTCCAAGAAAGATGTATTCCACGAACTTGTGTATTAAAAATAGTTAAGAAATAGTTCTAAGAACTATTTTCTTCTTTTCTTAAGTTCGGTGGCGATCTCTTCAAGGGTTATTCCCTCAGCCACAAACATTACCATGAGGTGGAAAAGCAGATCAGATGATTCGTATATGATATCTTCCTTTTTCCCGCTTTTCACGGCAAGTATGGTTTCAACTGCTTCTTCGCCGACTTTTTCCAGTATCTTGTCAATACCTTTCCTGTGGTTAAGCAAAGAGCACACATATGAATTCTCTACAGGATTCTTTTTCCTGTCTTCTATGATCCCATAAAGTTCGTCAAATATTGAAAGGTCAGTGTCCGGCATGATTTATCCCTCTCACATATATGGTAATCATATTACATCTTTATGGTGCATAGCTCAAACGGGCAACCTACGCGGTAACTTTTGAAGGCAACAGATAAAAAACAGTTATAGTGACGTTGGTTGTAATCCACACACAATATGACGGGATAGTGTTGGTTATACCAACGTCTGGAACTATCATATTAATTTGTTTAATATATCTTTTGTGGTCTAACAGTTGAAAAAAAGAACGAAAAAAAGGGAAATCAGATCTTTCTCGGATCTGTGATTTCTCCTGTGAGTGCTGATGCTGCAGCGGTTGCCGGTGAGCTCAGGTATACGAAGGACTGTGGGCTACCTTCACGTCCCTTAAAGTTACGGTTGGATGTTGCAAGTCCTACCTCACCATCACCGAGAAGTCCGAAAGAACCTCCCATACATGGACCACAACATGGTGCTTCCACAATTGCGCCTGCTTCCATGAACTGCTCGATGTAGCCTGCTCTGAGTACCTTCATGTACTCTGTTCTGGATGCAGGGATAATAAGAAGTCTTACTCCCTTTGCAACAGGCTCATCACCCATCATCTTTGCGACAACTTCGATATCCTCAAACCTTCCATTTGTACAGGAGCCTACAAAGATCTGGTCAAGCTTTGTGCCTTCAACTTCTGTTACAGGCTTTACGTTGTCTACGTTGTGTGGGCATGCGACCTGTGGCTCAAGATTGCTGATGTCATACTTGTGAAGTTCACAGTCTGCACCTTCATCAGACTTCCAGTATGGGTCAAACTCATAGTCTGGTATTCTTTCCTTGAGGTATGCTTCTGTAACTGCGTCAGCTTCGATGATACCTGCCTTACCGCCCATTTCGATAGCCATGTTGGAGATGGTCATACGCTCGGACATTGGAAGTGAGCTGATAGCTGAACCTGCGTATTCTGCTGCCTTGTATCTTGCACCCTCTGCACCTACATCTCCAATGAGGTGGAGAATGATGTCCTTTGAGTAGACGTGCTTTGGAAGTTTTCCTTCAACCTCAAACCTTATGGTCTCAGGCACCTTGAACCAGAGTTTTCCTGATGCAAAGACTGCAGCCATGTCAGTTGAGCCGATACCTGTTGAGAATGCACCGAGTGACCCGTATGCACAGGTGTGTGAGTCAGAACCTACTACAAGGTCTCCTGGCTTTACATGTCCCTTTTCAGGCATTACCTGGTGGCAGACACCTTCATAAACGTCATAGTTGATGATGCCCTGTTCCTTTGCGAACTTCCTGAGCATAATGTGATTCTGTGCAGCGTTGAGTGAGTCTGCAGGAACCTGATGGTCGAAAAGAATTACGATCTTGCTTGGATCCCATACCTTCTTTTCTTCCTTGTCTCTCATGATCTCGTAGAATCCTTCTACTGCAAGAGGTCCTGTGATGTCGTGGGTCATTGCCCTGTCTATATTGGCCAGTACGAATTCTCCGGCTTTTACCGTCTTTCCGGCAGCCTTTGAAAAGATCTTCTCAGAGATCGTCATAGGTTCATTATTAGTGGACATGTTTATTCCTGCATAATGTTTATTTATTATAAATCAATCGATAAACTGAAATTAAGTGTAATTTTAAGCCTAATTTAGGGGTAATTCAGATATTTTTTGTTATCCTGTACGTTCCCTCACTATAATGGACGATGTAATTTAAGTATCCTTGCTTCAGGCAAGAATCTGCAATAATTTTACTATTTTCTCCTGTTTTGAAGCCATTGTAGTTCTTATAGGTGAGAATAGTATCCTCTAATTCCACAATGTATCTTTTCAGCAAAAGCTCTGCAAGTTCATAACTTTCTTGTTTATCCATGGCTCTTCCAATACCTTCGCATTCAGATATATTGAGCTTAAGTCCTTCCATATAGAACGGGTATGTACTGCACAAAAGAGGTCTTAGGTTGTAGATCCTGCACTTATGGTCTGTGGTATCATCAGGGATGAACGAACAATCATTATTCTCCTTTCGATGCAGCATCCATCCAAATGTATGTATATTTCCGTCCTCATCAATGAGCCCGTCTGCGGCATTAATCTCGCATTCTTCTTCCGGGGTTTCGGATTCCGCTACAAAAGGATCTGCAATTTCCTCCCATCTGAGATTACAATTATCTTTAATTGTATGTATCTCAGTAGCAGTTATCGCTACCCTGTTATCGCCACACTCTCTGCGACAGCATTTCCCACACATCAGGCATTTAAATCCGATATTGTGAATCTCATCGGCAATTTGCTGCACGCTTATCTCTTTAGCAGCAACAAGTTCTGCTACAAGTTCATTGATAAGGATTTCCTTCAAATTATCATTCATCTGCTTATCTGAATGCTCTGATCATTTATCTTTCATGGGGTTGCACTTTCCAGTTCATGTTCTTTCAAAAACCGGTTGTGTTGTTTATGTCTATGCATTTTTTCAATAAGATGGCAGTATGAAAAAGGGTAATGTCCTTCATTTAAAGTATGATTTTGTAAGCGTATGTGTTCTATGCTGGCTAATATGTAATATTTTGTATGCCCACGTATGGGCTTACTAATTATTACTATTATGTTTGTAAAATATGGACGGTTATGTGTGGAAATTACTATATTTCTTTGATATATGTATATGCAGGTATATGGATGTTGCAATATATTCTCTATTTCATATATATTATTATATATGTTTTATATTGTGCATAACTTCGCATCTGCTTCTAATTGCAGTTTAACAAAAAACAGTAACGGAAGAGTCTATTCGTCGGCCTCTTCCACACCGACAGCTGCCAGGAATCTTTTTACGACAGCTTCATTAACAAGTCTTAATAGTGTCTGGCGGTCCTTGGATGCACTGAAAACTCCAAGAGGAATCTGCGCGGCCGCTGCAGTTGCATGTCCTCCGCCTGCGTCTTCCCCAAATGCTCTTTTCATTACATCTCCAAGGTTGACTCTTATATCGTTACTGCGACCGGATATGTAGATCTTATCTTCAGTCACTCCGAAAACGATCGATGTTGAAATACCTTCAAGGTTAAGCAGATAGTCTGCTGCTTGCGGCAATGTGTCCCTGTTACGGATACTTCCCACATTTGAGAGCAGATAACTTCCAATTACCTGTCTGCTGTTAATGGCTTCACCAAGCACATCCAGTGTTTCAATTGACATCGAAGGACGTTCCAGTTGTTCCAGTATATCATGGTCAGATAAAGGATAGAGATACGAAGCTGCAGAAAGGTCTGCTGAATCCGTATTTCTCTTGAAGTCAAGGGTATCTGTCCTTATGCCGTAGAGCAGCGCAGTAGCAAGTTCACTGTCAATATCGATATTGAGTTCCTGCAGGTATTTTGTAAGAATTGTAGCAGATGCACCGACATGCGGTCTGATATCGATAAAGTCCGCATCTATATCTGCATCAGGAAGAGGATGATGGTCTATAATGATATTTACATGGGTATCAAGAGAAAGCGAGTTATTTGCACCTGGCATTGAACAATCAACCAGCGCAAGGTTCTCGTAATTTGCAAATCCAACATCTTCCGATCTGTAAAGATCAATGCCAAGCAGGTTCACAAAAGCCTTGTTTTCCTGATGTCCTATCTCTCCGTGATATATAATGTCTGCAAGAACATTGAAAGATGATGCAATAGTTTTCAGTGCAAGGGCACTGGATATGGCATCAGGATCGGGGTTATCGTGGACAACAATTCCAAGTTTCTTTCCCTTGTTTGTTTCAAACCACTGTGTGAGCTTGTTACCTCTGCGCATAGCTTCTGCGCGCTCCAGTGATCTTGAAAGGGACTTTGCCACCATTCTTGGCGGCATAATTACAAGGTCTGCTCCAAGGGTTTCCATCTCCTGCATGTTGATCACATCAGGAGCTCTTACTACAGAGTAAATATCAGGTGATACTTTTTCCTTGATATTTTTGAGGGCTATTTTGTTTGCCTTTGGATCAGAACTCAGGATAAGGATACCTGCAAGGTTCTTGGTGTTGATTGTGTCAAAAAGGTTTGGGTCGCTGACATCACCAACCATGGCTTCATATGCTTCCTCACGCAGTGTTTCAACCTTCTGCGCATCCTTATCGACGATAATAAGCTCTTTGTCAAGTTCCCTGAGTTCCTTGGCTAATGCAAATCCAAAACTGCCACTACCAAGAATAAGGTATGTGGGCTTGATTTTAGTTTTGTCAGTTGCGTTAATCTCCTTTGCAACGTTGTTAATAGAATAACCTCCATCTGGTTAAGGGTCATATTTGCATAAAACAATTTTCAATAAAATTACAGAAATAATACATTAACTGATAAATAGAATGCAAACTAAGGAATAAATAGGTAACTATGTCTTCCATCACTTCTTCCAAAATGCGTGCTATCGATGCTAATTGCACATATCTTGGCTTAAGCCCTGTGCAGCTTATGGAAAATGCAGGTGCTGCCATTGCCCGGGAAATTATGTCTAAGATAAGTTCCGGTAAAGTCCTTTTTGTTGCAGGCAGGGGAAACAACGGAGGAGATGCCTTCGTTGCTGCACGTCATCTGGCAACGAACACGAATTATGAAGTAAGACTGATACTCCTTGGTCATTCTTCCCGCATAAGGACAGAAGAATCAAAACAGAACTTTTCTCTTCTCAGTTACAGCGGCCTTACAGAATTAAAGGAAATAGCAGATTCAAAGGAACTTGAAAAATATTCAGGATGGAAGGACAATGACATTATTGTTGATGGGGTACTGGGTTCAGGAATAAAAGGCGCTCCAAGGGAGCCTGAATCAACTGCAATTGCCCTGATCAATTCTTCTAACTCATTCATAATTTCCATTGACTCCCCATCGGGGTATGATCTGGATGGTGGAGAGGTTGTAAAAAGTGTGATTGCAGACATGACGATTACTTTCCACAGGATGAAAACAGGTCTTGAACTTCCCGGTTCTGAAAAATATTCCGGTCTGGTAAAAGTTGCTCCGATCGGTGTTTGCAGGGATGCAGAGGAATATGTGGGGATGGGAGATCTTATGTCCCTCTCACGCAGGAACAGGGATGCCCACAAAGGCAATTCAGGACGAGTACTAATTATCGGCGGCGGTGCGTACTATGGTGCTCCTGCCCTTGCAGCTCTGGCAGCACTTCGAACTGGTGCGGATATAGTAACTGTGGCAGTACCGGAGAATGTTGCAGATACCGTTGCTTCATTTTCACCAAATCTCATAGTGATACCACTTAAAGGAGACCGGCTTAATCCATCAAATATTCCTGTTCTCAAAAATCTCTTAGAAACTCATGATGTTGCTGTGATCGGTCCGGGCCTTGGCAGGGAAAAAGAAACTCTGGAAACGGTGGAACAGCTTCTTCCTCTATGCAGGAAAGCTGTTGTTGATGCAGACGCGCTCTTTGAGCTGAAATTGCCCATAAAATCTGAGGGTAAATTCATTCTGACGCCACATTCTGCAGAGTTTTCACGTCTTTACGGTTCTGAAATTCCAGAGGAACTTGATTCTAAAAAGAATGTTGTCAGCAGTTTTGCTTCAGATAATGATGTTACAGTAGTTATGAAAGGAAAGGTAGATGTCATCTCGGATGGTTCAGTCGCCCGTCTTAACAGGACAGGTAATGCCGGAATGACCGTTGGCGGCACAGGAGATGTTCTGACTGGAATAACCGGTGCCCTCTTTGCAGTTAATGATGCAATGGATGCGGCTTCATGTGCGGTTTTCATAAGTGGTGCAGCCGGCGACCTTGCGTTTAAGAACAAAGGAAATGGCTTGCTTGCGACAGATATAATTGCTCGGATTACAGATGTTATATTAGGTGTATTATAATGGAGCAGGAAAGCAGAAAAATTAGTGTGGATATTGAAAGAAAGTGGATACGCATCATTGTCAGCCATGGCAAGGATGAGGAAATACTCAAACTTACAATTGATGAGGCACGTATTCTGAAAGAACAACTAAATACTACTATTGAGGATTACCTGCAGAGACAAAATATTAGAATTGATTAAAAACGGTGATTAATTGGAAGCTACATTCACACATATCGAGAACGACCGCGCGGTCATGGTAGACATCAGTAAAAAGGATATAATTGTGAGAAAAGCAATAGCTTCCGGCGAAATAGTCCTGAGTGATGCAACCATCGGGAAGATACGCACAGGTACTGTTGAAAAAGGTAATGTGTTCTCCACCGCGCGCGTGGCTTCGATTCTTGCGGTTAAGAAGACTCCGGAACTTATTCCTATGTGTCATCAGATCCCAATTACCAAGGTGGATGTAGACTTTTCAATTCATGAGAACATCGTTCGTACAACTGTAGAGGTGCGTTCTGTCGGAAAAACAGGTGTTGAGATGGAGGCACTCACAGGTGTCTCAGTTGCCCTGCTGACTGTGTGGGATATGGTCAAATCTGCAGAGAAAGATGAAACTGGTAATTATCCTGCAACTGGAATCCAGAATATAAAAGTTCTTGAGAAAGTCAAAATGAACCAAAACTAATGTATTTGAGGGATGCATTAGAAAGCACTCTAATCACTCTGATCAATTATCCAAAATTAAATATTAATTAAATCTTAAAGAGGTAAATTATTTGAAAATTATAGGGGGACCAGCATCTCAGGCTCTTTCATCAAGGGTTGCAAGAGAACTTAATATTGAGCCTACTGTATGTGACTTCACAAAATTCCCGGATGGTGAACTCTATTCACGCATACTTGATGAGGACGTGGATGAAGTTACTATTATCCAGAGTACAACAACTGATTCTGATCTTGTTGCCTTATTACAGCTTATTGACGCCTGTGAGGATTCACCTGTCATAAATGTGGTTATACCTTACATGGGCTATGCCAGGCAGGATAAAAAGTTCAAGACAGGAGAGCCAATAACTGCAAGGGCTATCGCAAGGACGATCAATGCAGACAGGATCTTTACAGTAAATATACATGAGGCAAGTGTTCTGAACTATTTTAATGCCGATGCATTCGATCTTGATGCTTCACGTCTTCTGGGTTATCACATAAGGTCACTGAACCTGTGCAATCCTCTGATTGTCTCGCCTGACAAGGGTGCAATCAACCTTGCAGAGAATACAGCTACCGATGTCGGACTGGAATATGATTACCTTGAAAAGACAAGACACTCCGGTGATTCAGTTACTATCAAGGCAAAGAATGTCGATGTAATGAACAGGGATATAATCATCATCGATGACATGATCGCAACCGGTGGAACCATGGCAGAATCCATCAAACTGCTGAAATCCCAAGGTGCAAAGGATGTGTACCTTGCATGTGTTCACCCAGTTCTTGCAAGGAATGCGGTGTTGCGCCTGTACAATGCAGGGGTAAAAGATATTATAGCTACCGATACAATAGAAAAGGTGCAGAGTTGTGTCAGTGTGGCACCTCTTATAGCCAATGCTTTAAGAAGTATCTGAACATTAATATATTGAGGTTTGATCATGACGTTGCCCGATATTTGTCCCAAAGACGGAGTTTCCCAGTGTAAGAAAAAAGCCTGCCACCTTTACGTAGTAGAGTGGCGTACAGGGGACGAACAATGTGTGATCGGGTACCGCTCAACTCACAAAGAGCTTTCAAGATCCACTCCTATGGTAGATACCTATGCCGAAAGCACGCGCATGAGGATTCAAAAGAAAGCTCCTGTTGAAAGAAAGTCCTGGCCTGAACCAGAACAAAGTACTGAAAGGCGTCAACATCTTAAGCGACAGCCAATTTCTGCAGAAGCTCCCACAGAGATTGCCGGGCTTCCTCCTAAAGAACCAATGTATCCTGTAAACCGTGAAGAGGTTGTGGTAAATGACAAGGACACTACGGTTTTTGAAGCTCGCAAAGATGTCCAAAAGGAAGACAAAAAGAGAAAGTCTCTGGATGAATTAATGGATCTGGACCTTCCGGATGATTATGAAGAAAAATTCTGGGACTAACTCTTCTGACATGTCATGACGGCTGGAATACTTTGCAGGGTATATGATCTGCTTCTTGATGAACTCGGACCCCAATACTGGTGGCCTGCTGATACGGCATTTGAAGTTGTTATCGGGGCCATGCTCACGCAGCAGACAAAGTGGACCAATGTGGAAAAGGCCATTGAGGGCCTGAAGGATCATGGTCTTCTGGAAATAGAGCCTCTTGCTGAAGCTGACACTGAGCTTATTGAAGAACTTGTGAGATGCTGTGGTTTCTACCGGCAAAAAGCTTCCAGGTTAAAGGGAATAGCGGCTTTTTTTGCAGAAAACGGTATGGATAATGTTTTTTCCCTTCCTGTGATGGAACTCAGGAAAAACATATTGTCTATTAAAGGAGTTGGCAACGAAACTGCCGACAGCATTGTTCTTTATGCTGCCAACAAACCCAAATTCGTCATAGATGCGTACACGACCCGCATGATGAAATGTATTGGCATAGAGGGCGACTATCTGCAATTACAGCAGAGATTTGAAGCAGAACTTCCCGAAAACGTAGATATCTATAAGGAATACCACGCCCTCATAGTTGAATATTCAAAAGCCTATTGTGGCAAAAAAAGATGTAATGAATGTATTCTGAAGGATTTGAATGAGAATGGATATTGAGACTTATAATAAGATATATGAGAGCCTTGAGAGCGTAGATGACGTGAAGAATGTATCCCGGCAGTTCTCACAGCCTATAGGTACCATCCATTCAATATTGAACCAGAAAACTGTCACAAAGGTAAAGAGAAATTTCTCCAGGGTAAAGAGTAAGTCCCCAAGGCATCTGAAGCAATGGAGGAAAGGAAAAAGTATCATTGAGATAGCAAAAAAGAATGATATTCCTGCAACTCTTATGGTTTCCATGCTGCTCAAGGAAATGGGTATTCCTAAAAAGGGTTTTATCAGGAATCTTGAAGATCAGCCTGACGGGCGTCTGAAAAGAGAAGTAATTGCAGCTACGGAATCTGATTTCTTCTTCTCTCCGAAAGCTCATGCTCTTCATGCAGAGAAAGGTGAAATGGGAGAATCCATTCTTTCTGAGTGGCTTGATGAGCACGAAATTACATACAGGTCAGAAAATGACCTGAGGGAAGAGGGTTTTTCAAAGACTCCGGATTTTCTGCTGGACTCAGAGATCGTGATAGATGGTATCGATATTTTCTGGATAGAAAGCAAGGCTCTTTTTGGTGATGAAAAAGAGCATGACTACTATATTAAAAAGCAGTTCAGGGAATACGAAGAGAAATACGGTACCGGTATGATCGTTTACTGGTATGGTTATATAGATACTCTTAGTTACAATGGGAATCTGATAAAAGATTACAGGTTCTTTGATAAGAACCGTGATACGATAGAAGAACTACTGAACTTCAAGACATACTGGTAACTATTTACCGACTATTTGCTTTTTTGTATATTTTTCAGTTCGGACATGACCTTTTTTGTATACACCTGATACACACCTTCGTCATCATACACAACAACTTCCTTGTTGATGGTGGCATGATTTGCGTGGACTACGAGGAATGGCCAGAGCTCATTATTGTTTGGATCACGCTGGTTTTTCATGTTGAAAATATCCTCAGAGGCGCATAATGAGATCCTGTGCATATTTTCAGTAATGCGAGTCATATTAAAATGAACAGTAATTTTTTATTAATACCTTTCGTATTGAAATTATATGAGGCGGGAATCTGTCCGCAAACGGACAAAATACTCTTCTAAGATTCCTTTCAGGAATTTCGTCTTAAGCAAAGATTATAATAGTAACAATCATCTAAGGTTACTGACTCCGGAGCATCCGGACATTACTATATTCTCATCATAGATCGGTGAAATCATGGCAGATATTACACATTGGGCAGATGTCATCGCAGACGAGGTGCTGGCAAAAGGCAAAAAGCACCTGGTTGCAACAGGCATCACACCCTCAGGTCACATTCATATTGGTAACATGCGCGAGGTCGTAACTGCAGATGTAGCATTCAGGGCTCTTGAAGATAAAGGCGCTGATGTTGAATTCATCTACATTGCAGACACATACGACCCATTAAGAAAGGTCTATCCTTTCCTTGACGATAGTTATGCGCCCCACGTTGGCAAACCACTTTCTGAGATTCCATGCCCATGCGGCGAACATAAGAATTATTCCGAGCACTTCCTTGAGCCATTCCTTGCAGCTCTTGAACACCTGGGAATCCATCCAACTGTTTACAGGGCAGATGAACTTTACAAGGAAGGTGTCTATGTAGAAGCTATCAAGCAGGCTCTTGTGAAAAAGGATGAGATTGCAGCGATCTTGCAGAAGAAATCCGGCAAGACCCCTGTAGATACATGGAGCCCGTTCAACCCGATATGCAATGAATGTGGAAAGGTAAACACCACCATTGTGACTGGTTTTGATCTTGATGCTGAAACAGTGAACTATGAATGTTCATGCGGAAGCAAGGGTACAGTCTCAATGAAGGGCGGCGGAAAACTGACGTGGCGTGTTGACTGGCCGGCAAGGTGGAAGGCTCTTGGTGTTACGGTTGAACCATTCGGTAAGGACCACGCTTCAAGAGGCGGTTCATATGACACCGGCGTTGATATTACCAGGGATATTTTCGGCTATGAAGCACCACATCCAATAGTCTATGAATGGATCATGCTTGGTCAGAAAGGTGCAATGTCATCATCAACAGGTGTTGTTGTTTCAATTGCAGATATGCTCAAGGTGGTGCCACCTGAGGTACTGCGCTACCTTATCATCCGTACAAAGCCTGAAAAGCACATCAGATTCGATCCTGCTTTGCCACTTCTCACACTTGTGGATGAGTTTGAGCGCCTTCAAACAAGTGAAAATGCTACATCCTATGATAAGAGGATGATCGAGCTTTCACATGCAGCAGGGCTCTGCCACACTGACATTCCGTTCAAGCACATGACAACGATCTACCAGGTTGCTGCAGGTGACTTTGATAAGATAATGAATATCGTGAAGAGAGCAGGATACGACACCAGCAGCGAGAAATGCATACGTGAGCTTGTTGACAATGTTGGAAACTGGCTTGAGATGTACGCTCCTGACAATGCAAAGTTCAGTGTCCAGGAAGAGCTTCCTGTAAGTACTTCACAGCTCAATGATCTTCAGAGAGCTTTCCTCAGTTCCTTCTCAGACATACTGGACAAGAGCGGTGAGCTCAACGGTGAGGACTACCACAACCTTGTATATTCTGCAAAAGAAGCAGGTTCCGAACTCAATACAATGATCGCTGGTGCACTCAATGTGGATGCAGCTTCACTTGAAGTAAATCCAAAGGAACTTTTCAAGGCAATATATGTCTCAGTACTCGGACAACCTTCAGGTCCAAAAGCAGGTTGGTTCCTTTCCTCACTTGAAAAGGACTTCCTTGCAATGCGCTTTAAGGAAGCAGCAGAGTATAAGCCCTGACCCTGATTATGGCAAACAGTTCATTCCCGGGCAATGACCTTCAGGGCAAGTCCCATTTCCTTGCCTGGGATGAAGAATACAAACATGTGACCTGGGGGGGTCCCAGGTCGATATCTATGCTGGAGGGATTAATCTCTTCCAGTTCACTTGTTCTTGACCTTGGCTGCGGGAATGGCAGGTTCCTTTTACCACTTTCCCGTAAGTACAATACAATCGGTACTGATGTTTCAGCAACTGCAGTCAGAAGAGCCAGAGAGTATCTTTCAAAAAGCAATGTTGGAAGCGATAAAAGAGCCGAATGCCTTGCTTCGAGTATAACATCAATTCCTTTTTCTGATAATTCATTTGACGCAATCCTGTGTCTTGGAGTTTTGCAGCACTTGCTGGAAGATGAAAGAAAGCAGGCAATTTCTGAGATTAAAAGGGTGATGAAAAGCGGTGCGATTTTTGTGCTGGAAGTTTTCGGAACTGAGGATATGAGATACGGTGGCGAGTCTGTGGAAAAAGATACTTTCATCAGAAAAAATGGTATCATATACCACTATTTTACACGTGATGAACTGGAATCACTGCTTGAAGGATTTGAAATCTTAGAAATGAAAGACCTGGTATCAGAAAAAAAGTATCATGGCGAACTTCACAGGCGCCATCAGATAAGGGTAATTACACGTCTTTAGAATGCTATTCCAAAGTAGTTCAGCACAATTATAAGAAGTGCACCAAACACTCCTGCAATTGCACATACAAGGATCACAACCCAGGTATATGCGATATTCAGGCCGAGCACCAGGTTTGCAACAACCAGCACCACGAGTCCTAAAACAGTGTTAATCGCCATGTTCTTGACGGTTTTCAGTACTTTCCAGAGAATTATTGCAGCAATGATAGCTACTATAAGAAATACTATTTCGGTTACCATAATCACCATTTTTATATTACTATGATAAGTATTTAATCGTTGCTAAAAAATTAGAGTTTGTTTGCATCACTCAGGAATTTACTAATCTCTTCTTTCATTTCATTAATATTGTGATATTCTTTACAGATTATTCTCTTATCACCAAGAAGCATTGCAGATACATTAGCTTCAGGAACATTCAGACACATAACCGGAATCCCTCTCTGAAGCGCACTGCAAATCTCATAACCAACGCCAATTGAAGGTGTGCTGACCTCTGCTATCACACATTCGCTCTTTTCAAGAAATTCCATGTCCCTGATGTATATCTCTTCTTCGGAAAGCAGTGATTCTGTTTTTTCAAGTTCAGGGTCCGCAACATGCCAGCTCAGAACTTCATGGCCGCTGTCCTGAAGATAATTACACATCTCCATGTAAGTGGATAGCATCTGCCTACCACCCCTGATGGAGGCTGAAAGGAATACTCTCATTGCACACCTCTATGATAATGTCCTCTGGTGTGGAACTCGCTGACATCACTTCCCTGCCATATATGCCTGGTGTCACCTGAGTAGTATGCATCGATATTGGCTCTGTATGCTCTAGTGACCATACCAACATTGTAATCATCCATGTTTCTGGCGTCTATCCTGAGTCTGGAAAGACCTGCTTTGATAAGCTGGGGAATATCATCCAGCAGGCAGAGTTCTCTTGAATTGAATATATGGGTTCTACATTGTGAATCGGTCTTGATTGGGAATTCAAATCCTTTTTCATCGATTATCTCAAAATTGCCACTCTTACACTGGGATCCACAGTTAAAACCATTCTCATCTTTCTCTCCAAGAACACCGCCGATGAGACAGTGTTCAGATTCCATGATCTGAATCTGACCATGTGCAATATATTCGCAATCACCATATTTTGCAATATCAATTATTTGTCCAAGATTCATTTCAGTTGAGAGTGTAACAGCATCAGCACCTTTTTCTTCAAGTGCATGAAGACTGTGTTTATTGAACACATTCAGGGAACTGTCAGTCAGTATTTTAAGACCTGCAGTGCGTGCAATTTCAAGGACGCCGAGATTGGCTGCAATAGTTCCTTCAAATCCCAGTTCCTTTGCAATCTTAATTGTTTCTTTCACATTATGGAATTCAGAGTCTTTCATAATGATTGGAGTGTGTAAATATACAGGAATATTCTTTTCAGCTGCAAGCTCTGTCATTACTTTCCATTCCAGAGTTTGAAGCTCTTTTAATGATACGTCAATGTAAACAAGATCTGCTCCACTTTTCAATGCAGAATTGAACTTTTCCGAACTATTGACACTAACTGAAAGCAGTATTTTTTTCTCCTCACTTTCAGCACCAACATCTGTTTCCTTTTCTAGAATTTCAGAACTTCTTTCATGTGCTGGCCTTCTGAACTTTTCGATTCTAATCCTTTCAAGTTCAGTAGTAGCTTCGGTCCTCGCATTGTTCAGTTCTTTAATCGGAATGAATGCATCATCCGGCAGATCAACTTCAATTTGCTGAACTTCAAAAACTGTGTTTCCGGTCTTTGCAAGCTGCTTTTTCACATCATCTTCTGTTGTGGGTCTTTTCTGTGATCTTTCAACAGTGTAGTCAGAAATAACAGTTGATGTGTTATTTTCATTATCAGAAATTGAGAGCTCGAGTTTCTCTCCGATGATTGCTTTAAATTTGATAGAAACCGGAACCTTACGTATTGGAGCAGGAGAACTGTAGGAAGCCTGCAATTCTTTCATCAGGGAATCATCAAGTGTTCTGTAAACAGTTGTACCGGTTTTAGGAGGCTGGTCAAAATTGATAGTTATAATATCTCCGCTGTCCGCTTTCTTTTCCAGTCGGTTTCCAACGTAGATTCCTCTTACTATTGTACCGGCATCCCTGCTGCCTTCAAAACCAATCCCATCGCCGACTTCAAGCTCGCCTGTAAGCGTGATCTCCATTCTTTTAAACTTATTATTGTATCCGCTGACCTTTCCAACCACAATTCCCTGGTTATGAGGTCTTTCCCGGCTCATCAGGTCCCCAGCAGGATCACCCTCGAAGTATCCGGTGGTGAACTCCCGGTTGAATAACTGTTCCAGATTCTCTTTTTCTTCATCGGTTACAAAATAGTTATCAGGGTCTTCTGCAAACCTGTCAATAAGACTGCGATATATCCTTACAACACCTGCAACATATTCCGGGCGTTTCATCCTGCCCTCGATCTTGAATGAATCTATTCCCGCTTTAATGATTTCAGGCAAAATCTCAGATGTGTTCAGGTCTTTAGGACTCAGAAGGTAGCTCCCTTCTGTTTTTATCTCTTTTCCATCCCTTCGTAACCTGTATTGCTTACGGCATGGCTGGGCGCAATATCCCCGGTTACCGCTTCTGCCGCCTATCATGCTGCTCATAAGACACTGGCCTGAGTAACAGATGCAGAGTGCACCGTGTACAAACGCTTCAATCTCTGCTCGGGTTTCAGTTTTTATCCTTGCAATCTCCTGAAGTGAGAGTTCCCTTGCAAGTACAATTCTCTTAACTCCCATTTCTTTCAGGGCCAGCACAGCTTCTGTATTGTGAATCGTCATCTGTGTGCTTGCATGGATCGGAAGTGACGGGACTTTCTCTCTTGCAAGTTCCAGAAGTCCTATATCCTGCACAATGATGGCATCGGTTCCAAGTTCATCAAGGGTATACATGAGCCCAAGTGCTTTTTCCATCTCACTATCCTTGATGAGTGTGTTCATGGTAACATAGACCTTTACACCTCTAAGATGTGCAAAGTCAAGTGCTTCCCTGAATTCCTCTATGGTGAAATTTCCTGCATATGCCCTGGCACTGAAATCCTGAATACCAAGATACACTGCATCTGCTCCATTTTCAACGGCAGCTATCAGTGATTCCATGTTTCCAGCAGGAGCTAAAAGTTCGGGAGTTTTAAGCATGATAATCGCTCAGATGAGGTGAGAGTATATAAAAGCCCCTCTCCCATTCTTTCAAAAAAATCACTCTTTGATACAAAGGTAGGTTGCCATGAAACCATTCTGATGGTCAAATTCCTCAATTCTAAAACCTGCCTGTTCGATTAGTCCTTTCATGACCCAGTCGAATGTGGAGTATTCTTCCTTGATGTGAAGTTTCATTTCACTGACTATCTCATCTCCTGATTCAGGTGGTATATTCTGGAATATCTGCAAGAAATAAACATCAAAATCAGGAATCTCTGATGAAAAGACTACATCTTTCAGGAAGAACTTTCCTCCTCTTTTAAGCATTGAGTGGATGTTCTTCAGAGCTATAAGTTTCCAGAAGTCCGGCAGGTGGTGTAGTACAAGCTGAGTTACAACAGCATCATATTTCGTCTCTTCTGGGTCAAATGTCAGAAATCCTGCCTTGATGAATTTGACATTGTCTCTCTGTTTTGACTTTGCTTTTTTCTCTGCAAAATCAAGCATCATCTGTGAAATATCCAATGCAGTTACCAGTTTGCAATGCTTTGAAAGCTCAATAGAAAATTCACCTGTTCCGCATCCGATTTCCAGAATCTCATCATCTGGCTGGATATCGATGAGTTCACACATGTTTTTAGCTTCTTCTGCAATGTTGCGGATGGTTGCCATTTTCCTGTCGTAGTTCAGAACCTCTTCTTCACTTCCGTAATCCGTTCCTATCTGGATTAATTCATCGTAATACCATTCAGGTAATTCTTTCATAGGTATTCCTTCTGTGTCCTCTTATATCTTTTAAATAAATAATTAATTGTTGGTAGATCAAATTGATTAGGAAACTGGTAATATTAGCAGAAAAGTGAGGATTAAATAAGAAAAGAGAGGAAAAGAAATCAGTTCTTTTCCTTTTTCAGGAAAAATCTATTAAGTACAAGAAGTCCGGCAATGATGACTACCAGATAGTACAGTGATCTGAAGATTGGTCTGTACTGATATTCAAACCACATGCTGATTATTTCACTAACTGAAAAATACAACTGAAGCGTTGCGAGAGCAATGATAATGCCTACAAGTGCAAGCATCCCATTCCTGAAATGTTCCTGAGCCGTCTTTTCTTTCTTCTCCTTTTTTTCTCTTTTAGGAGTAAAACTTACTATCTCTTCCTTCACTTCTACACTTTCATTTTCCTCACTCATGTAATCTCCTCCTCACCAGGTATAGTGCTGTTATAATACCAATTACTGCAAACGAACCTGTAAATCCTGGACTCTCTTCCTCTGCTGTCTCTTCGGCAACAGCATAATCCCAATTGTAGTCCTCTTCCTCTTCCACAAGGAAGTCGGCTGTATTGATATTCTTGTTCTGCACAAGCTGGTCCCTGTCAATCACTTTTTCCGGGTTTAGCTGCACATAATCCTCGTCGGTCTTGACAATGGTGTTGCCATCCCATACACTTATCTCCACAGCATAGTTGTAACCGGCAGGAACCGTAAGATTAACGCTTCTGATGACTGTTTCTTCCGGTTCTATCTCCCCGGAGCTTATCCATTCCTTATCTGCAACAAGGCGTGCATCCATTTCCCGTGCCTTGATCAGTATGCGATAATCCCTGGAAGTTTCAATTCCTTCGTTCTTGAGATAAATGTCATTCTGGATGACAACTCCTTTGGAGCTTGTTTCTCGCACCAGGAAATCAATAGTTTCTATCTGGATGCCGGTATCCTGCATGTCGCTCTGCAGGGTATCGAGTCCTGAAAGTGTCATCCACCTCTCATAGTTCAGTTTCCCATCATCCATGATGGTTGTACTGATACGGTAGTCCCCACTTTTCAGAAGGCTTATACTCTGGCTAACAGCCTTTGTTTCCCATTGTTCTATTGGTCCTATCCTTGCTTCCTGTTTCTTCTCAAGAAGTCCGGTATTTTTGTTGAATATTTTCAGGACAACGCTTGCATTACTGTCACTGTCAGAACCCATGTTCTCTACGTAAGTGGTCACATTGAGCCAGACATAAGTGCTTTTGACACTGTCTGCTGATATCTCAACGTCTCTTACCCCCAAATTAGAGCCTTTTTGTTCACCGAAGTCACGCAGGCATCCGCTGGAGACTGTGAAAAAGGCGATAATAATTAGAATAAGAATGAAACGTATACTGTTCTCTTTCTGTTTCATTGATGTTTCTCCCATGATACTACAAAACGTTACTATTTAAATATTATTGGGTGTTCGCAGAAAAAAATAGAATGTGGCTTTTTTTGTTAACCTTCTCAATATAGGTTCGCAAAATATCATTTTGAATATATACATATTAGAGGGGCAAATAAGGATTAAAGGACATTTTAAAAGATTATGGGGATCAAAAGAGTTGCAAAAGCTTAAATAGACTTCAATTCTACTCTATTTACATAAAAGGGACGCATAATTATGCAGAATAGTGACGGAAGAAGCAAAACTGCAGTAAAAGTGACTACAAATGGGATGATCTTTAATATTTTCCTGACACTTTTCAAATTCATTGCCGGAATAACGGGACACAGTTCGGCAATGATTGCTGATGCTGTCCATTCATTTTCTGATTTTATTACTGATATCGTGGTAATTTTCGGGCTCAAAGCTGCCGGAAAACCTGCTGACCACAATCATCATTACGGTCATGGAAAGATCGAAACTCTTTGCGCGGCCTTTGTAGGCATAGTTCTTTTTATAATTGGTTTTGAAATATTGCAGAGTGGTATGAGCAAGATACTTTTTGTAGCTGGTGGTGGCAACCTTGAACAACCCGGAGCTATTGCCCTTATTGCTGCAGTAGTATCTATTCTTACAAAAGAAGGTTTATACCGCTACACACTGAGTGCCGGCAGGTCTATAAAAAGCGATGCGATGATTGCAAATGCATGGCATCATCGTTCAGACGCATTTTCTTCTGTGGGAACAATGATAGGCATCGGCGGAGCAATGATCCTCGGGGGCAGATGGGTAATTCTTGACCCTTTAGCAGCGGTCATACTGAGTTATTTTATATTCAAGGTCGCATTTGAAATCTCTTATGCAAACATCAATGAACTTACCGAAGCAGCTCCGGATATTGATATTGTTGATGAGATAAGTCATATTATTGTGTCGACTGAAGGCGTCAGGGACTTCCACAAGCTCAAAGCAAGAAAGATAGGTAGTAACATAGCAACTGATGTACATATTCAGGTAGATAAAGATCTAAGTCTTATCGAAGCTCATAACATATGCACTGAAGTTGAGAATAGGTTACGTGCAAAGTTCGGAATGGACAGTATACTGTACATCCATTGCGAACCTGACATGTAACTAATGTCAATGTTTTTCAGTCCGTACAGATGCACGGATTTTGTTTGCATGTAGGACAATGGTCCGGATATTTTTCCAGAAATGCAGCTTCAAGGTCGATATCATAGAGGTTTGCCAGGGCTCCTATCCATGCAAAACAGTCTGCAAGCTCTTCCCTGATATTATCCATGTCTTCCCTGCGGATAGCTTCCGCAAGTTCTCCTATCTCCTCCACAAGCCAGAGCGTTGTTGCAGCTGCACCTCTTCTCCTGTCGTTGTGGGCGTAAAGGTCGTACATACGTTTTTGGAATTCAGAGATTTCCATGTCTTGTCTCCTGAAAATTTAGCTGGATTTTAAAGCCTTACAGGAATGCCCTTTTCTTTGAGATGCTCTTTGACATCGTTGACGGTGTATTCTCCGAAGTGGAATATACTTGCTGCAAGTGCTGCATCGGCTTTTCCTTTTGTGAAGCCTTCGTACATGTGCTCGGGATTACCTACTCCGCCGGATGCGATGATCGGGATCTCGAGTTCCTCTGAAAGCTTCTTTGTGATAGGGATATCAAAACCGTCATAGGTTCCATCCTTATCCATGCTTGTAAGAAGTATCTCGCCGGAACCCAGTTCCTCTACTTTCTTTGCCCACTGGACAGCATCTATTCCGGTTGGTTGCCTGCCGCCGTAGATAACAACCTCATACCATGCAGGGGTACCGTCCTCAAGTTCAAGGATGGTCTTGTCAGGATTGTTTTCAACATCAAGGTTACGTTTGCAGTCGATTGCTGTGACGATGCACTGGGCACCGAATATCTCCGATGATTCCTTAATAAGATCAGGATTCTTCACGGCTGCTGTGTTTATGGATACCTTGTCGGCACCTGCCCTGAGGATCTGGCGTATGTCCTCGATGGAGTTTATTCCGCCGCCTACTGTAAGTGGAATGAAAACTTCGTTTGCAGTTCTCTCGATGACCTTGACCATGGTTCCTCTGCCTTCATGGGATGCGGTAATGTCAAGGAATACAAGCTCATCAGCACCCTGCTCATTATATCTCTTGGCGAGTTCCACAGGATCTCCTGCTTTTCTCAGGTCTACGAATTCTATTCCCTTGACAACGGTTCCGCCTTCCTCATCAAGCGTAACGTCAAGACATGGTATGATCCTTTTTGTAAGCATGTATGACTTTGTCCCTTTCACTGCATTTGATTATTTGTTTCTGCCGACAGATTGGCAGATGCTGTATTTAATAAGAAGACATCGAGTTTTTATTTAATACTTGTTGTGGGGTCAAATATTGGTTAATTAGAAATACAGAGCCGCAACTTCTTATACTTCTAAACATGTAGTACTAATTATTGTACTTATCACAATACCACAAGTAAAATTTATATGACATTATAGTATCTTTCTTACAAATGTGTCGTTATATTAATAGCCACAAAAGAATGCCTAATAAAAACTGGTATTATGTACTATTAGGTTTCTTTCTTCTTTTGTTTTTATTCTTTTATCCTTATATGGGAGGAGATAGCTTTGCCGTAGCAATTATCTCTGCACTCTTCGTTTCAATGTTCGTTACTCTCTGGCTTCTTGCTGTGCATCTTTTGTGGAACTCAGACAGTCTCATACTGAAAATATTGGCTATTATTATTGGCGGCCTACCCATGGTGTTACTTGCCATTTTCATCCAGTTTATCTATGAGAATTTGATTCTGGAAAGAAAAGTGAGTTAAAGTTTTTCAGTTGATCAATAGTGTGTTGCAACATACTCGATTTCAAACTCTTCACTTTCATTATACAGTTCAAAGATAACACAGGTTGAAATTGCAGGCTGAAGATGATCGTAGACCTCTTTTCCCTCAGATGCCACCATATATGTGTAGTCTGATGATGAGTAAAATATGTCTTCCTCTCTGAAAGGGTCTATCCATTTTATTATGAGACTGACAGGTTTTTTAATTTCTATTGTTTCTCCCGGTTGAAGTTGGTAATATCTCTGCCATGAATACTCTCCATTTTCACTGGTAATGCTTGTGGTGATTTCGTGTGCGTATTGATCATCGTTAGTAATTGTGTAAAATGGTTCGATTGATGGGAAAAAGGATAAAGTTATGATTAATAGGAAATAGGCTATTGTGATTGCCTTAGTTTTATTCTCTTGGTCCACTTTTTCACCTTAATGCAGGATATGTATTTATTGATGTCCTACATATTGAATATTTGTTGTAATTATTTATAATTAGTCACAATGTGTATTTTTATATCTTACAATATTCCTCATTAAAGAGTAATGCAAGAAGTAATGAGCAGAAATAGACTAAATCTCGAAGAACAAAAGCGTATCGTAGCCAAGGTAGATCAGCTTATGGGACTCTGCGACCGGCTTGAATCTGATATAAGGCAGGCGTAGGAGGATGGGGAAAGGTTGATGGAAGCGGCTGTGAGCAATCTTCTTAGTTCTTAATTTTCATATTACACCAACAGCACCGCAATAACCCCTGCCAAAAACACACCATCAAAAGTTCCAGCGCCGCCAATACTGACCACAGGCGCACCAAGCTTTGTGATTGCGCGCATGTTCAGCAGGTCGGCTCCGATGAGGGTTCCAAGGGTGCCGCTGATGTAGGCTACTGCGAAGATGAGGTCGTGCTGGATGCCGGTGGAGTAGACTATCAGAATGGAGCTCAGGGCAGCGGCAATTGGCGGGAGAAGTGCAGGGGAAACGATTCCCACACCTTTTACAGGTCTTGCGACTGCTTTTGTGATGAAGGCAACTATCAGGGTTGCGTAGAGGACCTCGATTGCAGAACCGGGGAAAAGTCTCAGCAGGTAAATGGAAACGATAGTTGGTATAAGGGCACCGCCTACGTTAATGGCTATTGTTGTCCTGGTTTTGTGAGTTTCCTTGAAAGGCACCCTGTATGAAACACCAAAGATCTTGACATACTTGCTATTCTCGATCGGTGTTTCAGTTTCAAGGGTTTTAAGAGGGATATTGATGCTGCTTCCAATAAGAGATGCAAGAAGCAGGATAAGAGCATCGTTCCATGAGAAGCCGATTTTACTGAAGGCGCTGCTAACCAGCCCGTAAAAGAGCACGGAAATGCTAAACGCCAGCACAAAGGCTAGTATGATAGTGAAAACAAACGTAAAAGGATTATAGAATATCCGATGCCTCATAGCATAATGTCCTAATTCTCAGTATATACTTTTTGTGGGTTTTTGATCTTAAAGCAAAGAATGAATATAACTGCAATATCTCTGAAAATCTAAAATCCAGAAAACTAAAGCTCAGGCAAATCCTGTGATCGCCTTTGAACCTGTAAAATTCTCCTTACTGATAGCATCTTCGTTAAACACATCTTCGCTTATCAGAATAGGAGCATTATTACGGAGGGCGATTGCGATACAATCACTTGGCCTTGCATCGAATTCCATGCTATTGCCATCCTTTTTCAGGGTCATCCTGGCATAATAGATATTGTCTTTCTTTTCATCTATCAGGATCCTCTCAACCTCGGCCTCAAGCCTTGAAAGTATGGAAACAATAAGATCATGTGTCATGGGCCTTGGCATCGTCTCATTCTTCATCACCGAACTGATAGACAAAGCCTCAGACTGTCCTATATGTATCGGCATTATCATTCCCTCCTTATCCTCAAGCATCACCGCAGGCACAGCCCTGCCAAAGATGTTTATCATGTAAACACCCTTTACGGTAACTTCCTTTATGTCGCTTCCAGTGTCCATATTATTAACAACAGCCTTCCCTTTTCGCAATATTTCCCTAAGCCCACAGATGTTTAATTATTATCCTTACTTAACTCTTTCTTTTCATTCGTGTGCCAAAACCACCTGCTCCGGGAGTTTCAATAACGAAAACATCACCTTCGTTCATCTCCGTGATGTCCCTGCCACCAAGTTCCTCTATCTGTGAATCTCCGGTTCTGATGATGTAATTTCTTCCGATCTGTCCATTCTCACCACCATTCAATCCCTGTGGTGCAAACTTCCTGTGACTGGAAATAATAGCAGCTCTCATAGGTTTCAGGAACCTTATCTTCCTGACAACACCCTCTCCTCCACGATATTCCCCATCCCCACCGCTACCTTCACGAATGGAAAACTCCTCAACCCTCACCGGGAATCTCCATTCCAGGACCTCCGGGTCAGTGATCCTTGAATTTGTCATATGGGTCTGCACAGCACTGGTCCCGTCAAATCCTTCTCCTGCACCGGAACCACCACAGATGGTCTCATAATACTGGAACTCCTCATCTCCAAAAGTGAAATTATTCATGGTCCCCTGAGAGCCTGCCATAACTCCTAAAGCTGCGAAAAGTGAATCAACGATATACTGCGAGGTCTCAACATTTCCGGCCACCACAGCCGCAGGATATTCAGGGTTCAGAATACTGCCTTCGGGAATAGTTATCCTGAGCGGCCTCATACAGCCTTCATTAAGTGGAATGTCCCTGTCAACAAGTGATCTGAAAACATAGAGCACAGCAGCCTTACAAACCGCAACAGGAGCGTTCAGGTTTCCAATATGCTGTCCTGAAGTGCCGGTAAAGTCAATATGAGCTTCCCTGTTCTCATGGTCAATACTAACTTTTACAGATACAATAGTCCCGTCATCAAAGGAAAGTGAGTATTCTCCGTCTTTTAAAACTTCAATAACCCTTCTGACAGATTCTTCAGCATTATCCATCACATGCTGCATATATGCCTGTACAGTTTCCATTGAAAAGTGCTCAACAAGCTTCAAAAGCTCTCTTACACCTTTCTCATTTGCAGCTACCTGTGCCTTCAGGTCAGCAATATTCTGGAACGGATTTCGCGCAGGATATTTTCCCGAATTCAGCCACTCTGCAACCTCATCTTCAAGGAATTTCCCGTCAGCAACAATAAGTTTTCCTCCGGTAATCACACCTTCCTCTTCAATGTGCCTGCTCTCAGGAGGGATCGATCCCGGCGTCACTCCTCCAATATCGGCATGGTGTCCCCTTGAAGCTACATAGAACTCAACATCTCCATCATGGAATACAGGAGTTATGACCGTAATATCCGGCAGATGCGTTCCACCCTCAAACGGAGAATTCAGCATGAAAACATCACCTTCTTCCATATCAGGAAACTTCCTGATCATCGCCTTGACACTCTCTCCCATGGAACCCAAATGCACAGGTATGTGAGGTGCATTGGCTATCAGATCTCCTTTCCTGTTAAAAACCGCACATGAAAAATCAAGTCTCTCCTTGATATTAACTGAATAGGCAGTATTCTGGAGAGTATACCCCATCTGCTGTGCAATGGACATGAACCTGTTATTGAATATCTCAAGCATCACAGGGTCAGCTTCGGTTCCTACCGATTCTCTCTTAGGCAGGGGAACAACCCTTTCAAGCACTAATTCCTGACCTTTTCTGAGTTCTACTTTCCATCCGGGTTCGATTATTACAGTTGTGTTAGTTTCAACGATCACAGCCGGCCCGGTGATTCCATTTCCACCATCTTTTAGTTCCTCTCGTCTGTGAACAGGTGTTTTATGGAATCCACCACAAGTGTACATTGTCGTTTCAAGCAACCCTGTATTTTCTTCCCCTCCTGAAAGCGAACTGTTAGAAAGAGAACCATCCTGCATTTTCTCCCCGGAACCTATTATTTCCGTAGAAACTGCTTCTATGAAGAGCTCCTTGTTCTCCATTACAAAACCAAAACGGCTTTTGTGTTCATTCTCAAAGGTACTTTTAATCTTACTTTCAGAGCCAAAATCAACAATAATAGAAGTTCCTGCATCCTTATACTTTACATGAACCTTGTGCAGTGCACTTATATCCTCATCTGCAACACCCTGCATTACCATCTCTTTCCTGCCGGTTCTTTCAAGCTCGGCAACAACACCATGGAGCTCTTCGATCAGGCCACTTTCAAGTTTTGTCTCTATGGCCTGCTCTTTCATTATTCTCTGGTCTGCAAGTCCCATTCCATAAGCCGAAAGCACACCTGCCAGGGGATGTATCAATATCTTACTTATTCCCAGTGCATCTGCAACACCACAGGCATGTTGCGCACCTGCTCCTCCAAAGCAGCAAAGGGCGTATTCTTTAGTATCATAGCCGCGCTGGATGGATATTTTCTTGATGGCATTTGCCATATTTTCAATAGCAATTTTCAGGAAACCTTCGGCAACCTGCTCAGCACTGTGATTCTCTCCGGTAAATTCGCTGACTTCTTGTGCCAGAGCAGAAAACTTCTTTTTAACAAGCTCGGAATCAAGCGGCATGTCTGCGTCATGTCCGAAAACATGCGGGAAATGCTTTGGGTCAATTTTGCCAAGCATCAGATTACAGTCTGTAATTGTGAGAGGCCCGCCTTTCCTGTAACATGCAGGCCCGGGTTCAGACCCTGCGGAATCCGGTCCGACCCTGAATCTTCCTGCATCGAAATGAAGGATAGAACCTCCACCTGCTGCAACGGTATGAATGTAAAGCATGGGTGAGCGGAGGTGAACACCGGCAATTTCCGTCTCAAAACTCCTCTCGTACTCTCCATTGTAGTGAGCTACATCTGTGGAAGTACCGCCCATGTCAAAAGTGACAATTTTATCAAAACCTGCTTTCCTGGAAGTTTCCACAGCTCCTACAATACCACCGGCAGGCCCGGATAGAATACAGTCCTTGCCTCTGAACTGG
The DNA here is from genome assembly GCF_031312595.1 of Methanolobus sediminis. NCBI lineage: Archaea > Methanobacteriati > Methanobacteriota > Methanomicrobia > Methanosarcinales > Methanosarcinaceae > Methanolobus > Methanolobus sediminis. The sequence goes on along the minus strand of NZ_CP133592.1, from coordinate 1,258,123 downwards.
CTTGCTTCTACAAGTCCACCGCTTGACTGCATGAACATGAGTTTTGTATTGTTACCTCCGGCTTCAAGGGTGGCAGTTATCATATTGATATATCTTTTGAGCACCGGGGAAAGATATGCATCCACAACCGTGGTTTCACCACTGCTTATGAATTTCATGAGCGGACTGACCTCGTGTGAAAGTGATATCTGGGTAAATCCTATTTCCTCTGCAATATCATGAAGCTGGATCTCATGTTCCGGATATCTGTAAGCATGCATCAGTACGATGGCAATGGAACGTATTCCTGATCGGTATATTCTCTCAAGTTCCAATCGTGCATTTTCAGTATCTACAGCTTCTAATTCTTCACCGGATGCACTGTATCGCTCATTTATTTCGATTACCTCATCATAAAGCAGATCCGGAAGCTCGATCTTCAGGGCAAAGATGTCAGGCCTGTTCTGGTATCCTATTCTGAGTGCATCCCTGGAACCTCTGGTAATTACCAGCGCAGTAGGCTCACCTTTACGTTCAAGCAATGCGTTTGTTCCCACGGTGGTTCCCATTTTGATGGAAGCGATGTCCTCAGTTGGGAGTACATCTTCAGAACCCAAGCCGAGAATAGTCCTGATACCATGAATTGCAGCATCGGTATAATGTTCGGGGTCAACTGAAAGTAGTTTGTGGGCAATCAATTGTCCGTCAGGTTTGCGGGCAACAACATCAGTGAATGTGCCTCCCCTATCTATCCAGAATTGCCATTTTTTGTTGATTGGGGTCATCATATTTCCATCAATGAGCGATTTGTAATTTTATAAAATATGCTACGCTAAATGAACTCATCTCAATAAAAATATTTTTGCCCTGGATGCTGCATTATATTATCTGTCACCACAAAGCATGTTGAAACCATGGTCTCCTACAAGGGGTACGAATATCACTCCGCCACGATCCTCTTTTATGATATTTCCTTCCATATCCTTTTTGATAAGGTAGAGGCGTTGGTATGCTTTTCCTTCAGGAATTGCCATAATTCCACCTGGTTTAAGCTGCTCTATGAGAGGTAGTGGAGTGCATGGAGCAGATGCAGTCACGCATATACGGTCGTAGGGTGCATGTTCGGGAAGGCCCAGAGAACCGTCTGCGCATATGACCTCAACATTGGAGTAACCTGCTTTTTTCAGATTATCCTGCGCAAAAACAGCAAGCTTTTCAAGCCTTTCAATAGAATAGATTTTTCCCTTTGAACCGATTATCTCTGCCATTACTGCAGCGTTGTAACCGGAACCGGCACCTATCTCAAGTATTGTTAGTCCTTCCTGAAGATCAAGAAGGTCACACATCATAGCCACCATATGTGGTGCTGATATTGTTTGTGCGTAGCCTATGGGCAAAGGATGGTCAACATAGGCGTTCGCTATTTGAACTGAAGGTACGAAAAGGTGTCTTGGCACCTTTTTCATTGCATTAAGTGTTTTTTCAGATATGTTGTATTCTCTTAGAGAATTTACCAGCTTCTTCCTTTCCCTTTCATACTCCATTGGGTTTTTCCATCTCCCCAGCTCTTTCTCTGCACTTCTTCTGCAAATACTCTCTTTATGAATTTTGCCGCAACTGCGGTGCCTGTTTTAGATTCAAGGCTTCCATCCCGTATCTTTATTTTCTTAATACGAATCTTTGTTTTATCAACAGTTTCTTCCTGACCGATGATAAACTCATATCCACCAGGCACTCTTTTGTGCATTGCTTCAGTATTCCTGCCACGATGCACTGCGATCTTTACCACAACTTCGTCAATAGCTCTGCCCCATATTGTGGTAATCTCAGACGCATTGGCTTTTTGGAGTCTCTTTTCACCGGATTCAATAGCGGTTATCAGCACAGGGAATACTTCATCGGATTCTCCGTCATCTACAATTATTTCATCATCCACAGATACATCTTCTTCAGATGTCAGTAGGGTTATCTGTGTGAAAGACTCTTCACCTTTGTTGATTATTACTTTGACATTGAACGTTTTGACCTTCTCTATCTTAGTAGGATGGACATTTTCACATTCCTGACACTGGACGACAGGGTTCTGTCCTCCTTTTAATACATCATGCGGTACTGCTATTTTTGGTGAGCATACCGGACATACAACTTCAACTTCGTCGTTCATACTCTCAATGATGTCATTGTCTGGAGTATGTAAATAATTATCTGTGACTGCATCTGTCAAAACGATTCAATACTATGATTTATGAAAATAATCAGTTTGTATTACATCAATCTGTATTACTAACAATAATTGATTAAGTGGCTGGAATCTATTAATATGTATCAATTGAATTTTTATATACGAACTATCCATAAAATATACTAGTTGTGTATAATTACTTATGTGGAATGATGGTTTATTGAGACCTTTGATATTTATTGTCAGGAATGGGCCAGATAATAAAAGTCCATTCAAGAGTATTCTTGAGAAGTATTTTGATGTGGTCGATGTTAATCCATATAATTCCATTATGACAGAACTTGATACATTAATACCGGCCCTTATCATTATTGATGTGTCTTTCAATGATCAGGGAGCTTATCAGGTATCTCAGCAGGTAAAATTCTCCGATAAATACCACTTTATACCATTGGCCTTCGTTGGTACTGCTTTTTCCAGCAACGATATAGTGAAACTCATTGAGTCAGGGGCTGATGCTTATTTTGAAGAACCTTTTGATAATGATACTACTATTTCTTATCTGAAAGCTCTCATCAACAAGGGGCAGAAACTAAATAATGTGGTTAACAGGCAGCCAAAAATCCAAAAACAAAATTCCAATGTTAATAATCATGTGCCTGAATATCTGAATTGGGACGATGAAGACCTTTTTAATGCTGCTTCTCAGCAATCAGCAGTAGGAATTGCCTACACGACGACAGAAGGAACTTTCCTGAAAGTTAACGACAGGTTTTGCGAGATTGTGGGCTATACAAGGGATGAACTCCTCTCAAAGAAGTGTATGGATATCACATACCCCGATGAAAACGGAACAGAATCCAATATGCTAAATAGAATGCTTGATGGGGATATTGATTCGTTTGAGATTGAAAAAAGGTACGTCCATAAGTCCGGATATTTTGTGCATGTCCTGATTCATGCAAATCTCCTCTATACTAGTAAAGGTGTTCCTTTTTATATGCGCAGCGTGCTTGATATAACCGATATAAGGACATCTCAGCAACGTCTTAAGAGAAGTGAGGAAAAATACCGCACATACGTTGACAATTCACCTCATCCTATTTTTGTAACTGACATTTTTGGTATGCTTCTGGATGTCAATCCTTCTGCCTGCAACCTGACAGGATATTCTGTTGAAGAACTCATGGGCATGAACATCATTGATCTGTGCAGTCCTGAATCTGTATCTGAAACTACAGATCATTTTCTGAGGGTAGAAACAGAAGGCAAAGCTTCTGGAGAGTTCTTGTTCCTGAAAAAGGATGGCACTGATTTCTATATTCAGATAGAAGCCGTCATGCTGGATGAAAAAAAACTTCTGGCACTTTGTGTGGATACAACTGAGCGCAAGCTTGCCGAGAATCTGTTGACAGAGGCAAAAGTACTTGCAGAAAACGCTTCCAATTCAAAATGTGAGTTTCTGGCTAATATCAGCCATGAGCTCCGCACCCCTCTTTATATTGTAATTGGCTATTCTGATGTATTACTAAGTGAGCTATCTGGAAAATTGAACGAAGATCAAATAAAATATTTTACCCGTATCAAGGAGGCAGGTTCCAGCCTTCTTGAAATCGTAAATTCCCTTATCTATATTGCAGAGATTGAAGCTGGAAACTGTGAACTCGACATTATAAAATTTAATCTGCAGTCGACAGTCGTTGAACTTGAAAAAATATTCCGACCAATAGCTTCCAAGAAGAACATTATGATTGAATTTGAGATAGAGCATGGTCTTGAATCCATCTTTGCAGATGAATGCAAATTCAATGCTATTCTTCATAATTTGCTTGAGAATGCCATTAAATTCAATAAGGAAGGAGGTTTTGTAAAAGTTATTTTCCAAAAGGCCGGCAATGATGTAAACGTACAGGTAATTGATACCGGGATAGGTATCTCTGAAGATAAACAGGAAACATTTTTTGAACCTTTTGTCCAGCTTGACTGGTCACATGCACGCAGATATAGTGGAGTAGGCATCGGTCTTTCCCTTGTAAAAGAACTTGTTGAGATGCATGGTGGAAAGATTTCTCTTGTAAGTAAGGTGGACGAAGGATCAACTTTTACTTTTACAATCCCACAGAATCTGTAACAGTTTTACAGCTTTTTCTTTGAACTATATGCTTCCTCCTCCAATTGTTCGAAGCTTGTACTAGTATTCGATAGCTGTACCATAATTGTTAATATAATCCAGCCGAATTTTGATTTAAGAACCTTTTCCATCTGGAAAGGATAAAGGGAGGATTTAAATGAAGACCAAATTACTTCGAAATTTAGTGGTGCTTCTGGTAGGAGTGGCGCTTGTAACGATGTCGGGTTGCACTGATACGTCTTCACCGGACGAAGTATCTGAAGACACAATGTTGGAAGAATCACCTGACAGTATGGCAGATACAGAAGAAGATGCTGCAATGGAAGAAAATATGACTGAGACTATGGGGGAGTCTGGTTCTGTAATTGATCCTGCAGATTTCACGAATCCTGTTGCAAACCCATATTTCCCTCTTGAAGTTGGTACAACATTCATCCTTGAGGGAGAATCTGATGGCGAGGACATCAGGGTTGAAATATATGTCACTGACCAGACCAAGGAGATAATGGGTGTAACAACCATGGTTATCAGAGATAGGGAATGGGAAGATGGTGAACTTGTGGAAGATACATACGACTGGTTTGCTAATGACAATGAAGGCAACGTCTGGTATTTTGGAGAGGATTCAAAAGAGTATGATGAAGGTGAACTGGTGGGCACGTCAGGCTCCTGGGAAGGAGGTGTTGACGGAGCTGAACCTGGTATTCTTATGAAAGCTAATCCGCAGGTTGGTGATATCTACCAGCAGGAATACTATGAAGGTGAAGCAGAAGACATGGCCGAAGTGCTGAGCCTTGATGCATCTGTTACAGTGGAATACGGTTCATTCGATAACTGTCTGCAGACAAAGGAGTGGACACCCCTTGAGCCAGGAGTTGAAGAACACAAGTACTATGCAAGTGGTATTGGTATCCTTAAAGAGGAAGCTGTTGTCGGTGGCGACGAAGTGCTTGAACTTGTGGAGATTACCATTGAATGAAAGGAAGACCCTGTCTTTCTTTCTGGTTTTTGACAGAGGTGGCAACGCAATATGGAAATCGACAACATAATAGTTCTGGTATCAAGTATTCTGGCATTAGTCCTTTTCTCGATATCCCTTGCTGCGTATATGAGGGAGCGCAGAAGAAAATTACTTTTGGTCACAACTGCATTTTTTGCTTATTTCCTGATGGGGTTTATGGGTTCAACAGAGTCATTTTTCCCTTCAATAGGAGAGACTCTTGAGATATGGGGCAGTATACTCAATTTTGTCGTACTGTTGTTATTTTTCTTTGCCATGGTGACAAAAGAGAAGGTTTGAAATGGAACTCGAGCTTGAAACCCGCAAAAGGATATTTGAAACCATCCGCAGTTCACCGGGAATTCATCTTCGTGAACTGGAAAGAAGTCTTGGTATAGCAGTTGGTAGCCTGCAGTATCATCTTCACTACATGCAAAAAAAGAATATCATTTCAGCACAAAAAGATGAACAATTCCTCCGCTATTTTGTAAGGGATAAAGAGTTGAGTGAAAACGACCGACTGGTCATGTCTTTCCTTCGGAAAAAAGCCTGCAGGCATATTCTTATTACTCTCATGGAAAATCCAGATCTGAATAATAAGGATATTTCTTCAGCCATTGGTCTATCTCCATCTACGGTTTCCTGGCATCTTAACAAACTTGTGGCATCAGGAGTTGTGAATAAAATTATAAATGGCAGGGAAAGTAATTTTGAGGTTATAAACCCTGAGGAAATTACAGAACTGATAATCACCTATAAAAGCAGTTTCTTTGACCGTATGCTCGATAATTTCATTGAGATGTGGGAACTTGACACCGTAAATCACAAGTAAAAACTAAAACTAAAAACCAACTCTCACATTTGTTTTCTCATGATGATCGCATCTGATTTCTCATCATCATCAAAAAAGTATTTTATTACCTGAATTTCCTTGAATCCATTCTTCTCATAGATTTTCCTTGCAGCTATCCAGTTAACAGAAACCATGAGGATTATGCTTGATATTTCATAGTTCCTGTAGATCCTGCTAACGAGTTCTGAGAAAAGAGCATTACCATACCCTTTCCCGCGATACTTTTTCAGAACTGCGATGGATGATATGTAAAGTTCCTTCCCGTCATTTCTGTGAGTTTCAGTAATGTTGTGTCCAAGAACGAATTTTTCAGTTTCTATGTTCTCTGAATAATCCCAGAGTTCCGAGGAAATATATCCTGCAATCTCTCCATCGATGACCATGACAAGAAAACCGTCTGAGAAGCTTTCTATTCTTTCCAGAAAAGTGTCGCTGTTTTCAGCTATATTGGTGTGGAATGACCTATGCTCAACACACATTATCCCTTCAATATCTTCTTTTTCAGCATTCCTTATTGAAATTTTCACAGGATCACCGGTATATTAAGTACAAATGAGTGTGAAGACGGGAATTTATACCTGATTTTCTGTAGTTTTATCTCTCACTTGCAGCATGGGCAGCAATGAATTCCCTGAGAAGTTTTGTTCCCAGAAGTGCGCTTATTCCGTTATCATATTCCGGGGAGATTTCCACAACATCAAATCCAATGGAAATTGGTGCCAGGGCACGTATAACTTCACGCACATCAATGTCTGTAAGTCCGAAAGGTTCAGGTGTGCCAAGACCTGGTGCGTATGCAGGGTCAATTGCATCCATATCGAGTGACAGGTAGATCTTCTTGCAACCGAGATATTCTTTAACCTCGGAAATTACCTGTTTTATTCCGATTTCACGGACATCGTCTGCGGTGTAGTATTTGATGCCGTTCTCTTTAGCATATACCCATTCCTCTTTGGGTCCGCTACGAACACCAATGGTCACATAGGTATCTGTGATATCATCGCGAACGTGTCTGGATACACATGCATGGTTGTTCCTGATACCTCCATATTCTTCCCGGAGGTCGAAGTGTGCGTCCATAACAACAAAGCCAATATCTTCACCGGCTTCCTCTGCACATGCTTTTACACATGAATAAGTAAGAGAGTGTTCTCCTCCCATCATAATGGGAATTTTTCCGTCTTTTACAATGGGCCTGACTGCATAATACAGGTCTTCGAGCGTTTCGTCAACTGAAGAATAAGGCTCAAGATTTCCGATATCGTGAATGAGCAGGTCTTCAAAATCAACATCGAAATGCTGGTTATATTTTTCGAAATTCACTGAGGCTTTCCTCATTGCATCAGGAGCCCAGCGACTTCCTGGCCTGAATGATGATGTAGCATCAAAAGGGACACCGAATATTACATACCTTGCAGTCTCATAGTCTGCAAAAGCATCCATCATATCAGGTTTGTAAAACATAAATTTAGTAATAAAAAAAGATAAGAAAAGTTAGGTTCGATCATCTGAGATCGAACTTCATCTTGCCGAGTGCAGTGAGGAATGAAACCTCTTCTCCTTCCTTTATCCTTTCCTTGTACTCGTCAGGGATCTTCATTTCAAAGGTTGAGAAGTCGCCCATGTCCATGAGCTGTGCAACATCGCCTGCAATTGAAAGGACCTGTGCGTTCTTTCTCTCTACGACCGGGACGTAGATCTTGTCAGATACAGGACCTACAATTGATCTCTTCTGGTTGTCAAAAAGTCCGATAACATCGATTCTTGCCTTTGCTGAACCGTGTTTACCTGGCTTGGACTTGGATATGCTCTTGATGACGCAGGCCTCGTCGTCTACGATGACGTACTTGCCTTCTTTAAGTTCTTTAACTTCAACTTGTATTTTCACTTAAAATCCTCCATAATCGTAATAATTATTTATGAGCTTAAAAGGTCTAAAGGGTATAACTTCTAATGCTATATATGAACTTAACCTTTGATTCCGCATTAATAGGAGGTTATAATAGAAGAATCTGATATAAATGTGTTTATATCTTTCTCATATGTCTTGTTGCGCAGAAGAGTCAGATTTGTGTTTTTCTTCGTAAATCCCGAGTTCTTTCAGTGTATTCTCTTCCGGTATACCTCAACATTCCATCCTCTGAAATGGTAATAGTCCAGAATAGTCTTTTCAAACTCGCTTTTATCAATATCACCATTCTCAAAGAATCTCTCAGGAAGCGTGTCATCTTCGGATGTGATGCCTGCTTTTAGATTGAACATTCTTTCCATATTGAATATTCTTTCACCAACTCTTAGCAGTTCTTCGGCAGAATAGTTCTCTCCGGTCAGATTGTTCAGCATTGAGGCAAAATCAACTTCCCCTACTGCAAGCATTGTGAACGGACACATCACAAGGGAATCAATTACTGCTGTAAGGTCCTGGAAATATAACACAAGAGCAGCTTTTCCATCAAACTTGTCTCTCTCAAGAAGCATGGGTTTTCCCATTATCTCCGGACCTGCCATAAATGCGCTTAAATGTGAGCCGCCTGTGTTTGATGTAGCATAGGCAATGGCCATACCTTTGATTTCCCTGGGGTCGTATCCTGGGATTCCAAGACCTTTCACTGAGGTGTCACATTCCTCTTTTCCAGTGGAATGTAGGTAATCATGAGTGCCTTTACACACGTAATGCGTTCCTTCTCCTATCTCCATGGTAATTTCTTTTACCTTTTCCATTGTGATCCAGGGCTTTATTTCCATATAAGCTGCAATTGCAGCTCCCACAGAAATAGGATCCAGTCCGTAATCAAGGCAGAGACTATCAAGTTCCCTGACAAGATGGATATCATCATTTCCGATGTTCGATCCCAAAGCCCATATTGAATCATAATCAGGAACAGGTTTTCCATCCGGGTCGGTTCGCTTGCAACCAATGGGGCACGAGTAACAGGGTGCTTCCTTTAAATGAAAAGTATTGTTGAGTTCCTCACCTGAAAGTTTGTCTGCATTATGGAATTTTTTTTCACGGAAATTCATTGCTGGCAGGGTTCCCATATAATTCAGAAGGTCTGCAATTACGGAACTGCCATATTTTTTGAGTCCTTTGGAAGCAGGAGGGCTTGCGATCAGCAGTTTATTTGCCTTCTCAACAATCTCTTCAAACTCATCAGGTTTTGCAACTTCTATTTTATTAGTGCCTTTGACAACGATAGCTTTGAGGTTTTTTGAACCTGCAACAGCTCCATGTCCGCCACGACCACTGGTATATAAGCGATCATTCACGATATTTGCCATGCTGACTAAAGTTTCTCCGGCCCTACCTATGCATGCAACCTTTCCCTTATCTTCAAGAAGGGTTGTTGTTTCAGCAGTATTTTTTCCCCAGAGATGCTCAGCAGGTAATATTTCCACTTCATCATCGTAGATACTGATATACACAGGCTTTTCAGCTTTGCCTGTTATCACAAGGGCATCAATGCCTGCAAATTTGAGTTCCGCTCCAAAATAGCCACCAACATTTGTGCTGAAAATTGTTGATGTGAGCGGAGACTTACATGTGATAGAAAAATGCCCGGACATTGGGACTGATGTCCCTGTAAGCGGTCCGGTGGTAAGTATAAGGGGATTTTCAGGGCTTAGCGGATCTATTTCAGGGTTGGCAAAGTCCTGCATAAGTCTGCATCCAAGACCACGCCCACCTATAAATTGCTCAGCATACACTTTTTTAGTTCTTGTTTCTGTGACCGAGTTGTTGCCCAGGTCAATGATAACTGTTCTTCCAGTCCATCCGTACATGTTTAACCCCCTGCGTATTTCTTCCAACCCACCATCTGCATGTATTATCTTTTTCATCATTTATTTTCTTTTGCAGTTCGCTTCCATTTCAAGCATTTTTCTCTTGAGCTCAACCTTCTCTCCACAAGTTTCACCACAAAATCCTCCGATGCCGGAAGATGCAACAACACGGTGGCATGGTATGATTATCGGATACGGGTTTTTGGCAACAGCGGAACCCACTGCTCTGGCAGCGCCATTTCTTCCAACCCTAGAGGCAAGTTCCTGATATGTTATAGTTTCACCATAAGGGATCTTCCTCACTTCTTCCAGGACTTCACGCTGGAATTGTGTGAGTCCCGAAAGATCAACTTCGCAGTCTGAAAAATCAATGATTTCTCCGCCAAAATATCGCAGGATTGCCTGGAAGATAGTCATATCATTCATTTTTCTTTTCTCCTTCAGGATTGCTGAACACCTCATCTTCCAGTTTTTTTCTTTGTTTTTTATACCGGAGCCACCCGGTTCCATGATATGAAACTATAAGGGCTGCTACAATCAACAGAGCCAGAAGCACATAGCGAGTGGAATTGAAGAGCAGTGGATTGAGATTATCCCTGCGGTCATATTTCGGATACATGATGTCGTTTCTGTCATTGCTGTGCCCAAGTCCCAGTGCATGTCCAATTTCATGTGCTGCTATGTCTTCCATGGAACTGTCGCCATATTGTCGCCATGCATAACCTTCGTAATTTCCTGCTTCAAGAACAATATCCACTCTTTCAAATTGTCCGTTCACGATATATGGTCTGGTAAATCCTGCAATCCCATCTGCTGAGCCTGCATCCTTTTCAAGATTATCCACCCACATTATCAGTATGTCAGCATTATCCGTATCAAGTACCTGAAACTCAGGCTGGAACCCTAACTGTCCGTTCCCTCCGTTTTCCCAGTATTTGATGGCATTCAATACATCTTCTTTATAAGTGGGGCTGTAATGCTCCGGTACGTCAGTGTCATCAATATAAACTGTAATGGGTCTGTGGTCCCAGGGCTGTGATAATATTACCGGTTCGTTATTATCTGTATGTCGCATACCCTCAAAAGCAAGAGCAAGCAAAATAATAACTATCAGGACCTTTATGGCCAAGTTAGTTCTGCTCATTGGTGTTCTGAAATAGTTTCTGTTTGCTTATTAGTTATTTGGCAGTCTGTATTGCCATGAATCTGCAGTAAAGGAGTAAACGTATATTTGATGAATCCTATCACAATTCATGAAAAAACGTGTTGCTGTTGTCTTTGACAGTGCCGGGACACTGTTACATATGTATCGTGTTGCAAAGGACATGAGCAATGGCTCAGTGCTGGAAGATATACAGACAACTCTTTTAGTTGCGGAGAAAGCCAACAGGGCACTTGTGATTTTGCGTACCCGCTTTGACGAATTATGGCAATGTTCCCCTGACCTTGAGCTTCGTGAGTTCATAGATATGTACAATGTTCCTCTGGGAATAAGTTGTTCAAGCAGCCCTTTCAAACTGGAAGATGTTTACAGTATAATTCGTGGGAATAATGTAAAAGTTAGGGATATCTATGATGTGGTTTCACACGTGAAGGGCCGCTGTCCTGAAATCTCCTATATTGCAGCAGGTCTTGTAGTTGATTCCCTGGAATCTCAGGTTCCTTATGTTCTTAGCACAGGCGGAAGGATGTATTCCAGCACTTTAGAGACCATCAATACTGTCAGGGAACTTGGTGTTGATATTTTCATAGCTTCAGGAGACGACGCCCAAAATCTTCAGGTACTTGCTTCTTCTCTCTCAATCCCCATGAAACGTGTTTTCGCAGTTGCCACAACGCATGATAAAGAACGTATTGTGAAAAACCTGAAAAATGACCATGATATTGTTATCATGGTGGGCGACGGCATGAACGATATACTTGCATTAAGGGCGGCCGATGTTGGAATTCTAACTTCGCAGCAAGGGGATGAGCGTCCCCAGGTGTTGATGGATTCTGCGGACATTATCATCGGCAATATCATCGATGTAGTGGACATTATAAGGAATATTGATGAATCGGTCACTTCGTAAAATCAATATGTAGCTGCTGTTTTTAGAAGTTAACAGCGCGAAGCAGATGCGTTATGTTTATGTATTGAGTTCAATAATCCAACAGTAATTCTTTAAAAAAGATCGCTAAAAACTTGTTATCAGGTCTGCATGGGTTCCAGCAGAGCTAGTTTTGTGCGCAGTCTACAAAACCGTTAAGTAATTTGAGTAGATATGCATATCATTATTAGTGAAACAGGACTCCTATGCACCCCTGGGCGGAGGAAATCAAATGGCATTATTCATTGAAGTCAAAAACCTGACACTTGAATTTGATGGTGTCAAAGTTCTCAAAGATATAAACCTGACCATCAACGAGGGAGAAGTTCTCGGTATCCTTGGTAGGAGCGGTTCAGGCAAAACAGTATTGATGCACGTCCTGCGTGGTGTTGAAGAGTACGAAGGTATTAGCGGAGAGGTAATCTACCATCTCGCAAGATGTGAGAAGTGCGGACATATGGAGCCGCCAAGTAAAGCAGGACAACAGTGTCCTATATGTGGTGATACCCTCAAACCTTTCGAAGCTGATTTCATTAAACTTTCCTTACATGATGCTGACAGACGTGAGATTACCAAGAGGATCGCAATCATGCTCCAGCGTACATTTGCGCTGTATGGTGATGACAGGGTCATAACCAATGTAGTAAACTCACTGACAGAGATCGGTGTTAACAGTGAGACGGCTGTTTCCCGTGCAATGGAGTTACTGGAAAAGGTTCAGCTCTCTCACCGTATGATGCACGTTGCACGTGACCTTAGTGGTGGTGAAAAACAGAGAGTAGTACTTGCCCGTCAGCTTGTAAGAAACCCTATGCTTCTCATAGCCGACGAACCAACCGGTACACTTGACCCAAGGACCGCAGACATAGTCCACGATGTTATTGCAAAGGCAGTAAAGGACTACAACATGACAATGGTCATTACTTCCCACTGGTCTGAGGTAGTTGAAGATCTTGCAGACAAGGCTATTATTCTTGAAGATGGTGCAATTGTCAGGGAAGGTGCACCTTCTGAAGTTGCAAAAGAGTTCATGGAAATGGTCTGCACTGTGGAAAAGAAGTGTGACGTTGTTGTAGGTGATCCGCTTATAAAGGTAGACAACCTTGTGAAGAAGTACATTTCAGTAAGCAGGGGTGTTGTTTACGCCGTTAATGATATTTCCTTTGATGTAAAAGAAGGAGAGATCTTCGGTCTTGCAGGTACAAGTGGTGCCGGAAAGACCACAACATCAGAAGTTCTCATGGGTATTGTATCGCCAACCAGCGGTGACGTACAGGTACGTGTCGGTGAAGAATGGATCGATATGAAAAAGCCCGGACCCGAATGCAGAGGACGTGCAGTTAAGTACATGGGAATACTGCACCAGGAATATGGTCTTTACATACACAGGACTATCATTGACAATCTTACTGAATCCATAGGAATTGACCTTCCATACGAGCTTGCTGTCAGAAAAGCTATCAATACGCTGATTGCGACCGGATTTACCGAAGAGAAGGCAAAATCTATATTATCAAAGATGTCAGATGAGATTAGTGAAGGTGAAAGACACAGGGTTGCACTTGCCCAGATCCTGATGAAGGAACCTAATATCATTATAATGGACGAACCAACGGGAACAATGGACCCGTTCACAAAGAAAGAGGTCACAAAATCTATTCTGGAAGCACGTGAGAAGATGGGCGACACATTCGTCATTGTATCTCACGATATGGACTTCCTTGAAGAGATATGTGACCGTGTAGCTCTTATGAGGCATGGAAAGATTGTCAGTATCGGTGAACCAAAAGCTGTTCTGGCAGAGCTTACCGAAGAAGAGCGCATGGAAGCAGCAGAGACATGACATTTTAGACATATACGGAGGAGTTTGGCACGAGTGGCGAAATAACGGTAGAGATCAACGGACAGGAACTGAAATTACCCGAAAGTTCGACCCTTGAGGACGCTATAAAGGTGTCAAACGCCCCTTACAAAAAGGGTACAGCGATTGGTATTCTTATAGAGAAGGAAGACCAGAGATCACAGGCTTCAAAAGAATACCTTGTGAAAACATCAAAAGGTGAGTTCAAAATAGAGCTCCTTGATGAATCTTCTCCTTCTTCCAAACGCTGGATTTCTATTTTTAAAGATCTTACAGAACTTCCTGTGCGATGGACAAACAAGGATGTACTTGCCTTTGGTCCTTTCAGCACAGATATGGAACCTGCACGTGGAAATTCCGATATGGAAAGGTTCACAATGCTTTTTGGTGCAGGTGGTGGCGATGCTGCCAATACTCACCTTATCGTGAGTAAGACACGTCACTCCGCAGAATACGGTGCACCTGAGGAAGGTGTGTTTGCAAGACTGATAAGCGGAAAACATGTAATTTCAGACCTTGACAGGGGAGACAGGATATTATCTATCGAGCCGGTTGTCGAATGGGAAAAAGTAGGAGAACACATTTCTACGACTGATCTTTCAACAAAACTTGAAGATGGTTTCCGCATTTTCACTTACATCAAGATCGAGATAGACCAACTGGCTCCGGAAGGTGCAGAGTTCTTCTTTGCAGTAACAAAGGATGGCACGTTCCATATTGATTATCTTTCAACTTCATTTATATCCGATCACAGGTTCCAGGGTGAATTGGTAACATACGAAAACTTCGAAGCACGTTCAACAGGTTCTGTGTTTGTGAGAACTGTGGGATACGGTGCCGGTAAACTTTTCATTTCAACTGATGCACGCACCTCATCTATCATGCATTCTGTGATAGGTCATGTTGTGCAGGGAATAGAACTTGCAAGAATAGCAGAAAAAGGCCAGAAAGTTATGGTTGAGTCCGTTCCGGACCGGATTATGCTTCTTGGAATGACCAATGCAGAAGCAGAAGCGCAAATGGCTCAGAAGGACATTGAAGTTACCAGGGCTGGCTATACCGGTGATGATGGTTTCATTGTAAAACAGTCTCCTTCAACCTCTATTGAGATCCTGCAAGAAAAGAAAGTAACAGTACAGGGCGTTGACCCTGAGATGCTTGTAAAGATCGAGCTTTACGATGATCTTGCTCCAAAGACCCTTGATTTCTTCAGGCATGCAGTTGGTCTTCAATACGACCCGGTAGGTTTACTTCCTGTGATGATGACCTACGAGAACACCTATATCTTCAAGGCTGAAAAGCCTGCAGAATCCTATAAGGAGATCTTCCCGGAGAACACTCCGGCAAAGGCAATTGCAGGTGAGATTGGTGTTACCAACCAGGCTGCAAAGAGAGCTGGAATGATAGGTGTCAAGTTAGCTGATGATGACCTGTTCGGTCCGACCGGCGAGAGACTTGGAAACACCAACATTATCGGAAAGATACTGGACCCTGAGAAACTCAGACATTTCAAGGATGGCGATCAAATGTATGTCTTAGAGAGCAGCAAGGAGGAATGAGAATGGCCGAAGAGAACAATGATGTCATAACAAAACTTGTTGTTACAAGTTCTGACAGTGTGCTGCCAATCGATGCTGCCATGAAAATATATGAATCCAGTACTGATATCGTCATCAAGGAAACATGTTTCGGGACAATGGTCACAGGTCCGAGAGAGGCTGTAAACAAAGTAGTAAAAGAGATCGTTGATCTTGATAAGAATCATATTTTCGTAAAAGAGAGAGGTTTCCCTCCGGGTGACGACAGGCGTTGCCGTGCATCCCGCGGAGGAGGTACGAGACCTGGTTTCTATTTCCTCAAGGAAGAAGCAATGATGCTTCCGATGATAGGCAATGCGCTTGACAAATACGATAAACATGTTCCGCTTAAAGAGATAGAACACAAGAAGAAACTTGGAGTGAAAGACCTCCAGGATATAGTTGAATCCAGCTTATGAGGCAATACCATGGCTAAAGTTATCATATACCCTACAAACAGTCTGATCCTTTCTGACCTGGTGCAGAGGTTCGGTCATACACCACTGGCAATGATGGAAAAGATAAAGGAAAAGGTCACGACCGTTGGTGTTGATTCACCACCCATGAATATTACAGCAGAGGAGCCAAAGCATGGTCTCAAATACGCGGCTGTTGAAGTTCCTGCAGGTGTCAGGGGCAGGATGGCTATAGTAGGCCCGATGATCGAAGAGGCGGAAGCCGGTATCATTGTGGGCGAATCTCCAATGGCCTTTGGTTGCATGGGGTGTGCCCGTACAAACGAACTTACCAAGTATCTTATCAGAAGCCGTGAAATGCCACTTCTTGAACTGGAATTTCCAAAAGATGATGATGAAGGACAGGAATTCGTTTACAAGATCGCAGAGTTTTTGAAATCACTTGATGAAGTCAAAGGAGAATCAGAGGAGGCAACAGAATGAATGATGAAGCTGTTGTAAAAGTGGCACTTGTATCATGTGGTTCCGAGTACGCAGGTGTTCACGGGGAACTGGAATCTGTAGCTTCAAGTGTTAACGCTAAACTTGTCTATCCTGAAATAGAGATTGATGTTCTTGATGATATTGGCAAGGATTTCGGTATTGAGGCAGCAAGCCCTGATCTTCGCCTGATGATGGCAAGGGCAAAGGCTGTTGTAGAAGGGCTCTCTGATGTAGACGGTGTTTTTATCACATCATGTTTCAGGTGTGCAGAGGCAGCGATTGTCAGAAATGAGGTCCGCCGTTACATCAACAAGCATTCTGAGCTTCCGGTTATCAGTTATTCATTTACAGAGCGTACAACTGCAGCAACACTGCTGACACGTATGGAAGCTCTCACAACTATCGCAAGACGCAGACACCTGCTTGCAAGGGAAAAGCAGAGTGGGCTGACTGCAGGTATTGACTCCGGTTCCACAACTACCAAGGCTGTTGTCATGAGGGACAACGAGATCATTGGTTCAGGCTGGGTACCTACTATCAAGGTAATTGACAGCGCCACAGAGGCTTTCAATCAGGCACTTGAAGAAGCCGGTGTCAAGCAGGAGGATATTCAGGCGATCGGTACTACTGGTTATGGTCGTTTCCTTATTGGTGAATACTTTGGTGCCAAGCTTATCCAGGAAGAGATAACTGTCAACTCAAAGGGTGCCGTTTATCTTGCTGACACACAGAAAGGTCATGCAACTGTAATTGATATCGGTGGAATGGACAACAAAGCCATATCCGTTGATGATGGAATTCCCGGCATGTTTACCATGGGAGGTATCTGTGCAGGTGCATCAGGTCGTTTCCTTGATATGACTGCAAAGAGGCTCGGTGTCGATATTACAGAACTTGGTGCCCTTGCGGTAAAAGGAATGGAACAGAATGTCGATATGAACAGTTACTGTATCGTTTTCGGTATCCAGTCACTTGTAAACTCACTTGCAAAGGGTTCAACACCTGAGGATGTTGCAGCAGCGGCATGTCACAGTGTCGTTGAGCAGATATTTGAACAGCAGCTTCAGGAAGTCGATGTAAAGGAACCGCTTATCCTTGTAGGAGGTTCATCTCTGATCGAAGGAGTTCCAAAGGCTCTTGGTGAGCTGCTACATATCAATGTTCTCGTACCACCGAACTCCCACCTTATCGGTGCTGTAGGAAGTGCTTTACTGGCCTCAGGATACGTGGAGGAGTAATTCTATGGAACCTCTTGAGACTTTCGTTGTGGAGTCCACGGTACCGGAAGAGGGCGATGCCTACAAGAGCATAGTTGCGGACATTATCACTGAACTGGTACTTGGCGCTGCTATTGGAAGAATAAAAGTGAGAGTTAGACCCGAGGACTCTCTTTTCCTCATGGCTATAATTCTCAGAGGCAGCCAGCCAAAAGTCAAAGTATCCGATATGGGCAGTGTTGATGTTACAAATCATATTACAAAGGAAGTCACTATTTCAATTGAACAGGAAAAATACCTTCCACAATTACTTGAACAACTCTGGGCAAAATACGGACGTGCGGGTGTACGCCAGCCTGAAAGAAAGACCCTGATTATGACCGTGGAAGATCTGGATGAAGATGTGGAATTCCTGAAGAACCTTGTTGTTGCAGACCCTCAGAAGACTCTTCAGTCCAGACTTGTTGAAATGGCTATCCGTGCAACACCGGAAGGTTTCAGAGTGCGTTATCATTCAATGGACAAGCATGTTTTTGTTTTCGCTGCAACCGAGGATATTCTCAAGAAAGAATGGATACAGGAAGCGCAGGATATTGCAAAGGAACTTCAGGAGGATGAATAATGGCAGCAGTTCTTGAACCTTATATTTATGTGGGTGGAATTCACCAGCACACACTCATCACTGAACTCCTGGAAGACCTCGGAGGTTATCTCATTCAGAAAGTTCCTGCAGCCACTGAAGTTACCCTTGTGATGCTCATCCCAAGGGAGGATGTCCATCTGATCGAGGAACTTGGAAAGAAACTTCTCGGCAAACTGGAACGCGCTCCCCTTACCGGAACAGAGATAGCTGTTGTTTCTCCGACTCTTGCATCCCATCACCTTCCGCATTCGGCATGTGATGTAGCGGAATTCATGCGCAGAGGTGGTGCAAACACCAATATGATCGGTCTTGCAAGAGGTATGGGTAGGAGAGTATCACTTTCTGATAACTATGAGAGGAAGCTCATTAATGAGCATGATCTTGCTGTATTCTCATTCGGTACTTTTGCTGATTGTATCAAGAACAAGAAACCAAAGCTTCTTGAAGGTGTGACAGTCCCGAAGATCGTTGCAGGAGGCCCTCTTAACATAAAGACCGAAGAAGTCGCTGGTGCCGATCTCTATGTTGGCGGTATCGGCAGGGTTGCCCATCGTATGAGAAAACCCGGAGAGCTCAGTTCGCTTGATGTTTTGCTGGAGAAGGTTGTGGAAGTTGTGGAGAAGATGCGTGAGGACCTTGCAAAGGACCCACTTGCAGTACTTCCGCCAAGGGTAATGAAAGAGATACATGAACAGATCCCTGAGATATTTGATGTATTCTCACCTGCGCCTGTAACTCTTCAGCTTGACGGGCTGCGAGTGAAACTTCCGTATGATGTGTTTCATGAAAGGGTGGAGAATCTTGAATTTGATGAAGGTGTAAGGCTTTCTGATATGGCGACCATCACAAAATCCCGTATGAAAAATTATATATTGGTCAAGATCAAACGTGAATCTGAGGTTGGATTCACAGCGTAAAGCTCGATTAAACGTTTGAACTTATTCGGGGTTACTATGGAACTTGAAAAAATCAAAGAGCTTCTCGACAAAGAGCCGAAGGAGGCTGTAGACGAAATTCTGGCAGATGTCGAGAAAAGATATGGAGAAATTCCTTATATTACTAATTTTATGAAGGATATGCCGGAAATTTTCATATCGAGAATGATCTACGAGAACAGTGTTATGCGTGAATTCAAGCGTATGGACCCTAAGACCGTGGAACTTATCAGTATAGCAGTAGCATCGGCACTTCGCTGCGAGCATTGCCTGAATACCCATGTAAGGGTTGCAAAAAGGCTGGGTGTGTCTAAAGAGGAGATATTCGATTCTGTTCTCATAGCCAGCAGTGTGTCAACAGCAGCTGTCCTTGCAGAAGGTACTCGTTCTGTAGATAATGTTTTCGCTGATGAGAAACAGGATGTTGCTTCATCTGCGAATTGTTCCATATGTAATATTAATTCTGAGCTTCCTGAGGAAGACTGAATTTTTTCTTTTCGTTTCTCTTAACATCGTGTGGGAAAACTTAGTTTACCCACACAATATTGAGGAGATCCTTCTTTTCTTGAAGAACTTTAAAAAAGAGATTAGTAGAGTGGTGCTCCGCTGAGCAGCACTCCTGCTAAATATCCTAATATTACTCCGCTGTTGAGGAATGGAAGGCCTGCCTGTGGTTTTCCCTTCATGACCAGTATGCTCAGGGCCATAAATCCTATTACTGTTCCTACCATTGCACCAAGAGCAGGATAGGATATGAATCCAATTGATGCGATTGTAATGTTTTGTTCAAGAGCTTTCTGTACAAGGAACACATTTGCTGAAACAACAAGTATCGTTGGCATTATGGCATCTCCAAGTCCCATGAAGAATGCTTCCTTTTCCTTTCCTTCTTCCTTTTTGAGTGAATCCTCAATGAAAGAGTACTTCAGATGTTTTGGGATCACAAAGAGAATTGGAAGGTGAAGGTCCATCACGCCTTCTGCAAGGTCTATCATGTGTTTTGTCTTATAGACAGAGATTGCGTCATAGACTGCAAGCAGTGAAAGAAGCACAATAACCGGCAGGATAGACAGCGAAATTCCAAATATTGCACTGGCTCCCGCTCCAATGATAAGTCCTACTATATCGATGATATACCATTCAGGGAATTTGTAGAGCAGTATTGTGAGTATGGCAGCTACAAGACCTGAAGCTATGTTGTTTGTCATGACAGATATGTCAACAAGTGAAAGCAGTGCGTAGAACACATAATACATGGTGGCTCCGACAGCAAGCAGAATTACTAGTTGTATTATCCATTCCATATTCTTTTTGATAGCCAGCAGCAAAAAGCCGGTAAATACAAGAATAACGCCTATGTAGTAAATGGCGTTTGAAGTTGAGTCAGGGTTTTCAAAAGCCTGCATGTCATTTGCATTCATTGGCGCAGCCAGAAGCAGTGCCGTGATCTGTACTAACAATATAATGCCCACCATAACAAGCATTGGAACGTAATCTTTGATTACCGTCTTTTCAGAACTCAACTCAGCAACTCCCAATATATAAATAAGCGAATAATATATTATGCTGTATAGTAAATACTCTGTTCAGTATTTAAGTAATTCTCTTTTAAAAAAATAGAGTTAAATAATATAAATAGCAAAAAAGCCCATATTAATAATGAGGGAACAGAATGGAAACCAGAGATATATTATTCTCAGTTGTAATGGTTGTGTCTTCTTTTGTACTTACATATGAATGGCTTGGTAGATTCAAATACAGTTCTGCAAATGCTTTGATCATACTTTCTGCAATGGTAATGGTTGGTGCGCTGGCAGCTATGATCCTTTTGGTAGATATGCGTCTGCGTAAGATCGATAATATGCTTGAAGCAAAAGAGCGTTCTTTAAGGATCAATGTTCAAAGTGTTGAAAACAACCTGGATTCACGGATGAATGAGGTTCTCATCAAGATGGATGAAGTGATGGACTCAATGGATAGGAAAAGGTACAGGTAATTTGTTATCATAATGATGATGTCATTCAAAGCTCCGAAAACCATATTAACTAGATTGTAGTAGATTGATGAGAATTATTTTCTATCTATAAGAGGTGCGTATATGCGCATTAATTTAGAACCAATTGGTATTATCAAAAAAGCCGGGAAATGTTCTGAGATTCTTATCTACTCTGACTTTGAGCAACTTGTGAAGAACATGATGTCAAAGTTAGGCAAGAACGAGACCGATCAACATAGTCTAGTGGTGGTACACAAAAATAGAGACTCTAACGATCTCCACCAGGTACAGATTACTAAAACACACTTAATTGACAGGGTAGGGAATATCCTTAAAGTCGGAAAGATCGATGCAAACGATGATTCTGTAATCGATGTAAGACTTGAATGCAATGGATTCATAACAACTGAAGCCTGAAGGTTTCAATAATCAAAATATTACGATTCTTTATGGGTGTTGATATAGGAGAGCTCCTAAAAAGGAGCACGATCGAAGTATCTGACCTTTCTTTAAACGTTGTGGCGATAGACGCCTTTAATACACTTTATCAATTCTTAAGTATCATCCGGCAGAGAGATGGCACTCCCCTGAAAGATTCTCAGGGAAATGTCACATCACATCTGTCCGGCATTCTTTACAGGATGACCAACATAGTTGAAGCCGGAGTAAAACCTGTTTTTGTTTTCGATGGCAAGCCCCCTGAGTTCAAATCATCGACTATACAGAAACGTACTGAAAGACGTGAAAAAGCAAAAGCCAATTATGAACTGGCTAAAGAAGAAGGTCTTGCTGAAGAAGCATATAAATATGCCCAGGCATCTGCTAGGGTTGATGCAACAATTGTTGAGGATTCAAAGAAACTGCTGAGTGCAATGGGTATTCCTTATGTGGATGCCCCCTCAGAAGGTGAAGCACAGGCAGCTTACATGGTCAAAAAAGGAGATGCTGACAGGATAGCATCACAGGATTACGATTCACTGCTTTTCGGTTCTCCTAAAGTTGTCAGGAACCTGACGGTTTCAGGTAAGAGAAAATTACCAAAGAAGAACATCTACGTGGATGTCAAACCTGAACTCATTGACCTTAAAGAAAACCTGGATGAAATGGGAATTAACCAGTCACAACTTATCGATATTGCTCTTTGTGTAGGTACCGATTATAATGATGGTATCGAGGGTGTTGGTCCAAAGACAGCTCTCAAACTAGTAAAAGAACATGGCAGCATAGAGAACATCCTTCTGGAAAAAGGTCTGGAAATCGAGAATCTTGAAGGAATCAAAGAGTTTTTCAAATCCCCGCCGGTAACCGATGATTATTCTCTTAAATGGAAAAAGCCTGATTCCTCAGCGGTAGTATCATTTCTCTGCGGAGAACATGATTTCTCAGAGGACAGGGTTACAAAGGCTCTGGAACGCCTCGAAGCTTCTTCCGGAAGCGGCCAGAGCACCCTTGACAAATGGTTCTAGATCTAAATTCTAGAACACAATTTTAGCTTAGTTTTTAGATTCAATTGTTTTTCGAGATAAGTGTAACTCCTGTCATCTCAACAGGCTGTTCTATTTTCATTATCTCAAGCATGGTTGGTGCAAGATCGGAAAGCTTACCATCATGCAACTTTGCTCCTTCCGGACCATTCACAAGAACACACCTTACAGGATTAGATGTGTGTGCAGTGTGTGGCTTGCCGGTTTGGTAATCGATCATCTTCTCGGCATTGCCATGGTCTGCTGTTATAAGCGCAGCTCCGCCTTTTTCGATTATTGCATCGATAATTTTTCCAACACACTTATCCACAGCTTCGATCGCCTTGATCGCAGCATCCACAATTCCTGTGTGACCTACCATATCCATGTTGGCAAAATTGAGAATTATAGCGTCATATTTTCCAGACTGTATCCTGTCCACAAGTTGCTCAGTGACCTCATATGCGCTCATTTCAGGTTTAAGGTCATATGTAGCTACATCCGGTGAAGATACAAGACATCTGTCCTCTCCTTCATTTTCTTTTTCAACACCACCGTTGAAGAAGAATGTAACGTGGGCATACTTTTCAGTCTCAGCTATACGAAGCTGTTTTTTGTGATTCTTGCTCAGGACTTCTCCAAGTGTATTGGTAATGGTCTCCGGTGGGAATGCAATTGGAACATCCAGCTTCTCATCATATTCTGCCATGCACACATAGTGAACTTTTGGCCTTACCTTTCTCTCAAAACCATCAAAATCATCGTGCACAAATGCATAAGTCATCTGTCTTGCCCTGTCAGGACGGAAATTGAAAAAGATTACTGAATCTCCATCTTTTACGGTTGCCACAGGTTTACCATCAGCATCTGTTATGACAGTGGGCTTTACAAATTCATCATTCTCGCCTCTCTCATAAGCCTGACTCACTGCTGAAACAGCATCTTCTGCAAGGATACCTTCACCAAGTGTGAGTGCATCGTATGCCAGTTTTATACGCTCCCAGCGCTTGTCACGGTCCATTGCATAATACCTGCCGCTTACAGTTGCAGTTTTTGCAATGCCTGTGCTTTTGCAGAATTCCTCATGTGCTTTCATGTCATCAAGCGCAGTCTGGGGTGGCACATCCCTGCCATCGAGGAATGTGTGAATGTAAACTCTTTCAACACCTTCATTCTTTGCCATTTCCACAAGTGCTCTCATGTGGTCCATGTGACTGTGCACGCCTCCGTATGAGAATAGTCCCATAAGGTGCAGTGCTGAGTTTTTCTTCTTCACATTTTCCATGGCTTCAAGAAAGACCTGGTTTTTGAAAAAAGAACCTTCTTTTATGTCTTTATTAATGCGTGTGAGATCCTGGTAGATTATTCTGCCAGCACCGATGTTCAGGTGACCTACCTCTGAGTTCCCCATCTGTCCCTCAGGTAATCCTACGCCCTCACCTGAAACCTGTAATAAGCATGATGGGTATTTTTCCACAAGTGAATCAAGCACCGGGGTGTTTGCATCCATTACTGCATTTCCTTTTTCTTCGGTGGTGTAACCCCAGCCGTCAAGTATCATAAGTAAAAGTGGTCCATTCTCATATGACATGAATTCTGAATTGTTCCGATGCCTTTTAAATGCATTGTATCGGTCAATCAGGAACCATTTTCAAGCCTTGTGAGAATCCTGAATTCTCTCAGCACCAACACAAATGTAAGCATGAATGACAGGCTGTCTGATAGTGGAAACGCCAGCCACACACCTGTAAGCTGGAAGAAATGTGGAAGGATTATAACCAGTGGTATTAGGAACAATAATTGTCTGCTCATTGCAAGGATGAAAGATGGTAAAGCTTTTCCAATGGCCTGGTAAAGTGATGAGCCAACAACCTGGAATCCCACAAGCGGAAGTGCAAGTATCATTATTCTTGTGGCAGATGCTCCCGAGGATATCAGTTGCTCGTCTGATGTGAATATGCCAAAGAGCTGCCCCGGAAATGCAAGGAGCACAATAAAACCGACAACTGCCATAGTAGTAGTTACCATCATGGAGAGTTTCACAGATTCCATAACTCTTGAAAAGTTCCTGGCACCGTAGTTGAAACCAACAATGGGCTGTAGTCCCTGAACGATACCGTACATTGGCATGAAGGTGAACATAAAAAGGCGGTTAACAACACCAAAGATTGCAATAGAGACATCTCCTCCGCCATATATCAGAAGTATATTGTTCAGTACTATTACTACAAGACTACTGGATGCGTTTCTTGCCAGAGGTCCCAGTCCTATGGAAATGCTTTCAAAAGCAATATCCAGTCTTGGTCTGAGATTCTTCAAATGGAAACGAAGGCTGGAGTTTCCGGAAGCAAAGTACCATATAAGAAAGATCGCTCCGGTTGCCTGTGCAATAATTGTCGCAATGGCTGCACCTTTTACGCCAAGTCCTAAACCATGCAGATATAGTGGCTGGATGACGATTCCCAATTTGTCTGCCAGGAAATTTAATTCAATGTATCCGGATTTGAAAATGAATAACGGATCAAGAATAACATTTACAAGAGCTGAGATAAGCATTGTGTACATTGCAACCTTGGCATTCCCTTCAGAACGCACGACATTGTTCATGGCAAGTGCGAACATGAAGAACACTGACCCGTGCAATATGACGGTCATATATTCAGTGGCATATGGCAGAATCGTGTCCGTTGCTCCAAATAATTTCAGAAGAGGTGTAAGGTAAATGCTGCCTGCAATGATGATGAATGCGCTCATGATAAGGACAAGTGACAGTACGTTTCCCATCACATTCTCTGCTCTATCCTGATTTCCCTCACCAAGACTACGTGATATCATGGAAGCTCCACCAATGCCAATGGCCAGTGAAATTGCCATGATCAACATCATTATCGGGAAAGCAATGGATATTCCGGCAATTCCCTGGATGCTGTTCTCACCGAGTGCCTGACCTACAAAAACAGTATCCACAATGTTGTACAGGGCCTGTACCAGCATTCCCACTGTGGCAGGTGCGGATAATTTGAAAAGGAGCTTGCCTATGTTCTCGTCAGCTAAGAGTTTACTTCTTTCATGCAATGAGTATGCCTTCTTCCCTGAAAAGGGATGCAACTAATAGATGAAATAGGTGTATTTATCCCTTTTCTTCCGTTTTTTCTGTTAATGTTAGTTGTGATTTGTTGGGAAGATAGTTCTTATTTCTGGTTATGCTGTCCTTATGTGCTTAAGCATAAGGTTGAACATAAGCAGGAGGTTGCTTTCAAAGAAGATGATATCACAATTACTTCTGTCTCTTTTATTTGCCCTCAGCAATGTAAATTCAAGATCTTTTTCCGCTTCCATACGAATTCTGAAAAAAGGATCCAGACTTTCTTTTCTCTCTTTTGCGATTGTTCTTGCAACAGAAAAAGGATCCAGGTATTTGTTAACCCAGCAGTTGAGCTCACTACTGTAACCTGCAGAAAGAGCCATATTCTTTATTCTCTTCAATGCTGTCTGCTTGTTGTCTTCATAGTAGTTAATCCAATCCGACATGTTATTTCCCCTATGATTTTACCCAAATATTTATCCCAAATGCTGAACACAATATTGTGATTTTGTTCAACATTATTTATTCTCTCATAAATAATATTTATATTTATCTGTTTATTTTATATGATGATTATTATTTTTTACACCACGACAGCTTTTTATCTAACATCTGCGCCATTTTAATGGGAGTTTAAATATGTCAGATAAGTCAGATACTATTGAAAAGTCAGACGAGAAGTGGAAAGAAATACTGACAAAAGATCAGTTCATAGTATTGAGGCAAAAAGGCACAGAAGCCGCTTTTACTGGAAAATACTATGCAAATAAGGAAAAAGGGATTTATCACTGTGCAGCCTGCGGTCAGGAATTGTTCAGTTCAGATGCAAAATATGATTCCGGTACTGGATGGCCAAGTTTTTTCAAACCGATTAGCGATGATAAAATCTCACTGAAAGAGGATCGCAGTCATTTCATGGAAAGGACAGAGGTTGTCTGCAGCCGGTGTGGAAGTCACCTTGGTCATGTTTTTGACGATGGTCCAGAACCTACCGGCAAGAGATATTGTATGAATTCCATTTCACTGGACTTTAAAAAAGAAGAGTAAAGTAGTGATCGAAGGTTTGCACCTCTGTTCAGTTGACTGTGGCTGTAAGGGTCATGTCAGGATAGTCCACAACACTGAATGTGTAGGTACCACTTTCGGTGAAAGTATAATTGTATGTGTCGTGAACGTACATCTCCTGGTCTTCGAAGAGGCCATCATCACTAACAAGTACAAAGGTGTTCTGTGGTTTGTAATTTGTCCATACCAGTGTGTCTCCTCTGTTGATTTCTATTTCTGAAGGTTTCATCATACCATAGTATTCCATTCTGATACCATAGTCAATCCCGTCACCAACTACATCTGTGGCTTCTGCAACATCCTCTGTTGTCGCGTCCTCTATCTGCTCATCAGTTGCAGCGTTATCTGCATTGTCGGCACATCCACTGACAAGTACGCCTGCAAGCATAAGTATTGTAATTAATATCAAACACTTTTTTGTCATATTATACCACCCCATTTCTGAGTTTTAGTTCTACAAAAAAACCATTTTTCTCAGGTAATGAGTCCATATTCCATACCCGGTAAATTTATACAGCTTATAGTGAAATAAAGGCTATGGAAACATCCTTTATAATTGTTATGTATTTGCTGCTGGTAAATATCATCGGATTTTACCTGATGTGGTCAGATAAAAGAAAAGCAAAAAAAAGCGCATTCAGGATTCCTGAAAAAACCCTGTTCACAGTTGCTATAATAGGTGGCAGCATTGGTTCCATTGCAGGAATGTACCGTTTCCGTCATAAGACAAAGCATTCATCTTTCACAATAGGTATGCCTCTTATACTGTTGATCCAGATGTATGTATTGATCAGGTTCTTGCTGCCATTATATGCTTTAAGCTGAAACGGAAGTTCAGAACTCCAGTCTTTCCATCTCTTTCAGGACTTCAGGAGTGAAATTGGTGAAATTCTGTATGCCACCGGTCCAGGCTGCTATCATCATAACATCCTTTATTTCCTGTGCTGTTACGCCATATTTCTTAAGTCTCTGGAGGATTTTCACAGCACTTTTTGTTTTCTGGTTTGAGCATGCGATTGCAAATACCAGAAGATGTTTCTGTTTCTTGGAAAGGCCGCCTTCTCTTTCTTCCCATACGGAATTGTAAAAACCTGCAACAGCATCTGCGAAATTATCGTCCATTTTTTTTGCATAGCTCACAGCCCTTGGCTGGAAACCTTTCACATCTTTTGCTTCCTTTATTTCATCTGGCATTTGTTATTCCCTTCTTTTGATTCTCTGTTTTTTGTAACCTTCAGATCTATCAATGAAGATTTGGCAGGAAACGATTTAATGTTTTCTTTGCCCTTTATTTAGTATGCAGGACAAGAGGGATTTCCCGGATATTTCTGAAAAAGGTGTTTACTGTCTCATATTCAGGAATGGAAACAGTGTTCTTGATGCAGGTAGCCTTAAAAATATTGAATTTTCTAAGGGTTACCATGTATATGTCGGTTCTGCGCTTGGAAGTGGCGGTCTCAAAAGGCTGAAACGACACGTGCTGCTTTCATTAGAGAAAAACAAAAAACCACGCTGGCACGTTGATTATCTTTCGTTTTCACATGAATTCGAACTTATATCAGTGATATATGCAATTACTGATAAGCAGGTTGAATGTGAACTTGCAGGAAGATTGGAATCTAGTTTTAACGATCATATCCGTGGCTTTGGAGCAGGGGATTGTGGCTGTTCTTCTCACCTTTTTTACAGTAAAAAACGTCCTTTGATTTTAATAAAAGATGCATTTAATGCAGTAGAATTAAAATCAAAAGTTGTTCATTTTGTATAACCTACTCATCAACTTGGAAATAAAACACAGAAAAGTTTTAATTCAGGCGCAGAGTAAGTTTCACTATGTCTCTTGAAAATTATGGGATATTGAAAGGGAAGCCGAAAGACTGGAAAAAAGGCAAGGGCAGGAATGCTCATTTCCAGATACTTGTTGATGATGGAAAAAACGAACACCGTGTGGCTGTAAATGTAAATTCCAGGGTGGCTCCGTCTGAGTTGCTTTATTTTGTCGATGATAATTTCATTAATCCTATAATTGAAAATCTCCCTCAACTTGAAATGGGATACAGGAAAGTTGCCCGGTCTTCAAGAAACCTGCGACAGGATTATGTCCGTGGAGGACTTTTTGATACCTCAAAAATGGTGCCCTTGGAATGTGATATTCCCAGTCCTTCCAATGATCTTAATGAACTTATCCAGAAGTATGTTGAGAAAGCTGCTGACATGGATGGCGGCATGCTCTATGCTTTTGGAGAAAGATGGGGTCCGGAGACATTTTTACCCGACAGCTTCTTTGGATTCAGACCCGGAAGCGGTATCCATGATATTCACATGAACCAGGGTAATTCAGAGAAATGGCAGGATGATGATGCACCGTACCAGGACGGCGGTTTGCTTATCCACTTGCCAGAAGAGAACCGCTGGATTGCAATTTTCCTGGCATTCCAGTCACAGTGCTTCAACACCGATGATACGACAGGTCACTGTTTACCTGATGCCCCTGTACAAAAAGTCCCTGAAACTTCATCTCAAACATGTGATGTAGAAGAACCGGAGTCTATTGAGGTCGGTTCTGTTGTTATAGTGGGTGCTCTTGTAAATCCTGATGGAGTTGATTCAGGCAAGGAATCCGTGACACTTTTCAATGCTTCCCCGAGTCCAGTTGCTATTGACGGCTGGTCTATTCAGGATGGTTCAGGCCGCAGATCAATGCTTAGGGGCGAGATCCGTGAAGGAGCGGGAACAAGAATATTGTTCTCAGGTAAGGGTGTTAAGTTGTCCAACAGCGGTGGAACCATAAGCCTCTTTGATAATCAGGATAACCTTATGCATGAAGTGAAGTACGGCAGCAGGGAGGTTCGAGCCGGCTGGACTATTGTATTCTGATACTTACTGTTTTCCTTTTCCTTTTTTACCTGATTACTATGTCTTTTTAGGCAGGCTTATTTTGTATTCTAATTATGTTTTTTCATATTTTTCACATATAACTAAAAATATGCAAAACAGTTTTATATTTTGTTACATATATTCGCAATGTAATTTCAAATGTTCTTTCTTAATATTTTATCAAAAGAGATTGAATTTGTTTGAATGAAATTCCGCTGCAGCTGGTTAAGGGTAAAACAGGAGAGATACAAAATGACAGGACAACTAGAAAATACAGAACTTACCGGAACTATGACTGCCGTACACAATGACATTATGGCGCATATTGGCATTACTGATACCCAGTTAGAGAAATTGATAAAGCTGTCTCAGGAAGAAGTACTACTAGGAGCAACAAAGGACATCACTTTCAAACTCAATGTCAAGAATGGAAAAGGTCACCAGTCAGTTTCCCAGACTACAGCATGGGTCACTATCTCCGGCAACTTTGAGATCACATCTCCTGATGAAGGCACCTGGGATATTGTTGTTAAAGATGGCAGCAGCACAATCCTGGATAAAAAAGGTGTCAAAAAAGGTGATAAGATCAGTTTCAAACATAAGACTGGTTTTAAGGCCAATATTTCACTTGATGTTAAATGGAGTGAAGCCAAAGACACAACACTTATTGCTAAAATTCATGCATCTTACTAAAAAGGACTATTCAGGATATGTGGAAGATCCACATATCTTTTATCTCATCTACTTTTCCTCTCTTTTTATGTTATTAATTACTGTACAACAACTTTCGGTTTGAGTTGACATTAGACCTTATTTCGGCAGTCTATTTCGTTTGGAAAGTCTGTAATATCATGTGGATATATGTTCTACATATATCTATGAATTTTTATTAATCATTTATTAAAATATGATTATTTAGTAAAATTAATATAGTGCCATACTTCATTCTTTCCAAGACTATAAGATAGGTGGTACTGTGAAAAATATTAGAATATTGTTTATTGAGCTTATGCTAATTTTAGCATTATTTAGTATAGGCATTGTAAATGCTGATGATAGTAATATTGAAGGATATGATCAAGTTAGTCTATCTGACATTGATGTTTCCGATATGACATTTGAGGAGAGAATGGTAACTCTTTCTAACTTAAAGATGTCTCTTGCTGAAAAAGAAAGAGACTATCAAGAACGTTCTATTCTTGCAGAAGATGGTTCTTTTATGCCGGAAACAGCTAGTGTACAAAGTGATATAGAGTTAAGCTCTATTTCTGATGAGCAATCGAGCTACACTTTTACATTGAATGGAAATGCAGAGATATTATGGAGCTACGAAAATACAGAGATGTATGAAGAAGTGGTTGTTGACATATCCGATGACGTAAACGATGATGGTATTTTTGATGTGGTTATTTTTGATAATGATATGCTCACCATGAGAAGCGGAAAAGATGGTTCTATCATCTGGCAAAAATATTATGGATATATCAGTTCTGTGATGACTCTTTATGATGATTTAAATTCAGATGGTGTAGCTGAATTAATCATCTGTTATGAGGATCATAACAGTGAAAATCAAGTAACGGTTTTTGTGGAGATACTGAGTGGTGAATCAGGAGATGTCTGGAAAGATAATTCTTTTGATATTACAAGAGATTCCAGTTATTTGTATGTTTACCCTTATTTTAATTATGATTTTTCAGATTTGAATGGTGATGGAACAGATGATGTAATTTTGTATTTATATTGTGACTATGAAACTGAAATCAATGGCGAATATGAATATGAGTATGAAACGACTTTGATTGCATTAGATTCATCGACATGTTTCAAAATTTGGGAAAATACGTTTGAAGGTGATGTAGAAGTAACTACAACCGATTTTACAGGTGACGGTGTAAATGATTTAATTTTTTATTCATATGATTATGAATATGATGACGATACTTGGACATATACTGACTATTACACTTTGCACCTAGTAAATGGATATGATGGCACACCATTTTTCAGTTACTCTACTATTGATTCATGGTTTACATACGAAATCGTAGATGATTGTGATGGGGATGGTCTTCCAGATATAATACTCGCAATAAATGGTAATCCTACACAGTTACGTATGTTAAAAGGAACAAATGGTGCTGAAATATGGAGCAATACATATTCATCCAACTTATGTGATATTCTAGCAATTGGCCAGGATATTGTAATAGGAACTGAAAGCGAAGTAATACTTTTAAGTTCGGTTGATGGTTCTGTGATTTGGACATCAGCATGTGATTATGAATATTATTGGTTCTCAACAGGATACGTGAATGATGATACAGTTGAGGATATTTATATGTTCACTGATGAATATTCCTACGACTATTCCTTATATGAATTTTCAATCAATACTTTGGATGGTTCCAATGGTAACCCTATCTGGGAATACGATGGTTTTTATGATGATAGTGGTGATGTATTTCTTGGTGCTGATATAAATGGTGACAATAAAGATGATGTTTTTATAACAAGTTTGGATTCCGTGGATACCACGGATTATATTGTTAACTTAAAAGTTCTAAGTGGAGCAGATGGAAGTCAATGTTGGTATGAGTCATATCCACTATCAATTGATATTTCGATTGATGAAACTGATGATAATCTGTATGTAGGTGTTTATTCGTGGGTAGACTCTGTTTCCGATTTGAATGGAGATTCTGTGATAGATCCTACTATAGAAATAGAGTATTACTTTAACTGGTATGATGAATCAACTTATGAATGGATATATTATGAAGGTGGAATATTTTCAGCTGTAGATGGAAATAATGGAAATGAACTATGGAATGCCCAATATTCTTCAGATGATTGGGTATATGCCCAGCTTGTTGGCTGGCTGGATTGCAATTCTGATAACATCGATGATATTTTCCTTGCCACTACAAAAGGAGTTTATGCGATAGTTGCAACCTCTAGTACAGGTGGACAGGCTCCAGTTGCTTCATTCTACGCGGATGCTACCAGTGGTGTAACACCAATTGAGGTGCAGTTTACTGACAGTTCAAGTGGTAATCCAACATCATGGTCATGGGACTTTGGTGATGGTGCAACTTCAACAGAGCAAAATCCTGCACATACGTATGATGTAGCTGGAAATTACTCCGTAATTCTGGATGTATCTAACAATTATGGTTCGGATTCTATAACTAAGACTAATTACATTAAAGTCATAGAGCCAAATGAGGAACCTGTGGCATCTATTACCAGTGTTTCCCCAAATCCTGCCACAGAAGGTGTATCTGTTTCATTCTCTGGAAGTGGTACTGACAATGATGGTACAGTGACAGGATACTACTGGACTTCAAGCATTGACGGGTATTTAAGTAGTTCATCCAGTTTTAGTACCAGTGCTCTTTCAGCAGGCACTCATACGATCTACTTCAAGGTTCAGGATGATGATGGAGAATGGTCCGATATCGTATCAGCTAGTTTAACTATAAACAGCGAATCATCTTCTTCAGATTCCTCGTCTGGTGCAGGAAATGCATATTTAGATATTAGAAGCCCAGTTTATACTGGTCCGTGTACATTCACAGCTGCAAACTTTGCTGGCTTCTGGTACGATATCGATGACGATATCGCTTCAGAAGTAATGGAAATAAGCGAAATCAATGACCGCACAATTCCTGCAGAAGCTCTGAGATATTCAGCAACAATTCAGCAGACAGAATACTCTGCTGATTTTGCGGCTGAGGCTATAGGTTCCTATCAATATACCTATCCTGTCATTGGTCTCTTTGCCGAGAAGTATGTTCCAACTGATGATAGTGATGCAGGAGAACTTGTAAAGCTCCTTCTGGACACTGATAACAAATACACTCTCAGGACAGGTTCTGCCCTTGAGCTTGCAGATGGCTATGAATTAACCGCCAAGCAGATCGATGTAGAAGGTACCAAGGTCTGGATGGAACTCTCCAAAGATGGTGAATTCGTAGAAGATGAAGTAATTGACGTATCAGGTGGTGAAGTAACATGGACCTATGACGTTGATATAGGTAATACTGACGATGTAATAGTCTTCAGGGTACTTGTAACTGACATATTCCAGGGTCAGGTGGACAGCCTAGTAGTAGTTGAAGGACTTTATCTCATAGATTTCGAAAATGTGCTCTATATAGATGTAGGTGATGAGTTTGGAGAGCTTGAAGTTAACAGTATTAGTACTTCAGTCGAGATGCTGAATTCAGCTCCAATAATCCTAAGTGTGGATAGTATTGTTGATCTAGCAGAAAATCTCAAATTCCGGGTTGCAGATGATAATGCACTTAGGTTCTACCTAATGGAAGAGTGCACAGAATCTGGATTATACACTATAAGGGGAGAACTTGCAACTGCTGAAAATATATGGACTCCTGCAAACTTTGCCGGCTTCTGGTATGATATCAATGATGATATTGGTTCCGAGCAACTTGCAGTAACAGAAATTTCAGGACGTGTAATTCCTGAGGGTACATTAAGATATAATGCTACAATTGTGCAGAATGAATATGCTGCCAATTTCGCTGCTGAAGGTGCTGGATACCAATATACATATCCTCTTATTGGTTTCTTAGGTGAAGATTATGTTTCTGTATCTGATTCAGCTCCTGACGAACTTGTAAAGCTCCTTGTTGATAATGATAACAAGTACACTCTTAGGACAGGTTCTGCCCTTGAGCTTGCAGGTGGCTATGAACTTACCGCCAAGCAGATCGATGTAGAAGGTGACAAGGTCTGGATGGAACTCTCCAAAGATGGTGAATTCATAGAAGATGCAGTAATCGATGTATTAAGCGGTGAAGCAACATGGACCTATGACACCGATGTTGGTAATACTGATGATGTAATAGTCTTCAGGTTACTTGTAACCGATGTATTCCAGGGTCAGGTGGACAGCCTAGTAGTAGTTGAAGGACTCTATCTCATAGATTACGAAAATGTGATCTATATAGATGCAGGTGACGAGTTTGGAGAGCTTGAAGTTGATAGCATCTCCAGTTCAACCATAGAAATGTACAATATTGGTACTATTATTCTCAGTATTGGTGATACAGTTGACATTGCAGAAGGCTTAAGCTTTAAAGTTGCAGATGATGATCTTTCATTGAGGTACTATCCATTTGTTGAAAAGTATTATTATGAAAGCAGTTCTGCTTCAGAAAACAATGAGGAACCTGTGGCATCTATTACCAGTGTTTCCCCAAATCCTGCCACAGAAGGTGTATCTGTTTCATTCTCTGGAAGTGGTACTGACAATGATGGTACAGTGACAGGATACTACTGGACTTCAAGCATTGACGGGTATTTAAGTAGTTCATCCAGTTTTAGTACCAGTGCTCTTTCAGCAGGCACTCATACGATCTACTTCAAGGTTCAGGATGATGATGGAGAATGGTCCGATATCGTATCAGCTAGTTTGACCATTTATGAGATTTCTAATGAAGCTCCAACAGCTAACATTACTTCAATATTACCAAACCCAACAATAGAAGGCACTCTAGTCTCTTTTGTTGGTAATGGAGTTGATAATGATGGTACTATCATTGGTTACAATTGGCGATCCACCATTGATGGTCAGTTGAGTACTTCTGCTGAATTTAGCACCAGTGCTCTTTCAGTTGGTACACATACAATTTACTTCAAGGTTCAGGACGATGATGGTGCCTGGTCACCTGAAGTAAGTGGAACCATTATAGTTGATGATGGTGCTCCTTTTGTCAACATCAGTGTTGGATTTGACAGCAATATAAGCGTGAACAATCCAGTTGATATAATACTCAACAGCAGTGATATGTATCCAGGTGTAACTGAATTCATTATTATGAATGGTTCAGGAAATACGGTTTTCACCAAAAATATGACCGAATACATAAGTACAGATGATTATCTATTAACCTGGAATGCAACTAATCAAACAGGTGAATCAGTTCCAAGTGGAACATATTACTTGAATCTGACAAGTTTTGATTTATATGGTCACTTCTCGTCAAAGGAAGTTCCAGTAGTTGTAGATAATACCATTCCTTCCATAGAAATTAACAGCATAAGTGGATCAAATACTGTAGATAAGATGGTTTACGCTAACTTGGAACTGTCAGTCAATGTCTCTGTTTCAGGCACTCCGGGAAATCCCAGTTCAGTCGATGTAATTCTATCCTCTAACTTCAGCAATTTTGAGATAACTTCAAGTGCTTTCAATGAAGATGGAAATTGGATTGGTTACTTCAATCTATCATCGATTCCCGATGATGGGGAATATTATGTAACAGTAGTTGCAGAAGATGGTGCAAAGAACACTAACTCCACAATATCAGATATCGTAGTAAATATAGACAGAGTTTCTCCATGCTTATATAGTTCAATCTCGATGATCGATGATTCACATGCCTATGTAAATGTAAGCAGCTCAGAATCATTAGAGTCGATTCCTGCTGTGACTGTCAATAGAAACAGTGTGAATATGGAGGCAAATGGGGATTATTGGAGTGGAATCTTCGAGCTTGATACTTCTAATGTTTACAATATCAATGTTATTGGTCAAGACATGGCAGGCAATCAGGCAATTGCTGAAACAGATTCCCATATTACTTTAGTGGAAGTTTCAGAAGGCAAAGGTTCCTTTGAATCAGGAAGTGGCTTAAAAATCAATTTCACAGCAAATGGTACTTTCAATGATACAATCATTGTAAGTGAGAGTACAAGTCCTTTCCTTGAACTCTCAAGTGGTTACATTGGTCTTTGTATATTGGATGTCCATCTTGGATCAGATATGAGCGACAACTTATTCAATGCAACTATATCTATTCCTGTGAATATCTCTATTATTCCCGAAGGTATGACTGCAGATGATGTTTCTATTTGCTACTTCAATGAAAGCACAGGTATTTGGGAAATCTATGATACTATAGTTGATACTATAGATGATACTGATTACTGGGTTGCAACGGTTGATCACTTCTCTATCTATGCAGCATTAGGAATCGATTCCGTAGCACCAGTTCTTGGAAGTGTAACTCCTTCTGAAGGTACTCCTTTTGTTGAAGGCACGACCTCAGTAGACATCCATTTCACATACGGAGATGATTGCACAGGAATAAACTTCAATTCAATTATCTTTTCAGTTGATGGTGTGGATTTAACTGATAGTGCAACGGTGACAACATCTGGTGTTTCATATACAGCTTCCGGACTTAGTGCTGGTTCTCACTCAACGTCTGTATATGTAACAGACAATGCAGGAAATCCTTCTTTATTCAGTACTTCATTCACAATAGCTTCCGGTTCCACCACCTACACAACTAACCCTTCCTCAGGTGGTGGCGGTGGTGGCGGTGGAACCACTGGTGAGGCATATGAAAATATTCTTGTAAAAGACGTAATAAGTATTTTCATCAACAAGGACTCTCACGTAAATTATGTGTTTACTGAAGAAGGAAACAGTATCACATCCGTCCAGTTCGATTCCCTGAAGAACTCCGGCACAATCTCTACTATTGTTGAAGTACTGAAGGATAGATCCTCATTTGCAGATGTTGATGCACCGGGTACTATCTACCAGCAGATGAACATCTGGGTTGGTAAATCCGGCTTCGTAACTCCTGAGAATGTTGAGAACCTGCTGATCACTTTCAAGGTTGAAAAGTCATGGCTTGAAGAGAATAACATCGAAGCAAGCACAGTATATCTCTACAGATATTCAGATGGTTCATGGAATGCACTTCCAACTTCTATAACAGGGGAAGACGATGAATTTGTTTACTTAGAGAGTGAAACCCCCGGATTCTCTCCTTTTGCAATAGGTTCAGAAGCAGAAGCTACTGAGATTGTTGAAGAGGATAGTCTTATGTCAGTTGAGGATACAACTGTAGAAAATAATGCTAATAAAGAAGCTCCTGAATCATCTAGCAGTTCTACAGGTATTCTGGCAATACTGGGAGGTATTTCCGTCCTGTTAGTAGGTGCATTTATTGTGTACAAAAAACGGAGTTAAATCTCCGTTCAATTTTCTTTTTTTGGATAATTTGACTAATTTCATGTTGTCAGTCTCTTATACAAAAGCGGCAGCATTTCCGGTAACATCAATACATCATCAATGATTGTGTAACCAACATCAGAAAATATGTTGTTGAGGTATTCTCCCGGATTTTTATCCACAGTTATGCAGAAGAAGTGCATTCCACGATTTTTTCCTTCAGAGATTGCCATTCGGGTGTCTTCCTGTGCAATGTCGCCCTGGTATGAATCCTCACCTCTGGCTCTGTCATAGGGCTCACCGTCAGACAATAAAACCAGCATTTTAGTCCTTGAACCGGCTTTTTCCAGTTTCTTAATTGAATGGCGAATAGCTGGTCCGAGACGTGTGTTGGATTCGGATGCCAGTATGCTCATTCTCCTTGCAACATCATCTGAGAATCTCTCATCGAATTCTTTGATCTTGAAGTATTCAACGTTATCTTTGCTTTTTCCTGAGAATGCATAGATGGCATACTTGTCACCAATGCTCTCAAGTGCCTGGCTCATTATTATCAATGCATCCTTCTCCACATCCAGTATGCTTCTGCCATCCATTCCAAGTATCTTGCGTGTGGAGGCGCTCACATCCATTAGGAACAGGGTTGCAACATCTCTCTCCTGTTTGTCCCAACTGATGTACATTCCTTCATCAGGATTTGCTCCGCATTTTTTTGTTATCAGGGATTCTGTGTAAGCATCAATATCAATTTCAGTACCGTCATTCTGTCCTTTCCTCCGATGGAATGCTTCCGGTTTCATAAGGCTGAAAGTGTGCCTGAGAAGTGAGATCTCATTACCATAGCGTTCCATTGCTTTTTTGTAATGGGCAGTGCTCCCTCCACTGGGTTCCATTTCATTGACGGTGCTCCACTCCGAACGATAATCGTTGATGTTACTGTCCCATTCATCATATTTGTAACTGCCAAGCACGCGCCAGTTATTTTCCAGAGGTTGTGTGGGTTTATCGGTAGCCTGCTCCTTTGGTCTTTCTTCATCGGCAGTAAGGTCAGCTTCAGTTTCCGGGATGAAGTTCTTGATGACATTTTCGTATGGTTTTGTCATCATTGGGTCAGTTTGCCCTGTTGCACCGACATCCATCCCACGATATGCGATATTTTTGATCATTCTGTAGTTGATCTCATCAAGTGGTCCAAGTTTGTCATCCAGAGAACAGTATATTTCAGAAGCCAGCTTGAAGGTTGAAATAGTGCTGGATTCCGTAGTGAACAACATGTTTTTGAATTTATCTTGCAGACCATTCAGAATTCCAGTTAGAATTTCATTTAGTCTGAGTTCAGAACCTGGCTCATGTCCTGTGGATATCCACAGCAATCCTTCCATGAACTTCTCAAGTTCGTCTTCAGGGATCTCTCTTACTAAAAGCATCTTGTACCGTACTTCTTCAAGGTCAGCACGAACTCCCCTGTAGTGCTCCATTATCATATACTCGACACGCGCATCTTCCAGTATTCCAAAGATGGTTGCGGCAAGTATCTGGTTTGGAAAAAGTGAGAGCAAGTCCACAAGATCAATATTTTCATCATCTTGTTTATAATCGGAATTTGCAGGAGGATATCTTTCTATGATATTTTGTTCCAGTTCATTCAACTTTTCCGGTTCAACATCCAGCGAACTGTAGCGTGCATGTCCAACTTCATGCATCACACTGAGCTTGTAGATCTTGAAATTGTCCTCTATGTTCTCATAAACTCCCATCTTTGGTGCGAGGTAGATCGTATTGCCTGCAATTATGGGGTTCATGCCCTTAACTTCTATCTGCAAAGGCAAGGCTGCCATGGAACGTATGATGAAATTGCTGCCTGAAAGACCGAGGGCATAGTATCTCAGAATGTTAGCAACTTTTTTTAGAGCTACAGCACCGGTGAGTTCTTCCACAAGTTCCCTGGAGCTTTTTGATTCAAGTGAAAAATAGGCTTTTCCGGCAGGCTGTTTCCCTTCTGCCGCTTCCAGTCCTTTAAGTGTCCACTCTTCCAGCTCTTCCATGTCCAGTTTTTCAAGAAGGCCGGGTGAGTTAGCAAAGAAATCCAGTGCAAGTTTCCTGTCTTTTCCGTAAACTCTGTTTCCTATGTTCGCCCATTTATCAGCATTCTCAGGTTTGTTCTTCTCTGAAAAGTTCCCTAAATTGGCAAAGAATGTACTGGCAAGAGCTCCTTCTTTTTGAAGAAGCTTATCAGCTATGCCTAATATTTCTTCATGCAGTTGAAGTGGTATTTTTGATAAAGATGCAACCGATCTTTCGTAGTATTCTCTGGCACTATCCGGGTCTTGTAATGCGATGCCTTCTCCAATCTCTGTCCAGATGGAGAACATATCTTTGCCAAGAATGTTGTGGGCGGCTGAAGCATTCTCAAAATAGCTTTCAAGACATTCGGCTTGGATGTCTGCAAGTTTGATTCCTGCATCTACGATTGCTGCTCTTATCTTATGAGTGGTATTTTCGTATTTTCCAAGTGCAAAGGCCGCTGTTATAAACTGCCTTAGAGCATCTTTATTTTTTATTAATTCCCTGCTTCCTTTGTCTATCCATTCCAATGCTTCGGAAAGTTCCAGCGTATCAATGTGCTGGGAGTATGTTTTTAGGAAATAACTTGCACTTTTTTTATCTTCATTTGCAAGATTACAGGTGGAATCAATTAGTTTTGTCAGCTTTTCATCATCTGTTTTTTCCACAATTATTCCTGCATTTCTGAATAATGCCATTGTGACAAGTTCTCCGCATTCCAATGTTTCTTTCATAGAAACAAGGAGCTTTTTCCTTTTCTGAGGTGGAATTTCGGCTAATATCTTTTCAGTGATATCGATAAGTTCAATGCCTGTAAGCCAGTGTATGCTACTGATTTTTTCTACGATCTCACAGTAGGTTGCAAAGTCAGTTTCATCAATTACAGAACTTAGCTGTAGCAGATGTTCAAAATAGGCTTCTGCAACTTTTGTGTTGATTTTTCCAAGCTCACTTCCATGAGAGACCAGTTTCAGGAATCTTTCAGGTTCTGTTGTGACAACAACTTTTCCTGTGTATTTGAAATAGGCTATAGCTATCCATTTGTTCTGTTCTGATAGTTCAATTCCTCTCAGGGTCCATTTTTCGAGAAGTTCAAATCCACCTTTATTAATTATGTCAGGTGATGAGTCGAAGAATCCTTCACAACATGAAATGCTAAGCAGCGATACTTTTCTTGCAAGCTCAAGCCAGTTGTTGAACTCATCTTTTCCAAGAGCTTTGTATACTCCGGGTGCTGCCCCAAGATAAGCAATGAGGATTCTTTTTCCTCTTTTTTGTGCACCTTTTCCTGCGTGGAGTATAATTTCCAGTGCATTCTCATCAAGATTGTCAAATCCTGTTGCAAGCTTAGAAACCAGTGGACTTTCCAGTGATGGGAAATTGGATAATATAAGTCCTGTAATTTTTTCAGTACTCATAGATTCTCTTTTTTCAGAGTTGTGGGTTGGCGTGCAGATTCACTCCAGTACTCATTTATTCCCGCTATTCGTCAATCCCTATATTTATCCCATAATCGCTGCAATGATCTCATCAATACTTCTTTGCAGATCCTGATTATCAGTAATAGGCTGCGACATTGCTATTTTGCAGGCTTCTTTTGCTTCGATGCCTTCCTTGATGAGCTTGCCTGCGTAGATGAGCAGACGTGTGCTTACACCTTCTTCAAGACCGTGGTGTTTGAAGTTCCTGATGCTCTGACCGATTTCAACGAGCCTGGCTGCTGTTTGCTCGTCTACATGTGTCTCATGAGCTACAATCTGCTTTTCCAGTTCTGCAGGAGGATAATCGAATTCAATGGCAACGAATCTCTGTCTGGTGCTCTGTTTCATGTCCTTGACAATGCTCTGGTAGCCGGGGTTGTATGAAACCGAGAGCATGAACTCATCAGGTGCTTTTACAATAACTCCAAGTTTATCAATAGGGATTATGCGCCTGTCATCGGTTAGCGGGTGAATGACTACTATGGTATCTTTTCTGGCTTCGACAACTTCATCGAGGTAGCAGATAGCACCGCTTTTAACGGCTTTTGTGAGAGGTCCGTCACTCCATTCCACGTTCTCGCCTTTGATAAGAAATCTTCCCACAAGGTCGGTTGCTGTGAGGTCCTCGTGGCAGGCAATTGTAATCAGAGGGCGCTGTAATTTCCATGCCATGTATTCCATGAACCGTGTTTTTCCACAACCTGTCGGTCCTTTGAGGTTTACCGGAAGTTTGTTCCTGTAAGCAGCTATAAAAATCTCCACTTCGTTGCCTACTGGTACGTAATAAGGTTCTTCAGTAATCAGATATTCATCAACCGGCAGTTCCTCGGATAAAGCGCATTTCATTGCCATAGCAATTCTCCTCTTATGGTAGTATCTATCCTTTTCTGGTTTAAATGTACTGTGCAGGAAGAGTTTCTGTATTCCAGATCAGATATGAATGTGTGCACTATTTCAGACTACAGAACAATTCAGTAGGGATATGTTGTCATCTACGGATATTAAAAAAAAGCTCTGAAAAAGCTATGGTTCTATGTCTGTTATTTTTACTTCTGATTGATAAAAGATAAACGGGTCCATAAGGACCTGTTCAATTTTAAAATTAGAATAAATATCGTTTCAGAACGATGTTATATCTTTCGTCTCATCTTCTTCTTTTCAGGTATGTGAGTGCTGCTATGCCTGCTATTGCAAAGGTAATTTCAAATCCCGGAGACTTAGCATCGGATGTTTCCTCACTAGCAGTTTCTTCTTCCACCATTGTTTCGGGATAGTCATTGGGATCACCTGGAGATGTCAGGGCATTGATCTCTTCAATGTTTGAGAATCCATCTTCATCTGAATCGTTATTTTCTATTGATGCAAAATCCAAGCCACTTGCCAGTACATCTGCACCGTAAGGTGTCAAAGTTGAATCTCCATGACATATGCTACACGAATCAAGATCAGTACCACTTAAATTATATGTTTCGTTGAACATTCCGAGTGCTGCAGGTGTTGCTGATGTGATACTTATGCCTGCTAATGTTGCTACTACTACTAACAGTAATGAAATGCTTATTCGTTTATATTTTATGTTCAGACCCCCAAAAGTGTTTAACTAGTAAACTGTTGCTTTTTAATTATTTATTGTTTTTCATGTAGATGCTATTAGTTTAACTGGAATAATCATAAAACCATAAGCAACAGAATATCTAATTATTTCTTCAAACGATTTTTCTAATAAAGAATCGTAGTTGTAAATTTAAATGTGAGTTTAACCTCGAACCAAGGCTGAAAATAATCAAAAAAGACTCTATAAATTGAAAAAACAAGGTATTTTTGTTCTGATTAAAGGAGTATAGTTTCAACTCACCATGATACTCCAGTT
Source organism: Methanolobus sediminis (assembly GCF_031312595.1). Taxonomy (NCBI): domain Archaea; kingdom Methanobacteriati; phylum Methanobacteriota; class Methanomicrobia; order Methanosarcinales; family Methanosarcinaceae; genus Methanolobus; species Methanolobus sediminis. The sequence continues at coordinate 1,215,079 of NZ_CP133592.1, read as the reverse complement.
GCTAATGTTTATAGTAACTATGTACAAATGCTGCGTTTATTTAAGATTAATATAACCTGCAGCTAACCCCATGGCAACTATCATTGCGATATATAGGAGAATTACAAGCATAATTCCCATGGTGCTTGACTTGCCATTGTCACTCATATGTACCATATAATACGGTGTCAAACATTGTATTAATATTTTGTCAAATTAGTTTTTTATTAAAATATACGAAGAATATTATGAGAAAATGATCTGTGATATTTGCTATCTGCCAACTTTCTGAATTGCAGGAACGGATATCAGTTTTCCATTTCCTCTCACAAACGTCTTTATAGCATGCTGGATAAAATTCTAATCAGGGATTGGCCAACAAATAACTGAACAGGGAGTGGTAGCTATGGTCACAGAGGAAGAAGTAATGGACGTTCTCCGGGAGTGCTATGACCCCGAGATACCGATAAACATTGTGGACCTGGGTTTTGTTAGAGATATAGAGATAGAAGGTGACAGTGTTCACATCAAACTAACCCTCACAAGTCCCGGCTGTCCGATGTACAGGACAATAGGTGATGATGTCAGACAGAAGGTTCTGGGCATTGAAGGTGTAAGGGATGTTGAGGTCGAGTTCGTCTTTGATACTCAGTGGACCCCGGACGAGATGTCGGATAAGGCAAAAAAGAAAATGGGTTTTGATGAAAAAGAAGGATGAGTTCCGAATGAGGAACTTCAAAATTAGGGCCGCATAAAAATAAATTGTTAGTTCTGATGGCATATAATGCCACAGAACCTTCCCGATTACTTTCGCTTATTCAGATATATCACGGATAGTATTCCAGCAATTGCAAAAATAGCCTCAAATCCAGGAGATTGTGCATCTGATGAAGTTTCATTGTTCATCTCTTCCATGTCCTCTGTTTCCTCTTCTACCTCTACATCTTCTGTTTCTTCTTCCATATCCTCTATCTCAGTTTCCTCTGATTCATCCTGTTCCTCTACACTTTCATTGGCAGTCGTATCTGTTTCATTTACAATTGGTTCAGATATCGTCACCGCTGTGACCTCAGGATAATCGCTGGAATCTCCCGGGAATGTCAGAGCCTCTATCTCTTCAATATTGGTGAACCCATCACCATCTGAATCAAGATCCTCTATTGATGCAAAGTTCCTTCCGCTCCCAGAATATGCCCTTCCATAGGAATCGAGCGAACCACCGTTCGGTCCGGAGTGGCAGACATCACATGAATCCAGTACCGTACCAGAGGTATCATATTGTTGATTGAAACTGCTCAGAAATCTGGATTCTGCTGATGCCACAGATGCACAGGCCAGAGTTATCGCTACAAGTAAAAATACAACTATAATTTTTCTGTCTTTTATATTATCACCCCACATTTCAATATTAATATGCTGATAGCCTTGTATTTAAGTCTGTTTATGTTCTGATGTGTAACCTCAAACCACATAGTCGCATCACATCGTTTTTCATTTGATTGCACAATATTCTTTTTAGATAGGAATAAATAGTATCACCTTAACAAATTTATGTGGGATATTTCAAGGGGTTTATGATTTGAAAAACTCTTTTGAATTTCTATCGGGGAGGTTATAGATTGGAGTCTGAAAGTAATCTGCAGGATGATGGCGTTCCGTCATCACAAAATGAACACAAGGCAAACGATATAAGGGACGAACTTGCCGGAGACAAATTTCTGGAAGGCGACGATGCGGTAAAATACTGGTTTATAGGATCATTATTATGGTTCCCGATATTTGCCACACTGGGATTTATACTTGCGATTAAATTCTTCCAGCCCTATTTCTTAAGTGATGCGGCTTTCCTTACATTTGGCAGGATAAGGCCTGCTCATGTCAACGGTGTGCTTTTTGGATTCGTTTCATCGGCTCTGATAGGTGGTATGTTCTGGGCTATTCCACGACTTGTAAACACTAAAATATATAGTGCCAGACTCGCCAAGATATCCGCTGTACTCTGGAACTTCGCTCTTCTGGCAGGAATACTGATGATCCTCTTCCTTGGTGATACACAGGGAAGGGAATATGCAGAACTTCCATGGTCCATCGATGTTCTTATAATGATTACATTGCTGTTGATACTCTACAACATCCTGTCCACTTTCGGACGCAGGACCGAGAAAAAACTCTATGTTTCTACCTGGTACTACACAGGTACATTCATCTGGTTCCCGATTGTCTATTTTGTTGGTAATGTCATGTGGAACCCACCGTCCGGTGCACTTCAGGGTATTACTGATTCCATATTCAACTGGTACTATGGACACAATGTTCTTGGACTCTGGTTCACCACTCTTGGAATAGGTACATGGTACTATGCAGTCCCACGTATCATTAACAGACCTCTTTACAGTCACCTTCTTTCGGTTATAAGTTTCTTTACCATCGCTTTCTTCTACACAGGTGTAGGTGGTCATCATCTGCTGCAAACAGCAATACCTGAATGGGTGAAGACTATCGCAGTTGTCATGAGCATTCTGATGCTTGTGCCTGTGGTTACTTTTGCAGTCAATCTGGGTATGACCCTCAGGGGTTCATGGGATACTTTCACAAAGGACATTCCTTTCAGATTCATAGTCACAGGTTTCTTCTTCTATGTTCTCACTTCCATCCAGGGAGCTTATCAGGGTCTGAGAAGCACCAATTCATTCCTGCATTTCTCACAGTGGACAGTGGGACATGCCCATCTGGCAATACTTGGAGGTTTTGGTTTCCTGGCAGTGGGAATGATGTACTGGTTGATACCTAAGATAACAAGGACGAAGATATACAGTGACAGGCTCATGAGCATAAGCTGGTGGCTTGCACTCATAGGATTTACCGGTTTTTTCCTGTCCATGACAATAGCAGGACTGGTAGCCAATTCAGCATGGTTCCAGAATATCACCGTAGCTCCTGTTCTAAAGCTACTGCAGTTCTGGTATGTTACCAGAGCCATGGGCGGCGGGCTGGTCGTGGTAGCAGGATATGTGTTTGCATATAACACCCTGCTGACATTTACACATTCAAAGGAGCCTCATGTTGAGGAGAATATCTTCAGTATATCCTCTGAACAAAGCTCCAGGCCACATTCATCATTACAAAAAAGGTCCCAACATGCTATGAGCATGCCTGTTATAGTATTCGGCGGGCTGGCTCTCTTCCTTCTGATGACCTGGATGGTGGTTGCTATGCCGGCACTTAATCTTGATACCGTAAATGCCACGGACATGGCACATCCATATACCGTAGATGAAGAAAAGGGAAGAGTAATCTATACAGAAATGGGTTGTTTCTATTGTCATTCACAATTTGTAAGACCACAGGACTGGGCTATCGGAAGAATATCCGAACAGGGTGATTACTACTATGACTCTCCTCATCTGCTGGGTACGGAGCGTACAGGTCCGGACCTGTCCCAGATAGGGGGAATGAGGCCTACAGGCTGGCATTACCTGCATGACAGGGATGCAAGAACCACAAGCCCGAGTTCTATTATGCCTCCATTCGACTTCCTCACAGATACTGAACTTGATCAGCTGGTTGCGTATATCCAGAATCTTGGAACATACAATCTTGATGAGATGAGTTTCCATCCTGAAGTGCCGTATGAATATCAGGGCAAAGATCAGCCTTATGCAAGCTATATGTCTGCTGCCATGATGAATTATAATTCAAGTGACCAGACATATACAGGAGATCAGGCTACAGGTGAGGAATTTGCCGCTGTATTTGAAGAAGGTAAGAAAACCTACACACAACGTTGTCTGACATGTCATGGATGTTCAGGAAATGCACAGGGCCCATATGCAAGACATGTTGTGACCCAACCTGCCAATCTTCATGAGAGGATACTGAGCTATATGCCGGAGCCAGGGGATTCCTATCATTTCTGGCGTGTAAGCGAAGGTGTTCCTGGTACAGCAATGCCAAGCTGGAAACTGAGCATGAACGAGACTGAAATCTGGATGACGAATTTCTATGAGATGAGCTTTGCAACAGGTTCCATCAGGACCGTTAGCGGTGATGTGTCCGATGCCGAAGCAATTAATTTCTCGAACCAGACACATATCACCCCACCTATCGAGGGAACACAGGAACAGTTTGAGACAGGGCAGAATCTCTTTAACCTGTACTGTTCCCAGTGTCACGGTGTTGAAGGACAGGGGGATGGTGTTGCCTCTATTCTGAGTTCGGGAGGATATATCAATCCGGAGCCTGCAAATTTCACAGAATCCGGTGGTGATTTCCAATACTACGGACAATATGTCTGGAAGGTAAAAGAGGGTGTGGAGACCACTAATATGCCTCCATGGAAGTATGCTCTCAGTGATGAGGAGGTATACATGACGATATTCTATATCCAGAATTTCGCCACAACAGATGATTACAATGCAAAGTGGGGTCCATTGTATGAAAGTGACTATGCAAGAAATATGAGGAGCTGATATTTTATGGATGAATATAATCTGTCAATGCTTGTGGTAGCATTTTCATTATTCCTCATTTTCCTTGGTTTTTTAATATGGGGAATTAAGACCGGTCAGTTCAATGACATAGAAGAGGCAAAATATAGAATGCTTGAGATCGACAGGCCGGGTAGAACGGGTACGGATGAACCGGATGAAGTAAGGGGGGAGATAATATGAGTTTTACCATGGAGTACGCATCCCATGTGAATTTTCTGGTATGGCTAACTGTTTTCGTAGTGCTGTCAAGCCTGATATTTGTCTGGCTGAGCGCAAAGAACAGGGACCACTACAGTCTGGAAGATGCAAATTCACATGCAGAGGAGTTTGGAGGAGTGATAGCTGAATCCCATGGACCTATCACAATTTTCCTATATGTGATCTACTTTATACTATTTGTGTGGACAGTGGCTTACTTCATTGCACACTGGGCTGAGTTTGGAAGTATTTCAATGTGAATGGTGACAATGTATGAAGGAAACGGCAACGTCAGGTATAACCAATGCAAAAGATCTGAGTGTGGATGAGTTATTCACCAAATTAGGATCGACTTCAAAAGGCATAAAAGATAGTGAAGTGCAGGACAGGCTTGAACAATACGGCTATAACGAACTGCTTGAAAAGAAGACAAGTCCTTTCATAAAGTTCATAGGTTATTTCTGGGGTCCGATTCCCTGGATGATTGAGATAGCAGCTTTGCTTTCGGCATTTATTCAACGCTGGGAAGATTTTGCTATAATCTCGATCCTTTTGATCCTGAATGGTGTGGTGGGTTTCTGGCAGGAGAACAAAGCGGATAATGCCATTGAGTTACTTAAAAATAAAATGGCTCTTCAGGCAAGAGTTCTGAGAGATGGAAAATGGAAACCTCTTCCTGCACGTGAAATTGTTCCGGGAGATGTTATCCGTCTTCGCTCAGGTGATATTGTACCTGCAGATGTCAAACTTTTCGAAGGTGACTACCTGCAGATAGATGAGTCTGCATTGACAGGAGAATCGCTGCCGGCAGACAAAGGTACTAACGATATTGGTTTTTCAGGTTCCGTTATCCAGAAAGGAGAAATGAACGGACTCGTATTTGCCACCGGAATGGATACTTATTTTGGCAAGACCACAAAATTGCTGACTGATGTCAAGACACAAAGTCATTTCCAGAAAGCTATCATTAAGATAGGTGATTACCTCATATTCCTTGCTGCCATTCTGGTTGCAGTTGTTTTTATTGTTGCTGTCTTCAGGCAGGAGAGTCTTGTAGAGACGCTTCAGTTCGCTCTGGTGCTTGTTGTTGCTGCCATACCTGCAGCTTTGCCCGCAGTACTTTCGGTATCCATGGCTGTTGGTGCTACCAACCTTGCAGGAAAGGGAGCTATCGTAAGTAAGCTTGTATCTATTGAAGAAATGGCAGGTATGGATGTTCTCTGTTCCGATAAGACCGGTACGATCACAAAGAATGAACTGACGTTGTCTGACATGATCCCATTCGGTTATTATACAACAGAGGACCTTCTGATTTACAGTGCCCTTGCTTCCAGAGAGGAAGATAATGACCCAATCGATAACGCGGTTCTGAGAAAGATAGCAACTCTGGATGGTTTGCAGGAAAAAGCTGCTGGTTATAATGTACTGGATTTTAAACCGTTCGATCCTGTTATCAAACATACGGAGGCCAATATTGAGAGTTCTGATGGCAGAAAGTTCAAGGTAGCCAAGGGGGCACCACAGGTTCTTCTTGATATGGCTATTAACAGGGACAGTATCAAGGATGATGTGGAGGAAAAAGTAAATGTCCTTGCATCGAAAGGTTATCGTCCTCTTGGTGTTGGTGTATGCGAAGGGAATGAATGCCATTTTGCAGGACTTATCGGGCTGTATGATCCGCCACATGAAGATTCTGCAGAAACGATAGATACGGCTGTGAGCATGGGTGTTGATGTTAAGATGATCACCGGTGACCATGCTGCCATTGCAAAGGAGATTGCAAGCCAGATCGGTCTGGGTACTAATATCACCACCGCTTCTGAACTGGAAGATAAGACTGACCTTCAGGCACAGGAGGTAGTTGACAGGTCGGATGGTTTCGCACAGGTGTTCCCGGAACACAAGTACAGAATAGTGGAACTCCTTCAGGATGACGGACATATAGTGGGTATGACCGGTGATGGAGTAAATGACGCTCCTGCCCTTAAAAAGGCGGATGCCGGAATTGCAGTTGCCGGAGCCACGGATGCAGCAAGGTCTGCTGCTGATATTGTGTTCACTGCCCCGGGTCTTTCAACGATCATCGATGCAATAAAAGAGAGCCGAAAAATATTCCAGCGTATGAAGAGTTATTCTATTTACAGGATAGCTGAGACTGTGCGTGTGTTATTCTTTATTGCAACGTCGATTATTGCTTTTAATTTCTATCCTGTGACTGCTATTATGATAGTATTGCTCGCACTGTTCAACGATGCTCCTATCATGGCCATTGCATATGATAATGTGAATTACTCACCATTCCCTGAGAAATGGAATATAAGGGAAGTCCTGAGTATGGCAACTTTCCTGGGAATTATAGGTGTGATATCTTCATTCATAATATTTTATATCGGGCTAAATATTCTCAATCTGAATCAGGATGTACTACAGTCATTCATATTCCTGAAACTTGCAGTTGCAGGTCATCTGACAATATTCCTTGCACGTACAAGAGGTCCTTTCTGGTCTATCAGGCCAAGTGGAATACTCTTCTGGTCAACTATCGGAACCAAGATCCTTGCAACTCTTGTTGTTGTCTATGGTTTCTACATATCCCCAATAGGCTGGAAGCTTGCAGGCATTGTATGGCTGTATGCACTTGTGGCTTTTGTGATTACTGATCTGATAAAAGTGAGATTGTATCATCTACTGGATCATAAGGGTATAATTTTCCAGAGGTAATTATCAAGATAACTACTGACCAGGAACAAAGGAAGAACATCGGCAAAGCGGTGTTCATTTAGGGTTGGAGTAGTATAAAATACCAATGAATAGGCATGTTCTTATGTGTAATTAAGAAGAGAGTACTGAATATGCCTATCTTTCTCTCTAATTTATATCACTCAAAAGTATATTAAAGAAAGAACACATATTATTATTAAGGAGGGAAAAGGTTATGCTGAATTGTCAGATGAAATCAGAGAATATACCGGAAAACTCTTCGATGGTTCCTAAAGGATTGTTATCGACAACACAGAATAGACAGGAACTCTCTTCAAAGTGGGAAAAGACGGCACAGTCCGAAAGACTACAAAAATTATCGAACTTTCGTGTGTTATCAATGTAATAGCGTACCCTGGTATGCCTGGAAGAACTGCAACTTGTGAACCAAGAGCAGAGTAGTTCTTTGTAATATCAGGTGCCTGGTCTGGACAAATTGGGATTTGTCGGACCTTCAGATGAGTTTGCCTGCCCGAACCATCTCTCACTTTCAGACCACATTTTTAATTATGGCACAAAGCAATCAGATAATGTTATATTGGCAAATAAAAGCACAGTGTAAATCACTGCGCTTCGATCACTGCCCAGTTCCTGGGGAGAACTGCCTTGGCTTCAAATGCCCCGTCAGTCTGGAATTCTCCAAGCAGTGTGGCATCAGCTGTTATTTTTATGTCCTTTGCAGTAATGGTCGTAATGTGTTTTCCTTCTTCCGTGTAAATCTCAAATTTAGTTCCCATTCCCATTCACTTCCATTCTTTGTTATTTTGTTATATATGACCCTAGAGATTTTAATTTTGTGTTCTGAACGCAAAAAACCGGATTATCTATAGCTGAAAATGCATCGTAACATTTATCTGTCTGAGATTACCACGTAATCTTGTGGGGAAATATTTCAACTCGCACAATGGGGAATCAACTATGACGGAAACAAGCTCTTCCAATCTCACCCAGGTGACCTACCATAGAATATATATGGACTCACAGGGTGATTCTCACTTTGATGTAGTGACAGTCAAACAGAGTCTCTCACAAGCAGCACCACCAGCTGCCCCGTTCTATGTCTCTGAGGATGGACCTGCGACGAAGTATCGTTTCTATACATTTGATTCCGGCTGGATTGGCGAACTGCATCCGGCTCCAACCCGGCAGTTTCTGATCCTCATGTCAGGTGCGGTGGAGATGGAGACAACAGATGGAACTGTCAGACGGTTTATGCCCGGGGATCTGGTCCTGCTGGAAGATACATCCGGTAAGGGTCATGTGACAAGGAACATCGGTGATGGGTTCTGCACGTACTTTGTGGTACCTGTCCCATCGGTCTGATATATTTCCTAAGATATCGGCTCTTCATCACCCAAACTGCAAGGGTGTATACGTACTTGAACGTCTCTCCATTATTGGCAAATAGACAACAATATGCATAGCAGTAGTTTTATTCTGGAGAGGGGGGAGGTGTTAACACCACGTGGATGAGCATGCATTATGGCAGCCCCTCTAATAGTAAATAAGCACTTCAATTGGTTCAATACCTTGTGACTGTTATCAGGACTAAATGCTTCTAAAGGGAACTAATATTTAGCAGTTAAAATCTAATTCTTATTTATGAAATCTATTACCATCCTTTTTACTGTTGCACTTGTGCTGATAGTCGTCCTTGGTGCCGGCTGTACTGACACGGATACCACTCTTCCTCAGAACCAATCGGAAGCAGCCACGACCGACTCATTGTCGCCAGCTAAGAACTCTACCGTATCTCCGGCGGAACTCGTAGCATTCGTAGAGAGAGCTTATGAATATGCGCATGTCCATGGACAGGAAGCCGCTCTGCGGGAATTCAATGACCAGAACGGCCAGTTCGTTGACGGTGAACTCTATATCTTCGCCTACGATCTCGAAGGCAACACACTGGCCCTTCCTTTCCAGCCCGAACTCATCGGTACGAATCGGTGGAACATTACAGATGAGAACGGGATTGCATTTATCCAGGATCTGGCAGCTGCTGCAAAGTCTGACAAAGGCTTCTCAAGCTACCTCTATGTAGACCCTGCGGATGAATTCACGGTCAAACAAAAACTCAGCTACGTGATGATGGTAGACAAGGAGTGGTTCATTGGAGCCGGCATCTATGATCCGGATGAGGATTCACCCGTTGTGAGGATTGGAACCGACCCCCAGATAAGAGGGGAATTGGAATCTTTTGTAGGGGAAGCGATCGAGTATGCCCGTACGAACGGGAAGGATGCTGCAATCGCGGAGTTCAATGACCGGAATGGTACGTTTATACGTGACAACCTCTACATCTATGCTTTCGATTACAACGGAACTACCCTGGCTCTCCCTTATCAGCCCCAGTTGCTTGGAACCGATCTTTCGGGACTTCAGGATCCTTATGGTGTAAATTATACCCGGGTAGAAATTCTGCTAGTGCAACAAGGTGGTGGTTTCATCTTCTATCACTACTACAACCCGGCCCACGATCTGACCATTGAACCTAAGATGAGCTACGTCCAGAAGGTTGATGATACCTGGTGGCTCGGTGCAGGCATCTACCTGTCAGATGTAAAGCAGGTGATGACAGTGAATGACCTGGCTGAGTTTGTTGAGGATGCCTCGGAATATGCAGTTGCAGCCGGAGAGCAGGCAGCTCTTTCCGAGTTCTCGAAAAAGGATGGTCAATTCTCTCGTGACAATGTGTATATCTACGCCTATGACTATAACGGCACGCTTCTTGCTCATCCGTACCAGCCGGAGGCGGTCGGAACAAATAGGTTGAACTGGTCCGATGCCAGGGGATTGCCGATGATACGAATAGCTGAATCTACTGCTTCCAACGGTGGCGGTTTCATCGCCTACCTATACCCTGCGCCGGAGGATGGGGTGATAGATGAGAAGGCGTTGGACTCATATGAACCGAAGATCGGCTACGTTGCACCGGCGGGAGAGAACTGTTGGATCGGATCGGGAATATACTTCTCGGATATGGTGTCTGCAGGCTCCGGCCGGCCTGAGGTCATATCAGAGATGATCGGACTCGTGGAGGACTGTGCAGTCTACGGACGCGAGGAAGGATCTGTAAAGGCCTTTGCCGAGATCTCGAATCAGTCCGGGATGTTTGTGGACGATGAAGGACACTATATTTACGCCTATGACTATGAAGGCACACTCCTTGCCCATCCCTACCTGCCTGAACTGATTGGGTCCAATCTTATTGAAAAGCGAGATCAATTCGGCATGGAGACGATTAGGGCGCTAGCCGAAACTGCACGTTCCGGTGGCGGTTATGTGGTCTTTATATGGCCGAACCCGGACAATGAGAACATGGATGAATTGAAGATAGGATACGTTCTCCCTGTGAATGATACCTGGTGGGTCGGTTCCGGAGTGTATTTGAGCGAGATTACCGGAGAGGATTCATCCCTCTCCTCTTCAGTTTCAGGATGAAGTGTATATTCGCTTACGATTATTTATCCGTGAAAATGGCATTGCTGGTGTGTCACTAGCTGATTTGATGGTACCATCAACGTCTGTTCAGGTTCCTACGGAAATATCACCAAATGTGGTTCCAGGTATGTCAGCAACTGACACTGGTAAAAATGACACCGTTGTAGGAAAACTCACGGAAATTCTCAGCACCCCCACAGCAAGAACCCCGGCAGGTAGACCTTGACGCTGAAATAGAAATCAAAAACTACACTGATATCTATGACACCTTGCAAAGAAAGTTGCAGAAATCCTTCAGAGAGATATCACATACGGAGGGCAATAATGTCTGAATTGAGAATTCTGAAAGAGTATTTCTGTCAGTTAACCAAAGCAATGTGATTACATTTGTATGGCTGAAGAAAAAGAAGAATAAAGGAAGATTTTTCTTCAATTAATTCTTCCTGCGCTGAATTATGAATGCAAGTCCAATAATTGCTGCTATAGGAACAACAATTGTTGGGAACTCTGGGATTTCGTTATCTTTAACACCGAGGTAGTGGCTGTAATCCATATCATACCCCGAACCAATCAAAGTTGGTCCTGGATCATATATATCAACTGCTACATCAGCAAAGTTCTCATATTGACCAAACACAGCTATTCCACATGCAAAAAATTCAACCGATTCGTTAGCAGGAATAGTTTTTGGTGATATCGGCAGTCCATTTATAAAAGCAGGGATAGTGCAATTCTCGTCCTCGTAAATAATGGAGACGTTTGAGTAGTCATTAAGCCATGCAATAACCATTTCCCCAGGTGCATATGTATCCAGTATGCCATCTGGCTCGCTTACTGGCATGTTATTTGTGATTACATACTTCCACTTTACAATAGAACCGACAGGAATCTCTGGTCCGGTTGCTACATCAGCATCATACCAAACTCCATCTGTACCCAATGTATATTTCTCGAGGGAAACAACCTCAATTGGTTGAGCAATGGCATTCCCCACAAACATTGCTAAAAACACCAAGGCTAAGCCTATGTAAAGCGTTACGCTTTGTTTACTTTTCATTTTCACTCCACCTATAAAATATCCACTATAACTGTATCTCTATGCACGGGTATAAATATTTTTGGTAAGTATATTTCATGGAATAAATATTATCTATGTTGTAAAAAGAAATATTAACTAAAATAGAATATTGAGCATGGTGGAGAACGGAGGAAAAGAATGGTGCTTCCGTCATGCTCATACGAATAGAGAACAAAAGGATACACCGGAAATGTGAACCGGTGTTTATGATGTCCCACTCCTGAGACTTATTCCACTATATTATAGTCTGATGTTAGGGTATATAGAACGAACTCTTCTGAAATTACAACGTCATTATAATTTATATTGCTTTATATCACAACATAATTATGTTTCAAAATATTAGAAAATAGTTTGAGGCATGTGGTTTGGGGAGTGGGGGGTTAGTGTGGGAGTTGTATAAAAAGTGGGTTTCCACATGCCTCGATTAAAGAACTGTTTTTTGCTTTATAAAATGGTTAGTATCCATGTGGATACCCTTTGATTCTATAATCTTTTATTTCTTTAAAACAGGATACAGAATAAGGACTATGGCAAAAGAAAAAGATAGTCCCGGCCGAATTCGAATCGGCGTCTTCGGCTCCAAAGGCCGAAAGGATTGACCGCTACCCTACGGGACTACGATGATCAGCACAATAAATGCATAATAATACTTATTTGTTATGCAGGCAAGGCATTTAAGTTCATCATTTGGCGATGATAAGTGTCAGTAAGTCCTTGTCCGCAAGCACGTGGTCAAGACCGGCTCTCTGTCCGGGGTGCTTGGCAGAAGTTCCCCAAACTTGGGCGTATCTGAACTTTCTCCTGAAATCGCGATGCAGGTGGTCACAGATATCACCCACATTGACACCGTTTCTCACAATAAGAGGTTCTTCCATGTCAGCAGATTCACCCTGAGGTTTCAGGTAGATGCGAATGAAATCAAGAGCATCGTATATCAGATCTTTCACTGCATCAAGGTTCTCACCTTTATTGGCGGAAATGTATATAGCTTCAGGATATTCTGCTTTGCACTTCTTCAGCACATACTCATCAGCCATATCCACTTTATTCACAACGGTAACCGCAGGGATATAGACCCGGTTACCCATGATAGCATCGATAAGCTGATCCACATCGATATGATCCCTGATAAGCACGTGGGCATTGTGGATCTTATAATCGTTAAGTACCGCCTTGATAAGGTCATCGGATATCTCCAGGTCAAGGGTACTGCTAATGGTGATTCCGCCACGGTCCTGTCTTTTGATAACAACGTCAGGTTCCTTCTGGTTAAGACGGATACCTGCATCGTACAACTCCTGTGTAAGGACTTCATGGTGGTAGTTCTGGAACACATCCAGTATAAAGACTACAAGGTCACAGTTCCTCACAACTGCAATTACTTCCCTTCCACGGCCTCTGCCGCTGGCTGCACCTTTCACAAGTCCGGGTACATCAAGAATCTGGATAGTTGCATTATTGTACTCAAGCACACCGGGAATTACATCAAGTGTAGTAAACTCATAAGCACCGACCTCTGAATTTGCACCGGTGAGCTGGTTAAGCAACGTGGATTTACCTACAGACGGGAAACCTACAAGTGTTACCGTGGCATCTCCTGATTTCCTAACGGAGTATCCTTCACCGCCACCTTTACTTGCGGCCTTCTTCACAACTTCATCACGCAGACGTGCAAGTTTTGCCTTAAGTCTGCCTATGTGGTGTGATGTAGCTTTGTTGTAAGAAGTCTTCTTAATTTCCTCTTCAACTTCCTGTATATCCTCGTGTAATCCCATTTGCAACCTACCATAACGTCAAAATAAAAAAGATTTTCCCGATTTTTGAATATGACTTAACGTTAAAAGGAGGATATTATACTACCGGTCATTTCATAAGTACTGATTCCGGCTGGCAGTCTCTTTGAGAACTCTTCAGAACGCAATACAGCAAGGAAATTCTGTATCTCCTCAATTTCAAGAAGGTCCTTTTTTATAACAAAATCAAACTCATCCTCTGCCAGCGGGATGAATTCAAGTCCTGCCTCCTCTGCCGCAGCCCTGAGTCCAAATCCTACATCAGCTTTGCCACTCTTTACAGCATCACATACTGACCTGTGAGTCTTGGAGCCGGAATTGTATCCTTTCAGGCTTTTTATCATCTCACTTTTTGAGATTCCCTTTCCTTCAGCCAGCAGACCAATCTCCCTGTCAAGAAGTGCTCTTGTGCCTGAACCTCTGTTCCTGTTGATGATCTGGAGATTGATTATATCTTCAAGACCGTATACATGGTTATCCGGAGTGAATATCAGGCCCTGTTCTCGCCTGTATCCTTTTACAAGCACCACATTATCAAGGTTCATTCTCTTCAGGATAGATGAATTGTAATTACCATAGCTATCAACCATATTGACACATGCGATATCTGCAATGCCACCAGATATTGCTGTAAAACCTGCACTTGATCCCATATTCAAAGTCCTGAACGTAAGTCCCGTCATCTCTTCAAGCAGGTCAACTCCGGGACATTGGCCACCAACAAGCATCAGGTCAGGACTCCTTACATTGCCAAACATGGTAACCTCAACTTCTGCGCCGGGTTCGATGTACTCGGTATGTGCCCTTATCTCAATAATTCCGTCCGCATCTGATAGTGTTGTGATTGCTCCTGATGTCTTATCCGCAGGATAGACTTTTCCACGTACTACTCCTACAGGGAAAAGTTCCTCCCTGCCACCGGAACGTATTCCAGTTCCCATAACAGCAGTTACTTTTGTCTTAAATGATGGCTTAACGCCAAGTGAATTGTAAATGATCGGTGCAACAAACTCATTAAAAATACTAAGAGCAGAAGTAGGATTACCCGGAAGCCCGATTGTCGGGACATTGTTTATCATGCCGATAACTACAGGTTTTCCCGGCTTGATAGCAATTCCATGTGTAAGAGTTTCTCCCTTTTCCTCAATTATCATATACATGATGTCGCCTGCACCGGCGGAAGTGCTTCCTGATGTAAGCACGATATCACATTCTGCGATTGCCCTGTCAAGGGTCTCTTCCATGAGTTTTTCATCATCACGCACGATTCCGTATATTCGTGGTGTGCCGCCACATTCTTCGATTGCAGCAGCGATAGCATATGAATTAGCGTCATATATTTTGCTCGTTCCAAGCTTTTCTCCGGGTCTGATAAGCTCACTGCCAGTTGAAATAATTCCAACGACCAGTTCTTTGACAGGAACTTTATCCATACCAATAGATGCCAGAACTCCAATCTCACGGGAACCTATACGTGTGTTCTTTCTCAGGATCCTCTCACCTTTCATGATGTCGGTTCCTGCACGCATTATATTTTCATTGATGTGCACGGGCTGGTAGACAAGAAGTGAGTCTCCGGTCTGTTTTGTGCTTTCAACCATCACAACAGCATCGGCACCATCAGGAATTGGTGCACCGGTTGAGATCTCTATTGCCTCGCCGTCATCGACAAAGAAACTATCTTCACAGCCTGCCTGAATCGATGCAGTAACTTTTAACTCAATTGGCTCAGGCTCACTTGCCTGGTATGTATCTTTTGCCCTTACAGCATAACCGTCTTTAACAGAACGATTGAAAGCAGGTACATCTAACCCTGAAAGTATGTCCTCTCCAATTATGTGTCCTGCAGCTTTCTCAATAGGTAAAACAGTAATTTCCGGTTGAACTTTTATGCTTTCAACCAGTTTTCTCGCATCCTCTACGGATGTCAGCTCTCTGAATTCTTTCCTTTCCATTCTGGTCTGTCTACTCTTCGTCTATATACTCAATAAGCTTTTTGTTAAGCTTGAAAACTCTTGAAGCTACATACCAGAGTCCCATCAGGTACACTATCCATGTTGCAATGGAAATCCATTTGAGACTTCCTGTATCATCAAGTGCTTCAAAGGTGATGACAAGGGTAACAGGCATCAAAAGTAATATGGCCAACACTGAATCGTTCAGATATTTCAGGTTCTCCAGAACTATTTTATCTTTTCTTCCCTCTTCTACCATTTAATGACCTCATTAATTGGGCTATAGTCCCTCAGTCTTTGCCCAGTTGTGAATATAAGTTCAATTATTATTGTAATTATATATTACAAGACTTATTCCTAATTAATGTTTTGAAATATTTTGCTCTATTTTAATTATGCAGAGCATAAGCTGACAGGAAAAGAAATGTCAAAGAAAAAAGAGAATGAAGAACTATGTCTTCATTTTAGTGTCTTTTTGTATTATGATTTAGGGATTAATTGGTGTGCCAGTGGTAGTGGTTACCTTTTCAAAGGCTGCAACCATCTTCTTTGTGATCGGACCTGGCTTACCATCACCGATTGGACGGCCATCTACCTTTACGAGAGGTGCGGCTTCAGCTGCTGTTCCTGTAACGAAGATCTCGTCTGCGGTGTAGAGGTCGAACATTCCAAGGTTTTCAACATGGGTCTCTAGTCCGATTTCTGCAAGAAGCTCAATAGCTGTTGCCCTGGTGATTCCCTTCAGGTTGTTGATCGTTGGTGGTGTGTAAACCTTACCGTTCTTGATGATGAATATGTTATCTCCTGAACCTTCTGAGAGGTAACCATTCTGGTCGAAGAAGATTGCTTCATCTCCCCCCTTCTCGTTTGCTTCGATCTTGGCAAGGATGTTGTTCAGGTAGTTGAGTGACTTGATGTTTGGTGACAGTGCATCACAGGAGTTCCTTCTGACTGATACGGTAACGCCGGTAAGACCAACTTCATATAGGTCGCCATACATTGCGCCCCATTCCTGTGAGATTATGAATATGTTTGGTATAGGACACTTTCTTGGGTCAAGACCAAGGTCGCCAATACCTCTTGAAACGATAGGTCTGATGTATGCGTCTGTCAGGTTGTTTTTCCTGAGTGTCTCCAGAATAGCCTCTTCCATCTCTTCTTTGGAGAGCGGGATGTTAAGAGCGATTGCCCTTGCGGAATCATAGAGCCTGTCAACATGCTCACGTAACTTGAAAACACGTCCGTTATATGCTCTTATTCCCTCAAAGACACCATCTCCATACAAAAATCCGTGGTCATAGACGGAGGTTGTGGCCTGTGATTTAGGGACAAAGTCACCGTTGTAATAAATCAATAGTTCACTCATTGTAAAGCCTCAGTATAATAACAGTTGCTAGTGTTCATGTTAAACTATTATTTATTTGTATTCACATGAACCTCTTGCATTAATTGTTAAAGTGTACCCGGTTTGACAAAAGTGTTTTATACTAAAAAACCTATTTGCAATCCCAGTCAATGCTTAGCGGTCCCGTGGCTTAGCCAGGATATAGCATCGGGCTTCTAACCCGAGGGTCAGGGGTTCAAATCCCTTCGGGATCGCTTTTCTTCTTTTTCCTATCTTATTATGGATTAGCTTTGAGTTTATTTTTCAAATGTTCTATTTAGGAATATATAGTAATCATAGCCCTACAATTATTATTGTGTAAATATTATATATTGTCTCTATTATTATTATCACTTGTTAAAATCATATTAATTCAATTGGTGAGACAATGAGCATTTTGGTGGAAACAAATGATTACAGAAAACGTGAATCTTCCGGTATTCTGGATGAAGATGCAGATTACAGACCCATACTTCATGGAGTAATCAATACTCGTTGCAATTACGATGGTGGCAAGATTGAAGGACTTTTAGAGTAAATAAATTTGCATTCAAACAGCTATACTCAACTGTAGCAATATCTATCTTGAAGTTACTTTTTCCGATGTCTGTCATTTGGCAAAAAAGATACTAATAAAAAATATGGGCGCCGGTGAACCAGTTAGACGCCCGTTCGTACACCAATACGTTTTTCAGAAATATTTTAGGAAGGCACTTACAGTGAGTAACATGTTACTCAGAGCATACTAGTTCAGTCTCGTATTTAGTTGTAGGCAAAAGAATCTATATAGGCACATGTGCTGGTAAATATGCCTCTGAAAAAGAAGTAGGCACGATAAAATAAAAAAGGAAAAATCAGTCATTAAGGCCAAGGATATTTCTTTTATCTTTCTTTTTCTCGTCTTTTTTCTCTTTCTTGCTGGTCTTTACAAACTCAGTTACTTCTTTGAGCCTGTGAATATTTGCTTCATCCTTTCCCATGTTTTTTATCTCCAGGATATTCTTCCCTTTTATTATATGTCCAGTATCCTTTTAGGCTTTTCTGCCACCTTTTAAGTGTAAAATCGTGCTACCTTTTCTCAGGGCACATTATTATATTGTATAGTATATTTATAATATTATTATATATGTAACGTGCCATTCTCAATGGCTGGCGGGTATCAGATGAAAAAACAAGTAAAACACTACAGTTTATCCTTAATATGCTGCTTAATTATGTTCTTTACTATTATTCCTGTAAATGCAGCAGAGTTAGATCCACAAACCGAAATAAGTTCCAGTGACAACGGATCTCAATTATCTATGGCTCCTCTAAATCCCGCATTTCTTCAATATCAGGAAGAACTGGAACAGAGTCAAAATGACGCATTAGGTGCAGATTATCTGATATCCGTGTCTAGTTTGGTATTACCGGGCAGTCAATCAAATTTAGTATTTTCAAATGAAAATGAATCATCTGATATATTTACTCCTTCAAATGGTTTTATTCCATCGCCCGTTGACTTTTCTCATTTATCCTCCGTAAGTATGGATGCCTTGCTTACCGATGATACCATTAGGACTTCGGGCCTTGAACTTATGGATTCAGAAGTATCATACCCGGCACGATATGACCTGCGTGATGAAAATGGTGTCACAGCAGTAAGAGATCAAGGCAGTGCTGGAAGCTGCTGGGCACATGCATCAATAGCATCTCTTGAATCCTACCTTCTTTATAACAGATCAGAAACCTGGGACTTTTCAGAGAATAATGAAAAGAACGTTCTTGCATATACTTATCCGGATGGATTTGACCGTGATGCTGACGGTGGAGGTAACGCAGTTATAGCATCTGCTTATTTCACAAGGTGGTCTGGTCCGGTACTCGAGTCAGACGATCAATATAACGATCTTTCAGGGGACTCTCCTTCTAATATACCAGTATCAAAACATGTTCAGGAAGTACTTTTCATACCTCTGAGACAATCTGCACTTGACAACGATGAAATTAAATTTGCACTTCAACAATACGGTGCGGTGCATGTTAGTATGTCGTGGTATAATGAAGCCTACAATTCTTCTTTCAGTTCATATTATTATAATGGTTCTTCTAGCGGTGGGGGCCATGCAGTGACTATCGTAGGATGGGATGATAATTACGATCGCAATAATTTCACCGATGTTGCACCGGGCAACGGAGCTTTCATTGTTAAGAACAGCTGGGGTGATTCATGGGGAGATGATGGATATTTCTATGCATCATACAATGATGCCAAATTTGGAAGAAGATATGATAATGCTGTTTTTACTGCCGAGAATGTCAGCAATTACGATCGTATATATCAATATGATGAGTTAGGGCTGGTTGACAATATTGGCTACAATACTATCAGTGCCTACGGAGCTAATATTTTCACTGCAAGTTCAAATGAAACCCTGGAAGCAGTAAGTTTCTACACTGTAGCCTCCAATTCCATTTACAACATTTCTATTTATGTGGACCCGATTTCTGGTCCAATTAATGATTCTGGTCCGGTATCAGTGCAAAATGGAACATTTGCCTTTGCAGGCTATCATACTATCGATCTTGATACAAATATTTCACTTAATACAGGTCAGAATTTTTCAGTGGTTGTAAAATTCACAACACCTGCCTATAACTATCCTCTTCCAGTAGAATATCCAATGTCAGGCTATAGTAGTAATGCACATGCTGAAGCGGGTCAGAGTTATGTAAGTTCAGATGGATTTGAATGGGATGATATAAGCGAATCTGATGCAAATATATGTATCAAAGCTTTCACAACTGAAAATAAAGAACCTGAAGCATCATTTGTTGCAGGTACAAGATACGTTCATGTTAATGAGTCTGTAGATTTCCACGATGCAAGTCTCTTCTCATCGGAAAGCTGGGAATGGGACTTTGGGGATAATTCGACATCATCAGTACAGAATCCGTTGCATTCTTATGCAGATGCCGGTGTTTATAATGTATCACTGAATGCATCGAACTCTTTTGGAGATAACATTTCCACAAGAATTTCGTTTATTCATGTCCTGGACTCAATAATCATTGTCAATAGAAGTGGAAGTGCTGATTTCACGACAATCCGTGAAGCGGTTGATGCTGCATCTGATGGTGACACCATTGTTGTTGAATCTGGTACTTATAATGAAAATCTGTATTTCCAAAATGATAATATAAGTCTTGTTTCATCAACCGGCAATCCCGAAGATGTCAGGATAGTTTCATCATCTTCCAGTAACGTTGCTATTTACGTAAAAGCAGATAACATCACGATTTCAGGCATAAGTGCCGAAGATGGCTCTACTGCAATAGTCGTTGATTCATCAAGCAGTTGTGTCATAAGTAATTGTTCTGTATCTGGAAATACATATGGTATTTATTTCTACAATTCTCAGGACAACAGTCTCTCTAATTGTACTTCATATGAAAACTCATATGGTTTACGTTTGAGTGGTTCAGTGAATAATATTTTGAATAACAATTCTATGAATAATAACACGTTTAATTCATATTTTGATTCAAACGCCAATATTGTAGGAACAAGTAATCTGGTAAATGGAAAACCAATATATTATCTTGTTAACAGCTCTGATCAGGTTATAGATGCCAGTTCCAGTGCCGGACTTGTCTATTTACTTAATTGTTCTAACATAACAGTAGAGGATCTGGAAGTTGAGAATAATTATTATGGATTTTACCTCTACGACAGCGATAATATAAGTATTGATAATTGTACGAGCACTGATAATCGATATGGTGTATATCTTTCGTCTTCTGATAACAACACAATATATGGTTGCAATATAAGTGACATTTCCACTTATGGTCTTTCACTGGTTGATTGCAGTGACAATCTGATATATAACAACTACTTTAACAACAGTAACAACGCCTACGTATCTGGTGGCGGTTTCAACAACTGGAACATCACAAGAACAGCAGGCACTAATATCATCAATGGAACTTATCTTGGTGGAAACTTCTGGGCAAAGCCAGATGACACTGGTTGGAGCCAGACTGAGTACTCCGTTGGAAATGGTTTCTGCGATGCATATGATATCACAGATAATGGAAACAATACTGACTCTCTTCCATTGACTTTGAATAGTGTTCAACCAGTAGTCTCAGACGACAGTTCCAGCAATGAAAATGATGGAGTTCGTGTAAAGATAGCCACACCCACATCATCTACTTCAGATATTGTCGCAACTGATTTCAGTGTACGTTTTGTAGGTAAGGGTGCTGAAGTGGAATATGTGTTCACAGATGGTTCCACTCCGGTAAACGAGATTAGTTTTGAATCCGGGACAAATCAAGGTTATGTCATGGCAACTGTCAGTCTGCTAAATGAACTACCGGAAAGTTCTCCCGCACCTGCAACAGTATTGGTTTATCAGGGAATGGAAATTCTCCTTGGTGACAACGAATTCTCCTCTGGCATTGGTGATGCAAAGATATCTTTCTCAGTTTCAAAAGAATGGCTTGATTCAAATGGTTTTGGTGAAGGAGATGTCCGCATGGAGCATTTCTCTGAAGACATATGGAACAGGTTACCAACGGTTGTGACAGGTGAAGATGATGAGTACTTCTACTTTGAAGCGACAACAACAGGATTTTCGCCATTCATGATATGTGCTGAAGTTTCAGAAGAAAATCCGGTGAATGCCGGTTCTTCGTCAGGTATTGTAAATGACGATGCAGTTGCTCAGAATTCATCCGTAGAGAACCCGTTAAACTCACTGGTAGTATTGTCTGGTTTGATAGTGGTCACAATTCTGGCCACGATTATGGGTTCAGGTTACAAGAAGTCAAAGTAATCCTTTGATGTCTTCTTTTTTATTATTTATTCTGAAATTAGCAACATGCCTGCTGAATAAACAATAATAAAAAACGCGTGATATGTTATCAGGTATTATTCCTGATATCTGATCTCCGATTCCTCACCAAAGACCACTCTTAAGTTCAAAAGAAGTGATGATTTTGCCATATCAAATTCATCTTTAAGATTGTAAAGGTGCTTGCTCTCTGAATCTATCTCGTTGTTCACATCTTTCAGATTGAGATTGTACTTCTCAATCTCTTTCTCAATCTCTTCCTTTTCCTGATAGATGCTAAGGCCGTTCAGTTCAGCAATAAGCTCATCCTTTTCTTCAATGTGTTCTTTCCTGTTTTCAACAAGTGATGATAATACTTTCTTGTTGTTGAGAACCTCTATCTGCTTCAGAGCCTTTTCGCACATCTGGTCCTTCAGTCCGAGTTCTCCGCTATCTATCCTGTTTGTAAGCTCTAAAAGGAACGGATCGATATTCTGTTCAATTGCAGTAGCAGGCTCCTCTTTGATTGACTTCAGTATTGCCCTGTTTTCAGGCGAAAGAACACATCTGTCATTATCATGCTGCTTTTCCATTCTTGAAATTGCCTTGGAAAGTGGTGTAAACAGTCTTCTGGCTTCTGCTTCTATATCCATGATATCTGATTCAACAGTTTTTATCTCATCCTTCAGTTGCTTTGCCTTTTCAAATTCTCCACTGTTCACCAGTTCCGTGAGCCTCGAATCCGCTTTTCCAAGTTTCTCTTTTGCAGCATCATACTTGGAATGCATTTCCTGTATCTTTTTGGCACTGTTGTTCATTTCATCTTCTATTCTTTTTACATCCTCAACACCAGATGCAATTTTATCAAGATCTTCAATTCTTTTGATTCCCTGCATAATTGAGGAATAAAGCCCATCAAGAGAGTCCTCAAGTTCAGCCATACCTTGATTTATTTTCTGGTGTTCCTGAGGATAAAGAGCTTTGATATACATCAGACTACGGCTGGTATTATCAAGAACAGTTTTAAGGACTGATTTTGCTTCTTTGTAGAATTCCGAAGCGATCAAAGGCGATGTATCTTCTGGAACTTTCACTTTATCGTGAATAATATTCAGGTTGTTGACAACGTTATCCCTGTTGGAATCTCCGAGTTTTTCTCCTCGTTTGCTGACATTCTCAATATGATCGGCATTCAGTAAATCTTCCTTCAGGGTTTCAAGTTCCTCTAGCGCAGCCTTAATTGACTCATAATTCTTTTCAACAACAGGTCTGAGTCCCTCTATCTGCTTTTCAGATTCCTCTGTCACAATTGCGGCAAGTTTCCTGTACTCAAAAACAGCTGAATGAGATTCTTCTTTTTCCTGCTTTTTTCCCAAAAGCCTTTCAATGAGTTTCATCTCTTCATACAAAAAAGGCAATGTAACTTTAAAAGTTTATTGGGCATTTTGATTCAGGCAAAAAGCAAACATCAGAACAGGACTATCCTGTCCCTTTCAAAACGGACAAGACATCTGTCATCTTCTTTCAGGTTGAGACTTTCAAAGAACTGGTCAGATATCTCAGCTATCATCAGATTATTATGTTCCTTGATCTCAAGTGCGAGGTTTTTACTTGAACCCTTATTCACTATGCTCTTTACACTTGCATGGAATGTATTCTCATCTGTAACAGTGTCGTCAGTTGCAGGCAGTATGCGTAGATTCTCAGGTCTTATGCCCCATGATATTGTTTCTTTGACCTCGCATTCTGGTCTTTTTGCAGTTACCTTCAGATTTTCACAACCAATGGTGAGTGTTCCTGCCATCTCATCATCTTTGAGTACCGAAGAATCTTCAAATATATTTGTAATGCCTACAAGTTCGGCAACGTGGCTGTTCTTTGGATGATAGAATACATCTTCCGGAGTTCCTATCTGCTGAACTCTCCCATCATGGAATACAACAACCTTGTCTGCGATTGTGAAAGCTTCTACATGGTTATGAGTGATGAAAAGTACAGGGATCTTCAGTTCTCTCTGGATTTCCTTGATCTTTTCCCTGAGCTTCATGCGGACAACTCTGTCAAGAGCGGAAAAAGGCTCGTCCAGTAAGAGTATGTCGGGTTTTGGTGCCAGTGCACGCGCCAGTGCAACTCTTTGCTTCTGTCCTCCTGAAAGCTGAGAGGGATAATTATTCTCCAATCCCTTGATGTCCAGCATCTGGAGCATTTCATCAACTCTTTCTTCCTTGTCTCTCTCATCCCATCCTTTCAGTCCGTAAGCTATGTTCTTTTTCACATCCATATGCGGGAAAAGTGCATAGCTCTGAAAAACGTAACCAAGACTGCGCTGCTGTACCGGCAGGTTGATTCTCTTATGGCAATCAAAATACACATTGCCGTTGACAATTATCCTGCCTCCGTTGGGCTCCAGCAGTCCTGAGATACACTGGAGGGCTGTTGTCTTTCCTGAGCCGGAGCGACCGAAAAATACTGCAAGCTCATCACCGATCTCAAACTGGGCATCAAGTGTGAAAGCGGCTTCAATGCCTTTCCTCCTATCGCTTTTTTTCCTGTAATACCGTTTTCTGAAATCTGCTTTAATGCCCATGATCCCACCTTATATTTTCCAGCTATTGATGACCTTTGCAGTTATGGCCATTGAAAGCAGGGACATTACTATCAGTATAATGACCAGCATGTTGGCAAGTTCATTGTTTCCTGCCTGGAATGCGCTGTATATTGAAATTGACATTGTGTTAGTTCTTCCGGGGATGTTTCCGGCAAACATAAGTGTTGCACCGAACTCTCCAACTGCCCTTGCAAAACTGAGGACTATTCCTGCAAGTATGCCTTTCTTTGCAAGCGGGAGAGTTATGAAGAGGGCAGTGTCAAGTTCTTTTCTTCCAAGGGTGAAAGCCGCATATTCGTATTCCCTGTCCACTGCTTCTATGGCTGCAGTGGTGGTTTTGACCATAAGCGGCAGGGATACAACAAAAGCTGCAATTACTGCTGCCTGCCAGGTAAATACTATGCTCCATCCTGTGAAGTTGTATAAAATACTCCCCAGCACTCCTTTTTTCCCAAGCAAGACTACCAGAAGGTAACCTGTTACTGTGGGAGGGAGTACAAGGGGTAAAGTTACAACAATGTCGGCCAGCCATTTCCCGCGAAAATCACGTCTTGCAAGTATGTATGATATCATCATTCCTATTATTGCCACAATTAATGTGGACAGACCGGCGATCTTAAGTGTGATCAGCAGGGGAAATCCAATCTGGTCGAACATTATTATTTTCCTTTTAAGCTGTGAATCCGTAAGACTGCAGGATTGTCCTTCCTTCATCAGATGTGACAAAGTCTACAAATGTCTGTGCTTCCGTCTGATGTTCTGATGATGCAACCACTGCTATCGGATAGCTGATAGGGGTTACAGTTGGAACGGTTGCTTTTACCTCGATTGTTCCTTCATCTGCTGTTGCTGCGTCTGTGCTGTAGACAAATCCCGCATCAACTTCTCCTATTTCAGTATATACAAGTATCTGTTTGACGTTCTCTGCAGGCACATTTTTTGATTTAAGCTCATCCCAGAGGCCTGCTTCTTCAAGTGCCTCGATTGTGTATTTTCCAACAGGCGCAGTATCTGGGTTTCCTACACTTATTTTATCAACATTATCTGACAGGAGGTCTTCTGGTCCTGTAATATTCAGTTCACTGTCAGCAGGTGTTATCAAAACAACTGTGTTTGATGCAAAGTCCTTTCTTGATTCTTCAACAATAAGGGATTCATTACTTAATATATTCATATGGCTCTGTGATGCTGATGCGAACACGTCAATTGGTGCGCCTGCTTCTATCTGCATTCGGAGTGAACCTGATCCTGCAAAGTTGTAGGATACCTTAATGTCTGGATTCTCTTCCTCAAAAACAGTCCATAGTTCTGTGAATGCTTCTGTAAGGCTTGCTGCTGCTGATACCGTGATGGTCGTTACTTCACCTGAGGCACTATCGGTATTTACGTCAGTTCCTACATCTTCGCCTGTTGTACCGGTGTCGGTACAGCCGCTTACGAATACCACAAGAGTAAGTATGGCTGCAATAGCCAGAATTAGTTTTTTGTTAAATGTCATAATTACTACCTTCCTGCATGCAGTCAGCCGAACTTAACGTAAAATATCCATAAAATATGCGTTATGTTGTCGACCACATAACGCTAACTTCCTCATTCTGATATAAGTAATTTTCCTGATAATGATACTGTTAAGTTAAGGAGTATTTTGATTATCGAAATATTCTATTATTACAGAAATAATCCGGTAGATTAAAAATGTATCTTAAAAAAAAGAGAGTAGCAGCACAAAAGCTGCCAAAACAAAACAATTATTCTTCGACGACAGTGACTTTGTTCATCTTGTCTCTTGCCTTGATCTTGTTGACGACATCCTGGCCTTCGATTACCTGACCGAAGACGGTGTGTACGCCATCAAGGTGTGGCTGTGGAGAGTGTGTGATGAAGAACTGGCTTCCGCCGGTGTCCTTACCTGCGTGTGCCATTGAAAGTGCGCCTTTGCCGTGTTTGCGTGGGTTGCCCTTTGTTTCACATTTTATTGAGTATCCCGGTCCGCCGGTTCCGTCTCCTCTTGGGCATCCACCCTGGATAACGAAGTTTGGAATAACTCTGTGGAAAGTAAGTCCGTCATAGAATCCTTCCTTAATGAGTTTCTCAAAGTTTGCAACAGTCTTTGGTGCGTCCTTCTCGAACAATTCAAGGACAATATTTCCTTTATCGGTCTCAATGATTGCTTTCTTCATGAATTTCACCTTATGGGATTTCTTAATGGTCGGGGTTGATTTAAGGATTTCTGTGAGACTGCTAGTTTCTCAACTCAGCGTAACATCAAGCTCGTTATTTGTTATATGCAGGTAGGTAAGAATGGCTCCTTCTGCATCATAATCAAGAGTGTATGAGGACATGTCATACTCGATTTTATTACTGGGGTCCTGCTCAACATGAACCGTGATCTTGCCCTCCTGTGCTAGAAGTCTCATGTAATGCTGGGTAATGTTATTCAATGACTGGGTACTATTTGTGCTATCTGTTATCATTAGGTCTGGAGTTGTAGAATTGGAGCCAACAGGACCCCAGGAGAAATCATTATCTGAGCTGTCGTAATACATCAGGAAAGTATCACTAAGAAGATCTATTGTGGTATTTGTCTCTGCACTACCTCCTTGACCACCTGATTCGTTAATAGGAAAACTACTGCCCGGATTTGTTTCCCATATTTCGTTAAGTCCTTCTACTGAACTATCAGTATATTTGATTCCATAAGAGCTACTTTTCAGTAGTATTATGGGCGGGTTGGATCCCGGTTTTTGCCTAATTTCATACGTTAATGTTTTTGTTCCAGCCGTGGCGGTTATAGTCATTCCCGAGGCCACAAACTGACTTGAATCACCACTTGTATATAAATACAATGAGAAATTGTCAAGTGGTGTGGGGTTAGTGTGATTCAGAGAATAAATATCAAAATACTCTGGTAAAGGAGAAAATGTTCCCATTTTAGGTTCAGCATTCATCTCAATAATGGCTGTCTTGTTCTCATGATCAAGAGTTGCGGTGGTGGATGTGAGGGTTTCCGCATATGTGGCCCATCCTTCATAAAAATCGCTTTTGATGTATATCAGTAACTGGTTAGCTCTAATGGGATTTGTAAAATTAGCATTTGTGGTGGTATTGGGATAGAGGATTGCAGGAATATTTGATGATTTTATTTCGATATTAACATCAGAACTTCCGCTTATAGAGTCATTTCCCCGTACTTTCACAATTGGCAAGGTCATAGTCTCACCGTTGTAATGAAATTCAGGAGGTGAGGTCATTATTGTTCCTCCTCCGGGATATTTAGACCAGACTCCACCGCCCTCATAGGCAATCTCTCTGTCATCCAGATAATATCTCACTGATCCCATGGAAGTCTCAATCCCTGTAAAATCATTCAGATAGTTGCTCTCATAACTTTCCCATGCATTCCAGTAATTATGGTTCTGGTAGAAACTGTCATACCAGGATGAGTCAGAGTGCAGGAATATAATCATCATCTTGCTATTGTTGTAGGATTCATTGTTCCCATTAACTTCTATATTTCCTCCCATAAGAGTAAGTGAGGTTGTCTGGAGGGGAGACTCACCAAGTGATGCTTTACTTGTTCTTGAATCAAGAACCGTAAATGCCTGTTCAATCTTCTGGGTTTTGGCCATATCCTGTGTTTCACTTATAATAGGGGCAGTGTATAGTATCATTAGACCTATAGACAACAAAGTAATAGTAAGTATTATTGTAATGCCAACGACAGATGACACCGCCATATTATTTTTCCACATCTTTTTCAAGACCTTCACCTTCTCTGACACCTAGTCGATTGTAACTTTCATGGGTGAATATATTATGTATACATCAACATTGGTATTTTTACTACAGTTCACAGTTCTATTATTACTATCTTCCACAACTATTGGCATTTGAATGGTTTCATTAAGGTATCGACCCCATGCTGCATAGTAATCACTTGTGACGGATATGTTAACCATTGAGACATTTTCATATTTGTATATTTTTTTACTGTTTGCGTCCGCAGTCACTCTGACAAGACCGGATCCTGATAGGGAATCATATCCATCTACATTAGTAACGGGTATCACCATTACATTGTTTGCGTAGGTGATACGTGGCTCAGATAACATCACGACTCCACCATTTTCATATTTTGCCCATACGCCAGTATTTTCATAAGAAATGCTTGTATCAAGATAACTGTTCTCTATGTTTTTAACTTCATAAACGCCGGTGGATGTCATTTCTGTAGTGTTTGAAGAAGAATTCCATACCTGCAGGTCAATACTAATATAATTGTCACCGGTTAAAGACAAAGTTCCTCCATACATTTTCAGTTCAACGGATTGGGAAGGAGCGTTTCCGAACACCACTTTGTTCATATTCATAGCAAGTACCTCAAAGCTTTGTTCCATATTCTCTATATGCTGGACTTCCTGCATATGTTTCAGCATGGGTACACCAGCTACAGTAATGATGGCAGTTGCAAGAAGTATGATACTCAGGATGATGCTATAGTCCACCATTTCGGACACTGCGCTATCATCTTTCACAATAGTGTGTTGTTTCATGCAACTCTCCTTTAATATACTTCTATCATGTTAGAGGATGGGTCATAATTCAATACAAATTCGTTCGACCCACTGAACAATTTCACAGATGCAACTTCTACTTCTTGTACCTGATATGGCACTTTTACACGCGTGGCATCTTTTCCATGTGATTCGAATATGATCTCATTTGTCTGATTTGATATCTCCATAGAATATTGCTGGCCGGCAATCTCATCCGGAAGTGATAGTTTGAAATAAAAACTTCCAACATCTCCTCCTGCATTTCTGGTAATCTGCACTGCAGTGTCAATATTGGATAACTGTAAAGCCATATCGTTCCCATGTATCTCGAACTCATCTCTCATGATGGTCTGTTCTGCCCTGTCCATCATGGTATAGAACGAACTGATGACGACCATCATTGTTATTACGGTTATTGAAAGGGTAAGTACAAAGCCCACAGATATTGACACAGCTTTTTCATCTTCTCTGAAAGGCAACATTAGACATGCCCCCTGGGAAGAGTGATCGGTATTGTTGCATTGATCTCAAGATGTCCGTTCTTGTTGAGCTTTATATTACTATTGACCACTTCTACTCTTTCAATATAGAATGAGTTTCCGTTGACAAGGTCACCTTCTATGAGGAAAGTTCCCATGACCTTGCTTCCGTTTATGAATTTGATACTGTATGTTTGGTTTGCTGTCTGGTTATTGAAATGAAAATCAAATAAATTAGTTTCATCTTCGTCAATTTTATTGTTTGTGATATTGATCTCACTAAATGAACTGTTTTCTGAATTTAGTATGTAACTTCCATCGTATACTGTAAGGTTGATGTTGCCATTGCTCGAATTGAAAATACTAGCTGACCAGATTGTGTTCCCGGATTGATTATTGACTTCTATTACAAATTTATTTGATTCATTTCCCAGGGCAGATGCATTGAGACTACCCAATAAGAACAAATCTGTATAGTTTACCCTTTCAATAACGATCCAATCATCATTTCCATCGTCAAGGCCATTTTCTGTAAAATACGCATCCTGTAATGCGCCTGTATCAAGTGTGAATATGAATCCTGAAAGAGAATAGCTTTTCACCATTTGCTCCGAGTAACTGTCCATGTAGGCATCGAATGTGTTATTATTTGCATATGCTTTCTCATAGGCTTCAATGGTAGTATCAACAACATTTGAATAATCAAAGACATTTGTTTCTATGCTGGATTCTGATGCAGTGTTACTGGCATAGATAATATTGTTGAGCATGACGGTAAGGACTACGATCCCTATGCCTATTATAAAACCAGCAATCAATATCATCTGTCCGTGTTCATCCAGTCTTTTCATAGGATCGCCTTCACATTCTCCACAATGTCATTTTTACATCTATGAGATTATAGAAATCGGTACTTTTATCTGCATCCGGTATGCCCGTATTTGATTGGAACGTAGAGCTATTTGACATATCTGAATTTGATAATAGAACTCTTCTGGATATTGTTACTGCATTATCTGAAGGTTCACCACTGTAAATATATGGAAGAGTCACTACTGATTCGGATTCACTGATGTATGTGAATTCAACATTGTGGGCAATGCCTTTTGATACAATCACAGTTTGTAGTATATCTGCGGTTGAACTTGCTGAGAGTGTATTATTCTGTTCTGAGTGATAGGCTGTTGAATTCCAGGTATATTCTTCTCCGTTCCAGTTCAATATATCCTCTTTAAGGCTCGAGTTCTGTCCCTGAGAAGTATGGTCCAGCACAGTCAGTATATCCTGTCCGATTGTCTGTAGCTGTGCTTCTATGTGTGCATTTGCAGTTGATGATGTAAGGGGAGTAAGGGATGTTGCCTGAACAGTGAAGATGATTATACCTGTTATGATTACAACTACTATCAGGGCTTCAAGTGTATGCAACTGTGCAGAGATTTCTGCTCTGAGCGACCTGTCCGTTCTGCTACTTATTTTACCACACCCTCACAGCCAGTATTCCAAGAGTTTCATCCCCTGTAGTATCATCTTGGATAATAACTATCCTTTTAGTCTGGCCTATATTTCCATATACAGGCAGTGTTTTCCCTGTAGAATAAAATGTTCCTGTATCAATATTATCTAACGTTACATTGAAGTCATAATGCAGGTATGAACTTTTCATTCCATAGTGATTGATTTTACTCTCATAATCTCCACTATTAAAAAAATCATCAACTTTTGTGCTGCTAAGCATATTCGGTGTACGTATGCTTTCAGCACTCATGTTCTGTTCTATGAGGTTAGTTGCTATCCTGTCAGCTATTAGTGTCACTTCATCCGAATTCGATTGGAATGGAGTGAAAAGACCTGTAGTATATGTAAATACAAAAATGACACTTGTCAGGAAAATAGCGATGCCTATTAGATAATCTATGTGCATCTGCCCATAATCGTCTCTCATAGTTCCTCATGATATATAATAATGTTATTATATAAAAAAATAGTTATGGCTTATTTTTATTTATCTCTTAGTCCAAGGTAGCTACAAGGTCATTCCTGCTTACGTGGAGATATGTGATACTTCCCGGCATTCCATCATAGTTCAATGTAATGGTTGATTCATCGTAGTCTACTGGGTCGGAGTTACCATTGGTAACGATGTTGAATATCACTGATCCATCCAGGGTAAGAGCTTTCATATAATGTTGGGTTAAATTATTGAGTGGGAGTTCATCGTTATTTGTTTTTGTATAATTGATGTTCTCCCATGAAAAATCGGTATCTTCCTCATATGTCATATTCAATGTTGTGGAGAGCAGATCAACGGCTGATTCTGCATCTTCTTTATCACCTGTTACATTAAATGCTCCAACACTTGTCCATTTCTCGGCGTCCATACTTAGTGACGTATCTTCATAAATAAGGTCAAGTATAAGCTGATCAGCCCCATTTTTCTTTTGAATGTGGTATGTAAGTGTTTTAGTTCCCGATGTTGCAATTATATCATAGTCCAGTGAGTTAAGCTCATTTGATGATCTGGCTCCAAGGTCAAAACTGAAATCCCACATAGGTGCAGTGTTATCCTGATTCACCGCTCCAATTTTGAAATTTGATTTCAGTGTATCTTTTCCCATTGCAGGAATTACTTGTAGCTCGATGACCGCTGTTTTATTTTCATCATCGGTTGTTGCGCTGGTATATGTAAGTGTATTTGCATAGTCCGCCCATGCGCTGTAGAATTCACTCTTTATGTAAATGATTACTTTATCTACAGTCAGGGGATTAACCCTCCTGTAGTCTGCTGAAGGGTCCGGGTACATTACAAATGGCGTGTTGTCGGAACTGACAGTAATAGATACGTCTGCATTTCCACTGGACATTTCGGTTCCATTTATCTTCATTATTGGCAAGGTCAATGTTTCACCATTGTAATGGAACTCTGGAGGAGATATCATTACTGCTTTGCCAGTAGGATATTTTGACCACACACCACCGCCTTCATAACCGATGATACGATTATCATTGGTATAGGTTATACTTCCCATGGATGAGCTGATCACATTCATTCCACTTTCATTCACATGTGGTTCCCATGCTTTCCATTTATTTTTGTTTGATTTAAACGTATTATTGTACCACGAAGCACTCATATTTACACAGATAATGACTATCTCACTTTCATTATAAGAATCACTGTCTCCATTTACTTCAATGCTGCCATCCATCATGGAGAATGATGTTGTCTGGCTTGGTGATTCTCCGAGTGCTACCTTACTGGTTCTGGAGTCGAACACTGTGAATGCCTGTTCAACTTTCTGGGCATTTGCCATATCCTCCATATCATATATCGTCGGTACGCCATAAAGAAAGATCACACTAATGGATGTGATAGTTAGTGCGAGTATGATCATCATTCCCATTAGTGCTGAAACAGCTTTTTCTGATCTCAGGAAGTTTTTCATGATATGGCCTCTCCGAACTTTCTCATTCAATGGTAACGCTCATAGGGGAAATTGTCACCAATACGTCTATATTCTGGCTGTAGTTCTTTTCCATACTCACAGTATGTGAACTTGAATTGATGTCAACTGTGTGCATGCCTATCGAATCACCCAGATATCTCTCCCATGCATCATAGTATTCGCTGGATATTGTTATCTGAACTCTTGAAACATTCTCATACCTACCAACTGCAAGTTGCCCGCCATCTGCAATAACTCTGATAAGCCCTGAACCTGACATCCCACTGTTGCCTGTGATAGTTACCATGGGGATGACCATTGAATTGTTGTCGTATGCAATGTTGGGTTCGGTCACAACAACCGATTCCCCAGGTGGGTATCTTGCCCATGTGCCTGTGTTCTCGTAGGCTATTGTTGTGTCCCTGTATTCATTTTGTACCATACGTAATTGTCTCTCATGAGACACTGTTTCTGTGGCAGATGTTGTTTCATTCCATGTATCCATAGTAATATTCATGTAACTGGTCCCTGTGACAAATACGCCTCCTCCACTATACATTTTCAGTTCTACAGATTGTGAAGGTGCTTTGCCGGTCACTATCTTGTTCATGTTGGGTGCAAGTACGGCAAAACTTTGCTTTATATTATCTATGTGCCCAGACTCTTTCATATGTTCAATTAGAGGGTATCCTGCAAGACCAATGACACTTATCGCCAGAAGCATTATTCCAAGTGTGATGACGAAATCCACAACTTCGGTAAGTGCATCATCGGAAACTAATATGCTCTTCTTTCCTGTCTTTCTCATTTTAGTCCCTCAGGATATGATCATTGCATTGATATCGGGGTCATATTCTATTGTGTATTCACCCTTTGAGCTTTGCAATGTAGTTGAATATACTATCGTGTTCTCTGTGTAATAAGGTACTTTGATCCTGGTCTCTTTCCTGTCCTGTGAGATGAAAACAATATCTTTTGTGCTGTTATCGAACTCAATTGAATACGTCTTTCCAGCTATCCTTTCAGGCAGAGATATTTCATACTTTAGTTCATCAACTTCTGACCCAGAGTGGGAAGCAGTTCCTATCATAGTGTCGATTGTCGCTATACGTACAGCTATGTCATTGGCATGGATTTCGAACTCCTCTCTCATGACAGTCTGTTCTGCTGTGTTCATCAGGGAATAGAATGAACTGAGTATTGTCACAAGTATGATCACGGTAATCGAGAATGTAAGGATGAATCCTACAGTAATGGATACTGCACTGTCGTCTTCTCTCAGGCTACGGATGGTCATGATATCCTCCCTGGTAATGAAATAGGGAGGCTGCGTGTGATACTCACATCACTGGAATAAATGGTCACTGTTGGTTCTGCAACATAGTGCCTTATGAAGGTGAATGGTTCGCCAGTAGTGTGGTTCCCTATGAGGGTGAAGAGTGCGATTGTATTGCTCCCTCCAATGATATTAATGGAATAATCTTTCCCTTGCGTGTTATCAATGAATTTGTATGAGCTCTCTCCTGTTACATTGATATCAAAAACAGTAGTTCCATTTTCTATTATTGACATGTTATGGTCTTTAACAACAAAGTATCTTTGTCCGCTGGAGTTGTATATCTCAATGGACCAAAGGAGTCCTGTACTGTTAGTTGCAGTTATCATCAGGCTGTTTGAACTGTTACCCAGCTTGGAAACATCTGGAATATCTAGCACAAATTCATCGGTAGTATTTATATTGCTAACGATAGTCCAGTCATCCTTTCCACTGGCAAGTCCATTCTGTGTCATGTATGGGTCATATCGTGCACTGTTCTCAATACTAAATGTATGTCCTGATATGGCATAACTTTTTGAAGCTGTTTCAGCAAAGATTTCAAGCTCCTGCTCGAATGTTACGTTATCTACCGACCCATTCACACTAGCAGATTGGTATGCATTCTCATATGCCTGTGTTGTCATTTCAAGTGCATTTGAGATATCGTAGCGTGCAGTGTCAATGCTTGATTCTGATGCGATGTTACTTGCATATATCACATTGTTCAACATAATGGTGAGCACTACAATACCAACTCCTACTGCAAAACCTGCAAGGAGTAATAGCTGTGCTTTATCATCATATCTTTTCATTCTTTTACGCTCCGATGGGTCACATTCTCCAGAGTGTCATCTCGACATTGACTATGTTGTAGAAACCACTGCTGTTGTCGGCATCAGGTATTCCTGTGTTCGTCATGAAGGCTGACGTGTTACCGACATCGGTGTCTGAAAGGACCACTTTTTTCGATATTATGACTGCGTTATCAGAAGGGTCTCCATTGTAGATGTAAGGCAGTGTAATTGTGATCCCGTTATCACCGATACATGTAAAGTCTACATTATGGGCAATTCCTCTTGGAATCGCTATGAACTCGAACATCTCTGCAAGGGAACTGTTAGTGAGCGTTATATTCTTGGAATCGCTTGATTTGTACACCGTCCCATTCCATACATATTCGGTACCATTCCAGTTCATTACATCATTCTTTAGGTCAGAATCATGGCTGAGTCCTGTATAGGAGAGAACGTTAAGCATATCCTGACCCATGGTCTGCAACTGGGCTTCAATATGTGCGTTCGCAGTGGATGATGTGAGGGGTGTTAGCGAGGTTGCCTCGACTGCAAAAACGATGACCCCGATCATTATTAGCGAGGCCATTAATGCCTCAAGGGAATGCATCTGCCCGCAGGTGTCGAATCTTTTTTGAAAAGGTTTTTTGAACATCATTACCACACCCTGAATGAGAGAATGGCTGTCTCTCTGGTACCTGTGTCTGAATATTTCAACAGGATTATCCTTTTTGTCTGGCCTATGTTCACACCGGATGGCATTTCCTTTCCTGCCATAGCTACGATACCGGTTTCATTTTCGAGGGTGACGTTTAGATTGTATGATATGTATGAACCGGTCATTCCCAGATCACTTACAGTACTTTCATAGTTAGTATCATCAAGTTCTGTGAAAAAAGTTTCAACTTTTGTTTTGTTCACCATGTTGGGTACATTCTCATCACCTTCGCTCAGGATCTTTTCCACAAGGACAGTTGATACCCTGTCGGCAACAAGGGTAACTTCATCAGAATTAGAATTAAAAGGCGTGAATATTCCTGACGTGTAATTAAACACAAAAGCAACTGCAAACAGGAAAATGGTTACGCTGATAAGATAATCTATAGTGATCTGTCCTTTTTCATCCATGATGCCCGGTGTATTATTATGCATTTATTATATAAAAACAAATTGTAAATATATCTATATACAATAATATGATGGCATATTCTAATAATTGCCCAAAGAATTAAAAATCACAAAAACATATCATAATCCCTGATGGATGAGATAAGGATAATCCACACAGGGGATACACATCTTGGATACCGGCAATATCACAGCGATGTTCGTCGGAAGGATTTTCTTAATGCCTTTTCTGCTGTGGTGGATGATGCTATTGATATGGGTGTGGATGCTGTAATACATGCAGGTGACCTGTTTGACTCGCGTAATCCCACACTGGATGACATTCTTGATGCAATGGGACTTTTTTCCAGGCTTAAAAGTACCGGCATCCCATTGCTTGCGATAGTTGGAAACCATGAAAGCAAGCAGAATACACAATGGCTTGACCTTTACAGCAGTCTGGGACTTGTGACCAGACTCAGTAACGAGCCTTACAGGCTTGGAGATGTGGCTATATATGGCATTGACAGTATTGCCAAGACAAAGATTCCTCTTTTTGATTATTCCATATTTGATGGTATGATCACTGATGCACGTTACAATCTGCTTGTGATGCACCAGCTTGTAAAACCATTCTCATTCGGTGACTGGGACATAAAAGAAGTAATCGATTCCATTCCTTTTGATATACATGCAGTGCTTCTTGGTGATAATCACAAGTATGAGATCACCAAGGTTGATGGTACGTGGGTCACCTATCCGGGAAGTACGGAGAGGAACAGTACATCAGAACGCGAACCAAGGTCATATAACATAGTCACAATAAGGGACAGCGGTATAGAGATTAGCAAAAGGATCATTCCTACCAGGGATTTCCTGTTCATTCCAGTGGATGTGAATGAAGGACCAAATGCCCTTGAAGATGTTTTTAATGCTATAATGGAACACGACATTCATGATAAGGTCGTGTTCGTTGAGCTTTCAGGTGATGTAAAAGCCCGGCTTGATTTCAGTGAAATAGAGAAGTTCCTCATTTCAAGAGGAGCTCTTGTCCCCGGAATAAAGGACTTGAGAGCAGGAGTTGACACCCTGAATGACCCATCTCTGAAAGTGGTTTTCTCAGATCCTGATGATGTTATCAAAGAAGAGATCCGGAAAATGAATCTCACTTCAGGGGGTCTGCTTCTTGATGATATGATAAGGGATTCCCAGATAGCCAAGACCCGGATGGGAGACGAGGCAGAACTTAAACTGGGTGAGCTTCTGGAAAAGATCGATTTTACAAATCCTGTTCCGGTTTCAGTTTCTGTTGATGAACCGTTTTCTGAAAACTCCAATGAAAAGGAGTTGCAGTCTATTAATGAAACTCCCGTTTCCTCCTCTGAAACAGTTAAGGCTCCAGAAGTATCCTCTGGGCTTGTGGAAGACGAAAAAACGGTTTATGAAAGTGATGATGAAAATCCTTACGAGAATTCTGAGATCGAAGTATCTGATTCTGGTTCAGATACAGCATCAGAGCAGAATGCAGAACCGGCTGAAACTGTAACCCGTGATGAAAAGAAGCCATCTGCTGAGAATAAGAAGAATGAGGATACTCCAAAACCACGACAGTACAATCTGGGTGATTATCTGTGATGCTAAAACGCCTGAAAGTTGAGAACATCAGGAGCTACAAAGAGCTTGACCTGTCTTTTAAGGATGGGGTAACTGTAGTTTCAGGTGTGAACGGGAGCGGGAAATCCAGTCTTCTTGAGGCATGTTTTACAGGACTTTTCGGGAGCAAGACTCTGGATAAGGAATTCGTTCTTTCTGATATCATAACAAAAGGTGCTTCAAAGGCGTCAATATTGCTTGAATTCGAGCAGAATGGTCATGCTTATTCCGTGGAGCAGTCTTTCAGGAACGACCCTGAAAAAGGACGTGCTTCCAATACTAAATCTGTTTTCAAGAGGGATGGAGAGATAATATTCGATCAGGCTTCCCGTACCTATGAGGCAGTTACTTCCCTTCTTAATATGAATGAGGAGGCGTACCGCAATTGTGTTTACATCAGGCAGGGCGAGATCGATGTACTGATTAACTCCAAACCAAAAGACCGCCAGAAAATGATCGATGACCTGCTGCAACTTGGAAAACTGGAGGAATACAGGGAGAGGGCTTCAAGTGCAAGGGTCGGTGTGGGAAGGCACCAGAGAGACAATGAAAGGCGGATTAAAGAACTCAATGCAGAGATTCAGCTTATTGAGGATTCAGACCCAAGCGGAAGGCTGGCAACCCTGAGGACAAGGTCATTGCAGATTGATGAAGAAATCTCATCCCTGAATGAGAAAAGGGATCAGGCACGCAGTCTTATTGATGAGGTTACAAAGAAGCTGTCAGAATTAAGTGAGCTTTCATCCAAAAAAGAAGCTGTGCAGCAGCAGATAAAGGAACTTGCAGACCGCAAGTCCCGTTCTTTCGTTTCTATTGACACTCTTTCAAAAGATATTCGCTCACGCAGGGAAACTCTTGAACTGAAAAAAGCACGTGTGTCTGAAATTGAATCAAAACTTTCTGTTGATTCAAAGGAAGCTGATTCTCTTGTAGCTAAAACGGATGAGGAAGAACGTTCCGTTCGTGACAGGCTGGCTGAAGTGAAGAGCAGGAAGGCTGTTGCTGAAAAAGACATTCTCAACACGGGGCAATCGATAAAAGATGCTGAAAAACAGGTAAAGGCTCTTGAGGATGGGACGGCGGATGTGCAGTCCAGAATAGAATCTGTTCATGCCGAAACTAAAAATCATAAACTTAAGATCGCTGAACTTGAGAGCACGCGTAAGGAGATTGTTTCTAAAGTTTCCTCTCTTGGATTCAGTCTTGAGAAACTTGAAAATATCGATGAATTTCTTGATCTTGTAAATGACCAGCAGAAAAGGTTCCATGGTCTGCAGTCTGAGCTGAAGGTAAAGATCTCAGAATTGAAAGCCCGGCTTGAAAGATCAAAAAAGCTGTTGGAAGCCGGAAAGTGCCCGACGTGTGGTCAGGAACTGAAAGGTTCCTGTGTGGAGCAATCCACTGTTGAGGATGATGAGGCGCTTGTAAAGCTTGAAACTGAACTTTCAGAGTTGCAGGTTAAGCAGACTGAAACGGAAGCACGGGTTGAGAAAATAAAGTCTGCAAGAAGCTGTAAGTCTGATATTGACAGTGTTCTTCGGGATATTGGGGCTGAAAAGGAAGCAATCGAGCGTGATGAGAAGAGAATTGAGGAATACGGACTTCGTATTAAGAATGATGAGGCCAGGATAAAGGAATTACTGACTGATAAGGAGTCGCTGGAGAAATCCCTTGAAGGAACTAATGCGGCAATTCAGCAGATAAAGCAGGATGAGGATTCTATACAGAAAGAGCATGCTTCAGTGCTTGAAAAACTTGGTTTTCTCAGGGAAATGCAGAAGGCGCTTGGTGAATCTGAAAAGATAAACTCTGAGATCCTGCAGATGAATGATAAAATAAAAGGCATTCAGGAAATGGTTTCTTTGTTCGATGCTCAGATCGGTGAAAAGAAGGAATCACTTGCTGAGATTGATAAGAGTATTGGTGAGTTTGATAAGAAGGAACTGGAAATCCTGAGTAAGAAATACAATACTGCTTTTGAGAATATCAATTCCATGATCGGTAAACTGAAACTCGAAAAGGATGAAGTTATGAAGAAGGCAGGTATGGCTGAAAATGACCGTAAAAGACTTTCTGATATGAAGAAAGGTCTTACTGTGCTTCAGAATAAAGGTGATTTCCTGCGGGCTGTGTACTCGGATGCTGAAAACCTTGAGAGTATGTATATGCGTATCCGGGCTCAGTTGCGTTCAAGTAATATCCAGACGCTTGATACTCTCATCAATGAGATCTTCACATTCATGTATTCCAATAATGCATATTCTCATGTGATGCTGGATGCTGATTACAACCTGACTGTTTTTGAGAAGGACGGAACTGCGCTTGAACCCAAACTTCTCAGTGGTGGTGAAAGGGCGCTCTTTAACCTGGTGCTTCGTTGTGCAATCTATCGTTTATTGTCCCTTGGAAGTTCAACACATGCAAGAGAAGGTCTTCCACCTCTTATTATGGATGAACCGACGGTTTTCCTTGACCGCGGACATGTGCACCAGCTCATCAAACTTGTTGATATGATGAGGGATATAGGGGTTGCTCAGATACTCATTGTATCTCACGATGAGTCATTGATAGATTCTGCAGACCATGTATTTGCGGTTGAAAAAGATCCTATTACGAATACTTCTGCAATATTCTCCCGGTAAACTGGCCGATAAAGCTGGGTGAAACCGGTGAAACGCCAATCAAATTAAATAATTATTTATTGCTTGAATAAAATACAAGAGACAACCATAAGGTATATTATACTTTTATTCATATATTAACGTGGTATTTTCGCGTAACCGCGATGAGGGACTGAATGGATTTGCGAGGCTTTTCATGAACACTGAAAACAGGGACTTTGTCATTGAACGCCTTGAGCGGCAGCTCAAGGAAAAAGAAGCAGAACTAGACGATATTAAAACCAATCTCCGAGAGTCTATACTCCGTGAGATCAGAAGTGATCTCAAGAACGACCTTGATTTTAATAATCGCATTGCTCAGCTTGAACGTAAGGTCCAGTCCATAAGCAGTAATCTTAACGGGATAATGGATGAGCTTCTTGATCAGAAATCAATGATCAGGTCACTGAAAGAGGTTTCAGTTTCAAAAGAAAGGAAAGTTGAGCCAAAAGCCACACCAGATCTTTCATCAAATCTAACACCTAATTTAACACCTAATCCTGCACCTAAGGTTGAAAAGCCAGTTTCAGAGGCAGCACCTGTTGAATACTCAAGTCCCAGAGTTTACAGGCCGGAACCAAAACCTGTTTCAGCTTCAGCCAGTACTTCCCAACTTAAGAGTGTATCACCTTCATCGATGTTTCCTCCGTCAAACCCCTCAGTTCCTAAAGAACCCGCATCTTATGCAAGCCAGTCAAATCCAAAGGTTTCCATCAGGTCCGCAGAACCAGAATCAATTTCCAGACAAACAGCAACCTCTCAACCATCAAATATGCGTTTTAATGTGAGAGAAGTTCCTTCTGTGAAGCGTCCCGAAATGCCAGAACCTGAACCAAGATCTGAATATATTATTGCAGAAACCGATGATGAACGCCAGATGAGAATCAACAGGACATCACGCCAGGAAAGAGACTCCTGCAGTTATATCGTTGCTGAAGAGGACAAGCCAGCTTCACGCAATGATAATATCCATAATAATGAAGATTCTGATTACGACTCCATAGAGGCGCGTGAATCTGAAGATGCGGTAATAATGACTACCACACGACGAAAATAACCTTTCATAAAAACAGAGGAATCACGTGCATATCAAGGAACTTGAGTTTATAAACTTCAAATCCTTCGGGAAAAAGGTAAAAATACCTTTTTTTGATGGTTTCACCACTATTTCCGGCCCTAATGGTAGTGGTAAGTCTAACATAATAGACGGTATTCTCTTTGTGCTGGGTCTTTCAAGTTCCAGAACCCTGAGAGCCGAAAAGCTCACCGATCTCATATACAATGGAGAAGGCTCTAAAAAACCTGATTTTGCCCAGGTTACCATTCGTTTTGACAATGTTGATCGTGAAATGCCTTTTGATGCTGATGAGATCTCGATCACAAGGAAGATTAGGGAAACTGATTCCGGTTATTACAGTTATTTCTATTTCAACGGTAAGGCTGTAAGCCTTACTGATGTTCACAATTATCTTGCAAAGGCCCGTGTAACTCCTGAAGGATACAACGTTGTGATGCAGGGAGATGTCACCCGTATCATCAACATGACAGCCGGTGAGAGACGTAAGATTATAGACGAGATTGCCGGTGTTGCTGAATTTGACAGCAAGAGAGACAGGGCACTCAGCGAACTTGAGATCGTGCGTGAGAGAGTTGAAAGAGTCGACATTATCATTGAAGAGGTTGGTCAGCAGCTTGAAAAGCTAAAGACAGAACGTGACCAGGCTCTCAAATACCAGTCTCTCAAAGAAGAGAAAATGAAGTTTGAAGGCTTCGTTTTGCTGGCAAAGCTGAAGGATGCCAAGGTTGAACTCACAAATGTTGCTGACGATATTCTTGCAAAAGAAGAAGTCCTTGCCAAACTTGAAGTTGACCTCGAGGCCAAGAGAGTTGCTGTGGATAAGCTCGAGCAGGAACTTGAGGAAATGACCCTGAACATCCAGAGAATGGGTGAGGATGAGCAGATCCAGATCAAGAAGGATATAGAGGGCATCCGCGGTGAAGTTTCAAGGTGTATGGACACCATCGAGATCTCTGAAAAGGAGATGGAGGATGTAGAATCCAGAAGAAGGAAAGCTTTTGTAGAGATCGATGAGATCAAAGGCAAGCTTGAGGAACTGGATTCTAAGATTTCAGAAGAAACAATGCGTAAGGAAAGTATCCTTGCTGAGATGTCCGAGCGCAAAACTGAACGCATGCTTCTGCAAAGTAAGATTGCTGATGTTGATGCTAAATTTGCCCAGACCCGCGATGAATTGAGTAAACTGAAATCCCGGCTCGAAGCTGTGAAGAATGAGAAAAATGAACTCATGCGCCAGGAAGACCGCCTGCTTGATGCCCAGAGGAGAAAGTCTGTTGAGGCAAGGGACATTGAGAGCGAGATCGCAGATGCGAAGTCAAAAGCAGAATCTTCAGGTAGCGACACAAAATCCGTAGAATATGATATTGATAAACTCAATGAGAAGATCGATGCCCTGACCAAGGACATGGATGATCTTGAGTTCTCACGTTCCCAGTTAAAAGTTATTGTAAAGGAATTTGAGGACGAGCTTCGAAAACATGAGAATGATTATGCAAGGATCGAGGTTCGTGTCAGGGCAGCAGAGGACCACAGTAAGTATTCCAAAGCAGTTGACATGGTGATGAATGAGAAAAAACACCATGGTCTTCCAGGTATTTACGGGACGATTGCAGAGCTTGGCAGTGTTGACCAGAAGTATTCCAATGCGCTGGGAATTGCAGCCGGTGGACGTATGCAGGCTGTAGTGGTTGAGAATGATGAGGACGCTGCAAGAGCGATCTCTTTCCTGAAGCAGAGGCGTGGTGGTAGGGCAACTTTCCTTCCACTGAATAAAATGGAATCCCGCAGGCCGTACAAGGACCTTTCTGATAGGGAAGGTGTGATTGGCTATGCAATTGACCTTATTGATTTTGATAACAAATTTGAAGCTGCTTTCTGGTATGTTTTCAGGGATACACTTATTGTTGATACCTTGACGAATGCACGTCGCTTAATGGGTGGCCTGCGAATGGTTACTCTTGAAGGTGAAGTCATTGAGAAGAGCGGTGCAATGGTTGGAGGTTCCCAGCAGCAGCAGTCCGGTCTTTCCTTTGCCGCATCTGAAAAGGATAAACTTGTGAGAATAGCTGAACAGATCACCGAACTTGATTCCAAACGCAGCAACGCAATCAAGAAACTGGATCAGGTTGAAGGGCACATTGCTCAGATCAATCGTGAGATTCACGAGCACGATAAGGAAATCTCCAAGAAGCAGATGCAGCTTGAGGAGATCGAAGGTAGGGGCGAGCGTCTTGAACAGCTCATTGAGGCTAAGAGCCACGAACTTGCAGAGATCGAGGAAGCCCGCAAGCAGCTAAGAGTTGAGATGGATGCCACACTCACAAAGAAGCAGGAGCAGGAAGAACTTGTGGTTTCGCTTGAAAAGGACATTGAGGTCCTGGAAGAAAAACTTGAAGGTTCAGAGGTTCCTGAACTCAACAGGCAGGCTGAGCAGCTTGATGAGGAGATCAGGCGTCTGGATGGTCGTGTAAGGGATATTGAATCCACTCTTAATGCACTGAACCTTGACCGCAATTATGCATCTAATAAGATCGAAGAGAACAGGGAACTCATCAAGTCCATGGATGAGAAGAAGAGCACTCATAAGCAGCGTGTCTCTGAGCTAAAGAATAAGATCGCTGAACTTGAGGAATCTCTCAAGGAGAAACAGCAGCGTGAAATGGAACTTGCTGATGAGCTCAAGGAGTTGCAGCAGGAACGTGCCCGCATGCATGATGAGCATGTTGCATTGAAGAAGGAATTCGACAAGTTCAAGGGCAGGTTCGATGAGGGCAACAGGCAGATGATGGCTCTTAATGCAACAAAGGAAGCCCTCGATGAGCAGGTAAATGATCTTGCCGAAGAGATTCAGAGGCGTGGTATAGAGGAAACAGAAGAAGTTCCTAATTATGAGACTGTGCGCACAAGGATAGCTTCTATTGAAAGGGCAATGGAGCGCCTTGAACCTGTGAACATGCGTGCAATTGATGAATATGATGAAGTTGAAGCAAGACTTGACGAGCTTGTAAGCAGGCGTGATACTCTCTCATCTGAAAGGGAGCAGATTCTTGAGCGTATAAAACAGTACGAGCAGCTCAAAAAAGACACTTTCATGGAAACTTACAATGGTATCAATGAGCCATTTAAGGA
Source organism: Methanolobus sediminis (assembly GCF_031312595.1). NCBI lineage: Archaea > Methanobacteriati > Methanobacteriota > Methanomicrobia > Methanosarcinales > Methanosarcinaceae > Methanolobus > Methanolobus sediminis. The sequence goes on along the minus strand of NZ_CP133592.1, from coordinate 1,170,356 downwards.
AATATTCCACGAGCTTTCCGATGGAATAGGTGAGCTTGTTCTTGATAATTATGAAGACCCATTTGCAGGTGGTCTTACACTGAAGGCACAGCCAAAGGAAAAGACACTGCAGCGTCTTGAAGCGATGTCAGGAGGAGAGAAGAGTCTGACTGCGCTTTCATTTGTTTTCGCTATTCAGCAGTACAGGCCGGCGCCTTTCTATGCATTCGATGAGATTGACATGTTCCTTGACGGAGCAAATGCCGGAAGGGTTGCCCAGCGTGTGAAAAAGGCAGTTAAGAATGCACAGTTCATTGTTGTGTCCCTGAGAAAACCAATGATCGAAGCTGCAGAGCGCACGATAGGTGTTGCAATGCAGGAAAATAACATTACAAGTATTACGGGAGTGAAATTACGTTGAACGAAATAGCAGAAGATATGGAAATGGTTCAGGCAGTCGACATTGCCCAGATAGCTGATGTTTCGTTACCATGCACCATTGACCCTGAGTTCGTTGAGACTTTGAGGGGTCTGGGTGTTGATGAAGCCCTTCTGGAATTTCCGGAAGATGTCCTCAGCGAACCTGTTGAGATTCTTATGAACCTTGCAAAGGATGGCGCTATCAATCCCTGGGAAATTGATATTGTAAATGTCACCGACATGTTCCTTGAGCGCATCGAGGTCATGCAGATGCTTGATCTACGTATTTCAGGCAGAACTCTCCTTTATGCAGCGATACTCCTGCGAATGAAATCAACGGGAATCGTTCAGGAAGAAGAGGAAGATGACTGCTTTGACATGTTTGATGCTGAGCTGGATTTCTATGAAGTGGATGAATATCCTGTTCCAAAATTACCAATCAGGCGCAGGGCGACCCGTCCGGTCACACTTCAGGAGCTTATCGTTGAACTGCGCAAGGCTGAGAAGGTGGAAACCCGCAGGAAAGACCGCAGTGTCCACCGCAGGATTGAAGAAAGGGCAGTTGTAACCACAGATGAAGTCCTTGGAATTGCACATGAAGAGGACATTCTTGGGCGTGTAAGGGACATGGGTGCAATGCTGGAGAAATCCTTTGAAGACTGCGAATTTGTCATCCTTTCTGATCTTATGACCGATGACAGGTCTGAGAATATCATGACCTATGTTTCATTATTGTTCCTTGCAACCGAAAAGAAAGTCTGGCTTGCCCAGAAGGAACTTTTCGGTGAATTGTATGTGTATCCATGCAATGAGGCTTGCGATATTGTAAATGTAACTGAGGCTGCGTGAGGTGTATTCACAGTTATGAGTGATAAGGAAGTTATCGAAGCAGCTCTTTTTGCTGCCGGAGGCGCACTTGACGCTACAACTCTGGGCAGGCTGATCGGCAAAAACAAAACAAAGGCTATTCCTGTTGCTCTTGAGCTTGTGAAGGAATATTCGGAGCGTGAAACCGGCCTTGAGGTTCTGGACCTTGGCGAACGTTACGTTATGCAGGTCAAGCCCAAATATACTGATGATGTAAGACCTCTGGCTCCAAAGGAACTGAGTGCACCGATGCTTCGCACACTTTCCATGATTGCATATCACCAGCCACTTGTCCAGTCTGACCTTGTTGATATGAGGGGTAACTCTGCTTACGATCATATCAGGGAATTGAAAGAACGCGGATTTGTCGAAGCACTTCCTCACGGCAGGACTAAGATTCTGCAGACTACTTCTTTGTTTGCCGATTATTTTGGTCTGGAGTCCAACGACCCTGAACTTGTAAAAAAGAAGATCATTGAACTATCCCGCGTCCAGAGCGGACAGAGTGGTCTTAATAAATGGCTTGGAAGAAGGTTCATCGGGGTCACTCCAATGTATGAGTCCCTGATGCAGCTTTGTGGCATAAAGGAATACAAAGTTATCAATGCTTATGACCCGACTGAAGAAGAACTGGACGAGCTTGAGGACGTTTACAAGCTTGTTATTTCAAAAGGCTATCTTGAGAGGGTCAGTAAGTACTATGACGGAGAGATAATCGAGGTCAGCTCAACTACATTTGATGATCTTATAGATTCCATTAAGCTGCTTGAGAATGTCTGGGATGAAGATACCGCAAGTTCAAGTATTGAATCTATAAATGAACTCAAAGAACGTTATGTTTCTAGGGCCCTTGTAATCAGCAAGAAAGTCCGGCCTGCCACAGAGATGGTTGCGCGCATCGTCAGTGATTTGCGCCTTGGTGTTTCATCGACTGGAATTGTAATCGCTCCTGACTATGGACAATCAAGTGAGGGTGTTGAAGTTTCAGAGGGTGCTGACATTTTGATACCCACGCACAGAGGCATGGAAGGCGACCTTATAGAACGTATATGCAGCAAATATGATGCAGTGATTGATGGTCTTAAAAAACTCGAAGATGAATGATGCAGGACAAAAGTGTAAATTTCCTGCTAATAAATCTTAAAACATTTCCCATTTTATCATTTTCTTAAAAACATATATAAATGAGAGGGTATAACTTTATATACTGAATTGTTGAATATTAGCCCGCTTTAAATATGAGGATTATACTATGTCAGATTACAACATCAAAATTGAAAATGTGGTCGCATCTACCAAGCTTGCTGAGGAGTTCGATCTTACAAAAATAGAAGCTGAGTTCGAGGGTGCAGAGTATAATAAACAGAAGTTCCCTGGTCTTGTCTACCGTGTTTCTGACCCAAAAGCCGCATTTCTTGTATTCACTTCCGGTAAAGTTGTATGTACCGGTGCAAAGAATGTCGCTGATGTTCACACTGTCATAGGTAATATGGCCAAGAAGCTTAATGACATCGGCATCAAGACAATCGAGGATCCTGAGATCACCGTTCAGAACATTGTTGCATCAGCAGACCTTCAGGCGGTCCTGAACCTTAATGCAATTGCAATAGGTCTTGGTCTTGAGAATATCGAGTATGAGCCAGAGCAGTTCCCTGGTCTTGTTTATCGCATTGACGATCCTAAGGTCGTAGTACTTATTTTCAGTTCCGGAAAGCTTGTAGTCACCGGCGGTAAATCACCTGAGAATTGTGAACAGGGTGTTGAAGTCGTAAGACAGCAGCTTGACAGCATGGGTCTGCTTTAAGACCTTTCATTTCTATTTATATTAAGATGTCAAACGAAAATGTTTGTATTCTGTTGCCTACTCTGAATGAAGAGGCTACCATAGGTCAGGTCATCAGAGATTTTCGCTCTGAAGGCTTTGACAATATTCTTGTTATTGATGGTAATAGCAAGGATAAAACCCGCGAGATTGCCGAAGCAGAAGGTGCCAGGGTAGTTGTCCAGACCGGTAAAGGAAAAGGTCAGGCTATCAAGCAGGCATTTGAGCTTATCGAAGAAGACTATGTTGTCATGGCGGACGGTGACGGGACTAATCTTGCAAAGGATGTTCATGCTGTGCTAGGTCCGGTGCTGGAAGGTAAGGCCGATCATGTAATGGGCAACAGACTTGTGGATTATGAACAGGGAGCTTTCACAAGACTCAACCTTTTCGGTAACAAGGTAATAAACAAAATGTTTGGTATGGCTTATGGGGTCTGGCTTGAGGACATTCTTACAGGTTACAGGGCATTTAACAAAAAGGCTATCAAGTCCTTTGAGCTCAAGAAAATGGGATTTGAGGTCGAATCTGAGATCACAATAGATAGTGTGAAGAAAGATCTCAGGATACTTGAAGTCCCGACTACATATCTTGCCAGGAGTTCTCAGGGAGCTACAAAGCTGAATCCGCTAAAGGACGGTTTCAGGATAGTTTCCACGATCTACAAGATGGCCAAGCTTCACAATCCGATGTTCTATTTTGGAATAATAGGTGGTATGCTCATTGTAGCTGGTCTGATAGTTGGCACTTATGTCGTTCATCAATGGTTACATGGAATTACGCGCATTCCAATGACAATACTCACTACTCTGTTGGTAGTCGCAGGTTTCCAGATGTTTATTTTCGGAATGCTCAGCGACCTTATGGTTGCCCTTCACAGGGAAAACATGCGCATGCTCCGTAAGATAAGTGAAAAGGATGATGACTGATTTTTGATGACCCGTTTATTCTGGTTATGAAGTTTCAAATATCATAATTTTACGTCATTTTTCCTGTAAGCAAAACAATTTTAGTTGTATCTGGTCTTTTAGAAGATTACTTCCTATATTGTTATACTGACTTTAGATATGTCGATTGCTTCTTATTTTGTTGGAATATGTTCTTTTTTATGTTTTCATGTTCAACTAAAAATCAGCATCTATAAAGTTAACTTGACTTTCCCTCAAGTTTATTTTTTGACAAACATTATATACGATTTGGTTATTGTAGGATACATCAAAACTTGAGGTATAAACAATGACAATAGTTACAGATGCAAAAAATGGTAAGATCACAGAAGAGATGAAGATCGTCGCCGAGAAAGAAGGCAAGGATCCTGAATTCATAAGGCGTGGTATCGAAGCAGGAAGAATTGTAATCCCAATGACACCATACAGGGACATCAAGATCTGTGGTATCGGTGAAGGCTTAACCACAAAGGTCAATGCATCCATTGGTGCATCATCAGACATTGTTGACCTTGACATGGAAGTAAAGAAAGCACAGGCTGCTGAAGCTGCTGGTGCAGACACACTTATGGAGCTTGGAACCGGTGGAGACTTCCTTGGAATCAGGAAAGCAGTATGTGATGCAATATCCCTCCCAGTAGGTTCAGTACCACTCTACCAGGCATTCATCACTGCAGCAAAGAGAGATGGTTCCATTGTCCACATGACAGAGGACGACCTTTGGTATGCAACCGAGGAACAGGCAAAGCTCGGTACAAACTTCATGGCTATCCACACAGGTATCAACAATATTGTCCTTGACAGGTTGAAGTCACACGGCAGATACGGTGGTCTCTGTTCCCGTGGTGGTGCATTCATGAGCACATGGATGTTGCACAACGAGAAGGAAAACCCACTTTACGCAGACTTCGACTACCTCTGTGAAATCCTCAAGGAACACGAAGTCACCCTTTCAACAGGTAACGGAATGCGTGCAGGAGCAGTCCACGACGCAACCGACCGGGCACAGGTTCAGGAGCTCATAATCAACTCCGAGTGCGCAGAGAAAGCACACGACAAATACGACCTTCAGGTAATCGTAGAAGGACCAGGTCACGTACCACTTGATCAGGTAGAGATGAATGTCAAGCTCATGAAAGCAATGAGCAACAGGAAACCATTCTACATGCTCGGTCCACTTGTATCAGACATTGGTGCAGGCCGTGACCACATCGTAACAGCAATCGGTGCATCAGCATCTGCAGCAGCAGGCTGTGACTTCCTCTGTTACGTAACACCAGCAGAACACCTTGCACTTCCAAACCTTGAAGATGTAGTTGAGGGTGTCAAGACATCAAAGATCGCAGCACACGTCGGTGACATGGTCAAATACCCAGACACAGCTCGTGATGTAGACCTCGCAATGGGCAGAGCACGCGCAAAACTTGACTGGGAAGCACAGTACAAACTTGCACTCGACCCAGAACTTGCAAGAGCAACCCGTGACAGCAGATCCCCAGGCGACGAAGATGCATGTACAATGTGCGGTGACTTCTGCGCTCTTAAGATCGTAAACCAGAACTACGACCTTTGCAAATAATGCCATCGGGCATTATTTCTCTTCTTTTTTCTTTTTCAGATCTACACAAAACCTTTTTTCTTCTTTTCTGAATGTTTTTTGAAAAATCACTATCTGTCCGATTTTCATGGAAAGCACCTTTATGTAAATCCTGAGGAATGCAGGGTTACAGTTTATTCATGTGAAGAGCATCCTGAAAATGCATATTTATGATTAATTCTTGCTTCATGCATGGATACTTATGCGAATCTGCACTGTATAATCTAAGTATGTATTTATATCAAAACTGGCAAAAATAACCTTATGTCAGTAATCACTCTTACTACTGATTTTGGCTCTCTTTATCCCGCATCCATGAAAGGTGTCATACTCAGCATAAATCCTGATGCTACAATTGTTGATATTAGTCATTCAGTTCCTCCCACTGACATCAGGGCAGGTGCTTTTGCTCTCTATTCTGTGGTCAAATATTTCCCACCGGGGACAATCCATATAGGCGTAATTGATCCGGGAGTAGGCAGTGACCGTAAAGCAATAATTGTCAAAGCAGGTGACCAGTGGTTTGTAGGACCTGATAATGGTCTTTTGATTCCCTCTGCACGTCTGCTAGGAGCGATTGAGGTCTATGAGATTATGGAGGATGGACTTTCTGAGCGTATCTCATCAACGTTCCATGGCAGGGATATCTTCGCTCCCGCAGCCGCATACTTATCAAATGGAAAGGATGTCCTTGAAATTGCACGCAAAACAGATGATTATGTGGGCATGGATTTTTCAGGTTATACAATAGAAAAGCAGTTTATCGAAGCAACTGTTGTTTACGTGGATGATTTCGGGAATATAATTACCAATATCCCTGGTGAGAAGATACTGGATGAAATTGAAGTAGGAACCCTTCTCTCTGTATCTGGCAGACAAATGCCTTTTCTGAACACTTATAGTGGAGTTTCAAAATGGGAATTGGTTGCATTAATAGGAAGTCATGGATTCTTTGAGATAGCTGTGAATCAGGGTAGTGCTTCACGCCTGCTTCATCTGGCTAATGGTAATAGCATAAGAATAGGAATGAGCAGGAGTTAACTGCGCATCTCCTCATCTCCTCTTAATAAAGTACAAACAGCACATTGCCATTATTGCTATTAGTGCACTGTTCTGGCCGGTTTTTGGACTTTTTTCTTCAGCTGTGGTTTCCATATCAGTTTTCGGAGTGGTTAGTTCCACATCACCAACTGCAATCTCTGCATTGGTTACTGTTACGGGGAGTTTGTCCCCTTCAGAGTTGGTAATTACCACATTTTTCATCTCAAGATTGGCCAGTCCTGAATTGTTCTTTGCCTGAAGTGTAACGGTCGCAAATGCTTCCCTGTCAAGAATCATGTCATCTCCCATTATCACTGAATAGATATTGGTAACAGTTCCAAGCTCGTTATCAATAGTTCCTTTTGAGAACATTATTTTTGCTCCCTTCTGCTTGAAGAAGTTACCTTCTGCAATGGATACAACTTCTATCAGTGAGGGGTCATACGTAAGTTGCATCTCTGCACCGGAGACATTTACATCACTTTCCATCATAATATCAAATGTAAAAGTCTCATTTTCTTCAACGTGTAATTGAGATGGTTCCAGAGATACTGCTATCTCCGCGTTTGCAGTTCCTGCAATCAGCAGGGTTAAAAGAATAAAGACGGAGACGGCTGAGAATATCCTGCAGTTCTTAATATATGGAATATGATCACCTTCAATTATTGTATATAATTATTGGTGGGTTATTATATTAAAAGCATTGCAGGTGCTATTATGGGTAGATGAATTCACATCCATTCGTAGTGCCTTGCAACTTCGGTATTGAAATTATACATAAGACTGTTCTCAACATAACCAAAGAAAAGACATTTCTGGCAAACACGCGCTTTCTCTTTTCGGACTTTCGTTGTTCTTTCCCAAAAGTTCGCAATACCTTCGTTGATGTGACCTATTTGTTCACGATATACTCTGCAATTTTCTATACTGCCATCTGCTGTGACATCGAGTATGATGTCGTTTGCATGGCAGGTGAAATCAGGTTTCAGGTCACGGACCATTTTAAGATATGTATATGAGTTAATTATCGGATAACCTTCTTTTTTCATCTCAATTATCCTGTCCACAGTCTGATGATACCTTGAGATGTCACGAATTCCCATTCTTTCCCATGTATCGTTTTCTATTCCCTGGAATTCGTACATGGGCTCGAATGATATTTTCACGTCCAGATCTTTTGCCATTGTGATCAGTTCTTCGATATCATCCAGGTTCTTTCCACTGATAACACAGTTTAGCAGAAGAGGATTGTCAATCCTGTCTTTTGCTTTAAGGATTCCTTGCATTATTCTATCAAGATCCACGCCTCTAATGTCCTTGTAGCTGGAAGTCCCGTCAACAGAAACAGAAAGGTAGTCCAGGTCTGTGAGTTCATCTATTCGTTTTTCAAGCAAAAGTCCGTTGGTTATGAGGGATGTTACCATTCCAATGCTTTTTGCATGAGCCAGTATTTCAGGAAGGTCTTTTCTGAGAAGCGGCTCCACTGTCCAGGCGTTATATACAAGGATTCCAAAGTCTCTTGCTTCGTCAAGGAGCTTGAAGATATCCTGAAGCTCCATTTCTTTACCCTCTGTTTTCCAGTATTCGCAAAATGAGCATTTCATGTTACATCTGGAATTGATTGCGTGTGATAATACAAATGGACGTTTCCTGATGTGCATTTGCCAGACAGCTTTTGCAGCAATGAATGGTGAATATTTAGACATGTATTTTCATCCGATTTTATAGTTCTATCACTTTCTGTATTATATATCTTGGTTCTGATGGCTTTAGTGGAGGTAATACGAATATTGACAATGTTAATTCATTAAGTATATATAGTTCCTAGTACGTATCCACAAGTGTTACAAAAAAAGATAATTTTCATATTATTCCATATGACTTAATGAGGATTTAAAATGCATATTCCGGATTCCTTTATACCAATGGGTCAGGCAATCGTCTACTGGGTGATTGCTCTACCTTTCATATTTATGTCCCTTAAATGGGCTAGAAAAGAACTTGATGACATGAAAGTACCTATTCTTGCAGCTCTTGCAGCAGGTATATTCGCGATACAGGCATTGAACATTCCAATTGGAATGGGAACCAGTGGTCACATGGTCGGTGCAGTCCTTGTCTCCATTATATTCGGAAGCCCTATGGCAGGTGTTCTTGTACTTACACTTGTACTTCTGGTTCAGGGTTTCGTCTTTGGTGACGGTGGTATCACGACAATGGGTGCAAACATCTTAAATATGGGTGTCATATCCGGCTTTACAGGATATTACCTGTTTGTTGCACTGAAGAATAAGACTGGTATCAAAGCAGCTTCATTCGTAGGAGCCTGGATCGGTCTTCTGATTTCTGCTCTTACCTGTGCAGTTGAAATGTCAATTGCAGGTACATTCCCTCTGGTAGCAGGACTTGCAACAATGGGTCTTTACCATCTGATAATCGGCTTTATCGGTGAAGGTCTTATCACAGCAATTGTAATAACTGCGATTGAAAAATCAAGACCTGATCTGCTTGATTCATCGGTTACAAATGCAAAAGGTGTGAGGGCATGAGTGTGGCTGCAAGTTCCAACATGAACATGAAATTCCTTTATGCAGGAATTGCTATTGCCTTGTTGATCGCCATTGCTGCTCCTTTCCTGGCCTCTCCTGATCCTGATGGTCTTGAAAGTGCAGCGGGAAGCATTGTGGAAGAATCAAAATTAGCTGGAATGGAAGAATCAGCTCCTTTTGTAGAGTCTCCAATGCCGGATTACTCAATTGAAGGGCAGGGCAAGATGGGAGAAGTAGCCGCAGTTGTTGCAGGTACTATCCTTGTTCTTGGTATCAGTTTTGTATTGGGAAAAGCAGCGAAAAAGAACTGACCCTTTTCCTTTCTTTTTTTATTTTGTTTTCAGGCTGCAAAAGCCATAATTATTGTTCCGATGGTAATTAGCGAAAACAGTATGTCACTTGTTTTTATTTTGTTCTTGTGAACGTATACTTTATTGGTGCTGGAATAACCTCTGCATAGCATGCTGATATAGGTACGCTCGCCCTGTTCGTATGAACGAATGAACAATGAACTGATGGTATATGCAACCTGTTCGAGAATCCATTTACGTGGTACATCTTTATTCCACATATAGAACAGCCGTGTTTTCTGTGCAACCCTTATACGCTTGAGAATTATCCAGAATACGAAAAGGTACCTCACCATCATTGATAGTATAAGTGTGAACTCTGCGGGCATTCCGAGGCGTCTTGCAGAGCTAACCATGTCATTCATCTTCATTGTAGATGATATGAGGACAATGGCTGTGATGCAAACTATGTACTTGGCAAGCAGTATAATGCCGAATGTTATGCCTTCATAGGTCATAGTGAGTCCAAGCGGCAGGTCTACTGGGTAGATCGTGAATGTTTCAATAAAGGGTTGCCTTACAAAAGGTTGTATAAGGACAATTGCAAGTCCGAAAGGCAATATTGAGAGAATCCTTAAAAGAGAGTATAATGGATTAAGTTTTGCAATTGCCATCAGGAGTACGATATAAAGTTCCAGTATTGCGAGTTTTGTGAAATTGGCTTCATCCATGCGCGGAAGACTGACTGCAAAAATGATTATGGCAAGGAGTGCAAGTATCTTTGTTCTTCCGTCAAGCCTGTGGACCGGGCTGTCCTTATATGCTTCCCTTTCAATATCAGTGAGTGTGATCTTCATGGGCAGGCCTTTTATTTTTCATTGATGAGGCGGATAATTTCGTCTCTTGCATCCGGTGGTGTTATTTTTATATCTGCATCAAATCCGGATTCCTGAAGTAATTCAAACACTTCTGCAATGCGTGGCATTCTCAGGTGTGCATTTTCGAGTACCTGGTGCTTTTTGAATATTTCCTTTGCAGTTCCTCTGGCTTCTATCCGTCCGTGATGCATCACATAGACCACATCCGCAAAAAGAGGCACAATGTCAACATCATGGGTTGAAAGGATTACGGTTATTCCGAATTTCCTGTTCATGCCATCAATAATTTTCATTATATTCTCGGCGCTTTGGGGGTCAAGTCCTGCAGTTGGTTCATCAAGTACAACCACTTCGGGTTGCATTGCAAGTACGCCTGCTATAGCCACGAGTTTCTTCTGCCCTCCGCTTAGGTGGTGCGGGGAACGTTCCTCAAAACCTGAAAGGTTCACCAGTTCAAGTGCTTTCTTTACTCTTCTCTCAACTTCTTCTTCGTCAAGACCCATGTTTATGGGTCCGAAAGCAACATCCTGCTCAATTGTGGGTGCAAGTATCTGATCGTCAGGATTCTGGAACACAATACCTACAGTCTGGCGAACGGTCCTGATGTTTTTCTTTGAGATTTGCTCTCCTTTTACAAGGACTTCTCCTGAGGCAGGTTTTAATATGCCGTTCAGGTGTCTGAAAAGGGTGGATTTGCCGGCTCCATTTGCTCCGAGAATTGCTATCTTTTCTCCGGGATAAAGGTCAAGGTCTACATTATCAAGAGCCTTTGTCTTGCTGTTTGCGTAAAAATAGGATACTCCTTTTAATTGAACTATAGGTTTTTCGGTCATTATAGTCACGCTGATTTACAACCGGCCAAAAAGCCTGTTTTTGACAGGGAGCTTTTTCATTCTACATAAGAATCCTGTTATAAATACTTGTTTGGTGTTACCAAATGAAATTATTTTTTTATTCAAGTTATTTTAATGCACATTAATAGTAATATCGTGTTTTTATTCAAAAGGAAGAATTATTAGGATGATGCTAAGTTATATCTACTAACAGGACAAACATAGTATCGATGTTCAGGAAAATCCGCAGATACATTACTATCTTCAGGGTATTCTCAAAATACAACCTTTTCAGCCTTATATACAGTGAGGTCAACCAATATTATGTTTCCAACAGGAGAAATCCATGCGTTCTGGATTCCAAAAACAGGGAAAATGCTGTTAAACTCAGGAAAGCCATGGAGGAACTCGGTCCTACTTTCATAAAGCTGGGTCAGATCTTGAGTAAAAGGCCTGACATTGTTCCTGCTATATACATAGAGGAACTCGGGAACCTTCAGGATAATGTCAATCCACTTGAATTTGATAAAATGAAGGTGGCATTTGAAGGTTTCAGTTGTAGTATTGGTACTGAAGAGATCAACGATTCCCTTGAACATTCTAATTTTGATATTCTGAGTATTTTTGATGAATTCAACACTGAACCAATTGCTTGTGCTTCAATTGCTCAGGTCTATGAAGCTAAACTCGATGGAAAAAGAGTTGCTGTAAAGATTACAAGACCTAATTTGATAGAGACTATCAATCTTGATCTTGCAATACTTTATGACCTCAGACCTCTGATTGTAAGGATGATAGGTCTGGGTAAGAATTTTGATATCGGTTCTTTCCTTTATGAGTTCAGGGAACTCCTGAATCGTGAGCTTGACCTTAGTAATGAGGCAAGGAACATCAAGCGTTTTGCAGAGAACTTTGAGGATGTGAAGGAGGTCCATGTTCCGTATATTTATGATGATTATTCCAATGAGAATGTGCTTGTTATGGATTATATGGAAGGTGTTACCATCAGGAAACTTTCAGGAGTTACTCCTGAAAAGAAGAAATGGTATGCAGATATTGTCAGTAAGAGCTACCTGAAGCAAGTCTATCTTGATGGCTTTTACCATGCCGATCCTCACAGTTCCAACATTATATTGCAGGAAGATGGTATTGCATACATTGATTTTGGGGCAGTTGGCATAATTGATGATGAACTGCGCCGCAATATGCTAAATCTTTTCTACGGTATCTACAAGAAGAGACTTGATGTTGTTTTTGAATCTTTCATGAAGATCACGGGAGTAAATAAGGAAGATGTCAACGTACGTCGCTTCAAACTTGATCTTGATGATATAATATCCAAGCAGAATTATTCATCCGGCGAACGCCAGAGCGATAATTATGCAACACTTGCCCTTAAGTATGATCTCTCCTTGCCAAGCGAGTTCTCAACACTTGAAAGAGCATTAATTCTAATTGAAGCAAACTGTCTTGAACTGGATCCAAAATTCAACCTTCTGGAAAATGCAAAGCCTGTAATTATCAAGGTTTTGATGAAACGCTATTCGCCATTTGAGGCTTTCGAGTACTTGCAACTTGAAGGGGATAGGTATCTGGAAATTATCAAGGAATTGCCTCAGGGTGTCAATGATGTTATTGAAACCATCAGGGGCTATAAGATTGAGAGATTTGAAAAGAAGACCGATGAGATCAGGAAGTACAAGACAATTGATTCAATTTCCAAATATACCTTCCTTCTTGGTATTTTTCTTGCGTCTTCATACTTTGCGATTAGTGGCGAAGGTTACCTGCCATTAATGGGTATCATAGGATTTATCTGTGCTATATTCCTGTTTGCAGTTATGTTTGTAAAGAACTCCTGACTTTTGTCCATATTTTTATTTATTATCATGCAGTGATTGCAAATTTTATTTATGTTTAGTTTCATAGTAAATATTGGGAGTAAGAGTTCATTAGTTTTTAGTTAAGAACGGAAGAGGATGTGAGGAGATAAATCACACAAAGGGAAATTATTTTGGGTGGTTATTTGGTGGGAAGCACTATGATTTTTTTGCAACTATTCTCGGATTTGGTAATGCATATTACAATCAGGTAGCTGAAATTCTGCCACTTGAAAACGGGATGTCTGTCCTTGACCTGGGATGTGGTACCGAGTCTGTTGGTATTGCAATTTCCAGATATCATAGAAGGGATGTGGAAATCCATGGAGTTGACCTGTCAGGTACTCAGCTGGATTATGCAGCTGTTAAAGGCACAAGATCAGGTATTGATCTGAATCTTTATAGGGGCTCAATGGATCTGTTGCCTTTCAATGATGGATCATTTGATCTTGTAGTTACATCAGTGGCTTTCTGTGAAACAACATCCGAGGTTAGAAAAGGAGCTATTATGGAAGCTTCACGCGTGCTAAAGGATAAAGGTTTTTTTGCGATTGTGGATTGTGCAAAACCAATTCTTGGTCTGGATACAGTGATGATGCTTCCGTTCTTTATGTTCAAGGAAACAGCTGAAAGCTGGAATAACCATTATCCTGAAATTTGTAGGGAAAACGATCTGATTCTTGAAAAAGAGGTCTATATCAAATCCTATGTAAAATGCCAGCTTTTCAGGAAAGCTGATTAAAAAAGAATGTTTGTCCGCACAAAGGCGGACAAGAAGTAGTTTGTTTATCCGAAAAGTGCTCCGAGACCAGCCATGCCGCTCTCTTCTGATGCATCTTCTTCTTCTTCAGCTGCTGCTTCTTCTGCTGGAGCTGCCTCAGCTGCTGCTGGTGCTGCTGCTGCTGGTGCTGCTGCTACTGCTGCGGTTGCCATTGCTTCCTCGATGTCTACGCCATCAAGAGCTGCGACAAGTGCCTTTGCACGTGCATCGCTTACTTCAACGCCTGCTGCCTGAAGTACTGCTGTTACTGCTTCTTCTGTAATGTCTTTACCTGCTTTAAAGAGTAAAAGTGCTGCATATATGTATTCCATGTGAAATCACCTTTTATTTATTAATGTAAGTTATGTAGTTTGTTAATTCTGATTATCCGAAGAGTGCTCCAAGTCCGGCCATGCCATCTTCTTCTGATGCCTCTTCTTCCTGTTCTTCTTCCTTCTCTTCTGCTTCAACAGTCTCTGTTACAACTGCCGCGGCTGCTGCGCTTGCTGCTGCACCGAGTGCTTCCTTCAGTTCATCGTCAACTGCGTCTTCATTGTTAGCAGATGCAGCGGATGCGACTGAGAGCATCTCCAACTGTGCTTTTCCAAGGAGCAGATCGACAATTCCTGGTTCCAGTACCACTGCTTCGACACCAAGGTTGCGTGACTCTGTTGTTGCTTTTGCAATGAGTGTCTTGATGTTCTCTTCTGTTGGGTATGCTGCGAACACGGATGTGTTGAATGCCTGCTGTGTTGCCAACACAATGTCTGAGAAGAATTTGTCTTCGTCGATAGCCAGTACATCTGGTGTGAAGATCATTCCGTTCTCAAAGGCTGCTCTGAGGTCAAGACCTACTTCCATTGGGTAGATCTCAAGTCTTGTAAGCATTGCAGCAAGTTTCTGTGAAACTGCTTCGCCTTCCTTTGCTACGGCTTTAGTCTCTCTGATTACCACCTTGCCACCGTCGATAGCTGCAGGGATTCCTGCTGCCTGCATATCTCCGAGTATTGGGCCTGGTGGGAATGATGTTGGTCCCTTTTCGACGATAATATCGCGAGGTGCAATAGTACCTGCTTTGATTGGGGATGGGCTCTTGCTCTTTTCCAGTGTTTTGAACAGTTTGAATGGATTCTGTTCTGTAAATACAAGGGCGGTCTGTACGTCTACGTACTCTTCCATTTCCTTTACTTCACTGGACTGCTCAAGTGCTCTTCTGATAAGGGTGTTCCTTGCGACTTTCAAAACAGCCTTGCCTTTAAGATCCCTTCTCATTTTCTGAAGCTGCTTTGCTGGAATTCCACCAATACCAATGACACCCATTATTGGGTATTCCTTGATGAGTTCCTTAATTGCCTCAACTTCATCCTTCTTCCACTGTGGGATGTGGCTTGTGTGGTGTTCTTCAGCCATATTATACCACCTTCGCTGATTTACCCATAGTGGTCGTAACATAAATGGATCTTATGTTATGCTTACCTTTTTCAAGGGCACCTTCCACTCTGCTAAGGACTGTTTCTACGTTCTCTGCAAGTTTCCGGACATCCATGTCTCTGCGGCCAACGGATACGTGGAATGTGAGCTTGTCTTTTGATCTTATCCTGATTGAGCTTCTTGCGCTGTTGATAAGATCAGCCACGTTCTTTCCTGGTGGCAATGGAGTTGGCATCTTACCTCTTGGACCCAATATGGCACCAAGAGCCTTACCGATCTGTGCCATGTACTGAACTTCTGCAATGAAGAAGTCATACTCATTGGCAACTGATCTTGCACGTGCTTTGTCTTCTCCCATCTCTGCAAGATCTTCTTCGGAGAATACCATCTCTGCGCCAGCACTCTTTGCCTGGAGGCCGACCTCACCTTTCGCAAATACTGCGATCTTGAGGTCTTTACCCAGACCGTGTGGAAGTAATATCTCTTCATCAACACGGTTTTTAGGCTGACTCATGTCCAGATTCTTTAAGTTAATAGCGAGTTCAACACCCTCTGGGAATTTCCTCTCAGGTGAATCTGCTAATAACTTCTCAATAGTTTCTACTATATTTTCGTCTGCCATTCTTTACCTCCCGTAGTGTGAACTCATGGTTCAGGCAGGACCTTAACGGTCTACTACGGATTTGTCTAGAGTTTCAGGCTTTCAGACCTTCACTCTGTCTATAATGGGCACACCAATTAACGGTATTTATGTTAAAGTTATTGGTTAAAGCATGGAATTACCATGCTTCTTGTGCCAGTGCATCGTCAAACTGTCCCTCGTCGATAGCTTTCTGGCATTCTTTTGGAGACATGCCTTCTGCTGTAACGCCCATTGGGACACAGGAACCAATTACTTCTTTTATTGCAGCCTTAAGTTCGTATGAAAGAATATCGTCTTTCTTCATACGTGCTATTTTTGCTGCCTGTGCAATAGTAATGTTTCCTACGATTGTTGTGCTAGGTTCGCCGGATCCCTTCTGGATTCCTGCTTCCTGCAATATGAGTGCAGATGTTGGTGGGGTTCCGACTTCGATTTCGAAACTCTTGTTGTCTGCTACTATTACCTTGACAGGGACTTGCATCCCATTGTAATCTTTTGTCTTTTCGTTGATCTTGTCGATCACGTCTTTGATGTTAATTCCAAGAGGTCCAAGTGCAGGACCGAGTGGTGGGCCTGGATTTGCTTTTCCTCCTGGGACCAATGCTTCTACAACATTTGCCATTTGAATATCACCGTTGGATTAAATAATAAATATTAATTTAGATTCTTTATGTTCTCAGGCGTTTCCTTCTTCATCTTTCCTGAGGACTCTTACAGTATCTCCGCGAATAGTTATAGGTATCGGTACAACTGCATCGAACAGTTCTACTGTGATTTCCTCATGTCCTTCATCTACTCTCTTTACACGTGCCTTTTCACCTTTGAAAGGACCTGACGTGATTTCGATGATTGCGCCTTCTGAGATTCCTGTAACTGTTGGTTTTGGTGTAAGGAAATGTGATATCTCCTCTATGGAAGACTGCCCTTTTACCAATGCCCTGGCATGTGGTACGGTCTGTATTGCCTGTTCCACATCTCCGGGAGACGAAGCTTCAATTAGCACATATCCTTTCAGCTCATCCGGTGCAAGGATCGCCCTGATGTCCAGGTGCTCTTTCCTTGCGGATTGAGTTATCATATTTGCTACTGATCTTTCCTGATTCGCAGTTGTTTTTACTACGAATATTGCTGACTCTGCGGTCATGATTACACCCATTTAGGCATTTCCACCAGAAGTATATAAATAAGGAAACCTATGAACCCAATTGCAAGGATTCCAAGACCAGCAACCTTGGCTATGGTCAGGAACTCCTCTCTTGATGGTTTCTTTGTTAGTTTGAGTACCCTTAAATATGTCTTCAAGGATTGGTTTATGCTTGCGCTATTGATATTGCTTAAATCAAATGAATTTTCTGCCAAAGTACTTCACAACCGGTTATGATCGTTTATAATGCATGCGTTTATTTTGAAGCCGTATAATGTCAGAACTTTGTGTCTGCTGATATATAGCGCCATCAAAACAACGTCTTTGATAAAATACCTTTCGATTGGATTGCGTATATATGCCATCCCATCGAAAGTATGTATGTTAAAAAAGGGAGAGATTCTATTTAACAAAATCGATTCCGTATTTTCTGGTTACATTCTTCGCGCCGCCGTGACCATAGATTTGTGGTGATTTCACACCAGTTACCACGATCATTGTACGCACGGTCTGCTCAAGTTCATCGTTGACCTGGGCACCCCAGATAAGTCTTGCTTCGGGGTCGATCCTGCTGTAAACTTCCTGTACAACACTCTCTGCCTCTGCAATTGTCATGTCCGGTCCGCCGATCACATTGACTAGCGCTGAAGTTGCACCGGATATGTCTACGTCCAGAAGTGGACTGCGAAGTGCTTTCTGTACGGATTCGACAGCTTTTGCTTCACCATCTGCTTCGCCAAGTCCGATCATTGCCACGCCACCGTTCTGCATGACTGTTCTGACATCGGCAAAGTCAAGGTTAACAAGACCTGGTTTTGTGATTAGTTCTGTGATACCTTTTACTGCTCTCATGAGAACTTCATCAGACACTTTGAATGCTGCCTGAAGTGGTAATCTTGGAACAACTTCAAGGAGTTTGTCATTTGGAACTACAATAACTGTGTCTGCAACTTCCCTGAGTCTCTCAAGACCAGCTTCTGCATTTGTTCTTCTGACCTGTCCTTCCACACTGAAAGGCAGTGTAACAACAGCAATGGTAAGAGCTCCGGCATCCCTCGCAGCTTCAGCTACAACTGGTGCTGAACCTGTTCCGGTTCCTCCTCCCAGTCCGCATGTAATAAATACCATGTCACTGCCGTTTACTACGGCTGCGATCTCGTCAACGCTCTCCAGAGCTGCATCCTCTCCGATCTGCGGGAGACTACCGGCACCAAGGCCTCTGGTTTTCTTCCTGCCAATGAGTATCTTCTGGTCTGCCCTTATGTTTAAAAGGTGCTGAGCATCTGTATTTACCGCAATGAACTCTGCGCCTTTTATTCCTTCCTCGACCATTCTCTGAGTACTGTTGGAGCCTCCTCCGCCACAACCTATCACTTTGATATTGGTGTGTAACTGGCGTAGCATCTCCTCTAATTCTGCATTTATGTCTTTGTGCTCAGGGCTTGCAGGTGAACCGCGGATATTTGCCTCCTGCTCAGACCTTGCAAGTGCCTCTTCTACTATGGATCTCATTCTTTTTCTCCCTCAAATGAAAATCGTATATTGGATTACAGGTATGATTATATATATCTAATCGGACAACTGGATATGCTTTACCCTTCTTTTGTGCACCATTTCGGGCATGATGGTCTTTCCCTCTAATACTATTGGGTTACCTTTTGCAAGTTCCCCAAGCATTGGCCCGGGAGGAATACCCAGTTCTTTTGCTGCTTTCGGATCAAATTTTTCACTGATGATGTAAAGTATATTCTCATCAGCAATATATTTAATTTCATAATGCTCTTTTAGTATTTTAATGCATTCATTTGTAACGTTCTGCATAGCACTTTTAGTTTCTTCCCCGATTCCCAGTATGGTATTTGAAAGAGTTCCGTTATTTTTTTCCATGTAGACAGGAGCACAGCGTGCAAGCATTTCTTCAGTAAGCTTCCGGTTGGCTTTTATAGTTTCCTGGAACAATTCCTCATTGATGCTACACAGGGCGATTTCATCATCTGGTTTTTCGTCTTTCTGCCGGGATTCTTCAATTTGCGATGTGAATACATCAGTAGCCCTGAACTTCCCCTCGGGACAGAGTTCGTCACATCTGTTCTTGATGTCCATAAAGAGATCCCATGGAATCCTCTCAAATTCTCTGATATCACTCTCTCTTAGTAATATATAATGCAGCTCATCTATGATGCCTGAAAGTCTTTCTCTTTCTTTTGCACTCATGGACTTTCTGTCAAAATATGCAAAATCAGCACCTGACTTCTCAAAAGCCTGAATTATCATTTCTTTGTCTACAAAGGTTAACTGGTAGTCCGGGAAATTATGTCCGAATGTAACTTCTGAATTAAGTATCAGTTCAGTTTGTCTGGATGCATAATGTCCTCCTCCAAAACCAACCGCAATTGGGGTATACTTCTCATCATTCTCAGTGGATATGAATTCTCTAATAGCTTCCAGTATTGCCTTAGATGCAATATTGCCAGCTTCAGGATCATTCCACTGTATTTCAGAACTTCCTATCTCTGCATAGACCATTGGTGTTTTCAGGTCAGTGGGTCCATGGTGGGTGGATTCCATATTTACTTCATAATCCAGTTCCCTCGAGAACATTTGCATATTTTTCAGTATATGTCGCAACATGTGTGGTGCTGCCACAGAGAGCTCTTTTGTTCTTCCTCCAAAATCAGCTTTATCCGGATTTCCTGTAAAATGGGCAGTAAGTACAGACCTTCCGTCGCTGCTCTTGTGCTTTGAAGCG
This sequence comes from Methanolobus sediminis, assembly GCF_031312595.1. Lineage (NCBI taxonomy): Archaea > Methanobacteriati > Methanobacteriota > Methanomicrobia > Methanosarcinales > Methanosarcinaceae > Methanolobus > Methanolobus sediminis. The sequence goes on along the minus strand of NZ_CP133592.1, from coordinate 1,150,526 downwards.
ACGATTATCATATCTGTGTCAAAACCGGATGATTTCATCTTCTCATCGATTCTGTCTTCGTAAATATGGTGGCCTTCAATTTCCAAAATTCTCATTTCCGGATTATCGTAAACTGAAATGAGATCTCTCCAATTGTCAGGGGTCTGCTCTATTTGTTCCCAATGTGCATTTTGAAGCAGGTGGTTCTTTATGTTCTGGCTTGCTGCATCGGCAGCAGAACATAATATGTTGATCTTCTTCATGTTTTGTAGTCCTGTCTCTCGATGTGTCAGTGTATTAAATAATTACTTTTCTCTCAGTAGCTTTAATGCTTATGATGCATTCATTTGGGATGAAGTTTTATCATAGTAATAATTCCTCTGAGATTTGTGCCCGGAATAAAGGAAATGATACAGGCTGAATCCTGATGTGTTTCATAAAATTGATTTAAAGACGTGATACTTTGGCTGATATAACAATTAATGGTGTACTGATAAGAAAACTGGAATATGCAGGTTTTATGGTAAAGTCCGATGAGATGGTACTTTATATTGATCCCAATGGGCTTGGTGATGAACAAATTCCAGAAGAGGATATGGCAGACTTGATTCTTATTACACACGAACACTTTGGCCACTGCGATCCGGATTCTATCAGGAAGATTCGCAAATCTGATTGCACAACCCTTATACCTGAAAAGATGAGCTTGCAGTTCAGGGGCGATGCAAGAAGGGTGATGGAGGGTGACTCTTTAACAGGTGAGTTAAGTATCAAAGGCGTGGACATTGAAGTTCTCCCTGCTTATGTTTCCTGCGAGTCAGGCCAATCTCTTATGAGTGAAGGCGTAGGTTATTTCTTCACTTTAGGAGATCTTAGCATTTATCATGCAGGACATTCCTGTGATATTGCAGACATTGGAGGTCTTTCTCCGAATTTAGTAATGTTGCCTATCGGTAATGATCAGTTAATTAGTGTCCAAAAAGCAGCAGATTCATTAGCAAAACTTTCACCCGATTATGTTATTCCTATGTGTTATGATGATTCAACTGATATTGATGCATCGGAATTTGTAAATGCAATACATTCAAAGCTTCCATCCGCAGAGGTCTTGCTCTTCTAAGTTTCAGGTGCTTATTATGGCAAAATCCCGGAAAAATAACAAGGCAGTAGCTCGTAATATTGCACAGGAGCGAATTGAGTATCTTTTTGACCTTGCAAAAAGTGAGTTTTCAGAGAACCCTGAAATGAGCAAAAGATATGTTTCACTTGCCCGTAAAATAGGGATGCGTCACAGAGTCAGTATTCCCCCTGAACTGAAAAGAAGTTTTTGCAAAAATTGTGGCTCTTTGCTATTAACGGGAAGTAATTCAAGGGTGCGCTTGAAGGATGGCACTATCATAATAACGTGTTTGGATTGTGGGAGCATCAAAAGATATCCTTTTGACAAAGAAAAGAAAGGATGATTATGGATTAATCCATGAGAGCAACATTGTTGCCAGGTATGCTACAAGGAATATTATCACACCCATTGCTAAGTAGAGGAATATATTCCTGAACACCACCTCTTTTTCAGAGCCTGCTTTTATTCCAAAGCTGCCGCCGCATCCTCCGCCGCATCCTGCACCACATGATGTGCATGCAACATTTCTGCCTAACTCTGCTTCATTATCTTTTTTGTTTAATAAAGGAACTACTGTTTTTTCAGACATCATATTTTATTCTCTCCTTTATTCTATTAGGTTCTTGCCAGTGAAATATGGCATGATGTTCACTCTATGGTTTGACATTTATTAAAAACAGAGCGACGAGAGGGGGATTCGAACCCCCGAGGCGCATAGCACCACAGGATTAGCAATCCTGCGCCATACCGGGCTTGGCTATCTCGTCATATTTGTAGTGTTCGTTCCTAAATGCAATTCAGGTATTTAACGTTTTCCGGGTTAAAGTGACAGGCACGCCCGAAGTCGCTGCTTTTTCCATGATCAGGTGGTCTGGAATTTCTTCTCCACCCCGCAACCCTCCAAGCGACGATTGTCTACGGTAGGCCTGCTCCCTTCCGGGCCTGGGCTGGTTCCCACAGTTAAGGTATAAGTACATGCTCTCCAGCAAGCACCTATATCAACGTCATCCAAGCAGGACGGGGTTTCTCAGTTGAAATCACAGGTTTGAAAATGGTCCAAACATCTTCTTCAGGCTTCGTCCCCCGCGTATCGGCGATTTCGGGTTACAGGTAACGCCGGCCTACCCGGACTAGCCTGCCACCCTTAGATATGCATTACAGGTTATAAAAGTATCCTTCGGCGGTTAGCATAACCGTGTTCGATGGTTTTAAATACATTTTCCGGATTTACACATGTAAAAGTAATATATACAATGCTGGACAATACTATATAGGAGGCCTAAAATGGAAGAATTGATTGGATTTGTAACTGGTAACAAGAATCGCCAGAAATTGCTTACTCTCTTAGGTTCTAAACATCAGCTTGATGCCGGAAAACTTGCCAAGAACATGCACATTGCACGTCCATCAGTAGAAAAGATCGTGGAAGAGTTGCTTGAAAAAGAGTTGATAGTTCAGGAATCTGATATGTATATGCTTACTGAACTGGGGGAATCTCTGGAACGTAAGGTTCAGAGCATTTAATCCCTCTATCTTTTTTCGTTTTTGCTTATTCGTTGTTTGTTGAACTATGTAACATATTCAAATAAGGGCGTCTGTCCTGAGTTTTATGCCGCTCTCTGTAATTGCATACTCCTTTATTGAACGTTTATGTTTTGCACCTCTGGATTTAGTAACACACATGTATCTGCGGTCTCTTGCTTTGGAATTATGTAAAATTAACACAGAATCCATTATTGATGAGATATCTATTTTCTCGTTACCTGGGCATTCCGAAGGTGCAATGTCTGTGGTGAACAAAGACGTTATGTTCTTGCTTTTAAGGTAACTCGTAATTGAATAGATATATCCCTTAAGTTCAAGTATATCAGGTATGGATATCTCCATGTGGTTAGTACCATCAAAAAAAACCCTTTTAATATTGTTCGTTTCTATTATTTCCTTAATCCTGTCAGCATGTTCTGCAGGATATATTTGATTTGGATTTGTGCATATAAAATGTAAAAGTCCTTTATTAATGTATTCTTCCAGTTCCCAACCCATTCTTTTGGAATCAAGTATCATCTGATGAGGGGTATCCTCAAAGGTGATAACCATTGCAGATTCGTTGTTTTCCAGTCCCTTTAGTATAAATTGCAATCCAAAAAGTTTCTTGCCGGTGCCCGGGACACCTGCAACAAGCAAACTATTGTAACGGTATAATCCTCCTTCAAACATGCTGTCAAGGCCTGGGACTCCAATTTCGACCTGTGTATCATCAAGATCTATTTCTTTTACAGGTCTAAGGTGGGGATAGACCGTAAAACCAGATGAATTGATGTTGTAAAGATATTTGTGTGAAGTAATCTCTGAACGTTTGCCCGGATCGATTCCTCTCATCTTTATGAATTCAAGGCGATGGTCCGCTCTTGCGTTCCTATCTTCTCTGGAGAGGTATATTATTCCATCAGATAGATGACTGACAACAGAATTGTGAATATCGGATTTGAGTAGTTCTCCTGCCAGGAATGTAACCATATTTCTTTCCTGTAGCATGGAATCAAGTGTATAAAAAAATCTTCTTTTTTCCTGTTCGATAAAACCATATCCCAGTGGTGTAATAGGGTCGATGACAAGTCTGTCAGGTTTTCTCGATTCAAGGATGTTTCCTATTTCTATTAAAGTGGTCAGCGGATCTTTCTCAGCCAGTTGCCTGTTAATAGGGTGAACTTCAAAGGAGTCCTCATAAAAATCAAGTGTTGAATTGTAAAGCATCAGTTTTTCAGGACTTTCGGTTGTAATCGGGATATATAGTGCGTTTTCCCCATTTTTGGAAGCATTTGATAACATCTGGAGTGACATAATAGTTTTCCCTACTCCGGATGATCCTGCTATCAGGACTGTGGAGGGCGACATGATTCCTCCTAAGATTGTATCAAGTCCTTTGATACCACACGAAACATGTTTCAATTGGTCCATTTTATCTCTGGATTTCTGTAGTTTGAGTAAATGTTTATTCGTTAATTTAATATATGCTTTTATATAATTAATTGTTGGTGAAAATAATGAATTACAGATGTCCTGTTTGTGAAGGTAAAATGAACCGCTGGCGATACCCTGTACTAAAAAGATATGATCAATTTGGCCGCACACTGATAATCTATAAATGCGTAGAATGCGGCCATGAAGAAATGTATCCTGACTTATGATCTATTAAAACATTGAATAGACTTCTTCATGCGGATGGATCACAAATCCGTCAGGAGTTATATCGTACGGGTGGATCTTCTTACTATGATCCGATCCTCTCATCTTATATATTTCCATACTTCTCATTCTGACGTTCTCGTGCCTCTTGTAGTATAATACTATAGTACCGTCAGTGACGAAGTTTTCGACACCAAATCTTGAAGGTTTGGATTCGTCAATTAGTTCACATGTCATCATTGATGTAAGGCCAATAACTTCCAGTGTGGTGCTGAGTTTAAGAAGTTCTATTCTGATTTTAGCAGGGTCCTGCAGATAGAAACTGACAGATGTTGTAGAGTCAACAAGTGCACGCTTTGCATTGATCTCTTCCTGTGTAGCTATGATCTGATCCATCATTGACCTGATGTCAAATGGTCTCACATCAACATATTTTTCCTGAGAGGGGATGCCTATCTTAGTAGAGCATGCATCGATGATAACGAGTTTGTTTTCATCTTCAAGTGCCTGAAGGTCCCATCCAAACTTTAGGACGTTTTCCCTGATCTGCTCAGGTCTTTCCTCGGTTGCCACAATAATTCCATTCTCTCCGTATTTCGTGATTCCGTTGTATATGAATTGTATGGAGAAATTTGTTTTTCCTGCACCGGATGTACCTGATATGAGGTATGTTCGGTCACGTATCAGGCCGCCGCCACATAATTCATCAAAACCTGGAATGCCAGTTTTGACACGATTTGTTTCATCTTCCATTGATATTTCTTCAGAAACTGCACCATCGAACATCTTATTTTTCACTCCTTAATAATTGGTAAATCCCTCATTGATTAATAATGTCGAAAATTTTCTGAATTTTGCCAGACTTTTATTTCATGTCTGTTTTATGTAATAACATATATAAATATGTTGAACTATTCTAGCTTCAATGGCATTGATTTCATTGATGTTTTTCTAAATCTTCAATTCATACATCGACAATTAGTGAAGATTAATTTATGATTTGTCTGTTTTTTGACCTTTGTTTCTAAACGAGTTCGACATTTACCGTCGAATGCATCGGTGTTTGCCAATGCAATGCGATAATTGTCCTGTTTTAGACCACAAAAGATTTAATACGGCAATTGTTTAATAGAACACTTGTAATCCAATATGACGGGATTAGGAGGGTGATGAAGTCTCCTTCGGCAAAAGACGAACTCAACTGTTTGTCTGAAGCTAGAAGACTAATAGGGCGAAATTCGCTTTATTCCTTGATTCTCACTCTTTTACACGAATAAATACGGAGGAAAATAATGAAAAGATTTACAACTATCGCATTAGTTGCTCTTCTTGCAATTGCAGCATTAGTAGTGCCTGCAACTGCTCTTGTGGAGACAGTCGAAGTGCGCAGTCAAGTCTACAATGGCACTAATCTGTCTACTATAGTAGATGCTAATGGTGACCTTGTTTTTGATGAAACGAACTTTGCAGGTTTTTGGTATGATATTGATGCCAACAAGTCAAGTGAAAATCTCACTATCCTTAACAGTTCACTGATAAGCGGAGATTCTATCGAAGAGAAAGGTCTTTGGTATAACTCTACAATTCAGCAGACCGAGTATGAAGGATCATTTGCCGGAGAAGAGGGCGTTGCTTATCCAGATAACGAAACCTTCCCAGTAATTGGTCTCTTTGCAGAGAAGTATGTTCCACTTGATGACGCAGATGCAAGTGAACTTGTAAAGCTTCTTGTTGACAATGATGACAAATACACACTCAGGACCGGTTCTGCACTTGAACTCGCAAATGGCTATGAGCTTACTGCAAAGCAGATCGATGTTGAGGGTGACAAGGTCTGGATGGAACTCAGCAAAGATGGCGAGTTCGTCGAGGATGAAGTTGTCGATGTAACTAATGGCGAAGCAACCTGGGACTACGACACTGATGTCGGAGATCAGACTGATGTAATCGTCTTCAGAGTAAAGATCACTGATGTATTCCAGGGTCAGGTCGACAGCCTCGCTGTTGTTGAAGGTCTCTGGCTCATTGACTACGAGAATATTCTTGAAGTAGAATCTTCAGATGAATTTGGTGAACTTGAAGTCAATTCTGCTACTGGAAATACAATTTCCATGTTTAACTCTGGTACACTCACACTTTCCAATGATAAGACCGTCGACCTTGCAGAAGGTCTGATGTTTAAGACTGCAGATGTCGCATCTGGGGATCTCAGATTTGCACTTTATAAGGAATACACTGATGTAGGAACTTATGAGGTAAGGGGTAGTGTTGCATACGGTAACGCTTCAGAAACATGGACCGCAGCTGAATTTGCAGGTTTCTGGTACGATCTTGATGCCAACAAATCTTCAGAGACACTTACAATAGATCCAAACAACTGGAACATTGCAGAGAAGGACTTGTGGTATAACTCTACAATTCAGCAGACCGAGTATGAAGGATCATTTGCCGGAGAAGAGGGCGTTGCTTATCCAGATAACGAAACCTTCCCAGTAATTGGTCTATTTGCAGAGATGTATGTTCCACTTGATGACGCAGATGCAAGTGAACTTGTAAAGCTTCTTGTTGACAATGATGACAAATACACACTCAGGACCGGTTCTGCACTTGAACTCGCAAATGGCTATGAGCTTACTGCAAAGCAGATCGATGTTGAGGGTGACAAGGTCTGGATGGAACTCAGCAAAGATGGCGAGTTCGTCGAGGATGAAGTTGTCGATGTAAATAATGGCGAAGCAACCTGGGACTACGACACTGATGTCGGAGATCAGACTGATGTAATCGTCTTCAGAGCAAAGATCACTGATGTATTCCAGGGTCAGGTCGACAGCCTCGCTGTTGTTGAAGGTCTCTGGCTCATTGACTACGAGAATATTCTTGAAGTAGAATCTTCAGATGAATTTGGTGAACTTGAAGTCAATTCTGCTTCTGGACTTGAAATCAGCATGTTCAACTCTAATTCAATCGGATTCGGAAAGGACAAGACCGTCACTCTCGCAGAAGGCTTAATGCTTAAGACTGCTGATTCAGATAATGGTGAACTCAGATACTATCCATTCGTCGAGAGAACAATCGGTGAAGAAGTAACAGTTGACGACTCCGGTGTAGGCGAAGTTTCTGATGAAGAAATGCCTGCTGATGAAGAAGTAGCTGGAGAGGAAACTCCTGTTGTTGATGAAGAAGCACCTGTAGAGGAAGAAACTCCTGTAGAGGAAGAAGAAGCACCTGCAGAGGACACTGAAGAATCCCCTGGATTTGAAGCAGTTTTCGCAGTAGCTGGTCTCCTTGCAGTAGCATACCTTGTCAGAAGAAACTAAATTTCTAAAATGAAGAAGGGTTAATCCCTTCTTACTATCTTTTTTAATTTAATATTATTTTTTAAGAGGTGTAACCATGAAAAAAATGATTTTAGTTCTAATACTAAGTATTCTAATGTTGTCTATCTCCGGTTGCACGGATGAAGTTGTAGAAGAAACTCCTGCATCATCGGCAGGTTCTATCACGGATTCTGAGACAACAGCTGACCTTGTACCAATTGATAATCTCCCTGAAAACTATGAGTTACTTGGTATCCGTGATTTATCTGCAGAAACAGTAGGCTCTGAGTATGCAGTGGTTGAGGGCATTGTAGGGGGTTCAGAAGGTCTCTATACTAATGCAGAGTCAACAGATGTTTATGTTGATGTTATTGAAACTAACAGTGCTGAAAATGCCGAAGAATTTATAAATGCATACAAAGGTGAATTCAGTGATCTTGCTGTAGGTGACCGATTCACTGATGTTTCTATAAACGGACATTCTGCAGTACAAATACTTGATTATGTAATAGTAGGTATGGAAGATGCTAAAAGATATACTTACATCTGGAGCAACGGTAAGTTCGTATTTGTTGTAGGTGGCGCAACAGAAGATTCTGAAGTACTGCTCACATTGGCCGAATCAACTGGATATTGATTAGGTTCAATATCCTTTTTCGCTCTATTTTTATTCTTTAGACTGTCTCTCTTTCAATCGATACGCTTTAATATGACTTTGCCCTTTTACATGCTGCACTGCCCGGATAGCCTAGTTGGTTGGGGCGCCAGACTCATAGGGAATAAAATTCCGTGCGTCCAAAATCTCCTGAGATATCTGGAGGTCGCGTGTTCGAGTCACGCTCCGGGCATTCTTCCTTATTTTTTCTTTAATTACAACGTAAAGCATATATGGTGCAAGCCTGTAAGGTAAGTCATATGAACTTTCAGATACTGGATGCTGATTACATAGGACATGAAAGTGGTCCTGTTATCCGTCTTTTTGGTAGAGCAGAAGACGGACAAAGCGTCTGCTGTTTTGTACCGGGATTTGAACCTTATTTCTATATGAATGCAGAGGGGGAGCTTGATAAGCTTGCCACTATGTTGAAAGAAAGGTTTGATGTGATCAGGAAGGTAGAGATTGTTCCTAAATTTGAGCCTGTAGGTTATCAGGTGTCAAAGAAACCAATGTTATGCATTACTACCATGGAACCTCGTAATGTTCCAGAAATACGTGATGATGTTCTTAATCTCCCGGGCGCCAAAGAAGTATATGAGACTGATATCCTATTCAGAAACCGTTTTATGATCGATATGGGCCTGCATGGGATGGGTTGGGTTACTACAGAGGAGATCTCGGAAACTCCATTTTCTAATGATCATATTTACTGTGATTCAGTATTCACCGCTTCGTCTATTAAAGAAACTGAAAAGCTCTCCGTTGCTCCACTTAAGCATATATCATTCGACATAGAATGCCTCCCTATAGATGGTTCAATGCCTGTGCCAGAGACATCTCCCGTCATTATGATAAGTATGTCTTTCGGTCCTGCATTCAATGGACATGACACTCTTGTTCTGGTATCCAAAAAAGTAGAAGGCGCAGGGGAAGATGTCATAAGTTTTGATACCGAGACTCAGATGCTTAACAGGTTCTTTGAGTTGTTCCAGGAATATGACGCAGATATTGTATCAGGTTACAACATAAATGATTTTGATATTCCTTATATTGCCGACAGAGTTGCCATCCTTTCCAATTCAGGTGAATCTGTCAGGCCAACGGTTGGACGCGATGGCAGGGTATTAAGTTACCGTAAGATAGGCAACAGGACAATGGTATCAATTCCTGGAAGGGTTGTTGTGGATGCGTTACCACTTATAAGGAGTCAGTACAGTCTTAAACGCTATACACTAAGGAATGTGGCAAAAGAGTTACTGGACATGGAGAAATTGGATGTTGCGCCATCCGAGATGGAAGAATATTGGCTAGATGATGGTGAAAAGCTCCTAAAGTTCATAGATTATGCGCGCAGGGACTCAGAGCTTGCAATCGAACTAATCCTGAAGCTTCGTCTTCTTGACAAGCATATAGCAGTGGCTCAGGTAAGCGGTTCTCTTCTTCAGGAAGTTGTCGACGGTGGCCAGACCTCAATGGTTGATAACCTTCTTTTAAGGGAATATGGCAAGCAGGGTAGGGTTATTCCTCCAAAGCCAAGTGATGAACTTGTAGCGATGAGGAATCGCAGCAGTGAGGGTCTGAAGGGCGGTGAAGTACTTGAGCCTAAAAAAGGACTGCTTGAGAATGTTGTGATTCTTGACTACAAATCACTTTATCCAACTATTATGATGGCACATAATCTCTGTTATACGACTGTTGTGGAGCAAGACCGTCCTGCAGGAGGGGAAACTATAGTTCCTCCATCAGGCGGTGAGTTTGTATCTGCACATGTTTCTAAGGGTATAATGCCATCCATTCTTGAAAGTCTGCTTCAGAGAAGGGTTGAGACCAAGAGGAAAATGAAAAATGCATCAGATGAATCCGAATATCGCGTACTTGATGCCACACAGCTTGCACTGAAGATTCTGCTTAATAGTTTTTATGGTTATTCCGGATATACTCGTGCAAAACTTTACAGTCTGACTCTTGCAAATGCCGTAACCAGTTTTGGAAGGGAAAATATTCTCAATACACGTGCTCTTATTAATGGCGGTATCAGCAAAGTAATCCTGAAGGATGGTTCTGCTTATTTTACAGAAGAATTGCCCTCGATTGAACCTGATGATCATGTGGTGTCCCTGTCAGTAGTTTATGGTGATACTGACAGTGTGTTTGTTCAGTGTGCTTCCAAGAAGGAAATCTCTCTTGATGATGCCGGTCTGGTAGGCAGCAAGATCGCTGCAACAGTTTCAGCTTCTCTTCCCGACCCGATGGAATTAGAGTTTGAATCCATTGCAAAACGTGCTCTTTTCATCGCAAAGAAGCGTTATGCAATATGGGTATTTGAAAGGTCAGGGGAAGAATGGAAAGGTGGCATAAAGGTAAAGGGCATGGAAACGGTGCGAAGGGATTGGTGTGAGCTCACATCCAAGACTCTTAACCGTATCCTTGAGTTAGTGCTTAAGGAAGGTAATGTAGAGGCTGCTGTGCAGCATGTTCGAAAAGTGGTTGATGGTGTACGGAATATCGATGTCAGGAATGACTCTGATATAATCGAAGATTTGACTATGACTCGTATGTTCTCCAAGAAGGCTACCAGCTATAAAAATAAACAACCTCATCTGACTGTGGCGGAAAAAATAGAAGAAAGAACCGGAACTCCTCCTCCTGTGGGGGAACGTATTCCTTTTGTTATCATAGCGGGCAAAGACCTTTTTGTGAACCGCGCTGAAGATCCCGAATACGTAAAGGAGAACAATATTCCTATTGATGTGGACTATTATATCAAAAAACAGTTGTTGCCTCCGGTAGAGCGTATTCTGGGTGTTTTTGGAGTGGATGTGGCAAACCTCGACTATGATTCAAAGCAAAAAGGTTTATTTGACTTTTCTGACAAGCCGCCAGAATCTCCTGTTAAAAAGTTTAAGCAAAAGGAAGCGGAAGTAAAAACCCAGCAAACACCTGTGAACAGGAAATCACAGAGTTCGCTGTTTGATTTCTAAACATTCTATCAATTTAAAGATTAATTCAGATCTTTTCTCTGTGCTTCTGCAATGTAGACTATGCTTTCGCATATATTGCATGCGTGATCTCCTATTCTCTCAATGTAGCGGATCACGAATAGAAGATGTGATGCGTTTGTAATTATACTAGCATCTGCTACCATCATTTCTATGAGCTCTTTTTCAATAGCATAGAATGCCCGGTCAATCTCATCATCTTTTTTCGCAGTAGCTTCAGCAAGTTTAGCATCATTTATTTCAAAAGCTATCATTGCCTGTTCAAGCATTCCGCTGGCAACTTCTGCCATTTTGGGGATGTCTACCAGAGGCTTGACATGATCTCCTTCTATTCTTTCTGCAATCTCTGCAATATTCACTGCAAGATCACTCATTCTCTCAATATCTATTGCTATTTTGAGGCATGATGTAACAAATCTCATATCTCCTGCGGTAGGGCTTTGGAGTGCAATTATTTGAGATATTGATTTTTCAATTTTCATTTCATAATCGTCGATTGGCTGGTCTCCATCAATTACACTTTTTGCCAGCTCTTTATCAAGCTCTTCCAGGGCTTTTATTGAGTTTTCAATGGCTTCATGTGCCAACATCCCCATTTCTTTCACATCGCTTCTCAAACTATCAAGACTTTCATAGTACTTTGTACGCGTCATTTGTTCACCCCGATTATAATATCTGTTTATCTTTTATCATGATTTTATACATTTATTATGCATTTTGGTTGCTTTGCATCGAATGATGTTTATTATAATGATTCTCTAACTAATATATAATTGTCAATGTATCATGTAGTTTCCTATTTTTCATCTATTTTTGTAAAAAACGATTCTTTCAGATATTTACAACAATTCTTTAATAAAAAAGTGAAAATCCAAGCTTTTTATTTAATCTAAGCTCTGAATCTGTGATTTTGGCTTTATTGCTGTATTTTTAGGTATTAATTGAGATTGACTCTCTGACCAGTGGCCATATAGACAATACTCTCACAAATATTGCATGAATGGTCTCCAAACCTCTCAAGGTAGCGGAGTACCAGTAGGAGGTGTGATGCATTGGTAATGAGTGCTTTATCGCCCATCATCGATTCAATAAGCCTGTTTTGTGTTCCATAAAATAGTTTATCAACTTCTTCGTCTTTTAAGGCTGTAGATGCTGCCAGTTCATGGTCAAGTGTCTCAAAGGCCTTGATTGTCTGTTGTAGCATCTCATCACATATTTCAGCCATTTTCAGAATATTGTCCAGGTGCTCTGTATGTTCTTTTTCCATACATTTGGCAACGTTAGCAATATCCACAGCAAGGTCACTCATTCTCTCCAGATCAATAGCTATCTTGAAGCAGGAAATTATTAGTCTCATATCTCCGGCTGTTGGATTCTGGCGTGCTATCAGTTGTGTCGTACATTTTTCGACTTTCAGTTCATAGTCGTCAATTATCTCATCACCCTGGTAAATCAGGTCTGCAAGTTCAGGATCATGTGTTTTGAGTACCTGTATTGATCCGAGTATTGCCTCATTGGATAAATTTCCCATTTCAATAATGTATCCTTTAAGCGTTCCCATATTTTGCTGAAATAAGTCCCTTGTCATTTAATTTCACCCGAATCTGCCAGTGATATAATCTTCTGTTTCTTTTTTCTGAGGATTTTCAAAAATCTGGTTTGTTTTACCAAATTCTATCAGGTCGCCCAGCAGGAAGAATGCTGTGTAGTCTGATATCCTGGCAGCCTGTTGCATATTATGTGTTACAATGACAATTGTGTAATCTTTTTTCAGCTCAAGGATGAGATCTTCGATCTTGCTTGTGGATATTGGGTCAAGTGCACTACAAGGTTCGTCGAAAAGTATCACTTCCGGTTTAACTGCAAGTGTCCTTGCGATACACAATCTCTGTTGCTGACCACCACTAAGGTCAAGTGCAGAAGCATCAAGCCTGTCTGATATCTCTTCCCAGAGTGCTCCTGATTTGAGGGCGTTTTCAACTATTGCTGGCATCTCTTTTTTGCTAAAACCATGAATCTTTGGTCCATAGGAAATGTTGTCAAAAATTGACATTGGGAATGGATTTGGTTTCTGGAAAACCATTCCTACTTTTTTTCTGAGATCTACAACATCTGTACCCTTTGTGTATATGTCCTCTCCACTAATATTGACATTACCTTCTATCCTGCAACTGGGAATAAGATCATTCATCCTGTTAAGGCATCTGAGGAACGTGGATTTTCCACATCCGGATGGGCCAATAAAAGCGGTTACACTATTCTTTGGGATATCGATTGATATGTCATGGAGCGCATGGTTATCTCCATACCAGAGGTTAAGGTTCTTTACCTCAATTTCGGTCCCGTTGTCATAAATTTCTGGCATATGTTATCCTCTTAGTCTGATATTGAATTAGGCTTTGATTGGATTATCTTTTGAGCTTTTTTCTGTAGTGTGATCTTACAGTTACCGCAACGACGTTCACACTTAGTACGATTATTAGCAGTATCAAGGCTGTACCGTATTGTATTGGTCTGGTCTGGGTAATGTTGGTGCCCGACGTTGCAAGCACATAAAGGTGGTATGGCAGTGCCATAAATTGTGAATAAATTGAATCTGGGAGTCTTGGCAGGAAATATGCTGCTCCTGTAAGCAGGATTGGTGCAGTTTCGCCTGCAACTCTTCCGATACTGAGGATTGCTCCGGTTATCATTCCAGGGATTGCAGCTGGAAGAACTACTCTTCTGATAGTTTCCCACTTGGTAACTCCAAGTGCAAGTGATGCTTCCCTGTATTCTTTTGGTACTGTGAGAAGCGCTTCCTGGCTAGCTCTGATTATCACTGGAAGTATCAGCAGTGCAAGTGTCAGGGATGCAGAAAGGATTGAGGGGCCAAAGTCAAGATACTTTACAAACATTGCAAGTCCGAACAGTCCGAAAACGACGGATGGTGTTCCAGCAAGGTTGCTGATGGCCATTTCAATTGCCCAGGTTGTTTTCCCGGGTTTTGCATATTCTGTTAGGTAAATAGCAGAAAGCATTCCAAGTGGCAGTGCAACAGCTATTGATCCTATAATGAGGTATGTTGTACCTATTATGGCAGGGTATATTCCACCTTCTGTCATTCTATGCCTTGGCATTTCAGTAATGAACTCGATACTTAAGGCACTGTATCCGTTGGATACTATGTAATAAAGGATTACCAGTACAAAGAGAACAACCAGTCCCGTTGCTAATTTCAATAACCCGAAGGCTATTTTTTCATTTGTTTTTGCATTGGAAAACATGGTTATCACAGGTCGAACCTATATCTCCTTTTTATATAGTTGGCTATGATGTTGATTATGAATGTAGTAATGAAAAGTACAGAACCGATTGCAAAGAGTGCATGAAAGTGATCGCTTCCCTGTGGGACTTCTCCCATCTCAAGGGCGATTGTTGCTGTCATTGTTCTGACTGGTTCAAAAAGGCCAGAGGGAAATCCTGGTATTACGGCTGAGTTTCCTGTGACCATCATTACGGTCATTGTTTCGCCAATCGCTCTTCCAATTCCAAGCATAACAGCTGCAGATATTCCTGAAAGAGCTGCAGGAACTGTTACTTTGTATATTGTTTGCCATCTTGTGGAGCCCAGTGCAAGTGATCCTTCTTTGATAGATCTTGGGACTGCACTAATAGCATCTTCTGAAATGGATATGATCGTAGGCAAAGCCATAATGCCTAACATGATCGAACCTGTAAGTGCCGTCTGGCCAGTTGGGAGTCCCAGTGTCTTCTGTACAATTGGTACTAGTATAACAAGACCAAAGAAACCGTAGACCACAGATGGGATTCCTGCAAGTATTTCTGTGATTGGTTTAAGGAAATTGGCAACTTTGGGATTAGCAAGTTCTGAAATATATATTGCTGCTGCCAGTCCAAGTGGAACTGAGAATAATATTGCTCCAACAGTTACTATCAATGATCCAAGGAACAGTGGCAGTAGTCCGAAATGTTCCGGGTCCGCTGTTGGGAACCATTTAGTGTCGGTTAAAAAACTAGTGACCGGATAATTTTCAAATAATAATACTCCATCGCGGAATAAAAATATACAAAGGAGGAAAAGGACAACAACTGCCACTGCCCCGGATGCAAAGAGGAGTGACTCAATGCCCTTTTCCTTCAGGTATCTATTTAACATCTATTCCTCTGATACCTGTATTGTTTTTAGTTTACTGGGAAGTATCCTACGTCAGATACTATTTCCTGTCCTGCAGTACTCATCACATAGCCTATGTATTCTTTTGTAAGTCCTGTTGGCTCACCATCTGTGTAGTAGTGGAGAGGTCTTGCAAGTGGGTAGTTTCCTGCCATGATATTCTCTGGGGTAGCTTCTACAAAGCCATCTCCGCCATCAAGTGCAAGTGCTGTGACTGTGTCATCAAGGTATGCATAACCTATGTAGCCGATTGCTCCTGTGTTCTGTCCTACTTCCTGCACGATTGCACCGGTTGCTGGCTGTACAAGTGCATCAGCACGGTATTCTTCATCAAGGAGTACTTCTTCCTTGAAGTATGCATATGTTCCAGAGCTGCTGTCACGGGTGATTACTGTGATTTCAAGGTCATCACCGCCGACATCTGCCCAATTGCTTATGCTACCGTTGTAGATTGCCTTGAGCTGGTCAAAAGTGAGTTCAGTTACTGGGTTTTCAGGGTTTACGACTACTGCAATTCCATCCCATGCAATTACCTGTTCTACAGGGTAAATGCCGTTAGCTTCTGCATTTTCAATTTCTGAGTCCTTGATCTGTCTTGAAGCCATTGCAATATCGACTTCGCCATCAACGAGTGCTGCAATTCCAACACCTGATCCTCCGCCAATGACTGTGATGTCTGCGTCAGGGTTTTCAATCATGAATTCTTCAGCTTCTGCCTGTGAAAGTGGAAGTACTGTGTCTGATCCTTTGATCATAATGCTTCCTGTAGCGCCAGTAGCTGCATCATCTGCTGCAGTGTCTTCTGTAGTTGTATCTCCGTTATCTACACAACCGATTCCAATGAATGCAGCTGCAATAATTAACATTACCACGAAACAAAGTGAAATGTTTTTGAATAATTTTCCTGATATCATATTCTGGTTCACCATTTAGTTATGGATTCTACGTAACTTGTCAGTGAACCATTACAAAATCGATACATAAGGGTTATGTAAGTACAATATATACTACTATATTCTTGATAGCCGTATATATTGCCTATATAGTTACTATGTAGCTATATATTTGCTCAATATTTTATCATTGAGTGCTCTATCATAAAAAGCATATACTTCAATAGGAATATAGGACACTATGTCTGATATTCTTATCAAGAACACCAAAGTCTTTGTCAACAATTATCTTCAACCTGCAGAGGTTCTTATTGAGGATGGAAAGATATCCCGTATTGCAAAAGAGATAGATGTTCAGCGGTTGAACCAGGTCATTGATGCCAAGGGTTCACTTACCCTTCCTGCTGGTATTGATGTCCATGTCCATTTCCGTGACCCTGGCTTGATTGAAAAAGAAGACTGGTATACAGGATCCTGCTCTGCCGCAGCTGGTGGGATCACTACTGTTATCGACCACCCTAATACTATCCCTCCGACTATTGATAAGAAGACATTCAAGGACAAGCTTAAGATCGCAAATCGTAATTCTATAGTTGATTTCGGACTATATGGTGGAGTGACTGGGAATATTGAAAAACTTCCGGAGTTATGGAAGAGTGGCGCCACTGCATTTGGTGAGATCTTCATGGCAGAATCTACTGGTGCTCTCAATATTGATGAAAAATGTCTTGATGAAGCACTGGGTGTGCTGAAGCAGCTTGATGCGCTTCCATGTATTCATGCGGAAGATGATAAGATCAGGCTGGAATGCGAGGCTTTCCTTAAGGATGACTATGCTCCGGATTCTCACTCCCGCGCACGTCCTAATTATTGTGAGGCACTTGCCGTTGAGAAGGCAATCAAGCTGATAAGAAAAAATGGGATAAAGGCACATTTCTGTCACATAAGTGCCATGGAATCAGTTGGTCTTCTGCGCAAGGAACGCTATCTTGATTCTAAAGAGGGCATTGCTCCCTCAATTACAAGTGAAGCTGCGCCGCATCATCTGTTCCTTTCAACCAAAGACTGGGATCGTCTTGGTTCATTTGGCCGGATGAATCCGCCTCTGAGGGATCGCAGAAGTGTAAAGATGTTGCTGAATTCCTTAAATGATGGCACCATTGATGTAGTTGCATCGGATCATGCACCACATACTGAGGCTGAAAAAGATGTGGATATCAAGAGTGCACCTTCCGGAGTTCCGGGTGTTGAGACTCTGATCCCGTTGATGCTTGTTGCAGTAAAAAGGAATCTTCTGCCGCTGGGGCGCATGATTGATGTGACAAGTAAGAATCCTGCAAGGATATTTGGCCTAGATCGGTTCTTAAAAGGTAATTTTGCAGAAGGGTATGATGCTGATATCATTATAGTTGATCATTCCAAGGTTACTGAGATCAAGGGTGATGAGCTCCATAGCAAGGCAGGATGGACTCCTTATGAAGGTATGGATGGTATTTTCCCGGAATATACTATTGCCCGTGGTGAACTTGTGTGGGATGGTGACCTGATTGCACCAAGGGGTCGAGGAAATTTCCTTCCGGGCAGAGGTTTTACATCAGGTGACTCTGAATAGATATGTTCATAATTTTGAATGTGTGTTCACAATACCATAACATTTTAAATATAATAATCGCATATTATGTACATATGGTGGTGTGATGAAAACCAAATTCCCTATTCATACTACGTTGAGCGCAGACGCTATTAAGGTTCTTGAGCGATACGAGAAAGAACTTGGTGCAAAGAATGTTGTGCTTGAAAAGGCACTTCTCAATCTTGATTCTACACGTTTCAAGGCCAAACTTGATACTCAGAATATTGACCGTATCATCAAGAGAGTCCCAACTGGGATACCAGGATTGGATGATTTTCTGGAGGGTGGATTTCCCAAAGGGTTCGCCGTCGTTGTGACTGGTCCTCCCGGTACTGGCAAGACTACTTTTTCAATGCAGTATCTCATAGAGGGGGTAAAGAATGGTGAACGATGTATCTTTTTCTCATTTGAGGAGAGGGCGCAGCAATTAGTTCAGCATTTTGCAAGATTTGGGTGGGATGTTGGTAAGTTCATCGATGATGGCTATCTTGAAATATTCGGAATCTCTATGCTGACATCAGAAGAGATGATGGAGATAATTGATTCCCATAAACCTGAAAGGGTTGTTTTTGATTCAATGAATATCCTTACGGCACCAAGTGATTTCAGAACATCATCTTCGTGGCGTGGACTTCATCGTTTGCTAAAGAAGAATCAGACTACTGCTATTCTTGTTACTGAGAAATCCCATGGGATAGAAGTCAAGGAGTATGACGACTTTGATTTCCTTGGAGATGGTGTTATTTTCCTTGACTTCATTCAGACAAATGATATTGATACAACTCCAATGCCTGTGATGGCAGTTCAGAAAATGAGGGCAACACGTTTGGATCATACGCCTCAGCCATTCAGGTTCACAAACAATGGCATAGCCAAATACAGGGCTCTCAACCTTCCTTCAAAGGTTCTGCAGGACAGAATTGAAAAGCGTAGGGCTGAGAGGCTTGAAATGTCAATGGACGAAGAATGATAATAAACTGGCAACAATTGTTGTCAGGTATATTGCTTTAAAGGTACCGGCACCGCCTATGCTGATAAAGGCGCTACCTGTTTTTTCTTTGTTGAACGTGAGTACTGAGATTATATTTCCGGTAAGTATCCCGCCAACTCCTGCAATGAATGTGACCGATGCGGCATTTTCGGGAGAAACTATCAGTGAGAATGGTAATGCTATAAGGCCTATATAATCCGGGATTATGAGGCCGATTCCTCCCATCATTTCTGAAAGAAGGCTAACTGCAACTACGACAATGAGCATAATTTCCAGCGCTGTGTTGTTTGGTTGTGTCAGCAAGAGGTATATTGTTGCAAGTGCAGGAATAATTGCACCGCCAAGGTTCGCGGTTATTGTTGTATTGAAAACCCTGTCCTTTCCGATGTTTAGTTCTTTTACGACAGGCACTGAATATATATCTTCAAGGATTGGTGCATATCTGAACAGTTGTTCAGGTTTTTTGGATCTTGTTGTGAACAACGGGATATCAACGATGGATCCAAGAAGCATGGCAAAAAGGATAATCATCAGTGCAAAGGAACTTATTGTTCCCAGTGCAATGTGTCCTTTATAACAAAGGGCTGCTGTTGGGAGTAGAATCAGTACAAAAGCTGTGTATGTCCTAATCTCGGAACTGTTGATATATCCTCTCATCTGTCCTCCGATTGTTATTAGGGCTTTAGAGCTTTAATATTTTTGGTGAGATATACTATTCGTATATCTCTAAATGGTTTGTTTTATTTAATAGTAATCAAGCTGTGACTGGAGTAGTTCCTGTCTTTTCTTTTCCAAGTAGCTGTAAACACTTCCGTGATTCGCTCCTTCAATGAGCATCTCAATTGCGGTTCTGGCTATTTGATTTTGTTCAGGAGTGCCAATCACGCTAACTGTCTTTCCATAGACTGACATTTTCACGCCTATCAGCCTTTCAGTTATTTCACGTGTCTTGCCGCCTTTTCCTATGATCCTTCCTTTAAGGCGCAACAGTTCTTTTTGCGTTCCTGTATGTTTTGAAAGGTCAATGACTTCAAGCATCAGCATGTCATCATCGAACATTGTGAATGTTTTGTCAGGATTGAATCCTCTTGCAATTGCATTGATCACATCCTCCGCTTTCATAGCTCCGACCGGGTCATCTCCTGGTATGATCTCTACAGTTCCTTCTTCACTGTCAATATCCAGACTTGCTGTTGATTTCTCTTCTATTATCTGTTTGACGCGACCTTTTGGTCCGATTATTGCGCCAACTCTGTCTTTAGGAACTTTGATATGTGTCATAATTGTCTACCTTTGTAAGTTATAGGTCATTTTCTTCGTTTTTAGCTTCTTTGTTCCTGATCGATGTATACAGCTGGTGTGGATCTTCGTTAATGCTATATTTTTTGAAATAGCGTACTATGTTCTCGATATCTCTTATCAGGAATTCTATTGATCGCGGATGTTCCCTGGTAACTGACTGGCCCATATCTATGAATACGGGTTCGTCTGTTTCAGGTATTATGAGTATGTTATACTCGCTCAGATCTCCATGAACCAGGTTTGCTTCGTTGTACAGGAGATCAATGTAATTGATGATTGTATTGAATGCTTCCTTTGCAGCCTCTTTTTCCATCTTATAGTCTTTTAATTGTGGGTAGGGTATTCCTTCCTCTCCCATAAATTCCATTACTAGGATGTTGCGTTCTGCCACAATGGGTTCAGGTACTTTAAGACCCGCTTCTTTTGCACGTACTAGGTTTCTTTGTTCTTTTTTTGTCCATGCAAATATTATGTCGCGTTTCGAATGTCTCACGTTTCTGAAACGCGGGTCTCCGAGGATGTAGTCCTCCATTGAATTGAAGGTGCTTGAAGATATTCTGTATATCTTCACAGCTATGTCTTTTTCAGCATCTTCAGCAAGGAATACATTTGCTTCTTTTCCTGTGCTGATGGATCCTCCAATTGCTTCTATTATTCCTTTATTAGATAATGTATAAAGGGTCTTTAAGGTTGGTTCGTCAAAGACATTCTCTTTTACTTTAAGAGTGTCAGTGTCTTTGCGTCTCATCCTTGATTTATCGACTTCGGTATCAATGCGTTTTACTTTGCTTGTAACTTCTTTTTTCATGTTCTGTTTTACCCTTTCAGGTATCCTTTGCGCTCAAGCCAGTTTACCTGTGGACGTGTATATTTCCATATTACGTCTGCTTTCTCGTTCTGGAAGTCCCAGGGGACTGCAATTACAATATCTCCTTCCCGTATCCATGTTTTCTTTTTCATTGATCCGGGAATTCTGCCCATCCTCACGACGCCATCCATACATCTGAGCTTTACATGATTTGCTCCGAGCATGCTTTCCACGGTGGCTAGAATCTCGTTGTTTTCTTTACGCGGGGTGCGAACTCTTGTGACTTCGCCTGTATCTGGAACATTGTTTCTTTTCTTATATTGCAAGCTTATCCCTCTTGCATTTTTGTGGGTGAGTACTGCTATGTCACTTATATTGTTAAATCTTGCGTAGCTTTGCTTTTGTTTATAATTTTGTTCTTTTTTTATTATGTGATCGTTGATTTGCAGGTTATTATCTAGAGTAAATTAATTAAATACGTTAGGTTTATATGGGATATGTGGTATGTATGAATTCCCTCCAAGGTAGCTTGGAAGGGTCATGAGCACTTTTCTGTCAGATAGGCAGGGTGTCTTATGACAGTACCACAAACTCCATATAGGATAAAATTCATAAATATAAAATCCGAGTGGAAATGTGGACATTACATGTGTTCCAAAGGTCCGTCCTTTGGCTTCGAACTCCGCGTTCGAAAGCCTTATATACGATGGTGACCTTTGAAGGAGTCCGCGCAAATCGCGCGAAAACACTTACAATCACCGCCTTACAAGTGGAGACTGAAGTTTTTTCAGTCTGACGTTGGATTTGGCAGTTCGGTTAATTCTGACCGGTAGTGTATAACTACAAACAAATTAAGGAATTAACCAAACTTATGTGCAAATAGGAAATTTTCTCTCAAAGAGAGTTCTTTCCGACTGATTCCTAAATGACTTCCAAAAATAAACAATTCTTTGTGTGTGATCAACAATTCTGGTTGATCCTGCCAGAGGTCACTGCTATCAGTATTCGACTAAGCCATGCGAGTCAAATGTTCTTCGTGAACATGGCGTACTGCTCAGTAACACGTGGATAATCTGCCCTAAGGTCAGGTATAACTCCGGGAAACTGGTGATAATCCCTGATAAATCATAGATACTGGAATGTTCTGTGATTCAAAGCTCCGGCGCCTTAGGATGAATCTGCGGTCTATCAGGTTGTAGTGGGTGTAGTGTACCTACTAGCCTACGACGGATACGGGTTGTGAGAGCAAGAGCCCGGAGATGGATTCTGAGACATGAATCCAGGCCCTACGGGGCGCAGCAGGCGCGAAAACTTTACAATGCGGGAAACCGCGATAAGGGGATACTGAGTGCCAGCATATTATGTTGGCTGTCCATATGTATAAATAGCATGTGTTAGCAAGGGCCGGGCAAGACCGGTGCCAGCCGCCGCGGTAACACCGGCGGCCCGAGTGGTGGCCACTATTATTGGGTCTAAAGGGTCCGTAGCCGGTTTGATCAGTCTTCCGGGAAATCTGACAGCTCAACTGTTAGGCTTCTGGGGGATACTGTCAGACTTGGGACCGGGAGAGGTAAGAGGTACTACAGGGGTAGGAGTGAAATCTTGTAATCCTTGTGGGACCACCAGTGGCGAAGGCGTCTTACCAGAACGGGTCCGACGGTGAGGGACGAAAGCTGGGGGCACGAACCGGATTAGATACCCGGGTAGTCCCAGCCGTAAACGATGCTCGCTAGGTGTCTGGGACGGTGCGACCGTTTCAGGTGCCGCAGGGAAGCCGTGAAGCGAGCCACCTGGGAAGTACGGCCGCAAGGCTGAAACTTAAAGGAATTGGCGGGGGAGCACTACAACGGGTGGAGCCTGCGGTTTAATTGGACTCAACGCCGGAAAACTCACCTGGGGCGACAGCAATATGTAGGTCAGGCTGAAGGTCTTACCTGAATCGCTGAGAGGAGGTGCATGGCCGTCGTCAGTTCGTACTGTGAAGCATCCTGTTAAGTCAGGCAACGAGCGAGACCCGTGCCCACTGTTGCCAGCATATCCTTCGGGATGATGGGTACTCTGTGGGGACCGCCGGTGCTAAACCGGAGGAAGGTGCGGGCTACGGTAGGTCAGTATGCCCCGAATCTCCAGGGCTACACGCGGGCTACAATGGTCGGGACAATGGGTCCCTACCCTGAAAAGGGTTGGTAATCTCATAAACCCGCCCGTAGTTCGAATTGAGGGCTGTAACTCGCCCTCATGAAGCTGGAATCCGTAGTAATCGCGTTTCAATATAGCGCGGTGAATACGTCCCTGCTCCTTGCACACACCGCCCGTCAAACCACCCGAGTGAGGTATGGGTGAGGGTATGGACTAGTGCCGTATTCGAACCTAAATTTCGCAAGGGGGGTTAAGTCGTAACAAGGTAGCCGTAGGGGAATCTGCGGCTGGATCACCTCCTAAGCAAGATAGGCACAACGTCTATCACCACTTACCGGTCAGAAATCGAAAGACTGTCAGATTCAAGAAAAAAAGGCAAGATTCAATAAGTGAATCTTCTATGGGCTTGTAGATCAGTTGGAAGATCGTCGCCTTTGCAAGGCGAAGGCCCAGGGTTCGAATCCCTGCAAGTCCATTATTAGTGCACCTACAGAGTAACGTCTGTGGGGAAGGATGAAGCGGCTGAAGCAACAACAGCTGCAATGAAATCGTGTATATGCATGCATATATCAGACGCTCACTGGACAAAGTGAGATGGACTCTGGTAAATATGCCTTCAGGTGGATGGCTCGGCTCAAGAGCTGATGAGGGACGTGCCAAGCTGCGATAAGCCCGGGGTAGGTGCATGGAGCCTATGATCTCGGGATCTCCTAATGGGTCTTCCTAACACATTTTGTGTGTTGATCATCAATGATCGGGAACGCCCCGAATTGAAGCATCTTAGTAGGGGCAGGAAAAGAAATCGAAGAGATGCCGTTAGTAATGGCGAATGAACACGGTAAAGTTCAAACTGAATCCCACTGGTAACATGTGGGAGATGTGGTGTTGTAGGTTTTTTCTAAAGGTCCCACTTGGTTGAAGTTTAACTTTTCTGGAACGTTAGACCATAGAGTGTGATAGTCACGTAAACAACAACCAAAGGATCTGGATTATAACCTGAGTAGCGTGGGTCGGAATTCCCGCGTGAATTTGGGAGGCACCAACTTCCAAAACTAAATACTCCTTGAGACCGATAGCGAACTAGTAGGGTGACCGAAAACTGAAAAGTACCCCAAGAAGGGAGGTTAAAAGTGCCTGAAACCTGGAGGCGATAGAGCGATATGGCGTTAAAGGATCTTTATTACGAAGGAAACAGTCGCGAGGCTGCAGTACGGGTAATATTGCCAATGTCATATCTTACGTTTTGAAGAACGGGCCAGGGAGTGTATTCAAATGGCGATGGCTAACTTCTAAATAGGAAGCCGAAGCGAAAGCAACATGCTCGCAGTCGTAAGACGAGGAGCGACGTATACAAGTGCGTGGAGTCATTAGGATACGACCCGAAGCCGGGTGATCTAGGCGTGGGCAGGTTGAAGCGTGGCGAAAGCTACGTGGAGGACCGCAAGCGGTATTGATCTGCAAATCATTCGTGTGACCTGCGTCTCGGAGTGAAAGGCTAATCTAACCCGGCATCAGCTGGTTCCTTCCGAAACATGTCGTAGCATGACCTAACTGGAGATAGTCGGTGAAGTAGAGCACTGATTGGTGGTCCCGGGGAAGAAATTCCTCAGCCGCTTGTCAAACTCCAAACTCACCGTCGTCGTAGAAGGTTGGAGTCCGGACTACTGGGGTAAGCTTGTAGTCCGTAAGGGAGACAACCCAGCCCGTGGTTAAGGTCCCAAAGTGTCGACTAAGTGTTAATACTAAAGGGCGTCCTAAGCCCTAGACAGCTGGAAGGTTAGCTTAGAAGCAGCTATCCTTTAAAGAGTGCGTAACAGCCCACCAGTCGAGGTTTGGGGCCCCGAAAATGGACGGGGCTCAAGTCGACCACCGATACCACGGAGCACCGTAAGGTGATCTCGTAGGAAGGCGTTGCGTTCGGGCAGAAGCAGGGCTGTGAAGTCCTGTGGACCGTGCGGAAACGAAAATCCTGGTAATAGTAACAGCATAGATAGGTGAGAATCCTATCCGCCGAAGGGGCTAGGTTTCCTCGGCAATGATCGTCAGCCGAGGGTTAGTCGGTCCTAAGACGTACCGTAATTCGAGTACGCCAAAAGGGAAACAGGTTAATATTCCTGTACCTCATGACAGTGAAACCAACGTTTTTGGGCAGGCCAAGCGGCGCCGTCGCGCCGTCTAAGCAGCGAATCCCGTGGAGAGCCGTAATGGCGAGAAGCGGGCGAATCTGTAATGGCGAAAGTTGGCTGCACCCGGGAACCCGTGAAAAGGGAGTCATGGGTCCGTACCGAGAACTGACACAGGTGCCCCTAGCTGAAAAGGCTAAGGCGTGTCGGAATAATTTGGCTAAGGGAATTCGGCAAATTAGCTCCGTAACTTCGGGAGAAGGAGTGCCTGCTATGAAGATAGCAGGTCGCAGTGACAAGAGAGCTCTAACTGTCTAATATCAACATAGGAGATTGCAAACCCGTAAGGGCTAGTACAATCTCTGAATCCTGCTCAGTGCAGGTACCTGAAACCCCGGTTCAACGGGACGAAGGGCCTGTAAACAGCGGGGGTAACTATGACCCTCTTAAGGTAGCGTAGTACCTTGTCGCTTAATTGGCGACTTGCATGAATGGATCAATGAGAGCTCTACTGTCCCTAGCCAGAGTCCGGTGAAGCTTACTTTCTAGTGCACAGTCTAGAGACCTCTAGGGGGAAGTGAAGACCCCGTGGAGCTTTACTGCAGCCTGTCGTTGGGTTGTGATTTTGGATGTACAGTGTAGGTAGGAGACGTCGAAGTCGGTGCGCCAGCATCGATGGAGTCGCCATTGGGACACTACCCTTCCAGGATTACGACCCTCACTCCGAGAGGAGGACCCCGATAGGTGGGCAGTTTGCCTGGGGCGGGACGCCCTTGAAAAGATATCAAGGGCGCACAAAGGTTGACTCAAGTGGGTCGGAAACCCACTGAAGAGTGCAAGAGCATAAGTCAGCCTGACGTTATTCAGCACAGTAGTGGATGACGAGACGAAAGTCGGTTCTAGCGAACTTTTGAGCTCGCTTGGTGCGAGCCAAAAATGACAGAAAAGTTACCCCGGGGATAATTGAGTTGTTGCCGGCAAGAGCACATATCGACCCGGCAGCTTGCTACTTCGATGTCGGTTCTTTCCATCCTGGCCGTGCAGCAGCGGCCAAGGGTGAGGTTGTTCGCCTATTAAAGGAGATCGTGAGCTGGGTTTAGACCGTCGTGAGACAGGTCGGTTACTATCTACTAGAGGTGTCTGTAGTCTGAGGGTAAGCTACTTTTAGTACGAGAGGAACAGAGTAGCGGCGCCACTGGTGTATCAGTTGTCCGACAGGGCACTGCTGAGCAGCTACGCGCTAAGGAATAAGAGCTGAATGCATCTAAGCTCGAAATCTGACTTGAAAAGAGACTACATTAAGGGTCCCGGTAAAAGACCGGTTTGATAGGGTCGGGATGTACGCACCAAGGCAACGAGGTGTTCAGTCCGCGGCTACTAATAATCCGTGCCTGTCTGTCTTGCTTTGTCCAGGCGAAATCTGATATGTGTGTGTTGAGTATACACGGTTTTTTGATAAAGTATTTATACAATGGTTCCATCCATGTATCGCTCATTGCCAAGATGGCGGAGCGGCTACGCAATCGCCTGCAGAGCGATTCCATTCCGGTTCGAATCCGGATCTTGGCTTTAACTTTATCGTTCATCGTGAGTGAGTTTGGCGGCCATAGCGGCGGGGTAATTCCTGTACCCATCCCGAACACAGAAGATAAGCCCGCCAGCGTTCCTTATTGTACTGAAGTATGAGAGTCTTCGGGAACTCTGGATCGCTGCCAACTCACTCACATTTGATTCTACTTTTCTAAATACTATATTTTTGATTACAACTTGTCCTGAGCTTTTGGCTATTTTTGATTTTAGTACTATCCTAAAGGCTCACTGCACCGCGCAAAGCGCAGTACAGAGCGATAATGTCAAAATAATGGATAATTATTTATCCACGTTTCTACCCATGGCTTCATTTACATCAGAAATAAAATCAGCCTTTGTAACAATGATAACTTCGTCCTTTTCTCTGAGCTTTGGGTCTTTCTCTGCAAGGATAAAATCACTCTTTCGATAAATCCCAATGAAAGCACTATCTTCTGGTAGTGATATTTCTGACAATTTCCTGTCAATCACACTTTCTGTTGCCACAATTCCCATAAAACGAACATCAGAGCGAACCAGATTACTCAGTTCAATAGTATTAATCCCTCTAAGCACGTCTGCAATATATCTGGATGAAATGCTTGAAGGATTTATCATATAATAAAAACCAAGCTTATTAGCAACATCCATGAACTGGTTGTCATCTATTTTTAGAATGATCTTCCCAACTTTTGCATCTCTGGCAATCAAACCAATAAGAATATTGTTCTGATCATTACTGGTACAGGCAACAATGGCATCTGCGCTTGGAAGATCCGCCTTTTCCAGAATATCAGGTCTAGTGCCCTCTGCATTTATCACAGTACAGTCCAGGGTTTCAGCAAGCTCTTTTGCTATTGCTTCATCTTTCTCGATAAGTATGACTTCTTTTCCCTGATCGATCATATTCTTTGTCAGAAGTATTCCCAGTGAACCTGCACCTACAACGATAACTCTCATGTTCTCACAATCCTCCTATTGTTCCTTTTTCTTTTAATCCATGTTCCTGGCATAAACAGCAGTATCAATGGTATAATTTCAATTCTGCCAAATAACATATCAATAATTAGCACTGCTTTTAGCACCGTTGGCATGGCAGCATTAGTAACTCCTGCGGAAAGCCCTACTGTGCTCAAAGCACTTGATGCCTCAAAAACAGAACTGCTTGTTTCCACTCCATGAAGCATGAATATGAACGATGAGACTACAAGTATCAGTGTGTAAAGCAGCATGAATGTAACAAGATTGTATATCTCCTCACTTTCTATAATGTGTTCCTGTATCTTCATAGGAGTGATAGTTTCTTTTGGAAGGAACAACCTGAGAAGCACATTATGTACCACCTTAAAGAGTAAAAGTACTCTGAAAACCTTAATCCCCCCGGCAGTTGATCCCATACATCCCCCAATCCACATCATGAATATCAGTACTGCTTTTGATGCTTCCGACAGGATGGACAGGTCAAAGGTGGAAAAACCAGCAGTTGTAATCGCAGAAATTATCTGGAATAAGTTGTCCTTTATCACAGCATACTCAAAGTTTTCTCTGGATAATGTAAAAGCAAATACAATTGAGCCAAGCACTATCAGTGCCAGGAATAACTTTAGTTCCTTGTCCCTGAAAAACTTCTCCGGCTTCTTGAACAGATGTGGGTAGAGTACAAAACTGATAGCTCCAAGCAAGCAGGAAATGCTTATAGCAGTGGGTATAAGATTTCCATTATATGCACCTATGCTATTAATCTGTGTTGAAAATCCTCCTGTTGATACGCAACAGAACGCATGGCAGATGGAATCAAAAAGTGACATTCCACTGAGCAGTAGCAGCCCAATGGAAACAAGTGTGATAATGACGTAAACCTTGCCAATTGTACGGGTTGTGGATATCACAGTTGGTTTTATTTTCATGTCTCCATAGTTGGCTTTGTAGATTCTGGATGCTGTAGTTCCCGGGCTGATTAGAACCGAAAGAACCACAAGAATTATTCCTATTCCTCCAACCCATTGCCCCCATGAACGTGCAAAAAGAAAAACCGGTCCTACATCAGCAGGAGCGACACTAAGTCCTGTTGTTGTTACCGCGGATACACTTTCAAAGTAAGCATCAAACAACGGCATACCAGTTGACAGTGACATAGGAATGGAGCTAAGGAATGCAGATATGGGGAAAACCAGAGCAACAATAATGAGTGCTTCTTTTGTTTCGAGGTCGTAATCCGGCAAAGTCCTGTAGACAATAGCTCCTGCTATAAAAATGATTACTGCACTTGCCCCGTAATATGCAGCAGCTTCAAAATTGTGGAATATTATTGCAACAATCATCGGAACTACCAGAACAAATGAAAATGCCAGAAGGTAATATCCCATGTACTTAGCTACAGCCTTGGTATTAACAGGGGTATGCAGTTCATACATATACTATAATGATGCCTGAATCATTATAAATTATATAGTAAGTTCTGATAGTAAATTCGGGATAAATTCCATTATTTCCTCGTTAATTTCCTCGTTCATTATTTTGAAGAATATCCCAGAGGAAGCTTAAATATATCTTAACCTCATCTAGTGGCTCATGTCACAATTCGATATAATACATAAGGATGCGGCAGGGCGTATCGGTAAACTCACAACACCGCACGGAGTGGTGGAAACCCCTACCGTAATGCCTGTTATCAATCCAAATATCCAGACCATAAAACCATCCGAAATGAAGGATTTTGGTGCTGAGATACTTATCACGAATTCATATATTATCTACCGCAAAGACGAGTTAAGGGAAAAAGCTCTCAAAGACGGTTTGCATGCATTACTCGATTATGACGGTCCAATCATGACCGATTCCGGTTCTTTCCAACTTTCAGTTTACGGAGAAGTGGAAGTCACAAACCAGGAAATTATCGATTTCCAGCAAAAGATAGGAACCGATATCGGTGTCCCTCTGGATATTCCAACACATCCGGATGTATCCTATGAGAAAGCAAAGGAAGACATGGATATTACAATCGAGCGTCTTAAGGAAGCAAGAGGTCTTGTAAAAGAAGGCGGCATGCTCCTTGCAGGTCCTGTCCAGGGTGCCACTTACAAAGACCTTCGTGAAGAATGCGCACGTGAGCTTTCAGATGTTGGTTTTGATGTTTACCCATTCGGTGCTGTAGTTCCACTCATGGAAGCTTATCGCTATTCAGACCTTGTGGATGTTATCGCTTCAGCCAAAAAAGGTCTTGACCCTGTAGCACCAGTACATCTTTTCGGTGCCGGGCACCCAATGATGTTTGCACTTGCTGTTGCTCTGGGGTGTGATCTCTTTGACTCTGCAGCCTATGCTCTCTATGCAAAGGACAAACGCTACATTACTTCAAGAGGCACTTACCATGTGGATAAACTAAAGTATCTCCCATGTTCCTGTCCGGTATGTATGGCTCACACAGCAGAGGAGCTTAAAAAAGCCCACAACTGTACTGAACTTCTTGCAAGGCACAACCTCTATGTTACATTTGAGGAAATGCGAGAGGTCAAGCAGGCTATCTGGGAAGGCAACCTTCTGGAACTTGTAGAACAGCGCTGCCGCTCACACCCAAGAATGCTGGAAGCCTTAAAGCAGATGACCAATTATTCCTCATGGCTGGAGGAATGTGATCCTTCATCCAAGTCCACTTTCTTCTACTGCGGGCCTGAATCTGCAAAGAGGCCTGAGGTTCTTCGTTTCACCAAACAGCTTGAAAGGCTAACCATCAAGGGTTCAGTGCTTATCAGGCCATATCCTACAAAGAAGGATAAGGAGTATGATAATGTCATGGTATTCAAGCCACCATTCGGCTCCTATCCCCAGGATCTTGCAGAGGTATATCCATTCAATGCAGAGGTTGTGAGGACTCCTGACTATGAGTCTCTGGAAACTGCTTTCCTTAATACTATTAAGTTGATAGAATTGAATCCTGAAGCAACCTACACTTTCCTGATGAGAGAGAGTTTTGCACATCCACTGGTAGAGAAGCTTGCTGAAATGGATAACGTTACAGTTGTTCCTCCAAAGAGCGACTGATAACTTTTCCTTCTTTTTTCAAAATCTCTGTTTTCTTCTGATACTAAATTACATATAAGAGTCCAGCAAATGTAACTTCATGGGAGTTATTTTAACTGATGATCTATTGGAAAATATGGATGAGTATAAACTGATCGACATCAGGTCGGTTGATGCTTATAATGGCTGGAAGGAAAATGATGAGGCAAGGGGGGGTCACATCAAAGGTGCGAAGTCACTGCCATACAAATGGTTGCACTATATCGACTGGATAGAGATAGTCAGGAATAAAGGTATCCTGCCGGATGATCCTCTTGTGATCTATGGTTACGATCAGAAAAAGACAGAAGAGGTTGCAAGACAGTTTGAAAGGGCTGGATATTCTGATGTGACTGTTTTCAACTCATTTTCTGAATGGTTGGAGAGAGATCTGCCAATGGAGCATCTTGAAAGATACAGGCAACTTGTTTCAGCAGACTGGCTGAACCAGTTGATAACCACGGGCAACGCTCCTGAATATGACAATGACAGGTTTGTTGTTTGCCATGTTCACTACAGGAATCCTTCTGACTATGAAGAGGGGCATATACCAGGCTCAATATCCATGGATACCAACTCCCTTGAATCCACAGAGACATGGAACCGTCGTTCACCTGAAGAACTGAAGGAAGCTCTGGAAAGTGCAGGTATAAGCTCCGATACCACGGTGGTGGTCTACGGAAGATTCTCATTCCCCTACAATGATGACCCATTCCCGGGAAGCAGTGCAGGTCATCTTGGTGCAATGAGAGCTGCATTCATAATGCTCTATGCCGGTGTCAGAGATGTACGGATACTTAACGGAGGTCTTCAGTCATGGTTTGATTCCGGTTATGGGATAACTAAGGTCCCGACCGAGAACAACAGGCTTCCTTTCGGGGTTGATATTCCCCGGAAACCCGGGATAGCCGTTGACCTGGAGGAAGCAAAAGATATCCTTGCCTCTCCTGACAAGAATCTGGTCTGTGTCAGAAGCTGGAGGGAATATATCGGAGAAGTGAGCGGTTATAATTACATAGAGAAAAAGGGCCGTATCCCCGGTGCAGTGTTCGGTGATTGTGGGTCGGATGCGTATCACATGGAGAACTACAGGAACCTTGATCATACCATGAGGGAATACCACGAGGTTGCAGAAAGCTGGAAAAAGGTAGGTATCACTCCGGATAAACGCAATGCCTTCTACTGCGGGACCGGCTGGAGGGGCAGTGAGGCCTTTTTCAATGCCTGGCTCATGGGCTGGGACAATGCGGCTGTCTATGACGGCGGATGGTTCGAATGGAGTAACAATGACCTTCCATTTGAGACCGGGGTGCCAGAGTAATGATAATTGAGAATTTCATGCCCAGCACCGGGGAGAGCTCGGTAAGGGATAAACTGGTAGCAGGTCTGAGATCCAACCCCAAGACGCTTCCTTCTATGTTCTTCTACGACCATCGTGGCTCCGAGCTGTTCGAACAGATCACTAGATTGGAGGAATACTACCCACCCCGGATAGAGATACCACTTCTTGCATCGACTGCACGGAAACTTGCACCCGACCTTAAAGGTTGTGATATCGTGGAGCTTGGAAGTGGCGACTGCTCGAAGATATCTGTGTTCCTTGACGAAGTTCCAAAGGATGTTCGTGCGACGATGGCCTACTATCCTGTTGATGTCTGTAAGGAGGCTATTGAAAAATCCGCATGCAATCTCAATGTGAAATATCCTGAAATGGAGATACATGGCATCACTGCCGATTTCCTTGAGCATATGGAGATGATTCCGGGGGACAGGAAAAGGTTCTTCTGTTTTTTCGGAAGCACAATAGGTAATCTTACTAAAGCAAAAGCGATGGAGTTCATGGAAAATCTTGGTGAGGTCATGAACATTAATGACCGGCTGATCCTGGGGATGGATATGGTGAAGGATATCGATATCATCGAGAGGGCCTATAACGATGATAAAGGAATTACGGCTGAGTTCAACAAGAATATTCTTAATGTCACGAACAACAATCTCGGGACCGACTTCGACCCGGACGATTTCGAACATGTGGCTTTTTTCAACAGGGAATATTCACGGATCGAGATGCATCTGAGGGCAAAGAAGGATCTGGAAATAATGATCCCTGTGTTGAACGAAAGGGTCTTCATCAGGAAAGATGAGATGATCCATACTGAAAATTCCCACAAGTATACTGAGGATGACATCGAAGAACTGGCAGCTGCGGCAGGACTTGATGTGGAGAATGTCTTTACCGATGAAAGGAAATGGTTTTCTCTTGTTAGGATGGTGAAAAGATGATAGATGTCAGGAAGGATTTCCCTATACTTGAAAAAGAGGTCTATGGAAAGAGACTTGTCTATCTTGACAGTGCGGCCACTACCCAGAAACCATCCTGTGTAATCAATGCTATCTCTGAATTTTACAGGTCGGGTAACAGCAATATCCACAGGGGAGTTCACTATCTGAGCGAAGTTTCAAGTGAGAGATATGAGAAGGCAAGGGAAAAGGTAAGTGATTTCATTGGTGCCCGTAATTCGAGTGAAGTGGTATTCACTGCCGGTACGACCGATTCCATCAATCAGGTTGCATGCTCGTTAAGGCCAGTACTGGCCGGGAACGAGGTTCTGATAACTGGTGTGGAACATCATTCGAATATAGTGCCATGGCAGATGGCAGGAGCCACATTAAAAGCAATTCAGATGGATGACGACTGCAATGTATTGATAGATTCAATGGAAATTACTGACAGGACTAAATTAGTGGCAATAAACCATGCTTCCAATGTACTTGGTTCGGTGAATGACATTAAAGAGATAACTGAGATTGCAAAAGACCATGATGTTCCGGTTCTGGTGGATGCAGCCCAGTCAGTTCAGCATGTACCCATTGATGTAAAGGATGTTGATTGTGATTTTCTTGCTTTTTCAGGCCATAAAATGTATGCAGGCACTGGTGTGGGAGTGCTGTATGTAAGTGAACGTTTCAATGATCTCTTGCCTGCAAGAGGAGGTGGAGGAATGGTCGACAAAGTAACCCTTGAAAAGACGACCTATCTGGACCCTCCGCAGAGATATGAGGCAGGCACACCTAATATTGCAGGAGCCATAAGTATGGGTGTAGCTGTTGATTATGTGCAAAATATAGGCATGGATAAGATAAAAGAGCACGAGCATGAGGTATATTCCTATGCAAGGGAAAGGCTGCTGGAAATGGACGGTGTGACGGTCTACGGGAACACCGATGAGATGTGCGGAGCTATCTCATTCAACATAGAAGGTGTCCATCATTATGATGCAGGTCTGATCATGGATAAGATGGGAATTGCCGTAAGGACGGGTCACCACTGCGCTCAGCCGTTGATGAGGTCACTTGGCATTGAAGGCACTGTGAGGGCGAGCTTTGCACTATATAGTACTAAAGAAGATGCAGACATGCTGGTCGAAGGCATAGAGAAAGTAAGGGTGCTGCATGCATGATTGATGCTGTTCAGGATGAGATTATAAAGGAGTTCGAGGGACTCGAATGGTTCGACAAGTATGAACTCCTGATATCCTCTGCGAAACAGGTCGAGACCATGGCCGAAGAATTCAGGATCGAGGAGAACTCCATAAGCGGCTGTCAGTCAAAGGTCTGGATCAGGAGTTATATCAATGATGGCAAACTGCATTTCGAGTATGACGGTGATGCCATGATCACCAAAGGGATAATCTCTCTTGTACTCAGGGTTCTGAACGACCGTTATCCTCAGGAGATCCTTGACACTGATCTGTATTTCATAGAGGCCATCGGTCTGAAGTCTAATCTGTCTCCGGCAAGGGCTGATGGTCTGGCTTCTATTATTCGAAGGATTAAGGAGATTGCTGAGGCAGAATATTCAGGGATTTGATCAACAGACTTCTGAAGTTATACATGATGTAATTCTTACTTTTTAAAATTCGATCCGGGTTTTTAATCCACATAACCCTAATACTAATATACGATACTGGAGATTAGAAGCTATAATCTATCAGGTGATATACTTGGTTTCCACTTCAGGCTCTAAAACACGAAATCCCTATCTTGAGATGTTAAGGCCGGAAATTTCGGACATGGACTTAGCCCTGCCTGCAGCCAGCGCTTTACTGGCATCATATCTCACAATAGGGGCACTGCCGGACCCAATAATGTTCATTATAGCTGTGATAGGTGGCTATGCGGCTATCACCAGTTCCTATGTTTACAATGATTGTTGTGATATCGATATTGATACCATCAACCTGCCTGACAGGCCGCTTGTAGCTAACAAGCTCACAAGGGATCAGGCACTTAAATATGCAGGTTTTTTGTTTTTAGTTGCCAGTGCAGCAGCTCTTTACCTCAATCCGGAATCATTTTTGGTTCTTGTAATTGCTGTGTTAACCATCAGTATATACTCAAAACTCGCAAAAAGAATGACATTCCTGAGCTTTGTTCCCGTAGGAATTGCATACGGACTTGTGCCCATTGGCATATGGCTTGCCTTTGACCCTGCAGGCTTCCTGAAAACACCGGATTACGGTTCAATTCTCCCGCTTCCTGCAATATTCCTTGGTCTGATGATGTGCTTTACAGACTGGGGATTCACACTTTCAGGTGTGGCAAGGGATGTAGAAGGTGACAGGGCCAGAGGAGCACCAACATTCCCGGTAACCTTCGGCATTCCCGCAACAGCAAAATTTGTCACTTTCATGTGGACAGTAGGTGTAATTGCTTCAGTTGCCATTGGAATTACTGCAAAGATAGGTCCTATATACTTTGCAGGCGCACTGCTTGCAGGCGGATGGATGCTCATCCAGTCATTTGATTTCATAAAGAATCCAACAGAAGAGCGTGGAGGAAGACTTTTCCTTCAGGGTTCCAGATACAGGGGAATAATGTTTGGTTCTCTCATACTTGATGTAATACTTTGTATACTCGTACCGGCATATTCCGGTATCCTGTGGTAAATTTAGTCTAGAGGTTCAAAATGGATGCAGATATCATAGTAATAGGAGCTTCCCCTGCGGGAGTCATGGCAGCCAGAAATGCATCGGCAAAAGGCTGCAAGGTCATACTTCTCGACAAGAAGGAAGCTGTGGGAGTACCCACTCATCCTGCAAACACATTTTTCAAAGGAATGTTTGACAGGACCGGAGAGGAAGTAGACCAGAGTTATGTAATAAAGAACCTCAAAGGTGCCTATATCATCGCACCTTCCGGGAAGAATGTACTCTTTGAAGGTGATGCTTATTTCCTCGACAGGAAAAAGTTCGATGAATTCTATGTCAAGCAGGTCAGGGATGCAGGTGCTGATGTTCGCTTCGGTATTGAAGTGCTCAATGTCCTCAGGACAGAAGGTGGCTTTATTGTAAGCACATCAAAAGGCAAGATAAAATGCAAACTTGTCATTGTCTCAGATGGAATTAATTCAAGGATTGCCGCACTTCTTGGAATGAAACCGATCAAACATACACAGGATATTGCCTGGTCCCTTGAGGCTGAGATCGAGGCAGAAGGAATTGGTGAACCTGATTATTTTGAGTATTATGTAGGTAATCATGCTCCCGGATGGAAATCCACATACTCTCCATGCGGTGGCAACAGGGCTACACTTGGAATGTATGTACGCAGGCATGGTACAGATGTTTCAGACTTCTTCGATGCATGGCTTGAAAAGTTCAAGGAGCTTAAAGGTCTGGATGATGTGAAGATTATAAGCAAATCTGTTGGTGGTGACCCGATAGTTGCAATTCCAGGTGAGCTTGTGGCTGACGGTGTGATGATTGTCGGAGGTTCTGCAGCACAGTCCGGAATTGGTTATGGTATGCATGCGGGACAGATGTGCGGTGATGTTGCAGCCGATGCCATTGCAAAAGGTAATACTTTCAAGAACTTCCTGTTCGAGTACAGAAAACGCTGGAACGAAGCTTACAGGACAGAATACTATCTTGGAAGGTTCGCAATGGAGACTCTCAGGAAGATGACTGACAAGGAGATCGATGGGATGATGGAGGTCTTTGAAGGTGAGGACCTGAAGGTTCTTAGCGGAAGTCCTTTCAATCAGGCACTACAAGTATCAAAGATGATACTGAAGAACAATCCATCTTCTATACTGTCATACAGGGCAGTTTTCAGGAACAAGTAGTGATGAAGCCAAAATATTATTTCTACAGGAACCCGGTTTTCAAGGTATATGCCCAGGTTGAAAATAACCGGGTAAGAATGAAGACCTCAGGTATTGCATCATCTATTATGGGTTCTTTTGTAGCGGATATGATGGAAATATTCGAGAACACAAAACCCTCAAAGGTTGAAAAGGATAAACTCATCTATTCAACATGGATGCCTCCGATACCAAGCAAGGCATTCGACAGGCTTGTATCAAGCCAGATGAAAGCTATGAGGGGAAAGTATGTTCCGGAGCAGATCACAATTTCAATTACCGAAGAATGTCCTAACAGGTGTCTTCACTGTGCTCTTCCGGATACTAAGAACAAAGCAAGGTTAAACCCTGATACTGTAAAAAGTGTGATTGACCAGACTATTGATCTTGGTACCACGCTCATAATCTTTGATGGTGGCGAACCTTTGCTTTATGATGGCCTTGAAGATCTTATTAGCTATGTAGACCAGTCACGTGCAATTCCGGGTCTGTTCACATCAGGTGTAGGAATGACTGCGGAGCGTGCAGAGAGTCTCAAAAACGCAGGTCTTTCAATGTTAAGTGTAAGCTTTGACAGTGCCAGTGAAGAAGGGCACGATTACATGCGAGGAAGGCCGGGTGTTTTCAAGGAAGCTGTAAATGCTCTCAAGAATGGACTTGACGCAGGTCTGCTGGTTGGAATTTATGTAGTTCTTTCGCCACGTAACGTTGATGAGCTTGATGATTTCTACGAGCTTGCAAAAGAGATTGGTGTTCATGAACTTTCATTCTACGAGATAGTTCCAACAGGCAGGTGGGAAGCTCATGAGAAAGAAGTGCTTTCGCTGGAAGATATCAAAAAGTTCGATGATTTTGTTGAAAGAACCTCCCATACAGAAGGTCCCCGTGTATTCCCGATTCCTCAGATCATCAGAAAAATGGGATGCTTTGCAGGCAGGAAATGGCTCCATGTAACTCCAGAAGGTAACGTACTTCCATGTGCATGCATGCCAAAACCATATGGTAATATTCACTCAGATAGTCTTGCATCTATATGGAAGAAGATATACACAGACCCTGTGTTCGGTACAGGTCCCTGTCTGATGCGTGATTCTTCATTCAGGATAAATCATCTTGGCCTTGAACGCTAAGATTATTTCTTTTTTACTCTTTCAGATAATCATCTGAAATTTAAGCATATTTTTACTTCAAGAACTAGCTAATAACTTGCAATAGTAAGAAAATAACTAATAAAAAACAGTTGAAAAAAGGGTGAAAAATCACCCTCTAAATTTTGATTATTTCAGGAAACCTGATCTCTGGAGCGCCATGAGGTTCTCCATAGTAAGCTTCTCACCAGATTTGAATTTGTCAAAGATGTCTTCTGCATCCTTGCGTGCCTCTGCCTTTGAAGCTTCTTTCTTGCCATCAACATCTCCCTTCTTCATCTTGCGGAGTTCTTTGTCGATGTCACGGATCTCTTTCTGAGCTGTAATGAAGAGCTTGTGCTGTTCATCAGCCTTTTCCTGGAAGTTAACGAATTCTTTGTGAGCAGCATCAGATTCTGCACGGACCTTGTCAGCCTCTTTGAAGGTAGTGATCATCTTGTCGTGATACTCCTGAGCCTTCTGTGCGTACTCTGAAAGTGTAGTGTGATAGGTGGATGCCTCGTCCCTGATCTCCTGTGCTTCATTCAGCAGTGTCTTAAGCTCATCGTTGCTTTCAAGCTGCTGTTTCTTTACAACATACTGTTTCTGGAGTTCAGTTATTTTGTTGACCAGCTCTCTTTCCTTGTTGGTTGTAAGGACTTCTGTCTGCTGTGCGAATTCCAGCCTGTCGATCTCCTTGCGGATATCTTTGATAGAAGGACCACCAAGGTTGTTCTCATTGCGTATCTGGTCGATCTTGGCAAATACATCGTTAGCCTTGTTGTTGACCTCATCACGGAGTGCTTTGTTCTCCTTTACCTTCTCGTTGTTCTCGTCACGGAGCACTTTGTATTCCTGTGCTTCATTGATAAGGTCTTTTGTTTTCTTGTTCAGCTCGTTACGCTTTGCTGCGAGTGTACTTGCTTCTGCGTTGAGTTCGTTACGTTTCTTCTTGTAGTCTTCAGACAGGTTCTTAAGCTCTGTCTTCTTGTCGTTCAGTTCTTTCATCATTTCCTTATTATCCTCCCGGTCCAGCAAAAAAGCTGGCATTTCATGCATCTCTAATGCACGATACTTGGCATTACTCGCAATCCAGAGACTGGATTACAGGTATAACTGCTTCAAGGTTCTTCTCTGTAATGACAATATCAGCATGTGCATGAAGGATCGGTTTGGAATTGAATGCAATGGCATACTTTGCCCTTTTGAATATGCATATGTCATTGGCACCATCGCCAACTACTATACATTCATCAGGCTTAATTCCATATTTTTCTGAGATCTCTTCCAGAACACACTCCTTGGAGCCCTGATCTGTCAGCGGACCTCTTACCTCTCCTGTAAGACACCCATTGTCTATCAGAAGTTCGTTTGAAACCACGTGATCCATTCCCAGTGTCTCTCCAACACGGTCAGCAGCTATTGTAAAGCCGCCTGAGACCATTGCAGTTTTATAACCCTGAGATTTCAGGTAAGATACCAGTTCTTTCGCACCTGGCATAAAAGGCATTTTGGCAAGAGCCTCATTTGCCCTTTCAAGTGGCAGTCCTTTAAGTAGCTTAACCCTTTGCTGAAGAGCTTCGGAAAAGTCAAGTTCTCCATGCATTGCCCTTTCAGTTATGGCGGCTACTTCGTCTCCCACTCCTGCGGCCTCCGCTAGCTCGTCAATGGTTTCAGCATCAATAAGGGTGCTGTCCATATCAAAAACTATTAACTTGATCCTATCAGAATTGTTGCTGGTACGACTCACTTCATCAAACCTGGAATTTGAATCCCGTATTGAAACAGTATTTAAGTGCCGAGATTGATGTGAGATAAGTTACATTGCTTTTAAGGCTTTCGGACAATACCCGGTACATCTTTTTATTTTTTTGGCGGATGGTGTGAGTATAAGCTATAATTCAACCATAATATATAATACCAATATTATATATGTAGGATTCATAATACAACTTCTAGTCTGGAGGTTTCCGATGATAACAAATGATATATCTGCTAAAATTGAGAATTTCGATATTACAAAGGATGTTCTTGACCAGCTGCCATGCATGGTCATGGCAATTGATCGGGATTTTAATATTCTTTCTCTTAATGCAGTTGGATGTAAATGGCTTGAGGTGGAGAATCTTGAAGGTAAGAAATGCTATGATATAGTGCAATCTCCTCATTGTCGTACAGACAACTGCCGTGTAAAGCAGGCAATGGAAAGTGATCGCATATATGTATGGAGAAATAAGATGACAGCTGCTGGAAAAACATTTCCCATTGAATATACTGCTGCCCCTTTGAAGGACAAAGAGGGTAACATAGTGGGTGGACTGGAGTATGTCGTCGATATAAGTGAAAGGGTAAAGATAGAGGAAGAAGTCCGTGCCCATAGTCGTACTATTATGGAACTCTCAACACCTGTCATCAAACTGTGGGAAGGCATTGTTATTCTTCCGCTTGTAGGTGTAATTGACACAATGCGTGCCCAGCAGATAATAGAGAACCTGCTAGCTTCCATAGTAGAGAATGAAGCAGCAGTAGCAATTCTGGATGTAACCGGTGTTCCTATGATCGATACAAGTGTTGCCCAGCATATACTTAAAACCGTAAGTGCCGGAAAAATGCTCGGTGCTGAAGTCATCATTACAGGATTCAGTCCAAATGTCGCACAGACACTTGTGACACTTGGAGTTAACCTCGGTGATATCACTACCAGTGGTTCATTGCGTGACGGTGTCTCAAAAGCATTCGGCATAATAGGCAAGAAACTGGTATGATAAGGGGTGTTTCCGTGCAAATACCAATACTTAAACTAAAGAATATTCTCCTTACATCAATACAGAGTGACATGACCGATGATGATGCCTTGAGGTATCAGGCGGATGTTGTTTCTTTCCTCGAAAAGAGTGATGCAAAGGGCTTTATCATAGATATCACTGCAATGGATATTGTTGATTCCTTCATGGCCCGTGTGATAAACGAGACTGCAAGAATGGCACGTCTAATGGGTGCTAAGGTCGTTCTATGTGGAATGCAGCCAATGGTTGCGCTTACACTGGTGGAAATGGGACGTGAACTTATCGGCGTAGATACTGCTCTGAATCTCGATAAAGGCTTTGATAAGCTTCTGGAAATGATATCAGAGGGAGTTGATTAACATCACTGATAAGTGTATTGAACTCAAGATCGAGGATGATATTCTCATAGCCAGGAAGATTGCTAGGCAGGAAATGGCAGACATTGGATTTGGCTCGGCCGACCAGACCCGTATGGCTACAGCCATCTCTGAACTGACAAGGAACGTAATAAAATATGCAGGTCATGGTGTATGCCATATAGTTACCGAATCCTCATCTGAAGAGATCAGGATCAAGGTAGAGATTGAGGACTATGGGCCAGGTATCGAAGACATTGATAAGGCTATGGAAGATGGCTACACAACAGGCGGAGGTCTGGGAGCAGGTCTTCCGGGTGCAAAAAGGCTCGTTAATGATTTTTCCATAGAATCCAGTCCGGGTTATACCAAAATTAATTTAGAAATGAGTCGTCCGAATGTCTGAAACTGGAGATAATGCATTTACTGAGAAATATCTGGAAGCAACAATAGAGGTAACTAACCTGGTACATGTTGCGAACGTCCAGACAAAAGCCTTATCCTTCGCAAGAAAACTCTGCTTTTCGGATATAGATGCTCATAAAGTAGCCACATCTGCTTCAGAGCTTGCTTCGAATCTGGTTTACCATACTCTTAGTGGTGGCACTATCACGATTTGTGAGTTAAGAAAAAAAGGCTACGTAGGAATTGAACTTATTTCTAACGACTCTGGCCCAGGAATAAAGGATGCTGAACGGGTTTTAGTG
Organism: Methanolobus sediminis; assembly: GCF_031312595.1. Classification (NCBI taxonomy): domain Archaea; kingdom Methanobacteriati; phylum Methanobacteriota; class Methanomicrobia; order Methanosarcinales; family Methanosarcinaceae; genus Methanolobus; species Methanolobus sediminis. The sequence goes on along the minus strand of NZ_CP133592.1, from coordinate 1,108,452 downwards.
GATGGTTATTCGACAGGTCCAGGTCTTGGTTCAGGTTTATCTGCGGTAAAAAGGATGATGGACGAACTTGAAATCTCAGTGACAGATGATACAAATACCTGTATTATAACACGGTTGTGGTATTCATGCGAATAGCAACGGAATCCCGTTCATTTAATAACGATGTACATTGCGGTGACCAGTGCGACTGGTGGCTTGAAGATGGCACATTGACAATGTGCATGATCGATGGTCTGGGACATGGGAAGCACGCTGAAGAAGCGGCAAAAGAAGCTCTTGATTATGTATCTCTCCATCTGGATGAGTCGCTTGATAAATTGTTTTCAGGTTGTGACAAAGCTATCAAGCATACCAGGGGTGTGGCAATGAGTATTGCACGCATCTATCAGGATGATGTCACTCTCGAATATGGCGGTATTGGAAATACCCGTACAATGTTGTATGGTGAAAAGTCCTCTCATCTTACATCCAGCTGGGGTATCGTAGGTGGTGGATACAGGCACCTGTATGTGGAGAAAGTGGATATCTCTTCTTATGGGCTCCTGGTCATGTGGACAGATGGCATACCTGAACATATTAAGCTATCATCGTATGGTATGTATCTGCTGCAGGATGAACAACAACTGGCAAAGGCAATACTTGGGGATTATGGACGTATGACTGACGATGCAACCATATTGGTCTGTACAATGAAGTGATCAATATGAATAACGATGAAATTAACGACAGATATTACGATATCTTGAAGGGGTATGTCTCCACTCGTGAAGAAAAATATCTAATGAGGTCAGAGGACCTTGGGTATGAATTGGTCAGATTAAATGTGCCTCCCGAAGATATTATTGAAATGCATGAGCTAGCGGTAAAGAAGCTGGCAGCAGACTTGCCTGCTAAAAGTGTGATGGAATCAGTCGGTTTCCTTTCAACTCCTCTTGTAGAATTAATGATGGCTTATGGTCTTGCATTCAGACAATGGATAGAGGATCTGGAAAAAAACAAGAAGGAACTTGAGGTTTATGCACAGGAATTGCAACATTCCAATGAGCTGAAAGAACTTTTTGCTGATATAATGCGGCATGATCTTTTGAATCCGGCATCTTTGATAAACGGCTTTGTTGCTGTCCTTCTTGAATGGGAGGCTGACGATAAGAAAAAGTCACTGCTATCAAATATTGATAAAAGTAACAGGAACCTTATCTCTATCATAGAAAAAGCAGCAGAATTTGCCAAACTTGACTCTGTGGAAGAAATTGATTTTTCGATTCATGATCTTGGTTCAACCCTGGAGAACATAGTTGATAATTTCAGGCCCAGATTTGAAGAGAATGAAATGACGGTGGATGTTCAGATCAATAGCTTTTATCCTTCAATGGTGAATTCCGTTATTGATCAGGTCTTTATCAACCTGATTTCAAATGCTATTAAATACAGTCCAAAAGGCAGCCATGTAGAGGTAACTATATCAGATATCGGTGAACAGTGGCAGGTTAATATAATAGATCATGGGTCCGGTATCCCTGAAGAAGACAGAGAACTGATTTTCACTCGTTTTTCAAGACTGGATAAGGTTAAAAAAGGGTGTATAAAGGGAACAGGATTAGGTCTTGCAATCGTTCATAAGATCGTAACTCTCCATAATGGTGAGGTTGGTGTGGATAGTAATTATCCTGAAGATGGCAGCACATTCTGGGTGCGTCTCAACAAGGTGCACACAGATTAATTCTTTCATTCATATTTTCTCATTTTTCATTTTATTTCTGGTATAATTATTCATTATTGAAGTGTAGCGGTATTATTCCAAAAGTAATATATGCTACACTGCCCATTGCACTACTGTGATTTTACATGGCAAAGATTGGATTCATTAAGCTAGGTAACTTAGGCATGAGCCAGGTGATTGACCTCGTACAGGACGAGATCGCAGCAAGAGAAGGAATTTCCGTTCGCGTATTCGGTACAGGTCCTAAAATGGGTAAAGACGAAGCAGCAGCAACAGCAGAACTCAAAAACTTCGATGCTGATTTCTACGTAATGATCAGCCCTAACTCAAGCGCACCAGGCCCAACCGCAGCTCGTGAGATATACAAGGACGTTCCATGTATCGTTATCTCAGACGGTCCTACAAAGAAGGAAGACCGTGAGGCACTCCAGGCAGCAGGTTTCGGTTACATTATCATGACCGTAGACCCACTCATCGGCGCAAAGACCGAATTCCTCGACCCTGTAGAGATGGCATCATTCAACTCTGACGCAATGAAGGTCCTTTCAACCTGTGGTGTTGTAAGACTCATTCAGGAAGAGCTTGACAAGGTCGCTGCAATGGCAGACGAAGGTAAGGAACTCGAACTTCCACACATCCTCGCAAAGCCAGAGAAGTGCATCGAGAGAGCAGGATTCAACAACCCATACGCAAAGGCAAAGGCACTTGCAGCTCTCCACATGGCTGACTCCGTCGCAAAGATCAACTTCCCAGCATGTTTCATGATGAAGGAGATCGAGCAGGTTACACTCACAGCAGCAGCAGGTCACGAAATGATGCGTGCTGCAGCACAGCTGGCAATCGACGCAAGAGAGATCGAGAAAGCAAACGACAGTGTCTTCAGGCAGCCACACGCAAAGAAGGGCTACCAGATGACCAAGACAGCTCTCTACGAGAAGCCACAGCAGTAAATTCAATGAAGTACCCTTGTGGTACTTTCTTTCTCTTTTTATGGATACTATTTACGTAATACTATTTGCCATAGCTTTGTTTCTGGCATTTGTTCTCTTCACTGCTTATTTTATGAAAAGTACATTGTACATGAATAAGCAGTCTAATGAAGCAGAAGGGAATAAAGAATATGATGTTAAAAATGAGAATGGGAATTGATTCCCATTGAAAGATTCTTATTTTATAGTTACTTTGGCTCTTCCTTAGCCCTTGGCATTGCTATGATTTCCCTTACCTGCATGCCAAAGAAATCAAAGGAATGTGCAGGTCTGACAACTACGGATACGTCTGCTCCCTGCCTGGTTCCGCCAATTGCTATAATTTCTGTGTCAAGGGATACTGGTATGTGACCTGAGTCGGCTGCCATCATTACGCATTCCAGAGCTACCTTGAATCCTTTTCCAAATACAGCTCTCAGTGTGTCGGATATGACATCAGCACGGCTTGCACCGCCAATACGCTTCTGGATAGCACGCTCAACGCCTGAGAACATGTGTGACTGTGTTGTCATTACAACTCCAAGCTCGTTGAGCTTTGCAAGCTTGTCTTCATCGACTTCCCACTTTCCAGGTTCCTTAAGTCCGTACTGGTGTGTGATCGCTATGATCTTGACATCCTGTCCTTTGAATGCTTCTGCGGCAACAAGTGCTGTTTCCCCGCTTGTGCTTGCCAGCACAACGTATTTGATTCCAAGTTCTGCTGCCCTCTTTGCAGATAACTTCATGACCTCTTCAGTGTTTGCTTTTCCAACTTCGTTAAAGTATGTGATTGTCTTTTCCATAGTATCGCCTTCATGCTTATGGTTTTATGATTGCTTCGTTAATGGCATGTTGATGATGATATTTTTGTATTGTGGCTTAGTGATGTGTTTGTATTGTGTTTACATAAAAAAGATTTAAAGGTGAGTGTTTGTACTATTTTTTTGAGCTTTCTTTTTACTCACCAAACTCAAATTATATGTTAAGTTGTTGTTATCCGCATGTTAAGCACTAATTTGGAAATACGCTCCATATTTGTAAATTATCATGTCTGCAGATTTTGCAGCATTTTTTACTCTATTGGAACAATCTTCACACAATATTGCAGTTTTAACATTTTTGTCAGGATATCGGTCTTCAATATCTCCTTTGTAACTAAGAACCTGAGCTACAACATCATCACGTGGAAATCCTTTTTTTATTTCAAGAATCACTATTTCGCCGGCTTCATTTTCTAATAAAAGATCAATTCTTCCCGTGGGTATTGTTAGCTGTCTTGAAATTACTTTCATTCCGGGTTCTACAAGATTGGGTTGCATAAAAACCATGTCTTCTATATATTTTTCTGGAAAATCAATGTCCAATCGAGTTTCGAATTCTAAATACGCCTTATTGCTTTCTTTGCTGAAACCGTCAATTTCATTCAATAAGCTAATTTCTTCAAATAAAGTACGAACATCGTTTTTAGTGATGTAACGAGGAACTCGTGTACAGGAAGTAATACATTCACTATCACTCATAGTTCGTCCGTTTTTGTTTATTATTCCAAGATTTATTTGATTGCCTTCAAACACTAATTTTTCAGCGAGTTCTTTATCAAAAGGTAATGGATTCTCAAGTTTCCCAAGAGACTTTTTTTATCTCCAAAAATGACAATGTCATTTGAATCTGTCTCTTTTTCCAAATTAACATCATAGGATGGCCACCACTCTTCGAAATTTTCAGGGTGAATGTGTACGTTTCTATATGTTGCTCTGGTATCTTTATCTTGCCTTGCGTCAAAGCCTTCCATAATCTTAGAAACAAAATAATGGGCTGTAATATAGCGTTGTCCTCCAATTGTAGTATGAAAGAAAATATGGCTTCCAGGTAGAACATTTTGCCTAACCATACTACTAAAGTTTCCACCTTCTCCGTAAGTTAATTCATCAAATAATGGATCAGGGTGGTCAATGTGCTTCTTTTTCATTACACTTGGACTCAAATAACGATACAACATATTTTTTCCATTTCCATACTCAATATCCAAACTATGAACCCTCCTATTCAATTTAATAAAATACAAAACCTATGATGAATATGGCTATATTCACAACATTTATTAATACAGTTTAACTGCCTTTAAATCTTACTCATCATGTAACAGTTCAATCAACGCTGGCAAACGATGCTCTTATCTATAAGCTAAATCTTATATTAATATAGGGAGTTTACTAAGTTGGATTTTAAAAGGTGATCGTTTGGCTGAAACAGATTATGAGGACAACAATGTAAAGATCATAACCACAGAGATTCAGACTGAAAATCCTATATTAATAGAGGGTTTTCCGGGAATAGGTTTAGTTGGTAACATTGCCAGTCAGCAGATAATAGACGAACTTAAGATGGAATATGTAGGTTCCATAGATTCCAGGCATTTCCCTCCGATAGCGGTTCTTTACGAAGGACTCATAAACATGCCTGTCAGGATCTACGAAAGCACAGAGCATGGCATGGTAATGGTAGTCTCTGACATTCCGATCAATCCGGTAATTGCATACGATATAAGCAAAGCTCTTCTCTCATGGGCACAGTCCATCAATGTAAAAGAGATCGTATCTCTTGCAGGAATCGCAACCATGAGTGAGGAACACAAAGTATTCGGTGCAGCCACCACCATGGAGATGCTGGATAGGATAAAGGACAAAGTAGAATTATTCCAGATGGGAACCATCTCAGGAATATCCGGCAGCATCATGGGTGAATGTCTCGTGCGTGAAATCCCTGCCATAAGCCTGCTCGGTTCAACCATGAGCCAGAACCCTGATCCAAGGGCAGCAGCAGTGGTGATCGATGTCCTGAATATTCTTTACGACTATAAGATCAACACCGCAGGCCTCATAGAACAGGCAGAGAAGATCGAGATTGAGATGCAGAGACTTGCCGAGGACGTAAGGACAACCGAACAGCCAACAACAGGTGGAAGAAAAGAGTTCCCAATGTACGGGTGATAACATGGAATATATTGCTTTGACAGGAATATCTGAGCGTGTTATCTCAGAACTGAGGCAGAACCGGCTTCTGACAATAGAGATCAGGAGTCCTCACAACTTTCTGGCAGCACTGCACATGAACGTAGGTGATATGTTACTCCTCACCCACACAAGCCCTGATGATCTCACAGGCGGGAACATGGGCATAGTCGCCAAACTGGTCAGGCATCAGGTATCAACACACCGCGTAACGCAGAGCAGTGAGGCCTATTATGAGGAACGTGAAACCACAAGCCTCAGACTTCAGCTCGATCCAAAATGCATTGCTCGTATAAGGAAAGTTCTGAACAACACCATAGGTGAAGTCACAAAAGTAGACGCGGAAGAAATTCCACTCTACAACGCCAGATGATTATACCCAATAGGATCAATAGATTCAATACAAGCCATATAATCAATCAAACGTTGCAGGGATGTTTTTCAGTCCCTCTTCTATTTTTTCCAGCATACTATAAGCAATTCCAATAGGAACTTCCTCATTAGCATAGCCGCTATGTTTTCTGGAACCCTTGCATCCATAGGAAATACCAATCCCATCTTTCAGCACCCTTGCAGTACAATCTCCGCATATGGACGCCGCACCAATTGACCTTGAAGTAATTCCCTCCCCAAAATGAAATGCATATGCCTGTATGATCTTCATAGCACTTTCAGGTTTAAGATAAAGCAAAAGAACATTAAATTTGCCATTATTTTTCCCAAGAGGCTCGATTTTAATTGATCTGTACTCCCTTTCAATCCTCGGAAGCGAATTCACAGCCCTCTGTGCCGTCTCCTCATCCTTATACCTATTGGATTTCAGGTAATAGTCTGCCGGACTGTTCTCACTCACACCAAGTATGAATTTTCCAGGTCTGCATCTCTGGTCTTCTATCAGGAAAGATTTCCCGTTTCGCGCCAGATGTACAAGTTCACAGTAAAGCATCTCTGAAGTCTCACCGTCATCATCACAAAGGGTGATGCACACAGGTTCACCTTCGTCCACAAGCGCTTCAATATTCGGGTATTTTTGATAATTTAGATGATCAGGATAATTTGAATCTTTGCATGGGTTCATAATATCAATTCCTGTCCTTCTGTTCCAGAATCTCTTTCTTAGCTTCTGCCGCATACATATGTGCAAGCCTGGTAGGTTCGGGCAGCTTATATCCTTTCAGGCAGTGTTTCACAATCTCAAGCGAGCTTTCAACAGAAACTTTGTGTCCGGGTGCCACAATAATCGGATTGCTGCGTTTATTGCTTTTCAGAAGCCAGCCAACCTGATTGCCTTCATACATCAGTTTCTGTGATTCTCCAACCTCAACAGGCGTTTCTGAATCGCCGCAAAGTATCTTCTTGGAAACACCAATAGTCGGTATATCCATGGCTGCTCCAAAATAAGTAGCCATTCCTGCCTTGATCGGATGGTTGATGCCGCAGGAATCAAACATAATCATGTCCGGCTTATTTTCAAGTTCCATAAAAACAGATGCAATGGCTTTTCCTTCCCTAAAGTTCAGGTAAGTAGGAATATACGGAAAAGCAACCTTTTGCACGATGTATTTCTTTTCAATGACTTCAAGTGTATTATAGTCCAGAACAGGCATGGCACAGACAATCCTGTCTTCAAAATATGCGCAGTCCACACCTGCAATCCTGTCTATCTTTCCAAAGCCATCTTCAAGACTTAACTTTTCAATGGCTTTGTTCTGGAGGACTCTCAGTTCCTCCAGTGTACGTGAAGATGGGTCGAACCAGTAGTCCAGTTCGTTATTATTCAATAGTTGCCCTCACAGTAGTGAACACAGGTCCACGGATGTCGATCTTCTTCTTGTTGCTTGTGATGAAACGCTGTGCAAGTGGTTCAAGGCGGATGTTGATCTCGGAAGGAACCTTAACGATCCTGACCCTCGTCTCAACTTCGCTTTCACCGTTTGCAATTGCATTTTCAATATCCTTTGCCGCCTGGCATGCAAATGCATCAAGGAATGTGACGCCGGTTCTTGCAGAGTGGTTCTCAAGTACATTCTTCCACTTCTTGTTATCCGGTACTCCAAGGATGTCGTTCTCGTATGCAACGACCTCATTGAATACAGCAGGTCCACAGAGCTTTGTTTCCTCTTCCGGTTCAACAACAGCTACCTTCACTGTCTTTCCGTTGATCGTTCCTTCCCATGCAGGGAATTCGCATGGACTTGGAGTTGAACCATGTTCATTACAGATGGCCACAATAGCCTTTACAATCTCCATGCCTTCTGCGGTCTCAGGAACATTTGCAACTTTGACATTCTTTGCAAGCTCATTGTCGGTCATCTTCCATTCAGAATACTGTGTGATCTGCGGATATGTGAGTGAACGGATGTCAGTTGCATCGTGGAGAATCATAGCAAGTCTTTCCACGCCAAGTCCAAGGTTCATCACCGGATATGGTATATTGTACTGTGAGAGGGCGATAGGAGAGTAAATACCGAAAGTTGCTATCTCTATCCATCCGTCGGAGTACTTTGTGTTAGAACCGACCAGCTTTGGATGGTAAGCAAATACCTCTATCTGAGTGTCAGGTACGTAGTACTTGCTGCGCTTGTCATCCGGCCTAAACATGAACTTCTCGAAACCGAATTGTGAAAGTAATCCCTGTGCCACTGCTTTTCCGTGATCGATGGTCACGTTCTCATCCATGATCACACAGGATGCAGAGTAGTATGTCATAAGACGCGCAGCGTCTTCGTCCTGTTCCCTTCTGAAGCAGCGGTCAATTGAGAAGAAGTTAAAAGGCGGGTTTGCACGCTCGATTATAGATGAAAGACTGATGAACCAGCCGGAGGTCATGTGACTTCTGAGGGTCTTCTTGGTTGCCTGAGGAATAAGTTCCTTGAATTCAGGGAAGACCTGGTCGATCATCTCAACGACAAGTGAGTCTGAGATATTGATGCTGGCTGCGATCTCAGGTACGAGGTCATCTCCCTCGACATCTCCCTTCTTGTATGCGTGAAGGACTTTCCTGATGGTCTCAATGGCTTCATCGTCAACACCACCGAGGATTTCCTTTATCAGGGCAATACGCTCGTCTGAGATACCTACATTCGGACGTGGGAGTCCTGCAAGGTAGAAACACCTGTCAAGGACCGCTAGTGCCTCATGGCTGAACTGTTTGTGAACCTCTCTCTCATCAACAATGAGCGGATTCATCATTTCCTCAAATCCCATTCTAAGGTAAGCATCACGAAGCTTTGAGATTGTATCATATACCGGATGTGGCTTACCGAATTTGATGGTCATGTGTGGATACTGGTCATTCAGCTTAGACTCGCTGATGTACTCTGTACCCTTATTCCATGCAGCGTCAAAATCCTCGCTAGCTGCTTTTTTAATATCATCAGGGTTGAATTTCATGTATATTCCTCGTAATATGTGTAAATATGTGATCTTGAAATTGAAATAAACGGATCAATTAAGGCCAATTGGTTAATTGATTCTGTTCTCAAATTCCTTCATTGCCTTTTCCAGCTTTTGCTGCCTCATGGCATTTGTAAGGTCGCCTCTGGTCTTCTCTATAATTGACCTTGTGACATCTGTCTTATGCCGGAGTCCTTTGGTCATGGCATCAGGATAATCAAACATCATAAGGCAATTGTAAATCTCTTCCATAAGCCCCAGGTATTTTTCACCTTCTTCAGGTCTGTCCTTTCTTATCAAGTCAAGGATGTGCCGTCTGAGTTCCCCGCCAACATCTCCAAGTCCGTTAAGATATGCCACACTGCTGACATTAAGCTCCTGAGGTCCGGGCATTTCTTTGTCTTCACCGTTGAGTATGTTGTATATCACCAGACACTCAACGAATTCCTGTTGCGCATGTTCCAGAAAACCGGAATAGTATATGTCAGGATGATCCGCAAGCAATGTGTTCATTTTCTCTGTCATTTCCATGGCTTCGGATATCAGCTTCTTCGCCCTATCAAAATCCCTGTTATGTATGCTATACATTGCTGTCCTGCAGTTGCGCACAACATCCCTGGAAATTGCCAGACTGCTTTCTCTTGCTTTGTCTTTTTCTTCAAAGCTATCTTTTATGCTGCAGGATATATTGTAGATCATTCCAATCATTTAGTTCATTTACAGCTTGATATAAACAGTTTTTCAAAAGCGCGGATAAAATAGGTGATGCGGTGATATTTAGTAGGAACTACAAGAATCGCAGTTCAAAACTAAAAAAGGTAAAAAAGCGAACAATTAGATTGTTCGTTTTACTCGTCGACCGGAATGGTCTCGAGCTGGCTTGCAACATCCCAGATGAGTGTTCTTGTGTGAACAGGGATGTTAGGGTCGTTGCTGATATCCTCAAGAATGGATATACTTGATGATGTCCTCAAAAAGAGCGGCTCATCACTTTTACTTAATGTTTCCAGAATATCATTTGCAGAACGCCTGATGTTTCTTGGTACTGAATTATCGTTTGCGATATATTCTAACTTTTGCTTGCATTCTTCAATGACTTGATCAAAATTTGACATATAGGATCACCTTGATAACTTTGAAATCAAAATAGGGTTGCTCAATTTATTCCTAAATAATTATATTCTATAAAAAGACTTTCATTGGTATATAGGTTTTGAGAAAAAGGAGATAACATGTCAAATACTGATGATGAAAATGTACAAAAAATATCCCGAATGCTTGAGATTGGCGGAACAATGCTTGCACAACATTGTGGCAACTGTGGTGCCCCTCTCTTCCGGTATCAAGGTAGGGTACTATGCCCTGTCTGTGATGATGTCCGTGACCCTCGTGGAGGCATGCAGCCACAATCTGCTCCGGCAGTCCCACCAAAACAAAAAACAGAAGTTTCTCCAGTAGAAATAAAGGAATCTCCTGTTGCGGCAGTCCCTAAATCCACTCCTTCAATCCCTCCACACGAAGAAACATCTTTAGATCAATCATCTTCAATTCCTGCATCAATTCCCGAACTGGAAACTTTACTGATCAGAAAAATGGTGTCACTTGCAAGTGCAATGCAGGATGAGACAGATGTCCGGAGAATATCCGATTATCTGGATATGATTGAGCGCTGCATGGATATTATGAATAAAATGAACTAACAAAATGATTTGCTATTTTGAAGTGGAAGTTTCCACTTTTACCTTATTTTTATTTTCAATGATTAGCGTTTATACTCGCTGCCAATTATTTCTCTGATCTTAGCCGCAGTCTTAGGCCCGACATTGTTGACTTCAAGCAGTTCCTCATAACTGGCTTTCATCATATTTTCCACAGAGCCGAAATGCTTCAGAAGATTTCTGGCTGCTTTAGGACCGATATCAGATATAGAAGACACAACATATTCCTGTTGTTGCGGCAACATGGCTGCCGCTTTCTTCCCGTGCATGTTCACTTCCCGTTTCTCATCAACCTGTTCTCTCTTTGCGATCTGTTGCAATAGGGCGGCAGTATCTTCCGGGTCGCGCGTATAGAATATTGAAACGCCAAAATCCAGTGATATTGATGACAGGGTTCCATGAATCGCATTTGGACTAATTCCTCTGCAATTAAAGAGGCTTTCACCCTCTATTATGAGTATTGGTTTTTCGTAAGCTCTTGATAGATTGGATATTTGTTCGAACAATTTTTGCTCGATAAGCGAACCAACGAAGTCCTGTGTCTCTTTTCTTTCCACAGCAATGCGGTCACTCAGGATGTAGTCCCCGACTTCCAGTGTCTTCACTATTATTTCTACTCCACTTCTGTCAAGGGAGCGGGCAACAGAACTGCGAATCTCACGCTGGTCTACAGCAATTTTGATACTATCCTTGTTTTCCGGTTTAACATCACTCTTGTCATCGTATTCGAACAATGTTTTCTGGTCATTCCCGTTGCCATCCAGCATGAACTCTTCTTCAATTGAGTTATTTTTCCTTGCCGGCATGGAAGCCTGAAGCTCTCTCATGTTACTCTGCATTTTCCTTTCTTTTGAAAGGCTGCTCCAGTAATATCCTTCATCCCTGGTGCCCTTTGTCACAAGCACGACAACACGACCTTCATGCTTTCTTCCGGTTCGTCCTTTCCTCTGGATACTCCTGATCTCAGAGGGAATCGGTTCGTAAAACAGCACAAGGTCTGTGGATGGGATATCAAGCCCTTCCTCTGCAACCGAGGTTGCCACAAGTACATTGTAATCTCCTGCCTTGAACTGCTCGATGATCTCAACCTGCTGCTTCTGTGTCAGTCCTTTGTCTTTGTATTTGGATGCCTGTCCCACAAACCTCACAGGTCTTATTCCTTCAACTTCAGCGAGTGCATTAGTCAGCATCTCGGCAGTATCACGGTAATTGGCAAAAACAATAACTCTGGAATGCGGCTTGTTCTCAAGCTCATTGAGAACAATATCCTTTACATATTCCAGTTTGGGATGCTCAAGGTCACAGTCTCTCAGGCGGTGAACCGCCTGCCTGATGTAGAGGTCTTCAGCCAGGCGCTTTGATGCCTTGCTTCCGCTTTTAGAACCTGCTTCGTTGTCAAGCCTTTCCATGTACATGCGGAGTGCTTCCAGTCCCTGTGTTTCCGTAATTTCCACAGCATGGCTTACTTTGAGTATCTCTGCAAGTAAGGAAATCGCGCTGTAAACTGAATTATCAGGCATTCCTCCTCTGAGTTCTCCCTGAAGTTTTGCCTGCAAACCAAGCAGGTCTTTTTTAGAAACATATCTCTGGTTGTAAATTGGATAGCCAAGCTCGGTGAGTTTCTTATACCTGTCTTCTAGAACCTTGTTCAACAGGTCTTTGATCTCTTTCATCTCGTCAGGAAGGTTGATGCGCTTCCATTCGATCTCTTTTTTATGAATGTACGGTTTGACATCGCTGTCTGATTCAGTTTTAACAGCAACCGATTCGATGTGAAGTGACTCACAAACTTCTGCTATCTTTTCATCCGAGCTTCCGGGACTTGCAGTTATCCCTAAGCAAAGAGGATTATTTGCAGTTTCAAAATATCTCTCTGCAATGTATGTGTAAGCATAGTTTCCGACTGCACGGTGAGCCTCATCAAATGTAATGTGGGTAACATCCTCAAGGCTTATCCTTTTGGTCAGTATATCATTCTCAATAACCTGAGGTGTGGATATGATAACTTTGCCAGTTTTCCAGAGTTCTGACCTTTTCTCAGGACTAACACTACCTGTGAAAGTGAGGACATCTTCCTCCGGGATGTTCATCACGTTCCTGAAAAAAGATGCATGTTGCTCCACAAGAGGTTTTGTTGGAGAAAGCACCATTACCTTGCCGCCTAATGTCTCAAGGCGGGAAGCCATAACAAGAAGACATACAACGGTCTTTCCAAGTCCGGTTGGCAATACAACAAGTGTGGAAACATCAAGAGCCTTGCCTGCCAGATCAAGCTGATATAGCCTCTGCTCCACAGTGTCTGCTTTTATCAAAGGGTGTTTGATATATTCCGGCATGTTACCATACTTGCATGTTTGAAAATCTTATAATTCTTACAATTTTACATTAAGTATCTGGCTTTGCAATATATATTCTCTTCAGACTTTTAAAGCTGAGCTAAGCAGGGTGAAAGTATTGTTTAATTTCAGAAACGGGAAATGACCTGGAAAAGTAAAAGAAAAAGAGTTTAGAGTGCCTTTCCAGCACTCTCAAAGTCCCTGCCCATATAAATCATTTCATAAACAAGGTCTGCAATTCCGTCAATAGGTGCACGGACCTGCTTCATGCTGTCCCTGTCCCTGATGGTGACGGTGTTGTCTTCCAGTGTGTCATAGTCGATTGTGATGGAGTATGGGGTTCCGATCTCATCGTTTCTTCTGTAACGTCTTCCGATGGTTCCTGAGTCGTCATAGGAAACAAGCAGACCTTTCTGCTTCAACTGAGCCTCTATCTTCCTTGCAGGGTTGATGAGCTCTTCCCTTGTAAGCAGTGGAAGAATTGCGACTTGCACTGGGGCGACTTCTTTCTTGAATCTCAGGACAATCCTTGCTTCTGCTTCTTCGTCCTCAGCTTCTTCCTTGCCGCTGACCATTTCTTCTTCAAATGCATGTTCCATGGTTGAGTAGAATATCCTGTCAATACCATAGGATGGCTCTATAACGTGAGGAATGATATTTTCTCCGCTGATCTTAACAGTTTCCTCTGCAAACTCTACAATATCTCCCGGTACGTTGACTTCCTCACCATCAACAGTAACTGTGATGTTCTCCTGTTCCAGTTCTGCCTGGTTAAGTGCCTTGAGTGCATCCGCAACAGCTTTTGCCTTGCCTTTGAAAAGTGGTCCAAGCTTTCCCATGTTTGGCTTGACAACGAATTGTGTAACCATCTTGGGTTCGCTGTATTCTCTGTAAATTGAGAGTTCGGTCTTGCTCACAGCAGCATGTGCCTTCAGGTCATAGTCTGTCCTGTCTGCAATTCCCACAACTTCAACCCAGTCAAACCTTTCAGTCTGGATCTCGGCATCCCAGCAGTCGATCGCATAGTGTGCCATCTCGTCTTTCTGGTGCTGCCTGAATCTCAGCTTGTCTGCTGTAATTCCAATGCGCTGGAGGAAGTGGTTTGTAAGTCCTATCTGGTAAGCCAGGAACTCGTGGGCAATTGTGCCTTTCTTAACTGCTTCGCCGAGAGTCATTTTCTCAATAACGCCTTTGTGCTGTGCTTCCTCTGAGTAAAGGTTGACAACTGTGTCAGCAAACCTGCTGAAGTTTGCGTGTTTCTTGTCGTTAGGGTCAATGAATATTTCAGCTTCTGCCTGAGTAAATTCCCTGAGCCTGATTACTCCCTGTCTTGGTGAGATCTCGTTACGATATGATTTTCCTATCTGTGTGGCACCGAATGGGAGTTTTTCACGGTAGAACCTTGCAAGTCTTAAGAAATCCACAAACATTCCCTGTGCGGTCTCAGGACGCATGTATCCCTTTCTTCCTGTGCCTGGGCCTATGTTTGTCTTGAACATGAGGTTGAACTCGTAAGCTTCCCCAAGTTCTCCTTCACATTCAGGACATCTGACGTTGTTCTCTATGATTACTTTGTCAAGCTCTTTAACGCTGAGCGCATCAGCACAGTCTACGATTTTGTCTATAAGGTGGTCTGCCCTGAATGCTTCTCCACAGTTCTTACATTCGCAGAGTGGGTCTGAGAAACCGCCAACGTGCCCGGATGCCACGAACACTTCTTCAATTCCGATAGTAGGGGCCTCTATCTCCATGAAACCTTCCTGTACAACGTAGGTCTCTCTCCAGATCTGTTCTATCCTGCGTTTCAGGGTGCTTCCAAGTGGTCCGTAATCGTAAAATCCAGCAGTACCTCCGTAAAGCTCAAAAGAGTTCCACAAAAATCCGCGACGTTTAGCCAGTTCTATTACCTGCTCATATTTATCCATGAATGATCCTCGATAATTTGGGTATATTTATGATTCTTATGAGTTCATCGATATGCCCATTGCATTTAATGGTAACGAAAGCAATTTCAAAACATGTATGTTCACAACATCTCGATTCATGTAGTAATATCCCATTTTTATTCTCGCAGATATTATATGTATGTTCATACATGGTATAATTGAGCAAGGTCGAATCTCAATCAAATCATATCGTACCACCATCTAAATATGATTCAATTGGTCATTTCAACACTGGCCTTGCTCTTCTTATTCACTTTTTTGGTAGTAGTTTCTTGACTTTCAATGATATTTCTCTCCATATATCTCCGTAATTATTATATATGCCGGAGTATATTATATGTTTGAGCAAGGTTGAATCTCAATCAAATCATATCGTACCACCATCTTAAATATGATTCTATTTGTCATTTCAACACTGACCTTGCTCTTACGATCCATTTTTTTGATATTGATTTTTACTTATCAATGTTGTTTTTTGTTAAAATGATACCAGTCCTTTATCTCCATAGCTATTTTCAATTAGCTTCACATTGTGTAAGGGTGCACAAGTCAAAAAAGAATGCATTTGTGAATATTGAACAAAAACCCCCTTGTTTCCACTGGAGTATAAAATATATACTATAAATAATAAAAAAATACTAAAAACAAAAAGTGCTCTTATAATTTGAGCACTTCTTCTGGTGTCATTCCACCATGTACGATCTTGGAGATGTCAGATACCAGTTTTGTAGGATCATCTGACTGGAAAACGTTCCTTCCAATAGCTACCCCTTTTCCACCGGCCTGGAGTGAATCGTAGATCATTTCCAGAAGCTGCTGTTCGGTGTCCATTCTTGGACCACCTGCGATTACAACCGGTACAGGACATCCGTTGACTACTTCCTTGAATGTGTCAATTTCACCGGTGTAGTTTGTCTTGACGATGTCTGCTCCAAGTTCTGCTCCGATCCTTGCTGCATGCTTTACATATTCAACATCATGCTCGGAGGTTACCTTTGGTCCTCTTGGGTACATCATTGCAAGAAGTGGCATTCCCCACTCATCACACTGACGGGCAACATATCCCATATCCTGAAGCATTTCCGCTTCATCGTCAGCGCCAACGTTTACGTGGATTGATACCGCATCTGCACCGACTTTGATAGCTTCTTCAATTGATGTGACAATGACCTTATGGTTTGGGTCAGGTCCAAGAGAAGTTGAAGCTGAGAGGTGTATAATAAGTCCTATATCTCTTCCGTATCCACGGTGTCCATGTTTAGGAAGTCCCATGTGTCCGAGAACTGCGTTTGCCCCGCCATCTGCAACTTTGTTCACTGCAGCAGGCAGGTCAATAATTCCTTTTATAGGCCCTGCACCTACACCATGGTCCATTGGAATGATGATTGCATTCTTTGTATTTCGATCGAAGATCCTTTCCATCCTGACAGATTTGCCTATTTCACTCATGCTTGCGTGATTGCTTTAATTATAGATAATCCTAACGTAGATTGTGTCACTATGTCACAGATTCTCATGTTGGTACTTTCCGTTGTATCCTTCTGCAAGCTCGCTGTGCAGGTCAAAAAATATTAGTTGCATTACACGTGCATTTCTTTTCAGCCTGAACCCGTGAGGATTGTAAACAACCAGCATGGATTCACTTCTGCCTCTATATCCAGAATCCCATACGGCAGTCCCGATATTCGCTCCACATCTGAGTAAGGTTGATCTTGGTCTTGCAATAGCAGCTCTGTCAAGTGGAATATTGACTATCTCGTTGAATGTTATCTTGTAGACCCCGGGTTTAAGGTATGCCCAGTCTCTCTCATCGAATTCTATCGGTTCAGTTGCTGGTGTTTCTCTTTCACTGTTGTCAAAGTCAACTGCACCGGAACTGGTGTATGTTTCAATACCTTTGAGGGTTAGCTCAACGCTGTTTGGTTGTAACTGTGTCTCTGTATCGATCATATTCTCAACAAGCGGTGTTTCGCTGTTTATCAAATCCCTTAGTTCATTTCTGGATAATAGGGCCATGGTTTTAGGTTTGCATTATGGGATATATTGTTTTGTGTAGTATCCGTCATGTCTGTAAACATAACTAATTGTATATGGCTATATTTGTAAACCAAACAGTTTATATGTATTAGTAACATTTATGCATGTGGTGAGTTTGAGAATGTTTTCATACTCCCACTTCCCTGGATACAGGGGGTTGGATGTGGAAGCCTGTATAAAATACATAAAATATGTTATTAGAAGGAGTGAATGATGTGAGTAGCACGGATCTAGTAAAGAATGGAAGCAGACCTGAAATGTTGTTTAGAGTAAGTTTAAGCCCTGATGGGACATCTTACCAGAAAGAGATCTCTCTTGTTTTCCCTAAGTATGCAAGTGCAGATCTTCCTCATTATAAAGAGGAATCTATTTCTCCTGCCAACATCACTAATGATGAATGTCAGTGGCACTTCCAGATAGAGGATTAATTTTAAGATCCTCTCTATTTTTTGAATTGTTTTTTGTGTTTATTTTTCCTGTGTTCTTGTTGTTTCTATCAGATGCGCTTGTATTAATTTGGATAAAATACTTTTATTTATCATGACTTGCAAATAATTAATCCGGAATAACATTTCCTCTGAGATATGATTTTTTACAGCTGGTCAGCAACTAATCCTGTTGGCTATATGAGTGTGGTACAATGGAAGGTGCAGGGTTTGATGGTGTTCGTTCAAAAGCTGAATTAGACACCTCTTATGATTCATCCCAGACACTTGACACTATTCAATCAAGTGATTCAGGTGCAAATATAGAATCAAGCGATGTTGCTTGTGTGAATGAATATCTAAGTGCTGATCGATTCTTCATGGAGAAAGGTGACGTATATCACTCACTTTTTAAGTATAACAAAGCAGTTACTTTACTCATAAACCCTGAGAACTTTGAAATCATTGATGCCAATAATGCTGCATGTGATTACTATGGTTGGCCACTTGAAGTAATCACACACATGAAGATACATGATCTCAATATTCTGCCTCCTGATAAAGTACTGGAAGAGATGCAGAATGCAGTTGCTGAAAAAAGGAACTATTTTCTTTTCAGGCACAAACTTGCAAATGGCCAGATTCGTGATGTTGAAGTTTACAGCAGTCCTGTTATTGTGAATTCACAGCAGCTCCTTTACTCAATTGTTCATGACATAACTGAGCGCAAAAAGGCCGAAGTTGAACTCCATAAACGAAATATGCAACTAAGAACTGCTCAAAAAATAGGGCATATAGGGAGCTGGGAGTTAAATCTTAATTCTGGTATGATGGATTCTTCGGATGAGGCTAAAAGGATATATGGATACGATACAGATAATGAAATTTTACCTCTTAAAGAGGTGCAGTCAGTAGTTTTGCCAGAATATCGTCCAATGATGGATGAGGCTATGAGGGAATTGATTGAGCACTTTTCTCCTTATGATGTACAGTACAGGATCGCCCGGCGAAACGATGGTGCTATTAGGGATATTCATTCAGTTGCTGAGTATGATGCAGAGAAAAATATTGTTATAGGTACAATCCAGGATGTTACAGAACGTAAAAAAACAGAAGACGCACTTCTTCATGCAAAGATCGTTGCAGAGGCTGCAAATCGCAGTAAGGATGAGTTCCTGGCAACCATGAGCCATGAATTACGCACTCCGCTGACCTCTGTTATCGGTTTCTCTGATGTACTTCTGGACCGTACATTCGGTGACCTGGATGAGAAGCAGACCAGATATGTACGTCATATATCAGATGCAGGAAAGCATCTGTTAAAGTTAATAAACGATGTACTCGATATCTCTAAGGTCGAAGCAGGTAAAATGGAGCTCTTAGTAGAAGAGTTCTCTGTTCCTGTTGCAATAGATGAAGTTCAGGTGTTACTATCACCTCTTGCAAAGAAGAAACATATCAAGATGGAAGTCGATATTGAACCGGAGGTGAATATTATCAATGCTGACAGGACCAAGTTCAAGCAGATCCTGTATAATCTGGGAAGCAATGCAATTAAGTTCGCTCCGGAGAGGAGTTCTGTTGATATATCTGGAAAACTTATGGGCAGTGTTATTGTTATCAGTGTGGAGGACAGTGGCATCGGTATTTCGGAAGAGGATATTGACAAGCTCTTCCACCCGTTCACTCAGTTGAATTCCTATCTGGCCAGAGATCAAAAAGGAACAGGGCTTGGTCTTGCTCTTGTCAGGAAGTTCGTAGAACTGCATGAGGGCAGGGTATGGGTTGAGAGTAGGTTTGGTGAAGGAAGTAAGTTCAGTTTCTCGATACCGGTCCGTGCAGATCCGGTAAAAGTGTGTTAGAATATGCATCTATATTGGGAATAGAATGAATTGATGGGATGGGGGAACATGGGATCTTCTAAGGCTTCTTTACCTTTCATGGGAATGAATGCTAATTCTGGTAAGGTGTTTAGCCTGTCCTCTCATATGATGGGAAATTAGAGAAATGTGATGGAGATCTCAGCCGGTCTCGTATGCAAGATGTTCTCTTGAAAAGAACATTTCTTTATCATATGCAATGATGGCAACGGCCACAACAATGAGGACCGCGGTTTCAATGCATTTTGTGGTCTGTGTTATATCCAACATCTCCTGTGACATATTGACTATGAAGTGAAAGATAATGGCAGCAAGGATGCTTTTTCCGTTCTTTATACATATCCAGCTGATGATCATTCCCATAGGGACGATGCTGACAAAGAAGTTCACACCATACCAGATGCTTTCTTGAAATATCTCATACTGATAGGAGTTGTTGACAAATATCAGTGGAAAGTGCCAGAGTCACTCATTAAATTTGACTCAAATTACAAATATCGATCATCTGGGCAATCTCATACATTCATCTAATTGAGTCAATTAACGAAACAATTTATTCAGCTTCTGTTGTTCCGATTACGATTGCGGAGATTGTTCACCAGGGAATCTGATAGTGCTTGAATATTTGAGCTGATTACTAATAATCAAAGAAGCTGTCAATCTTATAAAAATCCATCTCAACAGACCAAAATAAGCGTGATGGGCCCGGCGAAATTCGAATTCGCGACCTCTGCCGTGTGAAGGCAACGTCATGACCAGCTAGACCACGAGCCCTGATAAGAAGAGAATCTATTATGTGTTCGTGTCTATAAAAGTGTCGTTAACATCGCTATGGGTCATTCTTCTTTCTTTTTTTTTAATAAGGCATAAGTTATCAAAGCCACTATAATTGCGCCTGATAAGATGGTAATTAATGCTGTGTTGTTTGGTAGATATGTGTAGGCAATAATTGCCAACAGGGTTCCAAGAGCTACAGCAACAGGTATGAGCAAAGAATTTTGCTTAAGTGTCTTTTCTTCAATTTCTAATTTTGCCATTTCCACGTCTCTGAATGTTTTGCCATCTCTAATAATATATAATTATTCATATGTTCTGGATGGGTATATATACTTTATCCTTTCTGCGGCATCTGTTTGAACAATTCCACCTCAATTATGGCTTAAAATACTCAATCCGTGTACATCAAAATCTAATTTTACTGGAAAAACATCAGAGTTCCTGCTGTGAGATAAGCCAATGCTGCATATCTTGCAGCTTTCCCTATGAACACATAGAACGAGAATATCCTGAAATCAAGCTTCATAATTCCCCCTGCTGCAGTAATTGCATCGCCTATGATTGGAACCCATGTAAAGAGTAACAAAAAAGACCCATATCTGGCAAACAATCTATCCGTTTTTTTCAGTTGTTCATCAGAAATTGAAAAATACTTTTCAATGATGTCCTGTCTGCCCTTGATCCCAATGTAATATGTAGTACATGCTCCCATGTAGTTACCAACAGAAGCAACCATGATTACAGGTAGGATAGAAAATCCTTTGCTTATAAGCAGGACTACATAAGCTTCCGAACCGATGGGAAGAATAGTTGATGCAAGAAAGCTTGTAATGAACAAACCAGCAAGGGCATGTTCTTCTACAAGCATAGATAGGATTTGTATTGTTTTCAGCTCCAAGTCTTAATTTTTCTTCGTTCCATTTGATAAAACGTGTTAATGATGTTTATATATTAATAGCACTATCTACTGCAATGTAACATTTGCTCACTAGTGTGAAAATCATCACATATAATCATAACCGCATTTCACAGAATAGTCACTAGGCCAAATATATGCAAAATTTTGATTTCCAAGGTTTAAAAATGGATGAAAAAACCGGACATACCGTATTGATTGTAGATGACGACCCGCTAAACGTCAGGCTTTTGGAAGTATTTCTCTCAAAACACTATTCCGTTCTCGCTGCATACAGTGGGGAAGAAGCTCTTGAAATAGTGGGATCTAAACCTATTGACCTTGTAATACTTGACATAATGATGCCTGGAATGGATGGGTATGAAGTATGTCGCAGGATAAAGGCCAATGAATCTACAAAATTCATTCAGGTGATTATCGTTACAGCTCTTTCTTCTAAAGACGACAGAATAAAAGGAATAGAAGCAGGTGCAGATGAGTTCCTCGTAAAACCTGTGGACAGGGTGGAAGTTCTCACTCGTGTGCGCACTCTTCTGAAAAATAAGCATCTCTATGATGAATTAAAACTTGAAAGAGACAGGGTACAATCCTATCTTGATATTGCAGGATGCATAATTGTTGCCTTTAATAAAGACGGTACAGTAAAAATTGCAAACAAAAAATGCTGTCAGTTATTGGGATATACCGAGCAGGAACTTCTCGGTAGGAATTGGGTGGATATTGCTGTTCCCGATGATGAAAAAGAACGTGTATCCTGGGTTTTTGAAAATGTATCAAATGGCAACCTGGAGCTTGTAAAAGTAAATGAGAATGGGGTTCTGACAAAGAACAAAGAAAAAAGAATAATACTCTGGAATAATTCTTATCTTAAGGATTCTGATGGTGATATAATTGGTATTCTCAGTTCAGGTTCTGATGTTACCGAAGAAAGGCTGGCAACATTAAAACTCCAGGCATCTGAATCCAAATTCAGGGCACTTTTTGAAAATGCTGCCGATGCTATATTGATATTTGATTTTGATTGTAATATAATTGATGCAAATTCAATAGCATTAGAAATGCTTGGTTATTCAATAGATGAACTCTTAAAAATGACTCGTTATGACCTTGTAGCACCTGAATTCGATGGCATGTGTAGTGAAATAATGAAGGATTTCATGGAACACCAGTCCTTAAGACTGGAAATGGTCTACATGACAAAGGCTGGCTCCCGTATTCCGGTTGAGATGGGTGTGAGGATTATAGAGTATGATGGTAAACAGGTGCTTCTGAGCAATGTAAGGGACATAACTGAAAGAAAACTCGCTGAAAAAGAGCTTAGGGAAAGTGAACATAAATTCCGTCTACTTGCTGAAAACGCAAATGATGTAATATGGACTCTGAGTAAGGAGGGCAAATTCACATATACCAGTCCTTCTGTTTTCAAATTAAGGGGATATACTCCTGAAGAGGTTGCAGAGCAATCATTTGAGGAAATATTTCCTCCTGAGCACATAGAAATTATATTAGATGCAATAGCACGTTTTCGTGATCATCTCAAGGCCGGTGAAGTAAAATATTCGGAAACATTCGAGATTGAACAATATCACAAAGACGGTTCTAAAAGATGGACTGAAGCTGTTGCAAATCCTGTTTTTGCTGAGGATGGTACTTTTGAGTTTTTCCTTGGTGTTACGCGTGATATCACTGAGCGTAAGAAAGCTGAGGAAGAGATCAAACGGTATACTGAGGAATTGGCAAGGGTCTATGAAGAACTAAAATCTCTTGACCGGATGAAGGATGAGTTCATATCCAATCTGAGCCATGAGTTGAAAACACCTCTTATCTCCATCAAAGGTTATAGTGAACTGGTTCACGATGAAGTTATGGGACCACTAAATTCCAGGCAAAAAGCAGCCATGAAAACAGTACTTGAAAAGTATGACCATCTAAGTTTCCTTATGGATTCCCTTCTCTATATGAGCATTATCAAGTCTGGGAAAGTTCAATACAGGCTTGATCCTATTAGAATTGAGGATACTCTTACAAAAGTTGTGGAATATTTCTCCTTTAAGTCCCAGGAAAAGAACATTATTTTTTCATATGATTTCCAGAAGCATCTGCCACTGATGAAGGGTGATGTGGAGTATTTACCTTATCTTTTCAGGTCCATCATCGATAATGCTTTAAAGTTTAGTCCAAACGACTCCGAGATATTGATACGTGCATTTGAGGATGAAGGATATGTGCATGTGACGGTGACAGATTCAGGAATTGGTATTCCTGAGCATGAAATTGAAAATGTTTTTGAGCGTTTTTACCAGATAGATGGTTCGAAGTCCCGTAAATACGGTGGAAGCGGAATGGGTCTGTATGTCAGCAAAACCATAGCTGAGGTACATCATGGTAATGTGTGGGTGGAAAGTACTGAAGGCTCAGGTACTACGGTTCACGTAATATTCCCTGCATTTTCCCGGTCAAATTAATCAGTATTTCACGATTTTCGTTTTTGTAAATCTATTTTCACTGGTTTGTATATCACAAAGCATTTTATAGCCTGAAGTTTCTCTTTGTTCTGATGTATGCTGAAGATGTAGTCTCACGTTTATGGGAATTGTATCCCGGTGGGTATTTTCATATCAATAAGGATCCCTTTTACTTGCTGATATCCACTGTTCTGTCCCAGCGCACAAGAGATGAGGTGACCATTCCAACAACTCAGAAGCTTTTCAGTGTTTTCAGCACGGTACAAGAAATGGCAGAGGCTGATGTCGATGAGATTCAGGAACTCATTAAGAATGTAGGATTTTATAGAGTGAAGGCTCAGAGGATAATTGATATTTCACGTATCATTTTGCAGGACTACGACGGAGTTGTTCCTGACTGTATGGATGAACTACTCAAGCTTCCTGGTGTTGGCAGGAAGACTGCAAACTGTGTACTTGGTTATGGATTTGAGCAGGATGTCATTGCAGTTGATACTCATGTACATAGGATATCCAATCGCATGGGTCTGGTAGAGACTTCGGAGCCAAACGAGACTGAGAAAGAGCTTGAAAAAGTGCTTTCAAGAGACGACTGGAAAGATATCAACGGACTTATGGTATTGTTTGGTCAGAATATATGCAGGCCAGTGGGCCCGAAATGTGCCGAATGCATAATGGATGACATTTGTCCGAAACTGATCTGATATTTATATGATCTAATTTTAGCAGTTTGGCAAAAACCCGAGTTTCAACAAACTATTTATTGCCATATTCTATATAAAGCACAAATCTCATGTTCCTGCCACAAGTCTAATATATAAAGGACTGGTTTGCACGAGCAGTGATAAATTTCATATTAACGAATAGTATAATTTATTTATGAAATACTATGAGATATAGGCAAGTACATTTATCCAGCATATACGAGTGAGAATCATGTTATTAATCGGAGAAGCATTAATCGGCGAGGAACCAGAACTCGCACACGTAGACCTCATGATCGGAAACAAAGACGGTCCTGTTGGTCAGGCATTCGCAAATGGTTTAACACAGCTTTCAGCAGGTCACACACCTCTGCTTTCAGTTATTCGTCCAAACCTTCCAACAAAACCTGCAACACTTATCGTACCAAAGGTCACTGTAAAGAACATGGGCCAGGCAGCTCAGATCTTCGGTCCTGCACAGGCAGCTGTTGCAAAGGCTGTTGCAGATGCTCTTGAAGAGGGAGCATTCGGTGACCTTGACCCTGAAGACCTTGTGGTTGTTGCAAGTGTTTTCATCCATCCTGAAGCAACAGACTATAACAGGATCTACAGGTACAACTACGGAGCTACAAAGCTTGCTGTAAAGCGCGCAGTAGATGGCTTCCCGGACATTGACACAGTACTCAAGGAGAAGGACAGAATGGGACACGCAATCATGGGATTCAAGGTATCCAGACTCTGGAACCCACCATACCTTCAGGTTGCACTTGACAATCCAAACCTTCCTGTTATCCAGAACATCGTTAAGCAGATCCCTAAGAGCGATCACGTTATCCTTGAAGCAGGTACACCTCTTATCAAGCGCTATGGTGTTGACGTAATCAGCAAGCTCAGAGAGATCCGTCCTGATGCATTCATAGTTGCTGACCTTAAGACCCTGGACACAGGAAACCTCGAGGCACGTATGGTAGCAGACGCAACAGCAGATGCAATTGTAGTTTCCGCTCTTGCACCAATCGCAACCATGAACAAGGCAATTGAGGAAGCTCACAAGACAGGTATCTATGCTATCATGGACACACTCAACTGTGACGACCCTGTAGCAGTACTCAAACAGCTCGATGTACTTCCTGATGTAGTTGAACTCCACCGTGGAATCGACATCGAGGAGACAGAGCACGCATGGGGTAACATCGATGCTATCAAGGCACTCTCACCAAAGATCCTGGTGGCAGTTGCTGGTGGTGTACGTATCGACACTATGCCAGCTGCACTTAAGGCAGGCGCAGATGTCCTTGTAGTTGGAAGAGCAATCACCAACGCAAAGGATGTAAGGCAGGTCGCAGAGAAATTCATTGAAGGTCTTAACAACCCTGAAATCGACCAGTTCAGAGTTATGACCGACTTCTAAGCGTGTGGAATTTCCACACTCTTATCTTCTTTTTTCTAGACTTTCACTCTCGCTTTGACTTCTTCCAGCTTTCTTCCAAGATTATATTTATAGTTGGAGTTACATCTATAGTGCTGCATACAAGATGCGCATACTGATATTCATATAATCATATTGGAGAGATTTGATTTGAGTTCTACACTAATTGTCCTGAACCTCAAGACATACCTTGAGGGTACAGGCGAAGGCGCCGTAAAGGTTGCACAGGCATGTAAAGAAGTTGCAGATGACAGCGGAATTGAGATTGGTGTTGCACCACAGTTCTGTGACATCTATCGTGTAGCATCACAGGTTGACCTGCCGGTCTACTCACAGAGTCTTGACCCGGTAGGAGCAGGCAGCTTTACAGGACATGCATTCGTTCAGTCAATCAAAGACGCAGGCGCAGTTGGAACCCTTATCAACCACTCCGAATGCCGTCTTACTCTTGCAAACATCGATGCTTCTATCACAACCGCAAGAAACGCAGCTCTCAAGACAATAGTCTGCACCAACAACGTTGCAACATCAGCCGCTGCAGCAGCACTCGGTCCTGATTACGTTGCAGTAGAACCACCAGAGCTAATCGGCTCCGGCATCCCTGTGTCAAAAGCAGACCCTGAGGTTGTCACAGGTTCAGTTGAAGCGGTCAAGAGGATCAATCCGGCAGTGCAGGTGCTCTGCGGTGCGGGCATCTCAAAAGGAGAGGACCTTGCAGCAGCTCTTGAACTTGGTTCTGTAGGAGTTCTCCTGGCATCAGGTATTGTGAAGGCTGCTGATCCTAAGGCAGCACTTGAAGACCTTGTGAGCAAGGTCTGATCATTCTTTTTTTACTGAAGTTTCACATTGCTTCATTAATTATAGTTAAGAACCTTGGTGTTTAACTATAATGTATTTATACAAATATTGAGCATTGATGTAGGTGCTCAAAAAGTCAATGTTGTTATCGTGTCATAAATAAATTTCGGGCTCTGTAGAAGTCTTTATATGTGTAATTAGTGCAACCTTGAAATGCCTAAGGCTGTGCTTGTTGTTCAAACAAGGATTTCTACAGAGCCTTAAAAATGATTTCTTATTACTTAGTGTAAATCTGAACGATTTCCAATT
Source organism: Methanolobus sediminis (assembly GCF_031312595.1). Lineage (NCBI taxonomy): Archaea > Methanobacteriati > Methanobacteriota > Methanomicrobia > Methanosarcinales > Methanosarcinaceae > Methanolobus > Methanolobus sediminis. Next base: position 1,081,617 of record NZ_CP133592.1, on the reverse strand, counting down.
TCTGTCTTTCAGCCTACTCTATGATGAATTTTTTGACTATTATTATAACGGCTACAAGCGTCAAATAAAATGGCCAAACTGAAAATGAAGCAATAGAAGTCGCAAAAGTTGTTTTTAAACTACCTGTTGGTGTCACTACATAAAGGTCATTAATTTGTATATTGCCCGTGTGCAATTTTTCGATAAAGTTATTGTATGATTGACGAAACATTCTTTCAAGTGCAAGATAATAAGTGTCCAATGAAAAAAAGAGAATGATGGGTACTAGTGCGATAAATGCATTCTGCGATTTATTCTCATCTGTAAGGATAACCAATATTCCAGAAACCAGTGTAATGCACCATGTCTTACAAGAAGCACTATTAGCAGCCATACGCTGAATGACGGATTGCATTATACCCAAATGTGCCTGTATGGCCTGCGAATTTTCTTTCAATATGTCTGTATTAGCCACGATAGTTACTCCTTATCTGAATTGCTTCTTCAATTAGGTTCCCCATATTAATCTTTATATCTCCGTACGCGTTCATGGGATGTGGATCATAGCATTTTACAATGCTTGATAGTCTTCTACCATTAATAGTGTATTTATCAAAGGGATTTTGACCTTTTCTACATTTTCCATTGCGAGGGCAGTTTATATTATGAATATAAATTCCCAAAAGACCTCTGCCTTCATTCCAAGCTTTCTGTATTTCATAATTTACCCAGTTTCTATTTGCTGTTTCTTCACCTACTAAGACGACAACACATGAGCGATTATTCATGTTGTCGTCAATCCACTTTTTAATAGCATTGGAATTATTTTGTATTTGCTCCCAATCATTTGGTTGAGCAGGTGTGTTACCTTCTATAGCACCTATATTTCGTATTTGTTGGACTCTCATTACATCATTTTGATAATGGAAACTGTAAAACACTCTTCTTCTTACCATTAAATTGCCTCTTTTTGGATTAATAGGACCTTTTTGTTGGTTGAACATTAATAGTGAATAGTTTTATTCTCTGATAATGGACCACACTACATAATTTTCTATATTATATAAATAAATTACTTTAAATAACCGTGTACAATTTATTACATATAGGCGGTCTTAAATCACAAAAATGTCAATTAGAAATAGCAGATAGATTTCATGTTCTAAAAACAGAAAATTTAGAGGATTTCTACAGAGCAGATTTTTGTTTTTATCTTATACAGCAACCAATACCCTTCAGTTGCCTCTCCACTTCCTGATGCACCTTCTCAGCTTCAACATCACCCATAATCATAACGCGGAATGTAACACTCAGCCGTTTAGTTCCTTCAACACCCTCATATCTGTCAATGATCTCAATTGAAACAATATCATCATTGCAGGAAACAAGCTCCATAATTACAGCTTCATCAGCTCCCTCAGGAATCAGCACAGATATATCTCTTAACTGATGTTCGAGGTTTTCGAGTTTCCACTCATGCATTTCCTCGTCGCTTAACAGGCGGATGTTCTCAATTTTGAGAGGTACCATCCTGCTGCCACATTCAATAACTACGTCTCTTGGGCTTACTTTCTTGACAATTCCTGTGTGCACTACACCTGAATAGATGTGCCTTACGCCAATTTCCTGTCCTATGGAATCAAGCAACCTGTCAAACTCAGCAATCTTTGAATTTATGAGTTTGTCAGACCTGCGGAGTGCAGATGCCGTGTCTCCGAAATGAGCTGCTGCTTCCTTCATCTTTGCTGTGAAGGCTTCAACATCCTTTTTCCTGACGATGGATGACATCTCGCTGCACTGCTGCATGAAAGCATCATGCACCTTGAGAACTTCCGGGTTCTCCATCTGGATATATGCGTAAAGGTATGGGTTCTGTCCGAGTATCCTGCCAACGAAATCAAGCATGATGTCGTAGACCGGGCTCATGAATCTCCTTGATTCGTTCACACTGAAATCAAGAGCATCAAAGGTTGTACCAATGGTGATGTAAGCGAAGTGTGTCAGTCCCTGTACAACGGAAACGAATCTGTCGTGTTCTGCGGGGGTGATTATTTCGATGTGTGCGCCGTTGTCTTCAAAAAGTGAGCGCATTACGGGGAACCATTTCTCACAGCGGCCGTTAATTGGTGTTAAAATGAATATCTGTCCGTGTAGACTTGGTATGGATGGTCCAAACATAGGATGGGTACCGAGTATCTCCACACCATCGGGAGCATACTTCTTCATGGCTTCAGTGGGTCCTACCTTAAGGGAAGTGAAATCCATAAGCAGGCTTCCACTCTTCATCTTGGGTGCAGTCTCACTGATGACCTTCTCGGTAATATTGATGGGTACTGTTACGATAACAATGTCGCTGGTGCTGATTTCAGCATCAAGATCACTGGCAAACTCAACTTCCATTCGCTCAGCAACTTCAACTTTCCCGCTGCTGCCCCAGACAACAACATCGTAACCGTGGTTCTTAAAAAAAGGAGTGAACCACTGCCCCATTTCACCGGTACCGCCTATAATAAGGACTTTCAAACTCAAAAGCCCTCCAGTACCGCTTTCTTCATAACGTCGATTGGTGGCTCAACGCCAGTCCATATCTTAAATGCCTCTGCACCCTGGTAGACAAGCATCATCTCACCGGTGACAGCTTTAGCACCAGCTTTCTTCGCTTCTTTCAGAAGGGTGGTTTCCAGAGGATTGTACACTATGTCAAATACAGTAAGATTAGGATGCATGTCCTCTGCTGTTGCTATTGTTCCCTCGGTCTTCGGATGCATTCCGAGGGTGGTACAATTGATGAGTATATCGTTATCAGCTATCAGTTGTTTCAGATTTCCAAGACCACTACCTTTTGCATTACCTACTTCCGACACACCGGCAGCAAGCTCAATAGCTTTTTCCTCGGTTCTGTTGGCGATGGTGATGTCCGCTCCATCCTTTGCAAACTGGAATGCGATAGCCCTTGAAGCTCCACCTGCTCCTACTATCAGTACGTTGGAGTTCTTTATCTTCACTCCTTTTTCCTCAAGGCTGCGTTTAGCACCAAGTCCGTCGGTATTGTAGCCGACCATTCCATCCTTGAAGTCAACAGTGTTCACAGCACCGATACCTTCTGCCAGCGGATCAGCATCAACAATCTTCAATGCTTCTTGTTTCAGCGGAACAGTAAGGTTCACTCCGCCAAAACCCATTGCTTTAGCTCCAAGGAGTGCATCCTTCAGGTTCTCAGGGCTGACCCTGAAAGCATGGTATGTGCATTCCATGCCAAGTTCCCTGAAAGCTGCATTATGCATATCGGGCGATTTTGAATGTGCTATAGGATCACCGAATACGCCGAAAACTGTGTTCAAAAGAGAATCTCCAGAGCTGATTTAAGTTCGTGTATCTTTATTTGTCCGGGAGCGACTGCCTGCGCGATTGCTCCGTATGTGAGGCGTGAACCATAGCATGGGGCAACAATGCGGCTATGTTTGCCGATCTCGCCCATTGCAATGGTGCATACTGGTTTTTTCATGTCCGCAGTCGCCTGAAGAACGTTCAGAACATCCTGCTTTGACTGTGCCATGACTGCAAGTTTTGCAATATCAGCACCTGCTTCATGTGCGCTGGTGAGTATCTTCTTCATGATTTCAACAGAAGGAGTTGCATCAAAATCGTGAGCAGATACAATTACAGTAACTCCTGCTGCTTTTGCTGCTGCAACTACCTTGTTGCGCTGGTCTTCGTCTGCGCTAAGCTCTATATCTACAGCTTCCACAAAAGGCATAATATCTATCAGAAGTTTAATCCTGTCTTCTTCAGAACCTTCCCACTTACCACCGTCAGATTGTAAACGATTGGTTGCAATGCAAGGCAGGTTTGTATTCACTTTGATTCTGTCAATGGTCTTCTTAGCTTCTTCAAGGTCTGAAAAATTGAGAAGATCAAGTCTCAGTTCAAGAACATTAGCACCCAGCCAGTTTGCAGCCTTTGCATTCTCAGCCGGGTCATCGTCTATCACTGAAACGATAGCGGGCTTTTCATCAAGGTCAAAGTTTCCTATCTTTACCATTGAATCGCTCCTGACTTTCTCTTCTTCTCGATTATTTCTCGATGATCGTCTCTTCGATCTTCATACCGAAGTGACGACCAATATCTTCTGAGTGTACAAGTATCTCATCGCCAACCTTGACATCTGTGACAGCTATTGGTTCCTTGTCCTTTGTGACGAGTTTGATGGTCTCTGCATTCTGCAGGATGTTCTTGATTATCTTACCGTTAAGGTCTGCTTCAACAAGAATGAGTGGTCTTCTCTCGATCTTGACCCGGCCGACAACACCTGTTCTCTGCTTACCGTCACCATCTACTATCGTAACCTGGTCACCTGCTTTAAGCTCTGAGAGGTAGCGTGTCTTCTCTCCTACCTTGATGTAAGCGTGAACTGCACCTGCATTGACCCTGAATGGCCGGGAAGCAACGTATGGACTTTCCTCTGATTCGGAGTGCACAAGGAACATTCCGTTTGCCTGTGAACCCACAAGCATTCCTTCGCCTCTTACCATGAGGTTGCATGTGTCGACACAAACCCTGTCACCCATGCCGATTGATTCGACCCTTGTGACAACTGCAGTCTGGATTGTGAGGTTCTTGACACCGGCAGTTTCTGCAACTTCCGCTGTCTTCTTAATCATACTCAGGTCCTTTGTGTCAAGCATTACACCATCAGTACCGTGTTCCATTGTCTCGAATGCAAGCTTTGCCTGTTCTGATGTCTGGACGCCAGATAGGAGCTTAACATCCTTCTTCTGAAGTCCTGCAATGAGGTTCTCCAGTGGAATGACCTGCCAGTCTGTGCCTATAGTTACAAGATAATCACATACAGTTCCCATTTCAGCTGCAAAGTTCTCGTAGTCCTTGTTACGGATAACGACATATCCTGCAACCTTGAGTCCCTTATCTTTCAGGCGAAGGGCTGTTGTAATGTCGAGTGAACCAGCGTAGTCTGGTGGCAATGGTTTTGTTCCATCTCCTTCTCCACCTTTTCCAACTACTACAATCTCTGCCCCTTCAACAGGGTTTGAGGAGAATGCTGCTACTTTCACGTTTCCAAGCTCTTTTACTTTTTCAACATCAGCAGCATCAACCATAATTGCATCCACGCCGGATTCCATTCCGGTGGTAATTACAGCCTTGCGTTCATCCCAGTTGCCTTCATCGGCTTTTATCCAGATTATCTTATTATTCATAATGAGCACGTCCGCAAGCACAGAAAATGATCTTATTATTTCAGCATTTCCAGTGCTTCTTCAACTGACTTTTTGTAGTGCACTATCTCTGTAATTGCTTTTGTAATTTTTGTAGGGTTCTCGTGCTGGAATACGTTCCTTCCTATTGCAACTCCTCTTGCGCCACCTTCCATAGCACCCTCTATCATCTGAAGGAATTCTTCATCGGTATTGGTTTTTGGTCCGCCTGCAATCACTATAGGTACTGGACATCCCTGCACTACATCTTTGAATGTATCCGGGTTGCCGGTGTATAGTGTTTTAACAACATCTGCACCAAGCTCTGCACCAACCCTGGCAACATGGGCTATAAGTTCGGAGTCATGCGGGTTGCTAATGTCCTTTCCACGTGGGTACATCATTGTAAGAAGTGGCATTCCCCAGTAGTTGCATTCCTCGGCTACGCTTCCAAGTTTCTGGAGCTGGTCTGCTTCGGTCTCAGAACCGACGTTCACATGGATAGAAACTGCATCTGCTCCCATTTTCATGACTTCTTCAACAGAACATACCTGAACCTTGTTGTTTGGGTCAGGGCCAAGGATAGTTGATGCGCTCATATGAACTATAAGTCCAACGTCATGACCGTATCCTCTGTGTCCGTGGTTGACAATTCCTTTCTGCATAAGAACTGCATCAGCTCCACCTTCTGCAACTTTGTTGATTGTATCAGCTACGTTAATGAGTCCTTTTATAGGTCCGTCTGATATTCCGTGGTCCATTGGTATGATTACCATGTTCCTGCTGTCTCTGTGCATAATTCTTTCAATACGGATTTTCTTGCCAATTTCTGTCATTTGCTTTCGCCTTCTATGATCTCAATTTAATGTGCATTAATGTATTATATAGTACATTAATGTGTTGTTAATATCTGTGTCAGTATGTGACATACTAGCACGGTTTAGTATATAAAAGTTTTTGTATGATTGGCTGAAACGAATTAAAAAATAAAGCTTACATATCTTTCAGGAATTCGCCGATTCTTATTCCCTCAGAAGTTATGTCGTAGCTTATAAGGTGTTTCTCGTGGTCACTACCATGCATTTTGAGAATGGACATGGTCTTTTTGATCTCTTTCCCAATATCCATATGTCTGAGAAGGATCAGCACGTCAACAAGCGAGGATACAGGTATCTCTGATTGTAGTATGTTACTCCCTGCAGCCATATTGCCGCTTATGAACATAGATGTAACGCCCATATTCTTGAAAAGCCGTATCAGGTTGGCAATATGCTCTCTTTTTGCTATCTGGCTGTCAAAAACATAATCAAAGCCTGAAATATCATCCAATAGTACTCTTTTTGCTCCCATTTCCTGAATGTAGTTCCGGAGTTCGATTGTGTGCTTGCATGCATTTATCTCAGAAGGTGGTGTGTAAATTATCCGTATTAATCCCTGTTTTTCCAGTTCTTCCAGTCCAAGTCCAAGACTTGCTGCATAGCGTCTCAGCTCTGTGGGGCTGTCTTCAAAAGTAGTGATTATTCCGGGTTCGCCATTTTTGGCACCTTCTACAATGAAACTGAGACCAAACAGTGTTTTTCCGGTACCTGTATTTCCAGCTATCAACGTAGCTGATCGTTCAAAAAGACCGCCTCTGCTTAATTCATCAAATTTAGGAATGCCTGCACTAATTCTGCTGATCTGTGCTGTTTCTTCTACAACAGGTGCAGTGATTCTGGGATAAATAGTAATTCCATTGGTATTTATGCTAAAACTATGCTCACCATCAATATAGTTCGGACGGTTCATCTTATGTATTGTGATCATGCGCTTGCTTCCTCTTCTCAGTATTTCCTGGGACAGATAAACTATCCCGTCTGCTACATCGCTGATCACTGATTTACAGATGTCTGACTTTGACATAGTTCCGGTAAGGTATACAATAGCATTCCATTCAACAATGGCTGAATTAAGTGAGTAGATAAACCTCCTTCTTTCAGCTTCAGGGAAACCAAATCCAATAGGTGTTATCGGGTCAATGAGTACCCTGTCAGGTTTGATGGAGTTAACTATGTTTCCAAGTTCAACAAGCATTGTCAGCGGGTCTCTTTCAACTGAGCTGACATTGAATATGCGTACATTCAGAGCTTCTTCGTAAAATGAATATTCTGAAAGTGATTCTCTGATGGAATTTTCAGATTGTGTTGTGATGCAGATGTAAAGTACCTTTTCACCGTTACGTGCTGCTTCACATAAGCTCTGTACTCCAAGTATGGTCCTTCCACTACCTGGGTTACCTGCTATTAATATTGTAGATGAGGCAGTTATTCCGCCTCCCAGTATCTCATCGAAACCGTCTATCCCTGTGAATTTTGTTTCCAATTTCAGAACCTCGTCCGGTATTGCTAAGCAATAATGAGATTTTTATGTAAAGGATTTATATGAAATTTCCTCTCCCTTACTTAATTTATTTTTAATTTTACTTAACATTATTCGTGATTTTATATATTATAAACAACTAAAGTTCAAATCTGCTTGAATGACTTTCCATTAGATTGATCATATTTGTGTTATGAAACCCTCTTATATGGTTAATTACTATAACGCCAATATAATACTGGCATTAATTGTAATTCTATGCTGATCATATTTGGAGATATTCTCCATACTTATAATTTAACACAAACCAATCAGGGAACTAATATGAGAGAGTTAAAAATCCTTGTAATCAACAATTATGGGCAGTTCTGCCATCTTATCCACCGTTCAGTAAGGGATCTGGACATGGATACAAAGATAGTTGCCAATACCACTCCGGTCGAGGAGATTCTCGATGAGGAGCCTGATGGCCTGATCCTCAGTGGCGGTCCGACAATGGAACGTGCAGGAATCTGTTCAGAGTATGTGGAAAGCATTGACCTCCCAATTCTGGGAATCTGTCTTGGACATCAGATTATCGCTAAGACTTTTGGCGGTGAAGTAGGTCAGGGCAGCTCCGGCGGTTATGCAGATATAGAAGTTGAGATAGTTGACGAAGATGATCTGCTGAAGGGAATTGGCCCAAAAACATCCGTTTGGGCTTCACATGCAGATGAGGTTGTCAGAATGCCGGAGCAGTTCATTCGGCTTGCAAGGTCTAACATTTGTGAATGTGAGGCTATGAGGCATGAAGAAAGACCAATATTCGGAGTACAGTGGCATCCCGAAGTGGCTCATACCGAAAAAGGAGAAAAGTTGTTGACGAATTTCTTTGAGATATGTGAGACTTACTAAGTCTCGCATTTGTCTATGTGAGAATTATTTAATCTAACATTTTTGATGTGAGAACTATTGCTCTCACATTCCCATTTTCTTCATCATTTTTTGCATATTGAATTTTCCGCCGCGGAATCCTTTCATGGCGGTCTGCATCATTTTATGATACTTTAAGAGTTCTCTGACATCTTCAGGATTGCATCCTGATCCTCTGGCAATTCTTTTGATACGGGCACTGCCAATAATTCTTGGATTAAGCATCTCCTCTTCTGTCATTGAGTCCATAAGGACTCTGTAACGGCCCAGCTTGTCTCCGGTAACCTGGTATGCATCTTCGGGAATCTTTGCTCCCATTCCTCCTAGTGGAAGCATCTGCATGATCTGCTTCATTGGTCCCATCTTGTTAAGGCTTTCAAGCTGTTTGTACATGTCTTTTAGAGTGAACCTACCGCGGAGCATCGATTCCATGTCGAAATCTTCTTCTCCAAGCGCTTCCTCCGCCTTTTCGATAAGACTCTTGATGTCACCCATTCCAAGAAGTCTGGAGATGAACCTGTCAGGCTCGAATCTTTCAAGGTCATCCGGTGTCTCACCAACACCAATGAATGCGATAGATGAATTTGTTTCTGAAACGGCAGAGAGTGCTCCACCACCTTTTGCGGTACCGTCGAGTTTTGAGATCACAACACCGGAGATTCCGATAGAATCATTGAATGCACGTGCCTGCTCGCTTGCCTGCTGACCGATTGCACCGTCAAGCACAAGCAGCTTGTAGTCAGGTTTAGCCATGGCATGAATCTGTTCCATCTCAGTAATGAGGTCGCTTTCAAGTGAGTGACGACCGGCGGTGTCCACAATAAGAACATCGTTCTTATGTAGTTCCTTGAGACCTCTCTCTACAATGCCTACTGCATCAGGGTTGCCTTCTTCTCCGTAGAATGCAACATTAAGTTTGGTACAGAGGGTCTTTAGCTGCTGGTATGCGCCAGGTCTGAATGTATCAGCGCAGACTACGCCCGGCTTCAGTCCTTTCCTCTGGAAGTAACGTGCAAGTTTTGATGTGGTGGTTGTTTTACCGCTTCCCTGCAGACCAATCATCATTATGGTCTGTGGTTTGAGTGGGATATCGGTACTTTTACCAATGATACTGATGAGTTCCTGGTAAACTATTCTGATTACATGTTCCCTGGGGTTCATTCCGGAGGGTACTTCTTCTTTCAATGCACGCTCTTTGATGTGCTGTGACATCTGCATGACAAGTTTGACATTGACATCTGATTGGAGCAAAGCCCTCTGGATATCCTTGACGACCTCGTTTACTGTACGTTCGTCAATACGCCCTGATTTAACCAGTTTCTTCAGGGCATCCTGCAGGGAATTTCCGAGTTTATCCATTACCATTTAAGGATCTTCCTGTTCAGTTCTCTCTTTTTGTTCTAATAAATGGGGAGTTCATATTTAATTCTGTTGTGAAAATCATACCTACGTTGAGTTGATTTGTGCTTTCAAATTCCTCTCAATTATGTGATCAACATTACTGCGACTAGCACTGCAAACACTCCAATCCATTGCCTGTTCTTGAGTCTCTCTTTCAGAAGTACCCATGCAAGAAGTACTGTCACAGCCGGGTAAAGTGAAGCGAGAATAGCTGCAATATCAAGTCTTCCGGTTTTTGCTGCAAGTACATAGAATACATTCCCTCCAATATCCAGAATACCTGCAAGCACAATAAGCGGAAGGTATTTTATTCCTGGTATAGTCAGTTTTTTGCCGTAATATGCCACTATAATAAATGCAGGGATTGTTGCCATTTTTGTTCCCACTAGCGGCCAGAATATTCCGGAACTCTGCACCTGATCAATGAGTATCATAAAAAGCCCAAAGCCTGTACCTGCAAGAAGTGGTAGTTTTATCTTTTCCAGTTCTAGTCTCTGGCTGGTCTCATCCCTGGAGATAAGCCATACTCCTGCAAAAGCAAAAGCAAATCCGATAAGCTGACTCATGGTTGGCATTCCTTCTGTAATCATTCCAAAAACCATTGGTATCGCTGCACTCCATACAGCCGTAACTGGTGCTACGATTCCCATTTTTTCTACAGAAAGTGCATGGTAGAGTGCCAGAAGGCCTGCACCTCCGCAAAGTCCTGCAACAGCACCCAACAGCAAGTCAGTGTTAGGAGGTATATTCTCTTTAAAAATGATCGCAGATACCGTAAGGATTATCAATCCTATTGCCTGGGAAATGATTGCAACAATCATTACTCCGTTGCGTTTGGTTGCAACTCCGCCGCTGAAGTCTCCGGCTCCCCAACACAAAGCAGCCACAAGTCCGAAAATAGCAATAGATAGTTCCATTTTTAATATCCTGAACTTACTGGAATGAGTAAATGATATAAAAGAGTTACAACTCAGTTTCCGAAAATGATAAAATGATATTTAGAAAAGAGAATTAGTAGCGGGGGATAGATTCGAACTATCGGTCTACGGGTTATGAGCCCGTCGGGATCTCCTGGCTACCCCACCCCGCTTCGGGGATTGAAGTTTTATTTGTAAAGCAAATCCTTCTATGTCTGCATACTATATATGTATATTTCCAGAAAACGTCTCTAACACACTAATACACTAATTGATGGTTAAATTGAAAATGTGTTAGAAAAGTAGCGGGGGATAGATTCGAACTATCGGTCTACGGGTTATGAGCCCGTCGGGATCTCCTGGCTACCCCACCCCGCTTCGGAGATTGATGTTTGTTCTGGAAGGGTACTCCCTCTTCAACTATTTCATTGTTGATATAGTTTGCGTATGACCGGGTTTTCACAATATAATGCCTGATACATAAATAGGTAAATTATATCTCTTATCTGTCTAAATATAGAGATTCATATTTAGTTGTATTAATTGGAGAGATTTAATGGCCTTACCTGACAAATTCAAATGTGTTGTTACAAACTGGGATTACATTTATGACCTTTGCAGAGAAGTTGCAAACGAAGTGAAAGCTTCAGGGTATGAACCTGACATGATAGTTGCCCTTGCAAGGGGAGGATGGTTTGCAGGTCGTGTGTTATGTGATTTCCTTGGTCTTGATGACCTTACAAGTCTTAAGATAGAGCACTACCTTGGAACTGCACTTGCAGGTGATGAGCCGCAGATAAAGTATCCTCTTGCCGACAATGCAGTTGCAGGAAAGAAGATCCTTATTGTTGATGATATTGCAGACACAGGCAAAAGCCTGATGCATTCTCTTGAATATGTGAATGAGCAGGACCCAAAGGAAGTCAGAACTGCAGCTCTCCAATATCTGGATTCCTCTGAATATAATCCTGATTTTGTAGGAGAACGCCTTGAAGAATGGGCATGGGTCGTTTTCCCATGGAACTTCATAGAGGATATGATCGATCTCATTTCAACCCTCATGACAAAAGAGGACAAAGAACTCTGGGATGTTGCTTCTATAAGACATGGTCTCTACATGTATCACTCACTTGACTCTTTCGCATTTGAAATTGCCCAGCCCGGCAGGCTTCCTGAGGTTATGGAAGAGATGCACCGCAGAGGTGTCGTATGCTCTGTGAATGAGGATGGAAAACAGTACTGGAAACTTGCCTGAATAAAACGAGTGATAAAATGCAGGAAAAAACCAAAGCTGATATCGCAATTATAGGCGGAAGCGGCATTTATGATGCCAATCTGCTTGACAATGTACGGGATGTTGATATTGACACTCCTTTTGGAAAACCTTCAGATTCAATAACAATTGGTGACCATGGTAATCTGAGTGTCTGTTTCCTTCCAAGGCATGGCGTTGGCCACAGGATATCTCCATCTGAACTGAACTCAAGAGCTAATATCTTCGCTCTCAAGAAGCTTGGTGTGAAGCGTATAATCGCTGCATCTGCTGTTGGCAGTCTGAAAGAGGAGTTCAAGCCACTGGATATTGTCATTCCAAACCAGATATATGACCGTACAAAATCCAGACCCTCAACTTTCTTTGAGGATGGTATTGTGGTTCACATGGGATTTGCAGACCCATTCTGTCCAGAGACTTCAAAAACCATAGTCGATGTTGCCAATTCAAAGGGTTACAGTGTCAAGGAAGGTGGAACCTACGTTTGTATGGAAGGTCCGCAGTTCTCAACCCGTGCGGAGTCCAGGGTTTATCAGGCACTTGGTTTTGATATCATCGGCATGACTGCTATCCCGGAGGCAAAACTTGCCCGTGAAGCTGAAATATGCTACTCCATGATCGCTACTGTGACCGATTACGATGTGTGGCATGAGGAAGATGTCACTATTGAGGCCATCATTGAGAATGCGATGAAGAACGAAGCGGCTGTAAAGGATATCATTGTATCAACTCTGGATCAACTGAGTGTCGAGCAGCACTGTATGTGTAAGGATGCTCTCATGGGTGCGATAACAACAGTTCCGTCCATGATCCCTCATGAAACAAAGAGAAGACTCGCTCCTCTTATCGGGAAATATCTGAATGGGTGAGTCTGAACTATCTGTAAGTGGCTTATCGCAAGTGTTTTAATATATCATGATGCTTATTTAATTCGGTGGACCATGCCTCATAAGTGTACAAGATGTGAATCAATCTTTGTAGACGGTGCTTCAGTAATACTTAGCGGATGCCCTAATTGTGGCTGGAATAAGTTCCTTTATGTCAAGGATGAAGAGCTTGAGAGTAAATCTCCTGAAGAGTCTGAGACAATTGAAGCCGGAGAGGAACATGTCATTGATGAGACCTCATCTGAAACTACAGATGAACAACCCTCTGGCGAAATTATACGGGAAATTGATGACATCCTGGGTATTGAAAAGAAGGAATCCAGTGTTACTGAAGAGGATGGTGAAAGGGTTGAATCCGTGCGTATCCTTGGTCCCGGTTCTTATGAACTGAACCTTGATTCCCTGCTTGACCGTAAAGAGATAGTGATGGCTTTCAAGGAAGATGGTGCATACGCCTTGCATCTTGGTTCTGTTTTCAAGGAAAACAAAGATAAGAAAAAGAAGAAAAAGTGATTATTTTCTTTCAGAAAGCTGACTATGGATCAAATTCGAAAACAACGTTTCTTTGAAGTTGATGCCCTGCGCGGCATTGCCATCATAATGATGGTTATATTTCATTTCATTTTTACTATTGATTACTTTGGTATTCATGAATTTGATATGCATTCCGGTATTCTTCTGGTAATCGGCAGAAGTGCTGCAATCCTTTTTCTATTTCTTGTTGGTGTTTCCCTTACGTTGAGCTATTCAAGAGCAAAGATCTCATCAGATGGCACACAAGGTCAATTCACTCATTATCTCAAAAGAGGTGCTGGTATCTTTGGCTGGGGCATGGTAATTACAGTTGTTACAGCTACACTCCTTGAACACGGTACTATTTATTTTGGAATACTGCATTTGATCGGTGTTTCTATAATTCTTTCTTATCCATTATTGAAATACAGAAATAAGAATCTCCATTTGGGTCTTTCATTCCTGTTTGCAGGCGTTATCATGAAGGGGGCCTATGCAAATTACCCTTGGTTGCTATTTCTTGGCGTCAAACCCTATGGTTTTTACTCTCTTGATTACGTCCCCCTGATTCCCTGGTTTGGTGTTGTTCTTCTGGGTATTTTTACAGGGAACAGCCTGTATCCTGATTACCGGAGGAACTTCTATATGTGTGACTGTGAAGGGAATGCTGCTGTGAAATTGCTCGAATATCTGGGGAAAAAGTCACTGCTGATTTACCTGGTGCATCAGCCGGTGATTGTGGGGATTTTGTTTTTGTTTATTTCGATCTGAATGACCGTATTCTGTGTCTGTACAGGCCATCAATGTTTTGAGAATTCTATGGTCGGGCTCAAAGCCAATTGGTTCTAACAAAGAGTTCTGTTTAGGAATGATCTATTTTGACTGTAAAACACTATATACATGTAAAACAGATGGTTATTGGGGTTTAAACTATGGTATATGTACTTATCAGACATGTAGTCGAAGATTTTTCTAAATGGAAACCAGGATTTGACGAGCACGGTTCCACACGAAAGAAGAGTGGTTCCAAAGGTGGAATGCTTTTCCGCACTTCAGATGATCCTAATTCTCTGGCGATTCTGTTTGAGTGGGATACTATTGAGAATGCACGCAAGTTCACTGAATCCGCAGAGTTAAAGCAGAAAATGGAAGAAGTAGGCGTGATCAGCAAACCAGAGATAATCTTCCTGGACAAAATAGAAGACGTAATAGTCTGAGCGGGGTCAATGACAATAGCCTGTATCCACTCCCATGTTATCTGTTTGTAATTCTTGCGGCTGGTTTGCCTGAGAAGGTAGCTGGAATGTTTGAATAGGGCAGGATAAGAAAGAGAGATTATATCTCCCTTCTTTCATTTCACAAAAGTCCCGTTCCTGTAATCATCAAAAGCCTTCTGTAACTCTTCCTGCGTGTTCATGACAATGGGTCCGTACCATGCAACTGGCTCACCGATCGGCTTTCCTGTCATGAGCAGGAAACGGACACCATCTTTGCCGGCTCTAGCAACTATGCTGTCGCCATCGTCGAACATGACAAGATTCTCCTTTCCGGTGGATGCACCGCTTTGAAGGTCGAAGTACTTTGCTCCGTCCACCTCGTATGAATACTGGTCGTTCTCTGGGTCGAAGCATCCCTCTCCTTCTATCACGTAGGCCAGTACTGTGTAACCGGATTTTGTGGCGTACTCAAAAATAGTATTTGCAGGTATTGTTATGTCAAAGTATTCCGGGTCTGTGACTATGTCCCTGACAGGTCCCTGAACTCCGTCCATATTGCCGCAGATGATCTTGATACGTGTGCCGTTGTCTCTGGTGATCTCGGGGATCTGACTGCCCTTCACTTCCTGATAGCGAGGGTCCATCATCTTGTGGGATGCGGGCAGGTTTGCCCATAACTGGAATCCCCAGAGATTGTTGTTGTCATCTCCCTTTGGCATCTCCTGATGGATAATGCCGCTACCTGCGGTCATCCATTGCACATCTCCGGGGCCAGTGGCTCCTTTATTCCCCATGCTGTCGCCGTGTTCCACATTTCCCTGGAGTACGTATGTTATAGTTTCCATTCCTCTGTGGGGATGCCAGGGGAAACCCATTATGTAGTTCTCCGGGTTGTTCGAATGAAAATCATCCAACAAAAGGAATGGATCAAGCTCCGGCACATGATTGAATCCAAATGCTCTCTTTAAATGTACACCTGCCCCTTCAATAGTGGGCATACTCTTCAGTATCTTGCGTATCTTTCTGATGTTTCCCATACTAATCCCTATGGAAAATTGGCTTCGAATTATGTTAAATCTTTTTATCTCTGCCCCGATATCCTCTCATCCGCACTCTTGAGAATCATGGATATCATATCGCTGTACGAGATATCAGCGATTTTAGCCATCTTTGCAAGGTGTCCGTCCCAGCACCAGCCGGGATTAGGGTTGACTTCGAGGAGCTTTGGATTGCCTTTTTCATCAAGTCTCCAGTCAAGGCGGGTGTAGTCCCTGCACTCAAGCCTGTTTATGAGTTTCAGGCTGCACTCAATAATGAGTTCCTCTGTCTCTTTTGGAAGGTTTGCAGGTGCGGACTTGATCTTCCAGTAAGGTGAGTCAGGTATCCACTTTGCCTCGTATCCGCAGAGTTTTGGAAGGTCTTCAGGCAGGTCAGAGTAATCTTCCTGTGTAAGCGGCAGTACGGTATAGTTCTCCGGCGGGTTGCCTATGATCCCTATGCTGAGGTCTTTTCCGGTTAGGAATTCTTCCACAAGTATTGGTTTATCATAACCAAGTCCTTCCCTTATGTCATAGATTGCCCTGACAACTTCATCACGACTGTTACAAACGCTGTGCTGGTTCAGTCCGAAACTGGAATCTCCAAAGTTAGGTTTCACGATAACCGGGAAATCCATGGGCAGCTCGAATAGAGTGTCCTCTCCTTTAACAACGATACCTTCAGGAACCGGAACTCCAAGGTCCTTTGCAATACCTCTCACAAGTGCCTTATCATAACAGAATGCAAGACACTGCGGTCCCGAACCTGTGTAAGGGATGTCGAACATCTCAAGTATTGCAGGCACATGCAGCTCTTTTTTAGGGTCGTTATCATAGCCCTCATCACAGAGGTTGAAAATGAAATCTGTTTTAGATCTTATCTTTGCAAGGTCAGTGACAAGTGTATCGTGGTTATCCAGGTATTTGAAAGAATAGTTTTCAAGTTCATGAAGTCCGCCTTTGAGCTGGTCTATGGTGTACATGTCATCATCGTCAAAGACACCACATGGCTTTAGTGAATCATTCTTCCTCGGGTCTCCGAAGACAACAACTACATTCCTCTTTGCTTCCTTTGCCTTCTTCTTATTAGGTGTCCATTCTTTCCTGACCGTTGCAGTCACAATAATGCGTCTCTCCATCATTCCAAGATCCTGGTTTCTCAGTGTCTGTGAATTGATGGAATCAACTATCTCGATATCCGTGAAATCTGCTTTTTTTAGCAGTTCTTTCAGTGCTTCCGTGGTGTAGAGGCGTTCCGCATAGAATTGGTCTGCTATAACTCCTGATGTGTCGTTGACGATTACTTCTCTGGATATGAGCTTCTGCCCATCGGTAGATATGGACCTCTCCCTGCACACAAAGTTGTGCTTGTCGATCCATTCCCATGAGCGTGGCTGGTATTTTTCCTTGAGGTAAGAGCCATCAGCTACATCAAGCAGCACCTTTCCCCAGGGTTTTAGTATCCTTTTTACCTCTTTTAAGACCCTCAGGTCTTCGTCAGACGTTTCAAAATAACCAAAACTATTGCCAAGGAGCATCACAACATCGAAAGTGTCAGTCGTGTATGGTGTTTTCCTTGCGTCCCCTTCCTTGAATTTGATACCAAGACTTTCCTTTTTAGCAGTGCCCTTTGCCCTCTGGATAAGGTAGTGTGACCGGTCTAAGCCTTCAAGGTTCTTCAAACCTCTTCTTGCAAGTTCAAGTGTATGTCTTCCCTGTCCACAGCACAGGTCAAGTACGTGGCTTTCAGGTGTCAGGCCAAGTATTGAAGAAAAGGTGTCTATTTCCTGTCTGGTGATATTTGCATCCTCAACGATGTCCGCATCGGTCTTCAGGTAGAGTGAATTGAATATTTTCTTCCACCAGTCGGGGTTCACATGCTCTTCCAGGTGTGGGACAGGTCCCAATGTCCTTGATTTTTGTTTTTCTTTGTTCTGGTATTCTTTAGGTCTTTCTTTCATCAGGTATAACCCTCTAATTTTCGGAACACACATCACAGTGTATTCAAAGGCTATACTAGGGTTTAAGGATAAATAATCTACGATAAATCATTTATTTTAGATATAATCTGATAATATTTGTTCTATTTTGTTTTAAATGGTATATTAGTTTTTAAAAAATAGAATACACAATTTATATGCTTTTTTTCTGTAAAAAAGCTAATTTTATCCTTAATATCTATTAATACTTGATTTACTTCCTTGTAGCGCGCTACAATAATGTGTTTTAGGGTGTAAAGGTTCCTAGTAAAAATCACTCAAAAAAGTCTGTCTTTCATCTATCTTTTCAAGTTTTGTGACCCCTACACCAAGTAACCTGAATCTGCCTTTTCCCATGAATTCTTCCATGAGTATTAGGGCATTCTTTGTGATGACTTCTTTATCTGTGGTTGCAGCATTCAGGGTTCTTGCCCGGGTGTATGTCCTAAAATCCTCAAAACGAACCTTGATTGTTACAGTTCTGTAGCGGAATCGTTTTTTCATCATTGACGTGTGGACTTTTTCGGTCAGTTCTGTGAAAACCTGTTCTATTTTACCGGGGTCGGAGATATCCTCATCGAAAGTATCTTCAGTGCTCACGGATTTGACTTCTTCTCTTTCCTTTACTTCTCTTGTATCAATACCATTTGCAAGCTGGTGCATAACAACACCGAATTTTCCAAAACGTGCTATAAGTAACTGCACATCGCAGGTTGCAAGCTGTCCCACAGTTTCAATTCCCATCTCTTCCAGAATTGGCTGTGTTTTCTTACCGATTCCAGGTATCTTTGACACATGCATGGGGAACAGAAAATCCTGTATGTCCTCAGGTCTTACAATAGTCAGTCCATCAGGCTTGTTAAAATCGGATGCGATCTTTGCAATCACCTTGTTCGGAGCCACACCTATGGAGCATGTAAGCCCATGAAGTCTTTGAACCTCACTTTTGATTTTCTTTGCAAGCAGGGTTGCTGATGCATAATCCGATATTGATTCTCCAATGTCAAGGTATGCTTCGTCAACACTTACCTGCTGGAACCTGTCAGCAAAAATACGGAGTGTCTGCATTATCTCTGCTGATACTTCCTTGTAAAGCTTCATGTTGACTCGAAGATATACTGCATCAGGGCACAGTTTGTAAGCTTTTGAGATTGCCATGCCGGAATGTATGCCATATGCTCTTGCTTCATAAGAACAGGTGCTGGCAACTCCTCTGCCACTGCCAGCTTTCGGGTCAGAACCCACAACAACGGGCAGTCCTTTAAGTTCCGGTCTATCCCTTACTTCCACCGAGGAGTAAAAACTGTCCATATCGATGTGCAGTGTTATCCTTTCTTTTCGAGAGTTTTCCATTGAATCTCCATTGATATTTTTATTCAAATGCAGTGACATTTATAGATTCAATTGGATATATCGTTTGTTTTGCTGTTTGTTTTGCTAATAGTAAACGGAACTCTGATATAATATCACGAACCATGGCAACATATAAATGTAATAAATCAATGGTCCTGTAAATCATGTATTATATCTATCTTGCAATTTTTGCTTACGTAGCTGTTCTTTATCTAACATTGAGAGATATCCGGATCTATAAAAGGACCAAAATTGATTCGTATCGTAAGGGAGCAATGAAAGGTATTCTTGCTTCCTCAATTGTACTACTGGGGATTCTGTTCACCACTTTTAATCCTGAGCTGGGACTTTTGATTGTTTTTGTTGGTTTGTACTTCAACAAAAAAGGTGTTAGAGAACGCGTTTTCATCAATGCTGATGGAAAGGATCGTTTTCTGGGAAAGACTGATATATAATCAAGTATTCAGGTGCAGTTCCAGTAATCCAAAAGGTATAAATGTAAGGGTATTTATTATAACCCCGATACAAGTTACTACTATAAAGTTTCATCAAATAATTGATTCATAATAATGGAGAATTATCATGGGAAATATTAGACAAACCAACATCAAGAGAATTGCACTTCGCTTAGCCGAAAACCACGGAAACGTATTTACAACAGATTTTGACACAAACAAGCACCTTGTAACAAAGTACACAACCATCGAGAGTAAGGTCATCAGAAACCGTGTAGCAGGTTACGTGACAAGGAAGATGACACACAGGCCAAGAGAGTAAGGTTTCTGGAGAGGGGAAGTTCCCATGTTCGAAGGAGTTTTGCCTGCTCTTGTAACGCCATTCTCAAAGGACGGTTCTATTGATTCTGAAAGTTTCAGGAACATAGTCGATTTTGTGGAAGATGGTGGCGTTTCCGGAGTTGTTGTCTGTGGTACGACTGGTGAATCTGCAACCCTGGAAACCAGGGAACACAAAGAGCTGATTAATCTTTGTGTTGATTGCGCAAAGGTTCCTGTCATTGCCGGTACAGGTTCTAACAACACTGCAGAGGCGGTGGAACTTACTAAACACGCAGCGGACGCGGGAGCAGATGGCGCTCTTGTAATATCCCCGTATTATATCAAGCCCAACAACGCAGGGCTTATTGCTCATTTTAAGAAGATTGCAGAAGCTTCCGATATTCCTATTGTATTGTATAATGTCCCTTCACGTACCGGACAGGACATGCCACTGGAAGTTATTGTAGAGCTTTCAAGGGTTGAGAATATCGTAGCTGTCAAGGAAGCAAGCGGTAGTCTTAGCAAGTTCTCACAGATAATTGAAGAAACTGCAGACGAAGACTTTGAGGTAATCTCAGGTGAGGATGGTCTTACGTTCCCATCAATGGCCATAGGCGGTGCAGGTGTAATTTCTGTGGTCGCTAATATTGTTCCTGCTAAGATGGTACAGCTTGCAGAGGCTGTGAAGGCATGTGACCTTGAAACTGCCAGAAGGATTCACTTTGAGATAGCACCACTTATACGTGCATTGTTCACAGAAACTAACCCGATACCAGTAAAGAGAGCAGTTGAGCTTATGGGTCTTTCAAGTGGTGATATGAGACTTCCTCTTGCGCCACTTAGCGACGAGAACAGTCTTCTTCTTGAAAATGCTCTTCGAAAGCTGGGGTGTATCGCATGATCAATGTTGGTGTGACCGGAGCTTCCGGAAGAATGGGCAGACTTATTATTGATAATATTCTCAGGTCAGAAGATGTACAACTGACCTCTGCATTCGATCTTGTGAACATTGGAAAGGATGTGGGTGAAGTTGCCCAGATCGGCACTCTTAATGTACCAATTTCCAGTGCAGAAGATATGGAATCCGTTTTGAAGGAATCCAAAACTCAGGTTCTTATTGATTTTACAATTGCAGATGCAACTGCTGTTAATGCACCAAGGGCTGCATCAGCAGGTGTGAGTCTTGTAATCGGAACTACCGGTCTTTCCTCTGAGCAGAAAAAGACAATTGAAGAGTCAATTATCAGCAACAACGTTGCAGGCATCATATCTCCTAACTATTCAATAGGAGTAAATGTTTTCTTTAAAATACTTGCAGAAGCTTCCAGGTATCTTGGTGACATGGACATTGAGATTATAGAAGCTCATCACCTGCACAAGAAAGATGCACCAAGCGGAACCGCACTGGGTGCAGCAAAGGTCATCAGTGAAGCACTTGGCGGCAAAGAATTCGTGTATGGACGTGAGGGTTTTGCACCCCGTGGAAAAGAGATTGGTATCCATGCAGTACGCGGTGGAGATATAGTTGGAGATCACACTGTTCTTTTTGCAGGTGACGGTGAGAGAATAGAGATAAAACACCAGGCACATTCAAGACAGGCTTTTGCAGGCGGTGCGGTCAAAGCAGCAGCCTGGATAGGCAATGCAGCTCCCGGTCTTTACACCATGCAGGATATATTGGGATTATAAATCTCCTTTTTTTTGGCACACACATGTTCAATTGTGGCGCAGTATTCTTTAATTGTGCTCACAATACTAAATGACAAATAGGAAATAATGGTCATCGACATTATATATATCACAATATAATATCTATTGTGGCATGAAAGCCCTGGTGCAATTGTTACTACCTCCAAACATATCTTCCTTCTTTTATTTTTATTGAATCTTTTCATAGCAGGTACTCTGCAATATTTTCAGAGATTACTCTTCCGCAATAATAGCATCTGAGTTTTAGGGATATATTTTCGGTATCAACAGCAAACTTTGATGTAATGGGCTCATTGCTATTGGATATGCAGTTTGGATTAATGCAGCTGACAACTCCTTCCACAAATGATGGAATGTGTACCTTGTACTTGCTGGCAACATTGAAGTCACGTATAATATTGATGGTTGCATTAGGAGAAATAAGTGCTATTTTGTCAACTTCTTCCACATTCAGTTCACGGTTTTCGACCTTCACCACATCTTTTTTTCCATATTTTCCTTTGGAGTTGATCACAACACTCACAACTCCCTTTGATGAATCAGGAAGTCCGAGGATCTTGAGCACATTAAGGGCTTTGCCTGCGGTTATATGGTCGATGACAGTACCATTCTCTATCCTGCTAACTCTGAGCTCTGTCTCAATATCGGTCATTCTATCGCTCCCAATACAAGTCCAAGTAATGCCATTCTCACAGGAACTCCATAGAATGCCTGTTTAAAGTAGCATGCATGTGGTGTATCATCCACGCTAGCATCTATTTCATTCACCCTTGGTAATGGGTGCATTATCTTAAGGTCAGGTTTAGCACCTTTCAGCATATCGGTTGTGATCTTGAGTTTGTTAGCAACTTTATGGTACTCAGCAGGATCAGGGAACCTTTCTTTCTGTATGCGCGTCATATAAAGCACATCAACATCCTTGATGGCTTCTTCAATGGTATCTACTTCTTTTATCTTTGCTCCCCTTGCGATAATATCATTGATTATCTCTTCAGGCATACGAAGCTCTTTAGGGGATATCAGGTTTATCTGCGCACCGTAAAGTGATAGTGCATAACACAATGAATGAACGGTTCTTCCATACTTGAGATCACCTGCAAGTGCTATCTTCAGGTTATCAAGGTGACTTTCACGTTTGATCGTATAAAGGTCAAGCAGGGTCTGGGTTGGATGGTGCCCTGCACCGTCACCGGCATTAAGTATAGGTACACTGGAAAATTCTGATGCAAGGTGTGCTGCTCCTTCCTTCGGGTGACGGATAACTATGGCATCAACATAACCGTCAACAACCCTTATGGTGTCTGCAAGTGTTTCGCCCTTTGCAATGGAACTGGCATCCACCGATCCCAGGTTCAAAACATCTCCGCCAAGTCTTAGCATTGCAGTTTCAAAAGACATTCGAGTCCTTGTACTTGGTTCAAAAAAAAGAACTGCAAGGATTTTCCCGGAAAGCAGGTCCGACCTTTCTTCTCCGCGTGCAATCGGCTCCATTTTTTCAGCAGCAGTAAGTATATGGTCGATCATCTCTCTGGAGAACTCTCTCATAGAAATGATAGGTTGGTCCTTAAATTTCATCGACTACTAAAGGCATTGCATGAGATATAATATTTGCCTGCTATGTCAGGACTTTTTGCTCCAGCGTTTGTCCTTCATATTCTCGGTCAGACTATCCCATTCGCATGTTTCTACATTGTCACATATGTGTCTGGATTTGAAAATAGTCTTTCTCTTGGCAGATGTTGTCAATTCCTTAAGGTCCATGATGGCCCTGCGAATGCCTGCAGCCTTCTCAAATATCTCTTTTGCCTTCTCAGAGCTAACATTTCCATGTGCAAGGCCTTCTTCATACTCCTTCTCCTTAACTGACAGCAATTCCAGAAACTTATCGATGTTGTCCACATCGCTTCTTTCAATATGGGGTTTGTTAACGATCTCCCATACGATCTCGTGCAGGTGTACTTCATTCCCATTGATTGTAATCGTATAGGGGATTTCTTTCCCTACCCAGAAAAGACTACTATGAAGGCTTTTCAATAGTTTTTCTCTTTCCCGGGTTGAAATCTCTTCATTATCCTTCATTTCCTATCTCACAAATATACAATGTTAATTTTTACGTGATTAAATTTATAGGTTTTCAAGTATTTTAGTAGTGTAAGTATGTCCAAAGTTGATCCTACTAAACCAATTATTCAGGTTGCTCTTGATCTCCTGGAAACCGACAGGGCAATACAGATAGCAAAGGAATCTCTGGAAGGCGGCGCAGACTGGCTTGAGGCTGGCACCCCTCTCATCAAAAGTGAGGGCATGGACGTTATCAGAAAACTAAGGGATGCCTTCCCCGAGAAAACCATCATTGCCGACATGAAAATTACTGATACCGGTGCAATGGAAGTTGAAATGGGTGCCAAGGCAGGTGCCGATATTATAGTTGTACTTGCAAGTGCGGATGATTCCACTATACTCGAGTCCGTACGTGCAGCTAGGAAGTACGGAGTAAAGATAATGGCAGACTTGATATCTGCAAACGACCCGGTTTCCCGCAGTATGGAAGTGGAAAAGCTGGGTGTTGATTATATCAATGTACATGCAGGGATTGACCAGCAGATGGAGGGTCAGGATTCACTTTCTATCATGAAGGAAGTGGTCAGGAAAGTCAACATCCCGGTTGCAATTGCAGGTGGTCTGGATGCGGCTTCGTGTGCAGAGGCTGTAAATGCAGGCGCTGATGTTGTTATCGTTGGTGGAAACATTGTCCGTTCATCTAATGTAACTGCATCTGCAAAGGCTATCAGGGAAAGTGTTGATTCGCCCTCAACGGTCCAAATCACAAAAATTTCAAAGGATGAAGAAATAAGGGCTATACTGGAATCAGTTTCAACATCTAATATCTCCGATGCCATGCACAGAAAAGGTGCCATGCAGGATATCTTCCCCATGTTTGAAGGGGAAAAGATGGTTGGTACTGCGGTAACTGTCCAGACCTTTAAAGGAGACTGGGCTAAAGCAGTTGAGGCCATAGATGAAGCAAAGCAAGGCGATGTCATTGTAATTTACAATGGTAGCAGGCACGTAGCTCCCTGGGGCGGACTTGCCACTTTGAGCTGTCTTAACAAAGGAGTTGCCGGTGTGGTTATCGATGGGGCAGTGAGAGATATCGATGAGATCCGGAAAATAGGGCTTCCTGTTTTTGCCACGTGTCATGTGCCCAATGCAGGAGAGCCCAAAGGTTTCGGTGAGATCAATTCCGAAATAGTTTGCGGAAACCAGACTGTAAATCCGGGTGATTATATTGTGGGCGATGACAGCGGAGTTGTTGTTATCCCTAAAGAACGCGCCTATGAGATCGCAAGGCGTGCAAAAGAGGTTGAAAAGACCGAGCAGCGTCTTTTTGAAGAGATTCGCAGGGGTGCGACATTATCTGAGGTCATGAAACTTAAGAAATGGGAGAAACACTGAAATGATCGAATTGTTAAAGGTGCTTGCATGCATGCCTTTTTTGTTATATTCCTGCTATTCGGATATCAAAACCCGGCGTGTTTCCAATGATGTATGGTTTATGATGTTCGGTGTGGGATTCATATTCATAATGTATGATCTCATGACCTATGGACTTCCGTATCTGATACGCAACATACTTTCATTCCTATTCATATTTGCCTTTGTTTACATCCTTTTCCAGTTCGGGGCATTCGGAGGTGCAGATGCTAAGGTCCTGATGGTAATTTCGCTGATCATTCCTACATTCCCGGTCATTGTGGTCGGATCAACTGCATTTCCACTCAATGGAATTCCTCCGATCGATCTCTTTGCCTTCAGTGTATTTGGCAATTCAGTGATTCTGACTGTGATCGTCCCCCTGGGGCTATTCCTGTATAATCTGGTGAAAAACCCATCTGAATCTCTGAAACGTCCGTTATACATGTTCATAGGATACCTTACTCCGATATCAAAACTGGAGAAAGGTCATTTCCGTATGATCGATTCCTATGAGGAAACAAAGGATGGGGTAAATTTCAGATTTTCCAGGTCAGGTACGGAACTTAGTTCTGATGTGATAAAAGAACTAAAGGCGTATGAGAAAGAAGGCAAGGTAAAAAATGGTGTATGGATAACGCCCGGTCTGCCGTTTATGATTCCGATAACCGCCGGATTCATTACTGCCGTGGTTTTCGGTGATCTGATATTCTATCTGACAATGCAGTTCATGATGATGTGAATTGCATTCAAATCTTTTTTTAACTTCTGTTTTGCATCAGGTTTTAATATCGTTTCTTCCAAATTATTAACTGGAGATGGATCAATGGAAGAAAAGAAACCTGAAAACAAAAAGCAGAACGAAGATGAGCAGAAGACAAAGATAAACCCTATTCATCCCGGTGATCAGAGGGTTCGACCCAAAAGACACCTTCTTGACACCTGTGAATAACATATGTCAGAAAGATGTTCCATCATTTCCTTTTGATAATTGACTGGTAAACATTCCTTATCTCATCATCAGAATAGTTTCCACCCAGTTTATCTTTTATACTTCTGATGAGGTCAACTTCCAGTTCATCCAGGGCTTTTAGAACAATTTCTTTTTTAAGGGCTGGTTTTGGGAATCCATTTCCTGAAACCTTATTTTTAACTTCCTTTTTTACGGGAGCTCTGGCCTTGCTTTTTTCATCACTCTTATTTGGGGATTCCACAGTCTCCAGATGTTCTGCAATAGTTTTGAGGAACATGTCGCCATATTTCTTGAGTTTGTACTCGCCAACACCGGTGATCTTCAGCATTTCCTCTTTTGTAGCTGGTCTTCTGGCAGCCATCTGGCGAAGGCTCGTATCCGCAAATATGATGTAAGGCGGCACATCCTGCATCTGTGCCAGGGATATGCGTAGCTCTTTTAATTTATCAAAAAGGATTTTCTCAGGGTCATCGCTGATCCTTCGGTGAACCACTGGCCTGTATTCTTCCTCAAATTCTTCTTCATCAATATCTGGCGTAACCGGTTCGTAGTCAGTTTGTGCATCCTCAACTTTTCGGGTAAAATTCACGGTTCTTTTTCCGTCCAGCACTTCCAGGCTCTTCCGGTTAAGCTTAAGAAGCGGATAACGTGCTCCTTCAACTTTGATGGCATCCTGCCTGACCATCTCCCGCGCCATATCCAGCCATTCATTCTTGGAATATGAGTCTCCCTGTCCGAAACTTTTGAGCAGGTGGTGTTTTTTGTCTGTGATCTTCTTTGCCCGGCTACCAGTTAGGACGTCTATAACATGGTTCATTCCAAATCTCTGATCGAGGTCCTGGATGCATTTGATTATCAGTCTGGCTTCTGCAGTCCCGTCTACTTCTATGCGGGGCTGGAGGCAGACATCGCATTTTCCGCAGTTGTCTTCCGGTATTTCTTCCCCGAAATACCTGAGCAATACTTTTCGGCGACATATGTTACTTTCACAGTAATCTACAATGTCGTTGAGCTGCTTGATTGCAATGTCTCTTTCTTCTTTTTTGTCCTTTTGTTTGATGAAATATTCAATTTTGAATTTATCACCACGACTGAAAAAGAGTACACACTCACACTCAAGTCCATCTCTTCCCCCTCGTCCTGTTTCCTGGTAATATCCCTCGAGGTTTTTGGGAAGGTCATAGTGTACAACAAAACGGACATTGGGTTTATCGATTCCCATTCCAAATGCAATGGTGGCAACTACAATGTCTGCTCTGTCCTTGATGAACATCTCCTGGTTCTTTGCTCTCTGAAGATCGGTAAGCCCGGCGTGGTATGAAAGTGCATTGAATCCGTCTTTCCTGAGCTTGGTAGTCAGGCTATCCACAGTCC
This sequence comes from Methanolobus sediminis, assembly GCF_031312595.1. Taxonomy (NCBI): domain Archaea; kingdom Methanobacteriati; phylum Methanobacteriota; class Methanomicrobia; order Methanosarcinales; family Methanosarcinaceae; genus Methanolobus; species Methanolobus sediminis. The sequence continues at coordinate 1,054,271 of NZ_CP133592.1, read as the reverse complement.
TGCGGCTCTGGCAGTAAATAATCCCGCTTTCACCTTTCTTTTTTCGGAGGTACTGCAGAAGGTTATTGTATGTGTCTTTCTTGGCACGCACGCGGTAAAACAGATTCTGCCGGTTAAAGCTTGCAACATATATCCCGCAATTTTCAATTCCAAGTTGCTTTATGGTGTCTTCTCTTACTTTCGGAGTAGCTGTGGCTGTGAGTGCAATAATGGGTATTTTCGTGAACTTCTTTTTTAACATGCCGAGTTTTCTGTACTCCGGTCTGAAATCATGTCCCCATTCGGAAATACAGTGGCTTTCATCTATTGCAAAAAGACTTACATTGAGACTTTTCAGAAGTGTAATGGTGCCTGACATTGTGAGTCTTTCAGGGGCCACGTAGAGAATCTTGATCTCGCCTCTTTTCAGTTCCTCATAGATGCGTCTCGATTCTGCAGGTTTGAGTGTGCTGTTAAGGTATGCGGCATCAACACCATTCTCTTTCAGGCTGTCTACCTGATCTTTCATAAGGGAAATAAGTGGGGATACCACCACAGTGATGCCATCTTTGAGAAGAGCCGGAAGCTGGTAGCAAAGAGATTTGCCTCCTCCAGTGGGCATCAGCACAAAAGTATCGCGGTCATTTAGCACATCATTGATTATTTCCTCTTGTAAAGGACGAAAATCAGAATATCCAAAGTACTTGCTGAGAGTCTCGTGCATCTTTAGACCATACTTACTTTTCCTGAATATATGTTACTGATGTATTTAATCTTCAGCTATGCAGGGTGAAAGTATTTAGGTCTTTCAGTAAAGGATTATGCGACTTCCAAATCTTGTTAATGCACATAGTATCCTTTCTTCATATCTCCGGCAAGGCTCTTATCTATGGGCGAGCATTAATATGTACGGAACACTATTTCAGGGTAAAACCCATAGTAATCTTATATTCGGAGTTCTCATTCATGGTAAAAGTAGACAAATTCATTCCTAAGGCAATAGAAAAAATCCAGACGCAGATCGATGGTCCTGCCATCATAGCACTTTCCGGTGGTGTTGACAGTTCAGTCTGCGCAATACTTGCACACCGTGCAATCGGTGACAAACTTACACCTATTTACATTGACACAGGTCTCATGCGCAAAGGCGAGACCGAGAGAATAAAGGAAATATTTGCTGATATGAACCTTGAGGTCGTAGATGCAAAAGACCGCTTCCTTTCAGCACTTGCAGGTATCGAGGATCCTGAAGAAAAGCGTAAGGCAGTTGGTGAGACTTTTATTCGTGTTTTTGAGGAAGAGGCGAAATTACTCCAGGCCGAGTACCTCATTCAGGGAACAATCTATCCTGACAGGATCGAATCCGAGGGCGGTATCAAGTCCCACCACAATGTAGGCGGTCTTCCATCTGTTATGGACTTCAAGGCAATTGTAGAACCTATAGATGATCTTTACAAAGATGAGGTTCGTGAAGTTGCCCGCGCACTTGAGCTTCCACACGAGATATCAGAAAGGATGCCATTCCCGGGTCCCGGACTTTCTGTAAGGATCGTTGGTAAGGTAACCGAAGAGCTTGTAGAGGCTGTAAGGGAAGCCAATGCAATCGTTGAGGAAGAACTTGTAGAGCAGTTCCAGCCATGGCAGACCTTTGCCGCAATTGTCGGAAAGGGAACCGGTGTGAAAGGTGACGTAAGGGTTCACGGCTGGATCGTTGCTGTAAGGGCAGTTGGTTCAAGGGATGGAATGACTGCAGAGGCAATGGAACTTCCATGGAGTGTCCTCAGGAAGATCGAGTCAAGGATAACTGCTGAGATTCCTTCCGTTGCAAGAGTGCTTTATGACCTCACGCCAAAACCACCTGCAACAATTGAATTCGAGTAATTATACAATTAATATCAATTAACCAGAGCAAGACAAATGTCACTTAACAAAGCAGTTCTTGATATCCGTAATCGTCAGAGGGTAAAACCCTCTCCTTTAGATGTTCCTGCAGCCTCATGGACTGGAAGGGATATCATTGAATCCGGTGAGATTGACACAATTACTATTATCTTCAAGACATCCGGATGCTGGTGGGGCAAAGCCGGAGGATGTACTATGTGCGGTTATGTTTATGACAGCGCACAGGACAGTCCTTCAGATGATGACCTGATGGCCCAGCTTGGAAAAGCAATGAGGAAGGCTTCAGATTTTGACCGTTTCATGGTCAAGATATTCACATCAGGCAGTTTCCTTGACACAAAGGAAATCCCGCTTGAAGTAAGGCACAGGATACTTGAAGAACTGGACAACGATGAACGGATCGTTAAAGTGCTGGCAGAGACCCGCCCGGAGTTTGTGACTGCAGAGAATGTGAAGGATTGTGTTTCTGTTCTTAAAAATACGGACTTTGAAGTTGCAATGGGACTTGAGACAAGTTCGGATGTCATACGCAAGCAATCTATCAATAAAGGCTTCACTTTCCAGAACTTTGTTGATGCTGCGATTGTGGCAAGGGAAAACGGCGCAACCGTAAAGTCATATCTCATGCTCAAACCTCTGTTCCTTTCAGAAAAAGAGGCTCTGGAGGATATTGTCCAGACAGTCCGTGACGCCGCAGAGTACACTGACACTTTTTCAATCAATCTATGCAATGTCCAGCGCGGTACTTATGTGGAATTCCTGTGGGACAGGAAGCAATATCGTCCGCCCTGGCTCTGGAGCATTGTAGATATTCTTCAGAGAACAAAGAAAGAGTTCCCTGATATGATAATCACATCCGACCCGGTTGGTGCCGGTTCAAAAAGAGGACCACACAATTGCAGGGAATGCAGTCACACAGTTGCCGATGCAATAAGATTGTTCTCATTGACGCAGGATCTATCATGCTTTGAGCATTTGTCCTGTGATTGTAAGGATCTCTGGGGGCAGGTTCTGGAACTGGAAGACCACACTTTTGGTAGTCCTATCCTTGATTGAATTTGTTTAATTTGAAAATGAAATATAAAGATGAGTAATCACTCATCTCCTTTTTTAAACACCATTGTTCCGATTCCGGTGTCAGTGAACAACTCAAGTAATATTGAGTGTGAAACACTTCCGTCGATGATGTGTATCTTTTCGACACCGCTTGTAACGGATGTTGCGGCACTTCTCATTTTAGGGATCATACCGCCTGATATGAGGCCGCTATCTACCATATCGTCTATATCTTCAATAGCCACTCTTGATATGCGTGAGCTTCTGTCGTTGATATCTCTTAGAAGACCAGGGACGTCTGTCATCAGGATGAGTTTTTTAGCTTTCAGCGCAGCAGCGATATCTCCTGCGACTGTGTCTGCATTAATGTTCAGGGCTTTTCCATTGATATCCATGGCAATTGGTGAAATTACCGGAATGTAACCTTCCCTGATGAGTATATTGAGCAGTTCCGTATTGATGATCTCTGTATCGCCGACCCATCCAAGGTCTACTTCATGTTCTACGTTCTCGATCATCACTTTCTGGGATGGTTTCTTTTTGGCGATAATGGTTTTACCATCCTTGCCTGAAAGGCCAACTCCTTTTCCACCATGCTTGCCAATGAGGGCAACAATTTCCGTGTTGATATTTCCCACAAGGACCATGCGGGCTATCTCAAGGGTTTCATCATCAGTGACCCTCAAACCACCGACAAACTGGGATTCCTTGCCCATGCGTTTCATCTTTTCTGAAATTTCCGGGCCGCCGCCGTGTACAATGATCGGGTGTATTCCTACAAATCTCAGAAGGACCAGATCCTGTATGATATCACTCATCACTTCAGGATTGACCATTGCGTGACCACCTACTTTGATCACCATTATTGATTCATGGAATTCCCTGATGTATGGTAATGCCTCAATAAGCACATTCTCTCGATTAAGTGTCATGATGTTTACCTGTGAATATTTTCTGGGTCCGGCAAGTCATCATATTATAGCCGGAGCTCCCTGTTAATATGCTCAATTAATTTAAAAATAGTTTCTGCTACGATAAAATAGCTGTCTTGGTATATTGTTAGTATGGAAAAGTAAAACAAAAGACCCATGATATGGGTCCTTTATGAAATTCAGACCTTTTCAAGCTTTTCAATGCCTACTTTCTTTACGAAAGGCTTGTTGATCTTGTCAGGCATCCAGTCTGGCTTGTTCTTTGGAGCCTCGACTTTTTCCTTCCAGCCTTTGAATACGTGTACCTTCTTTGTTCCACGTTCACGAAGCCTGATCTCTTCTGGCTTTGATTTGCTTCCTTTACCTCTGTTTGCCACCTTCAAAGCTGCCTGTCTTGGCTGTTTTCCAGTGAATACCCCATGCTCATTTCCTTTCTTGTCTCTTAACACAAAATTTCTTGCTTCAGACATGATGTCACCTCGTAATCATTATGCGATTACATCTGCTAACCGTATTTAGTATATAAGGTATATATATTTTTCTTTTAATGTAGTCTTTTGTTCTCGTTTTATGGCATTTACTGCAATTTGGAGCAATTATTTGGGCAGATTATGAGCTTATTTTTATATAATTTTGAAAAAATAGCGCATGTTGCTATAGCAGGATGTGGCAACATGTCAAGTTAACTTGATTTGCAAACCGGCAGTGATTTATATTATTTTAGGTCGCAGTTGCCATATTGTTACTTTTTACATTCCTGTATTCCTATTTTCTTTTCTTTTATTATTCTTGAGCCTAACACAACATTTACATGTAATGAATCCCTTTCAGCATGATATAATTACTATCCGGTATCTGCATTTGCAGAACGGATCCTCATCCTTCACTTGATTTTAGAGGTATAATTATGGAAGTCCCGGTTGTTAAATTACCAGATATACAGGCTAACAAGCCCCAGATACCCATTAACCTGACACGTGTCGGTGTTACCAACGTTAAAAAGCTCGTACAGATTAAAAGGAGGGACAAGCGTCCAGTTATCCTTATTTGTACCTTTGATATTTTTGTAGATCTCCCATCACACCTGAAAGGTGCCAACCTCTCACGTAACTTTGAGGCTGTTGATGAAGTTCTCGAGATGGCGGTCAACATGCCGGTCTATGAGATCGAGCAGCTTTGCAGTGATGTTGCCCAGAGTCTTTTGAAGCGTCACGAATACGCAACCCGCGCAGAGGTTCTCCTCAAGAGTGAGTATGTCCTCAAAAGAGAATCACCTTCTACAAAGATGGAATGCCAGGAAGTAGTTGATATTTTCGCTGAAGCTATCGCAATGCGTGATGACGTAGAAAATATGGAAGTCAAGAAACTAATCGGTGCCGAAGTGGTGGGAATGACTGCCTGTCCATGCGCTCAGGAGATTATGAGGGACAACGCAAGGCAGGAACTTGAGAAGATTGGTGTTGATAACAAGCATATTGCAGAGTTCCTTCACAGGGTTCCAATGGCAACACACAATCAGCGTGGACGCGGCATAATCTCTATCGAGGTTGTTGGAAACGTTTATGTTTCACTCGAGAAGATCATTGAGATCATCGAAAAATCAATGAGTTCCAGTGTATTTGAGCTTCTTAAGAGGGCTGATGAGGCAGCAGTTGTCCAGACTGCTCACAATAATCCAAAGTTTGTTGAGGATTGTGTAAGGACCATGGCAAAGAATGTTGTCAAGGATTTCGAGCACCTCCCTGATGAAGCAGTTGTCACTATCAAACAGATAAATGAAGAAAGTATCCACAGGCACAATGCCTTTGCTGAAAGGGTTGCAACCATTGGTGACCTGCGTCTTGAAATATCTCAGGATGCTTAACTATTAAATCTGTAAGCTCATTATATCTTCCAGAATAAGAATTAATAGGAGTTATATTGTGGACGATTCAGCAAAGATCGAAGCTTTGAGTATGGATGGCAGTCCCATTGAAGTTGGGTCTGTTGTCAGATACCTGAACACAGGCACTGTGGGAAGAGTTACCGATCTTAAAGAAGATGAAGAAGGTATCTGGGTATTGCTTGACAGTACCGGTTTGTTCTATAAACCAGAGGTACTTGTCATCGCAGATGAAAGTGAGCTTAAAGGTGAGATGAAAGAGCGCACATCCGCAGAGGCTGCAGAGGCCTACATGCGTTCTTATAGGGCCGAAAATGAGGCTGGTTATGATATCGGCCAGGTAACAGGCGGTGGTTAAACCGCCTTTATGTCTTTTTTAAAATCAATTTTTAATTTTCAACTTTATATCTCAGATAAATCTTTCCTTTTCAAGCAGTGTAAGTGAGCGGATCCATTCGCCTTTTGGCTCTCTGGAAGTGCCGACTACAAGTCTTTTGATGTCTCCTACCTGCTCCACAACACCTTGGGCTTCAATAATTTCTCCTGCAAGAGCCTGTCCTGCATATGTGTGTGTGTATGAGAGTACGTGGTCGATTTCGTCATGATCTACCTTGTAAACTGAGGGGGCATCAAACGCAAGATCAGCATTTGTGACCTTTGCCTCTATTTTCATAGTGCCAATGTCCTCGCCTCTTTGGGTTGGGTTTTTGATCTGCTCCCAGTCCCTGACGAAAAGAAGATCAAAATAAGTACCTTCTACCATTCCGCGATTTCCTTTTCTCTTCTCATGGACCATGAATTCCTCAAAAGAGATCTCCGGGATGCGTTTGTTGTATATGCGTTTCCACATGTTCAAATCAATATCATCGATAGGTCCGTCTTCGGACTTTGCTTTTGCGATGGCATCCCTTGCTATGAACCACTGATCACCGTAAACTACAAAATCAATGTCTGAGCCTTCGTTCTGAAGTCCCGGCAGTAAAGATCCTGTGATTCCCATCATATCCCTGCTGATGCCCGCTTTTTCAAGTGTGTCCACAACAACTGTTACTCTGCTGTCAATACCATACCACTTTTCTATGGCACTTGACGGGGGAAGCACTTTTTTGATCTGGTCTTCAGGGACCACATGTACGTCCTCTACCCATTCAGGGCGGTTCTGGCGCATAAAGTCAAAAGCAACGTCAAAATCATATTTCTTGTAGCGTTTGCCGTCAAGTTCGCGCTCTCCGTTCTCGTCCGGCACATACCTTAGCGTTGACCTAATACCATGTGGGTGGAAATAATCGGAAACTGCAAAGATCCAGTCATCTTTTGTTACAAGGAAATCCCTGAGTCGTGTTTTTATCATATTTAGCCTTCCTGTTTGTATTCAACTCTGTACAGGTAATTGCCTTTTCCCATAAAAATGGTACGACTTTTATTGTCTTGGTTCAGATCTAGTAAAATCTAATATATACTTCTGCAACATGTCTATTTGTAAAATCAAGTCCTCATAAATGGTGATAGAGTTTGCAATCATTTGAAAAATGGGTACGTGAGATCCGCAGAGAGTTCCACAGAAATCCTGAGCTCAGTTTTCATGAGTATGGTACGCAGGCAAGAATAATGTCCATACTGGAAGAAATCGGGATAGATTGCAGGAAGATCGCTGACACTGGAGTGATAGCAGAAGTGCGGGGTATGTCTTCAGGTCCATGCATTGCCATACGTTCTGATACTGATGCACTTGCGGCACATGAGGTACTTTCCCCTGGAAATGAGGATTATATTTCTCAGAATCCCGGTGTAATGCATGCGTGCGGTCATGATGGGCACATGGCCATTGTTCTGGGTGTTGTCCGTCTGGTAAAGGAAAAACGAAAGGAAATATGTGGCACTGTCAGATTTATCTTCCAGCCTGCGGAAGAAGTTCCTCCCGGCGGAGCGATAAGGGTTATAGAAGAAGGTGGTCTGGATGATGTGGATGCTATCATTGGTCTGCACATATTCAGTGATGTTGACATTGGCCAGATCAATGTGCGTGCCGGTCCTTTAATGGCAAGTTCTAATCGCTTCACGGTAAAGATATTCGGAAAGGGTGGTCATCATGCAAGACCTGATCTATGTATTGATCCCATACAAATTGCCGCTGAATTCATTTCTTCTTTAAAGCCTGCTGTTTCACAGAAAGTGGATGCTTCTGATCATGTTCTTGGATTTGGTGCGGTGAATAGTGGTAAGCAATTCAACAGATCCCCGGATGATCTCGAACTTGTTGGTAGTTTCAGGACGTTTGATGACAATGATATTGATACTATAGAATGTATTATGTCCGATCTGCTTGATTCACTTATGCATTCATATTCAAAGGATGGCCAGGAAGGAGTTCCTTCATATGACCTGAATGTTTATCGTGGTTATCCTGTTCTTTTCAATGATCCCTCTTTCACAGAAAGAGCCAGCAGCTTGCTAAAAACTATGTTTGAAAATGTGAACACTCATGCAGGCCCGATTTTTGGGGCGGAAGATTTTGCTTATTACCTGCGGGAAGTTCCCGGGATGTACACAATAATCGGAACTAAAAACGTAGAAAAAGGAATAGTTGAAGTGAATCACTCATCCAGTTTTGACATTGATGAGGATGTACTGATAACTGGTGTGGAGTTGCTTTACTCTCTGGCAACGGATTTCCTGAGAAACTCCGGAGAATACCTTAAATGAAGATAGTATCATTCTCATCTGAATATTCTTCTGCGGCAAGGTCATTTGTAATAGATGTTCTTTCCGGGGAAGGTTTTGACTATGATCCTTTGAAAGATTCTGATCTGGATGATATTCCCGGGAACTATTCCGTAAAAGGAGGTGCATTTTTTCTATGTCTTGTGAATGGTGATATTGTGGGTACGTCTGCGGTCAAATATCTGAACCCGGATGTCTGTGAGATCAAAAGGCTGTATGTCAAAAAAGATTATCGCGGCAGAAGAATTGGTTTTGCTCTTTTTCAAAAGGCACTGGAATATGCGGAAGACAATTTTACAAGAGCAAAACTGAAAACCGATTCGACCTTAAAAACAGCTATTTCTATCTATGTGAAAAATGGTTTTTCAGTAGTGAAAGAAGAGAGTGGGACGGTTTATTTTGAGAAGTACCTTCAATCTGGTAAAAGTGAATGATGAATATTATAAATTTTTCATCATTGCGACTTCATCGCAGTTCGGGAATTTAGGACACTTGATGCATCCGGTCCACACTTTATGTGGAAGCATCTGTTTGTCTATTATTTCAAAGCCCTGTTTCTCAAAGAAAGGAACTGCATAGGTTAGTGTGAATATTTTATCCACTCCAAGTTCCCGGGCTTCACTCAAGCATGCTGCCATAAGCTTAGTTCCTATACCCTTGTCTCTGTATTCCTGCTTAACTGCAAATGATAATACCTCTGCCATATTCTCCCAGCTAACCTGCAGGGCGCAGCAGCCAATTATTTCCCCGTCAATTTCGCATACATGGAAACTGCGGGTAAACTCATACAGCTCACTCAATGAACGGGGAAGCATCATCTCCTGTTTTGCATAGGTATCTATGATGCCTTTTATTGCAGGGATATCATTAACTGTAGCCTTTCTTATTATCAACTATCAATCTCCGGTAATTGTTAAAAAGAGAAATAGCGAGCGTGAAGGGATTTGAACCCTCGGCTTGCAGCTTAGGAGGCTGCCGCCATATCCTGACTAGGCCACACGCTCATGTTGTGCTACTCTCGTAATAACATTCATTATCTTAAAGTTATTGGTGAAAAAGCTTTCCTGCGGGAAACATAGGTTTTTTCTCAGCTTTACTTAAATGATGAAATAAAACAGGAATCAATCTGAATTCTAGGGCTTAACCCTGGAATCCAGTAGCTCCATTAATTTTCTGTTCTTTTCAATGCCAATATCAATTCCAAGCATCTCTGCCGGAAATCCCAGCGCAAGTCCCAGAAGTTGTGTGTAATGGAGTACGGGTATTTCAAACTCAGTTCCTGATAGCTCTTTGATCTCATCCTGCCCACTGTCAAGTTGCATATGGCAGAATGGGCATGAGTTTACTATGCAGTCCACATCAGCTTCCTGTATCTTCGCAAGTTTTGCTTCTGTCATTTTCAGCGATTTTTCTTTCATGGCAGAACGCATTCCACCACCAGCTCCGCAGCATGCCATCTTATCCGGATAGTCCACACTTGTTGCACCAAGTGCGGTGATGAGTTCATCAAAGAACACAGGTCTTTCAGAACTTCCAAGTCCTCTTTCCTTTGTAGGTTTTATCAGGTGGCAGCCGTAGTGTACTGCAATTCTGATGTCAAGTGGTCTTTGTACAAATGAACTGATCTTTTCAGGTCCAAACTCCTGATAAAGATACTCTATAATATGTCTGACATCAATATTTCCTTTGATTTTCCTGCCTATTTTTTGGAGATGAATATTTACTTCTTCTTTTGCTTTTTCATCATCCTGAATAATGTGGTTTGCATCGGCAAGAGTGCTGAAACATCCATTACATATTGTGAGTACATCTCTTTCCATCTCTTCGGACAGGACTATGTTTCGACTTGCCAGGGCAAGCCAGGAAGTTTTGTCAAAAGACCGGAACACTCCGGGGGCAGGACAACATGATGCACCGGGAAGATCGCTACAGTCAATGTCTAATGTGGCAAGACACAGTTTTGTGGCGAGTTCAATGCCCGGATATCTGTTAGGTACCAGGCATCCGAGGAAAAGTGACAGTCCCTTCATTCTGTGATCTCCGTTGTTTGCTTCTCATTAGTATTATTTTCTGCGAATCTTTCAAAGCCACAGGATGTCAGGAGTTCTTTAACTTCATTGAGAGAGTCCGTGTATTTGTGTACGGTTTCCGGCAGTTCTTCCAGGCCAATTTCCACTCTTTTTATTTTGTATTTATCATTGATCGGGACGGCATGTCCGTATTTGAGCAGCATCTGGCAGACTAGTCTGTGTTCGGGAAGAATTATTCCCTGATGAGCTGAGATCGATCTTATCTCTAGTACTGTATCTACAATATTAATTCTGCGGGGACATCTTTCCTGACAGTTGTAACAGGTTGTGCACATCCATAATTCTTCACTTTTGAGAATATCTGAATTTGTACCTGCATTTTTTACAAGTTTACGGATGTTAAGGTTTGTATGTCTTCCAGAGGGACAACTGCTGCTACAAACTCCACATTGCATGCAACGGAGAGCGTTAGTTGACACTTCTTTCAACTGCTTTTTTATATCGATGTCCTCCCTTGGTATTTTGTCCATGTTTTCTCCTGTCTGTTAGAGTCAGTATTTTTGCAAAAGCGATAAGTTTCCAAAGCTTTGCAATAGTTGCGGCAACTTATGACACAGATATCCTTCTTCTTTTCTTTTAACTTTTTCAGTCGTATTGTCGTTAATTATTATACTATCTATTTATGAGATTAATTGTTTTTCACAAAGATGGTTATGCGTATTTTTATATCTACTAGTGGATAAGTTTTTAATATTATTCGCTTTTTTTATTTTTTGGAGGGTGGTGTGCTTAGCTCGTAAAAAAGGGAACTTATATATAGCCCCTAGTGGGTAATGGGATACTCACACCCCTTAGCGAATAGAGGAGTAATCAAAATGGTAAAAGTATTTCCAACAACAAAGGAAGAAGTGTTACAGGCTGTAGCCGAGAACGATGTTAAATTCATAAGGACACAGTTCACCGATACCATGGGTATGATCAAAAGCTGGGCAATCCCTGCTGAAGATCTTGAAGGTGCATTTGAGAACGGTGTAATGTTTGATGGTTCATCAATTGAAGGATTCACAAGGATCGAAGAGTCCGACATGATCCTTATGCCAGACCCATCCACATTCAGAATCCTCCCATGGAGACCAAAGGAAGGCGCTGTTGCACGTATCATTGGTGATGTATACAGACCAAACGGCAAGCCATTCGAGGGTGACCCAAGATACGTCCTCAAACAGGCAATCGCAAAGGCAGCAGAAATGGGCTACACAATGAACACTGGTCCAGAACTTGAGTTCTTCCTGTTCAAACTGGATGAGAACGGTCAGCCAACAACAGAACTCACTGATATGGGTGGATACTTTGACTTTGCACCTCTTGACAAAGCACAGGATGTCAGAAGAGCTATCGACTTCGCTCTTGAAGACATGGGCTTCAAACTGGAAGCTTCCCACCACGAGGTAGCTCCATCACAGCACGAGATCAACTTCAGATTCGGTGACGTGCTTTCAACATGTGACAACATTGTAACATTCAAATATGTTGTAAAGTCCATCGCAGCACACATGGGCTACTATGCAACATTCATGCCAAAACCACTTTATGGTGTAAACGGCTCAGGTATGCACTCCAACCAGTCCCTCATGATGGACGGTAAGAACGCATTCTACGATGCAAGCACCCCTGACCAGCTCTCAACAACTGCAAAGCAGTACATTGCTGGTATCCTTGCACACATCCGTGAGTTTGCAGCAATCACAAACTCAACTGTAAACTCATACAAGAGACTTGTACCAGGATACGAGGCACCTATCTACTGTACATGGTCTGCATCAAACCGCAGTTCCCTTATCAGGATTCCTGCATCAAGAGGCATTGGTACCAGGATCGAACTGAGATGCCCAGACCCAGCATGTAACCCATACCTCGCATTCGCAGCAATGCTCAATGCAGGTCTTGACGGTATCAAGAACGAGATGGAACCACCAGCATCAACCGATGTAAACATCTTCAAGCTCACAGAAGAAGACAGGGCAGCAAGAGGAATTGAGTCCCTCCCAGGCAACCTTAAGGAAGCAATCGACCTTATGGAAGCAAGTGAGTTTGTCAAGGGTGTAGTTGGAGACCACGTCTTTGAGAACTACATTGAGGCTAAGAAGGCTCAGTGGGATGACTACAAGGCACAGGTCCACCAGTGGGAAATCGACACATACCTTAGCATACTGTAAGGGGATTACCCCTTACTTTCACTTTATATTTCAATAACACTTCAACATATTTCTATCAGCCATTTTTCAGGCTGGTAAAACGTGAATAGAAGTTGTTCACGAAAACCGGGGTTTTTTTTATACTGGACGAATTTTTGCATGGTTAAGTTCATATCTGGTAAATACTATCTCATAGCCCCAAGACTAAATACTCATAGTGATCAACATGTGCGGAATTATAGGCGTAATCGATCGGACCATGTCCAGAATGGACGGCTCCAGCATAAAGGAAGCCCTGAGTCTGATGGATGAAAGAGGAAGTGGAGAAGGCGCAGGATATGTAGCCTATGGCATATATCCTGATTATGCAGACTGCTATGCCATCCACGTATTTTATGATAATCTGTTAGAACCGAAGACCAAGGTTGATGCAATACTCGAACAGTGGGGAAAGATAGTCCACGAAGAAGAGATACCTACATATGAACAGCCAGGTCTTAAAAAGGAACACATATCCTGGAGATATTTCTTCAAACCACATGCCAGCCAGACAGTGGGCACCACAAACCCAGATGATGATAACGTCAAGGACATTGTGATGGAGATCAATGGAAATGTGAAAGGTGCACTGGTATTCTCATCCGGTAAGAACCTTGGTGTATTCAAGGCGGCAGGCTGGCCTGAGGATGTAGCCAATTATTTCAGGATCGAGGACTACAAAGGTTACATATGGCTTGCACACAACCGTTATCCAACCAATACAGCAGGATGGTGGGGAGGAGCTCATCCGTTCAATCTACTTGACTGGTCAGTTGTGCACAATGGTGAGATTACCTCATACGGAACCAACCGTCGCTATGTGGAAGGCCACGGATACGAGTGTACAATGTTAACTGATACTGAAGTTGTAGCTTATCTCTTTGATCTTCTTGGAAGGGAGCACGGCCTGCCATCAGAGATGGTAGTCAAAGCATTGGCTCCACCTTTCTGGGATGAGATCGATGAGATGCCTGAGAAGAAAGAAGAGTTCATGCGCACACTGCGTCTGACATATGGCCCTGCTCTGATGAACGGTCCTTTCGCTATAGTTGTCGCAACAAAGGATGGAATTGTGGCTTTCACAGACAGGATCAAGTTGCGTCCTCTCGTTGTAGGAGAGAATGGATCCAAGCTCTATGTCTCAAGTGAAGAGGCAGCTATTCGTACAATGGATCCCGATATAAAATCCATATACATGCCAAGGGCAGGAGAACCTGTTATCGGGAGGGTTATAGAATGAGTCTTGGTAGTGTACCACTCAAATACAAGATCAGTATCGATCGTGACCAGTGTATGAAGTGTATGCGCTGTGTCGATAACTGTTCCTATGGTGTTTATCGTGTAGAAGATGACAAGATTCTCATCGACTCACGCAAATGTACTGCATGCCACCGCTGTATCTCAATGTGTCCAAGGGATGCTATCGGCCTGCAGGAAAGGCCGGTTGACTATCGCAGTCACCCCGTCTGGACAACAGAGGCACGTGAAGATGTTATTAACCAGGCACGCACAGGAAAAATAATCCTTGCCGGAATGGGCAATGCAGTTGATTATCCTATTATATTTGACAGGCTGTTACTTGATGCATGTCAGGTAACAAACCCAAGTATCGATCCTCTAAGAGAACCAATGGAACTGAGGACCTACATTGGAAAGAAGCCTTCAAAGCTCGAATTTACAAAGAACAATGGTGACATTGATCTTAAGACAAAACTGACCCCAAATCTCAAACTTGACACTCCTATTATGGTAGGTCACATGAGTTATGGTGCGATCAGTCTTCCTGCACAGCTCAGTATTGCAAAGGCAGTAGCAAAGACCGGAACCTTCATGGGAACCGGTGAAGGGGGAATGCACCAGGCTATCTATCCATATCAGGACCACTCAATTGTCCAGATAGCATCAGGACGTTTTGGTGTCGATATCGACTATCTGGAGCGCGGTGCAGCTATTGAGATCAAGGTAGGACAGGGAGCAAAACCAGGTATTGGCGGTCACCTTCCAGGAGAGAAAGTCTGTGCAGATGTATCGTGCACACGTATGATTCCGGTGGGTTCAGATGCGATCAGTCCTGCACCTCATCATGATATTTACAGTATAGAAGACCTTGCTCAGCTTGTTCGCAGTCTTAAGGAAGCTACAAACTGGGAAAAGCCTGTCTTCGTAAAGATCGCTGCAGTACACAATGTGGCTGCAATTGCAGCAGGCATTGCAAAATCATCTGCAGATGCTGTTGTAATTGACGGTTTCAAGGGTGGTACAGGTGCAGCACCAAAGGTATTCAGAGACAATGTGGGTATCCCAATAGAAGCGGCCATTGCTGCAGTAGACCAGAAGCTCAACGACCAGGGTATCAGGAATGAGGTCTCTGTCATAGCCAGTGGTGGTATACGCAACAGCGGCGACCTTGCAAAATCCATTGCACTTGGTGCAGATGCAGTCTATATCGGAACTGCCGCCCTAATTGCTCTTGGATGCCGTGTTTGTGGTAACTGCTACCGTGGATTATGTCCATGGGGTATCGCAACCCAGAAGCCTGAACTTGTCAGTCGTATTGACTCAGATGTTGGCGCAGAGAATGTCGCAAACCTTATCCATGCATGGACCCTTGAACTGAGTGAGCTCATGGGTGCAGCAGGTCTTAATAGTATAGAGAGTCTGCGCGGCAACCGTGAACGTCTTAGAGGATATATGCTCGATCAGGGATTACTTGATGTACTTCAAATTGAGTCAATGGGGGCCTGAAAGATGGCAGAACCTTTGGTTATAGATGTAAAGGGTATGCACTACTCTCCATTGAATAAACAGATCCGTGCAGCAGTGGCTTCCGGTGTAAAGGAGATAGTGCTTAATAATGTTCTAGGACAGCGTTTCATTGGAAACGGTGTAAGGGGCGATGCAAAGATCATCATCAATGGTGTTCCTGGCGGAGATCTCGGAATGTTCATGAGTGGTCCGGAATGCGAAGTATTCGGAAATGCAGAACATGCTCCTGGAAACACAATGGACAGGGGATCACTGATCATCCACGGAAGTGCCGGAGATGCCGTTGCACACAGTATGCGTGGCGGAAAGGTCTTTGTAGAAGGCAATATCGGCTACCGTGGCGGTATTCACATGAAGGAGTATGAGGGCAAACGTCCTATACTTGCTATTGGTGGCACATCCCATGCGTTCCTTGGAGAATATATGGCAGGGGGACTCATTCTTGTACTTGGCATTGGTCATGAACCTGCAGTACAGGATCGTGGGATCGGCAGTGGTATTCACGGTGGAGAAATTATTGTCCGCGGCGATGTAGACGAGAAACTGCTTGGTGTCGGAGCCAAGAAGGTTGAATTTACTGATGATGATCTGATAAGGCTGACTCCTGTGATAGAAGAGTTCTGTGGTAGGTTCAATATAGATCCAACTCCCTTCTTAGACACGAACTATTCAAGAATAATCCCTGCAAGCGCCAGACCATTTGCAGGTAAATACACATGGGAGTGATGATTATGGCAGGTAAGAACTATTTGGACCTTAAGGCAGAGATATGGGACACAGAAAAGTGTGCAGCATGTGGTGCATGTGTGGCTGTGTGCCCGGCAGATGCTATTTATTTTGAGATCAAAAGGGACTCTACCCATCCTCTCAACAGTGGATACTGTAAGGATGCCAACGACGGGGTTCCATGTGGAGCATGCTATGAAGTATGCCCAAGAGTTGAGAAACCATCTACAGAAGTTCTTGGAGAGTACCTTGATATCGTAACTGCAAAAGCAGAAATGGATATTCCAAGAAAACAGAGTGGTGGTGCGGTAACAGCAATCCTTACTAATGCCCTTGATGAGGGTATGATCGATGCGGTTGTCACTGTTGTCGAAGATCCATGGACGCTCAAACCATCATCGGCTGTAATTACTTCCACTGATGTGCTCGTACACCAGGCAGGAAGCCGCTACAACTGGTGGGTACCTCTGGTAGCTTCACTCAAGGAAGCTGTCATGAAGCGCAAGTACACTAACATTGCAGTTGTAGGTGTCCCATGTGTTGTTCAGGCAATCAAACAGATGCGTACAAGCGATCTTGACCTGTTGCGCCCATTCAGGAAGGACATCCGTCTTGTAGTAGGTCTCTTCTGTACAGAGACATTCGACTATGAGAAACTCGTACAGGACAAGCTCATTGCAGAACGCAAGATAAATCCTCTTGACATGCTGCACTTTGATGTGAAGGGTAAGCTTGAGATCACTCTCAAAGACGGTAGCATGACAGTCATTTCACTGAAAGATGTAGAAGACTGTGTTCGCCCGGGATGTCACATCTGTACGGATCTCACAGCTGTGGATGCAGACATATCAGCAGGTTCCATCGGCAGCGAGAAGGGTTACACGACCCTGATAATACGCAATCCTGTTGGTAAACAGTTTGTGGAAAGTGCTGTCGAGAATGGTAAACTGTTACTTGAAGATGATGTAAATCTGGAATTGGTTGAAAAGCTCTCCAAAAAGAAGCTTGAACGAATGCCAGAGGAGTAACAAAAACGAAAAATGACGTTTATGGACACGGTGCCTATCCACTTCCTCTATTCTTCCTAACCATGCAATAGGCATTCGTGTCCTGTCTTTTTTCAATCAAAGCGGTCAACTTTAAATTTACCGCAATGATAGGGATTTCAGAAAGAGCTCTCTTATCGAGACTCTGATGCTATATTATTGTTTTGCATATTTTGAAATCATATCAAAACCTTTTTGTAATAGATAGTATTCACTCCATTTCCTCTGTCATTAAGGACAACTGCATACCGGTAGTATCCGATTGATTCGTAGAACTTAATCGCGGCTGGATTGCCAGACCAGGTACAGAGATATATTCTTTTTATTCCTGATTCTGCAAGCTTTTTTTCAAGTTGCATATATAATGCCTTACTGATGCCCAAGTTCCTGTAATCCGGGTGCGTTGCAAGAAAATTGATATATGCAGTATCCTGTCCTTTCCAGTTTTTAGTATAACCAAGCATCCCGATGAATCCTTCTGATTGAGAATTCTCTCTATTTACATTTGGTTCAACAACCAGGAAATTTGCCTCATCAGTATCAAGACATCTTTCCACCCTTTCAGGTATACCTCCACTCCTCTGACTTAGTGGAGGGTAAAAGTCCTTATCCACAAGTTCTATGAAACTCGTAACTTTCTTCTCATCATTTTTGCTTGCAATTCGGATGGAATATTTGGAGTTCATATATGAGTATTCAAAAAAAGAAGAAAATCAAACGAATTTCAGACTTACGTCCTTCATCTCGTTTCTTGCTGCAACATTGATAAGCAATGGTGTAAGGGACTCGATCATTCCTGCGGTTTCAAGAGGTCCTATGTCCAGAGGTCTCATGTTGGAAATATCCTTTACAAGACCAAAAACAATTTCCTTTGCATGCATGGAGTTGCCGCAGACGCCGATGTCATAGTCAAGTTCCATGTCAAGGTTCGCCAGTTTTTTTGCAGGTACTGTATGAAAAGCTGCAACAAGCTCGGTACTGTCAGGTATCATTGTGAATATTTCCTGAGCGGCACTTCCAAGTTCAGGCATTGAAAAACAGAAATATTCAGTATTGAAATCCTGACTCTCTATTGGAGTTTTGGGATAATTGCTTCCCGGACTTATGTAACACATGTTCCTCTCCATAGGAACAACGACACTGACGACTATCTTGTTCTCGATGACAGGTTTTATAAGATCCATTACAGGAGCAAGCTGGTTATACCTGATGGCAACAACAATTATCTCTGCTTTTTCGGCGGCAGTTTTGTTATCAGTACCTGTTATACTTGTTTTATGACCATATTTTTCAAGTATTTCATTGTATTCTGATGCAACCGCTTTGGCTTTATCCGGCTCTCTGGAACCAATTATTATCTCATGTTTTTGGCCCCATCGCAGTGTAAAACCCTTGCCAATATTACCTGTGCCTCCAAGTATTGCAATTTTCATGACATTTCTCCTGCTGTAATAGGAATATTACCATAATCTATTGTATGTTAACGTTTTTGGTAATTATCGATAGAGACTAATTGACTGTGTTAATCAGTGTCATGGTATATATAGTAACTCCTATGATTCTCTAATCTTCAGTTTCTTTAGTCCTGATTATATAGCACGAAACATTATTTATTTACTACTGATTATCAGATAAAAAATCAGATATCTCTATAACTTTTCAAATAATGCTTTGAATCCTGTTGAATTACTGTTCGTGGACGGACCATTTAATTTACCAAAGCGAGAACATTTTCAAAAATCAACGTCTATAGGCACTATCATTGTTGTCAGTATAATTTGGGATGTGAACAAAGCCATGAGTGTGTTATGCAAATCCAATAAAACTTATTTTGTGTAGATTCTGCTGAAAAATAATATTTAAATACTCATATATTTTAAAAAGTAAATGTATCTCCAAAAGGTTTACCTGATTAATGATGTCAGGAGAATACGGTACAATATCAGGCAAACCTGGGATTATAGAAAAGTCATTGTATCAGAACAATGACTTGATCATGTTGATAAGACCGCTGAGAAGTCCTGTACTTTCTTCAGTTGAGTTTGTAGTGGAATCTACATTGACTGAATCAGTGTCATTTTTTCCTTGGTCCGGTCTTCCCATCTGAGCTCCATCGCTCATACTTCCATTTCCTGGGAATTCTCCTTCTGATGCCTGCATGGTTCCGTTACCCATCATACCTTCACCGTCCATAGATTCCATTCCTCCCCTGCCTCCTTCTCCTCCGGGGCCATTCTGCATCAGGGATTCACGGACTTCTTCAGGTGCCTCTTCCATCAATGTCCTGAACTCTTCCATTATGTCCTCAACAACATCTTCGTCATCAGTGTCTTCAAGTTCTGTTTTCAGTGACTCCATCTGTTCAAGAAGGCTGTCTATGGACTCCAATGTGTCCTCATCATCTGTTTCAGACTGAAGGGTGGTAAGTGCATCTATATTGTTCTCTATCATTTCAAGTGTCATTTCTTTCATTTGTGCAGCATCCATCTGTGGCATTTCCGTGCTGTCACTGTCTTCCAGGGCATAGACTCCCGGTATTGTGGTGCTGAACATTATCATCAGTAAAGCAAATGATATCGTTAACTCTCTTCTCATGTTAAAACTCCTTTAATTCGAATTGAGGGACAGGAATGATCCTGCCCCATAGGTGGTAGTTATTATTTCACAGATTATTCCATACGTTTACTCTTCTGTGGTTACCTCTTCCTCAAGTTCAGGAGCCTGACTCATTGGTCCGTGTTCTCCTCCGTGTCCGCGTGGATGGGGATTACTTTCCCTGTACTCTTCCAGAATCTCTTTGAGTTCATCAAGTGTTGTTGCACCCTGGATGTCTGCAAGCAGATTTTCAAGTCCGGTGATTTCCTCGTTGATAGATTCCTCTGTGACATTTTCGTCGTTTATCTCGTCGATGTTATCTATCTTCTCGTTGAGCATTTCGATTCTTTTGTTGATGTGTTCTGTTTCTCTCTCTACAAGATACTGCATTTCCTCCTCATCGGAATCGAATACCATCTTTTCCATTTCCGGTCTTTCACCCTTTCCCGGATTCTCCGTCATCATAGATCCTCTGGCTGTTTCCAGAATCCCCTTGAGCTCGTCAAGTGTTGTTGTACTCTCTACGTCTGCAAGCAATGCCTGAAGCTCTGTGATCTGCTCTTGAATAGAATCTGCTGTTACGTTCTCGTCATCAATTTCATCGATGTTATCGAGCATTCCCTGAAGCATCTCTATCTTCCTGCTGACCGATTCATTTGTTCTTTCTACTAGGAAAATCATCTCTTCTTCTTCGCTGTCAAACACAGGTTCTGCCATGCTTGAATTATTTATGCTGAAGTTCCCATCCGGGGCATGCATCATATTATGACCATCGAATTTTGTATCGTTTGATGTTCCTGTTTCATCAGCAAAGGCGCCTGGTGTCACAGCACCGAAAACCATTGCTATCAATGAAATACAGGCCAGTACTTTCAGTATTTTGTGTTTCATTGTTTCCTCCTTTTTCCTAACAATATCATCGCAATCGAAAGACATGTTAGAACTTTCACGACTTTGTGTTTCACAATTTCTGTCTCTTTTTTCTCTGCCCTGTCAGATGACTGCCTCAATTATTGGCGTGCTTCTGACATTTCCAAGATTTGCAGGCTTAAATATAAGGATACTTTTTAAAAAGAAGTCGAATTAGAGCTTAAAATCGAAAAATAAAACTTCTATAAAGGTTTATTGTTTAAGGGAACCTTTGAACACTTAAAATTAGGGAGTATGTTTGATTTTTTCAATTGGAGGTATGTCAGGTGTCTAAAAGGAAGTTTCTATTTGATAGAATTCTACGCCAAAAGAACAGATTTTTTGTATTTATCTGATTTTCCTGTTGTAATATGTAACACCTCTTAATGAATGGGATATGCTGCATTGAGTTTTTGAAATGTTCTGTTTCTCAGCTTTGTATCACGCATGTTGCAGTTATTTTTCCATTGTTTCGATGTGGGATTTTTCTCATAGGTTCTTAAAAATCATTATATTGTACCTTTCCATAATATCACAAAACTATGTTTAAATTTAAAATAGGTGCCTAATTTTGGTTATTTGTGCCTTAAATCCAGTTATATAGTTTTAAAATCGATTTTTATTGTGAAAAAAGCTTCATAAAGCTTAAAATGTCACTATATCGCTTATTATTTTTCTGAAAATCTCTTTCCTCTTAAGTATGTTTATATTTGAATCTCCCAATCCTGAGTATAATTCAAAAACGTCAGGTGCATTACACTATGATAACATGCTATACAGAATACCCTAATTGGAGAAAAATCAGATGAGGTGATACCCGTGAAGAAGTTACCACTTATTGTATTGGGGATTCTCATATTGATGGTATTGATATCGGGTCTGTCAAGTCGTGACAGGCATCCTGATAATGGAGACCATTCTAAAATGACTTCCAGTCAGCCGGAATATATCAATAATGAATTATATGGGGATGTTCCCTCGTCTGTTTCGGAAGAAAAAGTGAAGCAGCAGAATGAAAAGGATTTCCTGGCAGATAACATACAGAAATCTGATGAGACAATTCTTCGTCTTGAAGACTCTATAGATCGTCTGGCCAGTGAAGGAAACGATGTAAGTGATCTTGAAAAAATGGTCATGGATTATTCATCACTAGTTTCAGATGCAAGTTCATATCTTGAAAAGGCAGATAGTGCAGATTCAGTTTCAGATGAGCAGAAATATGTTGCATTGTCCAAAGACAAGATGGTCCAGTCAGATATCTTATTGAAAAAGATATTCATGTCCATGCACAACTACATGCCAGGACCTGTTAAAATTACAGAAAATGACAGTCTTGATGCTAATGGAAGCGGAGTAATAGTTCTCTCCGGTGATCTGGATGTAGACCTCAGTCTGTCTTCTGGAAAATTCTCCGTCGTGGACTTTGAAGGTGACATGTCAATAGACACAGACGGCTTACTAAGTTCCAATATAATAACTGAAGGTGCGGTTTCTGCTTCAGCGACTGAGGAACCGCATCACATGCTCTCATACTCAGATGTTCAGGGCAATGTGAGCCTGTCAGGCTCGGGAATGACAATTGCTGTAATGGGTGATAACACAACTCTCCATGTAACAGGTGTTGGAGAGATTCAGCTCTATGGTGATGGAAGTTATTACCTGGATAATTCCAGTGCAGTAAAAGAAGGAGTCTGGCTGTCACCAATATTTGAAGCCTTATGATGTAAAGCAAAAACACTTCGGATGGTAGTGTAAATGAAAATTACATCCTGTACAGGTTGCATTACCATCCTTCTTCTTTTGTCAACCATCGCGGCTGCATCAGAAACTGCAACCGTGCATGGGGTTGCTTATGAATGGAGTACCCTTAGTCCCCTTGATAATGTTATAATCGAGGTTAATTCCACTCCAATACAATCCATTGTTGCAAAATATGGTATGTATTCTTTTGAGCTACCCGAAGGCAGTTATTGTATCACTGCAAGTTATTACGTAAATGGTGATCTTACCTGCTATGATGAGGAAAATATCACAATTACAGATGAGGGAAATTATGTTGTGGATCTACTTCTGGTTCCTTCATATTTGAATAATAGTACAGAGGAACCTGCCAGCTATGTTTATTCCATGTCTTCATCTCATCTCTTAATATTATTTGTGCTAATAGTTCTGTTATTGCTGGTTTCGTTATTCTTCAAAGTAAGAGGTCCGGGAAGCAGTAATCCTGAGAGTGTAAACAAAAAAAATGTTCCTAATGGCTTTTCAAATAAGGCGGCTAAAGGAAATTCGCATACTCCTTTTCATGGTAACAGGATTCAGCCAATTGCAAGAAACCAGTCATTGATGGATATGAGTTCTGATCATCAGGAAATACTGGATATTATTCGTTCTGCCGGTGGAACAATTTCACAGAAAGAGCTGCGCAGATATTTGAGTTACTCAGAGGGTAAGGCGAGTACTATTCTGGTGGACCTTGAAAAAAGAGGCCTGATAAGGAAAGTAAAAAAAGGGCGCGGTAATATCCTGTTTCTGACCGGACATGAAAGATGATATGGGATCTGCAATGATGCAAGCATTTAGTTAGCTATTTTCTTAGTTTCTTTTTCTTCTTTTTATCCTTTTGTCACTTACTTTCTTACCTTTGCACCGCAATGAAAAGATTCTCTTTGGAAATAATCAGTGACAATAGAGTGATTATACATTTTTAAAGGTTCTTAAAAATCCCAATAAGTGTTAAAAGCTGCATTATGGTATATTTTTGTATTTGATGTCTCTATAAAGCTTAGAATCATGGTTGTACTGAATAAATCCTTTTTCTTGTAAGTATGCTTTTATTTAAAATTACCAATTGATGAATTACCCGACAACTAATACGTTGGAGGGTACCACCCCACTTAGGTGGCACCTAACCCCCAACCACATCCAGCCTAAGGTGCCACCACTGTACCAACAACCCCCTCCGCTTAAGAGATGTCCATCCTATCCGGGGCATCTCTTAACCGATACGGAGTAAAAATGGTGATATTCTGTCTGATATAAAAGATACCTTAAAGCAATTCATTGACTCAAGGCTTCAGGAAGCAACTCGTTCCCAGGTCATTTATCCCGACGAGATATATGTTGCATCCGGTCGTATAAGGCAGCTTAACTCTGATAAGCTGCACGAAAGCTCTGAGTCATTCTCATGTGATTATGGCTTTAAGGATATTGATGATTTCAGATGTCATCATAATAACATTTCAGTAAAGAAGGATTTCATTTGGTGATTTATTTCTTCTTTGCTTGCTTAATCTTTGCTTGTTTGTTTTATGGTATTCCGGCCGTTTTCTGCTTTATCGGCCCGAACCATTTTTTATATGTTTTATATATTGTTAATATTTAATCAGGCCTGATTTTGTCGTTTTTATGTTCCATCCCCTGAAATTGGCGCACAACTATTTATGTATATAAATACATTCAATTAAAACAGAGAAAACGTTTAAGGCAGATGATATCTGTTACCTTTGTGAAATTAGGTATACGTATTTATAGTTAGTAACCCCTGAAGATGTGATCATCAATGAATAAAATGCCCCTGACAGTATTGATTATCCTTATGTTAATGGTTGTAATTTCAGGGTTGGCTGATTCTGATGATGTGCATTCGTATTTAGATGACCGACTGGATGATCACAGAAATAATTACGTTCCTTCTATGGACAGGGATTCACCTCCAACAGAATTTTTCATGATAACTCATATGTTTTCTTTATCAGCAATGGATGAAGAAAGCTTTCTTGAAGATAATATTGAAAAATCCGAGTCAATGGTTCAAAGGCTTGAAAATGCAAGTAATGAATTGGAGAATGAAGGTGAAGATGTTTCAGAGCTCAATGGCATGATAGCCGATTATTCATATCTTGTATCAGAGTCCAGGTCTTATCTTGAAATGGCAAAGACAGCCTCTTCTGATTCAGAAAAGCAGATGTATCTGGATAAGTCCCGGGAAAGTATCATCAAGGCAAATTCAGGGCTCAAGCCAATACTGGATGAGATTAAGAAATATCTTCCGGGTTCTGTTAATATCACAAACACAACACTAACCGCCAAAGGAAGTGGAGTTGCTATTCTATCAGGAGACATTGACCTGGATTTCTTCCTATCCGATGGTAAATTCTCAGTAGTTGATTTTAGTGGTGACCTTGTAATTGATACAGAGGCTGATTATAAGCAGGAGTTTGCTCCTGATAAAGATGGATCTTATGATATGATAATGCCTCATGCAATGATATCATATCTTGATGTGACAGGAAATATTTCTATGTCCGGTTCGGCTTATACTGTCGCAATTGTTGCAGACATAATGACCCTGACTGCAACCGGACAGGGTGATGTTGAACTTGTAGGAAATGGTACTTATTATCTCGATAACGGTATATCAGAAGAGCAAGAAAATGTATGGATGATTCCAATATTTGAAAGAATAGATGTTGGGAAACGTTTCAATGAATGACAGGGTTGCGTGACATGAAATCAGTATATTACATCTGTTGTATTGCAATTATCCTGACACTGACAGGTATCGGATCAGCAGCTAATATTGCGACAGTTCATGGCGTAGCCTATGAATGGAATACATTTGAACCTCTTGACAATGCTATCATTGAGGTAAACTCAACACCGGCACAGTCCATGGTGGCTCAGTATGGTGTATATTCATTTGAACTGGCAAATGGTACATACCAGATAACTGCAAGTTATTATGAGAACGATCAACTGACCTATTACGCAGAGGATGTAATAACAGTATCAGAAGAAGGAAGCTATGTTCTTGATTTGTTACTGGTCCCTTCCTATTCCAGCTCCAATGATACCGGTTCAGAAGTTTCTGACACCGAAACCTCATCAGGTGCTAACAGTAACTCTCTTCTTTATGGTTCCATACTGCTTATCATTGTTCTTCTCGTTCTACTTCTAACACAGATGAAACAAAAGCCGCTATCTCCAAAACATGCTGCTTTAAAGAAGGAAGAAGTTCATCATGATGTATTGGAAGTTCCTGCAAAGGCCGAAGAGAAACAAGTTCAGTATTATAAGGAAGCATTGGAAACTGAGACCGAGACTGCACATGTGTCAGATGTTGTGCAGGAACCAGAGCAGGAGTCGGTAGAACTGGCAGAACCTGAGCCAGAGATCAAGGAACCTGCAGAGGAAGTCTTTTCTTCTGTCATGATATCAGAATCAGTTCTTAAGGAGCAGGAGTCTGTTTCTGGTACATCTCAAGAAGTGGATTTATCTGATGAGCCTGTACCTGCTGACCTTCAGGAAATACTGGACATCCTGGCATCTCAGGGTGGAAGGATGACGCAGAAAGATATGCGAAAGCGTCTGAAGTACTCTGAGGGCAAGGTGAGCCTTATGCTTCTTGACCTTGAGAAGAGGGGTAAGATACAGAAATTCAAGAAAGGACGTGGAAATGTCCTTTTCCTTGTGGAATCTGAGAAGTAATGTTATGCTTTTTTGATGCAATGATCTCAGATCATACTCATATTTTTCCAGTTTATTCTTAAACTATCTTTTATGTGTAATATTCATTTATCTTGTCTGAAATATAGATTAATGTGGTATTCTCTGTTTGATAAGTTTTTACAATATCTGTAAACCATATAATTCCTATTTTGGCATCTATAAAGCTTCATTGGTAATTTATGGCGATTTTTGACTCTTTTTGAAATAAGTATGCTTTTATTTAAAACTACGAATTTGGGGATTGCTTGTCAGCACTAAGCTGGCAGGCATACCACCCAAGCTAAGGTGGCATCAACCCCAACCACATCCAGCCTGATGTCACCAATGTACCAACAACCAACAACCCCCCCACTCGTATAAGAGACACCTGTCACCTATCCGCCAGGTGTCTCTTATCCGATACAGAGGCATGAATTATGAACACTAATAATATTCAGGTAATGTTTGAAGAGAAAGATGCTGGCGATTCTGCTGAACAGAAAGGAGCAAACGGACATGAAAACGCAGTAACTTCTCTGTGTAAAAAACTGAGTTCCGAACAAGTAGGCCGTTTGATCAGGATTTCTCCGGCAGCTTGTGGGGAAAATGGCAACTTATAATGATAATTTAGCAAGCAACATTATATCCTATAGCAGTTATTAAATTTATTATATATAATCAAAAACGGGAATGATTTGAGGTATATCATGGACGAGAATCTCAATAATACAGAACAAGAAAAACAGCCTAAAAACAGCACCCCTGATACTCTCATGCGTCTGACTGACGTGTGGAAGATCTACAAAATGGGAGAGGTCGAGTTTGCGGCACTAAAAGGAGTTGATCTGGAGATCATGCATGGCGAATTTGTAGTAATCCTCGGTCCAAGTGGAAGTGGTAAGAGTACAATGATGAACCTACTGGGCTGCCTTGATCTTCCAAGCAAAGGAGTTGTTGAACTCAACAACAAAGATATTGCCAAGATGAAAGAATCCGAACTTGCCCAGATCAGGGGACAGTTAATTGGGTTCATTTTCCAGACCTTCAATTTACTACCTACTTTAAACACTATCGAAAATGTCATGCTGCCTTTAGAATTCCAGGAAATAGATCCTGATGAATCATGGAAAAGAGCAGAAGAGCTTCTTGATGTGGTAAGTCTTGGAAATAAAAAATACAACCTCCCTTCACAATTATCAGGAGGCCAGAGGCAGAGGGTTGCCATAGCAAGATCCCTTGCAGTAGACCCTAAAGTAATCCTTGCAGATGAGCCAACTGGTAACCTCGATAGTGAAACTGGAAATTACATTCTTGAATTCCTCAGTGACCTTCACAAGAGAGAAGGCAAGACTATCATAATGATTACCCACGATCCTGAGCTGACAAAGTATGCAGATCGTGTTGTTCATATCAAAGACGGAATGGTTGATAATATAGAGATAATAAAGCGTGAAGCAATGTGATAAAAATGAGAAAAATTCTATTATTAATGTTAGTATTGTTGTTGCCAATAACTAATGCAGCAGCAGCTAGCCTGGATGCAGGCGCATCAGGGGTGAACGTGGATCTTTTAACCCAGAGTCCTTATCCTGCCAGGCCAGGCGAGACCGTAGAGATAACACTTAGTTTACAAAATGAGGGAAACAATGATCTTTCTGATGTCGTTGTATCTTTAGATGCCGAGTACCCGTTCAGTCAGGTATCCGGTGAATCATTGTCCAAGACAGTATCCTACATGGAAGCTCGTCAGGACGAAGATGATGCAACTTATCTAAAATTCAAGCTTAAGGTTGATTCCGATGTCTCAGACGGGACCTATGATATAGATGTGGTAGTGAAAGACAGTGAATCTGATTCCAGCTCAGTAACAACTCTTGAGATAGAGGTACAGGGAAAGGAATACGCTCAGATCGTTACTATAAGTGACTCAAGCATCGATGTTGCAACAGTAGAACCTCTTGAGTTTGTCATAACCAATACAGGTTCATCACCATTACAGAATATGGCGGTTTCATGGGAAGAATCAACCGGCACAATCTTGCCTGTATATTCCTCTAATACCAAGTACATAAATTCCCTGGATGTCGGTGAATCTGCTACAGTGGTATACTCTGTGATGGCCGATGTAGATGCAGATCCCGGATTGTACCAGCTTGATATCACACTTGAGTTTGAGGATTATGAATCCGATGCGACTGTGATAGAAACTAAGGCAGGCCTTTTCGTAGGAGGAACCACTGACTTTGATCTGAGTTATTCTGAAAGTGACGCAGGAGAAGTTTCCCTATCCCTTGCAAATGTGGGCAACAATGAAGCTTACTCTGTAAAGGTATCAATACCGGAACAGGATAATTTCCAGGCTACAGGCAGTACATCAACAATTGTTGGTAACCTTGAGAAAGGTGACTATACCATCACATCATTCTCAATAACCCAGACAAGCTCAATGCCATCTTCATCAGGAAATAGCACAGCAATGGCTGCACCTGGTGAGATGTCCCAGGAAGACATGGCATCTATGGAGGAGGAAATTACAGCAAAGAATCAGCTTCTTGTCAACATCGAATACACAGACTCTGCAGGTCAGAGACAGATTGTGGAAAAGGCAGTTCAGATCGAGGAATTGACCGGTGGCACAACGGCAACTGGTATGGGCAGCGGACCAGGATCCCAGAGCTCATCTTCTAACAGTTACCTGTTGTATGGTGCTGTTGCACTGGTAGTAGTAGTTGTAGGACTTAATTACAGAAAGAAGAAGATGATGAAAGAAGGCAACTATGTTCCACTCAACGTAGAGCTAAGAAATCTCAAGGCTAAGATACTGAAGAAGGAATAAAAATGAGGCGAAGCACCTATATCAAGCTTGCTACTAACATCCTGGTTCACAGCAAGATAAGAAGCTGGCTCACTATAATAGGTATCGTCATCGGTGTAGGATCAGTTGTCACCATTATGGCACTGAGCGATAGTATGGCTGCAGATATGGAAGACAGGTTTGCTGATATGGATCTGACATTGATCCAGATCACTCCTGGTTATTCTCATGCATCAATGGGAGGGCCAGGAGGAGGAGGTCCACCGGGTTCAGGTGGATCGTCAAGTTCTTCTTCCTCTACTGACGATGACCCGGAGTTGACCAAAAAGGATATACAGGCCCTCAAAGCGGTTGAGAACATAGATTACGCCTATGGGCAGATATCCGGCAGTGGTCTGGAAGTTTACTTCATGGGTCAGACCGCCGATCTTTCGGTGACAGGAGTCGATCCACAGGTCTGGCAGTACACAGTGACCTATGAGCTGGAATCCGGCAGATTGCTGGATGCCTCTGACAATAATGTCGTGGTCATAGGTTATGGTATAGCTCATGATATGTTCGACGATGAAGTAGGCCTGAACCGTGTGTTAACAATCGAAGGCAAATCTTACAGGGTTGTAGGCATACTGGCAGAAGACGAAAGTGACAATGCGATCATCATGCCGATAGATGCAGCAGTTGAGATCATAGAAGACGCAGAAGATGATGTTTACGATACTATTGTCGTAAAGGCTTCAGATACTGATTACGTTGAAACTGTTGTTGCAGATATCGAAGAACGTCTAATGTTATCAAGGGGTATCATGGACGAAGATGACAGGGACTTCTCTGTTTCAGATTCACTTTCACAGGCAGAATCTGCCAGTGAGATGATGTCATCCATGACAATATTCCTGGGAGCCATAGCAGGTGTTTCACTTCTTGTGGGTTCCGTGGGTATTGCGAACACGATGCTAACGTCCGTAATGGAAAAGACCAAGGAAATAGGAACTATGAAGGCTATAGGTGCTAAGAACAGAGATATTCTTATGATATTCCTGTTCAACTCCGCACTTGTAGGCTTTGTAGGAGGTGTGCTGGGCATATTGCTAAGTCTTGTGCTGACAATGCTGATGCCGTACCTTGGAATATCCATGATGCGTTCATCCATGGGTATGACCGTTGCTCCATATCTGATGGTACTGGGTATCTCCATTGCGGTGCTCATTGGAGTGGTATCCGGTATCATCCCGGCATACAATGCTTCAAAGATGAAGCCGGTCGATGCACTGAGATACGAATGAACAAAACTTAAGATTCCTCTCCTGAAGGGAATTGACAGGCTTCATATGAGGCTTCTTGCTTCATATGATGCCTTTACTATATTCAGGAATAAGTGGGGTAAGTAAGAACAAATGAACATGATTGAATAGAGGATCGTATGGAAAAGTAAGGTGAAATGCTATGAAGAAACTGATATTGTCTACATTTGTGGCACTTATACTTATGTTCTCTGCCTATTCTGTGGCTGCTGAAAATGACGATGCGACTCTGTCTCTTTCTTCTGTTTCCATAGAGGATGGTGTTTCAGGTCGCATGCAGGCAAAAGCCCAGCAGATATATGTGACCAGCCAGCAGTTCTTTAATTCCAATATGGCTCAGAGATTAGGCTTTAGTCAGGGTCAGATGCAGAGTTCTCAAAACGTGCAAACACCACAAGCCCCACAGAAAAACATGCAGAATCAGGACTTGCAGAATATGCAGAACATGAGACAACAGGGTCAGCAGGGAGAAATGAATTCTGCTCCTTCTAACATGCCTGCTCAGAATGTTCCTATGCAGCAGCCTGTTCCAAGAATACAGCAGGAAATGACTGACAGGGAACAACTCAGGGATTTCCTGCAGGAGAATACGTTCTCGGTGACAGATGTCTCTGAATTCCAGGAATATGTGACTCCTTATGCAGATGCGGTTCAGGATTATCTTGATGATGAAGACCTCGATGATGAGGATGAGATATATGAGGCTGCAGTTGAGTGGATATGGGTATCTGACATGACCCTGAATGGTCAGCAGGAAGAATGGTTGACTCCAACAGAGTTCCTTGAAGATACTCCTGATTATGATTCAAACCCTGTTCCCGGTGAGATTGTTAGTGACTGTGAAGATCAGGCTAACACTCTGGCATCATTGCTTATAGGCTCCGGCGAGTATGACGAGAGCGAAGTAAGGGTTGCCATAGGTCTTGTGAACTTTGATGGCAGTACCGGCGGACACGCATGGATAGAGGTCTACGAGGACGGAGAATGGTTCCCTGTGGATGCTACAGTAGGCCCATACTATGACGACGATGAGAAAGAAGTGATCTACCCTGATGACTATGAGGATATAGACTTCGATTACTTCCAGGATGAAGAATACTCTGTCATAGAAATATGGTACTATTACAACAATGAATATTTCATAGACGTAACTTCAGGTACCGGGGATGCTCCTGATAACTGGGACGATGCACCGTCCAGTTATAACTGAGCATTTCCTCCTTTTTTTATTTTTCATATAGATTAGCCTTATATATTAGTTTCACGTTAAACTAATTAGTTTCACATGAAACTAATTAAGACGGGAATAATATGAAGCAGTCTGAAAGAATCGGTGCAAAGATCGCATACATCTTTTCGCACAATCACCATTACATCGAGAATGCGCTTGAATCGTATAACCTGAAAGGTCCGATGTTTGCATTCCTGCTGACGCTCTCTCATAAAGACGGTTGTTCTCAGGAAAGTCTGGCACGCTATCTTATGTTTAGCAAAGCCACGGCAACCAGAGTCATTACGGCACTTGAAAAAGAAGGCTATGTCTATCGTGAAAAGGACAAGAATGACAGGCGTATATATCGGGTTTTCATATCTGAGAAAGGCAGGGAAGTCGTTCCGGCGATAAACGCTGCTCTTCAGGAATGGAATAGCATTTTGCTTTCAGACTTCTCTGATGAAGAGGAGCGTATTTTCAGAAAGCTCCTTGATAAAACAAAAAATACTCTTGAGGAATTTGACAGAAATTCCTCTAATTGAATGAAAAACAAATATTGATATCAGGATAACATCATGAATGAAAAAAGTGAGTTTTTAGGTACCGAGAAGATCAATAAACTTCTGTGGCAACTGGCCACACCGGCAATAATCGGGCTTCTTGTCCAGGCATTCTACAACCTTGTAGATACCTTCTTTGTAGGAAGAGCACTTGGTGAGCAGAGCGTACTCGGTATTGCAGGAGTTGCTGTTGCTTTTCCACTTCAGATGCTAATGATGGCTATCTCCATAGGCATAGGTGTTGGTGGTTCCTCGGTAATTTCACGTCTGCTGGGCTCCAGAGATGTCAACAAAGCTGAAAGAACTCTTGGAAATGTTTTTTCCTACACATTGATACTCAGTATAATTTTCCAGATTTTGTTCTTCTTCAATGTAGATACGATACTGAACCTCTTCGGTGCAACTGCTGATAACCTTGTCTACGCAAAGGAATATGCTGTTGTCATATTGCAGGGAACTCTGGCATTCACATTTGGTTTCGTACTTAACAATCTTGTAAGGGCAGAAGGCAATTCCAAAGTTGCCATGAACAACATGGTCTTTTCAGGTGTACTGAACATTTTCCTTGATGCAATACTTATGTTCGGATTTGGAATGGGTGTTAAGGGTGCAGCTCTTGCAACTGTTCTTGCACAACTGGCAGGTACTATCTATCTGTTATATTACTACATGAGTGGCAAAAGCCCTCTTAAGCTTGAACTGGCAAATTTCACACCGAAATTCGACCTGATAAAAGATATAACAACTATTGGTTTCGGTTCATTTGTCATGGGAGCATCAAACAGTTTCATGATGCTTGTCCTGAACAATGTGCTTGCTGTCTATGGTGGAGACCTTTCAATAGCTGTATTTGGTGTAGCCATCAAATTGTTAATGCTGATACTAATGCCAATTATAGGTATATCACATGGTTTGCAGCCAATTGTCGGGTACAATTACGGAGCAGAGAATTATGACAGGGTCAATGAATCTGTTAAGAAATCATTGATGATCACCACCCTCTTCGGACTGGCAGGTTTTATTTTGCTGTCTCTGTTTCCGGGAACGTTCTTCAGCATGTTCAGCACAGATGCTGACCTTATCAGCAGCGGAGCATCAGCTCTGAGAATAATGGTACTGGCAAGTCCTTTGATAGGTCTGAATGTGATAGGAACAACGTTCTTCCAGTCACTTGGCAGAGCAAGACCATCATTCTTCCTGTCAATGTGTCGTCAGATATTGTTCCTCATACCTCTGGTGATACTTCTTCCATATTACTTCGATCTTTCAGGAGTGTGGATGGCATTTCCAATATCTGATTTTATGGCTGCCATGATAAGTATGTTCCTTGTCTGGAGGGAATATCGTTATTTCCAGGATAGAAGTAGTAGCAATGCATAAGTATTGCTACATTTTCTATTTCACGACAACTATTTATATTTTTGAATCCCTGACTATTTATGGGAGATATAAATGCCGGAAAAATCATGGTTCTTTGCTATGAAAGACGATGACCTTAAAGAAGGCAGTATGGAGTTTGCAAGGGTAAAAGGGACACCTGTACTTCTTATCAGGAAGAATGATACTGTATATTCCCTTTTCGGGAAATGTAAACATATGGGCTGTCGTTTATCAAAAGGTACTTTCAGTGAAGAATATGTGCTCAAATGTGCGTGCCATGGTTGGGAATACGACATAAGGTCCGGTAAGTATCTCGGAGATGAGGACGAATCACTTTCAGTCTTTGAGAACAAAGTCGAAGACGGAAATATACTTGTCCTTCTTTAGATGCCGGATGACGGTGAGTACAGATGGCTTCATGGATGATAGCTGCAACTGAGAATGACGTGAAAGAAGGCAAAATGAAACCTGTGGAAGCAGGAGATACAAAGCTTCTCCTGATTCGTATTGACGGGGAAATATTTGCCATTGAGAATCGTTGTCCCCACATGAATTGTCCTCTTCAGGGAGGCATCCTTGTGGATCATTCTATTAAATGTCCCTGTCACAGCTGGAGTTTTGATCTGCGTACAGGAGCATATGTAGCATCAGACAAAATTAAGGTAAATGTATATGAAACACAGCTTAAGGACGGGAATATATCTGTTCTTGTGCGATAGCGGGAATATATCTATGAAACAGGAAGATAACTGGATATTCGCCATTAAGAAAGACGATCTTGGTAACGGCGAAAAAAAGCCGTTGCTTATTGAAGGTAACAAATTACTTGTTCTAAGGATCGATGACGACTTTTTCGCAATGTCCAACAAATGTCCGCATATGGAGTGTCCTCTTTCAAAAGGAACTCTTGAAGAATACGTGATCAAATGTCCATGTCATGACTGGAGATTTGATGTCCGTGAAGGCAAATTCCTTGATGCAGAAGAGATCAGGGTACCTATCTATGAAACCAGGATTATGGAAGAAGGTGTTTTTGTAAATTTAAGGAAGGAAGGTGCAGGTAAATGAAGAAAGTAGTAATGTACACCCTGAGCACCTGTCCTTGGTGTATGAGGGCAAAGAAATTCTTCAGGGAGCATGATATTCCTTTTGAATATACCGATTATGACAAAGCGGATGATAAGACCAAGGAAGCCATAAAGGAGGATTGCCTTGCACATGGGTCTGAAATGTCATTTCCGTTTGTGAAGATCGATGATGAGGTTGTGGTTGGGTACAATCCTGATAAATACACTATATTACTGGAGCTTTGATCTCCTATGGATAACGAGAAGCGTAAAGAGCAACTGAGAACCTGGTTCTCAAAAGTTGTGGACCCTCTGGGATACAAGTTCAGTCCCGATGAGGAATTAGTTGAATTCCTGCTTGAACAGGAGGTCAACATCGAAAAAGAAAAAGGGAGTCCGTTCTGTCCCTGTCAGGGACTTACGGGTGAAAGGGAACATGACATGAAACTTGTGTGTCCATGTATTCCATTCCACCGGGAACACTATGATGCGATGAAGCGTTGTTGGTGTGGTATGTATGTACATAAGGATGTTGATAATCCCGACAGCCTGATGCAGATCTCGCTGAAAGAGTTCCTGGAATCTAAAAATAAGAATTGAAAAGGGAATAGGGGGAGTGAATTAATGGGAGTAACAGAAAATTCTGTAATTGAAAATATAAAGACCAGAAGAAGCGTTCGTGAATACGTGGATGAGGATGTAAGTGATGAGGATATCAAAACCATAATTGATGCAGGTGTCCATGCACCTTCGGCTTTCAACAGTCAGCCCTGGTTCTTTGTTGTGATTAAGAACCGTGAAATGATGACGCGCATTTCAGATCATTGTAAGCCACGTCTTCTGGAAAAACTGGAAGAGGCTACCGGTGAAAGTATAGAAGAAATGAAAAAATACCTGTCAATGGAAGAATTCAACATTTTCTATGATGCTCCGGTACTGGTTATAATCCTTGGAAATAACGCAGCTATAACTGCGGACTATGATTGTACCCTTTGTGCTGAGAACATGATGCTTGCTGCTCATTCCATGGGAATCGGAAGTTGTTGGATAGGTTCTGCCTGTTTTGTTCAGGAAAGCGCTGAGCTGCTGGATGAGCTTGGAATCACTCCTGATTATAGGGTGGTTGCACCTATTGTTTTCGGCTATGAGGTTACGGTAACCGAAGAGCCACCCAAAAAAGAACCTCAGATTGTGTGGGTAAGGTAATTCTCATTTTTATTTTTTTAATTAAATCTGTGTAATAAGTGACTAATAATCCATACAAGTCTGAAAGTATCAGCAAATATCAGTATGAGTGGACTGCTGTGTGTACAATCCTTACAGCAATTCCTGATCAGACAACATTGAGGGAGGGTGCTGATAAAGTGGTTCTGGATTTTAGTGAATCAGGAATTGGAACTAATAACATTATCTCAAAAAGAAAAAAGGGTCAATGCAGGATAGGATTTACGTTTTTTTATCCTGCATCGTTTTTTACACATTTTTTGTTTAGTCCTCACGCTTCTGCGGAGTGAAAGCCACTTTCGCCGAGCGGAACGTAGCTTTCCGGTTCAGACCATTTCGCAGCTAATTCAGTATCCTCGACTTCGAGGATAGTATTGGTAATTCTGTCAAGCATGCGCATTGCTCCCTTGTATCCAAGTGTCAGTATCCTCTGCGCACCGACTCTGTCGTGGATGGGGAACCCGAATCTAATTAATGGGATGTTCATCTCCTTTGCAATGTACTTTCCATTGGAGTTTCCAATAAGCATCTGTGGCTTTGCCTTCTTGACAGCGTCATTGAAGGTATCAAAGTCAACATCTTCAAGGATTGTAACATCGCAGTCAGGCTTAACCTGCTTCACTCTTTCCATTGCCTGTTCTGCAAATCTTGGGGACTTGCTGGAAGCAACCACAAGAATAGGGTGCATTCCGTTTTCAAGGGCAAGT
Source organism: Methanolobus sediminis (assembly GCF_031312595.1). Classification (NCBI taxonomy): domain Archaea; kingdom Methanobacteriati; phylum Methanobacteriota; class Methanomicrobia; order Methanosarcinales; family Methanosarcinaceae; genus Methanolobus; species Methanolobus sediminis. The sequence continues at coordinate 1,017,739 of NZ_CP133592.1, read as the reverse complement.
GAAAGCATTCCAAGTACGTTATTAGGATCACCATAGATGGCTACCTTAGTTCCATAAACGTACTTGTGAGAGTCTACCATAGCATCAATAAGCCTTCCGCGTTCCTTCTGGAACTCGTCTGGTATTTCTGCGCCTGATATATTAGACAATGCGGCCAAAACCCTGTCAGTGTATTCAAGTCCTATCGGGAGGGGCAGATTCTGCGAAGGGATATCAAAAGTCTGCTCAAGGTAGTTGACCGCTTTGTTATCATTGGTAATTCCCAGTCCGATGGTTGCAGCACTGTTCTTCATGTCTGCAATATCGGCATGAGTTGTTCCTCCTGGCTGGATTTTATGAAGTTCTCCTGTCATAGGAGCATCAAAAGTCTCAGAGATATCAGGGAGGAGTATGTATGAGTTGTGACCCACAATACTATCAAACACATGCTTAAGTTCCCTTGTGTCTTCAGGTGAGATATTCTCTGAAAGTACAACATTTAACTTGTTGTTGAATATTGCCTTCTTTGACTCATCCATTGTGAACGTCTTGACAATTGCCTCAACAGCCTTTATGTATCCGCTGTTATGGCTCTCTTCGTAGCTTGGTGTTGGCACTGGAATAATAATCCTTTCAGCACCAATGCCTTCTTCTTCTCTGAATTCACTGATTATGCGAGATATGTCATCTCCAATTGTCTCTGCAAGACATGTTGTAGAGACACCGATGACCTTCGGGTTGTAACGTAGTATGAGGTTCTTAAGTCCCTTCTTCAGGTTCTCGCTTCCGCCATACACGGCTCCCTTCTCACTCAGTGAACTTGAACCGATGTCCACAGGTTCTCTGAAATGGTGTGCAAGGTGCAGTCTCATGTAGGTACTGCAACCCTGTGATCCATGTAAGAGGACCATTGAATCTTCGATTCCCTTAAAAGCCATTACACTGCCAATAGGCTGGCACATGATACATGGATTTACAGTGGTATAGTTACGTTCACTCATGCCACTGGCTCCTGCTGTAATGTAATGGGATTAATCTTCTGCATATTATTATCCCCATCGATCTTCTTGATTGTTCCTGCCTTTGCAGTTGAATCAGTTGTTTCTTCTGCCCCGTTCTTACCGGTACATGAGTCTCCGATCTTGCTACCTACGTACCTCCACACAGGACTGTTGACTGTAGTGTCAAGTTCCCTTGCAAAGTTAAGGAATCCGTCGTAGCCTTCAAACTCAATTACCCTGTCATGGTTAAAGTCACAGAATGCTACTCCAAGCTTGAAAGCTAGGAATCTTTCCTTGACACCTGCTACCATGAGGTCTGCCTTCTGTCTTACAAGAAGATCTGCAAGTTCCAGAGCATTTGCATCATCTACAATGACGGTTCCGTCCTTTACCTGGTAACTTATCTGCTTGTAATCATCACGCTTTCCGGTTTGTGTTCCTATAATTACGGTTTCCATTCCGAGTTCACGGAAACCCTTTATCAATGTTAATGCCTTGGCCGCCCCGCCCATGTAAATTGCTGCAGTCTTCCCTTCAAGTCTGCTTCTGATTTCCTGAATTTCAGGCATTATTCTGTTTGTTTCCTGCTCGATTATTTCTTCTGCAATGTTCATCATTTCTTCTGAACCGAAGAATTCAGCAGTTGACCTAAGTGCTATTGAAAGGTCTTCTATTCCAAAATAGCTGACCTTTGTGAAAGGAATCCCGTATTCCTTCTTCATCCACTTCGCGAGATATGTCATGGAACCTGAACACTGAACCAGATTCAGTTGTGCTCCATGTGCCTTTGAGATGCTATCTGCCGTCGCATCTCCTGTCATAGAAGTAATGACCTGTATTCCCATCTTCTCAAAGAGGGGCTTTACTAACCAGACGTCTCCTGCTACGTTGTAATCGCCAAGAATGTTGATCCTGTATTCAGATGTAATTTCAGGTTCCTTTGTTCCGATAAGCTGCATAAGTGCATGACATGCTGCCTTATATCCATCGGACTTGGTACCCTTGAATCCTTCTGACTGGACAGGGATCACAGGTATTCCTGTTCTTTCTGTGGCTTCCTTACATATGGCTTGGAGGTCGTCGCCGATAATACCGACAATACAGGTTGAATAGACAAAGATGACAGGTGGGTTATATAATTCGACCAGTTCGTCAATGCTCTTTGAGAGTTTTTTCTCGCCACCGAATACAACATCTAGCTCCTTCATATCAGTTGAAAAACTGGTACGGAAGGTCTCCTTATCACTTGACAGGCTTCCTCTGATGTCCCAGGTGTAACTTGCACAACCTATAGGACCGTGCACGAGGTGGACTGCATCGGTTACGGGATTAAGTGCCACACGTGCTCCGGAATATACGCAGGCTCTCTGGCTCATTGCACCGGCAATAGATGTATTGTCACATGCAAGTTCTCCTGACTTGTTTGCCTGCTTCAGCTCTATGTATGGCTTTCTTTCATCCAGCGTATCTACCACGCTTGTAGTGTCTGGCATATACTCACTCCATAATAAAATGTACAGAGGCCGTTACTGTACGACCTCTAACTCTTCTTCAAATATGAAGAGGTCGTTACTGTACGACCTCTATTTCTTCTTCAGGAATTGTCTTGTCCTTGATGTCCAAGAATGTGTTTCCTATCCACTCGATCATGCGAGCTGCTCCTGCGTATCCCATGACCGGGAAGTGGTGCAGGTTTGCCCTGTCCATGATTGGGAACCCTACCCTGATCAGTGGGATATCCTCGGCAAGAGCAATGTGCTTACCATAGGTGTTACCGATCAGCATGTCTACAGGCTCATTCTTTATGATCTGGTGGAGTGTGAAAAGGTCAGCTTCGTCAAGAATCTGTGCGTTAGGGTACAGTGGGTGTACCATTTCAGAGACTCTTTCAACGTAAGCCTTGCTAATTGATCCCGAAAGAACTACAACAGGCTCCATTCCCATTTCAAGCACAAGGCTTGTAAGACCTTCTATTATGTCACAGTCGCCGAATATGGCTACCTTCTTACCATAGAAGTGTGGGTGAGCATCTGTCATCATGTCAACAACCCTTGCCCTTTCCTGTTCAAGTTCAGGTGGGATTGCTACATTTGCAAGCTCAGCTGCCTTCATGACAAACCTGTCTGTATAGCGTATGCCTATTGGTGCAGGTCCGATCTGGACTGGCATCTTGAACTTGTTCTTGAATACGGTTGCTGCTGCGCCGCCTGCCATTCCACAGAGTGCGATGGTACCCATGGAGTTTGCACTGTCCTCTACGTCACCGATTGGTGTTCCGCCATTTGCGAACAGTTCTCTTTCCATTCCCATTCCGGTATCCAGGACATCTGTCTGGTCAGGGAAGACTATTGTAGGGATATTCATGATGGAGAGTATTCTCTTCATCTCACGAATGTCTCCTGGGTCTACAAAACCAGGAATTAGGTTCAGCTTGCCGTTTGGCTTTGTCTTCTGTGCAAAGGTTGTGACAAATGACTTTACCATGTTGTCGTAACCTGTTACGTGGGAACCCACATAACTTGGGGTTGATGCTGAACAGAGCTTGATGGATGGGTCGATGAGTTCTTCTTCCCTTACAGATTCAATAATAGAGCCTACATCGTCACCAATTGTCTCTGAGAGACATGTAGTGTGGATTGCAACTACTTCTGGTGTGTATACAGCTTCAATGTTCTCAAGTGACTTCTTAAGGTTTGATGCACCACCGAATACAGCAGTACCTTCATAGAAACTGCTGGTTGTACCGATGGTTGGTTCTCTGAAGTGTCTTGTAAGAGCCATTCTCAGGTATGAAAGACATCCCTGTGAACCGTGGCTGTGGGGCATACAGTTGCGTATACCCAGCGCAGCATATGTTGCGCCAATAGGCTGGCAGATCTTTGCAGGGTTAACAACCAGTGCATTTCTCTCCACCTTTTCCTTTGGTGTATAATCTAACATTTTTCAGGCCTCCTTTATTCTCCCTTCCATGGGGTCTTCTGGAGCTTCCAGCTTGGGTTGTTTACTGCCATGTCTACATCTCTTGCAAAGTTCAGTACACCAGTAAATCCAGTGTAACGACCGCTGTAGTCATATGAGTGTATCTGTCTGGATGGGACACCCATCTTCTGTGCCCAGTACTTGTCCTTGATACCGGAACAGAACAGGTCTGGCTTGAGTTCCTTTATGAGGAATTCTGTCTCGTGGTGGTTAAGGTCGTCCACCATGATTGCACCATCCTTCATTTCTGGTAACATTCCTTCATATTGCATAAGGCCAAGCTTTTCCTTGAGTTCTGCCATACGTTCTGGACTGATAGCTGGTGTGAAGTTCTCATCTCTCTCATAGTGGAGGTCTTCAAGAATTCCACTTGATGCCTTTTCCTTCAGACCGTCAAGAATCTGTCTTCCTTCGTAGTCATCACGGTGAGCGAACTGGTATCCTGCAACAAGTACCTTCATTCCAAGATCTTCAAAGAGGTTCTGGTAGTGGTGTGACCTTGAACCGCCAGCATAGATAAATGCTGTCTTGCCCTGAAGCTTGTTCTTGTACTTCTCAAGTTCTGGCTGGATCTTTGCCATTTCTTCTTCAATTACTTCTTCAGTCTTCTTTGTGAGTTCTTCGTTATCGAAGTATTCAGCCATCTTCCTGAGTGTCTTCTTTGTTCCTTCAACACCAACGTAATTGACCTTGAGCCATGGAACTCCGTACTTCTCTTCCATCATACGGTTAGTGTAGTTAACTGACCTGTGACAGAGGAGGATACTGAGCTTTGCCATGTGTGCCTTTGAGATGTTGTGGTATGAACCGTCTCCAGTAAAGCTTGAAACTATACGGTATCCTATCTTCTCAAAGAGCTGCTTGACTTCCCAGAGGTCACCACCAATGTTGTATTCACCAAAGATGTTTATGTCAAATGGTGTTGGGTTCTCAAGTTCCTCAGTACCGATGAGCTGTTCCATGATTACGTTACTTGCAACGTGGTGTCCTGCAGACTGGCTTACACCTCTGTATCCTTCACAGCGAAGAGCCAGTACCTTTAAACCAGGATAATCCTTTTCTGCATTACGTGCTACGGATTCAATATCGTCACCGATAAGTCCTACCGGGCATGTTGCATTGATGGAGATAGCTCCAGGCTTGAAGATTCTCATTGCATCATCAATTGCTTCCTTGAGCTTCTTTTCACCACCAAATACAATATCTGTTTCTTTCATGTCTGTTGAGAAACAGTATTGCATATAGTTGTCACCGCCCTCTTCTGCCTTGGCCATGTTACGCCTGGTTCCCCAGGTGTAGTAACCACAGCCAATTGGGCCGTGTGTGATGTGAACCATGTCCTTGATAGGTCCCATTACCACACCCTTTCCACCGGCATAGGCACAACCACGGTTTGTCATTATACCAGGGACTGTCTTGGCGTTGGCTTCGATGTGCTGCTCTGTTTCGCAGGAGTCCTTTACTGTAAAGTGCTTTCTTCTATCCTTTTCAGTCTTCTTAGGATAGATCTTCATCATATCGTCGATGACTTGCTGTGATCTTTCTACTTCAGAACTCATTCGACATTCCTCCCTACGATCTCTTCTCCAGTTTCTCCGGTCCTTACTCTGACCGCTTCAGGTATGTCTGTAACGAAGATCTTTCCGTCTCCTGCATGGCCTGTCTGGTTTATTGTGATTATTTTCTGTATTATCTCATCAGCTGCCTGGTCATCCACAACGATTGTGAACATTCTCTTTGGGACAAAAGGCACGTGAGTAAGCTCTGGCTCTGGCTGTTCAGGAAGTGGAGGGTTGAACTCGAAGCATAATCCCTTTTGCTTACCGCGACCCATCACCTTTTCTACGGTGAATGAGGGGTATCCACATTCATCAAGGGCATCAAGTGTCTTCTGCACCTTGTTCATGCGGATGATCGCCGTTATTTCCTTCATTTAAAATCCCTCCGGATTTAAAGTCCGCTTGCGCCTGTACGGACTGTGTATGCGCTTTCTACTGGGCTTACGAAGATCTTACCGTCTCCGTACTTTCCTGTGCGAGCTGAAGCAGTGATGATCTCAAGAACTTTGTCCTTGTCAGCATCTTCAACTACCAGCATAAGCATTGTCTTTGGAAGTTCGTTAAACTGTAATTCTGCTGTGTGGATACCTCTCTGCTTACCTCTTCCGAATACATCGGTCTTGGTAAGGGAGACAAAGTCTTCCTTTTCGAGTGCATCTACTACATCAACTACCTTTTCTGGTCTGATAATTGCACGAATCATCTGCATAGTTTTTCACCTCAGATATTATAATTAGACTTCAATTATTCCGAATTCTACCATCATTGCTTCGAGGTCTTCCATGTCGAGTGGTGTTGGAACGACGAACATCTCGTTGTTGTCAATGTTTCTTGCAAGTGTTCTGTATTCCTCTGCCTGCTGGCTCTCTGGGTCAAATTCGATGACGACCTTTCTGTTGATTTCTGCGCGCTGTACAATGTTGTCTCTTGGTACGAAGTGAATGAGCTGACTTCCAAGCCTCTGTGCAAATGCTTCGAGAAGTTCACGTTCTCCGTCTACATTCCTACTGTTACAGATAATTCCACCAAGACGTGCGCCGCCCTTTGCGTACTTCTGGATACCCTTGCAGATGTTGTTTGCTGCATAGATAGCCATAAGTTCACCACTGGCTACAATGTAGATTTCCTGTGCCTTTCCTTCTCTGATTGGCATTGCGAAACCTCCACATACTACATCACCGAGTACGTCATAGAATACGTAGTCGAGATCTTCTTCGTATGCACCAAGGTTCTCAAGGAGTCCTATTGAGGTGATAATACCTCTTCCTGCACAACCTACACCAGGTTCTGGTCCGCCTGATTCTACACACTTGATTCCGCCAAATCCTGGCTGGATAAGCTTGTCGAGTTCAATGGATTCGTCGCCTTCTGATCTAAGGGTGTCAAGTACTGTCTTCTGGTTAAGACCTCCGAGAAGCATTCTTGTAGAGTCTGCCTTTGGGTCACATCCTACTAACAGTATCTTTTTGCCCATGGTGGCGAGTGCTCCGGTCAAATTCTGAGTTGTTGTTGACTTTCCGATTCCGCCCTTTCCGTATATTGCTACTTGTCGCATGGTCTTTTCCTTCTGTACTTATTTGATGTGTTTTTTTGTTTGTTTGTTTTGTTGTACGACTGTGTTATTTTTTGGAGCTGCGTTGCTTTGTATCGTACAACGGAATCCTATGTACTATGTTACCATATATAAAGTTATTCACTGTGATCTATTGGATTTTTTCGGAATAATAGGCGTAACCAATTGCATGAGGCATTATCGTGTGAGTTCCTAAAAAAAGATGTATTGTAGATAACGTTCATCTCATTTAGTCCAAAATTGGGACTTTTTTTCCTTTTTAGGTAAACGTTTATATACTCAAACAATCTGAACTCTTATTGTTCTACTTCACTTTTTGGTTAAGGCAATACTTTCGATTTTTATACAATATTCTTAGATGAAATAGGGACCAGGTTTTGGTTAGATCTTCCTGAAATGATTCCCTTCTCTCTGATTTTTTTCACAGTTCATAGTTCTCTATCTATCAATGGGTCGATAGTCCATGTTTGTGTGCCTCTATCCTCTCTCGGGTATCGGCAGCTGTTGTACTACTTACTAGTATTTAATACTTTTGTATATTTGATCGTGGAATCTTCTCTTGTAAACAAAAACAGCAACGGTTGCAACTATCAATTAATGAATAGCCAGAGTTTCTTCATGTCTTTTCAACTCTGTCTCTCGTTGTCTTTTTTGCATTATATGTCCTTTAATTTACGATACTTTAAAATAGGTAAGCACCGGAAACACGAGCTTTATTTTGTACCGATTCATATACGTTAGTGGTGACTTCTGCCTATCACTCTTGTAGAAATATCTGTTTTATCAATACGACATGGTGTACTTTGGCAGGGTCGTTGCATTTTATATCCTGCAAAAAAAGAATTCTTCATCCAAATATGGCATACTCTTATTGTGCTTCTAATATTTTGAATGAAAACGATCCTGCACGTCAAGGCAATGTATATCTGCATTATTAAGCAGATTAGCATCATTTCTGCCATGTTTGCATGATCATGCAGTACATCTAGTTAGAAGTAGGAAGTGTCCGCACCAGGATTGGGGCTGTATTCGGGCGGACCTATCACCTAAGAGGTAGTTAGCACCGTTTCCCTGTGAACGTTTTTCTCATGGCTGGTCTTCCATGATTACAGGGTTTGATGTGTGTTTCGTTTCGTTTTTGTTTGCTTTAAAAAGCAGGTTCTATGCTTGTTAGGATGCCAACGGAATCCTATGTATTATTTCATCTTATTTATTCCTATCTATTTGCATGGGCAAGCCCTATTTAGGCAGGTATATGTTTATGTTTGATACAGGTACTACAGGATTTATGCTGGTGGCCACGAGCCTTGTTATGGTCATGACCCCTGACCTTGCCTTTTTCTATGGCGGACTGGCATGCAAACGCAATATTTTGGGGATAATGATGCAAAGTTTCGTATCCCTTGGAATCACAACAATTCTCTGGTTCATTGTGGTTTACTCTCTCTGCTTCAGCGGTGGTGCAGGTGGCATCATCGGTAACCTCGACAAGATGTTCTTAAATGGTGTAACCATAACCTCAGCATTCTCAGCTAACGATGCAATTCCTGAGATCGTCTTCATATCCTATCAGATGATGTTTGCTATCATCACTCCGGCACTTATCACAGGAGCATTTGTCAACCGTGTGACCTTCAAGGCATATCTCATATTCCTTGTTCTCTGGCAGGTACTTGTGTACTATCCATTCGTCCATATGGTATGGGGCGGTGGTCTGCTCGCAAACATCGGAGTTCTTGACTATGCAGGTGGGATTGTCGTTCACGCCACAGCAGGTTTTGCAGCACTTGAATCTGTGTTCTATGTAGGCTCAAGAAAAGACCGCGCATCCAAGCCAAACAGTCTCCCGCTGGTTACAATAGGCACAGCACTTCTCTGGTTCGGATGGTATGGCTTTAACGCAGGAAGTGAGCTTAATGTTGACACTATCACACCTCTTGCTTTCCTCAACACAGACATCTCAGCATCCTTTGCTGCCATCACATGGCTCACGATTGCATGGATTAAACAGGGAAAACCAAAGTTTGTGGAACTCCTTACAGGTTCAGTAGCAGGACTTGCAACCATCACACCGGCAGCAGGTTATGTGTCAATGCCTGTAGCAGCTCTCTTTGGGATAGCAGCAGGATTTGTATGCTACCACTGTGTTCACATCAAGAACAAGCTAGGATGGATGATGCACTGGACGTATGGGGAGTTCACGGCATGGGCGGTGTGCTTAGTACTGTGCTTCTCGGTGTATTTGCATCAACAGCTATCAATCCAAATGGTGCCGATGGTCTCCTCTATGGTGGCAGCAGCTTCTTCATGATACAGCTTATTGTAGTGGCTGCCGCGTCCCTCTATGCATTTGTATTCACCTACATAATGCTCATAGCTATCAACTATATCACGCCGGTAAAGGTGTCAGATGACGAGGAGCATCAGGGACTTGATATGTCCATTCACGGTGAGATTGCATACGACATCCACCTTATTTAGTTGTAAAATAGACAGGTGCACAACACTGTGCACCATTCCTTTTTCAAATTTTGTTAATCAGACTTTGTAATTACAACATTTTTTTCAGGGTAAACCAGAATATACTTCCATGCCCTTCCGGATTATCAACAACACCAACGCTTTCTCCGTGAAGATCCATGATCCTTTTTGCAATAGCAAGCCCTATTCCGCTACCCTTGATACTTTCCTTGTGTAAACGGTTAAAACGCGTGAATACAGCTTCTTTGTCCTTGTCAGGAACACCATCCCCCTGGTCTGCCACAGAGATCTTCCATTTGTCTGTAAAATTCTCTACTTTTACTGTGATATTGGTGTTTTGCGGGCTGTATTTGATAGCGTTTGATATGAAATTAGAAATTACTCCTTCGATCATTGGGTTGGCAAGTGCCTGATGTTGGCCGAAAGTCTCAATTTTCAGGGTCATATTCTTACTTTTCAGTTCCTGCCCAAAATTGTCCTGTACATCATTTATGATCTGAGAAATATTTGTCTTTACAAATACCATTTCATCAATGGATTCAAGCTTTGCCAGTTTTGCAGCATTCTCAATAAGCTCTATGAGCTTGATATTTGACCTTTTAATGTTCGCTATGAGATTTTCCTGTCTCTCACTGGTCGCTGTCTCTTCAAGAAGTTCTGTGAATGATTTGATAAGTCCTGCAGGGTTTAGCAGGTCATGGCGGAGGACATCGGTAAAAAGATCTTTTATATCATTGGATTTCTGAAGCTCTCTGGCATATTCCATGAGCTTTATCTCATCCTTTCTCTTCTCGGTTATGTCCTCTCCTGACATCAGGATGTTTGTGATGTTTCCTTTTGCATCTTTCAGGACTGAATAGTGCCATTTAAAAAGTCTTTCTTTGCGGGTTATTGTCATTATGGGATATTCGGAACATTCGTTTTCGTCCATGATCCCATCCAGAAGCATGTCATATTTTCTCTTAACAAAGTTTGCATAGCTCTCTGATACAATAAGATCTATCCAGTCCCGGTTTATGATATTATTCCTGTTATATCCAAGGATGTCCGCACCTTTCTGGTTAATGTGGATAAGTTTGTAGTCCCTGTCAAGAACTGCTATTAAAACACCCACATAGTCCAGGTATTCATATGCTTTATTGCGGTCACGCAGAAGTGAGTCGTGTTGTTCTTTGATACGTAAAAGTGCTGTGATCTTCTTGTCAAGCTCGAACCTGTCAGCAGGTTTCTTAAGAAAATCATCTGCACCAACTTCTATGCCTTTCTGGTGATCATCCCTCGAAGTAAGTGCTGTAAGCATTATTATAGGTATAAAATCGAGTTTATAATCATGTTTGATGATGCGGCATACATCAAACCCATCCATTCCTGGCATGACAACATCGAGTAAGATGAGATCAGGCACATCATTCTTCACTATCTTTAGTGCTTCTTCGCCACTATACGCTGTAATCACATCATAATTGTCCGTCAGGTACGATGTAAGAACAGCGATGTTGATCTTCTCATCGTCTACTATCAGTATTTTATCCTTCCCCGTCAAAGTATCACGGGCAATAGTATATAATTAAAATATATTATATTATGGATTTTATCCGGGAAAATGAATTATTAAAAAAACAGTAATTTTAGGGAAGAGCCCCGAAACTATGGAAGTGCTATATTGTGACAACTGGACTGCAGAATCCTTTTACAATAGGTATATGTTGAATTTCCGGGGCTCACAGTGATTGTTTAGGTTTTGTCGTAGAAGTGTTGTAATATCAAAAATAAAAGAGAATAGAGAGCACTTAAAGTGCGTCTCCGTCTGTTTCTCCTGTACGGATCCTGACGATCTTGCTTACAGGGTAGATAAAGATTTTTCCGTCTCCAATGGAACCGGTTGCTGCGACCTTCATGATGACATCGACAACTTTGTCAACGCTCTCATCAGCAACTACCATTTCCATCTTGATCTTTGGAAGGAGATCTACGCAGTACTTGCGTCCTCTCCATTGCTGCATTACGCCCTTCTGCTTACCACGGCCTTTTACATCGGTCACGGTTACACTCTCAAATCCTGCTTCGTCAAGAGCATCCTTGACCTCGTGGATCTTTGTTGGCCTTATGATTGCTTCTATCTTCATCATTTAACATCACTCCTTAAGGATCATGAATTCTGGGTATGCACTGATGCCGTGTTCTACAACGTCCAGTCCTGTGATCTCATGTTCTTCGGATACACGGAGTCCAACTGTTACATCGAGTATCTTGAAGATTATGAATGAGATTACGAATGCCCATACTATACTGAGTATTGCACCTACAACCTGGATCATGAACTGTGATACTCCACCGTAGATCAGTCCTGCTCCTGCTGCTGTGTATGCTGCATCTGCGAGTGGTGATCCGTCACCCTGTCCAAGTGCGAAGATACCTACTGCGAGAAGTCCCCAGGTACCGCTGTATCCGTGTACTGCAATTGCGCCTACCGGGTCATCCAGCTTGAGTGTGTTTTCATTGAACATTACACCTACGTATACTACAATTCCTGCAATGAGACCAATGACAACTGCTGCCCAGTTTGCTACTGATCCACATGGTGCTGTTATTGCTACAAGACCTGCAAGCAAACCGTTTGCTGTGAGTGATGGGTCAGGCTTTCCTGTCTTCATCCATGTGATGATCATGACCATGATTGCACCTGCACCTGCTGCAAGGAATGTGTTTACGATTACTAGGCTCATATATGGGTCGTTACCGTCAAGGGTACTACCGCCGTTGAATCCTACCCAGCCGAATGCCAGGATGAGTGTACCAAGGAATGCCAGTGGGAGGCTGTGACCTGGAATTGGTATTGCCTTGCCGTTCTTGAACTTGCCGATCCTTGGACCTACAAGCATTACACCTGCAAGAGCTGAATATCCACCAATTGAGTGTACTACACCGGATCCTGCAAAGTCATGGAATGACTGTCCGATTGCGTCTACGAGGAACCCGCCTGTGAGAATTCCTGCACCGCTCCATACCCAGTGACCGTATACAGGGTAGATGAGTGCAACCATAAATACTGTGTAAATGAGATATGCCTTGAAGTCAGTCCTCTCAGCCATTGCACCGGATACGATTGTTGCGCCGGTTGCTGCGAAGACCATCTGGAACCACCATCCATTCCATACTGCATTGTCAGCTCCCATGAGGAAGAATTGGTCAATGCCTATAAGACCTGCATAGTCAGCACCGTACATTATTCCCCAGCCTACGATCCAGTATACAATGATGCCCAGGCAAACTGTCATGAAGTTCTTCATGAGAATGTTGGCTGTGTTCTTTGTTCTTGTCAGGCCGATTTCAACAAGTGAGAAACCTGCGTGCATGAGGAACACTATACCACCACAAATAATCAGCCAGACTGCAGTAAGTGCTGTCTGAAGATTTGCTATTGATGCAGCGTTCTCTTCTATTGTTTCAGCGGATGCTGGACCTATAAATACCATAAATATGACGCTCATTAGCAGTAAAACCTGCCAGATCATCTTTGAATTGAGTTTCTGTGATATTCCATACATGAGTAACACCTTTGTTTTGTCTTCTCAGGAAGACGGATGCTATGTGTAGACTTCATACTATTTAAATAGTTCGGTTTAATCGCAAAACATTCACCATTTAAATTAATATACTTGCAATTAATATCTACAGTTAGTCGTATTTAGCAACTAAATTAAGCTAAAAATTGCAAATCCCACACATTATATATTTTTAGTACGCATTAATATAAAAAGAGTTCTGTTTTTTCGTGCAATATATCCTTATTTGCGCTTTGTATGGGGCAAGATATTAATATAACGTCATTTATAAAAAAGTTTAGACATGTCTGTTTCTCTATTACTGCATATTAATAGTAAAAAGATTCCTGCAAAGGATAAATGAGTAAAAAAAGGTTCTGTGCAAGCAGATCTTGCTCAGAGTTTTTTCATTTTGCTGTATTCCATAACTGCAGATACAGGGTGTGTATCTACTTTTATACCAGCTTCCTCAACAGCAGCAACTGAGTTAATTCCAACCATCACAGGAATACCGATCTTTCCTCTCTCAATAGGGGCATAGAGCACGTCTTCCCCAGGTTCACCTATAGTGAGGTGGCCTGTAATATCATGTTTGCTGGCAATATTGAGCAACTCTTCAGCTCTTGTGGCGGCTGATACAGGGATCTGGCGGACATTAGCAAGCATCTTCCCATTACCTGTATCAATAGCTTCAAGTATGGATGTTGCTTTTCGTCTCAGGAAAATCTTTATAGGGTCGATGGATGTTCCGCTGTATGAGATAAGGTCCAAAAAGCCTGCAGGTGAGTAATCCTCCATCTGCATAACCCCTCCAAAAACCGGGACAACCGGGATTCCATTGTTAAGGAGCAACCCGTCAAAAGTGATACTGCACACAGTTGCAATGGCCACTTTTCCATCCGGTACATAAATATCAAGGTCAGTATCTTCTTCAAGGATTCCAACTCTCGGGCTGATAGTAGCACCATGGTCCATGGCATATTTTATTATATCTGTGGCATTATCAAAGTCGTCCTTGTCGATATTGGTAATATTGACGATCACGTTTCCCTTGCCGGTTTCAAGGTCATAGTCTGCCTTATATATCAGCTCTTCAATTTTGGTGATGACAAAACCGAACCTGTCACTTATAAGTGCATCATTGAGTTCCTTCTTTCCACGTTCTGTAATGGTACGCCCGATGTATCCGTGCTTCTTGGTAAAGCCACGCTCATCCAGTATTCTCAAATGATACCTGACTGCCCTTTCTCCTATTGCATAACCACGGTTATGGAGCTCATCAGCGATAAGGCGTGCACCTAAAGGCTTGTCGCTTTCATTAATGATACGCATTATTTCAACAAGCTTTCTTTCAACGTTTGGATCTGTCATTTTTTCACCCGAAGATGTTCATCGAAGGACACTTCAACGGCGTATAGTTATATTTTTGTCTATTTAAGATGTGCGATAAATATATGTTCTTTTTCTTATATTCTTCCGGTCCTTAAGATATATATCACAAGCCACATTCCCAGGAATCCTGCCATGAGAAAACCGATCACTCCAAGCAAAGGTACTCCCCATATGTGTGGCTCCATTCCGGTTTGTATAATAAATGATGAACCGACTATTATGGCTGAAATTATAAGGCTGAACGAAAGACGGTTACTCGCAGCATCAATCTCAGACACGACCCTGTCAAATCCGTGAGGATCAAAACGCAGCTTCAGGTATCCTCTTTCCGCAACATCAAGTATGTGTCCTAGTTGTATCGGTGCTTTATGGAGAACTCTTGCCCAATTGCTTGCATCCTTAAAAGTACTTTCCGCAATATTGGTAAGCCTTAACCTGTCCTTTATTGCTTTCTTCGCAAAAGGCTCTGCTATGACTGCCAGGTTGATATCCGGGTCCATGAGGTTGCCAAAGCTTTCAGCGGTCATTGCTCCCTTTGAAAGCAGTGCAACATTTGAAGGCACTCTTACCTGGTATTTTCTCAGCAGGTTAATCATTTCCTCAAGTATCAATGCGGTGTTCAGTTGTCTCAGAGGCCTGCCATAGTACTTGTAGATCAACTGGTCAATATCTATCTTAAGTGCTGAAATGTCAGTGTTCTCATCAACAGAGCCAAGTTCCCTGAGAAGTTCAATGTAAAGGACCGTGTCTCCTCTGCTAATGGCTATCAGGTCATCGATAAGCAGGGTGCGCATGTCCTGGGAGAGATATCCTGCCATGCCAAAGTCAAGAAGTGCTATTCTTCCATCCTTCATGATGAATACATTTCCCGGATGAAGGTCAGCATGGAAAAAGCCGTCATCGTATATCTGTTTCATAAATGCTTTCAGGACATCGATGCCAATTCCCTGTCTGTCAATTTCCATACGTTCAAGTTCTTCAAAAGAACTGCTTTTTACGCCATCTATGAATTCAAGTGTGAGTACTTTTGCACTGGTGCAGTCCCAATATACTCTGGGTATGTATATACGTGGATCATCCCTGAAGTTGCGTGCAAAATGGTCGGCATTCCTGCCCTCCTGGGTATAATCCATTTCAGCTTTAATGGTACGTTCAAATTCCTCTACGATTCCGATTGGCTGATAGAGTTTAGCTTCAGGCAGGTGCTCTTCTGCAAAAGATGCGATACTGTACATGATGTCCAGGTCAGAATTTATTATCTTCTTGATGCCCGGTCTTTGTACTTTGACAACAACATCTTCGCCGCTTTTTAGTTTTGCACGATGGACCTGGCCAATGGAGGCAGCTGCAATGGGTACCGGTTCAAAACATTCAAAAATGTCTTTTATTTCAGAACCAAGTTCAGATCTGATAAGTTTTTCCACTTCATCCATTTCAAATGGCTGTACATTGTCCTGAAGTTTTGAAAATTCATTTGCGTATTCAGGAGGTATGAGGTCCTGACGCATACTGAGGATCTGTCCGAGCTTAATGTATGTAGGACCAAGTTCCTCAAGCATCATCCTGGCTTTCATTGGTCCTGTATCAGTATCTTTGAGAACTTTTTCCTGTCTTCTTATCCTTGACCTTAATGGTCTTAGATTTTGAAGTCCCATTCTGTCAACAATATAACCGAATTCATATTTTACAAGTGCATCAACGATCTTGCCATATCTTCTGATCATTGAGTATCTGTGAATCTTTCTCGGTTTCATGATGCCCTGGACTTTGATTTTTTTATTTAGATGTACTATTTAATTGTACTGGCTTTATTATTAAATTATCGCACAAAATAATATCTTGCAAGTTTTTTTAGTTTTATTCCAGCCTGTCCTTTTCTCAAATTAAAGGGACAGTTATATAATTGCTGAAATCCGAATATAAATGCCAGAATAAAATGGCTTCGTTCAATAATACAAAAGGAGTGTGAGTAGATGTTATTTTTCGATATAAGCACATGGGATCCGCAGGATAATGATAAGGTTGTTGAACATTTCAAGAATCTCAGGCCACCTGCAGGAATAACTGTCATCAACCAGTGGGTAGACCTCAATGGAGGGCGCTATTTCATACTTTACGAGGCTGAAAGCAACGAAGCATATGCAGAATTCAATATTCCATGGTCAGACGTCTGTCTTATTGACAGTGTTCCGGTAATGGAATCTACCGATTTTATCAAATTGATGATCTCAAAGGGGTTGTAATCCCTTTTTATTTTGTCAGCGGTACTTTTCGTGGTAGTTTTCTCTATTCTTTAGTTCCGTCTGTCAGACTTATTACTTTTTCGTGATTGCCTATCTTTACTGAGAAATCGCCTTCCGGTAATGTGCAGGTATCATATTTCTGATGAAATCTGCCTTCATTGTCAGCCTTTATTGTCTGGGTTGCCAGAAAATCAAGTATGACTTCGTTTTCTCCTTCAATCGCATTTCCATTAATGGCAATTTCATAATTGCCGGGAGGAACGTTTTTCTCATGGAAATGCGCAATACCATTTTCAGCATCAAAGCTGCGTTTAAAGTCAACGAACATCCTCACAATGAAATTAAGATCATGGACTTTCTGTGCCATAACCTGAAAACTGTTGCTTCCTCCCGGAATTCCTACTTTCTTAAACAGGTGTTCATATCTGTTATCGATGACCGGGGATATTATTGAAAATGAAACTGCCATTGTTATTGTTTCACCAGGTTCTGTTCTGCCGGTAATGTCCAGAACGTCACCTGTACAGGGACTAAGTGGAAAAAAGCTCCACTCATCCACAATTGCTTTTGGATTTCCTTCCCTGTGTTCACTGGTTAAAGAATAAAGTGCCTTTGAAACATTTAAGAAGAGGTTGTTATCTTTACTGAAGAACACTCCTCCTTTTCGGGTTTAAAGGTCTTCCTTGTTGTCAGAGTCTATTAGTTTGTCTATTTTTGCTTCAAGACTTGAAATTATATCTTTAAGCTCTTTGACCTCATCCTTTGTTGCAATATCTGCCTTGTTAATGGTATCCTGGACTTTTGATGAGATCTTCTTCTCAAGTTCTTCCTTCTGCTTCTTCTGCTCATCCATTACTTCGCGGACAAACTTCTTGCCTTCTTCCTTTTTGATCTCCCCGTTCTCGATAAGGTCATCAGTGATGTCCTGTATCTTTTCTTCTGTCAGCGCCCATAAGCCTATTCCAAAAAGACCGACCTTTTTCGCGATTTCGGTATAGTCTGTAATAATATCTTTCATATTAAACCTCCAATGATTAATTAGCAGGTGTTAGAATAAAAATCTTGTTCTGAAAATAAGACTGCGTCTGGAACAATAAGAAAAAAGACTAACAGGCCGAAGCCATTGTGATTAATTATCTACAAGTTCTTGCAGGTCATGTTCGAGATACTTTGCATGGCTCATCTCTATGAGCTTCTGGCAAACATCTTCCGGATTTCCATCCATTGTGATCTCTGCATCGTCTATAAGAATTGCCCTGTGTGCAGCTTCCCTTACAAAATCAGTATGGTGGCTTACAAACACAATTGTAGTGCCGAATTTCCTGTTAATGTTCTTCAGGGAATTGGTCACGTCCCTGAGTGTTACAGGGTCAAGGTCACCGAATGGTTCATCAAGCATCAGTATTTCAGGACTTGTGACAAGTGCCAGTGCTATATATGCCCGGACGTGCTCTCCGCCGCTGATCTGGTATGGTGTTTTGTCCAGAATCGACATTGGGAGGTCAAGGGTTTCAAAGATCTCGGCTGCCTGTGTGTCAACTGTACCTTTGGTGATTGCAGGGAAAAGTTTTGCATAAATATCTATGGACAAACCGATTTCGCGTAGTGTCTTGTCCTTTTCTTCCTCTGTAACTTCGGTCAGCCTGTAAAGTGTATCGAGCTTTTCATCAGAGATTCCAATTTCAGCAGCTTTCTGTCTTGCATAATCCAGGGAACCTTCTCCCTTCAGGCGAAGTTTGAAAGCAAGCTGGTCTCTGATGGTGGAATGAGGTGATAGCGTGAATTCCTGGTGCATGATGCTCATCTTCCTGCGAAGATCCAGGCGCTGGATAGTAAAATCGATGATGTTGAGCCAGTTTCCTTCATGCAGGTAAGTGATCTCTCCTTCTTTAGGGACTCTGAGACCTTCTATCATTTTAAGCAGTGTTGTCTTTCCTGAACCCGATGGTCCGATAAGCGCAGTTATCTCTCCTTTGTTTATGTCAAGGGAAAGGTCTTCGAATTTCAGGACTTCTCCTACACGCAGGAGTGCAAAGCGGTTTGAAAGTCCTCTTACTTTAATGATAGGCTCCTTGCTGGTAATTTCTGCCAGAGGTGTCTGTTCTTTGATGTCCTTGAGGAAATGTTTCAGCACATTTTTAGCTTCTCCGGTTTCAACCACCTTTCCATCTTCAAGGTAAACAACCTTGTCTGCAAGGTAAAGGTGAATCTCCGGGAGGTGTGAAACAACTATAATAGGAATGTTAAGTTCTTTTTTGATGTCTTTTATTACATCAAGCATCTCCTGCTTTGTACCGGGGTCGGTCATTGTTACCGGTTCGTCAAGGAGTAGAAGTTTAGGTTTTGCTGCAAGCTGGCGGGCAAGTATAAGTCTCTGTTTCTCGCCACCACTTAACAGGTTTGAAGAGTGCTGTGCTTTATGTTCAAGCCTGACAAGGCGCATGTAGTACATTGCCTCTTCATAAATACCATCATAATGAAGTGCCTCCGGGTCTGGTACTCCTTCGTGACCTACTGCCAGGAAGTTCAGCCTGCGTACTATGTTTTCAATAGCAGGTCCATTCCATAGTCCGAAATTACGCTGAAGGTGTATAGCACTGTTATGGGTCAGGAATTTGAGTTTTTCTCTTTCTGCATTTGGCTCTATCCTTTCCTCATTAAGCTCGAAGTAACCTGAATCAAAGTCCTCAATACCACGAAGTATCTTCAAAATAGTAGTCTTTCCACTGCCGCTCTTTCCGGTAATTCCAAGTATCTCTCCGTCTGCAACATTAAAACTTACATTGTCAAGAACTCTTTTTTTAACACCATTGAATTCGTATTCTTTAACGATATTCTGTACTTCAAGCATTGTCAAACCTCCATGGGTTATTTCGGTCTGAAGGTAAATAACAGATTATTAATAGCTAATTAATAACCTATAGAAAAGGAAAATCCTTCAATTACTTCTTTATTGCTGAAACCAGCTCTTCTATCTTCGCAGTAACGTTGGAACTCTCTTCCAGAATAGTTCCTGTAACAATCATGTCCGCTCCTGCGAGGGCGCACATCTTTGCAGTCTCTCCGTCACGTATTCCTCCGCCAACGATTAGCTTGTTGTCTCCAAGGACGTGTTTGACCGCACCTATCATTTCCGGGGTGACTGGTGAATCTGCACCTGACCCTGCTTCAAGATAGGTATAATGCATGCCAAGATATTTTCCTGCCAGTGCGTATGCTACTGCAAGCTCTGGTTTGTGTTTTGGTATGAGCTTTGCATCACCTACCCATCCAACGGTTCCTCCTGGCTCTATTATTATGTATGCCATGGAGATGGGTTCAATTCCGCTCTTGTAAACGACCGGAGCACCCATTGCCTGATTGGTGGTAATATAATTTATATCTCGGGAATTGAGTAAGCTCATGAAAAATATAGCGTCAGCATGCTTGCTGACACCAGATGCATTTCCCGGGAATAATATTGTAGGCTTATCTGTTCTCTCTTTAATTTTAAGGAGCGTCTGGTCAAGGAGCACTCCTCCGGCTCCAGTGGAACCACCGACCATGATAGCATCTGTTCCTCCGAGTGCAGCTGCATGAGCTATCTCTGCAGCCTGATCCGGGGTCTGTGATGCCGGGTCGATAAGTGTCAAGTGAACTGTACCTTCGCTTTCAGCGATCTTATTAAGGTACTCTTCCACTTGCATGAGAACGATCAGCCACCCTTTGATTCCTTGGATTTCATGCGCAGGCTTTTGCCGCCGCATTTTCTGCATCTTGTTGCACGTACTGCATTGCGGGCATTGCAGTCCATACAAATCTTCTTAATCAGTATTCTGTTTTCAGCTTCTGGAAATCTTGCCATTATTTTTCACCTGAATGATTATAATATGTAATTAGGATAATAGGCTGCTTACATGATGCTCAAAACATATAATTGTTTTGGCAAATTTCAACCTCATTTCATGTCCTATTGAATAGTCCTGTGACTACTTTCTATGGTATAAATATTGCTGCTAAATTTTCTCATTTTTAGGACAAACTATTTATTAATATCATTATTAATAATGACTGATGGCTATGTCATATGAGGATAAGGAACAAAGAAGACAGGAATGGTATGAAAGAGTTAAAAAAGAGGGTAAGCTCAAAAGGGATCCCAAAGAGGAGCATGATGCAAAACTGAAGACCCTGCAAAATCCTGTCAGAAGAAACATCATCAAAAGCCTTTATCAAAAGAAGATGACATTTGACGAACTAACGGCTGAGCTCAATCTTGAAAGCATGCCGCTGAAACTTCACCTTGGAATGCTCGAAGACATTCTGTTCATTGAGAAAGATGGTGAGAGCAGCTATGTCATCACACCACGCGGTGAGGACTACCTTGATGCTGCTGACACCAATACCGAACCTAAAGATGACCTGAAGAAAAGATGGCAGGAATGGCATGACAAAGCACAGAGTGAAGGCAAACTTAAGGAGAATCCGACAGAGGATCACAAAGCTGGTTTGAAAGCTATGCAGAATCCTACTCGCAGGCACATTGTTGAAAGCTTGGGCGAAGGAAAAATGACCTTTGATGATGTCAAGGAAAAGTTTGACCTTAATGATATGCAGGCTAGGCTGAACCTCGATATGCTCGTGGATACTCTATACATTGAAAAAGAGGATGATTCAACTTACGTTCTCACACCACGCGGTGAGGCATTCCTTGAGAATGTTGATCCAAAGCACCTTTAACTCTAATAATAGGTGTAGCGAGTCTAAAAGTCAATAATGAACCATTAATAAGTGGATTTTAGTCAAAGATCTATAAAAAAGATTTCAAATGGGGTTTTTACCCCATTTTTAGTTTTAAATTAATCGTTCAATTTTGCAAGCACTTTCTCTCTTGCTTCACGGGCATCAGCACGTCCCTTTGTCTTCTGCATGACCTTACCAACGATGAAGTTAAGGGATTTTTCCTTTCCTCCAAGGTAGTCTGCCACTGCTTCAGGGTTCTCAGCAATTGCTTCTTCAACAGCCGTTGAAACGATGTCGTCTTCCACCTTGAGAAGTCCTTTCTTCTCGACGATTTCCTGTGGCTTGCCACCGTCATCAAGGACTGTGCGTATGATTTCAACACCACTCTGTTCAGTGATCTTGTTACCTGTTACAAGCTCGACAACAGCAACAATATCCTCAACTGTGAAAGCATCAATGCTAAGTTCACGGTAGTTCAGCTCGCCCTTCAGGATGTCAGAAACCCAGACGGCTGCGTCCTTCGGGTCAACCTTTGATGCTACTTCCTCGAAGAAGTTGGCCACCTTTATCTCGGTGGTAAGTGCTCTTGCATGAGTTTCACCAAGGCCGTACTGCTCCATGAAGCGTTCTCTCTTTGCGTCAGGAAGTTCCGGCAGTGTCTCGCGTATCCCTGGCACCCAGTCAGCAACTCTGAGAGGTACGAGGTCAGGCTCGGGGAAGTAACGGTAATCGTGTTCCTCTTCCTTGGTACGCATGGAAATTGTCACACCTCTTGCTTCGTCGAAGTGTCTTGTCTCCATGACGATCTCTCCACCACGTCTGACGTGGTTCTTCTGCCTCATAATCTCGTAGAGTAGAGCTCTCTCAAGACCCTTGAATGAGGAGATGTTCTTAACTTCAACACGGTCTCCCCAGAATACGGAAACGTTTGCGTCTGCTTTCATTGCACCTTCGAGATCACCATCGAACACGCCAAGATAGTCAAGAATGCTCTTGAGTTTTTCAAGATAGCGTCTTGCTTCCTTGGGGCTTCTCATATCAGGCTCACTGACAATCTCAATAAGTGTCATGCCCGAACGGTTGTAGTTGATGAGTGTACCCTTGGACCTGTCAATTGTACCCATGTGCTGCAACCTTGCGGGGTCTTCTTCAATATGGGCACGGGTAATACCAACTACATGTTCCCCGTCCTCGCCTTCAATGATAATCTTTCCATTGGCTGCGATCGGGAAATCGTACTGTGTTGTCTGGAAGTTCTTTGGAAGGTCCGGATAGTAGTAATTCTTCCTGTGGAACTGGGTCTGCTCCACGATATTACAGTTAAGAGCAAGACCAACCTTTATGGCAAACTCCACTGCCTTCTCGTTGAGTACTGGCAATGAACCTGGAAGTCCGAGACAGACCGGACATACGTGTGTATTTGGTTCTGAGTCGTGGTAATCTGTGGAACATCCACAGAAGAGCTTTGTCTTGAGCTTGTTCAGCTGGACGTGGACCTCAAGTCCTATTCTTACTCCGTCAGGGTTCTCGTACACCATTATGCCACCTCCGGAGGTCTTCTGGTGTGATGATCGGTATTCTGTTCAAAACTGTATGCAGCCCTGATGATGGTGTTCTCATCGAAGTGCTTACCAATTATCTGAAGTCCTACTGGCATTCCATCTGATAATCCACATGGGACTGAGATGGATGGCACACCTGCAAGGTTGATTGGTACTGTGTTGACATCAGCAAGGTAAAGTGAAAGTGGATCATCAATCTTCTCTCCGATCTTGAATGCTGGTGCAGGCATGGTTGGTGCCATGAGCACATCAACATTTGCAAGAGCCTTGTCAAAGTCCTGCTTTACAAGGGTTCTTACCTGTAGTGCCTTAAGGTAATACTTGTCATGGTAACCTGCTGAAAGTGCGTAGGTTCCGAGAAGTATCCTGCGTTTTACTTCCGGACCAAAGCCTTCTGCACGGGTCTTTGATGCCATGACGTGCCAGTTATCCCCATCTACACGTAATCCGTATCTTGTTCCGTCAAAACGTGCAAGGTTCGATGAAGCCTCGCTCATGGCTATAACATAATATGATGCAAGGGCGTATTTTGTGTGTGGCATGGATACCTTCTCGTAGGTGGCTCCCATGTCCTCGAACTTTGTAATTGAGTCCCACACTGCCTTTTCGACATTCTCATCGATACCCTCTCCGAAGTACTCGTCAGGAACACCGATCTTCATGCCTTTGACATCGTCCTTCAGGGCATCGCTGTAAGTGTTTTCCCTGTTAATGGATGTGCTGTCCCTGTTGTCATATCCTGCTACTACATCCATAATGGTTGCAATGTCTGCAACGTTTGTTGCAAGTGGACCGATCTGTTCCAGTGAGTTCGCGTAGGAGATAAGTCCGTATCTTGAGATGCATCCATAGGTTGGTTTTATTCCAACCACACCACAGTATGCTGCCGGACACCTGACTGAACCTCCGGTGTCAGAACCAAGTGATACAGGTGCTTCACCTGCTGCAACGACTGCTGCACTGCCACCGGAAGAACCTCCTGGGACCCTGTTCATATCCCATGGGTTAAATGTTGGTCCATAGTAGCTTGATTCGGTGGAAGTTCCCATGGCAAATTCGTCCATGTTGGTCTTTCCAAGAATTACTGCTCCTGCTTCCTTCAGCTTCTCAATGACATGTGCATCGTATGGTGGCACATATCCCTGAAGTATCTTTGATGAGCAGGTTGTGGAGAGTCCCTTTGTGGAAATGTTCTCCTTGATCGCGATCGGTACACCTGCAAGAGGTCCTTCGTGACCGTTTGCGTCTATCTCACGGGCTGTGTTGATCGCCTCGTCTGAGAGAGTGGTGAATCCGTTGATCTTGCTCTTGCCAATAGTCTCTATGTAAGAGGCAGTGACCTCTTCAGCTGAAGAGTCTGCAATCTTCTGTCTGATGCCTGAAATGTTTGTCCATGCTGCCATTTGTCCACCTCACATGATCTTAGGAGCTTTGAAGTTTCCTTCCTGCTTGTGTTCGGTGTTTGCAAGCACTTCTTCCTGTGACATCGATTCTGTGACTTCGTCTTTCCTGAACACGTTTACAATGTCCGCTACGTGGTATGTTGGCTTTACGCCTTCGGTGTCAACCTCATCGAGCTGCCCGAAATAGTCCAGTACGGAGTTGAGCTTCTCTGCATACGCATCAGATTCTTTTGCATCGATCTCGATACGTGCGAGCCAGCCTACGTGTTCTACCTCTTCTTTAGTGATCATCGTAAGTTCCTCTAATTGAAATAGGGTAATATGTAGTATATTTAAGTCTTAGAAAAGCAGGCGATTATATTAAAAATGTTGGTTAAGCAGTTTGCTTATGTCTGGCAGATAATTAACTGTTTTTTGTGAGAATCTATTTCTTCTACTGAATTATATTCTTCTTCAGAAATTTCAATGAGGGATTTTTAAATCATGAGTAAACATGAAAACCCGTGGATTGATGTTGAGGGAAAAGGACTCCCTGCAACAATAAAACTTGATCCTGTCATCTTCAAGTATATATCTGCTAATGCCCATATTCTTGATGTTGCATGTGCCACTGGAAAAGTGAGCATAGAACTAGCTTCACATGGATTTCCAGTAACAAGCATCGACATCAACCACGATGCTCTGGAGATGACCGCAAAAGCAGCCATAGAATATGAAATCCAGATGGTTCCTGCATTTGCAAGAGCCACAGCCATTGCTCTTCCGTTTGCAGATGAGAGTTTTGATGTTGTTATTATGCAGGCTTTCCTCACGGTTGTTGTCTCAAAGGAAGACCGCTCCAGAATTGTACGTGAAGCCTGCCGTGTTCTTAAGCCAGGTACCTACCTCTATATTGCAGATTTTGGACAGACCTGGCATTCTGATATCTATCGTGAACGTTACCTAAGGGATTTGCCTGTGACAAAGGAAGAGGGTTCATTCTTAGCCTATGATGAACAGACTGGTGAGATTGCTTATACTGCTCATCACTTTACTGAAAAGGAATTGGTGTTTTTGTTAGTTGAGAATGGGTTTGAGGTGGAGTTTTTCAAGAGGGATACTTTTGTGACAAGGACAGGGAATCAGGTTAATGGATTTGTGATTGTGGGGAAGAAAGTCTGAATTGGAAAGGTTGATGCTATAATATCAAATCTGCTGAATCTGAGATGCGGCAATCTTCAAGATTTTGTGATTTTGTTGAGTATAAGGTGGTGTATATCAAATTAAAATAATGGAAAAAGCCCTGGCATCTTCTCTATATTTTAGGTTTTACGTACTTTAGATCAGCAACTGTTATATTTATTTTTATGTAAATTTTTAAAAAACTATTTTTAATTTAATTTTTCTTCTGTTTATTCATAATTATTTGTTACTATTAATTAAATTATTAATTAAAAATCTATTTTATTTAGATATATATTTATTTTTAGAGATATAATTTTGTATGCAATCGGTGCAATTATATATGATGTTCATCACTTTTTTATTAGGGATAGTTGGAAATTCCTATCTTTAATTTTTGCATAAGTGGGGTGCGGAAATAGAACGAATTACTGTGCATATATAGCTAGGGCTGTATATGTGCTAACTTCTGAACACCACCTATTGCAAAATCAAGAAAGAGGTGGTATGATATGAAAATCAAGAAATTAACAGTAAAATCAGCTGTTACTACCATTCTAGTAATAGCTGTGTGTATAGGTCTGCTAAGTCAATCAGCATCGGCTCTGACCAGCAGTCAGAATGTAGTTGCAATAGGTGGATATAGCACACCTAATGGTGGTACTCTTCCTACAGTAGTCGCTGGTATGACCTTTGATACAATGCTCCCGGCAGATGTTAATGATGCAAACCTTGCTCCCTATGACACTGTAGTGATGCTGGTTGGAAATAACGCTTTGCCCAGTACAGGTACACTCACTGCTGCGCAGAAGACAGCCATTATAAACTTTGTAGCAAACGGTAACAAACTTATTATCTATGACAGTGAAGAAACAACGCAGGACTACAGCTGGCTGCCATATCCATTCACTACCAATAATCCTGGCGCAACAGGTAGGGTTGGTGTAGCCCTCACCATAGTAGAAGAGAACTCGCTGTCTTCAACAGATACAAGCAGTCCTTATTACATTGACACTGCAGCTATGTTGACGTATCCTGTTGATGCAGTAGGTGATATGAATGTCATGACAACCCATGATTCTCACTGGTGTCTGGATATGACTGGTACAAACACTAATAATGTATTCGGTCCCGTGCACACATATGCAAAATATCCTACTGGCACAGATACAGGCCTGTTCATCTATAATGGATTTGATATCGATTACATAGGCCTTTCTTATCCTGGTAGCGCTGCTCTGAGGGAGATATGGTATCAGGAGCTCCAGCAGTCTTTCAATCCTTCCAACCTGCCATGTGGATACGTTGTTACAGGCATCGGCCTGACACCATGCTGTGCCCAGAATGTAGTCAATACTGATCACACCGTTACTGCAACGGTCACTAGTCAGGCTGTGCCAGTTGAAAATGTCACGGTCTACTTTGAGGTAATAAGCGGACCAAATGCTGGAGACACTGGTACGGATGTAACAGATTCAAACGGAGAAGCAACTTTCACATACACAGGTGATGGTGGAATTGGAATGGATGAGATAACAGCTTACTTCTATGATGACCAGGGAGTTAAGGTAGAAATAGAAGATCCTGTTAATAAGACGTGGGTGCTAGATGGTGATATTCCAGAATTCCCAACAATTGCTGTTCCTGTACTTGCAATAGTTGGTCTGGCACTGTTCTTCAACAGACGTAAGTAAAAGTAAGGGTCCCTTCCCTTTCTTTTTTACAATATATTTTTTTAGGATTGTAAATCAAGATGGTTCTGGATATCTCTCCCTACATCATCCCCACCACAAGTTAGTTACTTATAAAGGAAAATGTAGTCATCTATGTCAGGATCATCTTGTTCTTTTCTATTCTATTTTTAATTATGAACGTGCACGTAATCTCAGGAACTTGTTAGTGACAAAAGAAGAAGGCTTATTTTCCGCTTATATTCCGAAAAGACTGGAGAGGTTGCTTATACTGCTCATCACTTTACTGAGAAGTAACTGGTGTTTTTGTTAATTGAGAATGGGTTTGTGGTTGTGGGAAAAAGAGTTGATTTTTTCTTCATATGTTTTGGTATGAATTTGAATCTGCAGTTCTCCCACAATATTGATAGTCTGCAATCATGGCAGCATGCGTAATCGCATAACCATTAAAATGAGGATTTCTACTGAACTGAAAAAAGATTAAGCAGATAAAAAATCAATAATAACTGGAAGGAATAGAATACCAATAATCAGGTGCATCTCCTGTACCTGAACTGACATCAATGATGTATTCATTGTTATAATAATACCAGAGCTCTACCACAGAGTATTTTTCATCCCGGAAGTAATCGAAATCAATATCTTTGTAATTGTCGGGATAGACCACTTCCTCAAGGTCCTCGTCATAATACGGACCTACTGTGGCATCCACAGGGAACCATTCCCCATCTTCGTAGACCTCGACCCATGCATGTCCACCATTAATGTTACTGCTGGTTACCTGACCCATAACAACCCTTAAGGTCTCTTCATCATATTCACCGGAGCCTATCAGTAACGATGCAAGAGTATTAGCCTGTTCGGTACAATCACTTACGATCTCACCTGGCACAGGGTTTGAATCGAAGTCCGGAGTATCTTGCAGAAACTCTGTAGGAGTGAGCCATCCATCCGGCTGGTAGTTCAGGGTAGTATCAGACACCCATATCCATGAAACTGCAGTCTCATATATCTCATCTGCATCATCAAGATCTTCATCCTTAAGATAGTCCTGCACAGCATCAGCGTATGGTGTTACATATTCCTGAATCCGTAAAACACCTGTCGTTTCAGGAGGGTTAGCCGGAAGAAAATCTTTGAGTTCTTTTTTGTCAGCCATTTCCTGCTGTATGCATGGAGCCGGATCCATAAGACTATTTTCAGAAAGAGCGTTTGAAGGAACAGCATTTATTGTATCTTCTGCCCTCATATTGTCTGAAACATTTTCTTCAGGAGTAACAGAAGAAAAAGATGTAACTGTACCATCATCCCCATCAGATACAGCATAAACCGAGAACATCAGTATTGCTATCAGGAAAATAAAAAGTATCGATCTTTTCATAGTATTTAGCCCTGTTTGACCACATGAATTCTGTTTGATATATTACCTATAGTTTTCTTCATTTTGTATGATTTTAGTTATAACATCAATAAATTAATAGATTATGGCTAAAATTAGCCATGAGGATAGAATCCAGTAGTGAGGACGAAACGATTGAACGTATGAGTTCAGGAGAATAGTCCTGTAATCATCCCTTTTTTAGTCATTTTCAATATAATTCATTACAATCAGAACCGTAAGCATTCTACTGATATGACACATTTAGAGGCTGGAAATATCTGTAGAGAAAAGCAAATGAATAATGCCGTTAGTATATCTATCACAAAAAGAGCCGGGTGTGTGTCTGTATATCCGCTCATTATCAGGAGTTGATACTCATTACTCTCATTATCGTTGATCAGGATCTATGCACAGGTTGCGGTATTTGCACAAAAGTATGTACTACGCGTATTATCGAATTAGCTGAAAAGTCAAATCTTCCACAGGTGAAGGAAGCAAACATTCTGCGCTGCATCAAATGCGGACACTGTGAGGTTTTCTGTCCGTCTGAGGCGTTGATTCTGAATCTTCGTCCTGATGAGAAAGTAACTCTGCCCGCCGGTGTTGGTGATATCTCTACTGAAGATATAGGTTTTTATCTTAAGAAACGCAGGTCAATAAGGCATTTTACAAAAGAGCCTGTTCCACGGGAGAAAATACTTGAAATCCTTGATATTGCCCGCTACGCTGCATCAGGAACAAATGGTCAACCTGTTCAGTGGCTGGTTGTTCATGATCCTGAAAGAGTCAGGAAGATTGCCGGACTCACAATCGAATGGATGAAGAGCCTTGTGAACACCTCACATCCAATGAGTGGCTACGTACCTGCATTCATTTCAGCATGGGAACATGGGCATGATGTCATCTGCCGGGATGCTCCGCATCTGCTTTTTGCACATATTCCCGAAGAAAATCCAATTGCAGCTACCGATGCTATAATTGCTCTCACCCATTTCGATATCGCAGCACCTGCATTTGGAGTAGGTACCTGCTGGGCCGGTTTTGTTGCTGCCGCTGCAACCTATTATGAACCTCTCCAGAAAGAACTTGGCCTGCCGTCAGGAAGGAAAAGTGCTTATGCAATCTTATTCGGGCATCCTATGTATAAGGTACATGGCATTCCCCGCAGGAAGCCACTTGAGGTCATGTGGCAGTAATATTATTTCGAAATCTATCTGGATGCTCTTCAATAATGAATTAAATATTGAACAATTTAAATGACATTCATCAAAAAAGGAAGTTGATCCTGCAATGATCTTGCAGGAATATTTCATTTATGCAAATGGGTGTGCTGCAATATCCTTTTTAGCAAGTGCTTCGTCGACTGTAGGAGTTCCGTCAACCGCACGCTTGATTGCAAGTTTTGTTGCTTCGTAGTTGAACTCATAGATCTTATCCTTGTCTTTTGCATCCCACTCTATGAACACAGAGACAATGAGAAGTAGGTCTTCAGCTTCTTCTTTTGGAATTACGCCTTCTTCAACACTGTCCATAACAGCTTTTGCAATGGATGCCTGTGCAGGTCCGAACATCAGGGCTGCCTGTGCCACATTCTTGATAGTTACTTTGTTCACAAGAAGTGTTGCGGGTTTTGGTGTGACATTTGGTTCAAGTACGGCAAGTAAAGGAGAGTGTCCCTGTCTTGGCATTGCAAGGGAATTCATAAACGCAGTTTCAACAGCACTTCCTTTTCTTCCTATCACAAGGTCTATATGAGCAACTTCCGGTCCTTCACCAACTAAGGCTTCGCCTACCAGGCTATTTAGTATTTTTGTCATCTTATTTCCTCAATCAGAACTTTGGAGAAACGCATTGTATAATTTTATTTATACATAAGACATTTCTACCGTTCCTTATTTTCACATCATCACATAACAGGAGAACATGTAAATAGTTATTCTAACCATTTGGTAACCTGGTGAGAAATCATGGGAGACCTGGAACGCAGTCCTATAGACCTGGCAATAAAACTAATAAGTAAGAAATGGACGCTCAACATAATCAGGGATATGTTCTGTGGAAAAAAGCAATTTAATGAATTCCTAAAAAACAATCCTAAACTTAGTAGCAAGGTTCTGTCCGGTAAATTGCGTCAATTGGAACAGGACGGGTTAATAGAAAAGGTAATTGTATCCAAGACACCGGTAACAATAGAATATCACCTGACCAGTAAAGGCAGGAACCTTAACAAAGTGCTTTATGAGCTTTCTGGATTTGCATATAAAGAATGTGCTGATGAGTCTACTCCCAAATGTACAGAACATAGCTATGAGTTGACTAAAGAACTGTTGAATATAGAGGATTAAAATAATTTTGTGAAATATCTTTAATCTCTCTTTTAAGTATTGATTTCTTCACAACTATATTGAGATTATATATTTCCCTGTAGTATGGATTCCAGAGCTACAACTATAACGATTACAAAAGTAACTACCATTGCCATAATGGCTCTCTTTTCATCCTTGCCACTTAAGTTCTGGCTATTTGGATTTGCCATAAGCAGTACCCATATGGGGGGGCTTAGTGAGATTATCCAGTGGAAATACCTAGTTTCTCCATAACTTACTACTCCCATAGCATCAGCAGTTATCAGTGCAATGAATACCCAACATTCAGCAATAATAATGGCAGTTGTTGTTTTTTTACTAATAGGGGGGATTAGCGATAGACTAACTTCACTCATTAGTCAATATTTTGTAACAACAGTATAAAAAGTTGTTGCAAAATTAAAAAAGAATGTATTTCATTCATTCTGCCTGCGGTTGATGAAGTATATCTGTATCTTCTTCTGTCCCCACTTCATCTACAAAGTATCAATGTAAGTTATGTATAACATTTTAATTAGTTGGAGCTATGGCCATAATTTATATCAATTGTTACTTACGATTATTTGCTTGGAGTGTAAACGTCAATCTTGCAGTACATGCTAAACCTGTGTCATGTACCTTTGTTTCATCTATGTATGACGTTTCAATATATCGTTTCAGTCTAAATTTATCATTCGTTTCACCCATTAAACTATTTACAAATATGAAGTATAAACATGAATTTTTCCAATAGTATAAATAAATCGTCAACGTTAAGATTCAGGATTAATTTGTTGATTCTAGTCGCTCTTACCTGTATTTCTTTGCATCCGGCAGTTGCAGGTAGTAATCCGGAACAGGTAAATGCAACTATTGTAGCAGACCTCCAGCAAACAGTAGGTGAAGACTTACTCAGTCTTGTGGATACTGATGTTTATGAAGGCTATGACGAAAACACGACCCCTTATTTTAATGTAATTTGGAGTCCTGATGGTGATCAGATGTTAATCCAGACATCTGTTTTTCTTCATATGATAGGGGGAGGGGATTTTGGCAGTGCCATAGTATACGCTCTTTACATTGCAGATGCAGACGGTTCAGATTTAAAGTGCGTTGTATGGGGGGAATCAAAATCCAGTGAAGGTCTGATAATTAGATCACCTGTATGGAGCTCTTCTGGCGATTATTTTGCATATGTGGAAGAATCAACAGGAGGAATGTATCGGGTAAAATCTTCCCAGCTTGGGATAATGTCAAATGATCTTCAGCCTGTTCATAGGATTGATCAGGATCTGGACGTAAGTGGATCAATTTCTGAGATGCCTGTTAATTATAAATGGTCACCTGTAGAGGATAAAATTATTACTTTTATCCCGGGAAACTTAGTCGTTTACAATTTAGAAGACAATACTAATTTCAGTTTGGACATAGGTGATAATTATTTCAAGATTAAAGATGTTACATTATCAGGTGATGGAAGCAAACTGGTATTCTCGATGCTGGAAGATAATTATACCAAAATCCATAAAGAAATGTTTCTTGTAGATATCGAAACCAGAGATATTGACCAGATATATTCCGTAGAAGGCGCAAATTTTTATTTTGTAAAATGGAGTCCAGATAGTAAAAAACTGTCATTCACTCAAGATAGTCTTTCAGAAGGAGGTGGCACCCTTCTTTATGTTTTGTCCTTCAACGATATGGATGGGGAAAAACCTGCTATAATACCCTTATTAGATTATGGAATTATTGAAGCGTGGTATCCGGACAGTGAAAGACTTTTAGTTTCTAATGGTTCGAGTAAGATGCATGAATTGTTTGCAGTTTCAATAAATGGTGAAATTGAGAAATTGTTCAGAGTTGATTCGGATATTGATACAATGCTTAGTGAAAATGGCTGTGTTCTGGTTATCTGTCGTACCTTAGACCGGGATGTCCCATCAAGAATGTATAATCTCACTTTGCTCAGCGGGCAGGATCAGATGGAAATAGATAATGTGTACTATTACAGTCTGGAAGGTAACGATCTCATATTCGTTTCAGATTCAAAAATTTCCTATCTTAATACTGCTACGAATGAAGCATGGTCTATTCCAACACCAATAGCATACCCTGAAACAATAAGTCTGAATCCTTCAGGCTATTCCATAGCTGTTGATGGTTACATCATGGAACTTCAGGGCCTTGAAGATCAGGCAGTCACATCAATTGGAAATGACACTTACAGTTCAGTCCCTGATGGGACGGATGTTACTACTGAAATAAGCCAACAGTCAGAAACGGAGAATAATGACAGTATTGCTTCTTTTATCAATGAAAAAGTGGATGCTTTCTTTGGAGCTGTCACGGAAATTTTAGGGGCTTGAAAGCCTCTAATCTTTCTGATTAAGTATCAGTGATGAACTAAATTAAACATCACAATAACAGTATAACAAATCAATGGAAAAAAGATAAAAAAGTATTGGTATTGCAGGTAGCAATACTATGTAACTTATAATTTTTCTCTGCGGTGGATGGGATACATCTGGATCTTCTTCATCTTTGCCAGGTTGAGGGCATTCTTCATTTCCTTTTCTTCAAGCAAACGTGATGTAATATATCCATTGTCTACGGCTTCGTTGAATATCTCATATCCAATACTGGAACGTGCAAGCACTGTGGTCCATCCCTGAGGTGTGCCAACACCGCCAAATGAGATGTCTGCATTCTCAGCTGCCATATCCGTACAGTATTTACATGAACTGCTCCTGTACTGGTCAAACTCCTCAAGCGGGAAAACCCTGAGTTCATCCTGTGTCTGGAACTCGAATTTACCCTTGCGGATCTTCATAGATTCGATGTCAGCAAGATTCATTTCCCTGCTCTCAACGAACTCCTTAATTCCTTCATAGTAGAAAGTATCCATACAGAACAGACCCATTTTAAGGATATTTGCTCTCATGAAATGGTGCAGGAATCCCTGCGGACTTTTCTGCATCTTGGTTACCGCATCGATATTACAGCTTGGTCCGACAAAAGCAATGCTTCTCATGCCTTCTTTAACAGCGTCCATCAAAGCTTTCAGGGTCATACTGTGACTGTAAATACTGCCCGACCCCTCCAGAATATCCTCGTAGGTCTTTGCAACGATAGGGACAGGTTTCCATGGCTCTTCCTCTGACCTGGTGGTTACAATGGCACAGTCAATAAGTCCTGCATCCAGTGCGTAGCCAAGCATGGCGGTGACAACACCTCCATCCTGTCCTTTCAGTTCAGGAAGAGCTGACTTTGCACAGTAAGCATGACGTAACTTACCAACCAGTCCGGCTTCAGTCGTAATCGTTCTTGGACACTGGTTGTAACAAACACCACACGCTGTACACTTATCTACAAGAGTGGGTTGTTCATCCTTAATAACAATAGAATCACAGGAAGCAGCGCAGGCTCCGCAAAGAGTGCAGATTCCAGGCTTGATAATTTCCTTCCTGAGCTTTCCAAAAGAGATCTTTTCCTGTTCAGCGATAGACTTCTTCAGGCGTATGACTCTTTTTTCAACAATGTCAAATTTATCTTTGCATTCAGACGAGCAGAAACGATATTTTTTCCCTGCATAATTCACAGAATATGAGGTGTCTTCCTGCACTTTATTTTTACAGATTGGATCGATAGGCATCTTAATCTCCCAGGATCGCGGATGTCCTTAGTATAATTCGTATATCGTTCTTATGGTATAAAACTAAATTTGAATTTAATAATCATGATGGTTCGCAGCATAATGATTATTAGTTATAATTATTATTTATGAGAAAATTCAGGGCACAATGTTTTTACAAGATACGGTATATCAAGTAAACTTGTTTTTAAATCATTGAATGTGTATTCTATGGCATAATTAAGTAACTAAAATACCAACTGGAACAGAAGTGACCCAAATGGTAAAAACCAACACAAACAAAGACCTGCTCAAGGAGAAAGGCTTTCTTTCCCAGAGGCAGGAAGATTTCTTCTCAATGCGCCTTCATGCTGCGGGTGGAAATCTGACATCTGACTACCTTCGGGCAGTTGCAGATGCAGCGGACCGTTATGGCAAAGGATATGTTCACGTAACCTCACGTCAGGGAATTGAAATTCCGTTTGTCCATCTGGACAATACCGAAGCTGCCAGAAATGACATGGATTCTAAAGACATAGGACCCGGAGCTTCAGGTAAAAAAATACGTGCAGTAGTCGCCTGCCAGGGGGACAGGGTATGCAAACGCGGACTTATTGACTGTCAGGGAATATGTGAAGAAATTGATGAGCTCTATTTTGCAGAACCTGTACCATACAAATTCAAGATTGCGGTAACAGGTTGTCCTGCATCATGCCTCAAAGTCCAGGAAAATGACTTTGGTATCATGGGATTCTGCGAGCCGTTTTTCATTGAAGAGAACTGTGTGATGTGCAGGGCATGCGAGAAAGCATGCGGCTCATCTGCTATCACAATAGAGAATGGTATTCTTTATCTTAATATGAATAAGTGCGTATCCTGTGGTTCATGCATAAGTGCATGCCGCAAGGATGCCATGCAGAAACAGGTACAGGGATTTACAATATTTGTCGGTGGTAAAGTAGGCAAAAAGCCACGCATGGGTGACATGCTGCTAAGAACTGAAAATAAAGATTACGTATTTGATATCCTTGAAAAGACCCTTGAATTCTATCGGGAGGATGCCCTTGAAGGAGAACGATTGGGTGATGTCATAGATCGATGTGGCATTGATAAGTTTGGGGAAAAAGTGAAATAATCCCGGCAAAAATAACCGGTATAATCATTTATTTAGTAAAAACGACCATATTACTGATGTCGGAGAATTCATGAAACCAGAAACTAAAGCTCAACTCATCTCTGTGGGTTCTGTAAATATGGACCCCTCACTCATTCACTGGTTAACCATACCTACAGCAGGTCCTGGAGCTGGCAACGTTGCTTTCTTTTTCAATTCAGAAGGACACCGTGTCCGTCTTGCTGTGAAAAAGGAATCTCCTCTTCAGGCCGAAATGGAAGGTGAGGAACTTGTTATCAGAAAAGATGGTGTTGAGATCGCCAGAGGCAGTATTGAAGAAGAGCTTATCCACTGTCCTGATCAGGCGTTCATAACCATGTGCGAGCAATGTATCTTTGACTGTAAGTTCTGTCCGGTTCCCAAACTTAGCGGTAAGGTCAAGAGCATGGATCAGATGCTTAAGATGATAGCCGAAGCTCATGAAACTGGAAGGATGAAAGCTATTTCAATTACTTCCGGTGTGGAAATATCAGCCGAAGATGAAGTTGACAGAGCAGAGAAACTCATCCGCAGGCTCAGGGAAAAATACAACGTTCCAATCGGAGTTTCAGTCTATCCAACTGAAGATTCAACTTGCAGACTAAAATTTGCAGGTGCTACCGAACTCAAATACAATGTTGAGACAATGGACCGTAAACTCCACGCAGAATTATGTCCTGATCAGGACCTTGAATACCTGCTCAATGCTCTCAGAGAGGGCGTGAAGGTATTTGGCAAGAATAAGGTTTGTTCCAATGTCATTATCGGCCTTGGAGAATCTGATGAATCCGCAAGGAAGGGGATTGAGGAACTTGTTTCCATTGGTGTTGTTCCAATCCTCAGGGCAGCAGCCAGACATCCGCTGCGTGAGGGTGAGGTTATAATCGAAAGGCCGTCAGCAGAAAGATTACTTGATCTCAATCGTTTCCTTAAAGAGAAACTGGATGAATATGGTCTGCGTGCGGATACTTTTGAGACAATGTGCCTGCCGTGTACCGGATGTGACATAAATCCTCATATCGATCTTGAGGAATAGGTTAAATCATGATTCAGTTTTGAACTCATTTTTCAGAATGGCATAGATGCAGTCATCCTGTACAATGCCATTTTTGATAATACTATTTTTTAGGATGGCTTCACATCTGAACCCTGCTTTTCCAGTACTCTTCTTGAGTTTGCATTCCTTGCGAACGGCAGTGCACAGACTCTGATAATATCGTAATTGTCAAAGAGGTATTGAGTAAAGCACCTGACAGCCTTTGCCATTATTCCCTGTCCCCAGTATTCTTCAGCCAGATAATATCCAATTTCTACGTTCTTACGGTGAACGTTCTCCTTGAAATATGCACCAATGCTACCTATAATAACACTTTCTTTCTCAATTGCAAGGTGCAGGTAAGTGGGATCATCCTTTCTGGAATGCGAGATGAACTGTCTGGCATCTTCAATGGAATAGGGATGAGGAAATCCATCATTCAGATTTTCAGCTATCTTCATGTTGTTTGCAATAGATGCAAGCTTTTCTGCATCTTTTTCTTCCCAGTTCCTTAAAGTAAAATCATCTGCGATAATCTGCATTTCACTTTAAGTAAATGAGGCTATTCTATAAAAATAGTAATTAGTGGCCTGGTTTTATTTCATCCTTTTCTCAATGATCCCCGGCCAGACCGAAGCTGCCACTATCATGCTGAGAATAAAAACAAAGATCATACCTGCAATGATATCGACCTGACTGTACAGTGGAACATCTCTTGAGCCATTCACTGCAAAGGAGAAGACTGCAAAAATTATCACAAGTGCAAGTGAAGAAACAATGCTGGCAATGAAAGCATATTTTCCTTTATTTTCCGATACATTATCCATTGATCATCTCCTCCTTTATTTTATCCTGCTTCTTTTCATCAGCAGTGAATTGGTTGTAACCGATACAGAACTCATAGCCATGAATGCGGCAGCCAGTTCCGGAGTGATGACTATCTTACCGATGAACGGATAAAGTATTCCTGCTGCAAGAGGAATTCCGATGCTGTTGTACCCCAGGGCCCAGAAAAGGTTCTGTTTGATCTTGTTCATTGTCAGGCGACTAAGTCTGATGGAGGCCAGCACATCTCTTATATCATTCTTTATCAGGACGATCTGTGCAGATTCCATGGCAATATCAGTTCCGGCTCCCATGGCAATTCCAATGTCGGACTGTGTGAGAGCAGGTGCATCATTGATGCCATCTCCTACCATTGCAACGATTCTGCCTTCATCCTGAAGCTTTTTGATATCTGAAGCCTTGTCTCCGGGAAGAACTTCAGACAGAACTCTTTGAATTCCAAGCTGTGCTGCAATGGCATCGGCAGTTCTTCGGTTGTCACCGGTTATCATTGCAACTTCAATGTTCATTTTCTGAAGTTTCTCAACGGCTTCCTTTGAGTTTTCCTTGAGTGTATCTGCAACGGCAACCAGACCAATTGCCTGTCCGTCCATTGCAACTATCATGGCAGTCTTGCCTTCGGATTCAAGTTTTTCCATGTCAAGGTTCAACGATGAGCTGTCAATATCATTATCTTCCATGAGCTTGCGGGTTCCAAGCAATACCTTACTGCCGTCAATTGTTGCTTCAATCCCGTGTCCTGCAATAGAATTGAAATGCTCAATGTTCTTCAGGCTGAGTTGTTTGTCCTGGGCAGCTTTTACAATAGCTTCTCCAAGAGGATGTTCGGAGCCTTTCTCGGCGCTTGCTGCGATTGCAAGTATTTCGTCATTGTCGTGTCCTGAACTAAGTATTATATCTGTAAGTTCAGGCTTGCCTTTTGTCAGAGTTCCGGTTTTATCAAACACAATTGTATCAATCTTTAGTGTTGTCTCCAGGGCTTCCCCGCCTTTTATGAGAATACCATTCTCGGCTCCCTTGCCAGTTCCCACCATGATGGCTGCAGGTGTTGCGAGTCCAACAGCGCATGGGCATGAGATTACAAGCACTGTGATCGAGATTAGCAGTGAGAACAGGAACGGACTTGAGATTCCGGAGTTCATTGCAGCATTGAATCTTTCATATCCAATGAAGTACCAGAAAAAGAATGCTGCAAGTGCGATTACGTGAACTACAAGAATAAAGTGGCCTGCAACAACATCGGCAATACGCTGTATTGGTGCTTTAGAGTTCTGGGCGTTCTCCACAAGCTCGATAATTCTTGCAAGGGCTGTATCTGCACCAACATTTGTTGCCCTGAATTTAAGTGCTCCTGACTTGTTGATGGTAGAGCCGATCACCATGTCCTCAACATTTTTCTCAACAGGTATGCTCTCACCTGTTATCATGGATTCATCAATTGCAGAAGTTCCTTCAGTAACAACACCGTCAACCGGTATTTTCTCACCGGGTCTGACAAAAACGATGTCATCAACCTGTACATCCTCAACCGGAATTTCCTTCTCCTGACCTGCAACGATGATACGTGCGGTCTTTGCCTGGAGTCCTATGAGCTTCTTTATGGATTCGGATGTCCTTCCCTTTGCCCTTGCTTCAAGGTATCTGCCAAGGGTTATGAAAGTGATAAGCATTACAGCGGTGTCATAGTACACATGCTGGTAACCAGGGCCAAGGTTCAGGTAGGTAGCTGCAATACTGATTACATAAGCTGCACCCGTTCCGGTGGCAATGAGCAGGTTCATGTCAGTAACGCCATGCCTCAGGCCCTTGTAGGTACCGACAAAGAACTGTCTTCCCGGGAACACCATTACAATGGTTGCCAGCAGGAACAGCAGATTCTTGTCTGAAAAGAAATCCGGCACAAACCCGAAATACGCAGGGAACATGTTGCTCATGTTTCCGAGCATTATAGGAATAAGAATAACAATGGATGTCAGCAGATTGTTTCTCTGGCTACGTATCTCTTTTTCTCTTTCTTTTCGTTCCCTGTCTTCAGCTTCATATCTGTCAGCAGGCAGGGAAGCTGTGTATCCTATACCTTCGATGGCTTTCCTCATCTCGTCAACTGAGACAAGTGATGAATTGTACTCTACCTGTGCTCTTCCAGTAGTGATATTCACATTTACGGAACTGACACCTTTGAGTTTCTTCAGGATCTTTTCAACATTCTGCGAGCAGGACGCACACTTCATACCTCCTACTTCCAGCACGACCTTGTCCCTTACCGCATGGTAGCCAATTCCATCAATGGCTTTTTCCATATCTTCAAGACTGACTAGTGCGGGGTCATAGCTGACCGATGCTCTCTCCATTGGCAGATTTACTGAAGCCGATACAACTCCATCAAGCTTCTTCAGTGTTCTTTCCACATTCTGCGAACAGGCGGAACATTGCATTCCTGATACTTTGAAGGCAATTTCCTCGACAGAACCGGGTTCGGTTTTATTCACATCCGGTTCATCGTCCTCTATTATTATCGGACATGCGGCTTCCTCCTCTGCAACAGGAATTGAGCAGGCATCTTCTCCGACTTCATATCCTGCATCTGTGATTGCCTGTTTGATCTCTTCAATACTGACAGTATAAGGATTGAAATCAACAGATGCATTTTCCTCTTCAAGGCTGACATCTACAGAATTCACTCCTTCAAGAGCTGATATTGCATCGGTGACACGCTTATGACAGTGCATGCATGTCATGCCATAGACTTTGATATTAGCTTTCATTTGTTGAAAAGAAAAATAATAAAAGGGGTTTTCAAATATCAGGCTACAACGGTGTAACCAGCATCTGTAACCGCTGACTTGATAGCATCAAGACTTGCAACACCAGGGTCAAAGGTTACTGTGGCCTGCTTTGCTGCAAGATCGACTTTAACATCGCTGACACCTGCTACGGCTCCGATGGATTTTTCCACATTTGCCTGGCAGTGTCCGCACATCATGCCTTCAATTTTGATAACTTCTGTTGTCATGATTTCGAGCCTCCGATTGTTTGATTGTTAGTATGGATGCTAACTATATAGGTTTCACGCTTGTGAAGTCCTGGTTATTATTCAGACATTCCTCACGCATTGTTCTATCATTTCTTTCCATTCTGCAGGATTTTCAACCATCAGAAAATGTTTCTTCATGTTTCCTGAATCCTCTGAAACGATCAATTGCTCTTTTTTCAGGAATCCACCTTTTAATTCCACACCAACTATCTTTTTGTTAGGTATGTCAAGCTCTGCATTTCCTGTATTATCCATAATTACAAGACGTTTATTTGTGAGTAAAGTGAGATTTGTTCCATTTCGGGATGAATTGATGAGGTGTTCTCCTCTGACATATTCAGGACGCATGCTTTCCAGTATTTCTTCGATGACCTGCAGTTTTCTTGAACTGAGTGAGTATAATTTAAGTTTCTTGTTACCTGTTACCAGGACAATTTTACCGGGTTCGCAGTGTAGTCCTAAAAGGTCTTTGAGTTCGATACGTTCCTCGATGTCTGAACTTTTTGAGAAAAGACCGGAGCTTATCCTTTTCAAAAATATGTTTTTGTTAGTGATGGTAAGCGTGAATTTCTCGTTTCCCACCATTACAGTTTCATTTGCAAGAACCTGTTCTCCTCTTTTGAGAATTGCGCCGGTATTATTTTCTTCCTGCTTTGCTTGTGCATTGTTTTCAGATTGAAAATCTGAATCTGCACACTCATCTGGAAGATAATGGTTCAGCATCTCCACAAGCAGGTAACCGTCAATGAGCTTGAGGTTATGTTGCTCTGCTTCTTCAATGGCTTCCTTAGTAAAGGACGAACTTGTGACAATTATGACACCATCAACATGGTCACGATACCTGATGCTACTGTATTCCCTGACATCTTTTACACCAACCGGGTTGGAGTATCTTTTTGCCTGAACGTGCCATGTGTGAACCAATCCAAAATTTTCTATCCTTATAACCAGGTCAATTCCTTTGTCTCTGGAGTACTGGGTAAGTTCCGTGTGGTATCCCATCTTTGAAAATAACCGGGAGAGCAGAACCTCAAAGTCCTGCGGGTCAGTTCCAAGCAGATGTTCAACAGTCCATTTTGCCATTCTAATCCTTGATATCCTATTATTTTCTAAATATCTATCCTCTTAATGTTTATTTGTTTTGGCCTGTACTACATGGTATTGTCGAGTTATCGCACAACCATACAAAAACTTAAATGCATTGAGTATAGATAGTAGGAAGAATTAACACGTCTATATTAAATCATGTCTACAGTTAAATATCTGT
The DNA here is from genome assembly GCF_031312595.1 of Methanolobus sediminis. Taxonomy (NCBI): domain Archaea; kingdom Methanobacteriati; phylum Methanobacteriota; class Methanomicrobia; order Methanosarcinales; family Methanosarcinaceae; genus Methanolobus; species Methanolobus sediminis. The sequence continues at coordinate 975,755 of NZ_CP133592.1, read as the reverse complement.
AAATTGTATTATTCAAAAGGGTGAATCGAATGGATGATATAGAATCTATCAGGCAGAAAAGAATGCAGCAACTGCAAGAGTCTCTGGAAAAGAAGGACTATCCTTCAAACCCTGTAACAATAAATGATGCTTCTTTTAACGAGTTAGTGTCAAAATATCCGCTTGTTCTTGTGGATTGCTGGGCACCCTGGTGTGGTCCATGCCGCATGCTTTCCCCGGTTCTTGACGAATTGGCTGTTGAAATGCAGGGAAAGGTCGTATTCGGGAAACTGAACGTGGACGAGGAAAAAATGACTGCCATAAAGTTTGGAATCACCAGCATTCCTGCAATGCTGATCTTCAAAAACGGGGAGTTTGTCGATAAACTTATAGGTGCTGTCCCTAAACAAACTATCATCCAGAAACTTCAGCCTTACATCTGAGGGATATAAATGTCACATAAACCAAGAATTGCAGAAAGCCCTTCAGTCCGTTTACTTGACTTAAAGGACAAATCAAAATCATATTTTATTGTAGCCTCGGTAGAAGTTGGTAACACTACCACTAAATGTATCCTTACCGCAACTAACCTTGAAGACGGAAAGACCAGACTTGTTAAGAAAACAGTTAGTATGACAAGGGATGTACGCCCTCCAAAACCCGGAGAAGAGGTTTTTGGAAAAACACTTAACGGTGTAGAGCTGACAAGGGAGTCTGTGGGCGAACTTGTAAAGGATACTCTTCTGGGTGCTGTGAAAGAGGCAAATCTTGACATAAAGACTGACGTTCATTTTGTAGTCCGTTCAACTGGTGTTGTAGCGGGTTTTGATTCACCTGATGAGGTTGGAGAATTCATCAAGGCATTGGCAGACGGGTGTCTTCAGGCAGGTGTTCCACCAAACAGAATGACACCTCCAATGGCCATCTCAAATATCCCTGATAGGTTCCAGAAATATTCCAAGCTTGAGAAGGTCATATTTGACGGTGCGGTGGCAAGTGTAACTCCTCCTGTCGGTGCGACAGGTGTTGAGATCGTTGCTAACGAGATGGAAGGTGAGCTTGCAACAGCCGGTATCAAGGAAGGTGCAAAGTGGGTGGATGTTGATTTCCGCAACCCCTGTCTGTCAATGGACTTTGGTACAACCCTTGACGGCAGGATAATCAGTCCGGATCTCCCCTATGCAAAGACAATAGGAAATTTCTGTGGTTATGCAGGTGCAATTCCTGATACCATCATTAAAGGAACAGGAATGGTTGATTCCAAAAAAGGTACTGCTCTTGACATTTTCGATGGCAAATCCCTTGATGGTATTGCACTGAAACTGAAAAGCAAGGTCATAAACGAGTATGCTGAGAAGATATTGAGTTACATTATCATTGAAAAAGTTCCAAAGGGACGTACAAGATATGGTAGTGTGCCTGTAAATTCTGAAGCTGCAGATGCTATTAATGTTGTTCTGATAGGGTGTGATGTCGGTGAGAATGGTACAGATCTTGATAAGCTTGCACAGCTTGGTGCTGAGATATACGAAAAGCACAATGTGAAAGTTCTGTTCGCTGTTATCGATGAAGTAATGGCGCGTGTTGTCCAGCGTCTTGTAAAGGTTGCACAGGATGAAGGTCTTGTCTTTGAGGACAGCGCGATAGGCATCACTGGAAGAGCAGGTATCACCGGAAACAAGCCAAAGCTGGTGCTAAAATATCTTCACGAGCTTGGAATAAATCACAATATAGAAGAACACGTGGTATTCGTAGACGATGGTCTTGCACGTGGTGCGGCTGTAATGGCAAGATGCATGAATTCCCTTGGAACGACCTTTAATCCTCTGGGTGGTCACAGGGGAGGAAAATGTATCCTTGCACAGCGTATTAAATTACAGAATAAGTAAGAATCAGAATAAGATGAATTGGCAGGTATTCCTGCCAGTTAATATTTTACATTTACTTTTAAAGCGGGTTATAAAACAGCTATGTGCCTAAACTCTTCTCTTCTGCTGCCTTTTTACTTCTTTCTGGAACTCGATCTCATGCTTTTTCATAGATCTGTCATGCCTGTTGGGTTTTGTACCTTTCAAAATAGCACCTCATAAGCGATCACAAATGATTCGTTTAACTACCGGCGAAGCATAAAGCTCGGAAAACTAAAAATAGCCTGCAAACCTGTACTTTTTAGTAAATCTACCCCTGTCATGTATTTATCAAAAAGAGATTTGTACAACAGGAATTTATATTTTTTGTTTTTTTCCGTAAGAAAAACAGGGTCAATGCAAATTATATATTTATTTCATGATTTATTTGTAATAAATTGCATTTTAAATCTCAAATCATTCTTTAGGAATATCCAGTCTGGAACAAATTTGTTTAAGGCTCATTGTGTTCAGGACATCATCAGGTTCAAGCCATGCTCTTCTGGCCATATTGATCCCAAATTCAACGTTATCCAGATGATCAATTGTATGAGTGTCCGTGTTTATAGCGAGCATTACTCCATGTTCCTTTGCACGTTTTGCATTAATGTCGTTGAGGTCAAGTCTCCAGGGGGATGAGTTGATCTCAAGCACTTTTTCATTGTCCTTTGCAGCCTGAATAACAGTTTCCATATCCATATCATAAGGTGGCCGTTTTCCGAATTTCCTTCCGGTTGGATGTGCCATGATGTCAACATGCTCGTTCTCAAGGGCAGAGACTATTCTTTTAGTCATTTTCTTCCTGTCCTGGTCAAGCCCTGCATGGACTGCAACAACCACAATATCAAGTTGCTCCAGCAGGTCGTTACTATAATCCAGCTTGCCGTCAGCCTTAATATCACACTCGGTTCCGGAAAGGATCCTTATCTCATCATACTTCTCGTTGAGCTTGTCAATGGCATCGATATGTTCCAGTAATCTCTTATCCGACAGGCCGTTGGCCACACCAGTTGAGTGTGAATGGTCGGTGATTGCGATGTACTCATATCCTCTCAAAATAGCAGCCTCTGCAAGCTCTTCCATGGTGTTGGCGCCGTCGCTCCAGTTAGAGTGTACATGGAAGTCACCTTTGATATCCTTTCTTTCGATTAGCTTTGGAAGTTTTCCTCTAAGACTGGCTTCGACCTCACCTCTGTCCTCACGGAGTTCAGGTGACAGATATTCAAGTCCAAGATTCTTATACAAGTCATCTTCACTGCTGAATTTTGTGAGTTTACCTGTGCTCTCGTCAGTCATTCCATATTCATTCAGGCTGTATCCTTTTGAGAGTGCAAGCTTTCGAAGGTGAATGTTATGTTCCTTTGAACCTGTAAAATGTTGCAGCATGGAACCATAGGAATCCCTGCTTACAATCCGAAGGTCAACATGGAAATTTCCGGGATAGATAATGGCTGCTTTAGTTGTTCCTGATTCCAGTATCTCTTCCACTTTTTCCATTCCGGTAAAACAGCTGATTGCTTTCTCCGGTTCTTCGGAGATTGCTATAAGGTCAATGTCACCAACGGTATCCTGTTTTCTTCGCAGGCTTCCGGCAACTGCCACTTTTTCAATATCACTGCTTTGTTTAAGGTTATCTGTAATTTCCCTGGCAATGTCCTTTGCCAGCACATAAGGATGTCTCCCGTGGTCTTTATCTTCTTTTTGTCTTGCAATGGAACGTAGTATTTTGTCTTCCTGCTTCTCTCCCATGCGTGGAAGTCTTCGTATTCTGTGTTCCCTTGCAGCCCTGCTGAGCTCATCAACGGTCTGCACACCAAGTTTCTCATAGAACAGTCTTGCAGTTTTAGGGCCTATTCCGGGGACATTCATTATTTCAATGATTCCTGCGGGGATTTCATCCATTGTTCTCTCATAAGCTTCAAAAGTTCCTGTTTCAAACATTTCCACGATCTTGCTTTTGAGGATTTTTCCAATTCCGGGAATATCTTCTATGCTCCCTTCTTTATGAAGTACCTGAAGTTCCTCGTCAAGTCCTTTGATCGTGCGTGCTGCATTTGTGTAGGCCCGTGTCTTGAACTGGCTTTCGCCTTTGAATTCAAGCATTTGTGCCATATGGTTGAACTTCTCAGCTATCCGGATGTTGTCCATGTTATCCCGTTGGATCAGTTTTCCTTCTTTCTTTTGATGGCATCTTCCACGGCTTTTTTGTGAATGTCGCCGGATTCGTGGATGCCGCCCGGTCCCCCTCTTACAGCCCTGCATGGGTATTGCTGTATAAGGAGTCCGGCTTTTGCAGGTGCATCTTCCACTTTTGTTCCCACAAGATCTTTTGCCATGTGCCATGTGCTTCCACACGGTGCCCCGCATAATACTTTGACCGAACTGATTATACCTTTATCGATGTCAACTTCCAGTTCGGGTATTGACAGGTATTTACAGAATTCTTCGGTTTCAGGTTTACCTTCAAGGGTGCAGCAAATGTCTTCCACTTCGATGACCATTCCGTATTTTTTTGCTATTTCCTGGAGTTCCACAACAGGAGCCTTGGAAGCACCTCCGGGAATTATCAGGGCTTTGACACCTGCTTTTCCTGCCATGTGTGCTATTGCAACTGTAAGGTCGGGGTGCAGGGAGTAAGTTATCACGATATTGGAATCAAATATCGAAGTATCTATGTTGAGTCCTTCCAGGAATTCCTCTGGCTCGTCTATGAAATCAGGCAATAGTTCCGGAACTGCTGTTTGAACGACTTCAAGGTCAGTTTTTGAGAGGATAGTCTCAATGAGCCTGTTTCCGTATTTTCCTCTGGTGATAACTCCGATGGTGGTCATTTTTCTCTCTAAAAAGGTTACTTCCTTTGCATATATGCCTGCCGGATATGCAGTGTTTGATAGTTTCGGAAAGACCGGCGTATTTATTGTACCGATTAGTATATTAATTATGATTATTCATATTCCTATGAGGTTTTGATCATGGACGAATACGACCCCAATAAAGTTTATTTCAGATGCAACGCTTGCGACTTCTTATTTATGGAAGATCCTTCTTTGTTTCCAGTAAGGTGTCTACAGTGTAGTAGTGAGGATGTTTCAAGGACCTGAACTTAAGTTCTGTTTGTCCTCTGGAACAAATTCTAAATAGTATTCCTTTGCTTTCATTGTTGATGTCAATGAAAGGTAAACTCATTACTCTGGAAGGTATCGACGGTTCCGGCAAGTCCACTATAACAGAGCGTCTGCGCTCAAATCCTGATTTTAAGGATTTTGTTTTCACAAGGGAGCCAACCACCGGCTGGATCGGTGATGCTGTAAACCGTGCCATTCATTCGGATACTGATGACCTTGCAGAGCTTTTGCTTTTCACCGCAGACCATGCGGAACACATTTCTAAACTAATCCTTCCTGCACTTGAAAGTGGCCAGAATGTTATCTCTGACAGGTATTCAGGAAGCAGGTATGCATATCAGGCCGTGACTCTTAAAGGCAAGTTCCCGGAACCAATGGAATGGATACAGCAAATACACCGCGGATGGACGGTTGACCCTGACCTTACAGTTCTTTTTGATATTGACCCGAAGATATCAGTGGAGAGGTGTGGCAACCGTGGTGAGCAGACCAAATTCGAGAAGATAGATTTCCTTGAGGAAGTGAGGGCAAATTATCTGAAACTTGCAGAAGCACATCCGGAGAGGTTTGTTATTATCAATACTGACAGGCCGGTCGATGAGATTGAGAAAGATGTTCTGGAAGCTATATTCTCTCTGGTTGGAACTAGATAGAAATTAGTTCTGGTAAATTAGAAAATAGTTAAATGAAGTAAAAAAGGAGTAACCGTTCGGTTACTCAAGTCCGTTCTCATCGGCGAATTTGATGAGTGCCTCTCCAAGTACGCGTGTGTATTTTGGATTGAGGTTGAAACGTGACTTTTTCTGTCCGCCTCTTTCCTTTGCGATCTCTATGTATTCGTTCTCGTATCTCTCGCTTGTTGCAAGCGTGATGGTCAGGAACCAGCCTGCTCCCATCTTGATCTCTCCATAGTTCTCGCCTATATCTACTATTTCTTCGTTGTCTGCCATGATAACACCGATAATTAAAATTTAAATTGGAATTTAAATCTGAATTCAATAATGCAAATTGAACTTTATTTCAGATTATTTTTATTGGTATATAATATTACTCTGAAATTTCCGTAAAAGGTGAGTTGGGTTGCAGTATTTCATTTACTGTGATTCACTGCCTGACCATGTCCAGTGGTATTGAGCCGTTATGCAGGGCTGTTGCCACAAGTGCGCCCTTTATCCCGATATTTTCCAGGGTCTTGATGTCTTCCACGTTGCTTACACCGCCACCCAGAAGCACATTGTGCCTTGAGATTGAAACTATCTTACTTAAGAATTGTGAATCCACGCCGCTTGCGGTTCCTACTCTGTCAAGGTCGAGGATTATGATATCTGCAAGGTCGTAGTCGTTGAGGATTTCCACGATCTTAAATGGGTCATCGGGCATATTCGGGTCGTTGGTGAGTATCTTGCCATGCTTTTTGTCGATACTGACGCTGATCCTTCCGGGGTACAGGGAACTTGCCTCTTTTATTGTTTCAAGTGAGGCAGTCTCGGTTCCGAGGATGACGGTCTGTACTATTTCCATTACATCCTCTGTTTCTGAGACTGAGGTCACACCGGGGTCGAGCATTACTTTTGCATACTCTGAGACTGCCTGTATGACATCGAAGTTCTTTTCCCTCTTGCCGATCCTCTCAAGCAGGTTGAGGTCTGCGATGTAGACCTCTGCTGGTTTTGCGGTCTCTACTATCTGTTTTGCATCGGATGTGTTGCATATGTGACTTGAAAAGTGAATGGGCTTGTATTCACTACGAGTACCGCCCTGTGCATGGACTATTGTCTGGTTGAATATATCAAGAACGAAGATGATACGAAACATATATAATTGATACATCTGTCATGCTATAAAAAAAGAGGTTAAAATTATGAAATTACTCATCAGTCCGATCAACCCTGAAGAGGCAATTGCAGCATATGAAGGTGGTGCTGACATTGTTGACGTGAAGAATCCTAAAGAAGGTTCACTTGGTGCAAACTTCCCATGGATCATTAGCTCTGTAAAGGAGTCTATCAATGCCGGTAAACCTATCAGTGCAACGATCGGCGACTTTAATTTCAAGCCTGGTACTGCATCTCTCGCTGCTCTTGGTGCGGCAGTTGCCGGTGCAGATTATATCAAGGTCGGTTTGTATGATGTTCAGACCGAAGAACAGGCCCTTGAAATGCTTACTAACATCACCAAGGCAGTGAAAAACTACGACTCTTCAAAGAAGGTTGTCGCATCAGGTTACTCTGATTACGAGCGTATCAATTCAATCAACCCTCATCTCCTCCCTGCAATCGGTGCAAAGGCAGGTGTTGATGTTGTGATGGTCGATACAGGTATCAAGGACGGACGCTCAACCTTTGAGTTCATGGACGAGGAAGAGCTTACAAAGTTCACAAGTGCTATCCGCGCAGTCGGTCTTGAGTCCGCTCTTGCAGGAACCCTCAAGTTCGAGGACCTCCCAATGCTCAAACGCATCCAGCCTGACATCATCGGTGTTCGCGGCATGGTATGCGGCGGCGACAGGACTTCCTGCATCAAGGCAGAACTTGTCGAGAAACTTAGAAACGAGATGTAACTTCGGTTACTTCTTCTCTATTTTTAATTTTTGTTACTTGATTTTTTACATCGGATATGGTTGCCCACAATAAAATGTTTTAAAAACAAAAAATAAAATGATGAACTCAATTCTTTCGAGTTCCCATTCCCAAATATACTGTAAGAACTATTGAGATGACAAGTGCTGCAATAGAACTTACTTTGTCCAAAAAATCTATTGTGGGAAATGTTACATAAAAAAAGGCTAAGTCTCCAAGAGTTCCTGTTATTAGCGGAATTTCCCATTTTACATATCTACCAGTTGATTGGTCTCTAAACCGGTTACTGGCAGTATCAAATACTGCCCCGCCAAATCCAAAAATGATGTATGACGCAATTGTCAATAAAAACCAATCAAAAATACCAATTTGGTAGCCTAAGCTTTCTGCCATTATTTCAAGAGGATTTAACATGATGATGTCTCCTTATTTGTGTAATAATGCACGGTTTGATTACCTGCCTTTTGATCTATATCCTTTTTTGCGCATTCGATCGTTTATGGATCCATCACCATTTTTTACTTCCGCAACAAGTCTATCTCGATCGATGTGGACGCCTTTAAATTTTATTTTTCGTCCATGTCTACCAATCATGCCTGATAATGTTCTTTTTGCTTTCATTCCACCATATTGGTGTAATTCATGTGCTCTAACGTTGGACAAACGTATTTTGATACCAACATTAAGCAAGAATGTATCACCATCTATATATCTAACTACGGTAGCAGAATGCCATTTTCTATCTAAATAAAGTTTCAAATTATTCAAGTTAATCACTCTGTTAATCAATTGTTTGTATGCCTACAGCTAAATTATTAGCTATACCAAAAGTTCTATAAATCTGCAAACCGTAGTATCTCTTGCACACGATTACGGAGCAGTGCCTTTTGGTGTTGTTCCTTAATCTCTGGTTACATCTTTTTAGTCCTCCTATTATGTAGCTAAATACATAATTACGAATCTATTTGAGTAGTAGAAAACTCGTAAATGGTAACAGGTCTTTGACCTTCAACGCGTCTTTTATTTGGAGTTATCCATGTTCCTTGGTATTTTTTCTCGATTGCATCACGAGCATTTCGGGTTATTCCTGCAAATGTCTGGTACAATTTCTGGTGGGCCCCTCTTGATTTTATTATTCGTCCCAAAAAATGTGTTTGCAGCTCGATGCTATCATGTTTATAATCTGGTTTTGTTAATATGTAGTTAGTTACTTCTTCTACGCTTGGTAAGTCATTAAGATTTGAGGTTTTTTTGTTTTCTGTAGTGTAATTGGAAGTTGGAGCCATTATTTTCAATCGAATTGACACTCCGTCTTCATTCTGATTGATTTCTGAAATCTGCATCTGGGATGGATCCCAGTTAATTTCTCCTTTCTCTAAGTTATAGGTTAATGTGTTGCTAGATGGAGTCATATGCATCCCTCTTTTTAGGTATATGGGTAATATGTAATTAATGGTATTTATACTTGTATGCAATGCTTCATTTGCTTTATACACATTACTATTGCATCTTTTAACATGTCTATTGATGCTGTTTAAATCATCTTGCTTTGGGTGGGATGATTTCTCTCTGTCTGTTTATTTCCGTTCCGTATATCCTGACAGATATCATTTGTCATACCGTCTTCACATATAATGTTCTTTGCAGTGTTGTTCGTGCAAAAATCCTTGTGGACATTATTTCCTGCTTTTTTAATCGTCCCACTCTTCCCTCCACCAAAAACCCCAGAAACGTTAAATCATACTTCTGCTGAATATATTATTGATGACGACCGTCGATACCGTATTCAAAAACAGTCATGTGGTGATATGGCTTGACAGATGAAATAACTGTAAAAGTAGGTCAGGCTTATCCAAGGGATGCAGGCAGGGGAATTGCCAGGCTCGATAAGACTCTCATGCAACAGATCGGTGCCATAAGCGGCGATATAATTGAGATCAAGAGCAAGGAGAAATGCTACGCAATAGTCTGGCCGGGTTATCTTGAAGATGCAGGCAAGGACATAGTACGCATAGACGGTAACCTGCGTAATAACGCCAAAGTAGGTATCGATGACTCAGTTACACTCAAAAAAGTGCAGGTCGTGGAAGCAGAAGCTATCACCCTTGCACCGACAAGGGAAACTCACCTTGTAGGAGGAGCACGTTTCATACTCAGGATACTGGAAGGTCGTCCCGTTGCAAAAGGACAGAACATCCGTGTCGAGACAGTGAACAACCCAATTTCTTTTGTTGTACTCTCCACCAAACCATCAGGCCCGGTGGTAGTGACCCGCAACACCCAGATAAACCTGCGTGAGAAAGCCGCCATAGCAGAATCAGCCGCAGGTTCTGTCACGTATGAGGACATCGGAGGTCTGCAACGTGAGCTTGGACTCGTGCGTGAGATGATAGAACTCCCGCTCAAGCACCCGGAACTATTCAACAAGCTCGGCGTCGACCCTCCAAAAGGAGTCTTGCTTTTTGGTCCACCGGGAACTGGAAAGACCATGATCGCAAGGGCAGTTGCCAGCGAGACCGATGCAAATTTCATCTCCGTAAGCGGACCTGAGATAGTTTCCAAATACTACGGTGAAAGCGAGCAGAAGCTCCGTGAAATATTCGAGGAAGCCCAGCGCAACGCTCCAACCATTATTTTCGTAGATGAGATAGATTCCATCGCTCCAAAACGAGATGAAGTAGTCGGGGAAATGGAACGCAGGATAGTCGCTCAGCTGCTTTCACTCATGGACGGACTTGCATCCAGAGGCAAGGTCATAGTCATAGCCGCCACCAACCGTCCCAATTCCATTGATGAAGCCCTGCGCCGTGGAGGAAGGTTTGACCGTGAGATAGAGGTAGGAATTCCTGATGCAGACGGAAGGCTGCAGATCCTCTACGTTCACACAAGGGGGATGCCTCTTGAAAAAGACCTTGAGCTAAAGGAAATAGCCGCAGTAACTCACGGTTTTGTAGGTGCTGACCTTTCCTCCCTGTGTAAAGAGGCTGCAATGCACGCCCTCAGGAGACTGCTCCCTGAACTTAAGATCGATGATGTTGAAGACGAAATTCCGCCGGAGTTCATGGAAAAGCTTGAAGTCACCAGAAGGGACTTCGATGAAGCTCTGAAGAACATCGAGCCTTCAGCCATGCGTGAGGTTTTCGTGGAAGTCCCTCATGTGAAATGGGATGACATCGGCGGCCTTGAAGGAGCAAAACAGGAACTTGCAGAAGCTGTAGAATGGCCTCTGAAATATCCTGCCCTCTTTGAGACCGTAAATACCAAACCACCAAGAGGAATAATGCTCTTTGGTCCTCCGGGTACCGGAAAGACCATGCTCGCAAAGGCTGTTGCTACAGAAAGTGAGGCAAACTTCATCAGTATCAAAGGACCGGAACTGCTGAGCCGCTACGTTGGAGAATCCGAGCGGGCAGTTCGTGAGACTTTCCGTAAGGCAAGGCAGGCTGCACCAACAATAATATTCTTCGATGAAATCGATTCAATGGCATCAGAACGTGGATCAAGTATCGATGCCCACACAACCGAGCGTGTTGTAAGCCAGATTCTCACCGAGATAGATGGAGTCGAAGAACTTAAAGACGTAGTGATAGTCGCAGCCACCAACCGCCCTGATATTGTAGACCCTGCGCTTCTGCGCCCGGGAAGATTCGACCGCCTGATATACGTCCGTCCTCCTGATAAACAGGGGCGTGAAAAGATATTCAATATCCACCTTGCCGACAAGCCGCTTGCAGAAGACGTAGACGTTGATGAACTTGCAGAGATGACCGAAGGTTACGTTGGTGCTGATATCGAATCCATCTGCCGTGAAGCTTCAATGCTGGCCCTGCGTGAAGTAATAACTCCGGGTATCAGTCAGGAAGAAGCCCTGAAAAAAGCAGAAGGCATAACGATAACTTATGACCACTTCCTCAAAGCCAAAAGCCGCGTGAAACCAACAACATCCCGCAGTGTTATGAATTTCTATGAGCAGGCTGCCGAATCATTTGCAATGTATGCGGCAAACGAGGAAGAGCAGGATATTGATGAAAGGGCGTATCAGTAAGAAAAGAAGTCAAACAAAATAATAAAAAGAAAAACAAAAAGGGACGATCATAGTCCCTTCTTATTTCCTTCTAATTTTGGTGCACTCCTCGGTGCATTCTCATGCATAACATGTTCTTCGCTGGCAAGTACGAACTTGCTGACCATTTCCTGCATTGAAACTGCCATTCCTGCAAGCTCCTGTGAGCTCTGCGCCAGTTCATGCATGGAAGCATTCTGCTGTTCCACAGATGCGGAAGTCTGCTCGGTTCCTGCTGCTGTCTCTTGAGATATGGATGTAACATCCTCGATAGACGCAGTGATCTCTTCAATGCTGGCAGACTGCTCCTGTGCAGCAGCAGCAATATTCTGGACCATTTCAGAAACCTTGATGGAACCCTCAACAATTTCCCTCATGGCGTTGACAGTTTCATTAAGTGCAGTCACACCTTCATGTACTGTAGTATTTCCTCTCTCAACTGAATCAACCACGACATTAGTCTCGAGCTGGATCTCATTGATAAGGTCGGATATCTGGCTTGCCGCCTTTCCGGATTCTTCTGCAAGCTTACGAACTTCATCAGCCACAACAGCAAAACCTCTTCCGTGTTCTCCTGCCCTTGCCGCCTCAATAGCAGCATTAAGAGCAAGCAGGTTTGTCTGGTCTGCGATATTGGTAATGAGACTGACGATCTCACCTATCATCTTGGATTTTGATTCAAGTTCCTTGATAGCATCAACAGATTCCATTGAACTTTTCTGGATCTCCTGCATCTGTTTCACCAGTTCCTCAGACCTGTTGCCAACACCCTTTGTCTTTTCACTTGATTCCAGGGCGATCTCTGCAGACATCTGTGCACTTGTAGCAATATCCTGAACGCTGAGTGACATATCGCTCATTGCACGGGCAATGTCATCGGCCTTTGCAGACTGTTCATTTGCTCCAAAAGCAATTTCCCCGACCGTCCTTGAGACCTCCTCTGATGTTGCAGTAACTTCCTCTATTGCAGCAGACATCTGTTCTGATGTACTTGCAATCACATTCGAGTTCCTGCTGATATCGGTAATAATATTGCTAAGTGAACCCAATATATGATTCAGACCTTTCGGGATTGCCTCAAAATCGATTCCAATATCGGTTTCAGCCCTGCGATCAAGTTTACCATCAAGAGCCTCAGTTGAGATCTTTTCGAAATCAACGACAATCTCTTTAATTGGTTTGGTAATCGATTGGGCTATAAGATAAGCAATTCCTGCCATTGCGATAATACCAATAATGGAAATAATGATCAGCTGATTTCTAAGTTCCATTGCGCCTGCGAACATCTCTTCTTTGGGCACAGTCAGTACAAATGCATAATCAGCGGTTTTAACCGGGCTGTATACCATTACAACATCTTTTCCGGTTGTGGGGTCAGTGACCTCTATATGTCCGCTGACTCCTTTTCCGATATCTTCTGCCATTTTATCGATCTGCGGGTCATTGAGATCCGCAAGGGTCTTGGTACCTATCCAGTTTTTTTCAGTTGGATGTGACATAAACAAACCTGTGTTACTGACCATGAATGCATAGCCAGTATCAAAAATGCTGACCTTTGAAACCTCGTCATCGATATAATTAAGAGAAACGTCAACACCGGCAATACCTACGAAATCTCCGTTTTTTATAATCGGAGAAACGTAGCTGATCATCATGACTCCGTTATACATGAAAGGTTCAAGTATAACATCCTGTTTCAGGGTTTTAGGGAGCTGGTAATAATCATCTGTTTCGTAACCTGCAAGCGGATCAAGAGCAACAGAACCACCGATTCTGCTCCAGTATGGAATAAATCTCCCGGTAGAGTCATGTCCCTGACTGTTTACATAGTCCGAATCCTTTCCATCAAAAGCGTTGGCTTCGTATGCAACATATGTGCCTAAAAGCCCCTGATTTTCTCCAAGCAGGCTCTTTAGGATGGAATTTACTTCATCCCTGCTGCCCGTATCATAATTTTCCATGGTTGTAGCCATGGTTTGAGCCATCATCTGATTTGATCTCATATCACTGTCGTATTGATATGCATAGCTCTTGGCAACGCTTTCAGCCTCTGACAAGGCCATGGTTGTTTCCTGTTCCGTGACCTTTTGAACGGTCACATAGGTGCTTATGGCCATCAGTATAATAATACTGGTAACGATGTATAAGAGAAGTCTATTTCTTATATTCATTTTTTTAAAATCCATATTTATTCCTTTGTTTACCTTTTTAGAACAGTGCAACACCGTCACACAAAGTATAAATAGTGAATTTTAAATATATAAATTATGCTATATTTTTTGATTGTATTGTGTGTGCCAACCGGTTCGCTTTTATATGCCCTCTAAGTTCCAATGACCGATACATATATATCATAGTACTTCAGGTTTAATTTTGTTTAATTGATTTGTTGTTGAAGTATTTTTGAGTAAATCCGATTATTCAATATTTACAAATCTTATTTTTTGAACAAATAACTTTGACTATATGGCATCTGCACAGCAGTTTACGGAACATTCGCAGGTTCTTACACTAGGAGCAGCAAAACTCAGGCGTCATTAAACCTGTAAAAAAGTATAATAAAATACAGCATTATTGCCATGATGTATCATCTTTTAAATTTATGAACAGATTTCAATTTCATTTTTGAATCTTTTATTATTGAGATTCTCAATATGTGGGATAAATCCCTCCTTGTTCCTCTTCTCTTTCTTACAAACCTTGGACCTCTATTGTGCCGTGTAAATTAATGACTACCAAAAATACTTTAACCTCGTCCTGCCCAATTATATATAAAAAAGTCCGGTTGATCGGATACATATGAGGTAATTCTATGCTAAGACAGCGTTTCGTTCTTGATACAACTGCATTGACCGATCTACAGGTGAGAGAAAAGCTGGAACAGGATGGCATGTGTGGCGGTATGCGGGAAGTGCTGGACCTGATAGCCAGTTCCAGATTGAATCTTGGTATCAGTTGCTATGTGCCTTTTCCATCAGTCTACAAGGAGTTGCAGGAGTTCGCCCATAACAACGGCTGTGACAGTGATGTCATTGCAAAGATCGACACATGGCTTGTAAAAAAGGCTCCTGACAGGTATAATGTACAGATTCCTTCCAAGGTATTCCATGAATATGTATCGCACATGCGGGAACGCATTAATAAAGGTATGACTATTGCCGAGGAAACAATCTGGGAAGCTTCCACTGAGTGTCTTCTCACCGAGTCAAAGGCCGAATCTAAGAAAGACATCAGTTTTGATATTGAAAGAAGGGTTATAGGAAGTCATATAGGGAAGTTCAGGAACAAATATCGTTCGGCACTTCGTTATGGTATTCTTGACAGTGCCCCGGATATTGATGTACTTATCCTTGCAAAGGAACTGGATGCTGCAGTAGTAGCAAGTGATTTCGGGATTCAGAAATGGGCTGAGGAACTTGGTGTGAGATTCGTACCTGCAAGCACTTTCCCTATGATATTGCAGGAATACCTGAAACATGCTGACTCATCAGGTGGCTTATCTCATGAATAAGAGTAGTTATTAAATCTATCCGGTCTAATTTTAAACATTATTCGGATATTCCGCTTCGATAGTGGGCAGTGTATCAGGGAGGAATGTAATTGAGATACATTACTGTAGAGAAATTCAGGTCTGTAAGTGCTTCTGAACAACATCTGGAAATTGTGGAAAGAAAGGGATTGGGACATCCTGACAGCATATGTGATGCTATTATGGATGCTATATCTGTAAACCTGTGTACTGAATATCTTGAAAAATTCGATGCGATCCTGCATCATAACATAGACAAATGCCTTCTTGTTGCAGGTGAGACTGCCGGGATATTTGGTGGTGGTGTTATGGTAGACCCCATGCTTCTGGTCATTGGGGATCGTGCAACTTTCAAGGCTGAGGACATCGAGATAGATGTAGCCAATATAGCAGTTGATACTGCAAAAAGATGGTTTGATGAGAAACTCCGCTTTGTCCAACCAGATTTTGTGGAATATCAGGTGGAACTAAAACCCGGGTCTGCAGAGCTTACGGATATTTTCCGAAGACAAAAAGGCATACTTGGTTCCAACGATACATCAGCAGCAGTTGGTTATGCACCTCTTTCATTTACGGAACAGGCAGTTCTGGATATGGAGAGACACCTGAACTCTTCAGTTTTCAAAGAAGAATTCCCTGAATCTGGTGAAGACGTAAAGATTATGGGTGTAAGGCGTGGTTCTAAGTTTGATGTAACTGTTGCAATGCCTCTTATTGATTTATTTGTGGACTCGGAGCAGCACTATTTCAATATGAAACAGGAAATTTTCAGATCAATGAATGCGTATCTTGCTGGTTATCTGGAAAAAAATAATGTGCAGATGAATGCATCTATTTCATTTAATAACCTTGACATTCCGGGTAGAGGAATGGAAGGGATCTATACCAGTGTAACAGGTACTTCTGCCGAGGATGCCGACTGCGGGCAGGTTGGCAGAGGTAATCGTGTCAATGGAATTATTCCCCTGAATCGTCCGGTAAGTAGTGAGGCAGCAGCCGGAAAGAATCCTGTAAGCCATGTGGGCAAGATATACAATGTGCTTTCCCATCACATTGCAGCAAGGATAGTGGAAAAAGTACCTGATGTTAAAGAGGCCTATGTGTGGCTTTTGAGTGACATAGGTGTTGCCATAGATTCTCCAAAGGTAGCTGCTGCTCAGGTAATAATGAATAAAGGTTCAGTGGATTCAGTTGCAAGGGAGATAGAAGAGGTCATCGATTTTGAATTGGAGCATATACAGGACTTTTGTATGCAGCTTGCAAGGGGTATGATTCCCGTATGCTGAAAACTTATGCACCTGCAATAAATGAAATAAGGGCAAATGCCATTGCCATCTTAAACATTTTTGAGGATCTTGCAGGATTGTTTTTTCCAAGTATTTCATATACGGCCACTGCAAAAAGTAGGTCTGCAACAGCTACCAGTATAAGATAACGCACAGTCATGAGTGACTGAATATATGGCAGAGGACTTGCCAGAACTGCAACAAGTCCGATAAGTGATGCCAGATAAGCTGCTTTTTTCGGGCCGATAATTATTGGCAGTGTTTGTGCTCCGTCTTCTCTGTCGCCTTCTATGTCTTCTATATCCTTGACGATCTCGCGGGCAATTGTTGCCATGGTTGCCAGCACAAAGAGGACAAACACAGCTTTAATACCTCCGTACTCAAAGAAAACAGCTCCTCCGAAAAGGAATGCTGAACCTGTAAGATAACCTACTGCTATGTTTCCAAGAAGTGCGGTACGTTTGAGAGTGCTCGCATAATAAATAAGCAGTAATGAATTTACAAGAGCGATGACTCCACAAATAATGTTGATTGATGCTGCAATTATGCTTCCTGCTGCAAAAAGTGCAAGTGAGAAATATAGTGCAGCTTTCAGACCGATTTTCCCGGAAGGGATTGGTCTGTCAGGTTTGTTTATCCTGTCTATATCTATGTCAAAATAATCATTAATGGCATTCCCTGCACCTGTTACCAGGAATACTACAAGGAACACTTTAAATGAATCTAAAATGGGGACTGTAGGAAATGCAACAGCATAAAAGTCCGGTGAGACATTAGATGAAACTATGTTATATGCTATGAATACTCCTACAAGGGCGGCAATGGCTGCCATAAGGCAGTTGCCTGAACGCATAAGTTTCAGATATGTCTGCATTTAGAGATTACCTGTTCCTTTTTATATCCAGCATTCTCTCAAGTGCAATTCTTGCTTTTGCACTAATGTCTTCAGGGACTGTGATCACATACTGCATCTTCTCAAGTGAAAGCAATAACGAATCAAGGTCTATGGCTTTCATTTCAGGACACACGGTAAATTCAGATACGTTATAGAATTTCTTTTCTGGATTGTCCTTCTGCAGTTTGTGGATGATTCCTCTTTCCGTTGCAATGATGAATTCATCACCTGCATTTTTGACGTGCTCCACCATTCCTGTGGTGCTGAATACTTTGTCTGCAAGGTCAATAACCTCTCTTCTGCATTCCGGATGTGCGAGCACTTCTGCGCCCGGATGCTCATGCTTTGCTTTGATCACATCAGTGGTGAGTATCTGGTTATGAGTAGGACAGTATCCATTCCATGGGATAATTTTCTTGCTGGTGAATCTTGACACATAGTCTGCAAGGTTCTTGTCCGGTACGAAGAGCACTTCCTCTTCTTTAAGGGAGTTTACAACTTCCACAGCGTTTGCGGACGTGCAACAGATATCACTTTCTGCTTTCACATCTGCTGTGGAGTTCACATAACATACTACTGCAGCATCAGGATATTTTTTCTTTTCCACGCGCAGTGCTTCGGCAGTGACCATTGAAGCCATCGGACATCCTGCGTGAATCTCAGGCAACAGCACAGTTTTTTCCGGGCTGAGAACGGCAGCACTTTCCGCCATGAAATTCACTCCGCAAAAAACAATTACATCGGCTTCCTGTTCGGTGGCCTGTATGCTAAGTCCCAGTGAGTCTCCGGTAAAGTCTGCAATGTCCTGTATTTCTCCTCTTTCATAGTTGTGTGCAAGAATCACTGCATTACGTTCTTCCTTTAGTTCCAGTATCCTTTCAATGGTTTTTTGGGTGTCCTGCATGGGATCATTACCTTAAATTTGAATTTTGTGCAGGGATCAAAACTATCCTGCAGTATTGTTTTTAGTTCATGTGCCAGTCTGGATCGGGTCTGAGAGTTTTCTCAGGGTGGCTATAGCCGAAAGTGATGCCAGGTAGCTGCTTTTTGGATTTGAAGGGGATGGAACGTTCTCGACTCTCGTTGTGAATTCACCAAAGGCCCCTTCCACGGATATTTCATGTATGTTGCGTGTAAGTGCCGGATTTGCCACTATTTTGACCTTGGTTTTCTCAAAACCAATGCCTGTAAGGCTAATTGTGGCTGCAACGTTCACATTTGCAGGAAATGCCTTTACGGCTTCACTGGCAGGTCCTTCGAAAATAACTGTCTTTCCGGTTATTTTATCGAGATCTATCTTGTTCCTGATAATGTAGGGAGCACCGGCAAGTCCTGCGGGTGGCTTCTGGGTTGTAAGTGTGACAGAATAAATTTTCTCTGCAGAGGCTGATTTCAGACCATCAAGACCAACAATGGCTCCTGACGGAAGGTAAACCTTGCATTTGTTCTCCTTTGCAAGTTCTCTTATGGTCTTGTACAACTTCTCATCAGAAAAAGCACCAACACTCATGATCATAACATCGCAATGTGCATGCAGTGCAGTGGGTATGATCTCATAGACTGCTTCCTGTGAGGCGCATTCTACAAGCAGGTCTATATTCCTGACCATTTCAGTGACTTCCATTACCTGAGGTTTTGATCTTTCTAAAGTGGACAATAGCTTATCCACATCATCAAGGTTCCTGTCATAAATGGCTACAAGCTCTGCCTCAATAGTTCCGTCATCAATGGCTTTACATATGCTGGTACCTATTGTTCCGCAGCCGATAAGTCCTATACTGAGCATTTTAGATCCCTGAAAATTAAAGTATAATTAGATTAATTTCGTTTACTGCTTATATTGATTGGTTAAGTAGGTTTTGCTTATATGCTGAAAGAATATAAATCACTTTACCATACATATCCGTAGGTAATATGATATACACACACGAGATCGAAAGTTTTCTGGAAGAAGACCTTGGATATAACGATATTTCATGCAAGCTTGTTCCGGATCATAATGTAGAAGCCATTATTTTCACAAAAGAGGACTGTACTCTTGCAGGAGTTGATGTTGCAATTTCCTTTTTTGATTATTTTGGGATTGAATATTCCACAGATTATTCGAATGGTGACAGATTATCAAAGAATGATGTAATATTTACCCTGAAAGGAAGTTCCCTGTCAATTCTCAGGACAGAACGACTGGTCCTTAATTTCCTGGGACATCTCTGTGGTATAGCCACCAACACAAGCAGGTGTGTGGATATAGTACGCAGTTATTCCGATAAAACAAAGATCGCATGTACAAGAAAAACAACACCCGGACTTCGCAAGTATGAGAAAATGGCTGTTATTGCAGGAGGTGGTGACCCGCACAGGTTCAATCTCACAGATTCTGTTATGATAAAGGATAATCATGTCAAGATGATGGGAGTGGAAGCTGCAATAAAGTCTGCAAAGGAAAAAGCAGGTTTTACCCAGAAAATAGATGTTGAAGTGGAGTCACCTGCCGATGCCCTGGTAGCTGCTAAGGCAGGTGCTGACATTATAATGCTTGACAACATGGACCCTGAAAATATAGTAAAAACAGTTGATTATCTGAAAAGTTCATCTATCTCTGAACACATCATTATTGAAGTTTCAGGAGGCATTAACATGGATAACCTTGAAGAGTATGCAAAGACCGGGGTTGACATTATCTCCATGGGTTCTCTTATCCATAGGTCACAATGGATAGATGTCAGTCTTGAAATTGTTAAAGTTCAGGAGTAAAATCAATTTATTGTAGTTGTTTTCACACAATCTTTAAAAATTATCATAATCATAAGGTTTATATTAATAACTGCGTATTTTACCTGAAAAACAAAATCAAATTCTGTTATTTGAGGAAAACAATGGTCCGAGTTGCTCGTTTATTGGTTATTTCTTTGTGCATGGTTTTCTTCTGTCTGGCACTGGCAGGAAATGCTGCGGCAGTAGAGATTTATAATGGTTCTATTACAACAGGTGATGGATACCAACTTAATAATTTTGTAATTGATTTAACTGATGCATTCCCTAGTGCGGATTCTGCCTCATTCTATGTGTATGAGAATGGTGATGAGGTCGATAGTTTCCTAATCAATGTGGGCGATTCCTATGAATTTGATTTTGAAGGCGATGCAGATGTGAAAGTCACCCTTATATCAGTAAGTAGTGGTACACTTCCTGTAGCAAGAGTGTCCATCATTGTTAACAACTATCGTGTAAGCGATCTCTTTGAAAGCTCAATTGTTGATGGTGGTAATGAGTATGCTATTTACTCTGGAACGCCTGCACTTGAAATCATAAAATCAGTCGACAAGTCTGAAATAGATGTAGGCGAAGTTGTGCGTGTGACCGTCACCGTTGAAAATACTGGTGATGATGATGCTGTAGATGTTGTTTTTTCAGACGCACAACAGGCAAAATTTATTCTAGTCGATAATATTCTTGGGGAACCGGGTAAGATTGATGTAGAAAAAGGTGCTTCAACTAAAAAGATATATGTCTATGATCTGAAAGCCACCGAAGCTGGTACTTTTTCATTGAATCCGGTAACAGCAAGTTTTACAAATGAAGCGGGTCTGGATTTTGATGATGTTTCTTCTAATTCGCCAACAGTGATCGTAAACGCAGCTGCAGATCTGGTTAATGCGGATCTTGAATTTACAACAACTCTTGACAAGTATACTGTCAACCGTAATGATGAGATACAGGGAACTATTATAATAAAGAATAACGGTGATGCTCCTGCAAAAGCTGTAACAGTTGACATTATGATTCCAGATGGTCTGGAGTTCCAAAGTGGATCTGATATTGAAGTAATATCTGGCGTCCCTACCATTTACCTCGAATCTTTTGGTGTACAGCAGGAGAAAGAATTTACCTTTACTGTGAAAGCTACTGAAGTTGGAACGTATACACTTTCTATGGAAAACAGTTATCTTTTTGACAATGGGGTAGATACGCAACTGGAAGAAGTCACATCAGAGTCTGTAACAAATAAAATATACGTTGTCAAAGGGGAATATGATTACCTTTTCGAGCAGCCTATATATTTCTATGTAATACCTCTGATAATTATCGGAGCTATCGTAGGATGGATTTATCACAGGCACAAACAATATAAGTTCTGATACAAGAGTTACAGTTAACATAAACTGGATTTATCACAAGATTTATCTTACTATAATTATATTACACTTAATTATATTACAGTTCGGAGGAATTATTTGCTCAACATACTCATCGTTGGTAACGGTCAATGTGGAAACCGCATACTGGATGCTATTAACAGGGAAGCTTTCGGTAAAAAAAGCCCTCTTGCCAAATTCTATTCTCAACAAAAATACAAAAGCAATGTACAGACCATTGCTATCAATACCGCTGTAAATGATCTCAAGGAGATGAAATTTACAAAGGCAAAGGACAGGATACATATCCCTCATTTACATGGTGTTGGAGCTAACAGAAATGTTGGAAAACACGTTTTTGAAGACAACAAAACCCATATTATGCGGCAGATCGAGGAACGAGGAAACTTTGATGTTTGCTTTGTTATAACTTCTGCATCAGGTGGTACTGGTTCTTCATTCACTCCAATGCTTGTAAAAGAACTCAAGGATAAATATGATTTTCCTGTTTATGCAGTTGTTGTCCTTCCATTCAGGGAAGAAGGCACACTCTATCTTCAGAATGCTGCTTTTTGTTTGAGGGATATTCGTGAGAGTAGTGCTGATGGTATAATTCTTGCTGATAATCAGTTCCTGAAACAGATGGGTGGAAATGTAGAATCTGCCTATAATGGCATCAATGATATGGTTGCCAGACGTCTTCTTTTCCTTCTTGATGCGCTTGACAGTGAAATGATGATGGTGACTGACCTTGGTGACTTCAAGACTGTCATGAGTGGTGGTGCAGGACTTGCAACCATCGGTTTCTTTGAAGCAGATACAGATATGCCAGTAAGAAGTGCTATTCAGAAAGCACTGTCGCCTTCAGGTCTTCTGTTCTCAAGTGATGTCTATAAAGAAGCAAGTAGAGCAATGGTTATTATCAGGGGTGACAAAGAACGGCTCAGTATCGATGAGATCTCAACGGAAGTCGAGAAGTTATCCAGTGCAGTAGGTCATGTCTTTAAGGGTATCATTGTAAGGAACGGAGAACTTCCACAGGTACTTGCAGTACTCACACTTGAATCTGCATCTGAACTCGAGAATCTTTATGCCATAGCAGTTGATGCTATTAAGTATGAACGTGATAAAAAAGAACGTGTGGCTACTGTCAAAGAAGTCGATCGCGCATTTTCACAGATAGACGGAATGGATCCGTCTTACTGATCTTTTCTTCTTTTTCGTTTTTCTTTATTAGTTTTATTTTGACTTTTTTTTCTTCAAATCAAATAGATTGAAATAGTCTAAGTCTAAATAAAGTTACCAGAGGTTTTTATTTGGATGATGATGCTTCTTATATTATACAGGCAAGAGGGCTATCCAAGGTATATCTGAATGGTGTGGAAGTCCGTGCTCTTGACAATGTCGACCTTGATATTAAAAGGGGTGAGTTCCTTTCGATAACAGGTCCTTCCGGTTCGGGGAAAAGCACTCTTCTCCATATGATAGGTATTCTGGACACTCCCACTTCCGGCAGCATAACCATAGACGGAGGGGTCGTTACAGATATGTCTGAAAAAGAGCGTTCCAAGGTGCGTAATGAAGTTCTGGGTTTCATATTCCAGTATCATCATCTTATGCCTGATTTCAATGCCCTTGAAAATGTGATGATGCCTCTTCTGATTGGTGGAATGAAACGCAGTGAAGCAAAGAAGATTGCAGCTAAACTTCTGGAGGATGTA
This sequence comes from Methanolobus sediminis, assembly GCF_031312595.1. Classification (NCBI taxonomy): domain Archaea; kingdom Methanobacteriati; phylum Methanobacteriota; class Methanomicrobia; order Methanosarcinales; family Methanosarcinaceae; genus Methanolobus; species Methanolobus sediminis. Next base: position 952,535 of record NZ_CP133592.1, on the reverse strand, counting down.
GGTTTGGGTGACCGCATGGATCACCTTCCAAATCAGCTTTCCGGAGGGCAAGCCCAGAGAGTTGCCATTGCAAGGGCCCTTGCCAATAATCCCGGAATCGTCATAGGTGATGAACCTACAGGAAATCTGGATACTAAATCAAGTGACAGAATATATGAGCTTCTAAGGCAGCTTAACCGGGACAGGGGACAAACCTTTATTCTTGTCACTCATGATGAGGAAATGGCCAGGAAGACTGATCGTATCATCAGGATTGTAGATGGACGCATAGCGTCTGATTCCCTTCGATAAGATATCTGGCAAAAAGGTGATCTAATGGAATATTCACAGGGTAGCATAGGTAGAGTATTTACTGTTCGTCTGGATCAGGGAGATGACATTCTCGGGGAACTTGAAGGTCTTGCAGTTTCAGAGAATATCAGGTCTGCAATGTTCATGATGCTTGGAGCAGTAAAGGAAGCCAGTCTTGTGGTTGGTCCTAAGGAAAATATTGTCCCTCCTGATCCTCAATGGGCTCGCATCCATGATGCCCATGAGCTTATAGGAATAGGAAATATCTTCTGGGAGAATGATAAACCTAAGATTCATCTTCATTCAGCAGCAGGTCGTGGGGAATCTACAAAAACAGGATGTCTGCGCGAAAACAGTGAAGTCTTCATGGTTGTAGAAGTCTTCATAATGGAAATATCCGGTATTTCTGCAAGCAGGATATTCGATAAAGAGAGAGGTTTCGCTCCCGTATGTTTCCCGGATAAAAGCTGACAATAATTCTTATGACAATTTCAGGTTTAGATCTTATTCACCGTTACCACTGAGTTCCTTGAGCTGCTCAAGGGCTTCAACCATTTCCATGTTCTTTCTGAGAGCCTTTGACTCAAAGGTTTTGACTATTTCCTCAAAAGGTACAATGAGTTTGTAATATTTGACAGGCCTTCCTTTGTCAGTATTCTTTTTTTCGTTTCTTTCTTCTATCCATCCTCTTTCTCTCAAAGGACGCATAGCAATACTGACTTCCGGCTGCCTGAGGCCCGATGCCTGTTCAATGTTCTGTGAGGTCATTTCATTTCCACATACAAGGCATGCAATAGAGATGGCTTCGGTTCTGGGTACATCCAGTCCCTGTAAAAGTTCGATTATTTCATAGCCTTTTCCGCTTAAAAGATCAGTATCTCCGCTTTTCATTTGGTTACTATAATACTTTTAAGTTTATATAATTTATGTAAATATAATTTAGTTTTAGCAGATATGCCTGTAATTGTCGTTCAAGCGTAGAATTGAAAAGAAGTGAACGGTAACAATATATACAGTAATTGCGAAGTAGGTGTTAAACCAAGTCAAAGGTGGAATAGGATGCCGTATATTGATGATGACAAAAGTTATAAGATTAAAAAGATTCACGCACGTGAGATTCTTGACTCCAGAGGAAACCCTACCGTTGAAGTAGATGTCTATACTTCTAATGGATTTGGACGGGCAAGTGTTCCTTCCGGTGCTTCCACAGGCAGTAACGAAGCACTTGAGTTGCGCGACAAGGAAGAACGCTACCTTGGAAAGGGTGTTCTTGATGCAGTTGACAACGTCAACACCGCTATAGAAGCAGAGCTTCTGGGCATGGATGTCAGGAAGCAGCGTGAGATCGATGGTCTTATGCTTGCTCTGGACGGTACTGAGAACAAGATGGAACTTGGCGCAAACGCAATCCTTGGTGTATCCATGGCAGTTGCAAGAGCAGCAGCAGATTCACTCAACATGCCACTTTACCGCTATCTTGGCGGCATAAATGCATATACTCTCCCTGTTCCTACAATGAATGTCCTTAACGGTGGAAAACACGCCGGAAATGCACTTTCCATTCAGGAGTTCATGATCCAGCCAAAAGGTGCGGAAACCTATTCTGAAGCACTGCGCATGGGTACTGAAACATACCATGCACTTGGTAAGATACTCGAAGGAAAATACGGTGGCTCAGCAACAAATGTCGGTTACGAGGGTGGATACGCACCATCCATTGAGATGACCCATGATGCTCTCGATGCACTTGTAAGTGCAATCGAGGAAGCAGGATACACAGAGTCTGAGATCAGCATAGGTCTTGATGCGGCAGCTTCTGAGTTCTTTGACGGGGCAACATATTCAATCGATGGTAAGCTCTTAAAACCTGCTGAACTCATTGATTATTACCTTGAACTTATTGAGACATACCCAATTATCCTTATTGAAGACCCATTCCACGAGGAATCCTTTGAGGACTTCGCAACCCTCACAAACGATGCATGGGACACATTCATTGTTGGAGATGACCTCTTCGTTACAAATGTAGACCGTCTTGCAAAGGGTGTTGAAATGGGCGCTGCAAATGCACTTCTGCTTAAGGTAAACCAGATCGGTTCACTCTCAGAGGCATTCGATGCAGCTAACATGGCAAACCGCAACGGTTACAGTGTTGTTGTAAGCCACCGCTCCGCAGAGACCGAGGACACAACGATCGCTGATATTTCAGTTGCAATCGGTGCTGACCTTATCAAGACCGGAGCACCGGCAAGAAGTGAACGTACTGCAAAATACAACCAGCTCCTCAGAATTGAAGAGGACCTTGGTGAGGCAGCACGTTATATGCAGATATGAACTGAATAACAGTTCAATCTTGCTTTTTTCTTTTCTATTTTTAATTCGTTTATTTTCTTAAATCAAAAAAGGTAAAAGGGTTTTAGTTATTCAAGCAGCGGTACGGTGAGGCTCCCCTGTGGTAAAATCACAGCGTATGGTTCCTTGCCCTGCTCTTTGATCTTTTCAACCGCTTTGTTGAATGTTTCCTGAATATCCATGTGTGGTTGAAGTTTTGCCATTTTTATAGTATCATCATCTAGGTCTGAGATTGCCCACATTTCAGCATAAACTCCAATTTGTGCCATCTTAGCAGCTTTATGGTATCCGAGCTTGTAGCCTTCATCGATCTTACACATGACCTCGTCGCATGTATTTGCAGAACAAAGCAGGTTCAGGAATGTATCATCTCCCACGCCGTCCCTGCATTTTGATACAAGGATGATGACTCCGCCATCTTCCAGTGCAAGCTTGCCGTTCTCAAGTGCTTTCTGGGACTGGTAGAGGTCGATGTCCATTGGATATGGCGCTGCAGTGAGCACAATATTGCCCTTGCGGCTGCAATTTGAACAGAATACTTCTTTTGCTCTCTCAACTGCAATATCAAATGACTTGAAAAGATCACCTGCAACCGTGGCATAAAGTCCGTGGTCTGCTGTAAGGACAGTTTGAATTGAGAATACGTTCAGGTCTTTCAGCACTTTCATTGCATCTTCCATGTCCTCTGCAACAGGATTTCCTTTGATTGCAAGCGGCTGTGCAGCTTCTGAGAGTGCATGTTTGTGGTTCATTTCGATGGTCTTGTAGGAAGCAACTCCCGGCAGGAATGCTTTTCTTCCACCAGTATAACCTGCAAAATAGTGAGGCTCAACACTTCCAATGACGATGATGTTCTTGCTTTCATTCACCATTTTGTTGAGATACATCTCTGTTCCGTTGCTTGACACGCCAAGATATTCCATGTCCTCATCCTTGCGGGCATCGTGTACGAATATATTCTCTTTGAACTCGTCGTATATCTCACCGAAGATGTATCTATATTCATCCTCAGTTGGTCCTCTGTGAGCACCTGTAGCAACCATGAATCTTACGTCTCCATGCTCTCTTAGCATATCACGCATTTTCAGGAGGATCTTTGCAGTAGGAGTTGGCCTTGTGGCATCATTTACAAGAATCAATATCCTCTCGCTGTTTTTCATGAAATCCTCAAGTGACTCCATTCCAACCGGATTGTTCAGTGCCTCGTCTATTACTTCGGACTCAGCGCCGACTTCAACAGAATTAGGTGAAACGACCTCATGGGGTATTTCCACTTCAAGGTCTACGAATTCTTTTCCATAAGGTATCGGTATTTTGATAAAAATTCCTCCAGATAAGGTCAATAACTGGATAGTTCATAATAGGAAGCTTTATTTATAGCATTCTCTCCAGATAGAAAGAAAACCATAACTTCAAAGGAAGTACAAGTATTCCAGTTTAAAGACAGGTGACAAATTGATAGAAACCACGCAACTCGTCTACTTCATCGCAGCCTCAGTGGCTCTCACTCTCCTGCCCGGCCCTGATATTCTCTTCGTGCTCACACAGAGCATATCTCAGGGAAAAACAGCAGGTATGGCAATAGCCACCGGCCTTTGCACCGGTCTGCTGTTCCACACAACTGCGGCAGCACTTGGGGTTTCTGCGATATTGTACAGTTCTGCGGTGGCTTTCTCTCTCCTGAAATATGCAGGAGCTATCTATCTTCTCTACCTTGCTTATAAGGCAATTCGTGAAGAAGGCAGCCTCACATCACTTGAATCTGTTAAAGAAAAGAATCTGTCACTACTTTACAGAAGAGGTATTTTCATGAATATCTTAAATCCCAAGGTTTCCCTGTTCTTCCTTGCATTCCTGCCTCAGTTCATAAATGCAGATTCAGGCAGCATCCCTCTTCAAATGATATTCCTGGGTGCAGTGTTCTTTGCACAGGCAATAGTGGTCTTTTTCATAGTATCATTCTTTGCCGGAATGATAGGGACTAAAATCATGGAAAAGCCAGGTCTGGGTAAGAAGATCAACTGGGCAAAGGCTGGTATTTATTCAGTTATTGGGATCGAGCTTGCATTTGCACATCAGTGAGTATAGTTCTAACAGAACAATTTCTATTTTTCATCTATTTTTCTCCCACAGCTTCATAAATAGTTATATAATAACAGTCAAATCATTTCTATATTGGAAGCTGGTCAATGTTTGAAATGAGAATAGCCCTGAGGCATATAGGTGCAAGAAAGCGACTCACATTCTTTGCGGTGTTTGCGGTAGCGTTAGCCATAGCAGTTATTGTAGTTCTCATGTCAATGATGACCGGGTTTACCGAGGAGCTCATCAGTTCTACGGTGGAGAACTCACCGCATATCGTGATAACTTCATCTGATAAACAGGCGGATTATGTTCATTTCTACAACTATTACTCGCAGAAGATAGCTTTAATGGATGGTGTGGAAGCAGTATCTCCTGTCTTTGTAGGGCAGGCAGCCATAAGTCACAAGGATAATGCCGAAGGCATCAATCTCAATGGTATTGATCCTGTTGCCGAGGATGCTGTCATGCACATCTCTGATGACATTGTATCAGGCGATCTACTCTCTCTCAGCAGAAGCAACAACGGAATCATAATCGGTGACAAGCTTGCTGAAGATCTGGAAGTTGTCCTGGGGGATAAAGTCGATATAGTGATGCCTGGCTTTGGAAGCAGGTCATTCAAGATTCTTGGGATATTCGATACTGGAACATCCAGTGATGAAAGTATTGCATACGTCCGTTTTGATTCAGCTCTTGATTTCTTCCGGGAAAACGGAGTTGCAAGCAAGATAAACGTAAGAGTTACCGATCCATTCCAGGCAGATGTTATCGCAGCTTCTATTGAAGGTCAGAATTCCGGGCTTGAAGCTGTTAGCTGGATAGAAGCCAACAGCGAGATATTAGGACTTATCAATACCCAGGTTGTTATTGTCTGGCTTTACTATGGACTTATCTACATGATAGCAGGTTTTGGAATTGCCAACACACTTTTTACGGTTGTCATGGACAAGAAAAAAGAGATCGGCATGCTAATGGCAATGGGTGCCTCAAAGCGTCATATCACAGTAATATTCCTGCTGGAATCACTGATACTTGGTACGATGGGTGTGCTTCTGGGTTGTGTGCTTGGCTATGTTGGTTCCACGGCGCTGGCATCATATCAGATAGATTTACCGCAGGAAATGTACTTTGGCCTGACTACTCTGCCACTCAAGACCGATCCAATGAACTATGCCTACGCAATATTTTTCTCATTCTTCATCAACATAGTTGCAGGTGTCTATCCTGCAAGAAAGGCGGCTGCACTTGATCCAGTCGAAGCCATTGAGAGTGAATGAAAGAATTTCTAATATATTTCCTCAGATATTACGCGGATTTGACACTCTTTCAAATTAATATATATATATATATATATATCGTTTGTTCGTGATTATACGAAACATTTATATCCTAATATGTCGTTAGTATGTTTGCGAACGGGTATATTACTTAGTACCTCTCCAACCACTCCAATGTCACCATACCTGTGCATTCAACCACCTTTAGCCCGTTCGCATCCCCTATGTTTTTTATTTATTAAGCGTATCAATTAGCTGATATGAAAGTTGTTATCGAGACACCAAAATACAGTTTTTTCAAATACAATAAACAGGGTTCTCGTTTTGTCAAAGAGTTCCTGTCTCCGATACCAACAATATTCAATTATGGTTTCATCGAAGGGAGCCTTGCCGATGACGGCATGGAAAAAGATGTTGTTGTCATAGGTCCCCGTGTACCACAGGGTACAATTCTAAACGTCGATAGTTTCCACGGTGTTGTAAAGTTTGTGGATGATTCCCTTAAAGACAATAAAGAAATAGTCTTCACCAGTGGTTTTTACTCAAAGCCTCTATTCTACTTTTATTTTCATCTTTATGCAACATTCAAGGTCTCATATTACCTGATTCTCAAAAGAAAGATTGCAAAATGCCGGTTTGAAGGTATAGTGTGGTATAAATGAAATGAATGCAACGATTCTTTTTACAGCAGAGGATACTTGCGTTGTTATCAGTTTGCAAACACCGTACCTCATGAATAACTTGAGTGGTCCCGAAGGGTGCGGCGAAGCCGGCGTTTTTCCACAAGACGAAGAAGAAAAAACAATCTGTATGCTATCCAGGAAAACTATCTTTGCTGAACTTCTGCAGAATTAGTAGTATAACCGCACTAATTATTGGAATTACATTCTATATCGCAGGCATAGGAATGTGCCGCATTCGGCGGATGGTTATTTTGTTTTTTAGATTGAAGGTTGTTTTTGTAGAACTTAAAAAGAAAAGAGCAAAGTTTGTGTCACTCACATCAGCAGGAACTCTACAGGGATGTATTCCAGTCTCGTTATAGTCCTATCTGAAACACCAAAAGCCATAACCTGCCTAATGTGTAGATATTGCTTCTACCGGATCAAGACTTGCTGCTCTCTGCGCAGGATAAATTCCTGCAAACAGGTTCAGCAAAAAGACAAGAGTTATTATCGCCAGTACATCTCCCGTTCTGACAACAACAGGAATTGAATCCAGTCCGTATGCTCCTTCAGGAAGCGGATAACTCCCTATGGAAAGTGCCAGGGCTACACCGGCGGCAGTCCCAAAAACAGCTCCCGCAAGTCCAAGCATGCCGCTCTCAATTAAAAATATGGTTCTGATACTTGACTTGCTGGCACCCATGGCAAGTAATATACCAATCTCTTTTACTTTACCCATAACGACCATGTTCAAAGTACTGACAACTCCGAAAGATGCGATAAGAAGAATGAATCCCAGTGTCACATTGTTGGAAACCGTTTCGATGGCAATGGTCCTCAGAATTTCAGGATTGTTCTTGGTCCATCCGGCAGCATTGTAGCCGTAGTCCTCGATATTCTGTGCTATCTCCGTGTCCTGATTAAAGTCTGCGATTCTCAGGGATATCCCGTTAATTACGTCTGTTGTATCATAGAAATCCTGAGCAGTATTAAGTGAAGTATATGTCATACTCTCATCCAGAACTGTTCCTGTGTCATATATCGCAACGACCTTCAGGGAAACCGGATTAGCATTTGGAAACGAAACCTCAACATTGTCACCAATATCAAGTTCCATATCCTCTGCAAATTTATCTCCAACAATAATACTCTTATCAGAATAGGTCAGCTCATCATAGTTTCCTTTGATGATGTCATCTTTTGTGTGAGCTACAGCATCTTCCCTGGAAGGCATTATACCTTTGAGTGCAGCATTTTTAGTATTGTCTTTGAATTTGAACGAAGCCTCTCCTATAAGATATGGTGAAGAAGCGACAACGCCATCAATATTGTTAATCTTATCAACGATGTTCTTGTAGAGATGAATGTAATCCTCGCCATCCTGCGGAGAAACTACAACATGGGGCAGGTTGTTCACAGTCTTGCTGTAAAGTTCCTGGGTAAATCCTGCCATGAATGCCTGTGATACCATCAGGATCATGACAGCAATCCCAATTGCGGCAACAGAGAGAATTGTCTGTCTTTTCCTTGCTTTTATATGACGAAGTGCAATGAACAGTTCATAACGCATCATTCACACCTTTCAGTGTTGCTTCTGCCTGGATATAATTGCTGCAATTGTAATAAAGATCAACGCAACAGGGAGCAGGAAGCCGGGGGATTGCTGGGCACTCTGATCAGAACTTGCATTTGTCTGGTTAACCAACGGTTCATAATCAGATTCAATTATTTTTTCCTCTACATCCAGAATATTGCCATCATTACCAATGACCTCTATAAGAAGCTCGTATTCTCCGGCTGTCAGGCGCTCGTTCCATATGGTTTCCACAGTCTCATCATCACCGTTAAGAATAACAGGTGATTTTTCAACCACTGATATGATCTCACTTTTATCATTTCCGTCAACCTGTGAAACGGAAAATCTGACTGAACCTTTAAACGGAACCTGTGAGATACCATCAATGGTAGCACTTGCTCCGATATCATCTTCGTATGTGTCACTGATGAATACGTCGTCATGCGCGGTGAAATCCTCTGTCAGTGCGATATAAGTGACAGAAGGCGAATAAAGTTTGACTTTCACTCTTGCGCTGTAATCTTTGTTATTCTCAAGCAGGACATTCCAATCTTTACTTACTTCCAGAGGAAGCGTACTTACAGAGACTTTCTTCTCGGAGCCGGAGTATATCACGTCCGAGTCATCCATGAGCATGTATTCAATATCTACAAGCACTGCATCTATTGGTGTTATCATCACACTGAATCCCTGTGAGTTTGGTACAAGGTCATCAACGGTAATTCTTGGAATAGTCTGTCTTCCATTAACAAAACTATATGTATTTTCGGAAATGGTGCATCCGTCTTTTGATATAGTGCTGGTTACTGTATATTTTCCATCCTCCAGATTATCAGTGTTCCATCTGAAAGCTTTAGTAACGTCCGAGTCCGGTGTGATACTGTCGATAATGAAAGTTTTGCTGTCCAGCACAGTGCCTGAATGAACAAGACTTATGTCAAGTTCCAGTCCGCTTGCATTTTCTGAGCCGTGCAATGTGATGTCGCAGGTTTCCAGATCAGAGTAGATATCTGTGACAGTCACATTGTATTCATTTGATGAACAATCAAGTGCTGAACTAGGAATTACTAAAAAAAGTACCATTACTATGGCTGTAAGTGACAAAAAAGCAGATTTCATGTCAGGGCTCCTGTATTTCATTATGTTATTTTTGATACTATTTATAGCAATCTGTGAGTTTAATTACTATCTTCATACAGATTATCAAATATAGGGAAACAGCACATGACACTTTCAGATATATACAAAGATATAATCCATGAATTAGAATCAAATTCAAGATATGAAGCAATTGTTTATATTCATATCTGACGATATTTAGTCAATAATCCATAGGATTGAGATTATTTATACTTTTTTACTTTTGTGAACAGTATTTTTCATATTTTTCTATGTTCTCTGGTGAAACCTCATTTTTCCACGTATTTCTTCACGTCTCTATATTTGCCTGCAAAGAAGCTTTTTATAAGTTTAAACCTGAATTATTTTGAGTACTGGATACATTCTTCTTTGAAGGAAAAATATGACTTATTAAGTGCGTTTCTATGGGGGACACGTATGGATTCAAAAGCTGCCCATGATGAAAAAGACAGGGACAAAACACCTGTGATTGAGCTTGTGAACCTTTGCAAGAGTTATCATGTTGGGGATATGAATGTACCTATCCTCAAAAGTATCGACCTGAAGGTCATGCCGGGAGAATTTGTTGCGATCATGGGTCCTTCCGGTTCCGGGAAAAGCACACTGATGAATATGATCGGCTGTCTTGACAGGCCAAACTGTGGACAGGTTCTTCTGATGGGAAAAGATGTTGACACACTTTCCGATCCTGAACTTGCAAAGTTGAGAGGGATGGAGATCGGGTTTGTATTCCAGAACTTCAACCTTGTTCCAAGGCTCACAACACTCCAGAATGTGGAACTTCCTACTTACGCTAATAAAAAAATCGGAGTGGATACCAGAGAAAAAGCAAAGGAGCTTGTGGAAATGGTTGGTCTGAAGGAACGCATGAATTACAAACCTTCGGAGATGTCTGGTGGGCAGCAACAGAGGATTGCAATTGCAAGGGCTTTGATAAATGACCCATCTCTCATACTTGCCGATGAACCCACAGGAAATCTGGATTCAAAAACCGGCGACGAGATCATGAAGATATTTTCTGATCTCCATGAAAAGGGAAGGACAATAGTTATGATTACTCACGATCCTGATCTCACGGAATATGCAGATCGTGTAATCTATCTTAAGGATGGAATTATTGAAAATAATTAAAATGAGGTAATTACTATGTTGGTGTTGGGGAATAGGAAAAAAGGACTGACATTTACTGCATCGTTAGTGTTGCGAATATCACTGATCTTGGCTTTGTTTCTATCATTATCATTCGTTGCATCGGCCGCAGAAGGTGCCGATCTTAAAGTAAGTGTACTCAGGTATGAGCCAGTGCCAGCAGAGATTGGTGAATATGTGAGTGTCTGGGTCAAAGTAGAGAACCTCGGTTATGCAAAAGCCGATGATCTTTCCATAAAAATGGTTCCAGATTATCCATTCTCAGTTGACAGCAGTGAAAATGCTCTTGTTAATGTGGGAATATTAACTCCGGATAATGCAGCTGTTCACGAATATAGGCTTTACACTGATTCTGCTGCCAAGCAGGGAACCGGAACATTTGAAGTGTGGTACCAGGAAGAATCTGATGGCACCTGGTTCAAGAAAGAATTTGAATTAAGAGTTGGTTCTGATTCCTTTGACAGCAAAGGAACAATACAACTTGTGGGTGAGCCGGTAAAAGAACCTGAAGTGTTCATGCCAGGGGACGAAGGAACAATTTCATTCACACTCAAGAACAGTGCTACTGATTATACTATTACAATTGATGATGAGCAGTATGATACAAATGCCAGGATTCAGTCTGCTTCCCTTGAAGGAACTGAGGGTATTAAAGTCACAACCGGCACTTACTATGGAAATGGTGTTATTGGCCCTGGGGAATCAATCGGTCTGACCTACAATATAGAGGTTGCAAACGGCACTCCTGATGGCACTTATTATCTAGACTTTTCAATCGTTGGAAGTTCTCATTCCTATAACAGCAACTGGAGAATTCCTATCAAGGTAGATTCATCTTCTGTAAGGGTCATACCTTCAAAACCACTAGCTTTTGAAAATGGAGAGGGGACTCTGGAATTCGATGTTGCTAATATCCACCCCAATGCGCTTTCATCTGTGAGCGTGAAACTTGAAGCAGAAGGTATTGAGTTCTCACCCTCTGAATATTTCATTGGTTCAATGGATTCTGATGAGTTGTTCACTATTGAAATCAATGCAAAAGCAGTTTCTAAAGACATTACTTTCCCTCTGGATCTTGTGATTACTGCAGATTACAGGAACGGACTAAACGAACATACAGAAGAGATAACCACCCGCCAGCTTCAGAATCATGTTGTGGAAACAGGTGGCGGTTCGGGGATATATCTGGTAGTTATCCTGCTGGTAGTTGCCGGAGCCGGAATTTATTATTTCTACAGGAAGAACAAGGACAAAAAGGTGAAAGAATAAGTAAGCAGTTCAGGATGAACATTTCATGTTAAATCCGGCCCAGGCTATAAATATCGCATTGGGAAGTATCGGCAGTGCAAAGCTAAGGTCTGCCCTCACAACCCTTGGAATCATTATCGGTGTAGCGGCAGTTATAGCCAATGTTTCTCTTGGTGCAAGTTTTAACCAGTATTTCAATGATGAGATAGGTGCCGTAGGATCGAATTTCATAGTGGTTTACAGCCAGAATATAGACGTTTTTTTTGACAAGGAACTTGAAGTTATCAGGAATACGCCCGGCGTGGAGGGTGTTTCCCCGATAAATCAGCAGATGGCGAAGGTCACCTATATGTCAACTTCCCGGCAGATCGACATTCAGGGAGTGACCCAGGACTATGATGAAGTTGCAAACTTCAAAATGGATTCTGGTACTTTTCTTACTGACAAGGACCGCTACGTAGCAGTTATAGGCGCAGAGGTTGCCTATGATAAATTTGATAAGAAAATATCAATTAAAAATCCGATAGATATCACATTCAGGCGGGAGGATGGCGGTGTTGTCACAAAAACATTCATTGTAAAAGGTGTGATTACTGATCCCAACACAACATTTGCCCAGACCGGAGTAGAACCTGAAATTCGTGTCTTTATTCCAATAGATACAATGAATGAGATTCTTGGAAAAGATGACTATGGTGGCTTTTTCATAAAGGCAGAGAGCCTTGAAGTTGTCCGTGAGACCTCGGATGAGATCGATAAAAGACTGGCACGCACTCTGGGCGTCCCAAGCAGGGATCTGGAAAATGATGATGCCAAGCCTTACGTTATGTTTGACCAGATCGAGATACTGGAAGAAACTAACCAGCTTTCTGCAGCTTTAACATCGCTACTGATATCAGTAGCTCTCATTTCCCTGTTAGTAGGTTCTATCGGAATCATGAATATCATGCTTGTGACTGTTGCCGAGAGAACACCTGAGATAGGTCTTCTCAAATCTCTTGGGTATAGTGAGCATGATATCCTGTTACTGTTCATCATCGAATCAATGATCGTTGGCCTTATAGGTGGGATAATCGGTACGGTTATGGGAATCGGTGCTGCCTCTATAGCTAATGATCTCCTTGATGTTCCGGATGTTTTCCCTGCAAGTCTTATTTTCCTGGGATTTTTCGTATCTGTGCTGGTGGGACTTGTAGCAGGAGTCTATCCCGCAAGAAAAGCTGCACGTATGAACCCTGTTGAAGCCTTGAGGAAGGAGTGAGTATGATATACCTGCGATATGCTTTTGTTCTGGCACTTGGAAGCATACGCAGTGCAAAGCTGCGCTCAACTTTAACGGCTCTGGGTATTATCATAGGTGTCGCTGCTGTTGTTGCAAACGTATCTGTGGGTGCGAGTTTCAATCAATATTTCACCGATGAACTTGGTTCTCTTGGCTCGAATTTCATAATTATCTACAGTCAGGATGTCAATATTTTCTATGATACGGAGCTGGAACTCATCAGGAACACTCCGGGAATAGAAGGCGCTTCGGCATTTAATCAACAGACTGCGGCCATAACATATCTTTCATCCACTCGTCAGATCGATGTTCAGGGTGTGTCGGAAGATGCTCAGTATATTTCCAATCTGGGAGTCGAAGAGGGGAGTTTCCTCACAGACAAGGACAGGTATGTGGCTGTTCTTGGTAAAGAGGTTGCAACTGAAAAGTTTGATAAGAATGTATCTGTGAAAAATTACATCGACATTACAATCAAACGAAACGATGGTACAAGTGTGACCCGCAAGTTCCGTGTAAAAGGTATTCTTGCAAGTGAAGATAACACATTTGTAACCGGTGGTCCAGATCGTGATGTGACTATCTATATTCCGATAGCGACCATGAATGAATTGTTGAATGTCACTGATTATAGTGGTTTTTCTGCGAAGACCGGTTCAGCTGAGTCTGTTCAGGAAGTTTCGGATGAGGTTGATAAAAGACTTGCGAGGGATCTTGGTGTTCCAACAAGAGACCTTGATAATGATGATGCGAAACCTTACCGGATATTTAACCAGGCAGAAATAATTGAGCAGCTTGATTCCCTGACAAATGCTTTTACCATACTTATTACTATGATCGCCGCTGTGGCACTTTTAGTAGGTTCCATTGGAATTATGAATATCATGCTTGTCACGGTAACTGAAAGGACCAGCGAGATCGGTCTTTTGAAATCACTGGGATACACCAGACCGGACATTATTGTTCTTTTCATCATGGAGTCTATTATTGTAGGTGTGATAGGTGGCATAATGGGCACAGTTCTTGGTATTGTCGGTTCCTATATTGTAGAAGTATATCTGGGGATAACTCCTGTATTTCCGTTCTACCTGATCATTCTGGGATTCTTCATTTCGGTATTTGTAGGGCTTGTAGCAGGTGTGTATCCTGCTAACAAAGCTGCAAATCTGAATCCTGTGGAAGCTCTTCGTCATGAATAAACTGTGATTGGTTGTTGAGTTTCATTTTCCGTGTTTTATCTTACATATATAGTCTATATACTCTAAATATGCAAATCAGACTATTTGTAGAAAGGTTTAAATATTTTCTTCACATTGACTGACTTGTCGATAAATAGTCAAGTCGGGCGTACAAAGGTGAATTAATATGGCTGGTTGTAATGTGCAAAACCCTGAAACTAACAATGTGATAGATATTCAGGGTCTGAAGAAGAGTTATTTTCTGGGTAATATGGAAGTTCCCATACTTCATGGAATAGATCTGTGTATTAAAAAAGGGGAATTTGTGGCTATCATGGGTCCTTCCGGTTCCGGAAAAAGTACTCTGATGAATATGATCGGCTGTCTTGACAGGCCCACTAGTGGCAAAGTAATGCTTATGGGAAAAGACACGAACACCATCACAGACAATGAGCTTGCAGAGCTCAGAGGATTTGAGATCGGCTTTGTTTTCCAGAATTTCAACCTTATACCACGGCTCAGTGCTTATGAGAACGTATTGCTTCCAACTTATTCCAACACTAAGAAAGGAATGGACACGTCAGGTCGGGCACGAGACCTGCTGAATCTAGTAGGTCTCGATGACCGTATAGGACACAAACCTTCAGAATTATCGGGTGGACAAAGACAGAGAGTTGCAATAGCCAGGTCTCTGATAAACGATCCTTCGTTGATCCTTGCCGATGAACCAACAGGCAATCTTGACTCCAAAACAAGTGTCGAGATCATGGACATTTTCTCTGATCTCCATAAGAAAGGACGCACCATAGTGATGATAACACACGATCCTGAAATGGAGCAGTATGTTGACAGAGTTGTCCTTATAAAGGACGGTAATATCGGCAACAATTGAGGGTGGTTTTACATGAATTTCATAGATATTTTAAGTATTGAGAAGATGATGAAAAGATCATTTTACATTTTACTCTGCATAGCTTTATTTAGTACTTCTTCCATTATGCCGGTCTCTGCAGATTCGGCACCTAGCATGAAGATCGATATAATTGACTATGATCCTTTCCCGGCTCAGATTGGTGAATATGTAGATGTCAGTGTAAAGATCGAGAATACAGGTTTCGGACGTGCAGATGCAGTTTCCATTAAGATGGACCCTGAATATCCATTCTCACTGGATTCCCAGAACAATGCTGTGGAATTCATAGGAATATTATCTCCCGATGATGCGGCGGTACACGAATACCGTCTATATGTGGACGAGAACGCAAAGGTGGGCACAGGCACAGTTGATGTCTATTACCAGATCTATGAGGGTGGATCCTGGTATAAGTCCACCTTTGACCTGAACGTCGGTTCCAACACATTTGACAGCAAAGGAACCATTGAACTAACCGATATCTCCTGTGATCCTGTGGTATTTATGCCCGGAGATATCGGTACAGTCAGTTTCACTCTTACTAATACGGCAACAGATAGCTCTGTAACCATCGACGGTATGGACTATGATACGAATGCACGTGTTCAGTCTGCAATACTCTATGGTGACAACTATATTGATGTTACAAGTGACAGTTATACAGGCTCTGGTGTAATGGGTCCGGGTGATTCTATTACATTGAGCTACAATGTTGAAGTTGCAGATGATGTTACAGATGGCACTTATTATCTGGATCTTTCCATGGTTGGAAATTCTCACTCATACAACAACAACTGGAGAATTCCTGTCAAAGTAGATTCAGCTTCTGTAAAGGTCATTCCTTCAAAACCTATGGAACTTGCCAACGGAGAAGGAACCCTTGAGTTCGATGTTGCGAACATGCATCCGAATTCACTCAGTTCTGTAAGTGTAAAACTGAGTGCCGATGGTATTGATTTCTCTCCGGAAGAATACTTTGTCGGAGCAATGGATTCTGATGAGCTTTTCACAATAGAAGTGGATGCAAAAACAGACATCACAGACGAAACTGTTCCTGTAACCATCACTGTGGAATATAGAAACGGGATAAACGAACATAACACTGAAGTTGCTGTCCGTGATGTAAAACTCACTAGTGAAGAGGAAGGTAGCGGTTCAAACCTCGCTGTTGGAGCAATTGCTGTCCTGTTACTACTTGGTGTTCCTGCGGTAGTGTTCATGAAGCGCAGAAAGAACAATAACTAAGCTTACAGGTGAGACTATGCTGAGTCTGAAACACTCATTCAGAATGGCTGTAGGAAGCATCAGCAGCTCTAAACTGAGGTCCGCACTTACAACCCTTGGAATTGTCATAGGTGTAGCTGCAGTCATTGCAAATGTATCACTGGGCGCCAGTTTCAACCAGTATTTCACAGAAGAGATTGGCTCGGTAGGCAACAATTTCATAATAATTGAGGGAAAGACCTCAAACCTCTTTCATGATTATGAAATGGAAATCATAAAAAACACTCCTGGCATTGTTGGAGTATCTCCCCTGAGCCAGGAAGTTGCAGAGGTTACTTATCTCTCCACTGTACGACAGATAACTGTACAGGGAGTTTCCGAAGATTATGAACAGGTTGCCAATATCCAGATGGAAAGCGGCACTTTCATTGATGACAAGGACAAGTACATGGCCGTCATAGGGCATGATGTTGCATATGATAAGTTTGACCGCAAGATATCTGACAAGAATACAATCGAGCTTAGTTTTACAAGACCTGATGGGGAAGTTATAACTCAGAAGTTTAAGGTAAAAGGTATTGTTGACAGTCCTGAAACAACATTTGTGCAGAGTGGCATAGAGCCTGACAACAGGATATTCATTCCAATAGCAACTATGAATGAGATCATGGGTCAGGACTACTACTGGGGCTATTTTGCAGCCGCCACAAGTCTTGAATCTATTGATGATGTAACCGAAGAACTCGATAAGAGACTTGCAAGGGATCTTGGAGTTCCTTTCAGGGACCTTGATAATGAGGATGCTAAACCGTATGCACTTACGAATCAGGGAGAAATACTGGAACAGGTAAATCAGTTGTCTGCCGCACTTGGCTCTTTGCTGACTTCGGTTGCACTGATATCACTGATAGTAGGTTCCATTGGTATCATGAATATCATGCTTGTCACAGTGACTGAAAGAACAGGTGAGATCGGCATTATGAAATCTCTTGGCTTCAAGAACCATGAGGTTCTGTCCCTGTTCATGGTGGAATCTATAGTTGTTGGATTATTTGGCGGTGTGCTGGGTATTGTACTTGGTGTTGTAGGTGCATATTTCGCGGATACTGCCATGGGACTGCCATATGTGTTCCCGCTTGACATGATCATCACCGGCATGCTGGTTTCAGTGATAGTTGGTTTGCTTGCGGGTATTTATCCTGCTAATAAGGCAGCAAGAATGAATCCGGTTGATGCTCTCCGTCATGAATAAACACTATGGGAATCAAAGGAAAATCAAGGAGATATTAAGATGTTCGATATGTTTGGAATGGCAGTTTCATTCTTTCTGCTTATATTTGTCTTCGGGTTCGGGATCATCGGGACTTTGTTCTGGTTGTGGATGCTCATCGATTGTGCCACAAAAGAACCTTCTGAAGGAAATGATAAGCTGATCTGGATAATAATTATAGTTTTCACACATGTGCTCGGTGCTTTTGTGTACTTTTTTATCAGGAGGCCAAAACGCATTAAGGAGTATGGAAAATAAACCGGGATTAGTAATTCTGAAAGGTAGCAGTATTCAGGAATCATTAATATCAATAAATTTCAGAGGATGCCTAATTAGTTTAACAGTAATGTATGAGGAAGAGAAAAATGGTAGAGGTAGGGGGTGCTATTCGCGAATTCTTAATGGTTGCTTTTAAGAAGCAGACCTATCTGAATATCCTGTATCTGCTGTTCTCTTTCCCTCTGGGTACTGCATATTTTATATTCCTTGTTACAGGTCTCTCATTTGGTTTCGGCCTGCTGATTGTGTGGGTCGGGATCCCGGTCCTTTTGCTGATCTTCCTGGCGTGGTGGGAGATTGCATCATTTGAGCGACAGATGGCTATCTGGTTACTGGGAACTGAAATTCCTTCCATGTATACACAATCGTTTTATGGTGACAGCATACTTAACAAATTTATACAGAGGGTGAAGAGTCCTGTTACATGGAAAGCTCTTATATTTTTGCTGTTGAAGTTCCCTCTGGGAATTTTCTCACTGGTTCTTATGGTAGTACTATTGGGCCTTACTCTGACAATGCTGTTCACTCCTGTACTCTATTTACTGGGAGTGAGTGACGTAAATTCAGCTCTGGAAGCATTTATTGTTTCACTGTCAGGCATGCTTGTGGGTTTTGTATCTTTACACGTGCTAAACATGCTGGCTATCATATCAGGTAACTTCGCAAGAATAATGCTGGGCAGTTCAGAAAAACAGTTATGATGGCCGGTTATCGTTTTTCAATAACAATTCAAAAACAGGTATTAGTGTTTATAATGAGGCCTATTTCATCCTGTTCAGACGGTCATAGAAGTCAAGGATCAGCTTTGTTTTTTCATTCTCCAGATTAAGCCGGAAGGTTCTTATTTGCTTACCTAGCGGCTTTTCAATTACAATATCACTTTTGATAAGTGGGGTTATGACCCTTGCAACACTGGAGTGTGATAATCCGGTTTCGTCTGCAATGCCGGAAAGATAGGTTGATTCATCCTTATGTGCAATGAGGTTCTTTAATACCGTCATCTGAGCAGTTTTTCCAAATATCTCTTCCAGCGCGTCCATTAATATCCTAATTAAATATTCCGTTATGGCTTATAAGATTTTCTTTTATCGGATAGGTTGTTTACAAAAAAAGAAACCCTTTCATATTTCGAAAGGTTTTAATAATATCATCCAGCTATATTTTATGAGCTCATTCAGGTAGAATTATCATGCAAGTAGAAAACATTGGCGGAAAAATCCTTTCACTAATGGAGGAGAATCCAGGAATAACTGTAACGGAAATTTCTGAAAAGTTATCAGTACCAGAAGACCAAGTTGAAAATATACTGAAGAGTATGTCTGATACAAGGCAGAAAATTCTCATTGTTGATGATGAGATGGATGCCCTGATTTCACTGAAAGTTGCTCTGGAAGCTGAAGGCTACAATGTTGCTGAAGCAAAAGATGGTCATGAAGCTTTAGATAAAGTTCATTCTGAGAAACCGGATGCAATCCTGCTTGACCTTATGATACCCGGAATTGATGGTTTTGAGGTTTGCAGGCAGTTAAAATCTGATGATATGTATCGTCATATTCCGATCATCATGCTTACAGCGCGCGGAGAGATTGACGATAAGGTAGAAGGTATTGAACTTGGTGCTGATGACTACGTTACCAAGCCTTTTAACCTGAAAGAACTGAAAGCACGTGTAAAAATGGTCCTGCGAAGGCAGGATATCTGAATATTTAAAAGGATCCATGTGGAACCGTAAAAGCAAATGGAACCTCATACTCTTTGCTGTAGTAGTTTTGCTTCTGATAAGTTCCATCTTTTTTCTCTGGATGAAGACCAATATAGAGGTCAGGTCTGTTGTTGAAGAACAATATCAGAATCAGCAGTTGTTGCTTACAAGACATGTTGCTGGTAGTATAGAACAAACCCTTAATGAGAGAGTCTCTCTTCTGGAAGTCATAGCAAAAAAAGATTCAGGAGTTCCGGATGACTATTTTGAATCGGATCTAAGAAGTGTTTACGATATTGCCGGTCTTTTTTATGTGGTAGAATATGTTGCTGAAAACGGGACAATAGTGTCAGGTTATCCGGAAGAATCTGTTCCTATTGGTTTTAACCTTTATGAGAACGATCAGGCCCGCGCGTTTGAATACGTGAAAAATAATAATGAAGTTTATATCACAGACCCTCTGAAACTCATGGAAGGAAATTATGGAGCTTTTATCTGGGTTCCTGTTTTTGAAGGCGATGTTTTCAGGGGAGCATTCATTGCTATTATCAAAGAGTCGGATCTGAAAAACAGGTATGTGGTTGAGTCCAATTCATCAAGTTATGCATATCTTATTGATGAGCGTGGCAGGATACTTTATGAAGGCGATCATAACTATAAGCGAGGCGCTCTTTATGTTGATATTTTTGGTTCCAATGCATCTGGTTTACAGGAAATTATGGCAGACCAGATCAATGGTTCCGAAGGTAATGGGAAATATTTCCTGCTTGAAAATGGAACTATCTATGAAGAAAGACTGGTGTCATACTCTCCGATCGAATGGTACAATCAGAAGTGGTCACTTGCACTGACCAGTCCTTCTTCAGAAGTTGACCGTCTGATTGTTTCAGTTTACCTGAAACTCTTCATTGTGGCAATGGTTTCAGTTCTCTTCATTGTTTTTGTAAGTTCGTTCGTAGTGATAATTCTTTATAACTGGAGCAAGAGTCTTGAAAAGGAAGTAGACGAGAAGACTCAGGAACTGAAAGAATCCAATGAATCCCTGAAGTCTGCAAATAGAAAGCTCAAGGAACTGGACCGCCTGAAAACAGAGTTCCTTTCCATTGTATCGCATGAACTAAAAACTCCTCTTACAGCGATGAGGACCTCCAGTGAGTTCCTGCGGGAAAGTGATGAATGTAGTATTCCTGTCAGAAGGCAGATGCTGGATATTATCATCAGGAATATAGACCGGCAATCCAGAATGGTGGATGACCTCCTGGACATCTCGAAAATCGAATCCAACCGCATGAAATTCCATAAAGAATCTCTGGACATAGAGGAAGTAGTTCATACTTCTCTTGAGATGCTTTCCGCTGTCATCAAAGAGAAAGGTATGAACGTACTGGTGGAAATCCCGGATGATCTTGCTAAGGTCTATACTGACAAGGATAAGCTGGTTCAGGTTTTTGTAAATCTGCTGAACAATGCCGTAAAGTTCAGCAAAAAGAATGGTAATATCAGGATAACAGCACAGGAAGATTCTGATTTAGTGAGGATAAGTGTAAGTGACGATGGTATCGGTATGAATTCCGAAGAGCTGGAGAATATATTTGATAAATTCTACCAGATAGACGGTACTTCTACCCGCAAGGTGGGGGGAAGCGGTCTTGGTCTTTCAATTGTGAAAGGGATCATAGAAGGTCAGGGTGGAAGTATAACTGCCGCAAGTGAGCGGGGTAAAGGCAGCACTTTTGTTTTCACATTAACCAAATCATAATTAATGGAGGAGTAAATGGATGATAGTAACAACAACAGATGGAATTGATGGAAAAGAACTTGAGATTATTTCCGTTGTTTTTGGGAGTACTGTTCGTGCCAAGCATATTGGCAGCGATATTGCGGCAGGCTTGAAGAATATTGTAGGCGGCGAGCTTAAAGGATATTCTGATATGCTAACCCAGGCCCGAAAGGAAGCATATGAACGTATGGTAGAGAATGCGGAGCAGTTAAATGCGGATGCTGTTGTGAATGTGAGGTTCACAACATCACAGACAATGGCAGGTGCAGCAGAGTTACTTGCATATGGAACTGCTGTAAGGATTAAAAAAGTCGATATATGAGTTATGGGTCTAGTGAGTTTCAGTGTTCTCATTGGATAGTGGGATTGTAAAGCTGAAATTGCTTCCGTTATTTATCTCTGTATCAACATGAACTTTTCCGCCGTGCATTTCTACGAATTCCTTTACAATGCTGAGGCCAAGCCCGGCTCCTTCAAATTTACGGCTAAGTGAGGAATCGATCTGTGAGAAAGGCTGGAACAACTTATCGATATTCTCTTTTTTAATTCCAATGCCGTCATCTTTTACTGAAACATTGAGCATTTGCCCTTCTTTTGTAACATCCACTTTAATGTTTCCGTATTCGTTAGTGAATTTAATGGCATTATTTATCAGATTGTAGAGTACAGTTTTGAACTTGTTCTTGTCTGCTTTTATTGTTTTTATATTTTCATCAATAAAGAACTGCAGATCAATATTCTTTTTCTTTGCCATTGGAAGTGTGGAGTTCTTTATATCTTTAATTATGACGGGAATTGAGAACTCTTTAAGATCCAGTTCCATTTTTCCTTCCTCGATTGCTGATAGTTCTATCATTGAATTAAGCAGAAGAAGTAAGCGGTTTCCACTCTTTTTGACGACTTCAAGATACTTTTTTTGTTCTTTTGTTGTCGTGCCTATATAGTCTTCGTATAAAAGATCTGAGTATCCAATTATAAGATTCAAGGGAGTTCTCAGCTCATGACTTATGTTTGAAAGGAACTGTTTTTTAGTACGGTTCGCATTTTCAGATATCAATTTTGCAAAAACAAGTGCTTGCTCTGCTTTTTTTCTTTCAGTAATGTCATCTCCAGATGATAGTACTCCCATCATATTGCCATCTTCATCATTCATGCATCTGTTATGCCAGGCAAATATGCGTTCTCCGTCTTTTGTTTGTATAGTTACCTCAAAATAAGGTTTGAATTCAATTTCTCCCAAAATGAACTTTTTGTAGTCCCTTTTTGCTTTTTCCCTTATTTTTTCAGGTAATGCTATATCAAACCAGTTACTTGAAATAAGCTGGGATTCTTCCTTCTCGAATATTTCGCATCCTTTCTTATTTATAAGTTTTATATTACCTTCAGTATCAATTGCAAGTATAATTACACCTACGATATCAAGATAATTCTGTGCACGGTCTCTTTCTTCTTTGAGTCTTACCTCAACCTGCTTGAGTCTTGCAATATCGACCATCAGGCCGTTAATTCCTTTGAATTCACCATCCTTTATTATCGGTCTGGATGTAGTGTGCACGTAACTTATATTCCCATCCTTTTTCACTATCCTGAACATATAGGGTTTATGTTCTCCCGCAACTGTTTTTTCTATGTCCTCAAGCAGACCATTTATGTCATCAGGATGCACATGTTTTGTAAAATGTGTGCCCAGAACTTCTTCTATTGTATAGCCGGTTATGTTTTCGATGGCCGGGTTAATGTAAGTAAAAACCCCTTCCGGATCTACTGAAAAAAGAACATCATTGAGATTGTTGAGTCTTTCACTATAGAATTCTTCCGTGTCTTTGAGTTTAGATTCGGTGAATTCCAATCTTGCAGTAAGATTAGCAATTTTTCCATTGAGCTCTTTTACTAAATCATGGCAATCTTGCCCACCGATTTTATCTTCCAACGTGCTTTCCTTTGCTACCATTTGCCTAAGAACCGCCATAATCAATATGTTTTATTGTGGGTGTTCCACCTGGTTATAATTGTCCAGTGGATGAATCATAGGGCATAGACATCAAATCAATTATATAATGTCTACTTCCTAGTCATACTACTCCCTGCACAGAATATACAAATATATTAATTCTTTGTAATCCCTCAATCCCGGTTAATTTTTATGCCTACAAAGTCCCCTGTTGTTCTTCTATTTCGGCCATCTATCCATTGTTTATCATCTTATCCTTTATTTTGGAATTATCTATATAAATATTTATGTACAGCTTACATATTTTGCAAAATTAAGCTAATAAAAGAGGCAGAGTTCAGGATCTATCTTCTATTATAGGTGAAATCAATGTCATATTCCGGGTTAATGAAACAGACCTCATTTGGATGTAAGTACGGGTATATCCCTGAGCTTTTCAGTTTTTCCCCAAACAGTTTTGTGTTTTGAATGATATAAAAAACACATTTCTATCTGGTAGATTTAAGATGAATATTCTCTGTTTTTAAGATAGCAGATTACGCCGAGGTTGGGGGCCGGCAATATAGTTAAAAGCCTACATAGTAAAACAGGATTTTTGTTTATATATGCGTTGTGGGTAGAACGGACTTATCTTACCCTCAACAAAGTAATAATTCTTTGACCAAAATTAAAGTATAGCGTCGAAAACATGAATCAATGCTGATGGGGAGAACCCGACAACGGAGGGGTCAAAGCCTCATCTTTTCACAATACTACCGTAATGCCTCATGATACATATATTTAATCAAAGGTTGTGTGATTAAGCTTCCTTATCAGATCAATAAAATAGGCGAGATAATAGACCTTTGTTTTACAGTTTTCTACTGGTAGAGCAGATATAGTGAACCTGTTGTTCTTGTTTATGCTGGACAACGAAATATATGAGTAGAAAGAATTTGTTGATTTCTTAGCCTGATCACGTCTAACATAATTTTCTTTTGAAGCATTTATTTCTCCATAATAAGGATTGTTTGTAAAATCAACAGCAAATTCATACTTTTTCTCTGTTTTAAGCATAATGATTGGGTTTTGAAGCAGGATTTTTCCATTAAGGCGAATAAGTCCTTCTTATATGACAAAAGTAAAATATTAAATAATAACTATGAAAGCGTATTAATATTAAAACCTTATTTTTAAGGCTATACTCTTTGAAAGAACGATAATGATGTATTCAAAAACAGTAATGTATACTGGCGAACCGCTTATTATCCTTGTAGGATCATATCTGGGGAGACACTTATCACTTTTGAGAAAGTAATTCACCATATTGACGGAGGAATTTTGCCTGAGAGAATACTTGCCATATAAAACTGACAGTTTAGTAAATATTACAATGATGGATAGTGTCTCTCCGGTAATAGTTGTGAATGATGACACACTTAGTTCTAAAATTAAAATGGTTTTGTCTACGCATTTCATGAAAGGATTTAGATTGAATTCACCAATTGAATTAACACGATTTCGTCGTTTTGCTGCAGAAGATTTAGATGAGTGTATTAACTTGAACGATGAGGATTTGAAAAGAATAATTATTGCTTGTGGTATATCTTTTGACAACAAAGTTTATGCGATTCAGACAGAAATAATAAATAGAATTAAAAATGAGGTTGATGCTACATTCGAAGTTGGCACAGAATTAATATTTTATGAGACATTTCATGAAATACACAAAAGTTGGTTGCTATCTGCATGTATAGTATCATCTGAAATGTTGAAATGCATTTTAATGATTCTGTATCCTAATTATTTTATTAAAAGCAATTATTTATCAAAAACCAAACTAATGGGTTCCGAGGGTGAAAATATAAAAAAAGAAATCCTTCGTGTTTGGAAAGATGATATTTTGCTTAACTATGAACAGCTTTCAAAACGATTGCCTTATGTACCCATTGAAAAAATCAAAAACATTTTAGGCCAAAATAACGACTTTATTTGGAATAACTTGGAAACTTTTACACATATATGTAAAGTAGATATTACGGAGCAAGAATACAGAACAATTAATGCTTTTGTTGAAAAAGCATGTAATGAGGAAGGCTTCGCTTCATTAAATAGAATCCCTCTTGATGAAATAGCTGAACGAAACTCTGAATTGTCTCTAAATGCACTCCACAAAGCTGTATTCCAAAGGTGCCTTGTAAAAGAATATGTTTATCGCAATAAAATAATTGTGCACAAAGGTCATCAAATTACTGCTCTAGAGATAATGAAGAATCATTGTCAAACTATTGATAAATGCACGCTTGATGAACTGCTTGAATACGAAAAAAAACTAACTGGGGACACAAACCAGAGGATTTCGATGGAGGCAGCATCTGCCGTTTTGGTTCGGACTGACAAGAACACCTATGTTTCGAAAAAATATGTTGATTTCAACACTAAGGACATAGATTATGCGATTTCCTTATTTGTTACAGATGACTATCTGCCGCTTAAATCATTTACTACCTTTGCAGCATTTCCTCATTGTGAGCAAGCATGGAATCTTTTTCTGCTGGAAAGTTACTGCCGTAGATTTAGTGAGCAGTTCCGATTTGACACCACATCTATAAACTCGAGGAATGCAGGTGTGGTAATTCGTAAAAGCTGCAATTTAACCTACGAAGAAATTATGAGCGATGCTGTAGCTAAGTCCTGTGTTCTCCAAGAGGAAAAAACTGTAGGTAAATTTCTTTATGAAAAAGGTTATACAGGCAAAAGCACTACAGTCAAAGCTGCTGAGATTATAGAAATGACAAAAAAATTACGTGAAGGCAGGGGTTGAGATTGTACTCGTATACATATGATGAAGAAACTGGAGGATTATTGCTCAATTCCTCTCCGACGGGATTCTCAAAAGAACCTCGTCCGGTTTATGCTTCCGAACTTGATCTTTATGGGTTCGATAAATATTGGCGATACGCCAAGCAGAATGACTTTCCCTATATGTGGGCTGAAGCAAATAGGTATTGGTACCGCGGGAAACTTGTCGCTAAACTTAAAGGCGGTAATTTGCATAGCCCTCCAGAGATAATTATCCCCGTAAATGAAAATGGTGAACCTATAAGTCCTGAACAAAATGGGAATGCTTTGCGCCAAATTGACGTTACTGCGATGGTTGAAGCAAACCTAGATATGCTTGAAATCCTAGAACAAACTACAGTAAAAAAAATACTGGCAATCTATGAAAAATACAAAGACAAGCTTGACCTTTTCCATGTTGCATATTCCGGTGGTAAAGATAGTGCTGTATTACTTGATCTTGTAAAAAAGGCTCTGCCGAAAGGTAGCTATGTGGTTGTGTTTGGTGATACGGGGATGGAGTTTCCAGATACCTATGATTTAGTAGAGAAAACCCGACAAGCTTGTGAAAAAGAGGAGATACTGTTTCATGTTGCAAGATCACACCTAAAGCCTGAAAAGTCTTGGGAGTTATTCGGTCCCCCATCACGTGTTATACGTTGGTGCTGTAACGTGCACAAAAGTACACCGCAAACGCTGAAGTTGCGTGAGATTACAGGAAAAAATGATTATACAGGCTTGGCATTTGTAGGTGTTCGTGCACATGAAAGCGCAGTCCGAGCAGAATATGAATATGAGAATTATGGCAAAAAACAAAGGGGTCAATACAGTCATAATTCTATCCTTGAATGGACGTCTGCGGAGGTGTGGTTATACATATATGCAAATCGTATTCTAATCAACGAGGCGTATAAAAAGGGTCATTCAAGAGCAGGATGCTTATTCTGTCCTATGTCTATAAAAAAGGCGGATTTTGTCAAGCGCATGGTTTACCCTCGTGAAATCGAAATGTATCTGGAATTGATAAGAAAGACCAATGGAAGGAATTTTGGGAAAGATACTTACATCACAGAGGGCGGCTGGGTATCACGTAGAAGTGGACGTGATTTGATTGGCAATGTGATGAATTATTCCGAAATGCTAAAAGACGATGTCCTGAATATTACAGTCACTGCACCAAAAACCGATTGGCACGAATGGATTAAGACACTTGATGGTTTTGGACATATTCCTTACACAGTTAGAAAACTGTCCAATGGTTATACTGTTCAATTACCTACAACATATATTAAAGAAAATCCTACTATCGGTAAGTTATTTAAACAAGTTTTTCGCAAATCAGCATATTGTGTCAAATGTGGAGCGTGTGAAACAAACTGTAGCTTTGGACATCTGAAGTTTGATGTTGGATTGAAGATTACAGATTGTGAACACTGCTTGAAGTGTCATGATATAGAGGACGGTTGCCTTGCTTATAGATCACTAAGAATACCAAAGGATGAGAAAAGTATGTCTATAAATTGTTTTGATTCTACACTCCCCAAAAATGATTGGTTTTTCCGTTTTTTTGAACAAAGAAATAGTTTTTGGGACGCCCCCGGTTTAGGTCCTAATCAAGTGAAGACATTTAAACGTTTTCTCAGAGACGCAGGATTGACCGAAAAGAATAACTTTTCTGAATTAGCTGAACTTATTGAAAGGTTAGGTTGGGAAACAGATACGGCATGGGGGATAATTCTCACTAATTTTGCAGCTGATAATCCGCAAATTCGTTGGTATGTTTTGAATCTTGAGATCGGGCGTAAGTATCCCCGAGATACTGTTATTTCAATGCTCTTGGAAAGCAACAGTAGTAAAAATGTTGTGAAATTTGTTTATAGTGCATTTGGAAAACTTGTTGAATTGCCGCTTGGTACTTCGCTACGCTTTGGTTTTGTTACCGATGATGGCGACCTTGTCCGCACAAAATGCACTTTGTCAGACTCACGTGTGGTGCTGTATGGCTTATTCAAATTCGCTGAAAAGTGCAAGGATTATAAGGAGTTCACACTCGCCACCCTTTTGAACGACAGTATAGACCGTGATGGGATAAGCCCTACTCGTGTTTTCGGCCTTGATCGCGAGGATATTACGCCGATATTAATTGGGCTGTCGGCGAAATATCCGGAATTCATTACAGCTTCATTCACGCATGACCTTGAAAAGATAACGCTTGCGGAAGATAAAACTTCGTCAGACGTACTCAACTTGTTTAAGGAGGAACACGTAAATGACTAAAATGCCTAAATACTGTGAATACTTCGATATCGACGAAGAATACTTTCCGCAAATAAACGACTACTCTATTGCGGCGGCAGGCCCCGATTTCTGGACACGGACATTTCCACACCAGACCTTTATTGACATGCTAAGCAGTATTGAGCGTGTCTTAGCTCGGCAAGAAAAGCGTTCTCTTTGGATTGAGGGTGCCTACGGTACAGGGAAATCACAATGTGCATATGCTTTAAAGAAAATTCTGGAGGTGTCGGAAGAAGAACTTCGTGCCTATTGGAGTAGATATGAAGATCTGAAAATGAAACCTGACTTGCTAGAAAAACTTGTGGGTCATAAGCAAAAGGGAATATTGACTGTTCACCGCTATGCTTCCGGCGATATCACCTCTCCGCGTGGCTTGTTTCTTGCCGTGCAGAATAGCATAAGAGCAGCCTTAATTGAGCAAGAGCTATATGCAGGAGAAAATACGTTGAAAGAAAGTGTCATCGCTTGGATTGATGAACCTTCGCATAAGATATTTTTTGATGAGCTTTTACAAAAACCGGAATGGTCATCTTTGTTCCCACAGTCCAATGCTGACGAGGTGCTGAATGCCCTTCGTAAGGACGGCGAAGTTAAAAACCTGATGGATAATTTGTTTCGCCTTGCGGACAAAGAAGGCATTACCGCATTGAATATCGATGCGGACAGGCTATTGGCTTGGCTTACGGACGTTATCGATCAAAATAATAACATTAAAATTGTATTTATTTGGGACGAATTTTCTGACTATTTTAAGAACAACCGAGAGAGCTTGTCCGAGTTCCAAAAAATAGTAGAATTGGTTAGCTTAAAGCCTTTTTATTTTATTATAGTTACACATGAGTCAGGACAGCTGTTTAGAACGGCTGATACAACTTGGACAAAAATTCGCGACCGCTTTATTTCTGTAAACATAGCTCTGCCGGATAACATTGCTTTTGATCTCATTGGCCATGCCTTCAGCGTGAAGGCAGCTGCAAAAAACAACTGGGATGAATTGGCTGATGATTTGAACAGTAGTGTCAGTTCCTCCCGTGTGGCGGTTATGAAAGCGGCAAAAATCACCAATCCGAAAGCAATGAAAGGCATTATGCCACTCCATCCTATGGCAGCATTCTTACTAAAAAATATAGCTTCTGCATTTAAGTCCAATCAGCGCAGTATGTTCGACTTTATAAAATCATCAAACACGGATGACGTGAAGGCGTTCCAGTGGTTTATCAAGAACTTTGGACCCTTTGATGACCATCAACTGCTCACAGTGGATATGTTATGGAACTTTTTCTACGAAAAAGGAAGGGATAACCTCACCACAGACATTCGGCTTATTTTAGACACATTTCCCCAACAGCAAAATTTAAGAGATGAGGAAAAAGTTGTCCTCAAAGCCATCCTGATAATGCAGGCGATTGATCAACGATTGGGTGGCACGATTGATTTGTTTAAGGCTACAGAACAAAATCTTAGTTATGTGTTTGAAGGGATATCATCAGGCTTGGACCTGAACTGCAAAAATATTGCTAAACAGCTTGTTACAAAAGGAGTTTTGGTTACCCATCCGATAGGTGGCGGGAGGAATGTTTTTGCTGCCGCAGTGCTTGCCGGCGACCAAGCAAAAATTGACGGTCATAAACAAAAGATCCGTCAAAGCAGCACAACCTCGAAACTTGTTGCTGAGGGTGGTCTTTCAACCGTACTCTCTCTATCTACTGCGCTTAGTTTGCGGTTTGAGACTGAATCGAATACAGGAAAAATTACGCCAGTGACCACTGCAGACTTTACCCGCACAATAAGTTATTTACGTGACAAAGACACTGGGTGGAAATTCCATGCTGTTATAGCGTTTGCCAAAGACGATGCCGAAGCCGCAAGTTTCCGCAAGAAGATTAAAACGGTGGTCGCAGATGAACAATACGAGAACATTGTATTCATCGATGCGCTCTCTACTCCTCTCGGTATTGAAGCTTTTGAACAGTATGTCGATTTTTCTGCCATGGCTATGTACTATAGTGGAAGCAACAATTTAACATCACAAGAAAGTGCCGACAAGGCAAAACATGTTTTAGACCAGGACTGGAAGAACCGTGTTTACAACGGTCCGTTTGTCGTATATACCTATGCAAATCAAGAGGGTGAGAAACTCGGCAATGGGCAAGGCGTAGCAAGTGTTCTCCAGACCATAGTGACTACCAAATTCAATTATATCCCCGATTTTAACAGAAGCCTTACTGAAAATCAGCTTAAGTTGACCCCATCAGTAAAAGCATGTGCAAAAAGCGGTATTATACAAAGCACAAGTGGTGTTATGACTGGTGTAGAGAAGCATGTTTTACCTACTGTGTGGGAGAAAGATAAATACTGGGAAGATCCACTCACGGCAACCGAGTCGATTTCAAAGATTAAAATCGAGATTGACAAGTTGATAGAGTCCGCGTTTGACCGCGATGGGCAGATTTCGATAGGTGACATATATGATTTCCTTGAAGAGAGGTACGGTTTTTCACAATGCAACCTTTCAGCGTTTCTTGCAGGTTTCCTATTGAAAGAATACGGTGGTGAGCCGTTCCGTTACAGCGATTCATCCGGTGGGCATGAATCCATGACACAAGACAAACTCGCTGAGATGATTGGGAACTATATTGGAAAAACTCCAAAACCAACTTACATTGTAAAAATGACTGCCGACGAAATGGCGTTCTATAAACTAACTGAAAATGCGTGGAGCATTGCGCCCAATTCTTGTTCGTCGGCGGGGCAGGCTGCTGCTGTGGTGGCTGCAAAAATGCGTGGATTTGGATTGCCCGTGTGGTGCCTTGATGAAGTTGACGATTATGGTGTTTATGATGTTGTTCAAAAATATATTGAACTCGTTCAAAAAGAGGGCAACGAAGCACACAAAATAGCTGTTGAAATTGGCAAGGTTGCTACAGTTAAAACAACGCTTGCTGAGAACTTAGCGGCTCTTATCACAGATGAAAACTGCCAAAATGGAATGCGCGGCTTTTTGAGCTCATTCGAGGAGGGCACGATTCTATCACTTGCTAATGAAATCGGCTCTAATGAAAACGTACTCTCAGATATTCGTGATTTGTTCTCGGTGAAGCATTTCTGCTTGTGGGACAGGCAGATAGGCGAGGATGAGATTCGCAAACTTAAGACCAATTACAGCATTGTCAAAGAAAGCAACATCCTGTTGAACACGAATGCCCATTCTCTTTCAGAAGCATTTAAAGAATGGTGCGATCGGTTGAATTTTATGACCGTTTCTTGCGAAGCATTGCGAGCAAAGTTTCCTTCACTGAGTAAACTCCTTGATATACTTCAGGGAATATATCACGAATCGAGCTTGTTGCCAGAGCAGCATAAGGTTTTCCTTTTAGAACTGACGGGAAAGAGTGCACAGGTTCGTGATTTGCTTAACAACGATATGCAAATATTCATTGATGTTTATGCCCCGTATCTTAAGGACTTGGACAACTCCGATATCAACGAGATAAAGAGTAAACTACCAACAAGGATGTTCGAACTTCAACCGACTGTGTGCAACGCAAAAGTTAAGACAGCTGCGGAGGAATTCCGTAAAAACCAGTTGAAAACGCAAATGCTCACTCTTTGGAAAGAGAAGACCGGGACAAAAAACCCTCGTGAATGGTCAAGCCGTTATAGAACCCCGATACTTTGCTGTGTATCTGAAAACGAGTTTGACGCGGCGAAAAAAGCGTTTGACACACTCAATAGAAACGTGTCTAATGATTCGGAAATAAGAGGTGCACTTGATTTCCTTGAAAATACGAGCCTATTTGAAGTCTTAATGGACGATACTAAACGCAATACATCTTTTGGATGTGTTTTTGTCGGTGAATACCAAGCTTTACTCCCAAATCTGGACAATATTAGGGATGAACTTGAATGTATGTCTATCGACACCTATGAATGGTACGAAAATCCAAGTATCAAAAATAAAATCAAGACGCTTGCTGAAGTCGAATACAACGCTGGGGGTAGCGACATGGTTCTCAAGAAAATTGACAAAATGAACGATGCCCAATTGAAGCAGTACCTTAAGCGGCTCGTTAGGGAAAACATGACCATCGGGATTGAAATTATAACAAATGAAGGTGAGTGAGAAGATGTTGATTCAAGCAGTAAAAAACTATCTGTCCTCTCCCGTTACGACTCCATATTTTCTTGTTGTGGGCGATGAGAAGTATAAGGATATTAAGGGGAAACTGCTTGAATTAGGATTTGATTTCGTTAAATTGAGTGACCATTGCAGCGATGATAGATTGCCAGATATTGACGGTTTGCTTGAACGCCTCAAAACCGCCGATGTGAACGGGAGTAACAAACGATTGGTTGTTATCGGACTTGGAGAATATCTTGCTCTTAGTGGAAGCATTGTAACCACGAATATTTTGCTGCAATTGAAAGACCTTAACATTGGAAGCACCAAAGTGATTTTGCTTTTGCGTGGAGTTGCCACTCAAATAAAGGACTTGCAAAGAGACCCTCGCTTTGACAGTCGACGCTTATGTATACATGAAAAAGTAGATTGCGATTTATCTTTTACACTAGCTGATCCATCTGTTGACCTACCGACTTCACTGGGAATTAAGACTCTGCTCTTAGAACTCGAAAGTGGTTTATCAGGCAATGTTGTCGTCAGCACAACGCTTAATTTTGATAATGCTCTATTTAATGTTCATAAAATAACCGATGCCTACGAGGGCATTAAATTTTCCATGCCTGGTTTCAGCTTGCTGCGCTCCTGTGGTAGTGATGAGCAGTGGGCTGAACTACTAATGGAATTAATGCGAAACGAGGGTTCACTTGATGCTGTGTTAGAGAAAAACGGCTTTGACAGCATGCTTGAATCAAACTTCTATGTCAAAGTTGCCGGGCTTGAATATAGGAATTGGCTTTACTTCATTGCCTTGAAAAGTAAATCTGATACTCTGTCAAATAGCTATTTGCGCTTCGTACTGGATACTACGGATCGTTTTGAAGACTTTAAGATGAATGTGCTGAATGCAATAATCAATGTTTCTCACAATGATAAACAATTTTGCACGTTTTATGCTGAGAGAAAAACACTTGTGGAAAAATTCCCAGAGCCCGATGTCGCTGATTTTGTCGTAAATAATCGCAAGGACCCATCTGAGAGTATCTTCAAGCTGACGGATGGAACTAAAACTGAGCGCGAAGAGGTTATAGCTTGGGTTTCGCAACATGGTATTATACCGCAGATTTCCTATATATACCCCGCATTGGCAGCTTATTTGAGAGAATATGTCTTTAATTGTGGTGACCTGTCTAACCTACTGACTGAGTATTTTGAGGCCTATAAACGACAGAAAGTTTTAAACATGCTTGAAGACGATTTCATAGATAAAGTGGAAAGTTTCGCCAAAAGCCGTAATTATAATCGATTACCCACGCGCAATGAAATTATCGAAGGTTTGAGTAAAGACGATACCTACCTTTATTGGCTCGATGCGCTTGGTGTTGAGTATATGGCATTCATATTAGAATTGGTTCGCCAGCGTGGGCTATCTATTTCAATTAATATTGCTCGTGCAGAGTTACCAACTATAACTTCTATTAATCACGATTTTTATGATGCTTGGCGCGGTAGAAAAAGAAAAAACGATAAACTCGATGACACTAAGCATAGCGATGACGGTGGGTATAATTTTGAGAACAATATTTTACCAATCCATCTTGCAAAAGAACTTAGCATCATAGAAGAGGTTATTTATGAAGCAGCTACCGAACTTGGTATGCGTAAGTGTAAGCGTTTTCTGATTGCAAGTGACCACGGGGCCTCTCGCCTTGCTGTATTGCGACGCAAGGAGGAACGATACGAAACCGACACCAAAGGCGAGCATTCCGGACGTTGCTGTAAATCGTTTGAGCCATATGACTTGCCTTTTGCTGCTGAAGAGAACGGATACCTCGTACTTGCAGATTACGGGCGTTTCAAAGGAAGTCGGGCTGCCAATGTTGAGGTCCACGGAGGTGCTTCACTTGAGGAAGTCGTCGTTCCAATTATCGAACTAACATTAAAGGACAAGGATATAACCGTTGAAATGGTAGAAGAATTTGTTACTGTTGATTTCCGCACAGGAGCAGAGGTAACACTGTTCTTTAACTCTCCATTGAAGAACGTGTCGGTCATCTTGAATGGCAAACGCTATTCCGCTTCCCCGCTTGATAGTAATCACCACAATGTTGTACTTCCTGATATAAAGCGCGCGGGTGATTATCGTGCCGATGTTTATGC
This sequence comes from Methanolobus sediminis, assembly GCF_031312595.1. Classification (NCBI taxonomy): domain Archaea; kingdom Methanobacteriati; phylum Methanobacteriota; class Methanomicrobia; order Methanosarcinales; family Methanosarcinaceae; genus Methanolobus; species Methanolobus sediminis. The sequence continues at coordinate 917,778 of NZ_CP133592.1, read as the reverse complement.
TGGTGATGATTTAATTGGGGAAATACATATCAAGGCACAAGGCAAGAGTGGTAAGGTCAACGACGCATTTGATGATTTATTTTAAAAGGAGGATTTTTGATGACTGATAAATTGCGAATTTGTTTTGACGAGATGGTTGTGTATAAGGATCTTAAGAAAAGCAACTTCTTTTCTGCACTTAGTCTACCTTCTTTCATGCGCGACTGGCTTTTAAAAAAATTTCAGGACGATGAAGGGTATTTTAATTCAGATGAAGTGGCTGAATTCGTTCGCATATATATACCTCGTAAGGATGACTGGATAGCGATCAAAAACAGGGTCATTATTGAAAATGAACGTGTGAAGTTTCTCGCCAAGGTATCTGTGGATATAGATATTAAAACTGGGGAGGTATCTTTTTCTCTTCCTGACTTTGGTCTTGCAAGCAAAGATACTATCATTGAAAATAGCGTATGGGATAGTTGTAAAGAAGCTTTGGTTCGTGGACGAGAGACTTGGGGTTTAATCGAAATTGGCTATCGACCTCCTGATGACTACGACATGCAATTCTCCCGGAACAAAGCCAAAGGAGCTAACAGAGGCAAAATCAAGCTTACTGATTTTAAGAGCTTCTGTCCATATACAATCGACATTGATTACTACAAAGATGCTCGTCGTGAATTCAGTACTTCAGAATGGATTGACGTCCTTTTAGGCGCTGTTGATTACAACGCAAGTGGTTACCTCGGAGATGAAGAAAAAAAACTGACAATGCTGACTCGCTTGCTTCCTTTTGTCGAAAAGCGATTAAACCTCATTGAGCTTGCGCCAAAGGGAACCGGAAAATCTTACCTATTTGGACGTGTTAGTCGCTTCGGTTGGCTTTCAAGTGGTGGCGTTATGAGTCGCGCAAAAATGTTTTATGACCAAAGCAAACGCAAGGAAGGCTTAGTTTCTGGAAATGATTTTATTACTTTAGATGAAGTACAGACAATATCTTTTACAGATGTTAATGAAATGAGGGCTGCTCTTAAAGGATATCTTGAATCTGGAATCTATACTGTCGGCAACTATGAGGGAACCGCTGATGCAGGTATTATTCTTTGTGGAAACATAAAGAAGGAAACTATGGATTCAAATGGCTATAGCAATATGTTTGAGGAATTACCAAATGTGTTTCACGAATCCGCGTTGGTAGAGCGATTTCATGGTTTTATCAAAGGTTGGAATATTCCTCGAATGAACGATGACCTTAAAATTTCAGGGTGGGCTCTTAATTCTGAATATTTCTGTTCAATTATGCATGAATTAAGGGAGGATATGAGTTATCGTGCAATAGTAGATGAACTTATAGAAGTGCCAGATGCTGCTGATACGCGGGATACTGAAGCTGTAAAACGTATTGCAACGGCATATCTGAAATTGCTTTATCCAAATGTGCGCGAACCCAGTGACATCCATTCCCGTGAGTTCAAGCGCTATTGCCTTGACAGGGCGCGTAAAATGAGAGATACCATTAAATACCAGCTTGACCTCCTTGACCTCGAGTATAGGGGTAAAGATTTACCTATATTTAGTGTACGGGACGATTATGATACGCAAAAATGATCATTCAATAGAATGTCGAAGTTGCTATGTATGTGGAAAAGAAAAACTCAGTAAGGACGAAATTGGTCTGACAAAAAAAATACTTGATAAAAACACAAGTTGTTTTTATTGCCTTTACTGTCTTGCGGAGTATTTAGAAGTTGATACAGAGTTTCTACTTGAAAAAGTTGAAGAGTTCAAAATGCAAGGTTGTATTTTTTTTTAGGAGGTATGGTGTGATTTATGCTGACAATGCAGCTACAACAAAAGTGTCAGATAGCGCTTTAGAAAGAATGCTTCCCTTTTTACAGGAACACTATGGCAATGCTTCAAGCCAATATTCATTCGGAATAAAAGCAAAACGTGCTATTGAACAAGCACGGCAACAAGTTGCGACAGCCATAGGAGCAGAACCAGATGAGATTGTTTTTACTTCAGGAGGCTCTGAGAGCAACAGTTGGGTGTTATCTTCTGTGGTCAGTGGTCATGTAATAACATCCTCTATCGAACATCATTCTTTACTAAACTCGTGCTATGCACTTGAACGCAAGGGCATAGATGTAACTTATCTGCCTGTCGATAAAACAGGACTTATTTCAGCAACTAGTGTTAAGAAAGCTATCCGACCTGATACAAAACTTGTTTCTATCATGTTAGCCAATAATGAAATTGGGACAATTCAGCCGATAATTGAACTTGGTCCTTATCTTCGTGAACGCAATATTATATTCCACACCGATGCTGTTCAGGCGGTTGGGCATATACCAGTAAACGTTAAAGAACTTGGAGTCGATTTGTTATCAGCCTCCGCTCATAAATTCAATGGAGCAAAAGGAACAGGGATTCTCTATAAACAAAAGAATTTATCATTACCTTCTCTTATCTTTGGCGGAGAGCAAGAAAGAGGTGCTCGTGCAGGAACGGAAAATGTTGCAGGGATAGTTGCAGCAGGATATGCACTTGAAGAGAGCATTGTCGATATGTATGCAACTACTGACAAACTAACTGCACTTGTTAGGGCAACTGTAGATGGAATTTCTACTAAAATACCAAATATTACAATAAATGGTGATAGGAATAAGTGTTTGCCCGGAATCGTCAATATACTCTTTGAAGGAATCACAGGCGAATCACTTATGCATCTCTTGGATTTAAAAGGAATATGCGTGTCTACAAGTTCTGCTTGTGCATCGGGAAAAAATGAAGCATCACACGTGTTAAGGGCATTAGGTTTATCAGAGCAACAGGCCAAATCTGCAATACGTATTTCATATGGCAGGTATAACACGATGCATGATGTAAACGCAATCGTTGCCGGGATTTGCGATGCTTACATGAAAATCACAGCTGTAAAATCATGAGTACGGTTTAATCAAAAGCCGGCTTTGTAGAAAGCATACTTTCAAGAATCCTACGCATAAATCCTCTAAATTCAAGTAATTGTATTTGTTTATAAAAACTCTATACATTGGCCTGAATCGTGATTATTTCCAGAATAATTGGGTTTGATTGTGATTTCAACAAGTGTTTACAGCGCCAATATTTTCATTAATCAAATGATGACATTAAATTTAAAAAGTTGTATTTTTGAATCTTAGCTATTATCCCTCATGTTTTACGAAGAGTTGAGTTAGAATCATACTACTTACTGTGACCTTGCTTCCACATAATACAAATGCTGCCTGTCCGGACAGTACATATCAAGCTCAATTTTCAACTGCTGCACCAGGTCACAACAATACTGTTCCAAAACACCAAACTTCTCCTTGAGGACCTTGCAGAGCTTATTGGTGGATATTCCGTTAAGACATGTTCTGCCAACTTACGAAGTACAGATATGGTTAGTTTTTCTGTGCTGAAGGTGTCAGTGACTTCAGCTGAGTGATCTCGGACGTTACTTTGTCCTTGAGGAATGTTCCCCACACGTAGGACAGGTCGTATTTCTGTACATTGCAGAAATCCCCTGTTTCAATGGAAAATTATGATTAATAAGTAAAATCATATCCATTTTTCGCCAAACACCCGGATGTCTCCTACTATAAATGACTCGTTCAATTCATATGTATCAGGCAAAACTTGTCCTTCTATGGATTCACCAGTAATTATAACCTTGAATGGTCCATTGTGTGTAAAACATGTTTCGTCATTAGTGCTCTCAAACATACTATTTTCCATACAAATCATTCTCCATGTTCCTGGGTAAATGGAACCCATCCATATGATGTCTTGATATTATTTACGCTAATATTCATATCTGGCAATCTTATAGCATTTATTTTACCGTTTGTAACAAATCGGCTTGCTGCCCTTGTACTCTCTAAAGTAGCACTGAACAACAGATAATCTATTGGTTCGATAGATACTACATTGATTTGTTGCAATATTTGGTTAAAAGCCTGTTGCATCAATTTAGGAGGGAGATTCGCAGGCATTTGTACTTGTCTGACAGGAGTTAGTAGATTACAAGTCTCCGGGTCATTGAGAACCAATTCTAACGGATTGAACGGTTTATTGCATTCCATTTCTATTTCCATGTCTTCCCATACGCTCCAAATAAGACCCTCCAGTTCATCATCTGGCTCGATTATGTTTAATCCGATTGATTTTGCTTCTGATCTGCCCAGAGGATAACCATGATGATAAAATGATTTGTTTAGTGCCTCTGATATTGCTGTTGCTTTGCTTTTGTCTTCCATATGTAAACTCAGCAGTTTTTCACCCATTGACAATGCAAGATGTGTGCTTCTTTTTGCAATACCTATCGGTAATGCACCAATGTCCTGACAAACAAGTTCAAATGTTTTTTCCATTTGCTCCTGATCAGTGATTCCTACGTCGTTTCTTACAAAATCGATAAAGTGCCTAAGGTCTTCTGATCCAAATTGAATTGTTTCTTCTTTTGCATCTTTTCCAATATTGTTTTTTCTTTTGTATGTCAGCTGGGGGTCAACAGGACCAAGATTTGAAAATGGATGCATTATAATTTCATTGGCACCAAGTGCAAGAAGAGTAGCTGCACTATATGCAGTGAATGGAAGTAATACACCAATTCTAGAAAATCTCTCTCGCAATAAGCTAATTATTCGCCAAGAAACGGTGGGATCACCGCCATTACTTACTATCAAAATATCGATATTAGTTTCTTCTTTTGGTATGGTTAGAAGTTGTTTAGTAAATTCCGGTATTACATCTGACGCCATGTTACCCGGTGCACCTTGACGCGAACTCGTTGCATAGACAATTAATGGGCATCCTCGTTTCTCTTCTATTTTTGTATATAGTTCCATCCTTTCAGAATAAGTCATCACAATCACCGTTATTTAGTATCCATGCGTATCTGTTTCTTCTGAAGTACGATAAGCAGCAAACAAGTTTTAATTTTAATCAAAACTCATTCATAATCACCAAGTTCCACAGGCAATATCACAATTTATTAACATTAAAATGATTATCATCCTATATGAAATATTTTGACTTCACACATAATACAAATGCTGCCTGTCTGGACAGTACATGTCCAATTCCTTTTTCATTCTCTGAATCAGATCACAGCAGTACTTTGATGCAACACCATAGTACTTTTTGAGTATTCTACAGAACTCGTCTACAGTTATTCCGTTGTACATGAATCCCCTAAGTTCACAAACAATTTGACTGGCGAGTTCTTCTTCGGACACACTGTCACAGACTTCCATCTCATCTACTCTTGCAGTGGTCTGGTCTTTTTTGATTTCACCGATTATCCACCAGTGGATATCATGGAAATCGGCATTTCCACATTTTGTGCATGTTGTTTTGATGTACATTTTTCATCCACCCACATTTATTTACTTTCGTCTTATTACTTGAATCCTGGTAAAAACATTACCGCCCACTTTCTGTAAATATCACGGTTTTGTTGTTTTTTGTTGATGATGAGAGTGACTCTCCGATAATCGATTTGATGAGAGCTTTGCCTTCAGGACTCTTCAGATATTCTTTGATTACACCTTCGACCATGTCCCCAGTATCTTCAGCATATTCACGCGTCGATAAGAATTGCGTGTCACCATCGCGCTTTGCTTGATCGTACATTAAAATGAACTGAGACATCGCGGTCGAGATAACATCGGACACCGATCCGAATTCTTCAGCATCGACCATCGCTTTTGCCCTATTCACAAGATAGGAACTCATGGCTATTGATACCTTTTCTTTGTTCCTCTTAACTACCATGGTAGTTACTTAGTAGTAACTGCATATATACCTTTTCACAGGGCAATAGTAGGACAAAACAAGAACATATAAATATAATGTAATTCTTATTTAGTGGTGCAATAGTAGTACTAAAGTACGGAGCTGAAATATGAGTGAAAATTATCCCACGAGTTTCCGCCTGGCACGTGCTGACAAAGAAGATCTCTGTGATCTTGTGAAAAGTGGCATTTTCACAAACGTCAGTGATGCTGGAAGAGGTGCAATGCGCAGGGGAATCCAAGCAATCAAAGAAGAAAGAGGAATGTGAATGGAAAAAATGGAATATAATAGTAATTGCAGCCACATCAATAGCTGGAATGGAGTGTTGACCAATGCCATCTGACTTTGCACGCGAGAAGGCATTGGCCGTCTATAACAAGGCACCTAAACAATGGGATGAGTTGGCGCTGATCCCGGGTGCCATGGGAGAATTGGCGTTGAGCGTTAAATTCCTTGCGGGGCTTGTGCATGGGTCGGTCTAGGAGCGGAGGCCACGCAGGCCGACCGATAGGATCCACAAAGGACAGGTTCTGGCTGAGCGAAGGTCACCTGGAACGCAGATTCAATCATGCTATGGACTTCTGCAAACTGACTATTGGCCAGATAACAAACTGCCCTATATGCAATCATCAAACTGCAAAATGCATCCAGGCAGGTGTTACGAAAGCCCTGGGTGCAAGATCCTGGTGGAGATGTGAATGTGGTCACCAGTTTACCAAATCGATATCCTCTGAGAAGATGGCCGAGTACTATTCAGAGGACCTCCAGAAGATGATCGATTCCAGAGCTTCGGAGGCCACTGCATGACCATTGACAACATGCCAATTGTACGGACACGAATCGTCGCCGAGTGTATATGCGACCATTGTGGCCATATTTTCGATATGGACTGGCAGTGTAAGAACCGACCGGTCTACTGCCCGGAATGCAATGAGGAGGTCAGACCATAAGGTCACCTCACACTCCGGGACACTTGGGTCATTTTCGGGTTCGAGCCCCGACCGGAGCTTCGGCCTGCACAATAGCTGCAGGCTTCTTCTATACTAACTGAAAGGAAGTGAGATCAATGACAGAAGAAGTTGAAGTGTACATCGATTTCGACCGAGTGCCAAACGGCATAGGTCGCATGAAGGACGACCCCCTCAAACACATCGATAATGCGGATGTTGCCAGGATCCAGCAGTGGATACGGACCAAAGTCTCCGGAAATAACGAGGTATTCGCGGTCATAACCGGTAAAGCATCCCGATTCGTGAATATGGTAGCAACTGCGGAGTTGGCATCATGCAAGAACGTCACTCGGATAGGATGGTCCCAGGCCGGGATGATACCCATCGTTGTGAAGGACCTGAGAAAGGGGGCGAACTGATGGAGCAGACCCAGACCATAACCTATGCCGAGCCCATCGAGATTTCAACGAAAGTCGGTGCAGATGTTGATTCCAAGGGTAATGTAAAACCACACGCTGAAATTACAATCAAAAGGAAGCTGGAATCGGATTGTGATGTTTTTGCGATCATTTCCGATGATGTACACGAATGTATGGACAAGGTGCAACAAACAGTGTACGAGATGTTGGCCGGAGATGGGGTGTGAGCATGGAAGTGAAACTCGACAAGGACAAGCTTGTACCTATCCTTGAGATGATGGGATACAACACCATCAACGGCACCGATGTCTGGAAAAAGGCCAGTGAGAACCAGAACGAGTTCGTATTCTGGGGAGTGGACTTCAAGAAGAATGAGATCTTCAAATGGGTAGAGGACCACCGGGAATACGATGTGCCTGACGACCCTGTTTTCATGGAACTCAAGATGCTTGTGGAAAACTCAAATGAACAAGGTGGTGAACCCAGCGCAGACGAACCTATCGCCGACCAAAGCAGAGAGGATTGTCAGGAAGGATCCACCAATGAAAAGAACGCACCCCCGTCTTATGAAAATAGCGATACATCAGATGAAAGGCCAGCACAGATACTGGACCTTATCCACGGATATGTAGGGAATGACGTCCTCGAGGTATTCGGGGATACTGGTAGTGGAAAGTCAAAGTTCGCTCTGACCGTTGCAAAGGAAGCCATAGATTCCGGGAAGAAGGTGTTCTACCTCGATACCGAGAGGAATCTGACGGAAGCGGACATTGCTGGCCTGAAAGGCTGTGAGTACAAGTACACCCCGGTTATCGAGGAGATCGATACCATATGCCAGAAGCTTCCTGCAGTCGATGTGGTCATCGTGGATTCCATCGGTTTCCCCATCCTGACATCATATGCAAGGCTCAGTGTCAAACAGAAGGGTGATGCTCTGCTGAAGCTTATCGCCATATTCGGGGACCTGAAGAACTGGGCCTACAAGAACAACGGAATAGTGGTCGTCACGAACCAGCCGGAGAGCGAGTTCAACAAGGCACCGAACCACGTGCTCAGACCCTTTGGAGATAAGAGCCAGTTCGCTGCCAAGGAGATCTGGAAGACGGAGATCGTGGACCGCAAACCTGCTTACACCAATATCCGCATCAGTGCTTTCCGCAGCAGAAGCGTTGGCCACAGGACCAAGATAACGAACATGAAGATCAGTAGCAATGGTGTGGAGCTGAAAGCATGATCCTGTTAGGTACTGATCAGATAGAAGATGTTGCACTTGATAAACTGAAAACAGGGTGGGCTGTCTTGTACGGCCATCCGGATGTGTTCAGATTCGTGGAATATAATTTGTACAAACCAGGAACAAATGCAAATGCTGGATTTGAGTTACTTGGATTCCTGCCAGCTGTCGCCTTCTGCAAGAAGACACATCGTTTCAGGAAGATGTTCAAAGAAACCGACGACAGGAAGGTTACGGTCCTTCAAGCGTTCAAGGTTGACAACAGTGAAGGTTTTGCATTCCATATCCTTGAAGCACCGAAGGATGGTGACAATGCAATCCGCTACAATAAGGTAGCACAGGCAGTTAGAAATTATCTCGTGAACGGTGAGTTTATTCCCCACCGGTGAGGTGATATCAATAAAACGTAAACGATTGCAAGGGGGCAGAACATGATGTCAAGCACCACCCGGACATCACCGTTCCAGACCCCTCTTGTCGTTCCTCGCACAAATCAGGACAAGCGCATCGCAACAGCATACAATCTGCTGAACGCATATCAGGAAGGATCGTATCTGGTGCATAAGACCACTCGTGCCGGTTGTACGACAGCGTTGGTAGCCGAATCTCTGAATCGGGAGGAACGTTTTCTAGTCGTTGTCCCGACTAATAAGATTGCCGATAAGACCGTTACAGAGGATTCCATCAAATACTCTGACCGGGATACATGCAATGTTATTCGGATACCCTCCAACCACGCCTGTCTGAAGAACCAGGAGCTCTGCGAGCAATATCCTGATCTTAACAAGTTACCGATACTGCCTGTTGCTGAGAGTTGTCCGGAATGCGAGAACTACTACTCCTGTCCTGTCACGCAGATACTCCACGAGCACATGTCCTGTGATGGTATCGCACTGACTTATCAGAAGCTTGTAGCCCTGATGATGGCATCCAGCAGCAGGCCTAATACCACAGCTGAGCAGGTACTGCGGAACATATTCCGTATTCACAACGCTGTTTTCGATGAGGTCCATGAGATCCAGTACGGCAGGTCTACGGGAATGACCATCTACAACGATTCCAGAAAGGAAGGAAAATGGCTGGACACTGCCCGGTATCTTCCACTCATGGAGGACTTTGAGCATATCCGCAAGACGGTCGTTGCTTTTGGTATGCTGATGGGAGAGGCAGATGTTCAGAATGCTGTGATGCAGACGTACAACAATGCTGCAGATGACAACTATTACCGGCACAAGCTGAGCAAGACCTTGAAGAACTGCTATTGTGACATGGGTGGCGAGAACAGCACAAAGTTCATCATGGCAGTGTATAGCGACATAATCAAGCTTACCATCACCAGGAAAGATTATGATCTGTCCATGCTCGACGTGCTTGACCTGTACAAGGTGATGAACATCGTCATGAGCGAACAGGTGGTGATACATGGAATACGTGACCGGGGAGCCATCAAGATAATGATGGTCGCGGTGGATCGGCTGTTCACTGACATGCTCAGGTCCTTTATCATGAGCATCCAGAACAAAGCCAAACGCACACTGTTAACGTCGGCCACTATTTGCAGTCATGATTATGACCAGTATTTCATGGGTAAGGCACGTCCACATGACATCACCTTCGGAACGGGTGGGGACCCCATGGAAACCAACTCGAAGATGCTTATCCTTGCGGATTCGAAGAAGTATGGGTCTATCGGCAGGAACTCCCGGTACAACAAGAAACACGAGATATTGGACAGGATAAGCACCCTGCTTGCTCTGTACGGGGATGAAGACTGCACCATCATTACACTGAGCATAGCCGAGGCTATGGAGCTTATGAAAGAGCTGGAGGCTTTCGGACATCCACACGAGGTGACATATTACAAGGCTCCTGAAATGATGGGTGTTTCATCCGATGCCAGGGTAATGATCGCTGTAGGTGTGGCTGATAAGCCGAGCAATTCCTTTGACGCGATATGCAAAACAAAGGAAGAGTCCCTTATCCTGCGAGAGGAGGCCATGCACTGTGATACCTGGCAGGCGTGGTCCCGGGTCAAAGATCCTGCAGGCAAGGTTCCGAGTCTGGTGTTTGCCCTTGGCTGCAGTGCTGAACAATGTGCGAACGTTGTCACATGGGGGTTTGGAAGAACGGTTGAGATAAGACCAAGTAAGAACGGACAAAAGAAAAAGGTCAAGGTAGTGGCAGATAGAAATGCGATTACATTTCCAAAGATCATATTGTGTAGGAGCTTTGAGAAAATGCTGGAAACAGCAAAAAAGCATAAACCTTTTAAAAAATCTTCTGTAACCTTAAAATTGAATCCAGAATCTTGCCAAAAAGCCCCTATTAATTATATTATAGGGGGTTTATGGCAAAAAGTTGGACTGGTTTTAGACTGTTCGAAGTCCGAGTTGATAAAGAACCATCTTATCAACCGCTTCGATACCTTTGCAGAACAGAATGTTAACGGAACACAATACTTCCGGGTCGCTGTTCCAATAACTGACAAGATAATCGAGAATCATATTGCAGGCAAGATCACCATCGGTGCTTATTCCACGAGCAAGGAAGGAACTTGTAAGTGGATATGTTTCGATGTTGATGCCCACAGGAAAAAGGATGATACAGAAGAGGACGTAATTCAAAAGGAGATAAAGGCCGAGGACGACCTGCAGAACCTGACATCCTTCCTGGACCGTATGCAGCTAAAATACCTGGTAGAATCGTCTGGTTCTCCTCACTCGTACCATGTATGGTTATTCATAAAAGAGGTGGAGGTTGAGAAGGCCTACTACTTTGCCAATGCAATTGCCAAGGAGGCAGGTTTCGATGGAGAGGTGAATCCCAAACAAAGGACCTGGAACAGAAATAATCAGTATGGCAACCTTGTGAAGTTGCCTTTTGCATTGCACAGAAAACACAACGTATTCTCCTCTATTCATGGATGGGAAGGTGAGACCATGGACATTGCTGTCTATGACATTTCAGATATTGAGATCCCAAAGACACGAAAGAACAGAAGCAGGTCAGTGAAACCTGTTAACGTAAAGCTCAACGGAGTAAGGCCATGCATCCTGGCAGCACTTGAAAAGGACCTGTCCGGTGATCAGGGCAATAAGATGCGAGTGGCCATAGTTCGGGAGTTCTACAATTTTGGCATGACAGACAGGGAACAGCTCATCGATCTGTTCAAAGGTCAAGCAGATTTCGATCATGGAAAAACAGAGTATCACGTCACCAAGATTATCGAAAGAGAGTTCAATGTCTGGCCCAGGGAGACCTTGCTTGAAAGATGTCCTAAGTACATGAACTGTGAGAACTGCGATAGATTCGATTGTAAGGAGGCACAATGACATTCACTCCAGTATCCCGTTTATGCATCAACTGCAAAGGGAGGATCTTCATCACAGAACCGGTTGATGAGGTCACCTGCCCCAAATGTGGTGAGGTTATGAAAGTGGTCATGGGAAAGAAGATCAAGCTGTCCAGGATACCTGTGGCAGAAAAAACAGACAAAAAAAGATAGATATATCTAACATTCAAAAAAGGTACGAAAAATGCAAGTCATTACTATTCCCGTTGGTGAATTGAAGCCTTTTGCCGACAACCCGAAACGACATCCTGAGAATCAGATGTCAGCACTTAAAAAGTCACTTTCTGAGTTTGGATGGACGAACCCTATCCTCATCACAGCCGACAAGATGGTCGTAGCCGGTCACGCAAGGCTTCAGGCTGCCCTTGAGCTGGGCTTTACCGAGGTTCCCGTAATAACCCTCGACCTGCCATACGAGAAGGCTGTGGCCTACGTCATCGCCGATAACAGGCTGGCCGAGCTGGCGGAGACGGATACCGAGACCCTGGCAAAGCTGCTGCAGGAGATCGCGGAGATCCCTGACTTCGACTTCGAGGCAATCGGTTACACGCTGGACGATGTGGACGGTCTGCTTGAATCGATAACACCTGTCGAGGTCACAGAGGATGAACCACCGGAGGTTCCGGAGGAAGCTGTGACGGTTCCAGGAGATATCTGGGAGCTGGGGAATCACCGCTTACTTTGTGGGGACAGCACCGACCCAGACCAGGTGGCCAAGCTCATGGGGGAGAATAGAGCAGATATGGTATTCACAGACCCGCCATGGAATGTGAACTACGGAGCGACAAAACATCCTTCCTGGAAGCAGAGAAGCATAATGAACGATGCCATGACAACTGAAGACTTCAAAGAGTTCATGATGGCAAGCTTCAGCTGTATGAACCAGTTCTCAAAGGACGGATGTCCGACCTATGTAGTGATGTCGGCTCAGGAATGGGGGAACATGATGCTTTCCCTGAAGGAAAACAACTACCACTGGAGCAGCACGATAATCTGGGCCAAGGACAGGCTTGTCCTCTCTAGGAAGGACTACCACACCCAGTACGAACCCATATGGTACGGTTGGAAGGACGGTGCACCAAGGCTGTGCCAGGTAGAGGACAGGAAGCAATCCGACCTCTGGGAATTCGAAAGACCCTCTGCCTCTGAGCTTCACCCAACCACAAAGCCAGTGGCCCTTGTCGCGAATGCCATCAGCAACTCCTCCCGGCAGAAGGGTATTGTACTGGACCTGTTCGGTGGTTCTGGCACGACACTAATTGCGTCACATCAACTCAATCGCGTATGCTACACCAGTGAGCTCGATCCACGGTATGCCGATGTCATCGTTCAAAGATATGTCAACTTGACCGGCAACCGTGAACTGAAACGAAATGGAGAGGATTTCACATGGGAAGAAAAAAGGGAAGCATAAAGATGATAGACATATCCGAACCGCTGATCAAACTCCTCAAGTCCGGGGTTCCTGTGATCCATGCCTGTGATGCGGTGGGGATTGCATCTGTCACCTACTACGACTGGATGAAGAAAGGAGAGACTGCCAAATCCGGCCAGTATTTCGAGTTCTACCACGCCGTCAAGAAGGCAAGGGCAGAGGCAGTTGCCAGGAACGTTGCCATTATCCAGAAGGCAGCTGCTCATTCCTGGCAGGCTGCAGCATGGTGGCTCGAGCGCAGCTGTCCTGCAGAGTTTGCTAAGCGGGAAGTTGAGATCAATATGACTCAGAACAACGTTGAGATAAACATTGATGAAACACGAGACAAGATCAATGGCAGAATCAATAGCATTGCTGCCAGAGTCAGAGTGGCAGAAGATCCTGAGTGATCTTAGCGACGACGAGATCCAGCAACTGGAATATGACTGGAAGTTCTGGGCCCGGCCTAATCAACTTGCTCCAGAAGGTGACTGGCGGTACTGGCTTTTGCTCGCAGGGAGAGGTTTCGGGAAAAGTCGCTGCGGGGGTGAATGGATCCGGGACAGGGTAGAGTCAGGCATGGCTCGCAGGATAGCTCTGGTGGCTCCTACTGCTGCAGATGCCAGGGATACAATGGTTGAAGGAGAATCTGGAATATTATCAGTCTGTCCTCCATGGAACCGACCGGTCTACGAGCCATCCAAACGCAGGCTTACCTGGCCCAACGGTGCGATTGCTTTGCTTTTCAGTGCCGAGGAACCGGACAGGTTGAGAGGTCCCCAGCACGACACTGCCTGGTGTGATGAGATTGCAGCCTGGAAGTACCCGGAAAAAACCTGGGACATGCTGCAGTTTGGCCTAAGACTTGGAGATGATCCAAGAGCTGCTATCACCACAACACCCAGGCCAATTCCACTAGTCAAGAACATCCTGAACGATTCCAGCACCCATGTTACAAGAGGATCCACCTACGAGAATCTGTCCAACCTGGCACCAGCTTTCATCGATGTGATCATAAGCAGATACGAAGGAACACGACTGGGAAGACAGGAACTCAATGCAGAAATCTTGGACGACAACCCGGATGCACTCTGGACCAGGAAGATGATAGAGGATGCAAGAATATCCAAAGTTCCCAATCTTCTACGCATTGTGGTTGGTGTGGACCCGGCGGTCACGTCCAGCGACACTTCCGCAGACACCGGCATAGTTGTTGCAGCTGTGGATGAACGTGGAGAATACTATGTCCTGGGAGACTATACCATTCATGCAACACCGAAGAAGTGGGCCCAAGAGATCATTGCAGCCTATTATAAGCATTCTGGAGACAGAGTCATCGGGGAAGTGAACAACGGTGGTGAGCTCGTGGAGTATACACTCAGGACAATCGATCCTAATGTTTCCTACAGATCAGTAAGAGCCAGCAGGGGAAAGCAGACCAGGGCCGAGCCTATCAGTGCTCTGTATGAGCAAGGTAAAGTGCACCACGTGGGATCTTTCCCTGCTCTCGAGGACCAGATGTGTGACTGGGTTCCGGGAGAAGGAAGTAGTCCGGACAGAGTGGATGCACTTGTATGGGCTTTGTCGGAGCTTAGTAAATCAAGGTACGGACCACAGAAACTGAACATGTCAGCACTTATCAAAACAAGACCGAGGTAATTATGAGACCAAAACTCTATGCAACCGTGAGCAAGAATACGACCGCAGTACTTCACAGGGTAATGAAAGAGCAGGACTGCAACAAGAGCCAGGCAGTGGACTTTATTGCGGAGTATTATTCAAAAATGCAGAACAATCTAAGAGAGAAACAGGTTGAAGAGACTGCTGAGCTTGTGATAGAGAAACTTAAACTGAAGAAGTTGGTGTAGATGTTCGCATTAGATGCTTCGCACTTTTAAGAGGAGAGATAGTTAACAAGAAAAAAGGAACTCTTAAAAAAATAGTAAGAGATTTGTGCTTATACAACTTATATCGTTATTTTTTCTTCATTCTGACAAGTTCAATGGCTTCTTTGCCTGTCATGCGTTCAATCTCAATTTCAACAAGACACAATTGCTTGAATTGGTCATCTATTTCTCTCCTCCTTCCTTCTTCATGATTAGGTGAGTATTTTGCCGCCAGTTTTTCAATGGCTTTCATTTTTTCCTCATGATTATCTAAAATACGGGCTTTACCGAATACAATTACACTTCTAAAATAGGTGGTGTATTTTTCCGGCACAACATTGTCATAGTCAATAACGCAAAAGGAAACTTTTTCGTTTCTTGCAATCGCATCTAACTTATGACCGTTTTTGGCACAATGGAAATAAATTCTGGAATTATCATATACGAAACTAAGCGGAACAGCATATGGATAATCATTATCCCCTGATACAGCAAAAACACCTGATGTTGCCTTATTAAGTATGGCTACACTATCCTCTAAAGATAATTCTTGTTTTTTTCTACGCATTTCTCTGAACATGTTACTAAATACCTCATTCTTTGTTATCTATGAACTAAATGACTTCTCTTTCCAAAATATCTTTATACTAATTATGCTTCAATAAGTTTTAATAATTATTAAAAGCTGCGAAACTGATAAACATGGAATGGATATATTTAATAATTGCAGGATTATTTGAAACCGGATGGGCAATCGGATTAAAATACAGTGATGGATTAACAAGATTTTATCCAATGGCATTTACGTTTATTACTTTGATTTTAAGCATGTCTCTATTGGAAAGAGCTTTAAGGACATTGCCTGTAGGAACAGCTTATGCAGTTTGGACAGGTATTGGTATTATTGGAACAACAGTACTGGGGATATTCCTTTTCAATGAGTCAATGAGTGTAACACGAATATTCTTTATTGGATTAATTGCCATAGGTATTGGAGGATTAAAGCTGGTATCAGCCTGATTATTTGTTTTCAATATTTATAAAAATATCTGATTCATGAGTGAAAAAAATGAGTGATATTGAAGAAAAGATAATTGACATTGGTCATGAGATTTTTAAAGGATATGGAGTCGATGATATCACTGCACAGATTCTATCGATACTTAATTTTGAATCTAATGAAATAAGTATGGAGGAACTAGCACAAAGAACCGGATATAGTCTTGCTTCCATTAGTCTTAAAGTTAAAAATATAGAACAATTTTGGAGCATAAAAAGGATATCCAAGCCAGGATCTCGCAAGACATATTTGTATATGGAAAAAAACCTGATAGATGCTTTTGCTACGCAAATCAGAAATGGATTTGAAACTGAATTGAACATTGCAAAGACGAAAATAACTCCCTTAATAGAGGCATACAAAGAAAATGCAACTACTCAGGAACAAAAAATTAAACTTCAGACGTATGAGAACTATCTATCCGAAATTAATAAGTTTGAAGAATTGATTCGCCACATATACCATCAAATAAATCTGTTAAAAGAGAATCAAATTTAGAATTTGTAAAATTCCTCATTTAAGGACTATCGTTCACACATCTCCAACCATTCCCATACATGTGAATTCAAAGTAAAAGTTTTATCAACTTCAGCATTCTTCTTCATGTGGAGTATTACTCAAAGATGCAGAACAATCTAAGGAAGAGGCAGGTTGAGCTAACTGCTTCACTCACCTTGGTATGTAGAACATAACAAAGACCCCCACAAGAGCTATCAATGCACCAATTATTTCGTACCTGTCAGGGTTCTTTTTGTCGACTACAAATCCCCAGATAAGGGATGAAACGATGAATATCCCTCCGTAAGCGGCATATACCCTTCCGAAATGTGCAGGTTGAAGGGTAGGAATGACCCCATAGATAGCAAGGACAACTCCTCCAAGAAGCCCAACACTCAACCCCTTGTTCTCACGTAGCCACAACCAAACAAGGTATCCTCCACCAATTTCGAACAATGCTGCAAGGAAGAAGAGCGCCACGGATATTGCAATATCAACCATCAATTCTCACCTTTCCTAGGCCAGTAGTATATGATTGCAACTCCAACAAGTATCATCATTGCACCGACCATGTCATAGGTATCAGGAACCGTACCATCGAAAATCCAACCCCAGGCAAGAGACATGACCACGAAAATGCCTCCGTATGTTGCATATATTCGGTGGAAATATGATGGCTGAAAAGTTGGAACTATACCATACAAAAACAAGACCACTGCTCCTAAGATAGCAAAAGTAATTTCTTTATTTTCACGCAGCCATAGCCATATAAGGTATCCTCCTCCTATTTCAAAGATACCTGCAAGAATGAAGAGGAAAATAGTATACAGAATGCATCTCGTTTTTGATATGCATTTAGGATCGTTTTCAAGGTTCATAATTCACGTTGAGTCAACAACAATATAAAGATGTCGTCATTTTGAACACAGTATCATTGACAAGATTGATCAATCTGTGGAGTATTGCTCGAAAATGCAGAACGATTTCAGAGAAAAGCAGATGGAAGAGGCTGTGGAGTTTGTGATAGAGAAGTTGAAGCTTTACGCTGGTATACCAAGAACACCAAAATAATAAGTATTGCGTAACATATATTGATAGTAGTCAGTGGGGCATAAAAATTATCAATTGTTGTTTTCGATATGGTAATATGGCCGTCGTGTATTGAAATACATATGATGAAAAATATCTGTTTAATCCTTTAATCAAAAAACATACAAGATGAACAAACTGGTGTGATATTTGTGAGAAATTTTAGCAGAGAGGAACTTTTAAAGTATGATGGCAAACAGAATAAAGAAATATATATTGCCTGTTATGGGAAAGTGTATGATGTGACTGAAAGCAGTTCATGGGCAGATGGGGAACACTATGATCATGAAGGTGGTATTGATCTTACCGAACAAATGGATGAATCTCCACATGGAGAAGAGGTTTTTGAAGGATATGAAATCGTTGGAAGCCTCGTAGACTAAATTGTCTGAGAATTCAGCTTTGTATAAAGAACATTGGCAAACAAAGGATAAACCTTGGTTTAATGAGCCTATTTTGTGACATCTACCAAGTAAATGTTTAGGTTAATTAGCCTACGTTGTAGATATCCACTTGGAAACTCCTCTCCTTATATGCAAGTATCCCATATATGGCAGTATCGAAAAGATATCACGTATAAGAAGCATGGTGAATAAAATGTTCTGTTATCAATGTGAAGAAACTTTGAATGCCTCCGGGTGTACAAAGAACGGAGTATGTGGAAAGAAAGGTGAAGTTGCAGACCTTCAGGATGACCTGATATATGTCCTGAAAAGCATTGCATTCTATAACTCAAAGGCAAGAGCCAACAACCTGAATGATGCAAAGACCGATCAGTTCATCCTCGATGGGCTTTTTGCCACAGTTACAAATACCAACTTCAGCAAAGCTGACTTTGAAAAGCTTATCAACGAAGGCTTTGAGATAAAGGACGGCATCAAAAAGAAACTCCTGGATTCAAAGGTCATCAATGAGAAGTCCGGTTCATCCTTCCCGAAATGGATAAAGGAGAAACTCCTCGGTGCAAGTCCAAATGCAGGAGAGGAAATACCTGTAATGGCAAAGGTCACACCAGCAAATCTGGCAGATATGAACACTGGTGTCATGAGGACCGAGAATGAGGATATTCGCTCCCTCCGAGAACTTCTCACATATGGTCTCAAAGGTATGGCAGCCTATGCCCATCATGCAAATGTCCTTGGTTACAAGGACGACGAGGTCATGGCATTCTTCGAGAAGGCACTTCTTGCAACAATGGATGATGAGATGGGTGTCGATGAACTGGTTCCAATGGTACTTGAATGTGGTTCAATGGGTGTCTCTACCCTTGCATTGCTTGACAAAGCAAATACTACTACTTATGGAAACCCTGAGCCAACAGCAGTCAACATAGGTGTCAGGGACAATCCAGGTATACTTATCAGTGGACATGATCTGCGTGACCTTGAACAGCTTCTGGAACAGACCCAGGGAACAGGTGTCGATGTCTACACACATGGTGAGATGCTCCCTGCAAATTCCTATCCTGCTTTTAAGAAATACGATAACTTCGTAGGTAATTACGGAGGTTCGTGGTGGAGGCAGAAGGAAGAGTTCGAAAAGTTCAATGGTTCCATATTCATGACCACTAACTGTATCGTTCCTCCAAAGGAGAGCTACATCGACAGGATCTATACTACCGGAATAGTTGGTTTTGACGGCGTCACTCACATTAACGCAGGTGAGGACGGAGCTAAGGATTTCTCTACCATCATTGAACAGGCAAAGACATGCCAGCCACCGCAGCAGCTTGAAGAAGGAACTATCATGGGTGGCTTTGGTCATGTATCAGCACTTTCTGTTGCCGACAAGATCATCGAGGCTGTAAAAGGCGGACAGATCAAGAAATTCGTTGTAATGGCAGGATGTGACGGAAGACACAAGGAAAGAAGTTACTACACTGACTTTGCAGAAGCTCTTCCAAAGGACACAGTCATCCTTACAGCAGGGTGTGCAAAATACCGTTACAACAAGCTTGATCTTGGCGACATTGGTGGAATCCCAAGGGTGATCGACGCAGGCCAGTGTAACGACTCCTATTCACTGGTTGTCATCGCACAAGCACTTGCCGAAGCCTTCGGACTTGATGATATCAACGACCTGCCGGTATCATACAACATAGCATGGTATGAACAGAAAGCAGTCCTTGTACTGCTTGCACTGCTGAGCCTTGGTGTCAAGAATATCATGCTCGGTCCTACACTACCAGCATTTGTTTCACCAAATGTTCTCAATGTCCTTGTCGAGAACTTCAATATTAGACCTAACTCAACAGTTGAAGAGGACCTTAAGGTCCTTCTTTAAATCTTTTTGCTGGAAGATAATTAATAAAATGATTTCTTGATTTCATTCTATTTAAGGACGTGAATATATGATAATAACAAATTACAAAGATGCAGAGAAGAAAGATAATCCACATGGAGTGACTGTGCATAAGCTCTACGACACCGAGCATGCCCAAGTAATGCACATGCAACTAAAACCAGGTGAGGCTTTAAAAAAGCATTCCACTCCTGTGGATGTGTTCTTCTATGTCTTAGAGGGTGAAGGTATTGTAGAGATCGGTGATGAGCACCAGACCATCACAAAAGATATGCTGGTTGACAGTCCTGCAAAGATTCCTCACAGGCTCATGAATGAAAGTGACAGCCTCTTCCGTTTCCTTGTGGTAAAGGTACCACGTCAAGCAGAGCAGACTAAAATGATGTAAGTTAATTTTTTTGGCTCTGTAGAAATCGTTGAAAATCAATGTGTTCGTTTTGATAAAATTTCTGCAGAGCCGTAAATTTTTCTCCCCAAAAAAGTGTATTAAACTTATATAGTTGCTGCATTCTGATTCCACTGCATGAGTGATACCTGTTCTACATGCACTTTTTTCAAACCAACGGCAATTACATATGGTTTTTGCAGACGTGAGTCTCCTGTTGCGAAGGCAGGGTTTCCGGTAGTTCCCTCAAATGAGTGGTGTGGCCAACATGAGCCAAGGAGCAGAAAAACATGATAGAATCATATGCTACCGAAGCAGTAACCTTCCTGGTGGGAATTGGTGCAGGCATAGTCATAAGGGCAAAGCTCTGGTGGAAGAACAAGACCGCAGAAGAGAAGAAATCTTTTGTCTACGAAGTTCTGCAGTCACTGGAAGACGGTAAGATTACCACTGCAGAAGCAAAGACTCTAATCAAGAACCATCTGTGAGGTATAATGGTCCGTCTGAATGCCACAATCAATGACCCACATACTAAGCCGATTACTCTCATGGCATCCGCAGGTGTCAAAAGAACAGACACATCTACCAAGTTTGGAGGATACCAGAACTTTGACACTGATAGCCGGTTCAAATATTACCAGCAGCTTTCAACCTGCACTCCACATGTTTCCACATCTTTGAACAAACTGGCACTTTCCCTGGTAAAAGGCATGCAGTTTGATGGAACCGGTTCCAAGATCATTAAAGATTTTGAGCGATGGTCCAGTAAGGTCAACTTCCTTGAGCAGGTGCAGACACTTGCCAGGCTTCTCTGCAGGGACGGAACATATGTGGCACTACCCAACGGGAACACAGAAACATTCTCTCTGATACCTCTGCTCATGCAAAACACAACTATTCTTCCAGAGGATTTTACTGTTGGCGAAATGAACCCTAAAGAAATCCTCACACCCCCCACTGGATCCGTCGTTATCAATGAAAGTGACAAGGCCAAAAGAAAGATCTTGAAGATCAGTGATGTGGTTTGCGGATCCTACAATGCCTGGGACACTGTTCAAAAGGATCCTCTCAAGAGAGATACATACGGCATTTACGGGGCTTCAATGATGGAACCTATTGAGCTCAGTATCCGGAACTTGCTGAACATCAACCATGGATACGTTTCTTTTGTTAAGAAATATGGCAATGGTAGGTATCTTATCGACTTCAAGCTTCTGGAAAAGCTGGTCGAGCAGGAGATCGTCAGCATAGAGGATGCACAGAATGTCATAGATGCCTGGCTTGACGAGCACAAGTACCTCTCTGAGAACGAGGATATTGCTGCAGTGGGTCTGGATGTTATTCCAGTGGATGCAAAGGGGTCTTTAGATGTTATGTCGTTCAAGAAATCACTGGAAACAGATATCCAAATAGGCTTGTTGCAGTCCCCTCTTAGCATGGGCGATACAAAAGGATCTACCTATGCTGCCGGATATGTATCCGAAGAGGACCGTATGGTTGTCCTGGAAGGTCTGCAGCATATTGTCCGGAATATTGCTAACAGTGCCATCAATATGCGCCTTCGACTCATGAACAAGGCGGAAGATTCTGTCTGGATAGAGTTCGAGGAGCTTAGCCGGCCACAGCTGGAATCCCGTGATGTGATAGAATGGTACAATAGTGGAGTTCTCACAAGAGAGCAGCTTCTCAAATGGGGAGGATTCCCGGTGGAAGGTGAATGATCAGGCATAAGAACAGCCTTGTTCTTGTTGCAACTGTGACCTGGTTACTTATTCTTGCTTTCGTTGCTTTGTGTTTCACGAATATTCCATAAGCAGGCGATATAATGTCACTCCTGAAATCTCCAGAACTGATCCGGGTCGAGAAGAAGCTTATCCCCCTTTTAGAGCGAACCATGAAGAGAGCATTCAGATTAAAGACCGTGGACTATCAGCGAGAGCTTATCCACAATGTCCGTAGGGAATTTGGATCAAATACCTATGTTAAGCAACTGGATAATATCATCACCGAGATTATCAAACAATCGTTGCTGTATGCTGACAATCAACTGAAGGAAATTTCTGCAGCTGCAATCGAAGATTCATATGTACTAACAGAAGAAGCTGTGAGGATATCCACAGAGCTGGCAGATAATGTTGTAGAATCTATCGTCCAGATGCTCAAAGATGAAGCAATCTATACAATGCACCCCAACCAGCTGGCCAAAAGAATAACAGAACTCTGGGAAGGGGAGCGATACAAGGCAGTTAGATTTGCCAGGACGTTCACTGCAGATGTCGCCACCCATACAACTGTTTACAGGTATCGACAACGTGGTGTGGAATATGTTGAGTTCGATGCTGAATTTGATGATCGAACTAGCAATCAGTGCAGGACCTTACACGGTACGATATTTTCAACAGGATCTGATTTGCTTGATCTGTATAGGCCTCCTTTGCATCATCATTGCAGATCTGGACTTAAACCAGTGCCTATTACCCGAGATATAAATCCTGATGTAAAGTTTGAAAACCGTGATTTTTTTCATCAGATGAATCAGGAAGGTATGTTTCTCAAAGAACTGGCCGATGAGAAAGTTGTGGAGAAAGCTTTCGAGAACATTGACAAGTTCAATGAGAAATATCGGATTTCTAAGTTCATCCTAGATAAAGATATTGAGAAGAGGTTGATGATGGAGGATGGTTTGAAGGTATCCATACTAGCTTAGGGTATTTAAAAATAAACTATTAGAATCTGTTAATATCTATTAAACTAATAGTTGAAATACTGTCTATTCTCATGAATGAACTCATGGAAGTAGTCAGACAATACCAACCAAAGCAATAATATAAAAGACCCTCCAAAATGTGTATCAGAGGTCTCATAAGGGAATCGATATGATCAAAAGGGATATTATTCTGGGAAGACTGGATGAGCTGCTTCCGGACTTAAAAAAGAACTATAAGGTAAAGGAAATAGGCCTTTTTGGATCGGTAGTAAGGAATGAATACAAAACCGGTAGCGATATTGACTTCCTTGTTGGGTTTGAAAAAGGTGCGGATCTTTTTGATCTCTCAGCCCTTGGAATTTTTCTTGAAGAAGAGTTCGAGTCAAAGGTAGATATCATCTCCAAACGTGCCGTAAGGGATGAATTGAAGAACAGGATTTATTCAGAAGTGGTTTATGCGCACGCATGAGGCGGTTTTCATGCGTGAGTACAGGTTATTTTTAACTGATATTGTTGAAGCGATTGATGAGATCGAAGAGTTCACTTCAGGAATGGACTTCACCGACTTTCTCAACGATAGGAAAACCCAGAAGGCAGTTGTGAAGAATATCGAGATCATTGGTGAAGCCGCTAAGAATGTGCCGGATGAAATAAAAGCAACTTATTCTTACATTCCGTGGCGAGTGATTGCTGGTATGCGGGATCGCTTAGCTCATGGTTATTTCGGAATCGATTATGTGATTGTGTGGGATGTTGTTGGCAATCGTTTGATTGGTTTAAGGAATTCTATTCGGGTAATTCTGGTTGAGATAGATGAGCAGGAAAAAACTTAACCCGTCTTACTGGGAATCGAACTTTATGTGTAAAAACGTTCACGTATCATATATATCATGTGACCTAAATTGGACATTATTTCCGTTCTCTTTTTCAGTATTCTTGTCTCCCTTTTAATTGTATAATCTTTTTATACCCGTTGTATTGTTCTTGGAACTATTTGTCCGTATCCAGTAATCCGTCCTTGACCCAGATAATCCGATCTGCTTTTTCACCTTCATCCTTTTCATGTGTAACCATTACTATGGTTTGTCCAATCTCCTTATTGAATTTCCTGAACAGATTTATAACATCCTCGGATGATGCGGAATCAAGATTTGCTGTTGGCTCGTCTGCAAAAAGGATCTTTGGTTTATTGACCAATGCTCTTGCAATGGACACCCTCTGCTGCTGTCCTCCGGAAAGCTCAGAAGGATAATGATACATCCGGTCTTTTAGTCCAACTGCAGTAAGCACCTCCTCTGCCATTTTCTCATACTCTTCCTTTTTCAGATTTCTGGCCATTGGTGTAACATATACATTCTCAATAGCTGTAAGTTCTGGTATCAGGTTATATGACTGGAAAACATAACCTAATTCGTGGAGTCTGAACCTTGTCCTCTCTTTTTCAGAAATGTTGATAACGTCATTTCCGTCTATGGTTATGTTTCCCTTTGTAGGCTTGTCCAGAAGTCCCAGCTGATGTAAGAGGGTGCTTTTGCCGCTTCCGCTCTTCCCCATGATAGCAACAAACTCTCCTTCCTCGATTTCAATACTGATATCCTTGAGGGCATAGGTCTTAACAGCACCAGTGGCATAGACTCTTTCAAGATGCTCGATCTTGATTATCGTTCTTTCCATGTTCATCCTCCGAATATTGCATCCAGTATGTTCTCATCAGCCGCTTTTCTGGATGGGAAAAATCCAGCTACAATTGATGCCAGTATCAGTGTGGCGGATGTTGTCATCAGTCTTTCAGTTGTCAGAATTGGGATTACCGGTCCGATTGGCATGTTTAGCGGATGTATTGACAGAAGTAAAAGCAGCAGCTTCATTATTATATTTCCAATTATTACTCCTGTGATTCCATAGGCCAATGACTGTAAAACATACGACCCCAGTATTATTTGCTTTTTAATGCCTACTGCCTTGAGTATCCCTATCTGCTTTCTTTTGTTCGTGACATTGATGAATATTATTATATATATCGTTGCAAAGGCAGTTAGAAGTCCGATGGTGCCTGTGATCTGGTTCGTTATCTGAAGACTTCCTACAAACTGATTTACGGCTCCCATCTTTGTCTGCCATTTATTTATCTGTTCACTAACCCCAAGATCGATGATCTGTTCTGAATAGGATTCTTCCATGCCTCTTTGAGGAAGTGCTATCAGGAGGTTAGATGCAATATCTTCTGTAGAACCAAATATCAACTGGTACTGGTTGAAGTTGATAATTATTTTGTCATCCACAAAGCGTGACCCGGTTTTGTATATGCCTTTTATTCTGTACTCTTTTACGAATCCATTGCTAAAGCTCAATGTGATCTTATCTCCAACACCTACATCAAACCTCTTTTGAGTGTCTCCTTCTTCGGCATAGGATTTCACCAAATTTGCTCCTATCAACAACTCATCAGTATCTCTTTTTGAGAGATATTCACCTGCAATAATACTGTTCCAGTAATCAGATACGTCTTTTTCGTTTTCAGGTTCTATAAATAGGACAGGATTTCCTATCTCTATAGTTTCATGCCTTGCCACTGCACTTGCATCAAGTCTTCGTGCAACCCCGACAACGCCGGGAATTCTTCGGATATCTTTTACAAGGTCTTCCGAATCTGAAATATAAAGTTCATCTTCCTGGGGTTCTATCATGAGATGTCCGGTTTGTCCCCTTATCATCCCTTCTTCAAATTCGTATCCAAGACCATCAATTATTGAAGCAAAGAAGGTAATGGAGAGAAAACTCATTGCCATTACAGCAACAATGACCATGAAAGTGATCTTGCTTTTAGTGAGGTTCTTGTATGCAAGGAAAAGCATTACTTTAAGGTCATTGGTCTCCATTTCCACCCCGCCTTCTCTTATAGATAATATAAGCTACCGGTACGGCTATTATTATTAGCAGGGAAATGACCAGGATTATATTGGTCTTGGGTCTCTCTACTTCGATCGGTATTGAATGTTCCAGTTCATATGAACCAAAATCATCGGTGTAGTTTATGGTTATGTTGAGATCTTTGTTCCCTGTAGCACCGGGGTCAATATAGAAATAGAACGGAGCGTCATCGTCACTTCTGAGCTCCCCGATAAAAGACTTATAGCTTCTGTCTTCATTTTCTAATTCCAGAACTACCTTTTCTGCATCACCGGTTCCTGTATTCTCAATAATTCCGGTGATGTATACTTCATCGATAGGAGTTATCTGTGTGGGGTTTACTTTTATACTCTGTATTCCGATCTCTGCTCTGTTCAGTATATTGATCCCTATATTATAGGTCAGAGTATAATTTGCACCCTGTTCGTCAATATATTTGAGTACAATAGGGAACTGATGTGCATCAGGATCCAGATCGTTCTTTGCAATAAAATCATATTCTATTTCTGATGTTTCCGCAGGCATTATCCGGTCTATCAGTTCAATGTTAGATCCCAGTATCAGTATATTTTCAGATTCGGAAATGACTTTCACATTCTTAGCCATGCCTGTACCGACATTGTCAACAGATATCTTTAAAGGAAAAGTATCTCCGGGTGCAACATTATCAATAGCATCCGCTTTTATTATAAGATCCGGTCTTCCAACAACCTGCACGTAAACATTATTGTCTGGTGGATTAAGTATCACATCGTTGACATAGATGCCGAATTCTATTGGATATGTACCGGAGATGGCATTTGGATCGACTGTCAGATAATATATATTATCCACAGAGGAACCGACATTCAGTATTCTCTTGTTCTCGAAATTATTACTTTCGCTTTTCAGATAGAAAGGATATTCTACATCTATTTTTACTGAAAAGTCTTCAATCGTCTCTACGCCGTTGTTTGTGACCCTTATTTTTAGAGTGACATCATCTCCCGGCTCTGCTGGTTGTGGTGTGATCTCCATGGCGCTTATTTCAATTCCATTGATCCCTGCAGAGCAGACAGCCGGAGTAGTAATGATCAATAATAGAATTAGCATGAGGACATTGATATTTCGTACACTTATTTTAGTAAAGATCACTGTTGTATTCTCCTGTATTTTGCAAGTTTATTCTAAAATATGGGATTTCATATCATAATAATTATAAACAACTAAGTGGTTGTTGATATATTGGAATTTCACTCGATGATAAACCTTAAAGTGGTTTAAACATGGAAAATGAACAATTGCTAAGAAATATAGGATTCAATAAATACGAGGCAGCTGCCTATTTGACAATATTGAAAGATGGATTTACAGATGCAAGGGCACTATCAAAAAAATCAAAGATTCCGATGGGCAAGATATATGCAGTTCTTGAAAATCTTGAAAACATGGGATTTATTGAAGTTCAGCGCTCGAGACCAAAAAAATATCGTGCAATAGAGGTGAAGATTGCATTTGATGATTTTATCATTAGAAAAGAAAACGAAATGAAAATAGAAATGGATACGCTACGAAAGACAATAGATAATATAAAACAGGCTTTGTCTTTCTATAGTATTCAGGAAGACAGAGACCAACACTTCTGGTCGGCAGCAATGGGAGCTGATGAGGTCATGAAAATGATCAGGAGCGTTTACAATGAAGCTGAAAATGAAATTTGTGTAATTGTCCCGAGAAATATAAGATCAATGGAATCCAGACATTTCAAGGACAGGTTTACTTTAATGTTCCATGACACTCTTCTTCCGTTAATAAAAAAAGGAATAAAGATCAAGATGATAGATCCAAATCCAGCACTTTCTGAAGCATTAAGGGAATTGGATGATTCTCCAGAAGATGGATCTGTTATGCAGAATCTCAACAAGTGTCTGCAAATAAGACTTTTAGATACTCCTCACAGATTTGTATTGATCGACAGGGATCTGGTTATATTGGAAGTCAATGATCCTCTTTCTGTAGATAAAATATTTGGCATGATCAAAATATATGACAGGACATTGTCAAATGAGCTTCATGCTAAATTCGAAGAATTCTGGCAAAATGGCAATAATCAGCTGTCTTATGGTTAATTCCTCTTAACTATTCCGTCGAGTTCTATCATTTTATTGATGCTGATATGATTGATATATGTTTAATATGAATTTAAAACTAAAAAGGCTATTGAAAAACCTATTAACATCATTATCATAAGTTATAAATGACAAATTCATTGCACAACAGATAGTATTTTTGTGATTATTGTTTGCTTCCATTTGAGCTGAATACTGAGGATTTCTACGGAGCAGAATTGTATAATCTTTTTATACCCGTTGTATTTGTACTTTAACGCCGATGGCTATCACTATTGAAGGTACTGCATTTCCACTAGGCGAGATAAATAAAAACGGATGGGGAATTCCATTTTCAGAAGCAGATAATGCCATCTCCTCTCTCAAAGGCTCTGTACTTCGTATATGCCCACGGGATGCTCCCCACGAGTGTGACTTCTCTGAAGATCCTAATGCTGAGATTGGCAGGGTTGTCGATGCCTGGCGAGAAGGATCGGAGATCAAAGCAAGAGCATCGGTAACCGACTCCGTGGCTGAAAGAAAGATCCAGGACGGAACCTGGGAAAACACATGGAGTGTCTATTCTCTGGCCGATTCTATCGATGATAACTGGGCCAGCGGAGTTCAGGCCAGGTCCCTTACCCTTGTCCAGAATCCTGCATGGGAGCAGGCAACCTGGAATGTAGCTGCATCCGATGACGGAAAGGTAGCGGTACGTAACATTCATCAATTCAAAATCATCGCATCAGGTGATCCTGTGACAGATAACAAAGACGATTCTAACAGCGGTGGAGATTCTTCACCGGACGAAAAACTTGCTGAGCTCGAAAAGGACAATGCAGCCAAAGATAAGGATATAGAGAATCTGAAAGCTGCTAAAGCAGAACTTGAAACGAAGGTCACCGATCTCGAAAAGGTGGTCGCTTCCCATGAAAAGGACAAGGCCACATCCGTTCCTCTAGAACAGGTGCAGGAGCTGGTGGCAAGTAAAGCTGATGAGATTGCCACTGCTAAAATCGTAGCATACAAAGAAGAGCAGAGGAGAGACCATGCAATGGATAGTCTCACTGCTGCCAGAAAAAATCTGAATCTCGAAACAAAGGATGAAGATTACCAGCACCTGTCAGCAGCGGATATCGAAAAGCTTGCAGAGGATCTGGGAAGTATAAAGCTCGGAGCAACGGCTGGGAATGTCAAATATCCTAGCTCAACAGGCATGGGTACCGTTGGAAGATGGGACAGCACCAAGAATGAATGGGTGGTGGACTAATGGCATACTCAGGCGTTGTGAAACCAGCAAACAAGATCGTAGCTGGTGGAAGTCCTCTGGAACAGGAGCTTAAGATTGAAAATGCCACGAGCATGTATCCAGGCAGGCTCGTCAAGAAAGGTACCAACGATGACGATATGGTTGTGAACACTGCAGCTGGTGCTACACTGGGATGGCTCGGATACGAGCAGACCAATCCTGCATTCATGCCCACTGACGTCGATACCATCTACGCACTGGATGACATGGCTGCTGTCCTCTATGGAGGCAGTTTCCTGATCGTTGGCAGCCTTGCATCAGGTCAGAACGTGACAAAAGGTGCACGCCTTAAAGCAGCTGCTGATGGAGAGCTTGCAGCCGGTATTGTCGGAACAGACGAGATCGTGGCCATCGCTGAGGAATCAGTGGATGCAAGCTCAGCTGCTGCAGATATTGTAGTACTGAGTCTCATATGAGGTGACAAAAATGACAAACGCACTCGCAACATTCTCAAAAGAAATAGACTCCTCTCTTGTCCCTGCTCTCAGGAACGCACTTATTGGGAGGAAACTGGTACATGTGACCTCGGAGAAGGGATTCGGTATAACCTCTGTTGACTGGGGTAAAATCACCGATGTCAGTGACGGATACGTATCATATGGTTTCCGGGACGGGAACGAAGATAAGATCGAAGTATCCCTGACCAACTCAAAGATACCTGTTTACTGGAAGGACTACACAGTTGACAGGCGCATTTACGAGAGCTGGCTTAGAAGCGGAGTGGATGTCGATAAAGCATCTTCCATTTCTGCAGCATACAAGGCAGCAAAGGCAGAGAATGCAGCCATTATGATGGGTGTCAGCAATGACGGTACTAATTATGACATGAATGGACTTTACCAGGGAGCCGGTAACGATTATGCAGTAAGCAAGGACTTCGGGACATATGGCAATGCCACGGATGCCCTGGCAGGTGTCTATGAACTCATGGACGATGATGGCATTCCTGTTGACAGTCTTTCATTCAACTGGGTACTTGCAACCACACAGCGCAGGCAGCTAATGGCCAGCCGTAGTGCAAATGGTATCAAGGAAATGCCGGATATTCTGGACATGCTCAACGGTGGACAGGTGTTCGGTACCAACACACTAACAGCAGGCACAGGTTTTGTATGCCCAACAGAGAACGTCGGAGAACCTTATGTCGACTTCTACATGACATCAGATTTCAAGACAGAGCATGGCGTGGACTCAAAACATCCAGACACAGGTGATCTTAACGGTCGTGTCTACAGTGCTGGAATCCTGAGAATAAAACAGGACGTAGCCATCTGCAAGACCAGTGCAATCTGAGGTGAGAACATGGTCAAGGTCCAGGTCAAAGTGAAAAACCTTGCTATCGATATCGATGGAAAGGAAATGAAGTTCAGGCAGGGAGATATGTTCGATATTCCTGCAGAAAGAGCTGAAAGAATGGGTAATACCCTTGTGGTACTCGAAGAAGAAACAACCCCAAAGAGAAAAGCAACCGGAAAGTGAACCTAGATGCTATGCTCGGTGTCAGAAGTAAAAACGATCGTATCTCCGGAATCCGTAACAGATGATGATATACTTGCCATCATAACTCACGCATCGGCAGAGATCTCTCTTGAAACCGGTGCGAGTACGGAGAGCACGGAACCTGCACTGAACATAGCCTGCATACATCTTTCAGCTGCAACCGTTCTGGAACGAATGAAGTACACCGGTGAACTTGCAAAGCAGGTCAAACTGGGGTCCGAACAGCAGTCAAACGATGTTGATGCTGACATACAGATGCATCGTGAGAAGGCCACTTCATACATAAACAGGTACAAGCATCGGGCTTTCTCAATCCCATATGGAAGAAGTGGTATCAGAACGGTGAACAGCGAGGAATAGGAATGACCATCCATACCATTGGTCTGATCCACGAATGCACCATTATTTCAAGGACCCAGGCCGGGACAGACGAATACGGTTCTCCTGTCTATGCAGAGAACAGCACCGTATCACCATGTCGTTTTCTGACATCCGATGATTCAGGACAGATCAATATACTTGAAAGCGGGGAGCATAGTGTTTCAGAGGTTTCTGTGATTTTGCCATCTGATATTGTTGTGGAAGTAGGTGATACCATAAGCAGCACGGTTCCTGGTTATTCCCATTCTTATGAGGTGTTGTCTGTCATACCGATCACCCGACTGTTCAACTCTATTGTTCATCATTACGAATGCAAGCTCAAGGCGGTGGAATAATGGAGATCGATTCTGACACTTATGACAAGATAATTGAGACTCATAACGATGTCAAGCACGTTCGTGCAGGCATTGACAAAATGAGCTGTCAGCTCGATGACCACGAGAAAAGGATTCGTGTACTTGAGAAGTGTTCCATCGAGGATCACGAAGAAAGGATCCGTCTGCTGGAAGAGCGACAGAACCGCTGGCTGGGAAGAAATGCTTTTCTCGGCCTGGCAGTGGTTGTGTTCCTGCAGCTGGCAGGGATTGTGGTGCAGATAATCAGGTGATGATATGTTCCAGTTCAAAGTCAGAGGAATGGAAAAGCTGCAGAAGAACCTGCAGGAGCTGGGCAAGGACATTGCCGACATTCTGGAGGAGGGTGTGCTTGCAGGAGCTGATGTTGTTGTGAGGGCTGCCCAGGAGAATTCCAGAAAGGGAGGTGATGATTTCCCACACAGAATAACAGGTAACCTGTTCCGCAATCTCGCAGAGGTCAACCCTGTGTCTGTTGAAAAGTCGAACGAACGATGTGAGGTGATGGTCGGCTCCACCATGAACTATGCAATGCGTCTTGAGAAGGGATTCAATGATACCGATTCCCTGGGAAGGAGATACCATCAGCAACCACGACCGTTCCTCAGACCTGCTCTGGATGAGAACACCGACGAGATCGAAAAGGCGATCAGCATCAAGCTTCAGCATGTGATCAGGAAGTATAGATGACATCTGTTCATGGAGCTCTTCGAAATCTGCTATTGCAGGACAGTTCAGTGGCTGATCTTATCAGCGACAGGATATATCCGCTGAGATTACCGCTTGATTGTCAAATGCCAGCGATATCCATCCACAAGATAAGCAATCCTATCGACCATGTGACCGGTTTTGCAACTCCAAGGTATCAATTCTCCTGCTGGTCCGGGACATATGCCCAGGTACAGCAGTTATCAGATGCCGTCATCGAATGTCTGAACCGGTACAAAGGTGTGGCCGACGGGAATCCCATCAAGCAAATAGCGTACCTTGATTCGCATGATGCTATAGAGGATGGTT
The DNA here is from genome assembly GCF_031312595.1 of Methanolobus sediminis. Classification (NCBI taxonomy): domain Archaea; kingdom Methanobacteriati; phylum Methanobacteriota; class Methanomicrobia; order Methanosarcinales; family Methanosarcinaceae; genus Methanolobus; species Methanolobus sediminis. Next base: position 885,124 of record NZ_CP133592.1, on the reverse strand, counting down.
CTGGCATTTTTCACATTCCGATAGATTTCAAGATCATACATATGAGGTAATAACATGGCACAAACAACCGTACAGAACTCAAATGCCATCCGGTTTGGATCCGGAAAACTGGAGATAGGTACATCCATAGGATCGCTTGTCAATATCGGCGCCATCCGTAATGCAGTGTTCAAGGAAGAATGGGAGGATGTCGAGGTAAAATCCGACAATGCCGGTATCGTGAAGGTTGGAATCAAGGAACATGTCGCATACATTGAATGTGACATGATGGAAGTGGACCTGGAAAACCTAAACACCATAAGAGGTGACCTGGACACATATTCCACGGTTGCAGGAACTCCTGTATCCGTGACCGATGAAACACATACTCTTGAAGGCACTGATTTTGTAAAGCTCGATCACATGAATGGAGATGGGACTGAAGTTTCCAGCATTGTGGTTACAGATGCATCAGACAATGCAGCCGTCAGGAACACCGACTACGTAGTAGCAGTTGATTCCGATGGATACACCTGCATTGCCAGGATATCAGATTCTACGGTCATCTCTGACGGTGAAGGTATCAAGGTAGATTATTCCTACACTCCCAGCTCTGCTGCCACTCTTACAAGCGGTGGTAAGACCTCAATCTCGGATCGTGTGGTTCGTATCACCAACGCCGATGAGAACGATAAGATCTTCCGCATCACACTCTACAAGGCCACGGTCAATGAAGGTCAGAACATCGAGTTCCCTGCAGACGATGGAGACGATCCTGCAATGCCACATCTAAAGATGAAAGGTATGCTGGATGTTAGCAGAACAGCAGGTGACCAATTGTATGAGATCTACGATGAGCAGGGGGTCTGAACATGAGCTCTGATATCATGAAGGATTTCGATACCATTGCACCGGTGAAGCGGATTGCAAGGATAGGTGGAGAAAAAGTTGATGTTTCGGTGTTTTCAACACGTGCAACCCTGAAGCTAATTGATATGACAGACTCTCCTGAGAAGATTCACAATCTTGAAAACGGCAAGAACATCGAGAGTTTTGTCGAGGTGGTTGCAATTGCCTGTCAGCGTTCAAATCCAAAGATAACTGCGGACTGGCTCATGGATAATGTGGACATGTTCACCCTCGTTGAGTTCTCAAAGTTCGTCCTAGAGCCTATCATCCAGAAACTAGAGGAGATAAAGCCGGCAGAGGGTACAGAAAAAAACTGTCAGTGACCATCGGGGACATCTTTGCCCAGATGGGGATCATGTATTCATGGGCCACCCCTAGCCATCTTCTAGACCAAATGTCCACGGACCAGGTCATGCTCTACTACGAAAAAGGAATGCAGGCAGTTGAGATGCAGGCCAGGGTTTTCTGGGCTGTGCTTGGAGAGGCTTTGGGTGAACAGGAAAAGATGACAGAAGTGAAAAACGCTGACAGACCGGACCTGAAACGATTCTACGAGCTGTACGGTAACAAGATAAAAAGAGGGTGAAAATGACTTCTATCGGTGAACTCATTGTTTCGATCATTGGAGACGTGAGCCAGATCAAGAAAGCATTTGATGAGGTGAGTTCACAGGCCAGCCAGATGGGAAAGAAGTTTCAGGAAACTGGTAAGCAGATGACCTCTGCCGGAAAAACACTCTCCGCATACGTTACGGCTCCAGTTCTTGGTCTTGGAGCTGTGGCTTTCCATACAGCTTCCTCTTTTGATGATTCCATGAGAAAGGTCAAAGCCATATCTGGAGCTACTGGCGATGAGTTCAAGCAGATGACAGACCTTGCCAGGGAACTTGGCCGAACGACCCGTTTCTCTGCAAGTGAAGCTGCCGAAGGTATGCAGTATCTTGCGATGGCGGGTTTCTCCACTTCAGAGGTAATGGAATCCATCGACGATATGCTTAGCCTTGCTGCAGCAGGAGCCATAGACCTTGGTACTGCTTCAGATATCGCATCAAATGTGCTTACTGGTTTTAATCTGCAGGCAAGTGAAGCCGGAAGAGTAGCTGATGTCCTTGCCAAAGCATCTGCTTCCTCTAACACCGATATTACTCAACTTGGACAAGCAATGTCCTATGTTGCACCCCTTGCTGCTGCAATGGGGATATCCATGGAAGAGACTGCTGCCATCATCGGAAAGATGTCAGATGCAGGTGTTCAGGGAAGCCGAGCTGGTACTGCACTACGAGGTGCTTTGACACGGCTTGCAGATCCAACAGCTGAAGTTGCCGGAGTGCTGGAGAAATACCAGCTAACCCTTGCAGACGTGGATCCCACCACACAGTCTTTCACAGACATCATTGGAACACTAAGCAAAGTTGGTCTGTCCACAGCAGATGCCATGTCACTCTTTGGACAGGAAGCAGGGCCTGGTATGGTTGCATTGTTATCCGTAGGGTCAGATGCTATTCATGATCAAACAAAATTGCTCGAGAACTCCGCTGGTGCTGCAGCTAAAATGGCAGAGGAAATGGAAGGGGGACCAGGAGGTGCTATACGTGAGCTCAAATCCGCACTTCAAGATGTCATGATAACTTTCGGTGATGTGATCGCTGAAGGACTCATGCCACTGGTCAGTGCCTTCATTGAGATTCTCAACGTTGTATCTGGAATTCCAAAACCAATACTCAAGGTCATTGTAGCAGTAGCAGCCATAGCTGCAGCCATTGGACCAGTGCTGATTGTAGCAGGTTCTGCTATCGGTGCTATCGGAACAATAACAACCTTCCTCGGTGGTGCCGGTCTGGCTGGTGCTTTGAGTAGTATAGTTGCGATTATAACAGGTCCAGTAGGAATAGCGATTGCTGCTCTTGCACTGGGTGCTATTCTGATATGGAAGAGCTGGGACAAAGTATCTCCAGTGGTTATGGATACACTGGAAAACATCCGTACTGCAGTTGAACCGCTCATTTCCATTGTACAGGACTTTGTGTCCAATGCCATGAACAGAATAAGTGATTGGTGGACTGAGAATGGTGATACGATCACATCTGCGGTGGCTGTTATAGCATCTGCTCTTGGGACATTGGTCTCATACATTGCAGACCATGTAGTCGATAATGTAATGGTCTGGCTGCCTCTGGTTCTGAAAACGTTTGAATACGTGCTTGGCCAGATACTCAACCTAATTCTATTATTTGCACAAATACTCACGGGAGATTGGGCAGGTGCATGGCAGACATTGCAGAATATTGCCAAGAATAGTATGGATTTCTTGTACTCCATAATATCGAGTGCATTTGATCCTATACTTTCGATATTTTCAACCGCTGGTAGCAGCTTCTATCGTTCAGGAAAGGACCTGATACAGAACTTCATCAACGGAATAAAGTCGATGGTAAATCCGTTGACATCTACGGTCTCAGACGTATTTTCCGGCATTTCCAGATACCTCCCTCATAGTCCCGCAGAAGTTGGGCCATTATCCGAGTTACCAAACTGGGATGCGTTCTTTGTATCTCCTCTCAAAAAGTCCATTGGAAATATGGATGGAGTGCTGGCCTCGGGTTTAACCAATGTAGCTGGATCTTTTTCTACAAGCACAAGTACCACTAATAATACATATGCAGGAGATGAGTTCGTGGTTCAGAATGTCAACCTCTCTGCAGATTACCCCTTCGAGAAGTTTGTCCATGACCTGGAGAAATACAACAGGCAAAAACGTGTTCAACGGGGTTATGGCATATGATTGTTACTTTCGATGGTTCACCTGTATCTGTGATAAGGGATACGGAAATTGCGGTTGATTCTCCTTTCAAGGAAACGACCTTGCTTTCCGGGAAAACGTACATCCAGGCATCTCCTGAGCAGAAGTTCGCCAGGACTTTTGAGTGCTACACAGAGGTATTTTCCGAGATATCCACTCTGCTGGGAAAACTCGGCTCGCCAGGTACACTGGTAATTGACTCCGATTCGTACACCAGCTGCTACATTGTTCCTCCGCTAAAGTATAAGGAACTGATTATGGGCAGTGGAAAGTATACTTACACAATCAGTTTTGGGAGGCATACTGCATAATGGTTGATTTGAACACATATCCTCTGGAATCCCTGAAAGTTTCAAAAACCATCAAGGACGCTTTCTGGCAACTGGAATCACATATAGTAGATGTTTCCATCCCGGTCAACTATTCAGATGTGCTTATTGAGCTGGAAGACCAATCCGGAAACAACAAAGCAGTATTTTGTGGCATCACGGCCCCTGATGAATCATATGATCTGAAACTTGTGGAAGAAACAGTCGATATCTATGCCTATGACCTCAGGTGGTTCCTATCCCGCCAGTTCGTACCTGGCACTCAACTTGTACTGGCAAGCATAGATGATATCATTACCTATATCGAGGACTTGCTTGGTGGAAGCAACTGGGCTACAGTGACAGGCGTGGAACCATACAAAATACGTTCTCCCGATTCTGCAATTACAAAAAAAGAATTCATCTTCAATCCAAATACTTCAAAACTTGATGCCATCGCAGAGATTGCGGAGTATTACAACTGCATTTTCGAGGTCAAATGGCGAAATGCAGGAACCGAACAATCTCCTGATTGGATTACCAGTGCCTATTTCATCAGGTCAGGAGAGATTGACGATGATACAGATGGCCTGGACCTGCCATTGCCTGCAGTGCTGGAGAAAACGGACAATGATATTCTTGAGATCACGGTGGCTAACTCCTCCGATGATAAGTACAACAGAATCATCGCCAAGGGGTCCGATTCCTCCGGCAATTGGTACACAGGAGTAGTGGAAAGTACCAATGTCACAAATGGGACAGCAAAGCCCAGGGAGTACATGGAATACCCATCTCCATATGTGACCAGCCAAGCCAGTGCAGACCAGCGTGCTTCTGAGCTTTACGCTTTATTCAATTTTCCTGTAAAGAGGATCTCTGCAACCCTTACAAAAAGACATGATCTGGAACTGTATCAGCTTGTCAAGTTCGATGGCTGGACTGAATATACAGATGTACTTTACACAGTAGGTATGACCGGGGTCAACTGGGTAAGGATAGTTGAGATTTCTCACGTAAAAACCGCCACGTCCTCTGAAGTGCACATTGTTTGTGTTCCGGACAGGGACCTGAGCCACAGCAGGCTGAAAGGCTACTCGGTGTCACCCAATAGTGTGGACATTACAGAATCTATTGTCATGGATGTACTGGCATCGCAAGCAACCACAGAGATTGGTGTGGCTACACTCCCTGAATCAGGGTCCTCGGCATCTGTTGCATTGAACAGGGGAGGTACGATTACTGCAAAAGTGCTTGGTTCTGGTGAGAGTATTGTTCTCCCCATCAACAATGAGCGTGTTATTGTATCTGGTGGAGGAGGTGGTTTCAGTAACCCTGCAGAAGAGGATCTGGACATGAATGGGTTTAAGGTAAAGACATCCAGCACAGGCAAGGATCTGATATTCGAAGTACCAACTGGACAGAAGATAGTCTTCACAAGGAGCACTGAAGAATGAGCGTAGGCAAGATAACAAACTCACAGCAGGACATGGTCTACGTCAAGGTCAGACCAGAGACAGGAGTGGAACTAGAGACAAGGACAGGCGGTACAGCAGCATGGGACGAAACCACAACCACCTTTGGCCAGGCTTTCACGGCAGAACACTATTTTGGTCGCATCAAAATAGTGGTACACGATGCGGGTGGGAAGAATTTAGTAGCAAGGCTCTACGATTCTCCGGCAAAGGGAGTGAAATATGTCGAGACTATCTTCAAGGAAGTTGACCAGGAAGAGGTGCTTCACTGGATATTTGACCCGATGGGGCCAGGCAGCTACTACTGGGAACTGGAGATATGGAGCAGCAATGATCCAACATTCAGGCTCAAGACCTACGATGGTTCTACTTTTAGCGGGGCTTACGAGGATGGAAGTGTGCTGTCCGGCAAGTCATTTATGAGTAAGATCGTGTACTGCGAGGACACAGAAGTAGAAAGGCAAGTAGCGATGACAGGAGATACGGTGGACAGTGGGACGACCACGGTAAAATCAGGTTCTCCATTAGGGCAGATAAACACGGGAACAGTAGTAGGAAACATATCACGTGAGAGTGATGAATTGAACAATGGAGGAACGATTTTGAACGGATCATGGTTCATGGAGGTGGATGATTAATGGCAGGAACTTTTTACAGTGGAGCAAAGGTGCTTGCAGACTTGATAGATGAGATCGCTGACAAGCTAATAGCAGAAGGCTGGACGGATGGAGACACAACATGGGACACCACGGACAGGACGGTAGGTGCAAATAACGCAAGAAGGTGCCTGTACCACTCCACAGATGACATATATCTGACCCTGGAATGCCATGACCAATCATATTGGGTATATAGTACATCATACCAGGCAAAAGGATTGAGGATTGCGTTCCATTCAACGTGGGATTCGGTGAACCACACATACCCGAACATGGACTATCATACCTATGTTCCGTTCTTTGGAAGAAGCAGTACAACGCCAGTGACTAACTGTTTCTCGACTCAGCTAACATATTATTGTTGGGTGGATTCTACAGGATTTGTATTGATGGCAAGACCGGAAGCGAACTCAACAGATAACCTGCAGGTTTCAGCAATTACTGTGGTAGAAAGGATTGCCAGTAAAGAATACAGCGATGGCCTGACGAATTTCTACAACTACACGAAGTTGAATTACGAAGGCTGGAGGAACACTGCCGGGAACTCTCTTGGAAGATGTCATAACATGTGCAGGCCATTCACCTATACAAATTCCTGGAGCACCGAAGGCATCCAGTTCTGGCACGCTGATTATCATGCGTTCAAGAGCGATGGTAACGGGAAGGTCTACTATGCAAAGCCCCTGATATTCAACGACCAGGCAGAGACAATGCCCATAGGTCAGAGCGAACTGTTCTTTATGTTCTCAGAAGGTGGCGGCCTTGTGGATGGAGATGTAGTAGCGATAGATGGAGCTACAACGAAGTTCCTGTGTATAGGAATGGACTCCCCAGACAACACAGGCAGGGTAAACTACGCAATAAAGTATGTAGAGTGAGGTAAAAAATGGGATTTACAAGTGGAGCAAAAGTATTACCTGACATCGTGGATGAGATCGCTGATGCATTGATTGCCTCTTCTGTGAACTGGGTAGAGGGAGATGCGACCTGGGACACAACTGATCGGAGCACAGAAGCTACGTTGGCTAGAAGATGCTTAAAATATACAGGCGATTCAGCAGACATCTGGATGACGCTGGAAGTTCATAACTACAAGACAAGCGAAGCCATAAGGTATCAGGGAAATGATACTGGTGCACAGGGATTAAGAGTTACGTTTACATCAACTTGGGACTCTATAAACCATACCTGGGGAGACACAAAATTCCAGACATTTATTGGATTTGAGGGAAGGGACTGGTCTTATGATATGTACACCGACATGGCAACCCTTCAGATAAATTATTGGCTGTGGGTGGATTCTACAGGGTTTGTGGTAATGGGCAAACCGGAACCTTCAAGCAACGACAGGCAGTCAAGTTTCATCTGTGTAATGGAGCACATGGGCACCAAAGAATATTCTGATGGCCTGACAAATTTCTATTGTTATACTACCAGGAACGCATGGTGGGCGGGTACTGGGGAACACTCTGGATTGGAAAATTACAGGATGACCAGGCCATTCTCATTCCAGGACAGGGATGAAGACGATGGCATACAGTTCTACTATGACACGCCATACGCTCGGAAAAGCAACGGGAACGGAAAAGTCTATTTCATGAAGCCTGTGATACACAATACAGCAAATAACAAGACCCCGATATATCAGTCGGAGCTGTTTTTCAGGCTGTCAATAGATGCAGGACTGGTAGACGGGGACGTGATAGCCATAGATGGAGCAACGACTAAGTTTCTGTGTAAGATGCTCACATCTCCAGACCATTCAAATGTGCTGGCGTTCGCTATGAAATACGTGGCCTGAGGTGAAGCATGGCATTTGATGCTGTCGTGTTCGGAACTTATGTTGTGGGCACAGGATTCACTGTGGGAGATTCAATATCATCAGGCGGATTCAGGTGTTTCATAGTGCCACAGGCCACAATAGGCGATGCACCTCTGGATGTGACTATTACTTATGTAGATCAGTTTGGCAATTCACAAACAGCAGACGTTAGCACTTCAGTAGAAGCCTATAAGACATCAGGCAGTCACATAGAAATTGCTCTTAATGCAGGTGACACAGGGATCCGGAGTGTATCGGCAGTATCAGTGACAGGCGGGACAACTGGTGATGAGTTCACGCTTGAGAGCTGGAATGAAGGTTTAGGTGGTTCCCTTGCATTGGAGTCATCAGATGCAAGCCAGCCGGATTCAAATACAGGACTGATTGGTGTAAGGGAATTTTCACCGGCTATGCTGCTGGAAGAGGAAACAGAGAATGACCTGATATTCACAGAAGGAGTCACTACGTTAAACGTGGACTATGATGGCGATATGTTCATGCTCCAGACAGAGCAGATCGACATCTATCCAGAGAACTCAGCCCACGTAGATACAGATGATGGATTCCTGCCAGGCCTGCTTACTCTGGATAATTCTACAATGAGCATGAAACTGGACCTGGCCGATGAGAGTGATTACAACAAGGTGGATGAGACCCACATGAACAAAGGGTTTGAGATAATCGCATCAGGCTTTATCCAGATAACCTTTGACTATGATGTAGTGCTGAATTCATCGTACTTCATTGCAGAGCTTGTGGACAGTGAAGGTACTGTGAAGTGGAGCAAGACAGGGACAGCTTCTGGCACTGGCCAGGTGGTTACCTTTGTAGACGATTACTGTGTATTCCGGGTCAGGTGCATTGCTCCGAATTCTCCTTCGGTCTGGACTTCGCCTGTGGATCCTTGGGACAACCACATGTACATAGGCAACGTGGTACTGGACAGGTACAAGACTTCAGGCTACATTGAGCAGACGGGTTACAAGTACAAGGAATCCATGAAAGCCTTGAGGATAATAGATCTTGGCTATACACTGGGCACAGCTGATACACAAGTGAAGGCTCAAATCGATGTAGGTGACAGTCTGGCATCCACGTCAGGATTTGTAGGCCCGGACGGGACATCAAGCACTTATTATACAGACAACAACGGGAAAATATGGACAGGAACGGCTGCTGGTAAATACTGGAGAACGAAAGTATGGTTAACAGGTGACGGAAAGTACACGCCTTCATTTGACTTTATCCGGTATTATTTCGACATGTGGATAAAGCACAGATTGCTCAGTTTCCCGGACACGAACCCCGCAACAGTGCTGGTCCCGGTTGATTTTCATCCACTGGTAATAGAGAGTTCACAGGTCAATCAACCGGACAGTCAATTCTTTTATTGGTCTAAAAACGAGATGCTGCACTCGGCTCTAACGACAGACATAGAGATATCATTGGAGCACACCGCAGACGTGGACAACAAGACTGGTGAGATTGGCCTGAGCACATACAGGATTAACAAAGAAGTGTTCGATGCTACAGATTTTGTATATGGCTGCATCACAAGCGGAGTGGTGTTCAATAACAATACCTTTGAACTAGAGGAAGAGGAAATTGAACCGAACTATTCAACAGAAATAGATGAGGATGACGGGTTCCTGTCGTGCAATGGCACCGTTGATGCAGGCAATAAAGAGCTGAAAATAGATCTGTTGGCAGACACTACATACACGGTGATAGATAGTAACTATCCGAATCATGGCTTTATATGGCAAGAATCAGGTTTTCTATCAGTGGAGTTTGATTATGATGTGAACATCAACTCGAGCTACTTCATACTGGAGCTTCTGGATGCAGACGGAACTGTGGTGTGGTCGAAGAACGGAGTAACAAGTGGGACAGGTCAAGTGGTCGCTATGACTACGACCAAGTTGCACTTCAGGCTCAGGTGTAAGGCAAATTACACGACACCGACAGAATACTCAGAAGGCATAACACTAAGCAATATCAAGATAACCCGGTATCCGCTAGCTGGATTAATTGAGATGCCCTGGTACCTGTGGAAGGAGCATAACAAGTCCCTGGACCTGTTCTATTTGTCAATTACAGAAGCAGCAGGCTGTGACATAAGGGCACAGATTTATATCAGTGATGACCAAAGCGGAACACCAAACTCAGGCTGGATCGGGCCGGACGGCACAAGTTCCACGTCCTACGGTGCAGGTTACAAGGTCATGAATAACGCAGGCTATCAGGGGAAATACTACAAGCTGAAGATAATGTTCAGCTCAGATGGTATGCACACACCGATATTCCATAAAATAGAGATACTGGAGAACGTCTATCTCTATCTCCGACTCCTGCCTTTGTCAACATCATGGTCAGAATCGACCGTAGGAGTGGTTATGTCTGGCTATGTTATAGACCAGAATGGCGACCCAATACAAAATGGGACAAAGGTGATCCTTGAGAGCACATACGTGTTTGGAAGGGATACGATGGGTGCAGTGAATTCAGACACAGGTTTCTATCAGGTATTTGTAAAGGATGCCTATTACGACAAGAGGCACCTGATATTACAGGTAGCAGGTAAGACTACGAACCTGTCCCTTCAGGGATATGGAACACCTGAAGCAGTGGATGCCACTACAGGGAACCCAACAAACCAGGACCTGCAGTTCTGGAAGGCACCGCTATGCAAGTCCGTGGCTCATGTTGATTCACTCGTCACTTATTGAGGTTGAAGTGCTATCAGACAATGCTTCCTTCAATTTCCCCAGGTATCCCTGTAATTCCTGAGCATCCTTTGGATCCTTTGCACCAATCTCAAGAAGCAATTGCATACCCAGTTGTTGCATTCCATCGATATTTGTTGCTGCAGCTGCATTAAGAGCCATTCCACAACTGCTGCAGAAATCAGATGTTGGACCGTTCGTGGTCTTGCAACGAGAGCATTTTCGAGGAGTAAGCTCCGAAACCTTATCCTGCTTTTCCTTCAGTCCATAATGTTCAAGAATGGTGTTGTCAACCTGAGCACCCTGAAGATGAAGATATGTTCCAGACATCCTTGTCCCGTGCTTCCACCCCATATGCATCTCAAGCTGTGCCTGTGACATGAAACCTGCATAATCGGTTGCTCGGGAATGTCGAAAAAGATGGTTGTATACCCTCTTCTTAATACCCGCTTTCTTTGCTGTTCTTTTAATCACCATTCGGATAGCTCCATACTTCATTTCCTTTCCGAAGTTTCTGTGACCAATGTTTACCCATAATGGAGCATCTGGGTCGTCTCTGAGAGGATGAATGTCCAACCACTTGGCAATGTATGGTGCACTGAAAACCAATCTTACTCTTCTCATGCCTGTTTTGCCTTTAACCATCACAAAAGCACCAACTTCATCGAAGACAACGTGCTTTATTTTTGCTTCACCGATTTCACCCACACGAGCTCCTGCATCATACCAGCTCGCAGCAATTGCTTTATCTCGTGGGTGGTTGGCACAGTCAATCATACTCATACACTCCTCTTCTGTAAGTAGTTCCTCTGGGAGCATTTGATCAGATTGTTTGATAGGGGTCTTGATCCACTCGGTCATTTCTGGTTCTTTTCCGCCATTGAGCCAGCGGAAGAAACGTTTTATTGTGACTTTATATCCCTGTTTAGTCCATGGCTTCTTATCAGATCTTTCCAGCTCTGCCAAAAAGCGATACATATCGCTCATTGTAATCTCATCGAAATCCTTGTCAAAATTCTTGCTGAGTATGTTCAATTGACTAAGGTATTTCAGAATTCTTGCATCGGAAAGACCCTCTGCGTACAATACGTTCACAAAAGCAAAAATAGTGTCCTTGTTCTTTTGTGAATAATCTGCTTCTATTATCCTTTGTTCAGCAGTTTGAATACTTTTCTTATAGTTGTATAGTCCCATATCCACTACTTCCTCTTCCCTGCATATAACTTGAAAACAAGCAGGGTGAAAGTGTTGGGCTTTTAACTATAGTTTTTACGCCGAGGTTGGGATTCGAACCCAAGCACTCCTTCCGGAGAAACCGGTCTCGAGCCGGTCGCGTTTGGACTCCGGGGCCTTTAAGCCGGGCGGATTAGTCCGCTCTGCCACCTCGGCACATTGGATTTGAAGGCTGTAATATCTTAAAAAGCTATCGAGGAAAACTCTAAAAGTCAAAAAGGGAACTCTGGCTCTTTTTAGGAGCGATTTCTTCTTTATTATCAGTTTCTTCGGGAATCTCGATATGTCCGTACTGTCCACCGCCACCCGGATGGATTATAAGCCTCTTTTCCCGGAATGCAAGTATTGCATTTGAAACACGTTTGTCAAGGAATCCCATGTCAGCAATTTCTGCATTCAGGAGGACATTGAGTTCATTTCCGTACCGTTCCATCAGTCCGTTCCAGGCAGTCTGGACACCTTTTGTATTGATACTGGCATGTCCAAGTGCAGTCATTATTATTTCAGAAAGCGGCATCAGGTGAACATAAGGTGGTCTGTGCTGTGGATGTTTAGGAGTATCAAAAGTTGCCAGTTCGTTAACTCTGTCCTTTACTCCTTTTTTAATTAGGCCACCACAATTGCTGCATTTCCATTTCAGTTCATGGCATTGTTCCAGTGAGTAATGTGTGTAGCACTTGATACATGCAGATTCATTGTATTTACCTTCCTGCGGATAGAAACCTGCATTGTATGTGACTCCATAACCTTCTTCCCTGAGAATAGCTTTTTGCAGTCCTTCAAAGGATATTTCCGGGACATTTATCTGGTTGAACTCCCGTGCCAGTTTATTGGACCATGGTGAATGTGCGTCTGAATTTGACAGAAAGGTGAGTCTTTGCAGTTCTTCTATCCTGTCAGCATAGTCGCTGTCAGCACTGAGTCCTAGTTCCAGGAATGAAATATAGTCTGTCATGTCTCCATAACAGCTTTTAAGGCAGTCGTGATATGCGTAAAGTGCTGTCCATGGGGTAAATGCATGGCATGGGCCAATGAGTGCTTCTACATCCTTTGCTATTTCGGCTATCTCGCAACCATTGAGTCTCACAGTGGGACGGCCATCTGCTGCAAGATTGCAATATCTACTGATTCTTTCTGAGAGTTCTTCTGCCTTGGATATTGAGGGCAGCAATAACAGATGATGAACGCGGCTGCTATCCTCTATTTCAGTAGTGATTATAAAATTAGTTTTCCCGATGGCTATGGTCTCATCATCTATGGATGCTTTTTTTATTTCCTTTAGCCATTGGGGGTGGGTGCAATCTCCTGTTGCAACCAGATCTATGCCTTTTTTCGCTGCTTCTTCTGCCATTAATGGCAGTTCCATTTTATTCGAGCAAGCCATCGAATATTTGGAATGCAGGTGCAGGTCGGCATTGATCAGCATTCTTATTAACCGATGTATCTCAGGTCTTCATCTTTTACGGTGCTCATCTCCGGCATGCCTTTCTGTTGCTGCTCAACTTCCTTGAGTCTTGCAACTATCTTTTCCATTTCCTTGGCACGCTCTTCAAGTGGACCAACGTCGATGTCAATGTCAAATATCCTGCATATGACTTTGAGGAGTGATTGTGCACTCTTCGGATCTACAAGATATCCTGATGTAAGTCCCATGAGGCAAGCTGCATCTATGTTCTTGAATCTGCTGAGTCCCAGCAAAAGGCCAGATGCTCCTACAATTCCGCCTCCTGGTTCGTTCTCCTTGAAGTTGACTCCGTATTCTTTAAGTTCATCAATAAGATCGATGTTATTGACAGCTCCAAGTACTTCGTCAGAATAAGTAAGTTGTCCTGTTGGGAATCCTCCAAGAGTGTATATTCTCTTAATTCCGAATTCCATTGCAAGATCAAGGTAAACAGTACAAAGTTTGTAATGACCTTCAGTTGAAGAACTCTGATGGTCACCTATTAGCGCAATAATATCGTGTTTTTCCGTGTGGCAAACAAACATCTCGTTGTTCACAAGCTGTATTTCGCTGTTTTCATCAACAAGAACCTGAGGTGGGAAATGATGTGAATATATCTCCAGAAGTTTTTCTGCTTCAAGCTCTTCCACCAGATGTTCAGCAACAAGTTTTCCTACGTGTCCTACTCCTGGCAGGCCCACTATAAGTACCGGATTGTTAAGCTCCACATCTTCTTTTATGTGTATTACTTCTATTTCCTTCACAGGTTACCCTCCCTTCTTGCTATCCTGCGATATTTGCCGTAAGGGTCCAGTGGGGAAAATCTTGCAGGTTGTGGCCTGAATGTATCAGATCCACATTTCGGGCAGACAGCCTCCAAAGTATATCTGCCGCAATTCCTGCATTTGAAGATCTTTTGTCCCAAAGGGTCTCACGCCTTAACAGTGTCATTATGCCTGTGGAATTCGCCTTTTCCACCAAGCTTCTCAATAGTATCTATAGCTGCGTTTGAGGACTTCTTGAGCACGGATTCAGCTTTCTTGTAGTCAGGAGCAATTACCTTGATCCTATATCTTGGTGCACCAGTATAACTGATGTCTACTTTGACTCCTTCTTCCTCAATTTCATTTCCTGCTTCAAGAGCCAGTTTAATGATCTCTATTCCATCAGGCAGATAGCAATTGAGGTCTATGTATCCGGCAATGTCTACAAATGGCAGTTTAATATTGCTCTGAGCAACCTTTACGATGCTTGTGACAATCTTCTTCTTCATCTTTACATCGTTAAAAGCATCTTCGCCACTCATGGCTGCTTCTTCGAATGCAGAATAAAGACTGCCGAAACTCTCCAGCAATTTTGGTTTGATTTTTTCCATCTCATCATTGCTGGTTCCCGTTTCCTCTGAAACGAACTGAAGCCACTTGAATGCCTTCTGCTCGTTCTTCCAGTCCTGTATCTTTGCACGTTTCTGGTGCTCGTTGACATCTTTAAGGGACAGGTCGATGTGGCGACGTGAGGGGTCCACATTCAGAACTTTGCAGACTACCTTCTGTCCTTCGCGCACATGGTCTCTTACGTATTTGACCCATCCGGCCTTAATCTCCGATATGTGGATAAAACCTTCTTTTCCATCGAATTCTTCAAGGGTTGTGTATGCACCGAAATCAGTAACATTCTTTACGGTACAGACAACAAAGTCCCCGCTTTCAGGCCAGTTGTTATCATCCATTATAAATCACTTTGATCTACTCGAGTACTTCGAGTATGTGTGTTGTGATTGTTGACTTGCCGCCGGTAGGTTCCGCAAGTGTCCTTCCGCATACAAGGCATGTTACCTTGCGGCTTGCACTGCCGAAAATTACCTGCTCGTTCTCACAATCATTGCATTTTACACGTAAGAATCTGCTTTTTGGTTTGTTTATCATGATAATCACTCTGCGAAGTCGAATTTCTTTGCTCTGAAGCATGGTCTCTGGTGTGCCTTGTTACATTCTGTGCACCTGTACCTGAGCCATATTCTCTTTGTTGGCTTGTCTCCACCAGGCACCTTTGAGAACTTTCCACTGTTTCCAATTCCGCTCTGGCGTTTCTTCTGTCTTTCGATGTGTGTAAGTGTTGATGCCTTACCCTTCTTTACTCTCTCAACAACATGCTCTGTGTGTTTTTTGCATGAAGGGCAGTGTGTTCTGAATCTCTTTGGAATCCTCATTATCTTCACCTAAATATGTTATTAATTTTACAGGATTATTTGTGCCACGTTGCGTTTGATCAGTCCCTTTGCATTCAGGGTCGGTAAAACGACAACATCTTCGGCATGTAATGTGTAATTGCGATTATCCATAGCCTTGAAAGTAGGCAGGTCCTCCAGTATTCGCACAACAACGAATTCTTTATTTATATTACTTTTGCCTATTTCATCTTTATTGCTGGTCTCAGATGGCATGTCCGCATTCATATGTTCTGAACTTTCGGCATTGAATGCGTCTGGTATTTTTACAGTAGCATCATCTTTAATATTTCTTGATGCCTCTTTTTTATCCTTGTTGCTTGCTGCCTGTGGATCAAGTATTGGTATCAGCAACTCTGAGCGCGCTGAATTTATTGCTGTGAGTACCGAATCATATACTTTTTTCTCTTCCGGAAGTAATTTGCTCATGTCCTGGGTAGGCGGCATGCTGGAAAAGGCATTCGTTCTTGCATAGTCTATTATTTTACGTATGCGACGCATGAAAATAATCTCAATGTCGGTAATAGCACTTTGTAACTCATTGTCAAGCATTTTAAACTCGACAGAGCGGGGATTATCTATTTTAGTTAGCTCCTCTTCCAGTTCTTTGAGGTATTTCTCAACATCCCTGTAAAAGCCCGGGTGCAGAGATTTGAGTGTGGAACTACCTTCATCTCTCAGTACGTTCTTTAGCTCATTACCGTCCATATTCTGCAACACCTCTGCACATAAGGTAAATTGCGGCATATTCAGGAACTTCCTGTACACCTTCCTCGACCATCAGGTCATTACCTTTCATCTGCACAGCAAACGGTTTTATTACTTTTATTCTTACCGACTTGTCACCAAAGACAACCGCATCATTAAGCGGTTCAAAAGTTTCAAGTTCATCAATTGAAAGTGCAGTTACTTTCATCCCTGATTTTCCATGAAGCGAACCCGGAAGCCTGATCAGTCTCTTAATATCTGCAGTTACAGGTTCGTCCACACATGCTGCCATCTGCTCAACACCCTTATTGACAATGGTCATTAGAATCTCTTTCTTGATGCCACCAAGGGCATCCATTTTCCCTTTCTTCAAAGCAGCAACCCTGGATTCATCCTGAAAATTATCCACAAGCTTTTCTGCAGTGGTCTTTCCAATTCCTTTGAACCCACTTAATATCTTTACTGCATCTTCATCCTTTGCAATTGAACTAAGGTATGTGATAAGATACCGGTTGATCCGTCCGCCCCAACCCCCGTCATCTTCTGATGGGAAAACTGCTATCTTGGCAGATTCAGCACCTGCGTCACCGGAAATATCTTTCTTGGAAAATATTCTGTCAAGGTTCAGTCCCTTTGAACTGACATAATCAACAATTTCTCTTCTCTCCGCACTTCCAAGTGAAAGTACAGACTCTTCGCTGATGTGGAAGTGATAACCTCTTCCTCCTGAGAACACAGCATGAACCTGTTCTTCCCTGAACCCGAAATCATCCATCAGGAACTCAAGGAGTTTCAGCGTTTCTTTCTTTCCTTTTTCAAGCATGTCAGCGTAGGAATTTATTCCTCCGGGCAGGTGGTCTGAATCAATATCAAAAATAAGATCGGCTTTAAGCCAGTTCTTTTCCTTCATTTTAGGAGCGCCAGGATACTCATAATACGCAACAGAATAATAGGCATGCGCAGGTCCGATCCCGCGCAGGTAATCATGAAGCTCTCCCTCTGAACCAAAAGCACGATGTCTTTTCATGAAAGTATCCTGTCCGCTGGTAAACTCAATGAAACCCCATTCTCTTGAAGTAAAATCGGGTGGCAACTTTATGTCTGCCGTAGAATAATAGTTCTGAAATGCAGATACCACGAACTGTCTTGTCCTTTCATCCATCTTATGCCTGTAGCTCCTATTTTGTAATCGTGCTTTGATATTAAATCTGCTTTATGCGTCATAAACCTTATAGTCACCGTCTACATTATAGTCCACGCATGAAGAAGGAAATGACGAGTGCTGATGTAGCTGCCCTTGCCCTTGAGTTAAGCTCAGGTGAGACATCTATAATAGATGCTAAAATAGCTAAGATTTACCAGCCTGCACCCGACGAGATAAGAATAAATCTCTTTGTCTATGAAAAAGGCAGGGATAACCTTGTGATCGAGGCAGGGAAACGTGCTCATATGAGCCAGCATATCCGTCCAAGTCCCAAGATTCCACAGTCATTCCCCATGATGCTCAGAAAGCACATCATGGCAGGGCGAATCACATTTGTCAAACAGTACGACTTTGACAGGATACTTGAGATCGGTGTTGTACGTGGCGGTGTGGAAACAGTTCTTGTTGTTGAACTGTTCTCTCCGGGAAACATTGTCCTTCTTGATTCCGAGCGAAAGATCATCCTTCCGATGAAACCGGTAACGTTCAAGGGAAGAAGAATACGTAGCGGTGAAGTATACCAATATCCGGAAGCCCAGATCAGCCCTGTTGATGCCAAGGCCAGCGATCTTGAAGCTGTATTTGCAGGGTCGGATGCTGATGTTGTAAGGACCATTGCAACAAGGTTCAACCTTGGTGGAGTGCTTGCGGAAGAGGTATGTGCCAGGTCAGGAGTTAACAAATCCGAACCTGCAAAGGAAATAAGTTCAGATGGAATTCAGGCAATCATTTCTGCTCTACAGGATGTTTTTAAGCCACTGTTGTCAGGTGACCTAAAACCCTGTCTTGTGAAAAAGGATGACAAGGGTAAGGTGAAGCCATTTGATGTGCTTCCGTTTGAGTTATCTATTTACAGTGATTCTGAAAAGGAATCATTCCCTACATTTAATGCTGCTCTTGATGAGTTCTTCGGAAAAGCTGCTGCAGAATCTGTGCAGGAAGCGGTCACAGCTGTCAAGAAAGAAAAGGTTGACGTATTTGCCCGTCGTCTGCAAAAACAGGAAGATGCCATTGAAAAGTTCGGAACGGATGCAGACAAGCAAACCCGTATTGCAGAAGTCATCTATGCAAATTATATTGATATAGAACAGATAATCAATGTACTGAAACAGGCTCGTGACAAGGGTTACTCATGGGATGAGATTAAATCCATCTTGAAAAAGGCAAAGGATACTGTTCCTGCTGCAAAGTGGATAGAGAATATCAATTCAGCAGAAGGGAATATTGTTCTGAATCTCGATGGTACAAGAGCCACTATAGATATTAAACTTACAATTCCTCAGAATGCACAGGTCTATTATGATAAGGCTAAGAAGCTCACCAAAAAGAAAGATGGTGCCCTTAAAGCCATAGAAGATACTAAACTTGCCATGCAGAAACGCGAAAAGAAAGTTTCTAACAAACGCAAGGTCAGTAATAAAAAGTACTGGTATGAGCGCTTCAGATGGTTCATGTCCTCCGATGGATTCCTCGTGGTTGCAGGCAGGGATGCCGATACTAATGAGGAGATCGTTAAAAAATACATGGAAAAGCGTGATATCGTATTCCACACTCAGGATCCCGGAGCTCCTATTACAGTTATCAAGACTATGGGCGAAGATGTGCCTGAGGAGACTCTGCAGGAGACTGCACAGTTTGTGGTTTCCTATTCAAGTGTATGGAAATCAGGCCAGTTCAGCGGTGATTGTTACTGGATAAAGCCTGAACAGGTATCCAAGACACCGGAAACCGGAGAATATCTTAAGAAAGGTTCTTTCGTAATACGTGGTGAAAGGAACTATTTCAGGGATGTCCAGGTTGCTGCAGCTATTGGCCTTGAACTTGAAGGAAGCACAAGGGTCATTGGCGGTCCGACATCTGCTGTCCGCAAATATGGTCAGCATGTGGTGGAAGTTGTTCCGGGTAAATATAACCAGAATGATGTTGCCAAAAAGATATACAAGATATATGTGGAGAAATTAAAAGAGCCAAATTTCGTCAAGCAGATAGCATCACCTGATAAGATCGCAATGATGTTGCCACCAGGTGAATCTGATATTAAGGTGTGAACATGAGAGTCGTAAAGAGAAATCTGAAAGGCAGAGATGGTGAGATTACCATAGTACCTGAAACTCTGGATGATCTCTGGCACCTGAAGTATATTATAGAGAAAGGTGACCTCATATTTGCTCTTACAAAAAGAAAAGCCGACACTTCGGCTGATAAACTGCGACCTGAAAAAGTTGAAAAAAAAACAGTAAGACTGGGTATTCGTGTGGAAGACATTCAATTCCATAAGTTCTCCAATCGTCTGAGAATTCATGGTCTTATTGAGCATGGTATGGATGCAGGCCACTATCACACTTTTAATGTTGAGGAAGGACTTGACCTTTCAATAATCAAAACCTGGAAAAAGGACCAGATAGAACGTATTGATGAAGCTGAGGCTTCTTCCAAGCGACCAAAAGTTGTAATTCTTGCTATTGAGGAAGGAGATGCGGATATAGGTCTGGTGCGTCATTATGGTATCGAATTATATTCTCACATTAGTCAGTCTTCCGGAAAAAGAAGTGAAGGCACTTTAAGGGAAGTCTTTTTCCAGGAAATTATCGACCAGTTGCTGCATGCAGCATCAGAATCAGAGGCTGTTGTTGTTGCGGGTCCGGGATTCATAAAAGATGACTTCATGAAGTACCTGAGATCAAAAGAAGCTGAGTTTTCTTCCCGTGTTGTTACAGAGGATACTTCTTCCATCGGAATGTCCGGTTTCCAGGAAGTGTTGAAGCGTGGTGCTGTGGACCGGATCATGGAGGAGTCCCGTATTGCCCGCGAGTCCCGCTTAATGGATGACCTGTTAAAGGAGATTTCTGTGGACGGCAAAGTTGCCTACGGACTTGAGGAAGTAAAGATGGCTCTGGATTATGGTTCCATTGATACTCTTCTGGTTGCAGATGAAATGCTGAGAATGGAACGTGAAAAAGGCGATATTGATTCATTTTTGCAAGCAGTAGAGCACTCGCAGGGGAAAATCGTTGTTTTTAGTACGATATTTGAGCCCGGTCAGAAGTTGCTTGCGCTTGGTGGAATTGCTGCTTTGCTGCGTTTTAAAATTTAGTATTTTTGAATTTACAGTCTTCTTTCTTCTTTGAAAAAGCAGAAAATATGTACGATTTTGGTATATAAAGTTTCCGTCTTGATTTTGTAAGAAATGTGCATAACATACAAATAGCAGACTCTCTGGAAATATATCTATTATATTTTATATTTAATTTGTATTTTGTAGGTTTTTTTGAGTGTATTATTGCTAAAAAAGCTGTATTTGGTTCTTATATTAATTTTAAGTCTTTATTTCTTCGTTGTTATCGGAAAGATAGCTTAATCTTTAATATTCTATTTTATCATAATCAAAAATGATATATACTTCTATTTTAAAGTCATTAGCAGGAGGTGAAATAGGTAACACTTGATGGAGGTAGCAAGCAGTTACAAGTAACACTTGATGGAGGTAGCAAGCAGTTACGTATTACACTATTTGATGGTAGAGAATTTCTGGCGTTTAATTTTATGGTCAGTATGAACAATTATACAAATTTGAATATTATATGATATTTATCCAATTTATCTTAGGGAAGTGATAAACTATGGAAGGAGAAATTACAATTAAAGATTTGTCTGCAGCAAGTCCGGCAGCAGTAGGTTTTTACGGTCTTGGTTTTGCAGCAACATTCGCAGGATTATTGAACTCAGGCATGTTCTCAGATGCTCTTATGGTTATTGCAATGGCAATAACACTTGGTGGCGTCGCAGAAGTATTAGCAGGATGGCAGCTCTGGCAGAAAGGTGATACCTTTGCTGCAACAGCATTCACAATATTTGGTCTCTGGTGGTTTGCATTCTCATACATCAACCTTGCACCAGCAGGACTTTGGGGTGCACCAGTAGATGCAGCAAGTTCCGCATCAATGGGATTCTTCACACTCGTATGGGGTCTCATCGCAACATCACTCACAATTTGCACACTCAAGATAGGTGTGAAGATGATCACTGTGGTCTTCATAGTGCTTGACCTCACATTCTTCAGTCTTGCACTTGTGTTCTTCGGAATGCTTCCATTGGCAATTGCAGGAATTATTACCCTGCTCACAGGCATTGCAGCACTTTATCTTGCAACTGCACTTGTATTTGACTCAGTTGGACTTAAGTTGCCAATTTAAGTGTAAGTTTGAATAATAATAAACAAGACTAAAGCAAATGATCGGTAGCTTCTACCGGTCAATTAATTTCTTTTTTTTTTTAAAATTCAACATATCTTTCAGACGTGTCGTTCTCGTATTCAGGAACAGTAATTAAAATAGATTTTGAAAGTAAACGATCCATATTATTTACTTTGTAATCTGTTACTAAGCTATTAGAGAAAGCGTACAGCTCTCTCAGTTGATTCGATATACATAAGCTCTTTCCCATCCATGTAGATGTGGATGACTCCGCCTGATTGTGAAACTGTGATTGCAATGGATACGGTATCTCTTGTGATCGCTGCTGCGGATACATGACGTCCTCCAAGACCTTTTTCAACGGCAATTTCTCTTGCGTCCACATCCAGATATCTTCCGGCAGCTTCGACAATGCCTTCTTCCGATATGACAAAAACGCCGTCAAGCTGGGCAAACTCTTTTACAGATTCCCAGTTCTTCCTGTCTTTCAGATCACAATCGGATTCTTCCTGGCCTGCATAGGGATTTAAGATCATCTGGTGTGAGCGCATCATGACCTCTTCTACATCACCGACAATAAAAGCAGTGCCTATCTGTTTACCTTCACGTCCAGTGTTAGAAATATCAAAAGCAATTTTCAGAACGGCACGCAGGACCTCCGGGGCAACCCTCTCCTCACATTCCTTCATTTTCTTCACAATAACATTATCTTCAAGGTTGTGGACAACGATTGCATATGAGTCCTTGCTTTCGATTATGCCTATAATGGTTCCTTCGCTGATCTCTTCCATTATGAGTTCGATTGCAGAGATATTTTCCACATGTTCGATTTTTCCGGCAGCCTGCTGACCTATTTTATCCAGAATCTCTTTTGTTTTCTCTTCCTTGGTTTTGCTGCTTGCTACAAGGTGATCAATTATATTCTTTTGTTTGCTACTTGCAAAGTATACAGGAATTCTAGTCTCAGGCTTCTCAAAATTTGCTTCTCCTGATATTATTATTGCCGTTGACTTCAGCTCTTCTGCAAGCTTGACAGCAGTGTTGACAACTACCTGTGCACTGTCCAAATTATCCCCTCTGTTTTTGTATCAACAATAAAACTACTAAAACATAAGATATTATATATGCTCATTTTATAAATAACACATGTTTAGCAGCGATATAAATTTATGTCCTCAGTATAAATGATAATTGGTGATATGTGTGGTGAGAGCTTTTGTTGCGGTAGACCTCCCTGTGGAGTTGCATGAAAAGATTACCGAAATTCAATTGAAGTTCAATGAATTCAAATTCAAGTTTGTCGATCCTGATCTGGTGCATGTTACCATGAAATTCCTTGGTGAAGTACCGGAAAATCAGATCCCTGATATCTCAAAGGCACTCGACAGTGTGAAATGTGAACCATTCACTTCCCGGGTAAAAGGTATTGGAGTTTTCCCAAAACCTAAATTTGCCAAGGTCATCTGGCTTGGATGTGAAGGTAACTTTGATGTGCTTAATGAGCAGATTGAAAATTGTCTTTCATCTTTTGAATTTGAGCCTACTCTTCATCGGTTTAGTGCCCATGCCACTCTGGCCAGGGTGAAATATCTTCCTAAAAAGAAAAAAACAGAATTCCTTGAACTGCTTGATGAGCTGAAGGATTTTGAAATCGGTTCAATGGATGTGAGTTCCATCAAATTGAAAAAGAGTACATTGACCCCAAAAGGGCCTATTTATGAGACCCTTCATGAGGTCAGCCTGCAATAATACAGGCAAATCTTACTTATTTTTTAATTGCTTTCATAGGTAGAGAATCCTGAAGACTTTATAATCTCCTTATCATTAGTTATGATAAGACATTCCACACCGTCCAGT
This sequence comes from Methanolobus sediminis, assembly GCF_031312595.1. Taxonomy (NCBI): domain Archaea; kingdom Methanobacteriati; phylum Methanobacteriota; class Methanomicrobia; order Methanosarcinales; family Methanosarcinaceae; genus Methanolobus; species Methanolobus sediminis. The sequence goes on along the minus strand of NZ_CP133592.1, from coordinate 861,584 downwards.
TTCTCAATCATTGCAAGTCCATCCTTTTCTCCAAGTATGAATACGGAAGTTGCAAGAGCATCTGCATCCATTGCTGTTCCACCAATAACAGTGCTGCTTATCATGTTACTTGACGGGTATCCTGTTCTCGGGTCTGCTATGTGTGAGACCTTTGCTTCATCACTGAAATACCTCTCATAATTTCCGCTGGTTGCTACAGCAACATCCTGGATGTTCATTATGGTTACTGCATCTTCACTTTTATCAGGATTCTGCAAACCTACTCTCCACTGAGTTCCATCAGGCTTTGTACCGATGTATCTTCCGTCACCACCTGCATTTACAAATCCTGAAGTAATTCCGTCACTTTTCAGTGATTCTATAGCAGCATCAACTGCATATCCTTTTGCAACGCCACCAAGGGTTATTTTCATTCCTTCTTTCATAGAAACATTGTTTCCTTCTACTATTATTGCTGAATAGTTAACAAGTTTCAATGTTTCATTGATCTCATCTGGCGTAGGTGGCTGGTTAGTTCCACCGGGTGCATATTTGCTGGCCCATAGATCCAGTATTGGCTGAATTGAGATGTCAAAGGCTCCATTGCTTTTTTCAGAATAATATTTGGAACGATTGATCACATTGACAAGTTCTGGATCTGCATTAGTTACTTCGTCCTCTTTGTTGAGAATGCTGATCTCACTATTATTGTCGTAGTTGTTCATTAATTCGTCAACATATTTTATTTTTTCAAAAGCATTATCGATTGTCTCAGTAGCAGATGTTTCATTGGAACTTACGACTGTGATAGTTACAGTAGTATCCATCAGGCTTCTGGTTTGTGAGTAAATCTGTTGTTCAGGAAAACTCTGTGAATTCAGGTCCTGAACATAATTTATCATTAATAATCCTGTGAAAACCGCAATCAGTACAATGGCAACAGTTTTATACCTCATGTAATATGAAAAGATATAACTAAATATTAAACCTATGTACCGCGGATAGGAAGGAAGCAAATTTCCTTCTATTATATTTATTATATTCATCCAAAGGAAGTAATAGAATGAGCAATCCCAGCACAGGATCAGGTACGGGAACAAGTTCAAGCAAGGATAAGTACCTTGTTGTCGCTCTTCATGAATTAGTGGAAGAATACGGCTGGAGAGGTATAGAGAAGCACTTTGGTTCTGTAAAACATCATATTATTTACATAAAACCAGGTTCTCCTCTGGATAAAATTGAACTTAAAGCCAATGTACTTGGCAATCATATGGATGTGGACTTTTTAGGAGTAACTCCTCAAAAAGGTCTTCTTGATAAGGTTTTTGACTTTAATGTCAGAGTAGTGCGAAAGTCATTCGAAATAAGCAAATACGTTTCAAATGACATGAAAATAACCAATGAGCAGGATTTGAGAAACACCGTTGTTGTTGTAATCAAACAGCTTGAAGAAGTCGCAGAGAAATGACACGAGGTAAATTATGGCTAAATTAAATGTAATTCTTATAGGTATCCTCGTTGTGATGTTCGCTGCAGCTGGTGTGTATGCGTATGTAGGCAGCACCGGCAATGAAGCTATGTCTGCTCATTACATGACTGAACAGACATGGTCTGACAGTTCATGCAGTGGTTGTCACGCAGGAGTATACGAGGAAGTATCAACATCATCTCATGTTGAGCAGGACCTGAAAAAGTGGACCTCTATCATGGATTATGGTGTTGATGTTGACAGCATTGATGAAGATACAATGGCAGTAACATACGGACAGGTTCACCCCGGTGGTGGATACATGTCAGATTATGGTGTTGACATTGACTGTATGGCCTGTCACAACCAGGTTGGTTATGACTTTGAGGCACGTGCAGAAAGCATAGCTTCAGGTGACTTCGAGAATGCAAACGAAGCAGCAATCGAAGAATCAAGTGAAGAGATAAAGAGTGATACACTTTACATGGCAAGTTACATGCTTGATGTTCTGGCACCACTCCCACTTGTAACTGAAGTTCATGATGAGGTAAACGGTGCTCCAAGCAAGGCACTTTGTGGTAGCAACTGTCACACTGCTGACATTGAGACAACTGCTGTTGCATGGACTCTTGAAGATTCAGCTTCTTATGATGTTCACGATTCAGTAGACTGTCAGGAATGTCACGTGACAGAAGATCATAACATCGGCAGCCGTGAATATCTGTTCACATCTGAAGGTGCACATATGGAATCTGAAGTTGGTGTATTGGAATGTGACTCATCAGGATGTCACGAAGGTATCTCACACGGTACAATAGCTGATGGTCACCTTGAAACAGTAAGCTGTGAGACATGTCACATCCCGGCATTACCAGGCTCAGATGCTACCGGTACTCCGGTACTGAAGTCATTCAGCTGGCAGAACGGTGTCCGTGAAGATGTCACATATGATTCCGAGTTCACTCCGACAATCTCATGGTCATCAGGTGTAAATTATGATGCATTGCCAACAGCTCAGGAGCAGACCGACGGTTCCATGCTCAAACCATTTAATGTGATCACAGGTACCTGGTGGGACGAAGGAATTGATGCAGCAGTTGTTGCAGATCCGAATAACAGTTCATCCATTGGCAATCCGATAGCTCCGGCAGAAGTCCTGAAGGCAGATGCAGATGGTAATGGTAATGTTACAGAAGAAGAGATCCGCTCATATGACGGAAATGCAGATGGAAACGCAGATTATCCAAATGCGGTCATCAGGCATGTTGAGTTGTATTATCAGGTCAGCCACAATATTGTAAGTTCAAGTGTAGGTCTTGAGGACCCGCTTGTATGTGCAGATTGTCACGGTAGCACTGCAACAGCTATTGACTGGACATCTCTCGGATATGAAAAGGATCCGGCAGTAAGTGATCCTGAGGAAGATTTCACCACAAAGACTATTGAGGTAACTATTGCAAATGCAAAACCAACAGAAGTCGAAAGGGAGCCTGCATTCTAAGGAGTTGATAATGTGGAAATCAAGAAATTAGATACATTACCGGAAAAGATCATTATTCCGCTCAGGCAGCACAGGGGTGCTGTCTGTGAACCCCTTGTGAAGAAAGGTGACAGGGTTCTCATTGGACAGAAAATAGGTGAAAGTGCTGAATATCAATCTTCTGCAGTTCACTCAAGTGTCTGTGGTGAGGTCATTGCCATAGAAGAGGCAGCTCATCCGGATGGCAACAAGGTGATGAGTGTTATCATCCAGCCTGAAGACAGCAATGAAAGTGTTGCATTTTCAGCATGCAAGGATGTAAAGCCGGATCAGCTTGCAAAGTTCATTAAGGAATCAGGTATAGTAGAACACTACGGAATACCAACCCACACAGTCCTAAGACCAAAGGGTAAGAAGATCGATACTGTACTTATCAATGCAACATCATCCGAATGGATCGGTGGTACTTTCAAGACTCCTGGAGATTATGCTTCCCAGATGCTAGATGCCTTAAAACTTCTTATGAAGGCAGCAGGCGCTAAGAAAGGTGCTATCGTATTGAGGACTGATGATAAGGAATCAATCGATGCATTTGAAGGAATTGAAGTTAACAAAAAGAAGCTAAAAGTAGCTCCTCTTATCGGAAGCCGCAATGTAGGCTACTATTTCAATGAGCAGAATTCAGACATTGTTATTGTTTCCCAGGAGCGTATCTTTGGTAAAAAGATCCTTAATTTCTTCACTTACAGAGTAACAGGAAGAAAGGTCAAAATCGGCTGTGATCCAACAGATGTAGGAGTTGCTGTTTGTGGAATCAAATCTGCAAAAGCACTTTATGATGCAGTTCAAACCGGTGTTCCATTCTATGATACTGTTGTTTCAGTTGAAGGTGTTTCTAACAAGATGGAATATATTCTTGTAAGAATCGGAACACCATTCAAGGATGTTATTGATTCATACGGTTACACTGGCGCAATTGGTAAGATCATTGCCAATGGAGTAAGGACTGGTGTGGCACAATATACTGATCAGGTTCCTGTAACAAAAGGAACTACCAGAATAACCATCCAGAAACCAGAAGAGGTTATCAGGGATGAAGCAATAGAATGTATCCACTGCGCACGCTGTGTGGATGTCTGTCCTGTAGAACTTATACCAAGCCGCCTTGCTGTAATGGCAGACCAGGGTCGCTTTGACGAAAGCAGACAGATACACGTTGAGAACTGCATTGAATGTGGTGACTGTGCAGCAGTCTGTCCTTCCAAGATTCCAATATTACAGCTTATCAGGTATGCAAAGGATGCAATTGAGATGGCATACGAAGACTTACCTGAAAAAGAGTCATCCAATCTTAAAGTTGGATGTGGCTGTGGAGGTGAGTAAAAATGACATATACAATTTCAGCTCCTCCTCATAAGAAAACAAAATTAGATTTCAAGACATTAAACTTTAGCAAGATAATTGCTCTGCTTCCGCTTTGTCTTGCAGCAATATACTTCTTTGGCATTCCTGCCCTTGGTATTATTGTTGCTTCAGTGGTGACTGCTGTGGTTACTGAGTTTGCCATACAGACAATTTTCAAGCAAAAAATAACAATTGGCGATGGCCATGCTGCCATGCTGGGACTCATGCTGGCATTACTTATCCCGCCGGAAGCTCCTATATGGATACCAATTTTTGCAGCATTCTTTGCAATAACCATTGGTAAACACGTGTTCGGAGGCATTGGTTCTTACATATTCAATCCGGTTCTTGTTGCATGGATCTTTACAAGGAGTGCCTGGGCATCTTATATGACTCCTGCATCTATTCCTCATATCGGTCAGTTCTCTGATCTTATACTTGAGCATGGTGCAGGTCTTATGGTGGGCGTTTCCCCAATACTGCTTATTGGTGGTGTCTATCTTATCTACAAGAGATATATTGACTGGAGAGTTCCGCTTGCATTTTTTGCAACAATGATAATATTGCCACAGACACTGCTTTTCGTATCAGGTGTAATGGCTCTTGTTCATGAAGGTAGTCTGAATCCATTGATGTACATGTCACAGATGTTTGCACTGCTCAGTCCAAGTCCTGAGCTTTCATATTCAATGATAGGAATCGTCTTCTTCGGAATACTCTTCCTGGCAACGGACACTGCAACATCTCCTGTGACCAAGAAAGGACGTATTGTTTACGGAATTACATGTGGTTTACTTGTCTTCATCTATGGTTACTTCGCTAACTACGTTGATGGATTGATATATGGTATATTCCTTGCAAACTGTGTTGCATCATTTATTGAAATGAACACAATGCCTGCATCATTCGGTACAATGTCATGTGCAGAAAAAGCATACAGGCGTGTAATGGATAAGATCCCATCATCTTTGAAGTTCGAGGTGGTCAACAATGAGTGAATCCAATAAAGAAACCGCTATAATAATCGCAAAAATTGTGATAATATCTGTTGTAGCAGCTCTTTTGTTAGGTCTTACTTATATGCCAACAAGTGCTCAGCTCAAGATCAATGAGGCCAATGCCAAAACCGAGATATTGGCAGGACTTATTTCTGATGCCGCCAGTTTTGATCCTGTCTATAGTGATGCACTTGATGAAGAGGGTAATCCTGTCATTCTCTATTACCGTGCGCTTGATTCTTCGGGTAGTATAATTGGATATGCATTCTTCCAGACTCAGACCGGAGCACAGGGAATGATAGTTGTTGCAGGAGCTGTAGACTCCACGTTCTCCTATGTATTTGGAATGGACGTTCTAAGCCATTCAGAGACTCCAGGACTGGGTGCTAAGATCGTGAATGACGATTTCCAGTCTCAGTTCATTGATGTTCCTCTAGCTTCACTAAGTCTCTCCAAAGATGGTGGAGCAATTGATGCAATAACTGGTGCAACGATATCTTCAAGAGCGGTAGTAGATGCCTTGAATACAAAAATAACTGAAATTGAAGGGGCAGAGGAGTGATATTATGGATCCTTTAAGTGAATTTATACGTGGTATTACAAGGGACAACCCGACCTTCGGCCTTGTCCTGGGTCTTTGTCCTACACTGGCAGTAACCACATCGGTGGAAAACGCCATAGGTATGGCTGCAGGTACTGCATTTGTACTTGTATGTTCGAATATGCTGGTCTCATCCCTGAGGAAACTGATTCCTGCGACAGTGAGACTTCCAATATTCATCATAATCATTGCGACTTTCGTGTCTATAGTAGATATGATAATGGAAGCGTATTCGCCGTCGATGTATGCGGCGTTAGGTGTTTTCATACCTCTCATCGTCGTAAACTGTATCATTATCGGACGTGCAGAAGCTTATGCAAATAAGAATAATGTCTTCTACTCATTCATAGATGGTCTTGGTACATCAACAGGTTTCCTGCTTGTACTAATGCTAATCGGTGGCATAAGGGAACTTCTTGGTACTGGTCAGATAGTGACCTTTGGTTATACTCTGATCAACTTGCCGGTCAATCCTTCAATAACCACAATGATATTGGCACCGGGTGCTTTCCTGACCATCGGAGCATTGATGGGAATTGTGAACTATCAGAAAGAAAAGAAGATGGCAAAGGGTGGTTAAAATGGCAGAAGATGCATTATTCTCAATCTTTATGGATGGTCTGTTCATTAAGAACTTCCTGTTGATCCAGTTCCTTGGATTATGCTCCTTTGTGGGTGTGACCAAAGATATTAAAAGTGCTGCAGGAATGTCAGGAGCTGTCGTTTTCGTCATGGCAATGGCATCAACTGTGTCGTATCTGCTCTACACTTATATTCTGGTTCCGACAAAGATGGAATTCCTTGACCTTATCAGTTTCATTGTTGTTATTGCAGCACTAGTACAGCTGGTAGAGTTCGTTGTAAGGAAAAATATACCTTCTCTATACAGGTCACTTGGTATCTATCTCCCGCTCATTACTACAAACTGTGCGGTGCTGGGTGCTGTAATCCTGAATGAGAATGCAGGTTACAACTTTGCACAGAGTGTCGTATTCGGTACCTCAGCAGGTCTTGGATACACTATTGTTATGCTAATGATGGCCGGTATTAGGGAACGTTCTACATTTGTGAACGTACCTTCAGCAATTAGAGGACTTCCACAGGCATTTTTCATAGCACTGATGCTTTCTATGGCTTTTGTTAACTACTTCTGGGTGATTCCAATATGAGCGAACTGGTAACTTTACTTGTAAAGGCCACAGCCATCCTTGGAGGTCTTGGACTGGCTGTTGGTGTCATGCTTGTAGTGGCATCTAAGAAATTCAAGGTAGAGACAAATCCTCTGGTTGATGAGATTGTTGAAGTTCTTCCTGGGGCTAACTGTGGTGCCTGTGGTTATGCAGGTTGTGCAGACTTTGCAGAACGTGTTGTCAATGAAGGTGCGCCAATCAACGGTTGTCCAGTAGGTGGTTTTGATGTTGCCAAGGAAATTGGTGGCATTGTTGGACAGGAAGTTGCAGAAGGTGAGGAACAGTATCCATTCGTCAGATGTAACGGTGGCCTTAATTGTGTAGATCGTTTCGAGTATGTTGGCTTTGAAGACTGTAAGGCAGTTATGATGCTGTCAGACGGTGAAAAAGGCTGTAATTACGGATGTATGGGCAGAGGTACCTGTGTACGTGCATGTCCTTTCAGTGCTCTTTCCATTGGTGAGGACCGCCTGCCACATGTAAACAAGAACCTCTGTACAAGCTGTGGACTCTGTATCGCATCATGTCCGAATGACATACTTGTGTTTGCAAAGGAATCTGAAAAGGTACATGTACTCTGTATGTCACACGACAAAGGAAAGGCAGTAAAGGAATCCTGTACCGTTGGTTGTATCGGATGTAAGATATGTGAGAAGAGCTGTCCTGAGGAAGCCATCAAGGTAACTAATTTCCTTGCGGAGATCGATCAGGAGAAATGTACTGCATGTGGATTGTGTGTAGAGAAATGTCCACAGAACACAATTTCAATCAGGTGATCATATGACATATAAGACAAAGGTTGGTCTGAACGAAAATATCGTAGCAGCCCTTAGTTATGTAGGATTCTGGATCACAGGGATAATCTTCCTGCTCATTGAGCCGGACAACAAGTTTGTCAGGTTCCATGCAATGCAGTCACTGCTGATATTCCTCCCACTTTCACTTATCATCTTTATAGTGGGATGGATACCATATGTTGGCTGGATCATAGCCGATTTCCTTGGATTCGGTTCATTGTTCTTCATACTGGTGCTTGTTATAATGGCACTTAAGGGTACAATGCTCAAGATCCCTGTTGTGGGCAGTTACGCTTACAAGCTTATTTACCAGTAAAATCAGAAATACGAATTAGCAGGATGCTATCCGGCATAATCCTGCTCATCTTTTTTTTATTACGAAAACTTAAAAAACTACATCTTCCTATTATTGCAGGAATGTACACTTTTATGCGGAGGGTTTGAAATTAAAGAAGAGATATGGATTGAAAAGTATAGGCCCTTTAAGCTTGACGATGTGGTCGGCCAGAAAGAGACTGTAGAAAGGCTCAAATCGTACATCAAAACGAGAAACCTTCCACATCTTTTGTTCTCAGGTCCTCCCGGAGTTGGAAAAACCGCAACTTCCGTGTCAATTGCACGTGAGCTTTTCGGTGAATCATGGCGTGAGAATTTCACCGAGCTTAATGCTTCTGATGAACGTGGAATTGATGTTGTCAGGACAAAGATAAAGAACTTTGCAAAAACAACACCTATTGGCGGTGCAGATTTCAAGATAATTTTCCTTGATGAGGCAGATGCTTTAACATCTGATGCGCAGTCTGCGCTCAGGCGTACCATGGAACGTTACACAAACAACTGTCGTTTCATTCTGTCATGCAATTACTCATCCAAGATTATTGAGCCTATCCAGTCAAGATGTGCAGTCTACAGGTTCCGTCCGTTGTCTGATGAAGCTGTGGCAGAACGTGTAAGATTTGTGGCTAATAATGAGAATCTGGATATTGCAGACGATGGTGTGGACGCTATCAAATATGTTGCACAGGGCGATATGCGAAAAGCTATCAATGCTCTCCAGGCAGCAGCTCTGATTGCTGATACGATCCACAAGGATGCAATATACAAGATTACTGCAACAGCACGTCCGGAACAGGTGAAAGAACTGATCACGACTGCTCTGGAAGGAAGCTTCAGTGCTGCAAGAAAACACCTGGACAGTCTTTTGCTTGAGCAAGGTCTTTCCGGAGAGGACGTTGTGGGCCAGATATACAGGGCTATGTTTGACGTTGATATTCCTGAAAAGAAGATGGTTGAACTGATTGATGTCATCGGTGAGATTGATTTCAGGCTTACAGAAGGTGCCAATGAAAGAATACAGCTTGAATGTCTGCTGGCACACTTTGCATTATCAGGAAAGGAATGTAATTGAGTCTTGAAGCAACAGTACTAGGCTTACTTTCCTCTTTTCCTCATTGGCTTGCAACCATGGTAATCGGTGCATTGCCGGTATTTGAATTGAGGGGAGCAATTCCTATTGCTTTGTTTGAGTTCCATATGAGTCCTGCTTCTGCATTCATTTTTGCAGTATTGGGTAACATGCTTCCTGTTGTTCCTTTACTCCTGTTCCTCGATCCGGTTTCCACTTATCTTCGCCGCTATTCCCTATTTGATAAATTCTTTTCATGGCTTTTCGGAAGAACACAACGTAACCATTCGGAAAGATTTGAGAAATATGGTACACTTGCCCTGACGCTCTTTGTTGCAGTTCCGCTGCCTGTTACAGGTGCGTGGACCGGATGCGCTGCAGCATTTGTTTTTGGTATCAAGTTCCGTCATGCATTTCCGGCAATACTTGCAGGAGTACTAATAGCAGGAGTAATAGTAAGTAGTGTTACATTAGGCGGAATAGGTCTGTTAGACCTCATCAGCTGAACTATGCTCAATGCTGATTTCCATGAAAATAAAATGGTGAATTCCAGAATATAATGGATACTAAAAAGTAGGATATCTGGGATTATTTTCCCAGCATATCTTTTGCAAGGTTGATATCTTCAGCTTTCACTGTCTTTCTGCCAGCGTGTTCTGCGAGCTTGATAGCTTCCCTGGAGATCTCAAGACCGTATTCTTCAAGTATGTCGGTGAGTGCCATTCCTGCGGATTCGCTTACTCTCTGTGCTCCGGCATTTCTTATAACTCTCTCAATAGGTGCAAACGGAATTATTGTCATAAATATCCTCTTATATGAATTATATTTTGAATCTGGTTTAGTATTCTCTAACAACTAGCAAAATAACCTATATATAGTTTTTTAAAGAAAATTCCAAATCAAATCAAGCCTATTTGTCTTTTCAGGGTTATTTGGATATTTCTCTCATTTACGACTTAGATAAAATCACTCTTTCTTTTTCATTTTCTTAGCCAGGTCTTTTCCAAGTCTGATACATTCAGCCAGATCTTTTTCATTTGGTATGTACTGGATTCTTAATACCGGGTCAATTACTTCTACACCAGCCTTTCTGAGTTTTTCAGCAATTAATACAGGTGCTTCCCCGCTCCATCCGTAAGACCCGAAAGCTGCACCCAATTTACCTTCAATCCCTATCTCAATTAATTTGTCCAGAAATTTAGCTATGGGTTCAAGCATTGTGTAATAGAATGTGGACGAACCTATGCATATGGCATCGTATTTTGCAACTTCTGCCGGGTCCCATTCATAAAAACTATTGACATCAACGTCTACATGTTTTTCACGTGCACCTTCAGCAATGGCTTCTGCCATCATTTTTGTACTTCCCTGGGTGCTAAGGTATACTATAGCTAGTCTTGGCATTTATTGACCCCCATAAAATAGCAGAAAACAATTTTTAAAGTTGGCTAAGTGTTTCCTGTACAATTATTGTATGTTCGCATGATATTGATAAATATTTCTCACAAATCATAAATTTGAAGGGAAACAAAAATATTTTATAGGATAACAGATACATTATTGAATGTGAGCTGTTCTATCTTTAAGAATATAATACTAAAAAGTTGTCGTAAGATCTTTCTTTTTGTATTTTTTATGTTAGTTTTGATAGTTTTATCCGGAATATTAGTTTACTTCATAGGTGGCAAAGAATATGGATTTTCATCTTTGTTGATCGCAGTTTACTGGTCTTTTTCCACAGCTTTTACTATAGGCTACGGGGATATTGTTCCTCATGCAGGTTTTGCATATACAATTGGACTATTTTTGCCGATATTTGGTTATCTACTGATAATAATACCATTCCTGATTATTGTATTGGATATCCTTGAATCATTTTATTGTCTCTTGTACACGGTAGTAAAAGATTGAATCTTGTTTCTTATTTTCTCTTCTGTATACAGCTAGTTATCTTTATTGCCAATCAGGGAATACAATTATGGAAACTTCAATTAAAGGAGAATCCCTATGGAAGAGAAAATCGCGCCACATATAGACGAATTAACCATGGCGCTTGGAAACATTAGCAGGGAAGAGATCAGCAGAGAGCTTGACAAACTTTTGAAATATCGGGTTCCTCTGGATGAAGCTAAACGAATGATAAAAAGCAAATATCTTCCAGTTTCATCTAATATTGTAAGTGTCAAAGACCTTTCCCCGGGATTAAATGGCATTGAAATAAGCGGACGTATAATTGATATTGTTGAAAAAACCGTATCAATACAGGGTGAACAGAAAACCATATTTTCAGGAACTCTTGGTGATGGGACTGGCATCTGTTCTTTTACATGCTGGGATGACATGTCCTTAAAGTCAGGTGATGCGATACGCATTAAGAACGCTTATACACGCCTCTGGAACAACCGGCCTGAACTCTATTTTGGAAAAAGATCAACGATAATATACCTTCAGGATGATGAGCTTCCGGAATCGGAAGAGATGTCCCATTCAAATCTCAAAAAACTGGGTGACATTGTTCCTGCAGATGTACTTGTAAGCTCAGTAGTATTGATCGTGGAGATGTATCATCGTGAGATAATGCTCAAAGGTGAGGAAGTAACTGTTGTTGAAGGTGTCCTGGCAGACGAGACTGGTAAACTGCCGTTCACTTCATGGACTCCTCTGGGCGGGCCTGACATTGGTGATTACATTCGTTTTGAAGGCGCATCTGTGAGGATATTCAGGGGTCTTCCATCCATTAATTTCACAGAGACAACTTCCATTGAAAAAATCTCAGATGCAGCAGGACTTCCATTTACAATGGAATCGGTAAATAAGGCAAGTTCTTCTATTCCCATTGAAAAACTCCTTGAGAAAGAAGGAATGTTTGATGTGACAGTCAGTGGTAATATAATATCTGTCAGATCAGGCTCAGGACTTATTGAGCGCTGTCCACAATGCAATCGTGTAACACAGAAATCTTCCTGTCGTTCCCATGGGGAAGTGGAATGTATTACGGACATGCGCATAAAAGCCATTCTTGATGACGGCACAGGTGCAGTTCACCTGATGCTTAACAGGGAACTTTCTGAGACCGTTTACGGTAAAAGCATGCACGATGCTGAGAAAATGGCACAGAGTTCACTTTCCAATGAAGCTGTGTTTGAAGATATGAAAAAAGTGCTTACCGGAAAATATCTTGCAGCCAGGGGGAACTCATCCAGAAATGAATTCGGAGTTTCACTTGTTGCCAGGTCTGTATGGGTTCCTGAAAATAATGTTGAGAAGCGTATTGAAGAACTTCTGGAACGAATGGATGCAGGATGTGATAAGTAATGGTTGAGAGAGAAGTTGCATACAGGATGTTTGCCAGGGAGTTCAATGATTCCCGTTTCCATCTATATTCGTCATCACCATCCGATCAGGATATCTATTCACCTAATTTCCTCATAAGTCCCACAGGGGTTAAAGTAAACAGGGTACTTATTGTGGGTGTTGTTACGGAAGTTGACCGTCTCTCTGAGCAAAAAGGCAGTGAAAGGGATTTGTGGAGAGCACGCATCTCTGATCCGACCGGAGCATTCACTATCTATGCCGGAAGCTACCAGTCTGAAGCATCTGTTTTTCTGTCAACGATACAGGTTCCATCGTATGTGATGGTACTTGGAAAGGTTCGTTCATACGAGCCGGGAGATGGTTCTGTATTTGTTTCCCTGCGTCCTGAGGAAATGAATTATGTTGATGAATCCATCCGTGACAGGTGGATTGTGGACACTGCTGAAATAACGCTTAATCGTCTTGATGAATTTGATAAGTTCTTTTCAGGTGATACCGGTGAAGGAAAACTTATGGACAGGATCCGGACCAGCGGTGTGCCAGATTCATCTGCAGGAGGTATGTGTCTCTCACTTGATTACTACCGCAATGATGCAGAATATTATGATTCATTGAGGGATGATGTAAGGAAAGCTCTCTGTTCAATAAGGAAGTCCGTTGGTACGACTGAAGATATCGATTATGAAGCCGAGGTCCAGTCGATTGCCGAGGAACTTGATGACGGCAACGGATTTGAGTATATTGCTTTTATTAACAAAGCAATATCCATGAATATTCCGGAAAAGCTTGCAGATTCCAAATTAAAGATACTTCTTTCAAAAGGTCATCTTTATGAACCCAGAGCCGGAATTTTTAAAGTGATACATTAGCATTTCGGACTATATCTCTACTATAGGAGTTAGAGCTTTAATGCGATATGCTTAAATATGGCGGAATATTACTCCAGAAGAGTTATTGATACATCTGCTTTGCTTACTCATATAATGAAGGGGTACTTATGGAACACGATGAGATCATAGAGAATGTGAAAAACAGTATAATCCAGATGCAGGGTGTAGGAAACACTCTCCTGCTTAACGAAGAGGACAGAGAGATTATCAGAGAGCTTGAGAAGAAAGCTGATGAAATGACTCTCATGGGACTTGGCAGAGGTGACAATAAAGGTGTAAAAGCAGTTCTGAAGAACGATGTGATATTCGCTTTTACCACTAACATGAATTTCTGCTGGCCCGAAGGTCCGAATGTCATTCTTATGCACGATGGTTGTGTTGTTGGTCAGGATGTAGATGATGAGGCTAAACTTGAAGAAGTTAAAACATGTAAGGATAAACTTGTTATCGGTAATATTGTGATATATGACACCAGTGTCCTCAAAAAGATGGATGTCAAGAACAATCCTCTTATCGTAGTATTGCCTCCAAAACCATGTGCAGACGTAGAGGCAGTTGATAAGGTTTGCAATGTAGTACTTGCTTCCCCTTCCCCACCAAGCGATGAATACCTTAAAGAGAAAATGGGACTTGAGAATCTCCACGGCACAGGTACATTCCTGCTGGGATTCGATTTTGATTGTTCCTGTAATTAATTTCTGAATAGCTGCATTGACAGCTATTTATCTATATTTTTTCTGTATTTTTATTCCGTGATCCGGAGTGGGCAGTCTCACATGGACAGTTGTACCAATTTTGGGTTCACTTTCGATCCATATGTCTCCTTTGTGAGCTTCCACTATGGTCTTTGCAATGTGCAGTCCAAGCCCGTTGCCTCCATAACGCCTTGTTTTTGAACCGTCTATCTGGTAGAATCTTGCAAATATGTTTTCCAGCTCTTCTTCAGGTATTCCAATTCCTTTGTCGATTACCTTTATGTGAAGACTTTTGTAACCTTCATGGATTATCAATTGTATATTCTGTCCGTTCGAACTGAATTTACTTGCATTTTCAAGTATCTGGATCAATGCTTCATTTAGATATTTTCTATCACCTTCAATATATGGGAGATTAGGTCTGATATCAATGGCAACTTCCTGCTCTCTCTGGTTGAGCTGATCAGCTATATCCGCAACAGCTCCCGTTGCAATATCATTAATATTGAGTGTTGTATATGTGTATTCGATATCACCGGACTTAGCAACACTGATAAAGATAAGGGAGTCTATGCGCCTCTCCAGCTTTTCAGATGAATCTATCATCTTTTTAAGTGCTTCTTTTTGTTTCTGGTTAATCTCACCAAGGCTTCCATCATACAGGATTTCAGAATAACCTCTGATTGGTACAAGTGGAGTTTTTAGTTCATGCCGAAGGTTTGCAATAAATTCCTCTTTAATAGCATTAATGGAATTGAATTCTTTTATTGCATCCTTTGTATCATGGTATCGTCTGTAGGCAAATATCAAGGATGCTACCATGATTATTGTGATAGTTATCAGTATCTGACCCATTGTCCAATCTTCAAGTGGAAATGGAATATTTGGAAAAATGTCTGAAAGGTTCATTACCAATGAAAGAAATATTATACCGATTATACCTGTAACAAGAAGGATTGTGTCAGTGACAATCCTTTTAGAGTATTTTTCTTTTCTTAGGTTTATTGATCTTTCATCCATAATGGGCCCGTTTTTTTTAATTAGGAAATCCATTTCCTTTTAATCTATATATAATTATTCTAATATTATTTAATTTTTATTTTTGTAAGAACTCTGTATAGTTTATATTAGGGCCAATCAAAAAATAGTACAAGCTAATTAGTCAATCAAAATAAAAAGGGTGCACGGTTAAAACCATGCAGAAAAAAGAATTATTCTCCGTTGTAGATCTTGAGAGCATCGTCAACAGATGCATCCTCGACAGTAATAGCATAAATTGCGTTACACATTCTGACTGCTTCCTCGAGGGATTTCTGGTGTACGTTCCTTCCTGTTGCATTGCCACATGCACCACTGACGTGGATTTGTGCATAGAGCTTTTCAAGGAATGCTTTTGGATCGTCGCTGGAACCGCCCGCACAAACGACCTTTGTCCTGCCGGCTGCCAGTACAGCTTCCTTGAATGCTTCTTCGGTTGGCATGCCTTCAGCTTTAGGATAGTTCACCTTTACGAAGTCTGCGTTAAGACATGCACCGACACCAGTTGCACCTGCAATAAGGTGTGGGTCTTTCTCATTAGCAACTGCTTCTCCTCTTGGGTATATCCAGAGAACAGTTACCATTCCGTACTGATGTGCTTCGTAGATTAACTGTGCAGCCTGATGGAACATTTCAGCTTCATATTTGCTTCCAAGGTATATGGTGTAACCAATACCAAGAATATTGAGACCACTGTTGTCACGGAACTGTGCAACCTGCTCCATATCATACCACTGACCACTGTATGGGTCATCCTGCTTTGTTTTCACAAGGTGTGATTTGGAGTTGACTTTGACGAGATATGGTACATCTGCATAGTCCATTCCATATCTTGCAATAAGTCCAAGCTGTGTTGCAAAAACACCGATCTTTGAGTTTGCAGCTATTTTGAAAAGGTGCTCAGGATCATTGTCATCTGCAGGGATACCCTCTCCGAAAAAGTCATCGTTGAGGTGTTCAACTTTCTGGTCACCTGCAAAGAGCATCATATTTCCGCTGTTTGATGTGATCTTCATATAATTGTTAATATATGTTTCACGTGCATCCTGTGGTACATCCAGTGGAACTTTAATATCTTCTTCTTTTATTAAGGCCATTTAAATCACTCCGCTTTCTTAATTGGTCTTGTTTTCTAGTACCCTTAATCACGTTTTTCTATTTTAATTGTTGCGTGACTTACACAAATATGAAAATTTACTTTAATAAGTTGGAATCGAACTAACTAATAAATTGATTTATTTAGTATAATTATTTTCCCGCATTGCTCATCCATCAATTAGCAGGGATTAATTCTCTCTGTGCATTCTTCTTTTTTTTCTTCTATAATTTAAGAATACTCATATGCCTATATATATGGGTTTTTAAGTTCTTATTTTAGAGTTCTGCATTCATTAGTATTTTATATTTACAGCCCTATCAGATAATTATTACATGCATAATAATTAATGCATCATCAAACACAATTTAATATTTTGTATATTCCCGGAGCGTAAGTGTGGCCTCAATATTTTTACTTGAGATAGTTGTTTCTGTCCTTTTCATGAGTATGGTCGCGCAGACCCTCAGCAAGCATTTTAAAGTACCAATAATCATGTTTCTCCTGCTGGAGGGCATACTTGTTGGTCCAGAGGTTTTGAACTTTATTGACCCTTCTACCTTTGGTGACGGGCTTACAGCTATTGTATCTCTTTCAGTTGCTATAATAGTATTTGATGGCGGTCTGCATATTGACATAAAAAATATCCGTACAATACAGAAAACTGCTTTCAAACTTACAACTATTGGTGTACTTATTACCTTTACATGTACCACACTGATTACACATATCATACTCGGTGTAGATGTAAAACTTGCAGCACTGTTCGGTGCACTTGTGGCAGCAACCGGTCCTACTGTGATAACTCCACTTGTCAGGAACATACATGTAAATCATAAGGTTGGAAAGATCCTTGAGATAGAAGGTGTTTTCAACGATGCGGCCAGTGTAATTCTTGCTGCATTCATGTTTGAGTGGATAGTTTCCCAGCTTGATGGTTTTAGTGCAGCGTCTTTCATCTTACAAAGACTTGCCATCGGTATTGCCATTGGTCTTGTTAGTGGCAATATTCTCAAGCGCTTTTTGTCCAGTGGTTCCCTGGTAACAGACCAGACTGCCAGATTCTTCACTCTGACACTTGTTGTATTCTCTTATGTGCTTTCAGAACTTCTGGGTAACGAATCCGGTATACTTGCAGTTGCCGTTTTTGGCATCATTACAGGAACTTCTAATATCCCTCATAAGAATGCACTCAAGGAGTTCAAATCAGATCTTGTGATGATGATGCTGTCGATAATTTTCATTTTGCTGGCAGCTATGCTGAAGTTCGAGTACATAATTGGTATAGGTATCAAAGGAATCATAGTAGTATTATTGCTTATATTCCTGGTTCGTCCATTGGCAGTTTTCGGATCAACTGCGAATTCGCGCCTGAGGACAAACGAAAAGTTGTTCATATCATTTATCGGGCCAAGGGGTGTTGTCCCGGCATCCATTGCAACCTACTTTGCTATCAAGCTTGATGCTCTGAACATAATGGGTGGCCAGATGCTTGTAGGACTTGTTTTCCTTACAGTGATTATAACAGTCATAATGACCGGGACTTTGGCAAGAAGAGTAGCTAATCTTTTAGGAGTAATACCCATGGAGATCCTTATTATCGGAGGAGGAGAGGTCGGAAGAATTCTGGCCGAGAGATTTGAGAAACGAGGAGAGAATGTTGTTGTAGTTGATAATTCCGAGGAAAAATGCCAACGCCTGTTAAAGCAGGGAATCCGTGTTGTTCACGGTGATGCCGAAGACATCAGTATCCTGAAAGAAGCAGGTATCGAGAAGGCAAAGTATGTGGTTGCCACAACTGATCAGGATAATACCAATTTGCTGGTTTCACAGATTGCAAAAAGCAAGTTCAACCTTAAGGAAGATCAGATAGTTGCAAGGGTCAACAATGTAGAGAATCTCCATGCATTCTGGGATCTGTCGATCCGTTCCATGAGCCCCCAGATGACCACAGCACTTGTACTTGATAATATGGTTGGTAAGCCGTCTATGTTTTCAATGTGTGAGGTTGGAGAAGAAGGTGAGATTCTTGAGGTAAGGGTCACCAATCCAAAGGTTGCAGGCAAGGCCATAAAGGAGCTCACGCTCCCTGAAAACAGTCTTCTGCTCATGATCAGGAGGGGTGATAAATCCTATATTGCCAATGGTAATCTTGTCCTTGAATACGATGATCTTGTAACGGTCATTGGCGAGGATGACGCTGCAAGAGAAGTTGCGGACATACTTTACAGATGAGGATTACAGAATTATTCTGTTTTCTAATCTCTTTAATTTCCTTTTTTGAATCTGTTTTTTTACATTCATTTTATTTTTATCCGCAAATATTCCTTTATATATTACTTTCATATAGCTTGGAGTCAGGTTATATAGGCCGGACACAATACTAAGTATTGCCTCTCCATAAGATGAAACAAACAAGAGGCTTGAGGATTTGAAATGAAACAATTAGCACAGGAAATTAGTGCCAGGTTCAGCGAACTTGGAGTGGAGATCCCAATCGGGGAAATTGAAGAGCGTCTTGACAAGATGATCAATAAGTTCAAGGTGCCAAGGGAAGAAGCACGCAGAAGCGTTGTTAACTACTTTTTAAAATCATACAACATTAAGAGGAACGAGTTCTATACAGGACAGTCTGAATCTCCTCTTATCAACATTTCCGATGTTGATGATGGCAAGTGGGCAAACATCAGAGGAAAGATCGTCCAGTTGTGGGATAATACACATGAATCCATATCCCAGGTAGGTCTAATAGGTGATGAAACAGGGACTATCAAATTCACAATTTGGGAAAGTGCAGGAGTTTCTCCTGTAGAAGAAGGAAAAAGCTACCTTCTGAAGAATGTGGTTGTGAACGAGTGGAATGGTAAGTTCCAGCTTAATGTTAATAAAAGCAGTTCTATTGAATCTCTTGATGAAGAGATAGAAGTTGGTAATTCCACTGTAGAGTTCAGGGGAGCAATGGTGGATATTCAATCCGGTTCCGGTCTAATCAAGAGATGTCCTGAATGTAACCGTGCTCTTACTAAGGGGGCATGTATGGAACACGGTAAAGTGGATGGAGTTTATGATCTTCGCATCAAGGCAGTCATGGATGATGGCAGCTCAATACAGGATGCAATTCTTAAAAGGGACCTTGTGGAAGAGATTACAGGCATGACTCTGGAAAGTGCAATATCCCTTGCTGCTGATGCTCTGGACCAGGGAGTTGTCCTTGAGAAAATGAAAGATTCACTGGTAGGAAGATATTATAGCGTAAAAGGATCAAGGGTTGACAGGTATCTTATTGTTGAATCCATTTCTCCGATATTCGCATATGATCCATCCGAGCTGGATGAGCTTATTGCAGCTGCAGAGGTGATCTGAAATGGCAGGATACACAAGGGAAGTTGCCAGGAGGGTATTTGCACAGGAGTTCAGGGAATCCAACCTGAGTTTCAAGGATGGTGATGACCAGTATGCTCCACAATATCTTCTCACACCAACCGGTGCTAAAGTTAACAGGATTTTCATAGTAGGGACCCTCATTGAAAAAGAAGACATAGGTACTGATTCAGAGTACTGGCGTGGAAGAGTAAGCGATCCAACCGGTTCCTTCCTCATATATGCAGGTCAGTATCAGCCTGAAGCTGCACAGGTGCTTGCAGAATGTGAGACTCCAGCATTTGTAGCGGTTGTAGGAAAACCAAGCACTTATACCACCAATGAAGGTGATGTACTTACATCAGTAAGACCAGAGTCACTTCACATAGTTGATGGTCAGACAAGAGATATGTGGGTGATCGAAACCGCAAAACGTACTCTTGACAGGATAAAAGAACTGAATGGTTCATCTCCAAATTCCCAGAGAGCAAAGGAGTATTATGATCCTGATGCAAAACATTATTCTTCAATGGTTTCCCAGGCATTGAAGTCCCTGAAGGAAACATATTGAAATTATCGGGGTATAAATCCCTGATTATCCATTTTTTGGGGTAATTGGTGTTTATTGATTACTTGAGAGTTTTTGGGTAGTTTCAACCAAAACCCCCATAAGTAACATTAGCATTGATTAAATAGTGGGTGTTATGAAGACTTATTTAGTACTCTGGTTCAACAGTAACGGTGCTCTGCCTTCAGAAGTGGACAGGAGTCTTATGTCCCTTGGATTCAAGGCTGTTCAGGGAAATTTTGATTATGTCTATGATTGGGGCGATAATGTAAATCTGGATGATATACTTCGTTTTACCGACAAGATCCAGATGACATTACAGGGCAGCGGTGTAATGTTTAAAACCGAAACTGTAAACGGTCAGTTATAAAAGAAAATTAATTATCATTTTCCCCAAGCTTACGGGAAAACTCAATATAGCTGCAGGATTGTCCGGTTATAGGAATAATGTTTGTTGTCACAGCCCCGTCCTTGATTTCCAGTTCAACTGCACATGGATCTGACATACGTGGTTTTGTTGGTGACCCTGGACATATCAGAATCACATCACTTTTTTCTATAATTGGTCTGTGAAGGTGTCCGAATATAAGAACATCAACTCCCATTTCAAGGGCCATGTATCTTGTTGCTGTAGTATCAACAATAGAAAGTGATGCTTCGTGAATCACTCCTATCTTAACTCCTTCAACTTCAAACACAAGCTTCTCCGGAAGGATCTCCTTTACAGCAGGTTCATCTGAGTTGCCGTGAACAGCTTTCAGCTTTCCTGTAGCTTCAAGTGCCCTGTAAAAAGGAAGAGTGTCAAAATCTCCTGCATGAATGATCATTTCATAGTTGTCAAAAAGTTCGGACAGGTAAGCAGGAACAGTATCACTACTTAAATGTGTATCTGATATGATAATGATTTTCATGTTTCCTCGATTTGATTATTGTATGCTGAGATCAACAAGCTCGTATTCCAGATTCTCAGTCTCAAGTCTGCTGAGTATGGTTGGAACTTCTTCGTCAATGGCAAGTACAAGTGATGAAAGACCGTGATATGCTGCTTCGATTACAGATTCCTTTGCACCGAACATCACATGTGGTTCCATGTCTATTCTTCTGAGAGCTATCAGGGATTCCACACCAATTGTGGCAATATATGCTTTTGACTTAGCAAGTGCCCTGAGTCTCTCAACATCGACATTACGTGAACCGCCTCTTTCAACTCTGGGAATCCTGCAAACAGTTATGCTGGCATTCTCAAGGTCAATAAGTCCCATCAGGTCCGTAACACCTACATCCTCACCCTGCTTTGCAGCGGAAATTGTTGTTCCGGTTGCATTTGTCACATCAGTGGTGCTTACATAGAGCAGGCCACTTTCCATTTTCAGGTAGACTTCCTTACCTTCCTCAAGATCTTCCCTTGCAATTGCAGTCCAGGTAGATACATGGCTTATGATATCGCTCATCACGTAGCGGGCATACCGCTTCATGTCTGCCGCATTTTCAAGTACCCATTCAACACCTTGCTTTGTGATTCTGTAGCGAACCCTTCCTTCGGAATAGATAAGGCCCTCTGCAACCAGTTCTTTGATGTATTCAGAAACTGCCTGGGGTGTAACCCCAATTTTTTCAGCAATTTCTTTTTGTCTTACATTAGGCTGGTGTGCAGCTACTTCTATCAGGATCTGAAATTTAGTAATTCCGCTCTTACTATGAAGGAGTTCTATCATTCTGTCTCTCCGCTCAGAAGTACCTTGAGCCTCTGTCCCATAACGGAAAGCTTATCAGATCTGCGGGCAACAGCGCGAATATACAAAGGACTTTTATTCATCGCTCTGGTAAGACTGCTCATAGAGTCATTACCCTGTTCTACCAGTTGTTCAAGTTCTTCAATGGCATCCTTTACTTCTTCATATGGCATAAAAGTAAGCATAATGATGTCGCTCATATCCTCAAAAGAACACTGGAAATTTGTCTGGACTTTAGAATAAGATGTACGATACTCTTTCTCAGGTGTCTTCCCAGGTTCCGGCATGTGCCACTGACTTTCTATCAGACCGCTTTTTTTGAGTATGTTAATACTTTTTGTTACATCTGTTCCTAAAAGATCTTCAAGATCTTCCTTTGTCATCCAAAGGTTCAGAAGTGCATCAAATACTTTTTTGTGTCTCTGGGATCCAAAAACCTGAAGTAGAGGTACGAGTTCAGAAGGATCATTGATAATTCTTGTTCGTTTACTCATCTAATTACCCCGTATAGCCAACGGACCAGGTACAAAACAGACACATTATGGCACATAAAGCCTTGGAATGCGAAAAATATTGCCTATATGTTGTCTATTTTTAGTACCTATCATATGGAGGTTAAACTTAATAAATGTGTTGTGATTTCATAATGTTCTAAGATAGATACTGGTCTTTCAACCGTTCAATTTTAATGAAGGCTTCTTTCGAACATGTTCTTTTCTATTTTCGAGAAGTGCATTGGTTCAAATCCACTATCCTCCGAAATATACATAAATGATGAAATAATGTTCTATTCAGCATTTCCTGCACCATAATTGTATGATTCGTTGTATTAATGGCTTTCAAAAGCCCGGTAAAATCTCATATATTCCTGTTAATTGAATAGGAACATTGAAATATCTCTTATGTACTGTTACATACAGATTACAGGAGATAACCGTCTTTTCATGTCGATAAAAGCCGCATATACTGCTGCCGTATAACTATCTATTTACTTCCTCATCACAGGGACTCTAATAACGTCATTATTCTTATTAAAGGTACCTATTTTCTGCTTAATTATCTTTGGAAGAGACCGGCAAATATATCAGGTTTGTTATCAATTATGATACAGTCATTATGTCCGATAGCATCTATTTACTCATAAACGATATCCTGAAAGGCCGGCAGCTTTCTATTAGCGGTGTCACAAGGGAACTTAAGGACAAAGGTGTTGATGAACATCGCCTTGTAATGACAGGTTACCTGCGTGCTCTTAAGGACCTGAGAAAGCTGAATGAAGTTGAGATCCCACCTTCAAAAGTCTACAGTCTTGTAGAAACAGAGCATGTAGATACTGAAGATATATATTCTCTTATAGCTGAACATATAAGGTCTGTGGATTCAGCTTACATGGTTCCGGTGGCAGCCTATGTGCTTTCAAAGACGGTTGAAAGGCCGGTTTTTAAGGAAGAATTTGCACGTATGGGTATTGGTCCAAAAAGCCTGGCCGATTATCTTGCTTCATCCGATTGTGTTCTAAAACCTGCGGAAAAGAGTCCTAAAGAATATGCAGCCGGGATAACCAAGCTGAAGATTAGTTCCACAGAACCGGCCTACGAGCTGGAAAAAATAAATGAAGGCATTCTCAAGAATTCAAATTGCATACTTCTTAAGATTCTCAGAAACTCTGTTGACCTCACTGGGCTGATTCCCAAAACGAAGTCTACTTCATTAGAGGATTTTAGTTGATTATTCAATTTCCAGTAAGAATAGTCACTGTTATGGTATGTGATATCCATGTCTGAAAATAACAATGATATTTCTATTGTAATGCATCCAATTGGATTTGTAACTAATAGTATCTCCAACCCTGCTTCCGCAAGAGAAAAAAAGGATACTGAATCCCTGATAGTTCTAAAAAGTGAATATGCTGAAGGATTGGATAATATTACAGACTTCAATAAAATACAGGTCTTCTTCTATTTCCACCTTTCAGAAGGTTTTTCCATGATACAGAAACGCAGATATGATGGGAAAGTGGCCGGTGTATTTGCTTCAAGAAGCCCAAGAAGGCCAAATGGAATTGGTGTTACTGTTGTAGACCTTCTTAAAGTGGAAAATAATGTCCTTCACGTAAAAGGGCTTGATGCAATAAACGGTACTCCGGTTCTTGATATCAAACCCTATATCTCTGAATGAGATATTTTCAGAAAAGCTTCTCTTATTTGCCGGTAATATGACCAAGGAGATATTATCTATGTCTGGAAAAAGCAGCATTAAAGTGGCCTGTATTCAGATGAGCATAATAGATTGCAATAAGCAGCTTAATATTCAAAAAGCATTAGCTATGGCAAAATATGCTGTTTCTGCAGGTGCGGAACTTCTGGTATTTCCTGAAGTTTTTTCCACAGGTTTCTGTTATGACAATATTGAAAATGCGGCTGAATATGAAAATGGGGAAACAATCAGGGAAATGTGTGCTTTTTCAAAGGCACATGAATGTGTAATGGTATTTTCTATTATTGAAAAAAAGGAAAAAAATACATCCTATACGGAATTAGAATATTACAATCTGGGAGTTTGTGTAGAAGACGGACATGTTGCAGGTACTTATCGAAAGACACATCCTTTCAAACGGGAAAAACAGTATTTTTCAGCTGGATATTCGATTTACCCTGTCAGGCTTCCAAGAAGGAAATTAACAATTGGTCTTCAGATTTGCTATGAGATACGTTTTCCGGAAGTTTCCAGAAAACTTACTTTATTGGGATCTGATATTCTTGTAACAATAGCCGAGTTCCCAATTCCAAGAGGGCATATATGGCGTTCACTTGCAATTGCAAGGGCTATTGAGAACCAGATTCCTCACATCGCATGTAATAGAGTAGGTGAAGGTTCAGACTCGTTATTCTTTGGAGGTTCTATAATCGTGGATCAACTAGGTGATATAATGGAAGAAGCTGGAGATGATGAATCAGTAATCTCAGGCACAGTTGATCTTGAAAGAACGATTAAAACAAGAGATGAAATACCAGTACTTGATGACCGTAGGACTGACCTTTATTAGAAAAAGAAGCAGATATTTGTAATTTCATACTTTTGTTTTTTGCAACGTTACTTTAAACGTTGTTCCCTCTCTGTCAGTTCTGTCAAAGACTTCAACTGATCCTTCATGAAGGTCAACTATACGCTTGACAATAGCAAGGCCAAGACCTGTTCCTTTTATGTTGACCTTATGTACTCTTTTAAAGCGGTCAAAAACAAATGGCTTATCTTTATCAGGAATTCCCTCTCCTTCATCAGAGATAGTTATCTCCCAAGTGTCATCAATATCTTTGATATCGATATTGATACTGGTTCCAGATGGGCTATATTTGATGGCGTTGCTTATCAGATTAGAAAAAACATCTTCTATTGTTGTATTCACATCTGCAGGATAATTGCCTGATGGATTGAAATTTATAGTCATATTTTTTTCTTCAAACTTTGGCATGAGATGATTTATTACTTCTTCTATTATCTCTTTCAAATCCAGAGTCTCAAACGTCATATCATCCATGTTATCAAGTTTGGCCAGATGTGCTGCATTCTCTATGAGTTCTATAAGCTTGTTGTTATTCCTTTCAATAGCTTCCATTGCCTCTTTTTTTCGGGGTTCATTTTCAACTTCAATAAGGAATTCTACATAACCTTTGATAACAGTTGCAGGGTTTATGAGATCATGCCTAAGTATGTCTGTAAAAAGATCCTTCAGTTCATTTGAATCCTTCAGCTCAAGAGAGTATTGCTTCAATTTTTCCTCTACAATCTTCCTCTCTCTAATCTCAACTTCAAGTTCTCTGTTCTTTGAATTTAGTTCATATGTTTTCTCTTCAACTTTATTTTTGAGAGTAATACTCAAGATGACAAAAATCAGAAGAAGGCCACCGCCAATTCCAACCGAGAACTTAAGCCATGAAGGACTTTCCCATGTAGAAAGACTTTCTTCATTTTTACTTGTATCAATATTCTCCTGCATATAGTGGATAGTCCCGTTTTCCCTAATCATCAGGGCTATATCTGCATCTATCTGCTTCGCAATTTCGGGGTCAGTGTTCTCCGATAATGCAAAAACCATGTCAGTAGGGGATATTACAAACGGTATCTTTTCAAGATCAAATTGATTTTCGTAAACCTCTCCATATGATCTTGATACTATTCCTGCATCAGTCTCTTTGTTTTCAAGAAGTTCGAATATCTCAATATAGCTGCCGGCACTTATGAATGAATAACTTATGTTCGAGTTTCCCGGGCTTGCATTGAAGTTTTCATAGAATATGTCATTCACATGGGCTATTCTCTTTCCGCTAAGGTCATTCATGGAACTGATTCCTGAACCCTTGTATGTATAAACTATTCCCCAGTCTGTGTATGGAGCTTCTGATGTCAAAATATAATGTTGCTCTGTTTGAATGTAAGGAACTGCAGGAATGATATCTATACTATCATTATCAAGCATTTGATAACATTGTTCGAGCGTACCAGGGACATAATTTAAGTCCCAGCCTTCTTTTGAGGCCACACTTTCCAGTATCTCTGCATAAAGCCCGATGGCTGTTCCGTTCTGATCCTGTGATATTAGCGGCTCATTCGGATAAACCCCTACTTTGAGTTCCATGGTAGAATTAGCACCAGCACATGTAACCAGCAGGAAACAGAGTGTTATGAAAACAAGTAATGTTCTGGCTGCAAGCCTTACTTTGATTTTATTGCTTTCATCTGGGGTCAGATCTCTCTCGTTCATTTGATGCACAATAATTAGTTCTATTTTATTGGCTTCAAATTTATATTTATCTATCTTTTTACCTTTATGGCAACATAGAATAAGAATTGCAAAAAAAGAAAAGTGAAAAACACCAGTTAAAAACCAGTGTTTTATTCAAGATATATTGCAGGTCTGAGTGGTGCTGCAAACTTGGATTTATTCTCCGGGTCATACTCCGGCTCATCGGCATTGTATACCTGTATGGTACAACCGATCTCGTTTGCAAGGCAACCGATGTTCTCTTTGAGTATTGTCATCTCATCAAGACTCATTCCCAACAGCATCTCAAATCTTTCGGTCTTCATGCTGCTCAGGTCAGGTACAAGCTTCTGGACATATTTTGGTATGTCTTTGCCGTACTTGCGGTTTTCAGGATCTGCCATCAATGTTTTGATAAGCTTTCCAGGATTAAGGTCTCCTTCATTCTTCATCTCAAGAGCCATCTTGAATGCTTTGATCTTCCACTCAGGTGCGGTGTAAAGAGCTACCATCTTTGGTGTTATCTTTGTGACCTTGATGATCTCTTCAATATCTGAAAGTGTGCTGCACATGAGTTCTTCGGCAAGTTCTGCATCGTTATCAATGAACCTTGGGCAGAATATAGGATATGCCGCCTGGGATACGAAGTCTCCTTCACCGTGACCCATTGCACTCCAGAGCTCTTCACAGATATGCGGTGTAAACGGAGCCATTAGGCGCACCCATGTATCAAGAACATCGTAAAGCAGTGTACTTCCACCTCTTCTCTGGTACCATTTTATATCGTTGTAGAGCAGGAAGAATGCATTCTGGAGTGCGCTCCTTGTCCTGATGGATGTCATATCATTGTTTGTTTCCCTGACACACTGCTGTAGTCTGCTGAGCATCCAGCGGTCGATAAGCTTCAGTTCATCATCAATTCCTGATGTAGCACCGGAATCAATTATTTCCATTGCAAGTTTGTAGAATCTTTCAACCTGTTTCTTTGCACTTTCAACGCCTACATTTCTCCAGTCCGCATCCTGTGTCTGTTCGGCACTTGACAGGATATACATACGGGAGATGTCTGCTCCATAGGTTCCAACAGCTTCCATTAGGGTAAGTATAGGTCCCTTGGATTTGCTCATCTTCTGGCCTTCAAGGGATACGAATCCATTGACTGCAAGGCAGCGTGGCCATTTATCCTCCTCGAATATCGCAACATGGTGGAAAAGGAAGAACAACAGGTGATTTGGTACAAGATCCTTTCCTGAGGATCTCAGGTCAACAGGGTACCAGTAATCAAAGTCAGATTTGATGTTAGCAATGAGCTGCTCTGAAAGTCCGGTGTCAATGGCTGTCTGCTGGACTGAACCTTTTCCAAGAAGCACATAATCAAAGAGTGAAGGCTTTAGTTGCTCGACATCAACGCCCTGCGCAAAGAATTTGTTAGTAATATAATATGACATGTAGATTGTAGAATCACCAAGTGACTCAATAAGCCAGTTTGTGTCAAATGGAAGTTTTGTTCCAAGACCTTTCTTTCTGGCACATGCCTTATCCTTGAGCCAGTCTACTTTGTTGTTGAACTCGACCCTGATCTCTTCAGGGATGATCTCCATATTCTCAATACATTTGTAGACCTTTGCTTTCCACTGCGGGTCTGAATAATTGAGGAACCATTGTCCTTTTACCATATTCACTACACATTTTGTACCGCAGCGGCATACTACAGGTTCACTGAATTCATAGAACACTTCTCCGATGCCTTCATCGATCAGGTCACGTGTAAGAATGTCCTTTATCTTGGAAACAGCAACACCTGCATATTTACCGGTGTTCTCTTTCAGGACACCACCATGGAACTCACGGCGGTAAACCATTTTTGTTGCTTCCTCGGCTTTCGGATCGTTCTGGTCTTTAACACCAAGCTGTTCAACAGCTTCAACTGCCGGATATTCCCCGAATTCCTTGGCCTGGATAAGTGATATTAGTTTTATCTCTTTCAGGTCTTCTGTAATTCCGTATTCAGAAAGGTCTTTGTCGTAAAGATCTTTGAGTGCAAGATAATCATAAGGTGCATGTGCAGGCACACTCATGACAATACCACTGCCGTTTCCTGGTTTGACAAATGAAGCCGGGAGTGTGATGACCTCATTTCCTGAAAGCGGGTTCTTTACTTTGAGACCCACAAGCTCTTTTCCAGGGACATTCTCTATGAATTCAACTGTCCTGTCTGTAAAAGTGAGTTTATGATATGCTTCCTGGCTGACTACCCATATCTCTTCGCGTCCATCTTTGGTAACCTTGATCTTTGCGTGTTCTATATCAGGGTTGATCCAGAGATTTGTAACACCGAAAATGGTTTCAGGCCTGAGAGTGGCGCATGGAAGTACCATGCCGTCATAAGTGAATTTTACAAGTGTAAAGTCAACAATTGTGGCTTCTTCCCCATGAAGGATATCGTGGTCTTCGACTGGATTGTTGTCGTTAGGGCACCATTTAACAGGGTGTGCTCCTTTGACGATCAGCCCTTTGTCATGAAGAAGATTGAACTGCCATTCGATGAACTTTTTGTAAGTAGGGTCTGTTGTTGTGAACTTGCGTCTCCAGTCAATAGAGTAACCAATTGCACGCATTGCTTTTTCAGCTTCTACCTTGAAATAGTCAACTATGCTTTCAGGTGTTGTTAGCGTTTCAAGGATATCATCAGGAATCCCATGCAGGCGTGAGTAAACATCCATTGTCTGCGGGTCTTTGTTCGCAATAAGTTCAGCAAGACCTACAATAGGTGTTCCAGTAACGTGGAATCCCATTGGATAAAGCACGTTGTAACCAAGCATTCTTTTGTGCCTGGCAATAACGTCACCTATGGTGAATGTTCTTGTGTGCCCGGCGTGTAAATTGCCGTTTAAGTATGGGTAAGGGATAGTGATAAAGAATTTCTCTCTTTCATCAGGTTCTGGCTCGAATATCCTGCTTTCATTCCAACGGCTTTGCCATTTGTCTTCTATTCTATGTGGATCATAATCCTGTTCCATTGTCAGCACCTCTCACACCGGGTGTAATTAACCAAAAGAGTTAGCATATTTACTCTATTAGGTTAAATATTAACTTTCTGTATTCATCCTGTAAACTATAAATCTTAGTTGCATCCATGGATTCCGGGTTTTAATCGTGCCGGGATATTGGATAATAGTTCAGGGTGAAATTCAATTGTTTATTATCAGTAGTGTTTGATGTGGTAATAAATAACAACCTACATAAAACACACGGAAAAGACAATCTATGCTGCTCTTAAGAGTGCTTTCAAAGGTCGGCCGGATTATTTCTGAACATAAAATAATGGTTTTATCTCATCAATTTACTATTGTTTAGACATGTGTTCTCCACAAAAAGAACACTTTACTCCTCCATCATCACAACAATGACAGGAATTTTGGATTTCCATTATGTATCCACAGTTAAGGCATCGAAAACGTTCTCCAATGGAATTTACAAATTGTTCGTACATGAATACCCTCTCTTCCTTGCTATTAGTTCTGACATGTGATAAAGTTAACTAGTTGCACAAAAAATATGATATAAATCAATATTTTTCTTTTTTTCAGACCGTTATGCTTATTCTCGGTTACCTGTGTATTCAGTAATATGGAATTCAAGACGATTGGTGGTTCTGTATCTATCCGGAATGTACCTGCCTTTTTGAAAGAGCTGGCATCTGTTTCTTCTTCACATGACACTGTTGTACAGGCAATGGATGCGGACAAAGTTGCTGGTGATGAACATATCGCTTTTGCAGTTGAAAAAGCTTTAAGAGCTGTTGAGAATGGTTCAAATGTTGCCAGGGACATTGGCGTGGAGATCATGAGGTATGCTTCAGGGAAAAGACAGATAGAAGAAGCATTTTCCATGGGTGTTCGTGAAGGTGAGATGAATGTGGTCTTTGTAGTTCTCGGTGATCTGGAAAATATCGAAAATACTCTTCAAGATCTAAGGATGATTGTAGACGAAAAGCATGTGGTAGCTTATTCTAAAAGCAAAAATGAAACTCTTGCAAGTCAGTTCTCTATTACTGAACAGGAAATTAAGGCAACAGGAAAAGATAGTATTCCATTGTTAGTACTGGAACGGGTTGCTCTTGTTGATATCTTAAAATAAGTGAGTTCTAAACGGATCATGACAACGTATTGAAGCCCTCGCAACTCTAATATAGTAAACATTAATACATGTGCCACACAATCATTCATGAAAGAAACCGATTAGGAAAAGATAATTATGCCTCATCCAAAAACCGCCGAAGCTTTGATAAAATGTGCAGGACCAATCGAAAGTTCCCTTTTACCCAGACTTTTACATGTCACAGAAGCAGCCGCAATTGCAGCTTCTTACCAGATGGGCCGTGGTGACAAGAACTACGCAGACCAGGTTTCAGTTGAAGCCATGCGCAGGATGCTGAACTGTCTCGATATGAAAGGTGTCATCAAGATCGGTGAAGGAGAGCGCGATGAAGCACCTATGCTTTTCATCGGTGAGGAAGTAGGTACAGGTGTTGGTGATCTTGAAGTAGATATAGCAGTAGATCCACTCGAAGGAACAAATCTTGCAGCCGATGGTATTCCAGGTGCAATAGCTGTAATGGCTATGGCAGAGAGGGAAGGACTTTTCCACGGACCGGATATCTATATGGATAAGATCGTTGTCGGTCCTGAAGTTGTCAAATATGAGAAAACACATCCTGATGAAAAGATCGATCTGGATGCACCTGTTATCCGCAATCTTGAGATCGTTGCAAAAGCCTTAAACAGGAATATTGACGAGCTTGTTGTTGTTATCCTTGACAGGCAAAGACACAAGGATAAGATAAAAGAGATTAGAGAGACCGGTGCCAGAGTGAATCTTATCAGTGACGGTGACCTTATGCCTGGAATTGCAACTGCAA
This sequence comes from Methanolobus sediminis, assembly GCF_031312595.1. Lineage (NCBI taxonomy): Archaea > Methanobacteriati > Methanobacteriota > Methanomicrobia > Methanosarcinales > Methanosarcinaceae > Methanolobus > Methanolobus sediminis. The sequence goes on along the minus strand of NZ_CP133592.1, from coordinate 829,884 downwards.
TCCGTGGTTCAGGAATTCACATGGTTCTTGGTGCAGGAGGCTCAGGCGAAGCAGTCCTGACTGCTGCAGCAATGAAGATCCTTGGTGGTAAGATGCTTGCAAGACTTGTTCTTCCAACTGTTGCAAATGGTGGCACACCTGAAGAGATTGAAAAGGAGAAGGCTGAAAAAATGCCAAGGCTTGCAACTATGGGAATTACCGAGGAAAACCTCAATAATGTCCTTGATATTGAGAAACTGGCTCCTGGAAAAGATATCATATTCTCAGCAACCGGTGTAACTCCGGGAATTCTGCTCAATGGCGTAAGTCTTTTTGGTGAAGGTGATGCCAGGGTTCACAGTATTACTATGGGAAGTTCCGGTGTTGTGAAGTTTACCGACACTATCTATATCCATGACAAAGAGAAGAACCCTCTCAGAATGGCCTGATAAGGTTTGAACTAACTTAAAATGAAAGTACATATTTCTACATACGGCTGCTCTGCCAGTCAGGCATCAGCCGAAATTATGAAGGCAAGTGTCAGGGACGGTGGACATGAACTTGTCCCTGAGAACAATGCCGATGTGGTGGTTATCAACACATGTACTGTGAAGTACAGTACAGAGCAGAAAATTCTCCATCAAATTCGGGAATATGGTGAAAAAGGAATATCTGTCATTGTAACAGGGTGCATGCCTGAAGTACAGCTTGACGACATAATGCACCAGAACCCTGATGCTCATATACTGGGTGTAAATTCGATATCCAGATTAGGTCAGGTACTTGATTCCCTTTCACGCAATGAACTGACAGGCGGCAGCGTGAAACTCTTCCTTGAAGAACCGGAGGGTTTCCAGAGTGTCCCGAGGATTCGTTACAATCCTAATATTCATATCTGCCAGCTTTCCCAGGGTTGCAATTATGCATGTGCTTATTGCATAGTGACCATTGCACGCGGAAAGTTATCTTCATTTGAACCGGAAGATATCGTTGATGATATCCAGAGAGCAGTTGACGAAGGTTGCCGGGAGATCTGGCTGACTTCACAGGATAACGGGCAGTACGGAACAGACAAAGAAGTTCTATTGCCACAATTGTTGAAAATGATATGCAGGATTCCGGGTAACTACAGGATACGAGTGGGAATGATGAATCCATTCTCAGTTATTCCTATTCTTGATGACCTGCTTGACGCATTTGAGGATGAAAGGATATACAAATTCCTCCACCTGCCAATACAATCTGCTTCAGATGATGTTTTGAAGAATATGAACAGGTATCACTCAATTTCAGAAGCTAATGCTATCATCGAGGCTTTCAGGGAACGATTCTCTGATATGACTATTTTCACAGATATTATTGCAGGTTACCCCGGTGAGACGGATGAAGATTTCCAAAAGACAGTGGAATGGGTAAAAGAATGGAAGCCGGAAAAGGTTAATATTTCCCGTTTTACTCCAAGGCCGCATACAAAGGCATGGGACATGCGCAAAATAGATTCACGTGTTGTTGTGAACAGGTCCAATGAGCTTCATGAGGTGTGTGAGGCTGTGAAGCTTTCTACCCGCGAAGGAATGATTGGAAAAGAGGTGGAAGTTTTCCTGTCTAAACCTGCAAAGCAGAAAGGTATGATGGCAAGAACTGCGTCATACAAACCTGTTGTAATTCCTGAATGCGATTTGCAGCCCGGAATTACATGTCGTGTGCTTATCTATGATGCGACACCTGGTTATTTCCTGGGTCGCATTGTTGATGACAATTAAATATGCATCCGTTTAAAAAGCGGAATCCATTCCTGGATTTTTTCTTCAGCAAATGATTTACTGATCCGGGTTCATTTTCTGAATTCTCTGGACTTTGTCCAGTATCTTTTTGTCATATAGTTTGACTATGTCACTGCGGGTGATGATTCCCAGCAATTTAGTGCTATCTGATCTTGATACCACCGGGAGTCTGCCTATATCTTTTGCAGCAAGTCGTTTTAGTACAGTATTCAGTGTTTCGTCCTGATAAGCTATTGCAACATCTTTGGTGCATATTTCTGTGATAGTTTTTTCCAGTTCGTCATGGCCGACTTTATCTCTGACATCCTTAAGAGTTACAATTCCGGAAAGTTGTCCATTGGAGTCAAGTACAGGGAAGCCCGCATGTCTGCTTGACTGCATAAGTGCGATGAGCGCACCTACATTCTTGTTCTCGGACACAGTCTGTACGTTATGTTTCATTGCATCCTTAACAAGCAGTGCTTCCATAATGTCAACTTCTCTTCCTTTCCTGATGGTAAATCCTCTACGACGGAGTCCTTCTGTAAATATGGATTCTGAATTAATGGAACTGGATATGACATTACTGACGACACATGCCAGCATGATTGGCAGTATCATATTATAGTCCCTTGTAAGTTCGAAGAGGATAAGAATGGAGGTTAGCGGTGCTCTACTGGTTCCTGCAAAGACAGCTCCCATTCCAACAAGTGCGTATGCTCCGGATTCTGCCGTGACTTGCGGGAATAATCCATGAACTATTGATCCATAGCTTCCTCCCATCATTGCTCCTACAAAAAGAGCAGGTACAATGGATCCTCCTGATCCGCCGGAGCCCATGGTGAATGAAAAAGCAATTATCTTTAAAAATATCAGCAGGAACATTACTTGTAATGCGAGATTACCATTGAGGGCATCTGTGATCACATCATATCCGACACCGAACACCTGTGGATAGAAAAACCCGATAAATCCTACCAGTAGTCCGCCAAATGCGGGTTTAATCACCGGATGCATCTGCAGGGAGTCAAATATTTGATGTATGCTGAAAAGGGTACGCATCAGCAGTGCGGATGTAAGGCCTGCTAAAATTCCAAGCAGGAGATAGAGTACAAATTCATGGGAAGGATCAACGAATTCGTATGTTGCAACCCCTATATTCTCGGCACCAAAAACAAGACTTGAAACGATTGTAGCAAATACTGCTGATACCACAATTGGTATGAAACTGCTTGCTTCCAGTTCACCAAGAATCACTTCTACGACAAAGACAACACCTGCAAGAGGGGCATTATATGCTGCGGCAATACTACTTGCGGCACCACATCCGATGAGTATCTTTACTCTGTTTCCGTGGATATGCAGTGTTTCGGCAAGAGCAGATCCTATTCCTGAACCTGCAAGAACAACGGGTGCTTCTTTTCCGGCTGATCCGCCTGACCCGATGGATATGATGGATGCCAATACTTCAAGAAAAGCATTACGAACTGACATTCTGCCGCCACGCAGGGCAGTTGCCTCAATGATCTCTTCTATGTCGTATCTTCTGGTATTGATAGTATAATGGGCAATAAGCCCTACAATGAGTCCTCCGATTGCAGGCAAAAGAATAATGAAATATCGCGGTGAGGATGAAACTGTTCCAAAGAAGGCGGTGTGACCGATCTCCAGCAGTGTATCATAGAAAACAATTGCAAGCCCTGTCAGGATTCCTATGATCATCGCAAGCGTGTTAGATATCAGTGACTCTGTATGCAACCACTGAACTATATTCTGCTTGAATTTTTGGAAGGCTGTTTTTTCATCCAAATATTTCATCTCTATTAATAATAGGTGGCTGGTGTAACATGTACATTATAGATATATTTTTTGAATCACCATTCTTATCTATCATTACATTGATTATGTCATAGTTGTCAATACGTCACTGATGTATTCAATTCTATAAAATACTAGTATATAATTATATAGTATAATAATATGGTTTTATTTATAAAAACGCAGATATTGAATACTTTTATAATATATCAGGATATATTGATAAACGTGGAGTAATGTGGGGCATCAGTGATACAACTGTATGTCCGTAAAAGCAATAGACGTAGTTGTATTTGTGGTTGTATGCAGCTCAAAATAAATATATGATATATCGGACTCAGATCGCAGATATATTCAAGGGTGAGAGTATGCATCCCTTTATTAAAAACAGTAAGGAAAACGGGGTATTGAATTATATAAGGGTACTTTTGTCGATCTCCATAGTTTTATCGATATTTAACCCAGTGCTAGTAGCAAGTGCAGCAGCACCAACCTACACTATAAACTTGAATGCAAGTGGTACTGTAGATCTTGGTTCAGTTACTGCCGGTTATGCATCAGAGACTCCAACTACTGTCAATATTACAAGGACCGGAACCGGTGACATTACAAGCCTTGTTGTTGCACTTAGCGGCGTCAATTCTTCTGATTTCACAGTAACACAACCCGTAGCTACAACACTGGACGATTCCACAACCTTTACAACGTTCACAGTTGTACCTAATGACGGATTGGCTGTTGGAAGTTATACTGCAACCGTTACAGTGACAGCTGATCAAAGTGTCAGTGGATCATTTGATGTAACCTTCGTGGTTGCAGCAGCAGCACCAACCTACACTATAAACTTGAATGCAAGTGGTACTGTAGATCTTGGTTCAGTTACTGCCGGTTATGCATCAGAGACTCCAACTACTGTCAATATTACAAGGACCGGAACCGGTGACATTACAAGCCTTGTTGTTGCACTTAGCGGCGTCAATTCTTCTGATTTCACAGTAACACAACCCGTAGCTACAACACTGGACGATTCCACAACCTTTACAACGTTCACAGTTGTACCTAATGACGGATTGGCTGTTGGAAGTTATACTGCAACCGTTACAGTGACAGCTGATCAAAGTGTCAGTGGATCATTTGATGTAACCTTCGTGGTTGCAGCAGCAGCACCAACCTACACTATAAACTTGAATGCAAGTGGTACTGTAGATCTTGGTTCAGTTACTGCCGGTTATGCATCAGAGACTCCAACTACTGTCAATATTACAAGGACCGGAACCGGTGACATTACAAGCCTTGTTGTTGCACTTAGCGGCGTCAATTCTTCTGATTTCACAGTAACACAACCCGTAGCTACAACACTGGACGATTCCACAACCTTTACAACGTTCACAGTTGTACCTAATGACGGATTGGCTGTTGGAAGTTATACTGCAACCGTTACAGTGACAGCTGATCAAAGTGTCAGTGGATCATTTGATGTAACCTTCGTGGTTGCAGCACTTGTAGAGATCACCTCATTTGATTCAATAAGTGATGTTAGTGCAGGTACAGCAGGTTCAGCAACCTATGCCGATGCAGCAGAAGTAGCAGTAGTCTTGCCAGCAAATGTCACAGCTAACTCTGGTGCTGTAACCGTAAATGTAAGTGACTGGGTTGATACTGACATTTATGATCCTGATACTGCAGGAACCTATACTTTCACTGCTACATTGAGTGATATTCCAGAAGGCTATGCAAACACTGGTGGTTACACAGCAACAGTAGAAGTTGTAGTTAGTTCAGTCGAGACAACTTCTAGCTCAAGCAGCAGCAGTGGTGGCGGAGGAGGCGGAGGCGGAGCTTTGACCTCCGGTGAAGACTTTGATAACATCGATTTCAAGGACTATACCCTGAAGTCTGTAGTAAGGGATGTTGAAACGGTATTCTCCTTCTACGAGGAGAACAACAACATAGTTTCCCTGAGCTTTACATCTGAGCTCAATGGTGGACAGGTCAAGGCAGTTATCGAAGTATTGAAGGATACTTCCTCTCAGGTAAAGTCTGCAGCACCAGGTGATGTTTACCAGAACATGAACATTTACATCGATTCTAATCTGGGAGACGATGTAATAGGTGACCGTGTCATCAACTTTAAGGTTGAAAAGATCTGGGTAGAAGAGAATAATATCGATGTATCGTTCATCACACTCTGTAGGTACAACAGTGGTGAATGGGATACACTTTCAACAGAAGCAACAGGAGAGGATGAATACTACTACTACTTCACTTCCACAACACCCGGATTCTCTCCGTTTGCAATATCAAGTGTAGATCCATCCACACTTACCACAGAGGCTTCAGCTGAGAAGATTGAAGCAACTTCAGTGGATATAGAACAATTGAAGTCTACAGAAGATAATGACGCATCTCCATTGGACTCAGGAGCTGCTCTCCCACAAAAGGAAAGTTCATCATTCCCATTCCTGCTAATCATTGGGCTTATCGGTTTGGTAGCTATCGGAGTAGTTGGTTACAGGAACAGAGATTACTACGAGAAGGTGAAGTTGCAGCTAGGAAATCCTGATGGAAAGCGTTACAGACGTACCAAAAAATAAATAACATGTATTTGACAGCAGATGGTTTTATTCCTGCTGTCCTATTTTTCTTCATGTAACTATTAAACACCAATCTGAAAATATATGTGGATTATTATATTCAAATAGCTTTATCTCAATACGAGATAAAATAGAGTAGACTATAGAGGGGTTTGATAGCAAACAGAACATACCTTCTCATTTAGTTGGAGGGGAAAAATGGATCGTAATTTACTCATTCAGCGGTTATTTATAAAATTTCTGCTTATTCTCACACTTTTCATCTTATTACAAACGACAGCAATCGCAGCTGTAACAGATACTCCAATTCTTGATGTGATAGGTGACCGCTCGGTCAATGAGAACAGTTTGCTGACTTTCACATTATCTGCGGATGACCCCGAGAACGATACTCTTACGTTTTCCTGTCCGGATATTGATTCTATTGCTGGTGCAACTCTTGATGCTTCTTCTGGTCTTTTTGAATGGACCCCCTACTTATGAACAGGCTGGTGATTATCTGGTTCAGTTTGTGGTCTCTGATGGTTCACACCTCGATTCTGAGTATATCACTATTACAGTGAAAAACACAAACCGTGCACCGATTTTTTCCGCTATTGCTGATTCTTCCAAAAATGAGGGCGAAGAGATCCAATTAACACTTGCGGCAACAGATGAGGACTCAGATATACTTGCTTTTTCAAAGGATGTCTCATTCGGAACCCTTGAAGGCAATATTTTCACCTGGACACCTGACTATGATGACCAGGGTGAACATGATATTATTTTCAGTGTAACTGACGGTTCTTCCTCAGTGAGTCAGACTGCTTTAATAACAGTTTCAAATGTGAACCGTGACCCTATTCTATTTTCCATTAGTGATGTTTCAGTTAATGAAACTACACCTGTTACAATTCAACTAGACGCTTTTGATGCTGATGGTGATGAGCTTACTTACACAATGGTGAGTAGTTTGCCAACAGGTGCATCTTTTGATTCGGAAATAGGATTGTTCCAATGGCCGAATCCTACTACAAGTAGTCGTGTTCTGACCTTTAGCGTAAGTGATGGTTTCCTTTCAGATACAAAATATCCACAGATTGTTATTGGTGATTCAAATTCTCCTCCTGAGTTCAATATGGTAGATTCCCAATCAATTGATGAAAATTCAGAGTTGTCTTTTGATATCACGGCATACGATAATGATAATGATAAGATTGATATTGTACTTTCATCTTCTCCATCAGGTTCATATTTAACTGGCAGTGTTCCTCCAGTTACATTTACATGGCTTCCCAATTATGATCTATCTGGTATCTATAAAGTGGAGTTCAAAGTTTCAGAAACCAACACTAAGGATAGGTATGCCACATATCAGGTAGTTGACATCGTGGTCAATGATGTGAACCGTGCTCCTGTAATAGATGCTGTTGATGATTATACCGTTAGTGAAAATGGTCTTCTTTACGTTAATTTGAGTGCTACCGATCCTGACGGAGACACTCTTACATATTCAACAGATAGCAGCCTTGGTATTGTGCGAGGTAACACTTTCATATGTACGCCGGATTACAATGATGCAGATGTATACGATGTGCAATATACTGTATCAGATGGAAATCTGAAAAACAGTACAATGGCAACAATCACTGTCACAGATTCTAACATGCCTCCCAAGCTCAACTCTATCAGTGCTCAGGAGGTAGCGGTAAATAATACATTGGATTTCTCTCTTTCGGTTTCTGATGATGACGAAGGTGAAACATTCTCCTATAAAGCATTGGATCTACCTTCAACCGCATCATTCGATGAGTCAACAGGTGTCTTTGAATGGACGCCATCCAGTGAGGATATCGGTGATTATTCGGTTAGTTTTTATGTAAGTGATAGCTCTCAGGAAGACTATGAGACAGTTTCCATAACTGTTACTGAAACCTCATCTTCATCCTCTTCTTCTAGTACAACGTCCAGCTCAAGCAGTGGTGGTGGAGGTTCTCAGAATACCGGAGAGCCATATGAGAATATTGAACTCAAAGACTATGTTCTGAGGTCTGTAATGAGGGATACTGAAACAGTATTCTCATTCAACGAGGATGAGAACAGCATAACTTCAATTAGCTTTACATCAAAGCTCAATGCAGGTCAGATCAAAGCAATGGTTGAAATATTAAAGGGAACTTCCACTCTTGTTGACAGTAAGGCACCAGGGACAGTTTACAAGAACCTTAACATCTGGGTAGGCGATTCAAAGTTCTCATCAGATGTGATCTCTGACGTGATTATCAGGTTCAAAGTTGAAAAATCATGGGTATATTTCAATGATGTTGAACAGGATTCAATAGTACTTTCCCGTTACTCTGGTGGAGAGTGGACTCTTCTGGAAACCACCTTTGAAAGTGAAGATGAAGATTATCTGTATTATTCAGCCGAAACTCCGGGCTTTTCACCATTTGCGATTCTTGTTCCAGGAGTCACAACTCTGATAGAGAGCAGCTCTGCTGAAAACCAATCTGCTATGTCTATTGGTGATGAGATAGTTCCTGTTGGAACAGAGGTGCCCCAGGATAAGAAAAGTAACAAGGGAATTCTGCTACTATTGCTTGTAGGTATGATCGGTGCGATAGGATTTGTAGGATATAAATACAGAGGACACTATGAGCAATTGTATCTCCAGATCAGCAATCCTGACGGGAAGAGGTACAGACGTCTGAAAAAATGATTATGTAGTTTGTATCATAAATAAATCAGTAACATTAGAGGAATTCTCTTTGAGTTGAGGGAATTTCTTTTCTTTTTACTTTTTCCCTTAATTTTATCTATCATTGAACAGTATTAATAAAAAGGGAATAATCTCAGGGAGAAATCATGCTCGAGAAAATGTTCAATCCTGATTCTGTAGCCGTTATCGGTGCATCCAGAACAGAAGGAAAGGTAGGGCGAGCTGTACTTGAAAATCTGATGCAGAACAGTGAGCTCACTATCATACCTATTAATCCGAATGTTGATGAAATATTAGGACTTCCGTGTTATCATAACATACTGGAAGTCCCACCTGAAACAAAGGTCGACCTTGCAATAATCGTGGTTCCGGCAAAGTTTGTTCCCGGTTCCATTGATGAATGCGGCAGGGCCGGCGTTGGAAATGTCATTGTCATATCTGCCGGTTTTAAGGAAGCCGGTATAGAAGGTGCACGTCTTGAACGCGAATGTATAGCATTATGTGAAAAATATGGAATAAAACTGATAGGTCCGAATTGTCTGGGTATAATTGATACTGCTTCAGGACTTAACGCATCTTTTGCTGCTAATATGGCATATGAGGGAAACATAGCCATGATGTCCCAGTCAGGTGCGATATGTACCGTGACCCTGGACTGGGCTGAAAGGATCGGAGTTGGTTTCTCCAAATTCATAAGCCTTGGAAACAAAGCAGTACTTGCGGAAAATGATTTTTTACAATTGTTTGAACAAGATCCGTCAACGGCAGTTATTGCAGCTTATCTTGAAGGTGTAAAAGACGGTCCTGAATTCATTAAGATTGCAGAGCGGGTATCGCGTTCAAAACCAGTTGTTATTGTAAAATCAGGAAGAACCTCAGTCGGATCTAAAGCCGTGTCATCACATACCGGTACACTGGCAGGTTCGGACGCCGCCTATAACGCAGCTTTCAAGCAGGGTGGTGTTCTGCGTGCAGATTCTCTTGAGGAAATGCTCGATTACAGCCGTGCTTTCTCGGTCTGTCCTCTGCCGGAAGGCAGGAATATTGCCATAATCACCAATGCAGGCGGTCTTGGTATCCTGACAGCAGATGCCTGTTATAATTCAGGCTTGTCAATAGCTTCATTTGAAGAGAAGACCGTTGAAAGATTGAGGGAAAAATTGCCACCTGCTGCTAATTTCTACGACCCGGTTGACGTTTTAGGAGATGCAGGTGCAGACCTTTACGAACATGCTCTTGATGTAGTTCTGGATGATATTAACGTAAACGGAATCATAGTTCTCGTATCTCCCCAGTCAATGACAGATGTTCCGGGAATTGCTGAAAAGGTTGCAGCAAAGATTAAGGATTCTAAAAAACCGATACTCTGTAACTTTGCAGGTGGAAGCAGGATTGCGGCAGGTGAGGAAATCCTCAACAAATATGGAATTCCCAATTACTCCTCTTCAGAAAGAGCAGTTGCAAGTATGAATGCTCTCTGTAACTATTACACCATAAGGAATCACAAACGTGGCGCTCCCGCTGAGATCAAAGCGGACAAAGAGTATGCTCAATCTTTTATAGATTCTGCTTCTAAAAATAAAAGAAGGATGCATGGCCTTGAATCTATGGATATACTGAAAGCGTATGATATTCCGGTTGTTGATGCAAGGATAGCAAAAAACCTTCCCGATGCGGTCAAAGCAGCAGAAGACATGGGCTATCCCATTGTCATGAAGATTCTGTCACCCGACATTTCACATAAGAGTGATGTGGGAGGTATCCGCTTAAATCTCAAGCATGCGGATGACGTGGAGCGTGCTTACAATTCCATGATGTCAGATGTAAGACACTACATGCCTGATGCCGCAATCACAGGTGTCCAGCTCCAGAAGATGATAAGTGGAGGAAAAGAGGTCATCATTGGAATGGACAGGGACCCACAATTTGGTCCACTGTTGATGTTCGGACTTGGAGGAACTTACGTAGAGTTCCTGAAAGACGTTTCGTTTGCAGTTGCTCCTATCGCAGAAGCGGAGGCGAAGCACATGGTGTCGTCAATTAAGACATATCCGTTAATCGCAGGTGTAAGAGGTGAGGCGGCATCGGATATCGATTCAATAGTCCGGACACTTCTGAAAGTGTCACAGTTAGTTACGGATTTTCCGGAAATATTAGAATTTGAAATTAATCCTTTAATGGTAATGCCTGAAGGTCAGGGATGTGTTGCAATGGATATCAGGTTCACACTGAATCTGAATGAGTAAGGAGATGGTAATTATGGCTTCAATATTGGTTAGTTCATCAGAAGAGTACTCGGGTAAGAGCTCTATATGTATGGGTCTGGGGAAAATATTCCAGGAAAGTGGTCTGAAGATCGGTTACATGAAACCGGTTGGAAATCTCCTGATCGATGTGGACGGTTCACTTACGGATGAAGATTCCGAAGGTATCAAGAGACTTCTGGGAATTGAGGACCCTGCAAAATATGTTACTCCTATCCATCTTACAGACAGTCTCATAGACGATGCACTCAAAGGTGTTGAGAAAGACCTTGACAAAAGGCTTTCAGATGCATATTCTGTTATCTCAAAGGATAAAGATGTCGTATTCGTGGAAGGTACAGGTTGTATCGGTGGCGGTTCAATGTACGGTCTTTCCGACCCGGAAGTAGCATCTAAACTTGGAATCCCAATGTTGCTTGTCACACGCTTTGATTCTATCTCTGCAGTTGACAGGATACTTTCTGACCTGCGTATTGTTGGAGATAAAGCAACTCTTACAGGTGTAGTACTCAATGAGGTTCCGGAAAACATGGAAGACAGGGTTACTGAGATAGTTGTTCCTTTCCTTGAGCGTAAGGGCATAAAGGTGTTTGGAGTTATCTATGAAGACCACACCTTGCGCTCGGCATTCATTTCAGAGATTGTGGAGGATCTGCATGCCGAGGTTCTTGTAGCTCCTGATAAACTGGACCAGCTTGTTGAGAACTATCTTGTAGGAGCAATGGAAGTAGGCTCTGCGATCAAATACTTCAGACGCCAGCCAAACAGTGTTGTTATCACCGGCGGTGACAGGGCAGATATACAGATGGCTGCAATCGATTCAAGAGTTAAATGTTTGATTCTTACTGGAAATATGCGTCCAAGCGGTGCTGTTCTTGCAAGTGCAGAGGAAGCCGGAATTCCTGTAATTCTTGTACGTGGTGATACCATGAACACCATTGAGAGAATGGAAAACCTGATTGGTCATGCTCATATTAAACAACAGGTAAAGCTTGACAGGGTAGTTGACCTTCTGAAAAATCATCTTGATATTCATGCTATTGCAGCAAGCACAGGCATTGAATTAAATGAATAAAGGAGATTTGTTCTCCTTTTATCATTACTATTTATTCTGAATATTAATTTTGAATTCTAATAGTTAATTTTGCAATTTAATCTTCAAGCAACTTTGTTTTTTCTTTCAGTGCCTGAACAACATCAGGATCCTGCAGTGTTGTAAGGTCCCCTGGGTCTTTTTCGTTTGCAATTGCTTTAAGCACTCTTCTCATGATCTTACCACTTCTTGTTTTTGGCAGGTCCTCAGCAAAGATTATTTGTTTTGGACGTGCAAAGGGACCAATATTCCTTTCAACATAATTCCTGAGCTCTTTCTTTATATCTTCGCTTTCCTCAACCCCTGTTCTGAGAGTTATGTAACAGTAGATAACCTCACCCCTGACCTCATCTTCCTTTCCCACAACACCTGCTTCAGCTACAGAAGGATGTGACACCATGATGCTTTCAAACTCTGCACTTCCGATACGATGACCTGAAACTTTGATAACATCATCTACACGGCCAATTATCCAGAAGTAACCATCTTTGTCTTTCTTTGCTCCGTCACCTGCAAAATAGGTCTTATTGTCCCATTTGCTCCAGTAAGTTTCAATGAACCGCTCTTCATTCCCAAACACAGTACGTACCATACTTGGCCACGGATTGAGGATTGCAAGATATCCATTCTCTCCTGGTGCGGTTTCATTTCCTTTTTCATCCAGGACAGTTGCTTTTATTCCCGGGAATGGCATTGTGGCACTTCCTGGTTTTGTAGCAGTGATTCCAGGAAGTGGAGATATCATTATCATTCCGGTCTCGGTCTGCCACCATGTATCGACAACAGGACATTTCCCAAGTCCTATATTTTCATGATACCACAACCATGCACCCGGGTTTATAGGTTCACCCACAGAGCCGATAAGTCTGAGTGATGATATGTCATGCATCTGAGGCCATGATGGTCCCCATTTCATAAATGTCCTGATGGCTGTTGGCGCTGTGTAAAGTATTGTAATCTTGTGTCTTTCAATAATATCCCAGTACCTGTCCTTGTCAGGATAATCCGGCGCTCCTTCGTAAGTTATAAGGGTAGTACCGTTGGCCAGTGGTCCGTAAACAATATATGAGTGTCCTGTTATCCATCCGCAATCTGCAGTACACCAGTAGATATCATCTTCCTTCAGGTCAAAGATGAATTTGCTTGTTGTCTGGGTTGCAACCATGTATCCACCTGTAGTGTGGACAATTCCTTTTGGTTTTCCAGTTGTACCACTGGTGTACATCAAAAAGAGCATATCCTCGGAATCCATAATTTCAGGTTCACATGAAGTATCTGCTCCTTCCATAACATCATGCCACCAGAGATCTCTTCCCTCTTTCATCTGAACGTCGTTGTCCTGATGCTTGACAACAACGACTTTGTCAACAATTTCACTGGAGCGAATTCCATCGTCTACCTTGTTCTTTTGTTCGACCACATTTCCACGTCGTGAGTATCCGTCACATGTCACAAGGATTCTACTATTAGCGTTTTCAATCCTTGTTGCAAGGGATTCTCCGGAAAAAGCTGCAAAAACAACACTATGCGGTGCTCCAATACGTGCACATGCAAGCATGGAAATTATGACCTGAGGTATCATTGGGAGATATATTGTAACAATATCTCCTTTTTTGACTCCAAGGTCTTTGAGCACGTTTGCAAACTTACATACCTCTTCAAGCAGTTCACTGTAGGTATATTTGAGAATCTCACCGCTTTCGGATTCCCAGATAAGTGCATGCTTATCTGCACGCTCTTTGAGATTCACATCAAGACAGTTGTAACATGCATTGAGTTTCCCTCCAACAAACCATTTTGAGTGTGGAGGTTCCCATTCCAGAACTTTATCCCATTTGTTATACCACTCAATGTTCTCTGCGTTCTTTTCCCAGAACTTTTCCGGGTCTTCGTCAGCTATTCTGTAAATATCAGGATCATTGACATTTGCATTTGAGGCAAAGTCTTCTGGTGCTTCAAACAAAGCTCCGCTTTCTTGAGATTGGTCTGATTTTTCTCCCATGGTTACACCCACATGGACAAATAAATCCCTGTATTTGTCTCTAAGATAAGATTGTCTCAATTTGTTTATATGGTTTGTTGTGGGCTGTTGTAAAAACATCCAAAAAGAGTTGGACTGAAAAATAGTAAATGAATATAGATTGAATAAATATGTGAAGAAAATATTTCATTTCTTCATCATTTCAAGGACATCACAGACTTTGTTAATGGTGTCAACTGCTGTTTTCATGCCTTCTTCATCTTCTGCAGCAGGTTTCTGGAGAATTCCACCGAAGTGTCCGCCATCACCGACAATTATCATTCCGTGGATGTGCATCCACTCGTGGATAGTCTGTATTGTCTTCTCCTGACCGCCGTTTCTTGAACCACCGATTGCCATTGCTGCACCAAGTTTGTTGCTGAGCTTGAATCCCTGTCTTCTGTGCACCACACTTCTGTCACAGAGTGCTTTAAGCTGTGCAGTCATGGTTCCGAAGTAGACCGGGGAAGAAACTACAATTGCGTCTGCTTCCACAAGTTTGTCATAGACTGGCTGCATGTCATCGTCAATTACACACTTTTCCCCCTTTGCGCAAACTCCGCATGCAGTACATGGGGCTACTTTTGATTCTGAGAGAAATACAGCGTCAGTTTCAAAACCTCTTTCTGCTGCAATCTTTAGAATTTCTTTGATTAATGTGTCATTATTCTGGCCAACTTTTGGGCTTCCTGATATTCCGAGTATCTTCATATGATCACCATTTTGCAATGAAATACAAATAACGATACAAGTAATATTAGTTTTTGGCTGCCTTTTCCTTTTTCCCTTAATGGAAAAGATATAATAAGATTAGTTCATTATGACCAAAAATTAGACAATATATGTCATTTATATACTTACGTGGACTTATTTACTCTATATATATTGATCATTAGTCATTCAGGTTATAAGAAGCGGTGATGGAATTTTGACTAGCAGGGACTATCTTACTATTGATGATTTTGATGTGGACGGCAAGACCATACTTGTGAGAGTGGATCTGAATACTCCTATGGACATGGATGGTAATATTCTCGATGACATGAGAATAAAGAGCCACATTCCTACTATAAAAGATCTTGAGGATGCAAAGGTTGTACTTATAGCTCACCAGAGCCGTGCAGGTAAAAGTGATTTCACGACCATGAAACCGCATTCTCAGCGCATGTCTCAGTATCTTGGCAAGGAAGTCAAGTATGTGGACGATATTTTTGGAACATATGCACGTTCTTCCATTGCTTCTATGAAAAAAGGCGATGTGATCTTACTTGAAAATGTCAGATTCTATTCTGAAGAAAGTATAAATCGGCCTGCAAGTGAACACTCAACCACACATATGGTAAGAAAGCTCTCTCCTTTGATCGATATATTCCTTAATGATGCATTTGCTGTTTCTCACAGGAGTCATCTTTCTATCACCGGCTTTACTGAAACTCTTCCAACAGGTGCCGGACGTGTCATGGAGAAAGAGATATCTTCCCTTGACAGAGGTGTGAAAGGTGGCGAAAGACCATGCGTTTTCGTACTTGGTGGCGCAAAGGTTGATGATTCACTGACCGTTGCTGACAACGTGCTCAGTAATGGCGGTGCTGACAGGGTACTTGTTACCGGTGTTGTTGCAAATGTGATGCTTGCAGCATCTGGTGTAGATATAGGTTCTACTAATCTGAAATTCATAGAATCACAGGGTTATACTGACCAGATAGAAAGAGGAAAAGGTATTCTTGCAAAATTCAATGGCAAGATCGGACTTCCGATTGATGTTGCTTTTAATGATGGTGGAAAAAGGGTGGAAGTTCATGTGAGTGAATTGCCCGATGGAAACCTTCCAATAAACGATATTGGCCTTGAGACAATTGTTTCTTTTTCTGATGAATTAAAGAATGCAAAGACCGTAGTTCTAAATGGTCCGGCAGGTCTCTCAGAAGTTGAGCCATTTGCACTCGGTACACATGAGATCATTAAAGCTGCTGTGCAGTCTGAATATTCTATTGCAGGTGGCGGTCATATTTCAGCAGAAGTGAGAAACCTTGGTTATGACGAGAAGTTCTCTCATCTTAGTACTGGCGGTGGTGCATGTATAGATTATCTTGCAGGAGTAGAGTTGCCGGGAATTGAAGCTCTTAAGGTTGCAGCCACTCGATACAGACTTAACAGATAAGAACTAAATTAATTTGCTGATGATAATACCAGCAAAAAAGGAGTCTTATTTATGAGTGAAGGGTTAAAATTGCTTTCAGATACCGAAGGTCAGGCGGCTGTTCAGCTTGCCAGGGATGCCATTGAATTGTATTTAAGAACAGGCGAGATGATGGATGGTTCGGAGATCCAGCTCCCTGCTATATTTAATGAAGTAAGGGGAGTTTTTGTAACCTTAACCAAAAATCATGACCTGCGTGGTTGTATTGGTCATCCGTATGCTGATTCCTCATTAAGGCACGCGATCACAGATTCAGCTCTGTCAGCAGCTCTCCGTGACCCAAGATTCCCACCGGTGAGAAAAGAGGAGATGGATGACATCACAGTGGAAGTGACCATACTCACAAAACCCGAACTCGTTGATGTTCCACCAAAGGACCTGCCATCATCGATTAAGATCGGCAGGCATGGACTTATTGTGAAAAGTGGCTACAGGCAGGGTCTGCTATTACCACAGGTAGCTCCTGAAAATGATTTTGATGAGATTGAGTTCCTTAATCACACATGCATAAAAGCAGGTCTTCCTCATGATGCATGGGTAACAGGTGCCAAAGTTTACTCTTTTGAGGGTCAGATCTTTACAGAAACTGAACCTCGCGGCGAAGTCACAGAAAAAGATTTTAAAGAAGGGTCATGTTCAGGTAAGTGATTGCGCTTACCTGCCATGAAATTTGGTTGCGAAGTAATATTTTATTCTTATTCTAAAGGTAGTTCTTAAGCACTTTGAGTATGGAATCTACGTCCCGTTCAAGTGCTTCAACTGCCATTTCCATCATCAGGTTGACAATGCCTTCGTCTCCGAATGTCCTGAAGTCGGTCTTCAGTCCAAGTACCGGAATTCCTTTTGCATAGGCATAACCCATTTCCCATGCTGTTCCTGAATCCACATCACTGCCACCATCCAGCACTGCCAGTATAATGTCTGAGTTATCAATTCCCCGGACGTCGTTGTCAAAGATGTTTTTCTGCCTGTCCTCCATACGGCTTGATTCGGTATCATTACCATCCTCCTGTGGCAGGAAAACAGAGAACCCCATCTCAACCAGTTTGTCCCTGAGCAGTACGTTAAAGTCCCTCTCCGCCTGTGAAAAAAGTGGCCCTGCTAAGTATATCTGTTTTTTTCCATCCATTAATTATTCCATCCATTTAATTTAAGAGAAATGTATAATTGACCACCTGCTTAATAATAGTGTTGTAAGCGGGGTGAAACTAATATGCTGTTATTAGATTGCAGTGGGAAATTTGAATGACTGGAAAAACCTTTTATCTCCTGCACTCCAAACCTAAATAGGGGGTTTACAGGTGCAAATCAAGTCTGAGAAGAAGATATGGTGGATATCTTTTGTTTTTCTGGCAATTATCATAATCCTTGTCCTGTCTGCCAATTATCTGGGTGTTCGTCCAACAGTTACAGGTTCGGGAGTTGAAGGAATCACTTTGCCTGAAGGTTTTGTTATCGATGTCTATGCGGATGATCTTGGAAGCACTTTGCTTTCTTTCGGTGGTCCGTCACCCGGCCCTCGTATGATGATGATAAAAGATGGTCTGCTTTTTGTCTCAATCCCGAACAAAGGAATAATTGCCATTTTGCCAGACAGGAATAACGACAACATTGCTGACGAATTACAGATCTTTATCCGGGATCTTGATTATCCACATGGTATTGACTACTATGATGGCTGGTTTTACATAGCAGAGGAGAGCAGGGTCATTCGTGTAAGGGATGATGATGGAGACCTTGTAGCTGATAATGGTAGTATTGAGGTGTTAATCGATAATCTCCCAACAGGAGGTCATTATACCAGAACCGTAAAGGTTCATGATGATGAACTTTACCTGAGTATGGGCTCTTCCTGTAATGTCTGTGACGAGTCCGATAAAATGAGAGCAGCCATATCAAAGAGCAACCTTGACGGGAGCAACCTTACAGTATTTGCAAGCGGACTTCGCAATTCTGTAGGTCTGGCTTTCCATCCGGTTACTGGACAGTTGTATGTAACTGAGAACGGAAGGGACTGGCTTGGAGACAACACACCGCCAGATGAGATCAACCTGATAGTTGAAGGCGGAAACTATGGATGGCCTGATTGCTATGGAAAAAATATATTTGACACCGATTTCAACAATAGTGAATACATCGGAAACCCCTGTAATGATAGTGGAAGGATACCAAGTTTGATTGACCTTCAGGCTCATTCCGCACCTCTTGGCCTGGCATTCTACGATGGTGATATGTTCCCTGAAGAATATCAGGGTGACCTGTTTGTGTGCTTCCACGGCTCATGGAATCGCCAGGAACCCACTGGATATAAGATCGTCAATATTGATATGGACACTCTTCAGGTCAATGATTTTGCAACCGGCTGGCTCAAGGCTGCAACAATAAGCGGCAGGCCGGTTGATGTGATCGTTGCAGATGACGGCTCGCTTTTTGTCAGTGATGATAATGCAGGGAAGATATACAGGATATACTATGCAGGGTAACTCAAAAGTTATAGTGATAGATGTACTTTAAAAATAAGGGAAGTGCAGTTTCAAGCAAGGAAAATATACAGTATTAATGTAAAACTTTTAGAAAAATCCTTTATGATGAGCTTTTAGTTATTTAGTGTACAAATTAAACATTGGATAATCATTCCATTTCATCATTCAATATTTTATCTTTTACTTTCTTTGCAATCTCTTCATAACTACAATATTCAGTCTTTATTGAATGTAGACCAGAGATTATAAGAGAAAAGTTATCCACATCTTCTTTATTGACATTATGCCAAACAGGTAATATCATTGATTTTTTCTTTGCGAGCAAAGCGTTTAGTTCTCTTAGAGGCCAATCTTTTCGCATGTAATTTGGGCTTAAAATTATTAACCCATATTTTGATTCAGAGAGTCCTTTAGATATAGATTGGAGTGTATCATCCCCTATTTTTATTTCTGCCTCATCCCACCATATTGTCAAATTTTCTTCATGCAAAGTTTCTATCAATGGTCTTACAAATAGTTCTTTATCTTCGCTAGCATATGATACAAAAAGATCCTTTAGCTTATTTTTGGATTTTAAATTAGCTGCCACACTAGAACACTGTGTTTTTTTCCAATGCTCACTCATTTCTTTTATGGGTTCATGCATTTTATCATATAGATTTTGAAGTTCTTCTTTTGATGGACAGTCTTTGTTTTTAAAACAAACTCCGATATGTATTTGCCTAATCTTCGAGACAAATTTCCAACTCTTTACATAGAATTCTTTCTTATGTATTATAAAATAATAGATGTTATCCCAATCTGATTTCCTGTCCTTTATTCCATTATAGCAAAAATCTTCTTTTAGACAACCTGCACGATAATATGCATATGCTTTGCAGAAGTAGAATAGGGATTGCCAAATTGTTGAGAGAATATTTTCAAGTTCAATTTCATCCCAATCTTCTGTTACTAAACTTTCATATTCTTCTATTGATTTGTTCAAGAATACTTGTATTTCTTTTTTTGTTTCAACATCTTGATGGCTAGTAATTTTTGATTTTGTGATATTTGGTACGTTTTTGTCTTGAATCCATTTTATTAACTCTACAATCTCGAATTCATAAATATCTTCCAAAGGAATTAATTCAACTTCATCAATTTTTGAGTCCACAAACCAGTTATAAAACGATAATACTTCTACATTTTCATCTTCTATTTTCACAAACAATGATTCAATTGATGGATGAATCTTTTGTCGATTTTCATCCCTATCTGAATAGATAATTTTCTTTTTATAGAATTCTGTCTCAAATTTACTTTCATTTTTATATAGTTTTTTTTCTTCCCTTAATTTTATTAGGTATTTAATAGCATTTTTGAATTCATTTGGGTTATGATTCACAAAATCATAAATTTTGACTACATATTCTGCTCCCTTCTTTGCAGAAGGATCATTTAATATTTTGTTGTATATATGATTAAAATCTTTTGTGGAAAAATCTCTTGATAGATATGCCTCTTTTGTGATACGTTTTAAATTTTTTCTTTGAGCTTTTTGTAACGTATCTTTGACTTCCGCAATAATTGAGCGTGTTATCCCATTTTGCTTTTGAACAATTTCGTGTACAGCCTCAAAATTAAAAGGGTTTTCAAAATCATGATATGCAACTGATTTAAACCTATGATCAATTAGATGATAAGCTTCAATTGGTTTTAAACAGTTCAAAGTTATAGTATCCATCAAATAACTTATCTCAGCATCATTATTATTTTGTTTAAGTTCATCTATTAATTTTTGTTTGCAAGATATGTAAATCATTCCGCTTTTATGACTAAACATTTCAAAAAGAGATTGTGCGGTTGCATCTATTAAAAATTCTTCTGCATACTCTATCTTTTTATCAATATTGTCTATTAATAAGAGCGGTTTTAACTTTTCAGTTTCAAGTATTGTCAAAATCCACTCAGTAATACTTTTAAGATGAACAAAATGAATTTTTTTAAAGGGGTCAGATGGGCAATTATCTGTTCCTATAAGAAAGCCACCTTCTTCGATTATTTTGTCGAATGTTGGTTCATATTGCTTCCATATTTTTTTGTTATGTATATAAAAATCACGTAAAACCTCTTGTATAAATGTGTTTAATATGCTTGATCCTATAATTGTAGATATATTTGAATCTCTATCAACCTTCTCAGAAGTAATGTCTATATAAATTGGTTTTACATTATGAGACTTGTATGCTTCATTTTTGATATAATGCATTACAGTCGTTTTACCAATACCACGTTCACCTACTATTAATCTAATAAAAGGTAGAGACTTTTCAAAGTTACTAATCTCAGTATCTATTTCTTGTCTGATATCTGTCGTTTTATAAAATAATTCACGCTCATTATTTGATGATAAGGGACTTGTTGAAAAAGGATCGGAATGTAAATTGAAATACTGCCACCAACTTTCCATACTTTCTTTTTGAAACTTTTCATATATCTACTTAACGAAATAAATCTATAATCTCATTATTTAGGTAGATAAGTGTGAATTTTAAAAATCATCAAAAAATTTATTTATCAGTAAATGTAGGTATATATCAGTGATAAAAATGGGTGATAAACATAAAGTATTTGTTAGCTATCATCACAAAAATGATCAATACTATAGGGATGAATTTGAGAATATTTTAAGTAGTTCTGATATTGCTGTGCTCAGATCTGTGCAAATTGGTGATATTGATGATCAAAATTTGAGTGATGAAAGAATAAGGCAAATAATTCGTGATCAATACCTTAGGGATCCAACTGTTACAATAGTGTTGATAGGTACTGAAACATGGAAAAGAAAACATGTAGACTGGGAAATTGGTTCAAGCATAAGAAATACAGAGAAAAATCCACGTGCTGGGCTGTTAGGAATACTATTGCCAAGTCATCCTGATCACAATACAGGAAAATTCACTTCAGGTTTAATACCTCCTCGACTTTATGATAACTTCCAGTGTGATTATGCTAAGATATACAATTGGACATCAGATCCAGCTTCAATAAAAAATATGATTCATGCGGCATTTGAAACACGTAACCAAAATAATCCTGATAATTCTCGCACATCTTTTAGACGTAATCACAGTGGGGAAAGCTGGTGTTGAACAATAATCAAACGTTGATTAATCTTTATCATACAGATTATTCTGTGGGACTGGAGATTCACTTATTGGTAGTAATTTTATTGTTTGTTGTTGCTGTTATTGTGGTTATTTACGTAATTTACCAGAAACGTTTTAGTGTAGATTCTATTGATTTGAATTTCGATGCAAAATTGTTAAAATGTAGTTATCATTTAGAAAGAAATTATGAAAATCTGGAAATAGCTCATCGAATTTATACTGAATTGATTACAAGAAAAGCAGCTATACCGATTGAACCTGAAAATGATGTAATCAAAGAAATATATGATTCGTGGTATGCCTTGTTCAAATCTACAAGAGAAGAGATTAAAAAATTATCTGGTAAATCTCTTAGAACTGAACATTGTGGTAATTTAGTTTCAATGTCAGTAGACATTTTGAATAAAGGTTTGAGACCTCACCTTACAACTCATCAGGCAAAATTCAGAAAATGGTATTCTGAAGAACTAGAAAAAGCTGAAAATAAGGGAAAGTCTCCACAGGAAATCCAGAAAAAATATCCTGAATATAATGAGTTGATAGAATCGATGAAAAAGGTAAATGAACTTTTAATCGAATATGCTGAAAACCTTAAATCATTTCTTGATACTTCTAAATGAGGGTTCTAGGTAGCTAAGATAAGGGTGCTTTTATATGGAAATTATACTTACTTCTTTTTTACCAAATCAGGCGCTAGATATACTTCCATCTATTTCACTTATTTTTGTAGGTGTTATTGTTGAAACGCATTATGTCAGTAGAATTGCAATCTTTGCAAATGCTGTTGCATTAACATCTTTTTATTATACGTTTACAGCTTTACCACTTTGGTTGGTATTATATGTAAATGCTCTAACTGTAGCTGGCATTCTAAGTATATTATCCTATATGTCAAAAAAATCGTTGCCAACTGAATTTTATCAAATATCGGGTTTATTTTCTTCTGTTATATCTGGTTTAGTTCTTCTTTATGGGTTGAGTCTTTGAGAAGATAAGTTCATATGGAAATTTAAGAGTGAATTTCAACAGAATTAAAAGAAGTATATTGGTTTTAATTGCTTTTTTGTTAATTTAAGTTTTCATTTAGAATATACTCTTCCAACTGAAAAAAGCAACTACTTAAATATAAGAATTGGATAAATTAATAGTGAAGTAATTTATGTTGTTCTGATAGCAGCATAGTATTTGATAGTCAAATTAGTGGGGTTACATCATTACTATACAGAGTATCCGGTCAGACATTAATTTTACAGAAGATATGATACAGGGTAATTCATTTTCCCTGCTTTATGATACCACAGAGCAACTTGTGGATATAGTTGCTTCCTTTTTCGATGCCGGACTAAAGAATAATGAGTGCTGTTTCTGGGGTGTGGCAGGTCAGCTTGACACCGACAATGTGACAAACCTTCTCAGGGATTCAGGACTTGATGTTGACAGGTATGTTGAAAGCGGACAGTTGATATTTTCGCAGTGTAATGAATGCTACATCGCCGGGGAAGGTGCTGTTTCTGACATGGACCTTCTGAAATGGGAAGAGATCTACAATATTGCAATGGCTGAAGGTTACAATGGCCTGCGGATCGTTGACAAATTCACAATCGTAGATGGTGATTCCTGGGATAGCTTTGTGGAATATGAAAAAGAGGCTATGAATTTTATCAGGACAAAAAGGATCACAGGTCTTTTTGCATTTCTCCTTGAAGCACGTTCAAGAATGGAAATGATCGAACTTATCAGCATGCATGACGGAACAATTATTGAAAAGAACGGTATATGGACGCTGCTTCAGAGTTCTACTTCATGCAAGACCGTTAGCAGGAGTCAGTATTTCCGGGATGAGATCCTCGAAAATGTCTGGACAGGTTTCTGGGCTGTTGATGCAAATGACAAAATAGTCTTTTTCAACAAGGGTATGGAGTCTATATCCGGTCTGTCAAAAAGAGATGTATGCGGGAAGAAACTGACAAATTTTATACCACAAAGCGGTGAAGGTGAAGATCCTGGATTCGCAGATGTTTTCGAGGCTGTAAAGGAAGACCTGCAATCAAGAAATTATGATGTTTTTCCATTTATTAAACCGGATGGTCAGTTCATTTATCATAGTGGTTTTCTGCTTCCTCTTACTGATGATGAGGGAAATTACAGGGGTATGATAGGCACTATCGGCAAGCTTGTGGAGCAGACCATCGACCACGAAACACTGCGTGACAAGTTCAAATCCATGGAAAAGCTGGGAGATATCTACAGAAAAAGTCCTGTTGTGGCATTTCTGTGGAGCGCTGAAAATGGCTGGCCTGTTGCTTTTGTTTCTGAGAACATTTCCCAGTTTGGTTATACTCCTGTGGATCTGACTTCCGGTAAGATGAATTATGGGGACATAATCCATCCTGATGACCTGGATCGCGTGCGCGGTGATGTTTCAGAGCTTGAAATTCAGGGCAAGATGTTCTTCTCAAAGGAATACCGTCTTATGACAAAATCCGGCAAGATTCGCTGGGTTACTGAAAGGTCACACCTTGTAAGAGATAAAAAAGGGGATCCTGCCTACTATCAGGGTATAATCATAGATATAACGGAAAGGAAAAAGGCAGAAGATGCAGCTCTGGCTGCTGAGAAAAAATATCGTATGATCTTTGAGAATTCTCCGTTCGGTATATTTCATTTCGACAAGAACGGTATCATTACTCACTGCAATGAAAAGCTTCTGGAAATAATGCAACTTGGGAGAAAAGAGGATGTGATAGGTTTCAACATTGTTGCTTCCATTGTAGATGAAAAGATGAAAAAAGCTGTTTCTGATGTTTTCTCCAGGAAGGTGGGTCACTTTGAAGGACCATACCACACAGTTACGGCTGATATCACTATTAACATCAAGGCAGATTACAGTCCGAATATAGCGGAAGATGGAACATTTCTTGGAGGCATTGGTGTCTTTGAAGACATATCCGAGCGCATGAAGGCTGAAGAAAAACTGCAAAAGAGTGAAGCTCTTCTTGCTGAGGTCAGCAGAATAGCCAAAATAGGAGGCTGGGAATTTGATCCGGCAACCGGGAAAGGCACATGGACAGCTGAAATTGCACATATCCATGAATTACATCCTTCAACTCCTACTGATGTCGAGATGGGTTTAAGTTTCTATTCTCCGGAATCAAAGAAAATTATCGAAAAAGCTGTAGCTGACGCTGTGCAAAAAGGCAAACCTTACGACCTTGAGCTGGAAATGATTACAGCTAAAGGTACACACAAATGGGTAAGAACGATTGGCCACCCAATAATAAAGGATGACAAGGTTGTGAATGTCACCGGTGCATTACAGGATATAACCGAACGCAAAATGGCTGAAGAAGCTGTACATGAAGCCGAGAAGAAATATCGTCTTATTTTCGAGAACTCTCCGGTAGGAATTTTCCACTTCAATGCAGAGGGTATTGTTACTCATTGTAACGAGAAGTTCCTCCAGATTATAGATGTGGAAAATAAAGACAGAGTCATTGGTTTTAACATGGTGACCCAAATTCAGGACGAGGATATGAAAAAAGCCATTTCGGATGTTCTTTCAAGAAAAACCGGTCATTTTGAAGGAAAATACCATTCTGTCATTAGCGGCAAAAATCTGTATCTAAAAGCCGATTACAGCCCCAATCTTGCGGACGACGGCACTTTTCTTGGAGGTATTGGTATATATGGTGACATTTCCATTCGTAAAAAGGCCGAAGAGGCATTACGTCTTGATGAATCACGTCTGGAAGCATTACTGAAGATCAGCCATGTTACAGATCTTTCTCTAAGTAATGTTGCAGACTTTGTGCAGGAAGAAGCAGTTCGGTTGACACAGAGTAATATAGGTTACCTGGCATTTCTTAATGATACCAATACCAAGCTCACAATTTATTCATGGTCAAAGAGCATTATGGAAAGATGCAAGGTGAAGGGAAAGAAGCTGGAGTATTCTATTGAAGAAACCGGCCTATGGGGAGAACCAATCAGGCAAAAGAAAGCTGTAATTGTAAACGATTTCGAAGCTCCGAATCCGTTAAAACATGGTTATCCGGAAGGCCATATCAGGCTCAGGCGTTATATGAGCATCCCAATATTTGATGGGAAAAAGATCGTAGGTGTTGCTGGTGTTGGAAATAAGGACGAAGATTACGATAAAACTGATGTAAGACAGTTGACATTATTCATGGAAGGAATGTGGAAACTTATCCAGCGCCAGAAATCAGAAGATACACTGCGTAAGTATGCCGATGAACTTTCCAAGGTCAACGAAGAGCTTTCAAAAACAAATGAAGAACTTTCACAAGCCAACGAGGAATTGAAATCTCTGGATAGGATGAAAGATGATTTCCTCTCGAATGTAAGTCATGAGTTCAAGACCCCGCTAACATCTATTAAAGGATACAGCCAGCTTATTTCAGACGGTACACTTGGTGAAGTTAATGAGCAGCAGCAGAAGGCTGTTGAGACTGTCCTCAGGAATTCGGAGCGTCTTCGAAGGCTTGTGGATTCTTTGCTATATCTGAGTCGTGCCCAGTCCGGTAAACTGAACTACTCTTTTGAAATGCTTGAGATCAGGGATATACTTGAGCAATCAGTTCAGGATCTTGCACTCCAGGCTGCAAGCAAGAACATAGAGCTTGTAACTGACATCCCATCCGATATGCCACCGGTTGTTGTTGACCGTGACAAGATGATGGATGTTTTTGTGAACCTGATAGATAATGCTGTAAAGTTTACTCCTGATGGTGGTAAAGTAACAGTTTCAGCACATGTTTCCGAGGATTCGATGTATCTGGATGTAATGGATACAGGTATTGGAATTTCAGAGGATAAGATACCAATGCTTTTCCATCGTTTCTACCAGGTTGATTCTTCTGTGAAAAGGAGATACGGTGGTACCGGTCTTGGTCTGTATATATGTAAGAAGATAGTTGAAGATCACAAAGGCGATATTTACATCAGCAGTGAAGAGGGCAAGGGAACAACTGTTCATGTCCGTCTACCTCTGGTACAATAAAACTCTCCAAATCCTGTGTTAGAGGTGATTTTTCAAAAAGCTTTTAGTTTAGTAGCCGGATTTATGGGTATATTTGCTTTTGGACCCACACTAACTACAGACAATATTCAGATATTACTTAATGGTGAAAAAATGAAAGTCATAATCATAGGCGGTTTTCTTGGCAGTGGCAAAACTACTACTTTAAGGAATCTTGGAAAACATCTAATTGATAAAGGTCACAAGATAGCCATAATTGTCAATGAAGTTGGTGAAGTCGGAGTGGATGGTGAGACCATTTCAAGCAGCGGTCTTGTTACAAAAGAACTCACAAGCGGTTGCATATGCTGTTCACTAAAGGTCAGCATGGAATTCACTCTCCAGACTATCATAGAGGACTATGAACCTGATGTTGTTATTATCGAGCCTACTGGAATAGCATTCCCATTACAGATAAAGGAACACATTGAACTTATGGACCTTGGCGAAGTTTCCTTTGCTCCGGTTGTTACACTTATTGATGCCAGCAGGTTTGGTGCAGAATGGGATCAGATCCCGAAGTTCATTGAGAACCAGATAAAAGAGTCTGAGATCGTTTGTATCAATAAGATCGATCTTGTTGACAGGGAGGCAATTGCAGCTTCAACTCAGAAGGCATTGGAAATAAATCCTGATGCTATTGTTGTGGAGTTCTCTGCAAAGAATGCGGATAATAAGTTTGAGAGATTCATGGACCTGCTGACAGGTGAAAGTGATCTCCATCAGGAGCGTGAGGACATGAACTCCATGGAAGTTTCAGGTGTTGGAAGCTATGCAGGTGAATACTCCATTATTTCCAATGGCAAAGATGTTGACAGGATCACATCTATGCTTGTCCATATGCTTGTGGATATTAGGGGCAAGGTAAAGGAAATAAATCCTGATTTTGTGGGTCATGTTAAGATCAGTTTCAAGTCATCTTCAGGTCTTGTAAAAGGTAGTCTGACATCCTCCGATGGTGAACCAGTTGTTGAGATACTTGATGAGAAAGGTGATGGGGAAGAACATCTCAAGTTCCTCAGTGCTGTTACTAAGGTCGAGAGAGATGATCTTGTAGAGATTGTGGATAAATGCATCCAGAAGAATCTGGAAAAGGAAGCAGTGGAGTTTGAGAAGACACATTCTCACGTTCATAATGAGCCTAATTTCCTGACTCTTGATCTTTGATTTTTGTATTTTTTGTGTGAACGATAACGTCTGATATATTATTTTGCAGTCGTTTCGTTTTCACATTTATTAATATATTCTCTTCCAAATATTGGAGTATGTGGGTTTATATCCAATAAAGTCATATTAATATCCATGAAAGGATTTTCTATCAATATCGAAGAGGCCACTCTGGAAAACACCAATTTCCGTAAAGTTCTCTACACTTCAAAGCACAGCCAGCTTGTACTTATGAGCCTTAAGCCTATGGAAGAAATAGGAATGGAAGTTCATGAGGAAAATGATCAGTTCTTCCGTTTTGAAAGCGGACAGGGAAAGTGTATAATTGATGGCAATGAGTATGAACTCGGAGACGGAGTTGCAATAGTAGTACCGGCAGGCGCCCAGCACAATGTTATCAACACTTCAGGAACAGAGGATCTGAAATTATATACCATCTATTCCCCGGCACATCATAAGGATGGAATCATACGTTCCACGAAGGAAGAAGCTGAGGCAAATGAAGCAGAATTTGACGGGAAGACTACAGAGTAGGTTCTGAAAGGATTGGATCGCAATCCTCAATGAATATATAGAATCAAAACATTTCTTTTTTTATGAAACAGAATCCTGAACTTGAAGTACTCGAAATGCTTGCAAATACTATTCTTGTAGCTGCAAGAACAGCACCAAAAGGTAAGGGTATTGATGACATTGTGACTTATCTGTTAAATGATGATGAAAGAATGGACCTTGCCGATAAGATGGAGGAGCTCAGTGAGACCAAAGGTCTGAAATTCCTGATTCGGGATGCAAAGAATGTGAGAGATGCAGATTGTCTGGTTATCATTGGTTTGAAGTCTTCAGGGGTAAGCTCACTTAACTGTGGTGCATGTGGATTTGAGACATGTGCTGATATGGTTATGCACAAGAAAGTGAAGGTGGAGTTCACAGGTCCGCACTGTATGATCAAGTATATGGATCTGGGAATTGCAGTGGGTTCAGCGGTTGCCAAGGCGAAAGACCTGTGTATTGATAATAGGGTCCTCTATTCTGCAGGGGCAGCTGCATGTCATTCTGGAATGGTTGATGCGGATGTCGCAATGGGAATTCCGCTGAGTGTTAAAGGCAAGAATATTTTCTTTGACAGGCCATCCACCAGGTGAATGGTCGTTGAGCCGTCTACCAGGTAGGCGGTTTATATTCTAGATGTAATTGCTGGAGTTTTATTTTCTATAAGGAAAATCATATCTTCAAATTTCCTCTTTCTGTAATTATTTTCAATATATCATTGTGTTCTTTTTTGATCAAGGAATAAAGACAAATTATGGTCTTTATATAATCTATATAGGTTAACTATATCTTCCGTGTATATGAAAAATAAAATATATGGTGTCAGGCAACAATAAAATCAAGGTTCTTTTCATATGCATCCGCAACAGTGGTAGAAGCCAGATTGCCGAAGCTTATCTGAAAAAGATTGGTAGGGAAAGGTTTGAAGTTGAGAGTGCAGGCTACAAACCTGAACCCATAAATCCTCTGGTGCTGAAAGTTATGGAAGAGGATGGCTTTGACCTGAGTAGTAGCAAACCTCAGTCGGTATGGGATCTTTTCAGAGAAGGAAGATTTTACCAGTATATCATCACAGTATGTGATAGGGCACATGAAGAAGAATGTCCGCTTTTTCCAAAACCATTTCTTCAACTTCACTGGCCTTATCCTGATCCTGAAACCTTTACTGGTTCTGAAGAAGAGAAACTGGAACAGGCACGTGAACTCAGAGATTTGATTATGAAAAGAATTGAGCAATTTGTAGAAGACATTGATAATTCATAAATCCTGTTTATTTTCATATCAATGAGTTTTATGATTATGGATTTGAAGGATTCCGGGGGTGGAAATCATAGAAAAGCAGGATAAAAAGAAGATTCTTTTTGTGTGCTACCACAATTCTGCAAGATCACAGATGGCCGAAGGGTTAATGAGGTCTATCTATGGTGATGGTTATGACGTATACAGTGCAGGTGTGGAAGCCACTGCTGTAGATCCTCGTGCTATTCAGGTAATGCGGGAAATTAATATTGATATTTCCGGGCAGCGTTCAAAGACATTAAGTGAATATCAGGATATTGTGTTTGATGTCCTTGTAACTGTTTGTGATAAAGCAAAACAGGCATGTCCCGTTTGTAGTACACCGGAACTTGCATCTGTAAATGTTAGAAGTGATGAACCTCGTGCCAAAAAATTGATGCACAGGAGTTTTAAGGATCCTGTTGCAGCCACAGGCTCAAATACCGAACAACTTGAAATTTTCAGGCAGATACGAGATGAGATACGGGAATGGATCACTGTCGCGTTCAGGGCTGAATGATGACTCAAAATTCTGTTAATTTACTGTAGGCATAGGAATTGTGTAATCATTCAGAGTCATATTTTGCCGCTATATTGTTCTTTATATAGTTCCATGCCAGTATTTCAAATAGATTTGAAAAGCATTTTTCTGAAATGAAGTGCTTATATATAAAAAAGAATCAAATATATTCAATAGTAGAAGATTGGGAATACAATTCCAGTGGGGATAAATTCTATGGCAAAAGCATGTATAACTAAGCAGCCGCAAGGTCTTGCTTTTTTTGAGAAGTATCTGACAGTTTGGGTGATTCTATGTATCATTGCAGGAATCATTCTTGGGAAGGTTGCACCAGGTGTGGCTCTGTATCTTGACAGTCTTTCAATTTATGTAGAGGGAGCACCGGTTGTTTCAATTCCGATTGCTATTTGCCTGTTCTTTATGATGTATCCTATTATGGTGAAGATCGATTTCGGGGAAGTTGTCAAGGCTGGCCAGAATCTGAAACCTGTCGGTCTTACTCTGTTCATTAACTGGGCTATAAAACCCTTCACAATGTATGCCATCTCTCTCTTCTTCCTTGGAACACTGTTCCTCGGCTTCATAGGTCCTGAAGCAACTGACCTTGTAAAGATGCCGTTCGGACTTGACATGCCTGTTGGTGCAAGTTATGGTGTAGGTACTGTTGTACTCCACGAAGGTGTGAAAATGCTTGAGGTTCCGTTATGGAGAAGTTACCTTGCCGGATGCATCCTTCTGGGAATTGCTCCGTGTACTGCAATGGTGCTTGTATGGGGATATCTGGCACGTGGAAATGACTGTCACACTCTTGTGATGGTTGCAATTAATTCACTGACAATGCTTTTCCTTTATGGTCCTCTGGGTGGTTTTCTGCTTGGTGTTGGAAGACTTCCGGTTCCATGGGAAGCGCTGGCATTGTCCATTGGGGTATATGTGGCACTCCCGCTGGCAGCAGGTTATCTCTCCCGGAAACTGATAATCAGGACAAAAGGTGAGGAATGGTTCAACACAAGTTTTGTTCATTTGCTGACACCGATTACGATAACAGCCCTTCTTATCACATTGATTCTGCTCTTCAGTTTCAAAGGTGAGACAATACTTGCACAGCCGCTTACAATATTGTGGATAGCTGTTCCGCTTTTCATACAGACTGTGTTTATTTTCACGCTTGGATATGTGCTTGCAAAGCTGCTGAAACTGAGCTATCAGGATGCTGCTCCTTCCGCAATGATAGGGGCATCCAATCATTTTGAGGTGGCCATTGCCACATCAACTATACTGTTCGGATTGTCATCCGGTGCAGCCCTTGCAACAGTTGTAGGAGTTCTGATTGAAGTACCCGTGATGCTGATGCTTGTCAGGATCTGCCTGAGGACAGAAGGATGGTTTAGCTGATCCTCTGTTTCTTTTTTATTCTCTACTTTTGTTTTATTGTGGTCATCTCTCTATTAAATGAAAGCAAATATCTTTGAACATTTACTATATATTTTGTTTTTTCTCAAAAAAGTATAACTGGAATGATAGCGTAATGGTACTTATGGGTGCTGGATAGTTCAGATACTCTCTGTGTCTATCAATGGGAGTATGAAAAGGATAAATTGAATGGAGGAAGTGGATGAAAAATATAATTGTGATTTCACTGTTATTTCTTACGTTGCTTATGCCCGTAGCCAGCGCAGATATTGTCAGTGACCTTGAGAATGATGTTGATGAATATAATGCGAATGTGGGCGCTGTCCCCTCTTACCTTGTGACTCTTCTTGGTGACGAAACTATTAAGTTAGTGATAGTCGATGATGACGAAGATAAGGTATACATAAAAGCCATTACAGAGGATGCAGTCATTACAACATTTGAAGAGGTTGATGGGGACGAGGATTTTGGTGCAACCATGGTTGTAGGTGCAAATGAGTTCACCGTCAGGTCAGTTCTCAGATCATCAGACCCATTGTCAGAGTTCATTGCAGCAAAAGACAACGGTGAGATCGTTGTGGAACCTGTAGGTGTCACAAGCACCGTAAAATATACCGTTGCCAGTGTGGTAATGGATGTTACATCGCTGTTCGGATTTTAAGTTTTTGAATCGATATTATTCAGAGGATGGTTCAGTTGACCATCTTGATTATTTTTTCGATTACTTGTTGTAGTTACAAGTTACATTTTTAAAGCATACATTTCATCATTTTATGATAGTAGCAGGAGAAACTGTCATGTTGATAAGGAAAAAAGTTATTTTATCTATATGCATCATCCTTATAGTGATACTTGTTGCAGGATGTGCCGGACCCCGGGATCGGCAGGCACCGACTGAGGATGTAGATGGGACATCAGAAATAAGTGCTGAAGATACTGCTAATGATGTGTCAGAGGCAGAAGTTACTGAACCAGGACAATATGTAGTGACTGACACGATGCAGTATCTGTACTATGGCAATCAGAGGGTCATTCATCCGCCTTCAGAGGGGGATGCATTCTATGGTCAGGATGCCCAGTATAATGGTATAGAGCCTCATTTTGTTGATAATGGTGATGGTACTATAACTGATGAAAGCACCGGCCTGATGTGGCAGAAGGAAATGACCAGATCGGATTTCGATGATGCTGAAAATAAGGCTGAAGCAGCAACTACAGGTGGATACGACGACTGGAGGGTTCCTACTATCAAGGAAATGTATTCCCTGATGGATTTCAGAGGTACTGACCCTGATCCTATGGCAGAGTCTGCTTCCGGTCTTACTCCTTTCGTTGACACTGAATACTTTGATTTCGAGTATCCGACTGTAGGAAGGATAATTGATGCCCAGTATATTACCAGTACTGAATACGTTTATAAGGTAATGACCGTCCAGGCTGCTTTCTTCGGACTCAACCTCGCAGACGGAAGAATAAAAGGCTATCCGCAGTCAGGTGGAGATCTGAAAGTGGAGGAAGGGCGATATTACCTGAGACTTGTAAGGGGAAATACTGCATACGGTACCAACTTTTTTGTTGATAACGGAGATGGGACCATCACCGATGAGGCCACAGGACTTACGTGGACACAATCCGACAGTGGCGATGACGAGTTCGCCGATATGCTTTCAGCTTATACGAACGACGACGGTTCACTGAACTGGGAAGAGGCTCTTGACTTTGCAGAGAACCTGGATTATGCAGGTTACGATGACTGGCGCCTGCCAAATGCAAAGGAGTTGCAGAGTATTGTAGACTACAGCCGCTCCCCGGATACAACTGATTCACCTGCTATCGACCCGATATTTGAATGCACACAGATAGTTAATGAAATGGGAAATGATGATTACGGTTTCTACTGGACAGGCACGACACATGCAAAAACTGGCAATAGCGGTTCAACTGCTGTATATGTCTCGTTCGGACGTGCATTGGGTTACATGAACGGAAAGTGGATGGATGTCCACGGTGCCGGTGCACAGAGGAGTGATCCGAAATCAGGTGATCCTGATGA
The DNA here is from genome assembly GCF_031312595.1 of Methanolobus sediminis. Lineage (NCBI taxonomy): Archaea > Methanobacteriati > Methanobacteriota > Methanomicrobia > Methanosarcinales > Methanosarcinaceae > Methanolobus > Methanolobus sediminis. Next base: position 795,802 of record NZ_CP133592.1, on the reverse strand, counting down.
TTATGGAAATAATGCTCCGCAGGGTGATGCTATAAGAGTGTATAATTATGTGCGTCCTGTGAGAGGTTGATTAGGAGAATGGTTAGATTAACCATTCTTTGTTTTCTATTTTTTGAGTGGTTTCTAGAATCAGAACTTCCGATTAGTCAGCATAATAGGAAATTAATTTCCACATCTTCTACCGATTCAACAAAATCCAAGATTGCAGGAATGACAATCAATAAACTCCATAAGTACCCAGCCCAAAAAATGCAACACCAATAACCACAGCAACCCCATCGAATGCTATACGCATTCTATCCTTCTTTGAAAAATCATCTATTTTCCAAAATGATTCTATAAAATCACTCTTAATCATGATTTCCTTTTCCAAAGTGTTTCGGAATTAATCAGTAGAATATAGAATATCTGTGTATTCTGAATCTCCACCATATTGAAGTAAAACAATATCTGGATTATCGCAGTTTTCTTCAACAAATTTAATTAACTGCCATCTAGCATCTTGCATTTCGCTATCAATACCCCATCCATACTTAGAACCATCTGATAAAAAAGATATAGTTACTACACCATTTAGACCTAAAACTGGCGCAGTGATGTGTTTCTGTACATCAGCAGATAACTTGTAGACATATTCCATTACTTTTTCCAGTTCGTCTATATCAATTGTAATAATTAACGCATCGTGAAAAATATCTGCCATAAATACCACCTATGATTTTATTCTTTATTTCCTTTACTTGGCGTAATCTGAAAAGACGTATTTTCTACAATCACCACCAAAGCGCAACCATTATACCCCTGCAACCACTTTTTCACCTTATATTCAAAAAATCATAGACTATGTGGAATACTGCAACCATTAGGTGCAAATCCTGAAATATCATAGTAAAGTAAGGTATAATCATGGACGTAAAAGATGTAATGAACACTGACGTTGTAACCTGTTCCTCTGAAACACCTATCAGGGAGGCAGCACAACTCCTGAAGCAAAATAAGGTAAGTGGTCTTCCAGTGGTAGATGACGGTAAAGTAGTTGGAATAGTATCTGAAGGCGACATTCTCAAACTGCTTGAGGTTCCGGAACACGGTGGTCTCTGGCTGCCAAGTCCATTTGAGGTAATCGAAGTACCTATCCGAGAGTTGCTAAACTGGGAAGAGACAAAAGACATGCTTGAAGACTTCGGTTCAAAACCTATCAAGGAAATTATGACCAAAAGTGTTTATGCAATAGGTCCTGATGCTTCCATTGAGGACGCTTCAACTGTCCTTAGCAAACACAAGATAAACCGCCTTCCTGTAGTGACTGAGGACGGCACGCTTGTGGGCATAGTAACACGTGGTGACATCATCGGCGGTCTTGGGCAATTGTAAGTTTAAGTTTAAATCTTAAAATCCAACACCCAATATCAAAATCTAATAATTACAAGTTATATTCAAATCGAATACAAGTTGATAGAAGGAATATCATGAAATTCATCGAAGGCGGTATCTGTGCTGTAAAAGGCGTGCGTGCCGGTGGAATCAAACCCGGTAAGATGGGACTGGCGATCATTCAGGCAGAAGGAAACGCTGCCGGAGCCTACACCAGGAATAAGGTCATAGCAGCTCCCCTGGTAATAACAAGGGAACATATCTCAAAGACCGGAAGACTCTCAGCTGTAATTGTGAACAGCGGCAATGCCAATGCTTTCACAGGTGCCCAGGGTCTTGCAGATGCAAGGATCATGGCATCTGCTCTCGCATCAAAACTCAATGTCAGCGAGGAACTCATAGGTGTGGCTTCCACAGGTGTCGTAGGTCGAAAACTTGACACCGGCTGGATTACTGCCCATGTAGATGAAGTCCTTGACTCACTGGGTGAAGATGCCGATGCAAGTATGAATGCAGCACGCTCTATCATGACAACCGACACTGTTCCAAAGGAAATTGCAATCGAGATGGACTGTGGCATCCGCATAGCTGGTATTGCCAAGGGTGCTGGAATGATCGAGCCGAACATGGGTACAATGCTTGCCTTCGTTTACACCGATGCAGAAGTTCACTCTGATGTATTACAGTCATGCCTGACAGTTGCCGTTGACAAGAGTTTCAATATGATAGTGGTAGATGGTGACACAAGCACTAACGATATGGTTCTTGTAACAGCCACGGGACAATCCGGCATCACCCCAGAGCTATCCGACATTCAGGCAGGTTTAGACTTTGTTCTCACTGAACTGGCAAAGATGATAGCCGTTGACGGAGAAGGTGCTACCAAACTTATTGAATCCAAGGTAACAGGTGCAGCAACAGAGGAGGATGCACGTCTTGTAACCAAGGCAATTGTCCGCTCTCCACTTGTAAAATCTGCAATATTCGGTCAGGACCCTAACTGGGGACGTGTGGTAGTTGCAGCAGGCTACTCCGGTGCAGATATTATACCTGAGAAGATCTCTCTTTCATTCTCAGCAGGAACCGAGGTTGTGGAGCTTGTAAAGAATGGTGAGGTCGTCAGAAATGATGAGGATACTCTCTCAAAATTGAAGTCCATCATGGCAGAGGATGAGATCTACATCATCACCGATCTTGGCATGGGTGACAAGAGTGCAACCGCATGGGGATGTGACCTGACCTACGATTATGTCCGGATAAATGCTGAGTACACGACCTGATTACAAATTAAATTTACATTCATTTGATTCGAGGAAGATAATGTACAAGATATATGTGGACGGTCAACACGGAACGACCGGCTTACTGGTAAACGAGCGTCTGGCAAAGCACCCGGAAGTAGAGATACTGGAGATCCCATATGAGGAGCGTCATAACAGGGAACTGAGAACTAAGCTGCTCAATGAAGCAGACCTGGTGTTCCTTTGCCTGCCGGATGAAGCGGTAGCAGATACGGTAAGTCTGGTCACAAATCCTGACACAAGGATAATTGATGCATCCACAGCCAACCGTACAAATGATTCATGGGCTTACGGACTACCTGAACTCTCTGCCAAACACAGGGAGGATGTAGCTGGTGCAAGCAGGGTTTCCAATCCAGGGTGTCATGCAAGTGCATCCGTAGTTGCACTTTATCCTCTTGTGGAAGAAGGTATCATTTCTAAGGAAACTGCTGTTCCGTTGTTCTCTATCACCGGATATACCGGTGGCGGAAAGCAGATGATACAGACATACGAGACCACAGAGCAGCGAGCTTACAAAGCCCCACGGCAGTATGCACTTGGTCTGACACATAAGCATGTGCCGGAGATCAAGGTACGTTCCGGTCTGAATGTAAATCCAATTCTCATGCCTGTTGTTTCCAATTACCCAAGGGGACTGGCTGTAACATTGCCTCTGTCAGTGAAGGATCTGGAAAAATCTGTAACAAAACAGGGCTTGTATGAGCTCTACCAGAAATACTATGGTGACTCAATATTCATCCGCGTTCACGAAGTTGATGAGGCTGATGACCTTGTGGACAATGCTTTCGATGTTCAGGGAAGCAACGACACCAATTATTCTGATATCTACATCTACGGCAACGATGAGCAGATTCAGGTAATATCACGTCTGGACAACCTTGGAAAAGGCGCATCAGGTGCTGCTATACAGAACATGAACATCATGCTTGGCATGGATGAAACAACCGGTCTCTTGTGAGACTGGTTAACAAATTCTTTAAAATCTATTTTTTAATTTATTCACTCTTTTTTCTCAAATATCGTCATCCATCGTTTATAAATACTCTATAAACATAATTAATATCAATTGGGTGAAATAATGGAGATTGAGGAATGGGAAAAACGCTACGTTGAAGCCGTTTCAAACGTAAAGGGCGAGCTTGCAAACGTACAGGGTGTGTTCGTAGCTTATAACAGCAACGTTGATGCCATGAAGCATGTACGCAAGGATGACATCAGAAAGCTCACAAGTATCATTGGTTATGATCAAGTGAGGGAAAGAATAACCGCTTATCCTCGTGAGATCAATGAACCGGCTGATTTTCTTGCAAGACTTATAATCGCTATGCGTGATGGGAAAGCCGCTGAGGTTCCGACTTATACATCTGACATTCACGAATGGCTCATGGATAACATGGTCTTTGACTCTGCACGCATGGGTGGACAGGCAGGAATAATTTCAAACTTACTTGCAAACCTTGGCGTGAAGAATGTAATAACTTATGTTCCCTGGCTGTCAAAAGAGCAGGCAGATTACTTTGTAGATTCTCCCAACCTGAAACATCCTGTAATAGAGAATGGTAAGCTGTATCTTAAACACCCAAAGGAAGCATACGACCCCAATCAGAAGCCAAAGATAAACTGGATACTTGAATTCTCCAAAGGCATACGTTTTAAATGCTCAGGCGAAGAGTTCGTGGTTCCAAGAGATAACCGTCTTATTATTTCCTCAAGGCCAAAGTGGCTGCGTATCGATATGAGTCCTGAAATGTACGAGCAGCTTTCTGATATCAGGGAAGACATAGATGGTGCCATACTTTCAGGTTACCAGATGATCAAGGAAGAATATGATGATGGTACAACGTACAAGGATTATGTGCAGCGTGCTGTCAGTGTCATTGAACGCCTGAAAGGCTGTAATCCTCAGATGCGTCTGCATGTGGAATTCACGTCCATACAGGACAAGGTCATCCGTAAGGCATTACTCACAGAAATTGTAAAAAAGCATGTAACTTCTCTTGGTCTTGATACCGTGGAAGTTGCAAATGCCCTTAATGTTCTTGGTTATGAGGAACTGGCGTATTCTGTTATCAATAAAGGTGAGAACAGCATAGTTTCACTTTACGAAGGCGCTGCAATGTTACTCAAGGAACTGGAACTTCAGAGAGTGCATATTCATTCGCTTGGATTCTACATCTGTGTAGTTTCAAAAGATCATCCTCTTGATGCAGATGCACATCGTCAGGCACTACTTTTCGCATCAGCGTTGGCAGCTACTCAGGCTGCAACCGGTAACATAACAGGTATCGATGACATCGATATTGGTCTTGGCGTGCCGGTATATGATCAGGGCTACATGGATTTGATAGAACTTGAAAGGCATCTGGTCAGGAACAATATATGTTCAGCCGAAGATTTCGAAGACGGCTGCATAAGTGCATTGGACCACGATCTTATAATCGTTCCTTCCAAAGTTGTAAAGGACCCTGTTGCAACAGTTGGAATTGGCGATGCCATCTCAGCAGGTGCGTTCATCGCTTTACTGGCAAAAATGCCAAAAATGAACGTATGCAGAATAACGGAGTAATCAATGAATATTCTCTGTGCCTATAATGCCAATATAGATTCAATTTACCATATAGATGGCAGTGAATTGTCCTGTATGATAGGAAAATTGGAATCAGAGGATTCTGCATTTTCAGATAGTCTCCAAAAAAAGCTCATCTCACTTCCGGGTTCTATTTCTTCAAAATCTGATTTTCTTGCAGGTCTTATCACCTGTATGCATGCAGGTTCAGGTGCAGAGTGGATGATAAGTGATTCCAGTGTTTTTGAGTGGATAAAGAAAACATTCATTGATGGATCATTTATGAGAATGGGCGGCAATATGGGAATAATGTCCAACGTCCTTTCAGAACTTGGAGCTTCCAGGGTTGTGCCCAACGTAGCAAGTTTATCAAAGTTACAGCTTTCTTTCTTTTCCACTAATGCTATTTACCATCCATTTGAAGGAAAGCTCTACAAAAGCTCAGAATTGGTAAACCTGCTCCCGGAAAATAACAATAATCCAGAGCTAATTCACTTTGTTTTTGATTTCAGAAAAGGTGATGTTGTATCTTTTTCAGGACAGGATTTTACAGTTCCAAGGGAAAACAGGTTCATAGCAACCTATGACCCATTGAATTTTGAGCTTCATATGGACGAGGAATTCAGGAATTATTCACTGAAACATGTATCAGAGATGGATGGAGCTATAATTTCCGGCTATCATATGCTTCATGAAAACAAAAAGTCTTCTTCTCAGGATGATTCTGGAAATAGTTCTTCAAGCTGCAAGGAGAAACTTGATAACTCCTTGAAGCAACTTCAAAGCTGGAAAAATATCCGTAAAGACTTGCACATCCATGTTGAATTCGGTCATTTCTCCTCAAACGATATTGCATTATATGCTTTCTCTAAGCTCTCACCAATTGTTGACAGAATAGGAATGAATGAGGATGAACTTGCCATGCTTGCAGGTTTAAGTGGAATTAACCCCGGACCTATCCTTGAAATGAATTCCGTGGCAATTGCAGACGCTGCTATTTCACTATGCAGCGATTCAGGGCTTTGCAGGATGCTTATCCATACAAGGGAATTTGTTGTTTCAGTTTCATGCATGAAAAATGATGATCCGGAAATCATAATCGAAGCAATGAACTTTGGAGCCGGATGCGCTGCAGCTTTTGCATGCTCGGGTAAACTTGCTGACAGGAATAAGTTGCTTGAAATTGCATCTGATATTCCGGAAAGTGAATTTGGCAAGAAAGAATGTTCCAGACTGGCACAACACATTGAGGACAAATGGAAGTGCAGTACTGTATGTGGTAGTCATGATTCGTATCAGGTGACCATTGTACCGACACGTATCTGTGATGAACCTGTCTCAACCGTCGGACTTGGGGACACTATATCAGCCGCCATTTTTTTAAGGGAGCTTGAACTCAATTCCTGATATGTACACTCTTTTCTCAGAGAATTTCAATCTGGATTATACTCTTGATTGCGGACAGGTATTCCGCTGGGACCTTATTGATGGCTGGTGGACCGGGGTGGTGAATGGCCATGTTGCGAGGTTGCAGCAGGATAAGGGCAGTGGGGAGGTTCTTGTAGACTGCTCTCTGCCGAAATGTTTCTTTGAGAATTACTTCCGTTTTGATGATGATCTTGATTCCATTCTTCAGGAAGTGAATAAAGATAAATTCATGAATGAAGCCATAAACAAGTACATGGGCCTTCGTCTTATCAGGCAGGATCCCTGGGAGTGTCTGATATCCTACATGCTTGCAACAGCATGGAGCATCCCTAATATCAAGCGTGCGATTTCCATGATGTGCAGGAACTATGGTGATGAAATAGAAGATGGTTACTACAGTTTTCCAGAACCACATGCACTTGTTCATGCATGTGACGATGACCTCAGGGCTTGCAAACTTGGTTTCAGGGGTGGCCGTGTGATAAAAGCTGCCAGACACGTTGAGGATGGTAATCTTGTTCTTGATGATATTTTCCAGGTGGACTACGAGGAAGCTAAGCAGAGACTGATGTTCCTTGAGGGCATCGGTGAAAAGGTTGCGGATTGTATTCTCCTCTTTGCATTTGAAAAGATGGAAGCATTTCCGGTAGACACTCATGTTGAAAAGGTTGTAAAAACAGTTTACGGTCACCATGAATATTTTAATGGAAATGCAACCAAAAGCAAGATTGGCAACTGGGGACGAATGTATTTTGGACGCTACTGCGGCTATGCTCAACAGTATTTCTTCTATCAGAAAAGACTTGAAGGAATCTGATTTAAAATCCCCTGGAATTTGCTAATACAAAGTGTCGGATGTAGGCCTATTTACCCTGCTCCCATTTTCTCATAAAAACCCTGAAGTCAGGATCTTTTATCTCAAGGATAACATTATTTTCAAGAACTGTGAAGCTTTCCAATACGGCTTTTCCAAGGTGTTTTCCAAGAGAACAGGTTTGCAATCTTTCCTGAAGCAGTTCTTTTGCAGTTGTAAACTTACGTTTTATATCAGCCACATAGACCCCGTCTTCAATATACATGGAAAACAGTTCATTAGAGTTACTATATTTTGTCTTGAAACCTTTTGCATGGTCAGTTACCCATACAGGAGGTCCTCTATGCTTTTTCACAGAAGGAAGTTTGGATGATATCAACTCGACAACAACTATGGACTGTTCATTCGCCCAGTATCCTGAGTTGAGGACCTGAAACTCGTAATCTTCCAGAAGTGCACGGACTGAGTTTTCCATCTTATCAAGTTGTGGATATAGTATATCATCCACAAGTTCAGGAGTTTCAAAAACAACTGCTACAAATGAGCTTCCTCTGGAATGCAACATGTCTTTTATCTCATCATCTGACATGGGTTCTTTTGCTTTCGGGAAAAAGAATTCTTCAGAAGGATTATCAGAATATGCCCTGCATGCATCGATAAACTGAGCAAAACGGTTCAGGGAAAGTGCTGCTGCTACATTTCTTTTTGGATCAGTGGGATCAATGACAACCAGAGGGTCTTCGTGCCTGAGAGTACCGTGTTCCAGCATGTCTATTACAAGTCCTGGTTTCCATGTGCAGGCATTGCGTATCAGGTTGCGGAACGAGCCATAGTGGACTATGAGAAGCTCAGTAAGGTAACCTGAAAAACCCTGTGTCCGAAGTTCAGAACCGTAGGTGCCGGTGCCTTTCATAAACTGTTTCATCATGAGTACATCGTCCTCTCTTCCGGGGATGCTCATTTTGATAAATTCGTTGTGAAATGGTGTCCTGTCAACTGCAGATTTAATCTCGGATGCGGACTCAACTGCAAAACAGGGTACGAGATCAACATCGAAGCCTTTGTAATGCATGTTCAGATATGGATGCTCTGCATATCTCTCTTCAACATTAGTACCATTCCTTGCAACTTCTCTTGCAATCAGGAGGCCGTTCTCTTCCAGTTCTTCACGGCTTACACTTTCAGGGAATGAGATAAAGACATCAAGGTCGTGTGTACCTGATATCCATGTATTCCTTGCTGCAGAACCCACTAGTTTTGGGATTATGCCATCTATTCCTTTTATTCTCGCAATGGTGCTGACTCTAGCAAGTAGTTCAGAAGCAACTTCCTGTAATTTCTCTTTTTCAGCAGGACTGGGTTTAATCCTTTCAAGCACTTGTTCTTCTAGTGTCATCATTGATCTTTCGTTTTAAACCTTTATAAGGAGAACCATTTATAAAAAAGTAATGAAGATATTATAAAAAAGTTAGCCTGGATATTTATGGCTGGCAGAAGCCAGCTTAACAAATACCTATATTCTCTTTCTTGATAACATGATTATAATTCTTGTAACCAAGAATTTCAGCTATCATATCTGTATGCTGGCCTTTGACCTGTTCCAGTTCTTCAGATGAATAGTCAGTTATGCCTTTTGCAAATACTTTGCCTTCACAGATAATCTCAACAATCTCTCCTCTGTCAAATTCTCCATTAACCTTTGTAACTCCGGAAGGCAGGAGGCTCATGCTGTTGAGTATTGCTTCCCTTGCACCTGTATCAACTTCGATAGAACCGCATGATTTTGAAAGTAGTATCCAGCGTATCCTGTTTTTGTAGACTTCCTGATTGGCAAGGAATAGTGTTCCTATATCTTCCCCGGAAAGTACTTTTGTAACTACATTTTCAGTAGCACTGTTTGCAATGATCAGGTAGCAGCCTGACATATAGCAAATCTTGGCGGCCTCGATCTTTGTTCTCATGCCACCAACACCTTTCATACTTGTCGGACTGCCTCCAAAGCTTTCAATCTCAGGAGTTATCTCTTCTACAAGGGCCAGGAGTTTTGCATCATCGTTGCGCTTTGGGTTCTTGTCGTAAAGCCCGTCAATATCTGAAAGGATGATGAGAAGGTCCGCTTCCATTTTGCTGGCAACCATTGCAGAAAGCTTGTCATTGTCACCGAATGTTGCCTCGATCTCATGAACTGATGTGCTATCGTTCTCGTTGATGATTGGTATAACTCCATAGCTTAGCAGAGTGGATATGCTGTTCCTGAGGTTAAGATATGTAAGCCTGTTTGAAAATGAATCGTATGTCAGGAGTATCTGAGCTACTTTCAGATTGTGTTTTGCAAAAGAGCTGCACCACTCTTGCATGAGCACACTCTGCCCAACAGCGGCACATGCCTGCCTGACCGGTATTTCTTTGGGGCGGCTGTCAAAATCAAGAATATCAATGCCGATTCCGATAGCTCCCGAACTTACAAGGATGACCTTTTTTCCCATTTCATGGAGTTCGGCAACCTGGGCAGCCATGTTCTCCATGAACTGCCGGTTAAGCTTTCCGTCTTCGGTATTGATGGATGATGTTCCTATCTTTACAACGATCCTGTTCACATCTTTGAAGAGCTCTTTCCTGTCGTACAAAAGTGATGCCCCTGCGTGTTTATGTTACCTGCTTTTATTTTCTGGAAACTGCATCACCGACTTTCTTATTGAGCGTGCGGTGTGTGTATTTCTTTGCTTCAGGACCGACGTAGTCAGCAACTTTGTCTCCATTGCCTACGAGTATGTACTTGTAGATGAGAAGTCCTTCCATTCCCACTGGACCACGTGCATGGATCTTGTTTGTGCTGATTCCGACTTCTGCTCCTTTTCCATAACGGAAACCGTCTGCAAACCTTGTTGATGCGTTAAGCATTACACTGGATGAGTCCACAAGTTCTGTGAATTTCTTCTTCTTGAGGTCATTCTCTGTAATGATGCCATCAGTGTGGTGTGAACCATAGTGGTTGATGTGCTCGATGGCTTCATCCATTGATTCTACTATCTTGATAGAGAGTGTGAGGTCGTTGTATTCGGTTCTCCAGTCGTCTTCAATGGCTCTGGCAATACTTTTAAGGAAGTCGATCTGTCCGAGTATCTCAAAGGATGCTTCGTCACAGCGCATCTGTACGCCTGCTTCGTCATACATTCTTGCCATCTTTGGCAGGAACTTGTCAGCAATTTCTGCATTTACAAGGAGTGTTTCCATTGCGTTACAGACAGCAGGGTATTGTACTTTTGAGTCAAAACAGACTTCGTATGCCTTTGAAAGGTCTGCTTCATTGTCAACATAAACATGGCAGATTCCGTCTGCGTGTCCGAGGACTGGAATCTTGGTGTTGTCCTGCATGTATTTGACAAATGCATTTGAACCTCTTGGGATGAGCAGGTCGATGTATGCATCCATGCTGAGGATATCGTTGACCTCTTCCCTTGTTTCCATGAGCTGGAATGCACCGGTTGGCATTCCTTTTGTGGATTCTGCAGCTTCATTTAATAAGTCGAAAATGACACGGTTGGAATTGAGTGCCTCGCTTCCACCCTTAAATATGGTGGCATTGCCGCTTTTAAGACATAAGGACATGACCTGTGGCACTACATCCGGACGTGCTTCAAATATTACTCCGATAAGTCCGATTGGGCAGCTTACCTGATAGAGTTCGAGTCCCTGATCAAGTTCAAGGGCGTGCAGGGTCTTGCCAACAGGATCTTCGAGCTGGATGACGTCACGGATTCCGTCTATCATTCCGCTGATCTTGCTGTCGTTGACCTTGAGCCTGTCTACAAGAGCCTGGGAAAGTTCACCTTTCCTTTTGAGCTTCTCTGCAGCTTCAATGTCTTTCTGGTTTGCTGCGAGTATCTTATCGCGATTATCGTCAAGTGCCTGTGCCATTGCTTCAAGGGCTGCATTCTTTGTGTCTGTATTGACACTTGCAAGAATGATGGACGCCTTCTTTGCCTCAATGACCTTTTCTTCAATTTCAAGAACCATGAATAAACCACCCTGGGTTTTTTAAAACAGTGATGTCAGATTATATACTATAGAGGTATTGCACATAGTTCTTTGGTTTTATATTTGTCGATTATGATGGAGTTGATTGAAATTCTAAGTCAAGCATCCTTTACTTAGAACTCATTCTCCTATTCTAAGTAAAGCAAACTTAAATTAGAGCAAAAGCCACAAACATTACACAATCCTCTCCGCCACCGCCATCACAATCTCAATAGCAATGAGTACAATAATTATCCATTCAAGGTAATTGGAGTGCTCAATCCTTACCTCGTCAGAGAGCATTGAATAATTGTCCTGTATCATGTCTATTTTACGATTCACACTCTCGGTCCACTGCTCGCTTCTTAGTGTTTTCAGGACGGTTGCATATACCCTTGCATAGTAAACATCCTCAGTAACTTTGATAAGGTTGTTGACCTTCTCGGTGACTTCAGAAAGGGCTGCGGTGTCCTGCATGAGCTTTGTCATAATTGCCCTGTACAATTTTCTTCTCTTGAAGAACGGGAGTTTGTCTGCAAGGGCAATATCCTCATACATCTTTTCCATGCTCCTGCTCAGTTCCCTATCATAGTAACGCAGCTCAAAAACCTGTACATTTGCAAATTCAATAAGGTCAAAAAGGTCTGTAGGAGTATCGGGATCGCAAATCAGGGCAGAGTCCCATGAAAATATGGCACGGTCATTTTTAGTATAGCTATGTGTAGCTTTGAGGATCTCATCGATCATCTGGGGTGAAAACTCACTTCTTTCGCCTGCAAGCAGTGGCATTGGATCAATGGAATCATCAATCCAGTCCATATGATAAATAGTATATTCCTCAAAGAAACCAGGAGTCATCTCAAATCCCCGGATGTGAGGTTTGAGTATGTCTGCAAGGGTATTGAGATGTGAAAGGAACAGATCCTCAAGTCCCTCCTGCTCAGAGAATAACAGTGCCGTGTTCTCAAGGAATTCAAAGTCCGCATCTTCCTTCTCATATGCAAAACACAGGCTTATGGCACCAATCTTGAAAATACGTGCAAACACCGAAAAATCGAATATTCTTCCATCCTTCTCCACACTGCACTGACCAAGTCTGATTAGCAGTGGGGGAATTTCCATAATAATAGATGTGGGCCTGACACGCACAAAACTTGCTCTTGCTGTGGTGAAGCTGCTGGCGAGTTCCTTTTCAAGCCAGTCAAGGTCGATATCCAGTCCGATGTCATAGATCCTGTAAAAACGAATCGTTATCATGGATTATTATCTCCTGCGGAGAACTATACTTGATATTGCACAGTGTAAGCTTATAAAGCTTTACAGGACGCTGCAAATTGCTTCTTTATTTCTGTTTTGTTCTCTGTTCAGTTATTGTTAAATCATCATGCAGTGACATATGTTAACATGCAACATTCGTTAGGATATCTTTATCAATAATCATTTTGTATGACTTGGCAGGAGATTAACATGAGCACACGCGAGTACATGCTGGGAAACGTTGCAATTGCACGCGGTATCGTGGAAGGAGGAGGACAGGTCATATCCGGTTATCCCGGAACGCCATCCTCTGAGATCATCGGTACACTGGCAGGAATGAAGGAAAGAGACTTTTACGTAGAGTGGTCAGTCAATGAGAAAGTTGCCTTTGAAGTAGCAGCCGGCGCTGCAATGACTGGCGTGCGTTCAGTAGTAACCATGAAACACGTCGGGCTGAACGTAGCAGCAGACCCTTTACTCACTCTTGCTTATACAGGTGTCAAAGGCAGCATGATAATAATCGTTGCAGACGACCCTTCATGCCATTCATCACAGAACGAGCAGGACACCCGCAGGTACTCACAATTCTCACTCATACCGTGTCTTGATCCTTCCACACCACAGGAAGCCAAGGACATGATTCCCTTTGCATTCGAATTCTCAAACAAGGTTCAGATGCCTGTAATTTTCAGGCCTACAACCCGTATCTCTCACGGAAAATCTGATATCGAGCTAGGGCCTGTGGAAGAAACCAGACCTTCAGCAGAGTTTGTAAAGGAACTCGAAAGATGGGTCATGGTCCCCAAAAATGCAAGGATACAGCATCCTCGACTTCTTGAATCTCAGAAAATAATGCAGGAAGAACTGGAGAACTCTCCATGGAATTCTCTTGAACTTACAGACGGTGCAAAGGTAGGAGTCATAGCATCAGGCATTGCTTCAGTCTACGCAAAGGAAGCCATCGTCAAACAGGGAACCAATGCATCATTCCTGAAGATTGGAACCTATCCTGTTCCTGAGAGCAAGATTCGTACTCTTCTGGAGAATACAGAGAAGATAATCATTTTCGAGGAAATGGAACCAATAGTTGAGGAGCAGGTAAGGATAATTGCACAGCAGACTGGCTCAACTGTAGATATAGTTGGCAAGATACCAGGGCCAGTTCCAAGAATCTATGAACTGAATACTGATATCTGTGCAGATGTTCTTGCAGAAGTCCTTGAGCTTGAAAGGCCGGATGTCCCTGCAGAAGTCGCAGAAGACTTCGATTACGACAGGTGCAGAATTGATCTGCCAATGCGACCTCCTGTCATGTGTCCGGGATGTTCTCACAGGGCAAGTTTCCATGTAATGAAAAAAGTCTACGGCAAAGATGCAATCTTTCCAAGTGACATCGGCTGCTACACACTGGGAATCCAGAGTGGTACAGTTGATACAACACTCTGTATGGGTGGGAGCATAACCGTAGCAAGCGGAATGTATCAGGCAGGAGAGAAGAAACCGATCTGCTGCTCAATCGGAGATTCCACATTCTTCCACACAGGAATGAATGGTCTTCTCAATGCTATCTACAATAAAGCAGATATTACAGTAACTATAGTAGACAACCGTATAACTGCAATGACCGGTCATCAGCCAAATCCTGGAATGGGTAAGCTTGCAACAGGCGAGTCAACCATTGAAGTTTCTCTTGAGGAATTATGTAAGAGTATGGGTGCTGGTTTTGTTGAAACAGTTGATCCATATGACCTTGAAAAGACAGAAGAGGTCTTCAAAAGGGCAAAAGAACACAAAGGTACATCAGTTGTCATCACAAGGCAGTATTGTGTCATTGATGCAAAACGCTCCGGTATTCGCAGGAAACCATTTGTCATCGATGCTGAGAAGTGTGTCGGATGCAGGTTGTGTGTGAACCTCGGCTGTCCGGCGATTGAATTTAACACAACGACCAAGAAAGCATCTATCAATGCAATGTGTACGGGATGTGGAGTATGTGCAGCTTTATGTAAGTTTGATGCTATCACGGAGGTGAAGAAATGAGTGCCGAAGGAATATCAAAATTCGATCTTGTAATTGCTGGTGTGGGTGGACAAGGTACCATCCTTGCATCCGATATAATTGGCAAGGCTGCTGTGAAGGAAAATATGTCAGTACGTGCAGCAGAAACACACGGAATGGCACAGCGTGGTGGGTCAGTTGTCAATCATGTCAGGCTTGGCTGTGAACTTGGTTCCATGATCCCTATGAAAGGTGCTGACGTTTTGCTTTCACTTGAACCAAGCGAAGCGTTAAGGTATCTGGAATTCCTTTCTGATGATGGTACTATAATAGTAAACACAGATCCTATACTTCCGGTAACTGTCACCTCAGGGCAGTGTAGCTATCCTGATGTTGATGCAATTATTGCGAAGCTGGAAGAAACCCACGAAGTAAAAGCCTTCAATGCAACTGAGCTTGCCAGAGAGGCAGGTCATCCTCAGTCCATGAACGTTGTAATGGTGGGTGCGGTTTCAAACTACCTGCCAGTATCCGTTGAAACTCTGGTGGAATGCGTAAAGGAACTTGTTCCTCAGAAGACTATTGATATCAACGTAAAGGCTTTTGAGATGGGTAGGTCTGTAATACAGGGATGATTTGTTCTCCATTCCCTCTATTTTCCATCAATAATGTTGTTATAATTGTGCATCTTGTGCAAAAATTTACTTTTTCTTTGTTTTGTCATATGCTACTTTGGTTGTGTACAAGTTCAATTCACAGTAATTTTATATTTTCACAGTTACTTTTACAAAAGTCTTTTAAATTATAATGTGCCATATTATATTATACCTAAAAATTTGGAGGGTTAATATGGCATCAGTTGGACAAAAATTGTTAGATGTCCCATTTGGGGATATGATAAAAGAGATGGCCTTTGCCATTGCAGAAGGGCAGACTGCACTTGATATGAACTCTATCAATGTTGCACAGGCTCTTGCAGAGACAGAATTAGAAGCTGGGAGTGTAATTCTCTATATAGAGGAAACAGTGGATGCGGATAATAACGTTACTGCAACCAATGTGGTCACAAACGATCAACCAATGTCACTGTTGACATATGGTCTGGAGCCACGTTTCTATGAATTCACCGAATCCATCATTGAGGTAAAGATGACAATCTCAATGAAAAGGGAGTATTCTACAGAAAAGAAATATGGCAGAGAATTCAAGTTCACCAATGAATCGAAGATAAAAGGTAGCTACCAGTCTGGTGGCCTTGCGGGTCTCCTTTTCGGTAAGGCTAAGGTAAGTGCTGAGAATACCACCAATGTTGCATATACATCAACTTATGATGCAACATACAAGTCCAAGTATACTTTCAATGAATCAGGCACCAGTCTTCTGAGGACCACTCTCAAGCCAGTACCACCTCCTGAAAGAGCTGTTCCTACGGTCCGTGTGAAAGAGGCTACTGAGTAATGAGGGCAGTATCAATGCAGTTACAATCTGCATTGGTCATTTATTTTTACGATGATCGAAGGAGGTAGTATATTGCCATCCGGTAGTAACGTGAATATCGAAGAGGTCCTTATAAGCCCGCTTTCAACAATCCTTGGTGAAATGGGTAAGTCAATTGCCCAGACTCAGAGATCACTTGACCGCAATTCAATTGATACTCAGATAGAGCTTTCAAGTGATGAAGTACTCAAGGAGTATAATCTGGAGGCTACATGGTATCATATTCCGGAAGTGGATATTGAACTCAAAATGACCCTTTCAATGTCATATGAGGAAGAAAAAGATTCCAAAGGCCGTGTTCGTGGATACAAACGGATTCTGAATGCAGCACCATTAAATGCATCTTATAAATCGCTCAATTCATATGATGTAGAAGGTTCAAGTGTTCTGAAGGCTAAGATCGTATCAGTACCACCATCTTACCGTGTAACGGAAGAATGAGGGCAGGAGGGTGGAATGGTTGATATTACTGATCTTAGGAAGAATATTGAAAGCCTGAACAAAGCAACTACTGCTGCATCAAAAAGAAATAGCTATCTTCTTGCTGAAAGAAGTATTGCAGCTATTGAGTCTGATTTTGAGAATCTCAATAAAGATCTTATATCTAAAACAGCTGCACTTGAAAAGTTTCAGAAAGAAAATCTTGCTTTAAAGCAGGAATATAACATACTGGATAGTCGTGTAAAGGACATCATCAATGAGAAGCTGGAAATTGAGAAAAAACTGGAACAAATATCACGTACCAGGCCAGAACTTTCATCTGAAAACCTGGTTAAAGCATTCAGTGATTCTCTTCAGAGTATGGAATCCTCTCTTAAAAGCAGTTCTTCAAGAGTAAATTATAGTGTAAGTTCAATGAATATCAAACTCAAGACAAATATTGCTATGAGTGGCAACGATCTTCGTTTCCAGTTGCCTAAGGCTGATGACATCATTCCTGCAAGTAACTTGAGTGAGGTTGAATTCACTATCAGTTCATCATCAAAGGGTCCTGAATTTGCCAGTTATGAAGATGTACCTAATGTGGTGGGTCTGGAGCTTGATGCTGCCCTTGCTACTATCAAAGAAGCAGGTTTTGTTAAGGGAGAACTTATTGAAAAGGACAGTGAACTTGCACAGGGTACGGTACTTTCACAGATACCTTCCGCTAGTTCGGTTGCAAAGTCCGGTGATGCAGTAGATCTTGTAATTTCAAAGATTACATCTGTTGAGGTTCCTGATTTGACAGGTAATACTCTTGCAGTTGCCAGGAAATTATTGGAGGAGATTGGTCTGTTCATTGGTAATGTGACTGAGCAAGTGAATTCCTTGAAGGCAGGTACCGTTATAAGTCAGTCTGTTGAAGCTGGCAGTTATGCAGGTATTGGAGCTGCCATAGATCTTGTTGTTGCAAGTTCAAATATAGAGTTTGCTGCAGTTTCTGGAAAGACCGTTACAAGTCCGACTATTTCCAGGTCCACTGCTAAAGCAATATCCGGCACAGCAACAAGAATCAGCTCCACCAGGAAAATAATTTCCCGGAAGTAAATGCAATGCCGGTTGAAACGCATCTTGTAAGGGTTGCAGATAATGCAACTCCTTCCCAGATTGAAGGAATACTTAAAGCTCTTGTAAGTATTGGTGGCCGTGTTGATGTTGTTGCAAATAAAAGCATAATTGCAACATTTGATGGTGATTATTCTGATGTCATCAAACGCAAACCCGGTGTCCTTCTTGTTGGTGGTGTGAATTTCAGAGGAAGGACTGTAAGAAAAGTTGTTAAACGAAGTTCACAATGATTTTCAGATTATGAATTAACGTTCCTATATATTATACTGTGAGATTTTTGATTGCTGTTAGATTAACTTGGGTATCTGTTTGCAAGAACTTGAAACAGATCACAGGTTAATGTTTGAGATGTGCTCTTTTATTTGTTCTCTCATGTCTTCTTTATTAAGAGCAAAGTCAATTACCGCCTTTACGTATTCTACTTTGTCACCTGTGTCATATCTCTTACCCGTGAACTTGTAAGCATAGACTTTTTGTTTTTCATTCAAAAGACGAATTCCATCAGTTAGCTGAATCTCATTACCTACGCCAATATCTGTTTGTTTGATGCAGTCCAATATTTCAGGAGTGAATACGTACCTTCCGATTGCACCTATATTTGAAGGTGCTTCTTCTGGTGAAGGTTTTTCTACGATGTCTTCCAGGATATAGAGGGAATCATCCAATGGGTGGCCTTTAATAATTCCGTAACTACCGGTTTTTTCCATAGGGACCTCTTCCACTGCAATAGTTGATCTGCCATATTTAATGAAATTATCAATAAGCTGTTTTGTACATGGTTTTTTGTTCACTATTATATCATCACCAAGAAGAACTGCAAATGGTTCTTCGTTTATATGCTTCTTGGCGGTGAGGATTGCGTCTCCAAGTCCCTTAGGTTCTTTCTGGCGGATATAGTGTATATCTACCATAGAAGATATGTTCTGTACGATCTTCAGGAGTTTTTCATTGTTCTTCTGGCGAAGGTGGTTCTCAAGTTCAGGGGAATCATCAAAATAATCTTCAATAGAACGCTTGCTCCTGCCTGTGATGAATATAATATCATCAATACCAGATGCAATAGCTTCTTCGACGACGTAATGGATTACGGGAATGTCGATAATTGGCAACATTTCTTTTGGCATTGATTTTGTGGCTGGCAGGAATCTCGTTCCCATTCCTGCAACAGGTATCACAGCTTTTTTTACTTCCACCTTTTTAACTCCTGGTTTTATTTCAATTGTATTTGATGATTTGTAGTATATGTTGTTTATGTGATACATTTTATGTAATAATTTATACATGTAAATCATTCCGGATAATTTAATCAGGTAAAATGATTTGAATTATTCTTTTTCTGAATTTGTCACTCATTCTGTTTTGTGGTTCATACGCAGTGTTGATATACGATCAGAAGCATGTTTTCAATAAAAGGGCAGTATGCTCTCAATAAGCTATGTGCCGTTGTATTTTTATTCTATGTTCTTGCAAAGGTTTTATATATAATATATTCCTTTAATGGCGCTACGGTAGATTACGTAGGAATATGTAATTCTGCATGTATTAAGATTACAGTGCGAAAAGTCGGATTTAACATGAAGTATAAATTGGGCCTCTTCAAGAATGCCCGCTTACACACAAGGTGTTAAAATACTGGGATGTTTAAATCTTTTCGAGATGACCCTCAGTAGTTCCTTTGGGCTACGAAGGTCCGGTGATGACTGGAATATTGTACAGGTCAGGCGTTGAATGCGTATCGTTGAATACGTGGAGTCCGCCTTATCTAGTCTTCTTCCTGTTTCTCTGGTTCCTGCCTGACTTTCTCGCGTAAATAGGTCTATGCAAAATTGCATGGATCTGAAGAAGAAAATGTGTAAATTAGGAGAATAATAATGGCAAAAGGACATAGACCAAAACGAGGTTCACTCGCTTTCAGTCCACGCGTTAGAGCAAAAAGCCACGTACCAAGGTTTAACTCATGGCCAGAGGCAGCTGGAGAATCAAAGCTCCAGGACTTTGCAGGCTATAAAGTTGGTATGACTCATGTGGTAATGATTGATGACACAAAGAACAGTCTCACAGAAGGTATGGAGATCTCAGTTCCTGTAACTGTTGTAGAAACTCCTGCTGTTCGTGTCGCTGCAATTCGCGCTTACGGAAGTTCCACTTATGGTGAGAGAGCACTTTCTGAAGCATGGGCAGCTGATCTTGATGAGAGTCTTGGAAAGACAATCTTACTTCCTAAAGAGTCAAACACTGAAGAGGCTCTTGGTAAGCTCGAAAGTTTGGTTGATGAAGGTAAGGTTACTGACATTAAGGTCATCACATACACTTTACCAAAGAAGCTGACTGGTGTTCCAAAGAAGAATGCAGATATCATGGAAACGGCAGTAAGCGGTTCTGATGTAAAGGCAAAGCTCGAGTATGCAAAATCCGTACTTGGTGCAGAAATCAAAATTACTGATGTATTCAACGAAGGTACATTTGTTGACGTAGCAGCTATTACAACCGGTAAAGGTACTCAGGGTCCTGTTAAGAGATGGGGTATCAACCTGATGAAGAACAAGCACTCACGTCAGGGAAGTCTCAGGCAGATAGGTACACTCGGTCCTTTCCGCCCTGCTATTGTAAGATGGATGGTACCTGCGATGGGTCAGATGGGTTATCACCAGAGGACCGAATACAACAAGCGTATTCTTAAGGTAGGCGAAAATGGAGAAGAGATTACTCCGGCTGGAGGTTTCCTTAACTACGGTCTTGTTCGTGGCGAATACATCCTCATCAAGGGTAGCATTCCAGGTCCTTCAAAGAGACTTGTAAGACTTAGAGATCCTATGAGGTCAAAGGTGCCTGCTATGGGTGAACCGGATATTGTTCACGTAAGCACACAGTCCAAGCAGGGGTGAACTGAATGGTTACAGCAAATATTATAGATTTATCAGGAAACACAAAAGGTGAAGTAGAACTTCCTGTTGTGTTCGATGAAGTATACAGACCAGACCTTATTAAAAGAGCAGTTCTTGCAGCTCAGGGTAACAGGTACCAGCCATATGGTCCTAGGATGTATTCCGGTATGGATACCTCTGCACGCTCATGGGGTTCAGGAAGAGGTGTAGCACAGCTTCCAAGGATTGCAAATGGCAGTCGTGCAGCAAGAATTCCTCAGGCAGTAGGCGGTAGAAGGGCACACCCACCAAAGCCAGAAGCTGACAGAACTGAAAAGGTCAACAAAAAGGAAAGACGTATGGCCATCCGCTCTGCAATTGCTGCAACATCAGATGCAGAACTTGTAAAGGCACGTGGTCACAGGTTCGAAGCTCAGCTCCCTCTTGTAGCTGCAGATGAACTTGAGAATGTTGAAAAGACCAAGGATGTAGTAAGCTTCCTCCAGAATGCAGGTCTTTACGATGATGTACTCCGTGCAAAGGACGGAAGGAACATTCGTGCAGGAAAGGGTAAGCTCAGAGGAAGGAGATTCAAGAACAAGAAGAGTCTTCTTATCGTTGCAACATGCGACAGTCCAATCATGAAGTCTGCAAAGAACCTTGCAGGTGTGGATGTAGTTTCAGTCGATTCATTGAACGCTGAAGTTCTTGCACCGGGTACACACGCAGGCAGGCTGACCGTCTGGACCGAATCTGCAATATCCTCACTTGGAGGGATGTTCGAATGAGCGTCATCAAATATCCGTTTATTACTGAAAAAGCAATGATGTTGCTGGAAGACAACAAACTCCAGTTTATTGTTGATTCCCGCGCAAACAAGAAGCAGATCAAGGCCGATGTAATGAAGATGTACGGATTCCCTGTAACATCTGTCTGCACAATGAGCACAATGAAGGGTCTTAAGAAAGCTGTCGTTACTTTCGAAGGAGTCGATGCTGCTCATGAGATCGCAACCAGGATTGGCCTGATGTGAGGTGGACATAAATGACAAAGAGAATCATATCACAGAACAGGGGTCGCGGAACTCCTACATACAGGGCTCCATCACACAAGTACAAAGCTGCACTTAAACACCCACGTGTCGATGAAGAAGACACATTGTACGGTACAGTTATTGAGATTACACACGATCCGGCTCGTTCAGCACCAATCGTCAAAGTTTCTTTCGAGAATGGTGAAGAGCGCCTGATCCTTGCTCCTGAAGGTATAGCAATTGGTGAGAAGATCGCCTGCGGAATTTCAGCTGAGATCAAACCTGGTAACATCCTGCCTCTTGCAGAGATCCCGGAAGGTATCCCCGTCTGTAACATTGAGTCCAAGCCAAATGACGGCGGACACTTCGCACGCGCATCAGGTGTTTATGCAACAGTTGTGTCCCACGACCGTGGAAAGACTGTTGTTCAGATGCCATCAGGTGAGATGAAGTGGTTAAATCCTAAATGCCGTGCAACAATCGGTATTGTTGCTGGTGGTGGAAGGGTCGACAGGCCATTCCTTAAGGCAGGTAAGAAGTACCACAAGATGAAGACAAGAGCTGCAAAATATCCTCGTGTATCAGGTGTTGCTATGAATACCATTGACCACCCATTCGGTGGAGGTAACCGCAAGCACCCTGGTAAGCCAACAACAGTTGGAAGGAATGCACCTCCTGGACGTAAGGTAGGTCAGATCGCAGCACGCAGGACCGGAAAGCGTTAACCGGAGGCTAATACATGGCAAAGAAATCATCATCAAGATTACCAAAACGAAAAGGTGAATATACCTACCGTGGAAAGACGGTAGCAGAACTCCAGGCTCTGGACGTCGATGAGTTTATCGGCATGCTTCCTGCACGTGAACGCCGCACTCTTAAGAGGGGCTACACTGAAGGCAGGAAGAGTCTTGTCCAGCAGCTAAAAGACGGTAAAGACAACTTGAGGACTCACTACAGGGACATTATCATCTTCCCTGATATGGTCAGCAAGACTGTAGAAGTATACAACGGCAAGTCATTTGTGGCATTTGAGATTCAGCCTGAAATGATCGGACACAGGTTCGGAGAATTCGCACCAACTCGCTCAAGAGTATCTCACGGTAGCGCTGGTGTAGGAGCAACCCGTTCAAGCAAGTTCGTGCCACTTAAGTAAGGTGAGATAAATGGCAAGAATTGGATATTCAATTGAGATGGACCCTGCTGTAAGTTCAAAGGCAATGGGTTCTGAGCTTCACATCTCCCCGAAAAAGTCACGTGAACTCTGTAAAGCGATCAAAGGCATGCGTACCAGTGTTGCCCAGAAGTACCTTGAAGATGTAGTGATTATGAAGCAGGCAGTACCTTTCAAGAGGCACTGTGATGGTTCTGGTCACAGAAAAGGTCCAATGGCAAACGGCAGATATCCTGTAAAGGTTGCTGAGGCATTCCTTAAGATTCTGGAAAATGCTAAGAGCAATGCTGAATATAAGGGACTTGACCCTGAGCACATGTACATTGTACATACTGCTGCAAAACGCGGACGTGTGATCCATGGTATGAGGCCAAGAGCACGCGGACGTGGCAGTCCAAGTAACACAGATACTGTGAACGTTGAGATTATTTTGAACGAGGTGCGCTAATGGCAATAGAGAAGAAATTCGTTCAGGAAGGATATGTAAAAGCTTCAATGAATGAATATTTCGCAAAACAGCTCAGCAAAGCAGGTTACGGTGGAATGGAGATCAACCGTACTCCTATGGGTACCCAGATCACTGTATATGCTGAGAAGCCAGGCATGGTCATTGGTAAAGCTGGTAAGGTCATCCGTAAGCTTACACGCGATATCGACAGAATGTACGATATGGACAACCCCCAGATCGATGCTCAGGAAGTTAAAAAGCCAGAGCTCAATGCCCAGATGATGGCAACACGCCTTGCTTCTTCCATTGAAAGAGGCTGGTATTTCAGAAAAGCCGGTCATAATACCCTCAGGGCTATTATGAACTCCGGTGCACTGGGCTGTGAGATAGTTATTTCAGGTAAGTTGACAGGTGCAAGGTCAAGGGTTGAGAAACTCGTTGACGGATACATCAAGCACGCTGGAAAACCTGCTGAAGATATGGTTGATGAGGGATTCGCAGTAGCTGTCAAGAAGCTGGGAACCCTTGGATGTAAAGTAAGGATCATTCCTCCAGGAGTTGTACTTCCTGATGCTTTTGATATCAGAGCCGATGTTGTTGACGAGGTTGTAGAAGCAGTTGCACCAGAAGTTGCAAAGGCTGATGTCACAGAACTTGTCGGTAAGGAGTCAGAAGGCGAGGTTGCAGACGAAGAGGAAACAGTGGAAGTTGCCGAAGAGGTTGCAGAAGCAGGAGTCGCAGAAGAAGCTTCAGCTGAGGAAGTTGAGGAAGAATCCTGTGCAGAAGAGGCATCTGAATCTGATGATTCAATTCCGGTAGAGGATCTCGGAGATGAACAGCGCAGGCTGGTTGAAGGTGTATGGCAGCATAAGCACGAAGGCTATGACTACTGGCACCCAGTCGCACGTGTTCACAAGGAGTGATAAGCAATGGCAATTCTTCGCATGAACGAGATTCGGGACATGTCCCCGGAAGAAAGAATGGACGAACTTGAGAAAATGAGAGATGAGCTCATTCGCGAGCGTGCTCTTTCATCTGCAGGTGGTGCGCCTGACAACCCTGGAAGAATCGGGGAACTCAGGAAAACCGTTGCAAGGATAAAGACCGTCCAGAAGGAAATGAAGGAGATCTGACTTGGAGATAACTCCTTCAAATCTGGTCTTCCATGAACTAATCGGATTACAGGTGGAAGTTGCAGGGTCTTCTAACTCTGCACTAAAAGCCATAAGTGGAAAAGTGGTCAACGAAACAAGGAATATGCTGATTATTCAAACAAAGGATAGAACTGATAAAATGGTTCAAAAAAACGGTACAACCTTTGTGTTTCAGATTCCTGCCCATCTGTCCGATAAGCATGCTGAGAGGTATGTTAAAGTGAATGGAAACCTTCTGCTCTCACAACCTGAGAACAGGACAAAGAACATAAAAAAATACACATGAGGTAATAATCATGGTTAGAGATATTGGATTGGATGTCCCTGCTCCTGAAGAGGAGTGTGACGATGTCAATTGTCCATTCCATGGAACACTCCCAGTTCGCGGACAGGTTCTTGTAGGAACCGTTGTAAGCGATAAAATGGACAAGACAGTGGTCATCCAGCGTAAACATGAAATGCTGATCAAAAAGTATCAGAGATACGAAAAGAGGCAATCCAAGATCCACGCACACAACCCTCCATGCATTGATGCAAAGGTTGGAGATGTTGTGACAGTGGCAGAATGCAGACCTCTTAGTAAGACAAAATCATATGTAGTCATCAAGGCGGAGGCACAGGAATGAGGGGTATAAGATCTACCGTTCCACGTGCACTCAACGCAGGTGCTAAAATCGACTGTATAGACAATACAGGTGCACGTGTAGTTGAGATTATCTCTGTAAAGGGCTACAGAGGTGTTAAGAACAGATACCCAAGGGCTGGTATAGGCAATATGTGCGTTGTTTCCGTAAAGAAAGGAACTCCGGAGATGCGCAAACAGATTCTCCTTGCAGTGGTTGTACGCCAGAAGCAGGAGTTCCGCCGTCCAGACGGTCTGAGGGTTGCTTTTGAAGACAATGCGGTAGTCATTGTTGACAAGGATGGAATTCCAAAGGGAACTGACTTTAAGGGACCGGTTGCAAGGGAAGCTGCAGAAAGATTCCCAAAGATCGGTACAACCGCATCTATTGTAGTGTGAGGTGTGAATAATGGTAACAAATCAGCCAAGAAAACAGAGAAAGGCAAGGTATACTGCTCCTCTGCACATCAAACAGAAGTACATGGGTGCTTCTCTTTCCAAGGATCTCCGCGACAAATACGGCCGCCGCAGTGCCAGCGTTATCGTTGGTGACACTGTGAAGGTAATGCGTGGGGACCATGCAGGAACAACCGGTAAGGTAGAGGCAATTTCCCTGAAGCACGGAACCATCGTTGTAGAAGGTGTTACCGTTTCCAAGGCAGATGGAACTGAGGTTGCAAGACCTGTCTACCCTTCAAATGTGATGATCACAACCCTCGATATGAAAGACAAACGCAGAGAAGAAGTAATCAATAACAGGTGATTTTGTGGGCAAACATCAGAAAAGAATATCTGTCCCTAACAGCTGGCAGATATCAAAGAAATCCAACAAATGGATCACATCAACAAGGCCAGGTCCACATAACAAGCAGCAGAGCATTCCTCTGGGTGTAGTTCTCAGGGATATGCTGGGTGTAGTAGATACTCGTGCAGAAGCAAAGCGCGTTCTTTCCGAAGGTAATGTGCTTGTTGATGGTGTCATCAGAAAGGATCTCAGGTTCCCTGTAGGTCTTTTAGACGTAATTACAATCCCTCTTGAAAATGTGGCATACCGTATGCTTCTGGACCGCAAGGGAAGACTTGAAGTTCACAAGCTTGCAGATGTAAATGCAAACAAGCTTTGCAGAATTAACGGTAAGACTATAATAAAAGGTGGAGCTGTACAGCTTAACCTTAATGACGGTACAAACCTCGTAGGTTCTAATGATTATAAACCAAAGGATTCACTTATCCTCTCCCTGCCTGACAAGGCAATTGTCAAGCACCTGAAATATGAGGTAGGTAACCTTGCAATGATTGTCGGTGGAAGGCACACTGGCGAGATTGGAACCATCAAGGAAATCAACACCGTAAGAAGTTCCAGGCACAACACAGTCGCAATCTCCGGTGACTATGAGTTCGAGACAATCGAGGACTTTGTAGTTGTAATCGGCGAGAAGGAACCTGAGATCAAACTAGGTGGTGAGGTAGTTGAGTAATCCAATGAGAACACCTGTAGTTGAAAAGGTCGTTGTTCACATGGGTGTCGGCGAAAGTGGTCAGCACCTTGTAGATGCTGAAGGAATTCTTAGTGAGATTACCGGTCAGACCGTTGTAAGGACTTATTCAAAGAGGACTCTTCCAGCATTCGGTATCAAGAAGAATGAACCAATTGGATGTAAGGTCACACTCAGATCTGACCTGGCAGAAGAGTTCCTTAAGACAGCACTTGGTATTGTAGAGAGCAAGCTTCGATTATCCCAGTTCGACAAATACGGAAACGTTGCTTTTGGTATTGAAGAACACACTGACTTCCCTGGAATGAAATACGATCCGCAGATAGGTATCTTTGGAATGGATATCAATGTAGTTGTAAACCGTCCAGGTTACAGGATCAACAAAAGAAGGATAGTCAAGAGGAAGATCCCATCATCTCACAGAATTACAAAAGAGGATACAATTGCTTTCTTCAAAGACGAATACTCCGTGGAGGTAATATAAATGGTACAAACCACAAAGAGCTTTGGAAGAGGAGCAAGCGAATGCAAGAGATGTGGAAGAAAACAGGGTCTTGTAAGGAAATACGGTATTTACCTTTGCAGACACTGCTTCCGTGAAGTTGCCCACGATATGGGATTTGAAAAGTATACGTGAGGTGAAAGAAATGGTATTATTAGATCCACTCGCTGATGCTTTGTCTACAATCAAGAACGCAGAAGCAATTGGTAAAGATTCCTGTATCATCAAACCCGCATCTAAACTCATAGGCACCGTACTGAAAGTAATGCAGGACCGTGGCTATGTAGGTGAATTCGAATTTGTCGAAGACGGTAAAGCGGGTGTTTACAAGGTAGAACTCATTGGTAGGATCAACAAGTGTGGTGCTATCAAACCACGTTATTCAGTAGGTGCTGCAGACTTTGAGAGATGGGAAAAACAGTTCCTTCCTGCAAAGAACTTCGGAACACTGATACTTACAACATCTAATGGTGTAATGTCACAGTACGAGGCACGTGAGAATAACGTCGGTGGACAGTTACTTGCATATGTGTACTGATGGAAGTGATGTCACATGGCAAAAGAAATAAAGAAAACAATCGCAATCCCTGAAGGCGTGACCGTCACAATGCAGGGTAAGCTCCTGTCAGTCACAGGCCCAAAAGGCAAGATTGAAAGGGACTTCTGGTACCCTGATGTTAAGGTAGAGGTTGCAGGTTCAGAGATCATTGTGGACTCTACAGTCATGAAGAAGACTCAGAAAGCAATGGTCGGTACTTTCGCATCTCACATAAGAAATATGATAAAGGGTGTTTCCGAGGGATTCGAATATCGCATGAAGGTCGTTTACTCTCACTTCCCTATGCAGCTTAAGGTTGAAGGGGACAGGTTGACGATCGGCAACTTCCTTGGTGAGAAGAAGCCAAGAACTGCAAAGATCCTCGGAGAGACCAAGGTAAAGGCTTCAGGTGACGAGGTAGTTGTTACAGGTAACAACAAGGAAGATGTAGGACAGACAGCTGCCAACATCGAGCAGACAACAAGGATCAAGAGATTCGACCCTCGTGTATTCCAGGACGGAATATATACTGTGGAGAAGATAGTGTAGGTGATTTGAATGGATGATAAAACTAAACGCCTTTTTAAGGTAAGGAAAATCCAGAAGCTCAAAAAACCTGTGTTCAGGAGAACTGATGGTCACAAGTACAAGCGTCTGGATGAAAACTGGAGGCGTCCAAGAGGTATCCAGGGCAAGCAGCGCAGGCATTACAAAGGAAAGGGTTGTATCGTACAGGTAGGATACGGAAGCCCTGCTGCTGTAAAGGGTTTACACCCATCCGGATATGCAGAAGTCCTTGTCTGTAACATTTCACAGCTTGACAATGTCAATGCAGAGGTGGAAGCTATCAGGATCGCTGCAAAAGTAGGCGGAAGAAAGAAGGCACTCATAGAGGCAAAGGCTGCAGAGCTTTCCATAAAGATCCTCAACCCAACAAGAGGCGAGTAAGATGACCGATCTGACAAACCAGAAGAGGATCGCTGCAGCAGTATTGGGCTGTGGTGTCAACAGGGTATGGCTTGACCCGGAAGCCGCTGAAGATATTGCAGTAGCTATCACAAGAGCTGACATCCGTGAGCTCATTGCAGCAGGCAGCATCAAGGCAGTCCAGGCAAAAGGTGTAAGCCGTGGACGTGCAAGAGAAAGAGATGCAAAGCGCAAGTACGGTCACCGTAAAGGACACGGTAAGAGGAAAGGTAAGAAGGGCGCACGTAATCCTCGCAAGGAGCAGTGGATGAAGAAGATCCGTGCTCTGAGAAAGGAACTTAAACAGATGCGTGAAGATGGCTCACTTGACAGGTCAACCTATTGTAAGGTTTACCGCAAGGCAAAGGGTGGAGAATACCGCAGTGTAGCTCACCTTAAAGCACACCTTGAGTCAGCTAAGCTCATAAAGCACGAGGCATAATCATGGCAACAGGACCCAAATATAAAGTCGCATTCAGGCGACGAAGAGAAGGGCGTACTGATTACCACCAGAGATTGAGGTTACTCCTTTCAAAGGAAGACCGTGTGGTAGTACGCAAGAGTTCAAGGCACATGCAGGTCCAGCTTGTAGCTCCAACACCTGAAGGAGACAAAACTCTTTCAGCTGCAATTTCAACAGAACTTAAGAAATATGGATATGATGCACCAACCGGAAACACAACAGCAGCATATCTTACAGGTCTGTTATTCGGTTACAGAGCACTGAGCAAGGGATATGATTACGGCGTTCTTGATATAGGACTCCAGGCATCATCATCCGGATCACGTGTATATGCAACCTTGAAAGGCATCGTAGATGCAGGATTCGAAATTCCTCATGACTCATCTGTTCTTCCTTCAGATGAGAGAGTAAGAGGAGAACACGTAGCAGAGTACATGGAAGACTCAAATCTGCCTGAACTGTTTGATGCAGTTAAGGAAAAGATCTCTGCAGAGTTCAATTAGGTGATTACATGGCATACGAATATGAAGAAGAATGGGTTCCACAAACCAGACTTGGAAAACTCGTTCAAGAAGGGCAGATCACTTCCATGGACGAGGTAATCGATTCAGGTCTTCCTGTAAGGGAATCCCAGATTATCGATATCCTTTTACCTGATCTTGAAGATGAGGTTCTGGATATCAACATGGTCCAGAGAATGACTGACTCCGGACGTCGTGTAAAGTTCAGAGCAACAGTTATTGTTGGTAATGGAAACGGCTTTGTCGGTCTTGGACAGGCAAAGGATGTTCAGGTCGGACCTGCTATCAGGAAGGCTATCAGCAACGCAAAGATCAACATAATCAAGGTAAAGCGTGGATGCGGTTCATGGGAATGCGCATGCGGTCTTGAGCACACAGTTCCTTCACAGGTACGTGGAAAGGCTGGCAGTGTTCTTGTAGAGCTTAAACCAGCACCACGTGGACTTGGTCTTGCTGCAGGAGACACTGCAAGGAAAGTTCTTGAGAAGGCAGGCATTAAAGATGTCTGGACAAGGACTGAAGGTACTACCAGAACAACCCTGAACTTCGCAAAGGCTACATTTAACGCACTGGAAAACACATGTGTTGTAAGAATGCCTGCAAACCATGGCAAGAAGGAGGCTTAAAATGTACGCTTTGATCAGGGTACGTGGTGACGTAAATGTCAGGGGTAACATTAAGGATACTCTTAAGATGCTCCGTCTGCACAAGGTAAACCACTGTGTCCTCCTTGCTGACAATCCTCACAACGCAGGAATGATCCAGAAAGTAAAGGACTATGTTGCATTTGGTGTAATCAGTGCAGATTCACTTGCAGAGGTGCTTGCAAACCGTGGAAGACTTGAAGGTGACGTAAGACTTACTGATGAGTATGTAGCAGAAAACACAGACTACGACTCAATCAAGTCATTTGCACAGGCAGTCTGTGATGGAAATGCAACTCTTAAGGATGTTCCAAAGCTGAAACCTGTATTCAGGCTCCATCCTCCAAGGAAAGGTCACGCAGGTATCAAGAGAACAGTCCAGCAGGGCGGTGTACTTGGTAACCACGGCGAAGATATCAACAAATTACTGAAGAAAATGAGGTAATTCCATGACATCTAAGAAAACCAACACAAAGAAGTTCAGAGGTTCACGTACATGTGGTGGCGGAACTACCAAGAACAGACGTGGTGCAGGTAACCGTGGTGGAAGAGGTAGATGTGGTGAGAATGCTCACCACCATACTCGTGCACTGCAGCTCGGATATATCCGCGGGCACCAGAAAGGATTCACTCGTCCATTGAAAGTATTGAACGATGCTTCAATTGTAAACGTCGGTGAACTTGATGAGCTTGCTGATCAGCTTGTCGAAGACGGTTTTGCAGAACTTCAGGATGGCACCTATGCCATCGACCTTGCAGTTCTTGATATCGACAAGGTACTCGGTTCTGGCAAAGTTTCAAAGAAGCTTGCAATCACAGCAGCTGCATTCTCTGCCAGTGCTAAAGAAAAGATTGAAGGTGCAGGTGGATCTTGCACCGAGATAGAAGAGTAATGCCATCGGGCATTACTTATTTTTTTATAATATTGCAAATTACAGGGTGTATATTTATTAATGTGTAAATCTATTAAGGTGTACTTTACCTAAATTTGCATGGATTTTTCCATTCAAGGGTGGAATTAATGAGTCTTAAGGATAGTTTGGAACCAATTTTTAATAAATTGCCTGCGGTTGCAAGTCCAGAAGGGCATGTCCATTTCAAAAATAAATTAATGTGGACGCTTGGAATTCTTGTGCTCTATTTTGCACTTGCAAATGTACCGCTGTTTGGATTGTCATCGGATTCGATCGACCTTTTCGAATCCTATAGAGCGTTTTTTGCCGGAGCTTCGGGTTCTCTGATGCTTTTGGGTATAGGTCCTATTGTTACCGCATCCATCGTCCTTCAACTTTTGGTTGGTGCAGATGTCATTAAGCTTGACATGTCCAATCCATCTGACCAGGCATTCTTTCAGGGTGCACAGAAGTTTATGGTCTTTGTAATGATAATACTTGAGGCTCTGCCACAGATAGCCGGCGGTTACATACAGCCCGATGAAGCTCTTGCATCTACTCTGGGAGTAGGTATAGGAGTAATTACGTTTATCATATTCATACAGATCTGTATCGGTGGTCTCCTTGTACTCTTCATGGATGAAGTTGTATCTAAATGGGGAATCGGTTCAGGTGTCGGTCTCTTCATTGTAGCTGGTGTTTCCCAGCAAATAGTAACCGGTCTGTTTAATTGGACTACAGATTCCAGTGGTCTGCCAACAGGTCTCTTCCCCAAGTGGATCTATATTGTGCAGAATGTGGGAGCAGACTACCTCTTCTCAGGTGATGGTATTACCTTTATGTTAGTAAGAGGTGGAATTCTCGCATTGATAAGTACAGTGATGATTTTCCTGTTTGTAGTCTATGTTGAAAGTACACGTATTGAAATCCCACTGGCACACAGTGCAGTAAGAGGTGCAAGAGGTAAGTTCCCTGTCAAACTGATTTATGCTTCAGTCTTGCCAATGATTCTTGTAAGGGCATTGCAGGCAAACATTCAGATGATAGGTCTTTTGCTTAGCAGTAAGGGCATTACTTTCCTTGGTGAGTTCAGCGGCTCTAAACCTATTAATGGTCTGATGTACTATCTGGCACCAATCCACAGCCCATACGACTGGATTCCTTCTCTGGTAAGAGAGACATTCACAAGTTATGGTGCTCCAGTACCTGCAATCTGGCAGATTATTTTGCACGTCTTTGTCGATGCAACTTTCCTTATAGTTGGAGGTATTGTATTCGCACTGTTCTGGATTGAAACAACTGGAATGGGTGCAAAACCAACAGCCAAGAAAATATTTAACTCCGGTATGCAGATTCCAGGTTTCAGAAGGAATATTGGCAGTATTGAGAAAGTCATGATAAGGTACATTCCAAAAGTAACCGTCATCGGTGGTGCTTTCATTGGTTTACTCACACTTGTTGCAAGTTTGCTAGGTACACTTGGCAGTACAAGTGGTACTGGTCTTCTTCTTGCAGTAAGCATTGTATACCGTCTGTATGAAGATATTGCATCTGAACAGATGATGGAAATGCATCCGATGGTAAGATCCTTCTTCGGACAGGAATAAAAACAGGTGTTGATTATGAATATTGCATTATTTGGTCCACCGGGTGCTGGCAAAGGCACCCAGGCAAAAGAATTATCAAAACAGTATAGTATCCCTCACATCTCTACAGGTGACATTTTAAGAGCAAATGTCCGTGACGGAACTGAACTTGGATTGAAAGCAAAACAGTATATGGACAAAGGCGAACTTGTCCCTGATGAGGTTCTTATAGGTCTTATCAGAAACAGGTTGAGTGAGTGTGATTGTGAAACAGGCTATCTTCTTGATGGATATCCTCGTACAATTCCACAGGCTGATGCACTTACTGACATCCTCAAAGAGATTGGTAAGCCTCTTGATGCAGTTATCAATATTGAAGTAAGCGATGATGAGCTTGTAAAAAGATTAAGTGGTCGTCGCAGCTGCACATGTGGTGAAAGCTATCATGTCATGTTCAACCCTCCTGAAAAGGAAGGAGTTTGTAATGCATGTAGTGCTGAACTCTATCAGAGGGATGATGATAAAGAAGAGGTCATCCGCCAGAGACTTACTGTCTACAATGAAAAGACAAAGCCTCTCATAAACTATTATGATGATGCAGGTATACTTGTCAATATTGATGGTAGTGGTGCAGTAGATGCTGTATTCGCAGATGTTTGCAAGGTAATGGACCAATTCAAATAAAGATATACAAAGAGGCTATCCCTTGGTTACAGAACAATTTAAGAAAAAGCTGGACCAGTTTCTCCTGGCTTTCGGAATTTCCCTTATGCTGGGAATAATGATTCTTGGTCAGGATTTCAGGGACTCCCTTGGAACAGCAATGAGTGTTATTATGGACCCTGTGGTGGTTATCCTAGGAGCTGATAACCTTCACATTGTTCTGTTCATAATGGCATCCATTACAGCTCTTTATGCTTCCCTCATACAGAAATACACAATTAACTGGGATCTTATGCGTAACACCCAGGAAAAGATGAAGGTATTTCAGAAAGAATTCAGGGAAGCTCAGCTTTCCAATAATACAGCTCTTATGAAGAAGATGGACGAAGAGCGCAAAGCAATGATGGAAGATCAGATGGAAATGTCCAAGCAGCAGTTCAAACCCATGGCATACATAAGTATTATTTCTCTTCCTTTGTTCATGTGGGCTTACCACTATATCAAAGGGCATGGTGCTGCTTCACTTGTATTCCCATTCTGGGGAGAACAGATATTGACTGATCCTGTATTCGGTCCTTTCCAGCATTGGATC
The DNA here is from genome assembly GCF_031312595.1 of Methanolobus sediminis. NCBI lineage: Archaea > Methanobacteriati > Methanobacteriota > Methanomicrobia > Methanosarcinales > Methanosarcinaceae > Methanolobus > Methanolobus sediminis. Next base: position 761,843 of record NZ_CP133592.1, on the reverse strand, counting down.
TTCTGGTATTTTATTGCCTCTCTGGCTGTAAGTCAGTTGATAAGAAAGGCTCTGGATGTTGGTGGAGTCTGAAGTGTTACTGACTATCAGCGGCCTTCCGGGAAGTGGTACTACCACTGTATCCCGTTTACTTTCAGAGAAATATAATCTTCAAATGATTTCTGCTGGCGAGGTTTTCCGTTCTCTTGCAAAAGAGTACGGTATGACTCTGGCTGAATTTGGTGCTCTTGCAGAATCGGATGACAGCATCGATCTGAAAATAGATGAACGCCAGAAAGAGATTGCTAATACTCATGATAATATAATTCTAGAAGGCCGTCTTGCGGGACATATGGCTGCAAAAGCACTTAAGGTATGGGTAAAGGCTCCTGTGAATGTCCGTGTAGAACGGATTGTTGGCAGGGAAGGTAGTTCTTTTGATGACAAACTGGCTGAAACCATTGAACGTGAAGCATCGGAAGCGATCAGGTACAAGACTATCTATAATATAGATATCAATGACCTTTCAGTTTATGATCTTGTGATTGACTCTCAAAAGTGGGACCAATTCCAGATCACAAATATTATTTCCGCTGCAATAGATAATTATTCTGATATTTGATCGGCTATCCGGCGATTTTTATGAATAAGTGTATTCTTCCTTCTGAACAAAAACGTGAATTGCTGCACAAAGCAGAATCTGCAACCAGTCCTCTTTACGGTTGTTCTCCTTATGATCGTCCTATGAAAAAATACATAGAGATGGGCGTTGTAAATCTTGACAAACCTGTAGGTCCTACAAGTCATGAGGTTACTGCATGGGTCAAAGATATTCTGGAGCTGAATAAGGCGGGACACTCGGGTTCACTGGATCCTATTGTGACTGGTGTGCTTCCTATCATGCTTGGCAAAGCAACTAAAACAGTTGCAGCTCTGCGTCTTTCAGGGAAGGAGTATATTTGTCTAATGACGTTACATGAGCCTGTCCCAGAAAAAAAGGTGCGCAAGGTATGTACTTCAGTTTACCGGGCCAATTTTTCAAATGCCCCCTATAATTTCTGCAGTAAAACGTGCTGTGCGTGTAAGGAAGATATATTATCTGGAAGTCCTTGATGTAAAAGAAAAATCTGTTCTCATGCGCGTTGGCTGTGAAGCAGGTACATACATGAGAAAACTTTGTCATGATATCGGTGTTGCACTTGGATGTGGTGCTCACATGCAGGAACTACGCAGGACAAAGACCGGTCCTTTCAGGGAAGATACTCTTGTAACACTTCAGGAACTGAAGGATGCTTATGTTTTCTGGCAGGAGGATGGTGATGAATCTTTCCTGCGTAAAGTTGTCAGACCTATGGAAGAGGGTTTGTCGCATCTTCCACGTGTCATTATTCGTGATAGTGCAATTGAAGCCATCTGTTGTGGTGCGGCAATTGCAGTTCCTGGAATATTAAGCCTTGACAGTGGTATTAAAAAAGGTGATGACATTTGCCTCTTTAGTTTAAAAGGAGAGGCTGTGGCTTTATGCAAATCTCTTATGGATTCAGAGGAAATGCTTCAAAATGAGCATGGAATCGTAGCTACGACCGAAAGAGTAATAATGGATGGTGGCACTTATGCGCAAGGCTGGCACAGCAGGTCAGCAAAAACACAATGAAAGTCATGTGCCGAGATAGTCTAGCGGTAGGGCGCAAGCCTGGAAAGCTTGTGGGGCATCCGCCCCTCGGGAGTTCGAATCCCCCTCTCGGCGCCATAATCTTTTTCTAAATTCATATTCTAGTTATATTTTACTTTACTATCATTCTAGTGCTAAATGTATATACTATTGAATTATACTGTTAAAACTGAAATAAAAGGTATAATTATGTCTGATGTTAATGTATTTTTCATAAAAGAAAATATGGATGTCAATGATGATGGTAGCACTATTGTTACATGTCCTGAATGCGAGAATGAAATAAGTGTGCTATTTTCTAATGTATTGGATGATAGCATGGCACTTGCAGAGTGTATAGATTGTCCTGTCTGTCACAAAACTCTGGATCAGGTGCATCCTTCAGAAAATTTAAACAAAAAGATTGCTGATCATGTGGCAAAGGAATTGCTGAAAGGTCTTAAACTGGATCTGGGCAATGCACTGTCCAAACGCTGATGGTTATTAATGGTATGTGAGAACACTTTAAACCGCCCGGCTATAGTTTTTAAGGATAACTAATGTGAATAACGGCTATCTTCAGTTGTAATTCAAATTATTTCTGCATTTACTTTGAACATTTTTATTTATCACGTTTATACCTTCAATAGCTTAAAATACCCGAAATGGTCTTTGCACATTACACTATAATGAAAATAAATACTATTCAGTTTCTGGCAAATGCCTCTTACATGATGTCCAGCATTTTCATTCCCATATATGCAAGGTCACTGGGTGCCTCCTTCTTTGAAGTGGGCGTGATTGCTGCCTGTTTTAGTCTGGCTACCTTTGTTTCTTCTTTCATATTCGGAAAAGCAGCTGATATCAACCGTCTCAGGCCCATAGTTCTTATTGGCCTGCTGGCATGTTCACTTTCTTTCTTCCTGCAGGTATTTACCGTTGGCACGTTTACACTTGCTGTTGCAAGATCACTTGTTGGCTTTTGCATGGGCATTTATCCGGCAGCTCTCATAGTATATGTGTATTATCAGAAGGAAAGTATCGGGAAGTTCAGTTCCTTTGGTTCACTTGGGTGGATGGCCGGTTTTCTGGTTGCAGGTTATGTAGGCGAGATAAAGTATCTTTTTATTCTTTCTTCCTTGTTGTTTTTTGTCTCCTTCATAGCGGCATTAAAGTTGAAGGATATTGAAAAGCCATCCCTTGAGTTAAGCTATTTCTCATTTGAGACATTCAGGAAAAATATTGCAACCTATCTGTCAGTTTTCATAAGGCATTCAGGTGCTGCGGCCATGTGGGCAGTGTTACCTCTGTATATGGCTTATCTTGGAGCTTCCAGCATGTGGATTGGGATCATTTATGCAATCAATCCTTTTCTGCAATTCCTGATCATGAGGCGACTGGATAGTTTCAGGAATGAATTGCTCATTATATGGGGTTTTTTATTATCAGGTGTGGCTTTTTTTGTGTATTTCCTGTCACCAAATTATATCTACATTATTCCAGGTATGTTCTTTGTGGCTTTCGGGTGGTCTTTCTTGTTTGTAGGTGCCAGTCAGTTGCTCATGGAACGCAGTAAAGAAAAAGCCACTGCTGCCGGTATTCTTAACTCGGTGATAGCTGCAAGCAATATCGTTGGTGCTGTGCTTGGTGGTTTGACCCTGCAATTCTACGGGTACAGGGAAACCATGATTTTTGCGGCAGTTTGCTCAGTAGCAGGGGCAGTTATATTTTGGTTAATGGACAGGCCCGTTTGTTCTATTGCGGTCTGAATGGGTACATAATCTTGTTTTCTGGATTAAGAAGCTGAAAATCTTTTTTGAGTTATGGGAAAGTATTTAAATAATTAACCTATACTGGGTGCTCACCTGTTTCACTATTTCTGCAACATGAATAATGTTAAATAAGAACAATGGTATAAACAGGCAAGTTATTCTATTAATCTTTAGAATTGCCTGCTCCGTAATGTCGGAGTGTGTCGAAACTTATGTTTCGGGGCTACAGGACGCATGCGTCCCTAAGGAGGAACAACTAATGGCAGATGAAGAAATAAGACACTTAGTCCGTATCATGAATACTGACCTTCAGGGTAGTCAGCCTGTAATGTACGCGCTGACAGGTATTCGCGGTATTGGACTCAGAACATCAAGAATTATTGTTGACAGCACGGGTATTGACCCAAAAGAAACAATCGGTTACCTTTCCGATGAAGATATTGCAAAGCTCGATGATGCTATTGCTAGCTTTGAGAGCAATATCCCAACCTGGATGCTTAACAGATGTGAAGACCCATTAACTGGAGATGACAAGCATCTCCTTGGCCAGGATATCATCATGACCCTCAGGGAAGACCTGAACAACCTCAAGAAGGTAAGGGCATATCGTGGTATGAGGCACGAGAGAGGTCTTAAGGTCAGAGGTCAGAGAACAAAGTCCACAGGAAGGCGTGGCTCAACCATCGGCGTAAGCAAGAAGAAGTAATTCAGGTGATTTTATGGGATTCCCAGGTAAAAAGAGAAAGAGTTATGATACTCCAAAGCATCCTTGGCAGGCTGCCAGGATGGCAACTGAAGTCGAACTCCTTAAAAAGTACGGCCTCCGTAATAAGAAGGAACTCTGGAAAGCAGTCAGTATTCTCAGAAGATACAGAGCAGATGCTCGTAGAATTCTTGCAGAATCTGCAGAGACTGAACTTTCCGGTCACCTCAAAACTGAATCTGACCAAATTCTTGCAAGGCTTATCAGGTTCTCAGTGCTTCCATCCGATGCAAACATCGATGACATCCTTGCGCTTCAGACAGAAACAATCCTTGAACGCAGGCTGCAGACTCAGGTATACAGACTTGGACTTGCAAGAACTCCAAAGCAGGCAAGGCAGTTTATCACTCACGGTCACATCGCTATTAATGGGCAGAAGGCAACCGTTCCAGGTATGCTCATCTCCAAGGCAGAAGAGATGCAGATCGATTACTATGGTAACTCCCCTCTGACAAGCGAGTCACATGCAGAAAGACCAGCACAGATTGCTTCAGCAGTAGCAGGAAAGGAGGAGTAATACTATGGCAGCAAACGGAATCTGGGGTGTAGCACACATAAAATGCTCATTCAATAACACTATTATTACCGTAACTGACATTACAGGTGCCGAAACCATCGCCAAATCATCTGGTGGAATGGTTGTAAAGGCAGCACGTGATGAAAGTTCACCTTACACCGCTATGCAGATGGCAAGCCAGCTTGCAGACACTCTCAAGGACAAGGGAATTGAAGGTATCCACATAAAGGTGCGTGCACCTGGTGGAAACAAACAGAGAAGCCCAGGTCCTGGAGCACAGGCTGCTATCAGGGCATTTGCCAGGGCAGGTATCAAGATCGGAAGGATACAGGATGTAACACCTGTGCCACACGACGGTACACGTCCAAAAGGCGGTAGAAGAACATAATACTAAATAAAATGGATATGAACTCATGACAATGGAAGTAGACATACTTGAACTGTCAGAGAGGTCTGCGAAGTTTATATTATCCAATACAAGTGCGGCATTTGCCAATGGTGTCAGAAGAGCAGCGCTCTCTGACGTCCCAACTCTTGCTATTGATGATGTGAACATCTATAACAATACATCAGTCCTCTTTGACGAGCAGTTAGCGTTAAGGCTTGGCCTTATCCCTTTGACAACAGACATTGAGGAGTTCGTACCAGTTGATGAGTGCACCTGTGGCGGCGCCGAATGTCCTGCATGTAAGGTTTCCCTTACACTCAGTGCTGAGGGTCCGAGAATGGTATATTCTGGGGATCTTGTGTCTTCTGATGAAAGAGTACAGGCTGCTGACCAGAATGTTCCTATCATTGACCTGAAGGAAGGTCAGAAGGTTGTGCTTGAAGCTATTGCTCACATGGACTATGGTCACAAGCACGCAAAATGGCAGGCTGGTGTGGCATGCGGCTACAAGAATATGCCAATAGTCACGTTTGAGAACTGTGACGAGTGTGGTGCATGTGTGAATGAATGTCCAAAGAGCATAATTCACATTGGTCCGAACGGTGCAGAAATATCCGGTGACGATATCCTTAAGTGTATTCTTTGCAAACTCTGTGCATCTGTCTGTGAGATTGATGCAATAACTGTGTCTGAAGATGAAAATTCTTTCATTTTCACAATGGAATCTGATGGTTCATACACGGTTCAACAGTTAATTATAAATGCAGGAACAACTATTAAGGAGAAAGCCAGCCGGTTAGGAGAGATTTTAGAGTCCCTCTGACACGGTTTTAGGAGATATACTCTCCTAAAAATTTATATTTAAATATAGGAAATCCAACTTGATGCGGGGGTTGCCCAGCCAGGCCAAAGGCGCTAGGTTGAGGGCCTAGTCTCGTAGGAGTTCGTGTGTTCGAATCACACCTCCCGCACCAAAATCTCCTAAGAAAGATTTGGTTAAGATCTGATTTCCTGTAAACTATTAATTTAACTGCATACATGTGCGGGGGTTGCCCAGCCAGGCCAAAGGCGCTAGGTTGAGGGCCTAGTCTCGTAGGAGTTCGTGTGTTCGAATCACACCTCCCGCACCAAATATCTTTTTCTAAAACATAATTTCGTTTAAAATCATGATTCTTTTGAGTATATCATGTGAATTTATCTTTTCAAATAATCAAGTTAAAAATAGAACTTAAATTGTAAAATACTCAAGTTAATAGTCTGATTCTGTAAATCTAATTGCAATCTTTTGAATGGTGTCGCACTTCTTCAATCTCCGCTTTTCCCAGTGCTTTTAGGAAATGTGCCGCACGTATGGTTGTATGCTGATTCTTTTCTCTCATACGGGCCTGATACACGCGAATAGAGCGAAGAAAATCGATCTTACGGAACTCCGGCCAGAACGGGGCACAGAAGTAAGCAGCACACTCATTTCCATTGGCCTGCCATGGAAGGAAATTTGACACTCTTTCATCTCCTCCTGTGCGAATAATAAGATCTACGTCAGGCAGGGCAGAATTTCCCGAAGGATAAAGGTGATCTGAAATTGTTTCTTCGGTAATATCTTCAGGTTCAAGCTCTTCAGACTCTACTTTGAAAGCTATCTCTTTAACTGCCTGGATTATTTCCTGTCTGCCGCCATATGCAATAGCAACGTTGAGGACAAAATTATCATATTCTGATGTTACAAGTTCCACGTTCTTAATTGACTCTTTTAATGACTCCGGCAATTTATCAATATCGCCGATGGCATGAACTCGCATTTTTCTTTCATGGGTTCTTTCATCAACTACTATTTCATCAAACTTCACTCTGATAAGGTCAAAGAGCTTGTCTTTTTCATCATCATTTCTGTTGAAATTCTCAGTAGAAAATGCATAGATCGTGAGATATTCAATACCTAAGCTGCAGGCCCATTCCATGACATTTTCAGTTACATCTGCACCCCTGGCATGCCCATAGGAAGTTATCTGTCCTAGTTTTCGTGCATATCTCCGGTTCCCATCCATAATAATGGCTACGTGCCGGGGAACTTTCTCATTCTTCACTTCCTGTGTGAGAAGACGTTCATATCCTTTATAGGCTATTCCGGGTATTCTTTTCAGAATATTTGACACTCCCGTAGATTATGTAAAAGTAATTTCCATATGGCAAATATCCATTTGAAACTAATCAACAAAAAAGAAGATGGAATTAGTAGTTGTCAAGTACGTTTCTGACAATATCTCTGTAATCTTCCTTAAGCAGGTAAATATTGTGGTCACCGGTAACATCAATACTCAGAATTCCAAGTCTTGTGTTCATAAGGCCTACCATTGCGGAAACACCTCTGTAACTCACATCAAAATCCGTATCATGAAGATGCTCGTACACGTCTCCTGTAGTGAATTTACCACCATTAAGGAACAGTTTCAGTACTACTTTGCGTATACCTGTATCATCGCGACTAAGATATTTTATTAGCCTCTCTCTTACTCGCTCTTCAATCGTTTCCAGTACAAACACCTCTCTCTTCAATATGTTATTTTATCTTATAAAACTATTTATTTGCAATAGCTTTAAAACCTGCATTGTATATGAAAATTGTACCATCTATATCATTCTCACATATATATTTTGGCCTTTCATAAGGGTATTTTTTCAACAATTAGCCCTTCTTCAAAAGGATATCTTTCTATAATGTACAATTTTATACCCGATTCCTTAATATATTCCGCAATATCCTCAAGTATCCACCAGGCAAGATCGATTCCCTTGGATTTTATTTCCATCATGTCTGCGGGAACTTCCATCTGTGTCAGTTTTTCCAAAACAGATCCCTGATCAGTCTCTATACATTCAATATGCCCATAATAAACCGTTCCTTCCTCGCCGATCTCATCAAAAGGTCTTGCCGTATTTCCTGAAATCCTTATGAGTCTTCTGCGAAGCTGTACCGCATCTTTATAGCTAGATGAGCAGAAATGCATCCTTTCACAATTCCTTGCTACTTCAAGTGCATGTTCTTCAGAACCTGCCACAGCATTTGATACATCATCAATAAGAGAGTAGCCCAGCTTTATCATAGCATCGGAGTTGGTATCTGAAAATTCAAGTTCGTTAAGGTTCAGGAAACACTCCATGCTGTTTGCAAAATGCCCTACGCTTTCTACACCAGCAATAGATGGAATCTCAATGCCGGTTTCTATTCCCAACTCTTTGGCAGATCTGATGGAATTTGCATAGCCGGTTCCTTCTAATTCATCCCATACTTTTACAGGTGGATGGAACCTTATTTCGTCCAGGCCTGCATCGGCCAGTTCTTTCAATGTATCGTAGTCAGGTGCCATGGATGTATACATGTGGATGTGATGCTGCAGTCCGAAATTATCTTTCAGGAGCCTGATATAATGAATAACCTTATCTTTTCTCAGGAGTGGCTCACCGCCGGTAATTCCTGTTCCAAGGGCATCCATCTGTAACGCTTCATCTACAACATCCTGATCAGAAATGATTTTTCTTTCGTTAGCGTAGGTTACGTCTTTGCGTCTCTCTTCGGATACCGGGCAATAGAAACAATCCTTTGGACAGATGCCTGTAATAAAAAGAACCATCTTTGCTCCCTGCTGACAGAGCTTGCAACCTTCTGAAAGAAAAGAATGGAAAGAACCTGCCTCTCCCTGTACGACCTTACTCATCAGGGCTTTCTATAACCTGCTTGTATTTAAGGATATTTTACTTAAAGGGTTAAGACTTATCTAAGATTCAAACGTTAATCTGTTCTGATGGAAGAACGAGATGGTTTTATTGTCTCAATAGGTTGCCGCAAATGCGGCAAATGTGAGAATATCTGTCCCAACGGAGCACTTTACAGGATCAACGGTTTTGTTAATGTTGATCATCAAAAATGTGACCTTTGCATGAAATGCGTAAAAGTATGTCCTAATAAGGCTCTGGTCTACATGGAATAAGTTCCATGACCCAGAACCATATTACTTGTTCTATTTTTTATTACCTTCCAAACCAATGGAAAATGCCTTGCCCAGAAATTCACCAAGTCCGTAATAACTTCTCTCTGGTGAATAGATGATAGGTCTTATCTTCTCTATCTCCGGATTTCCTTTCTCATCCAGTACAGCTTCATCCGCTTTAATGTCCATTATCTCGCCAACGAACTGTGTATGGAGTCCAAGTTCAAAACTTTGTATCAGTTTGCATTCAAGGACAACAGGAAACTCTTCTACATACGGTGCATACACGACTTCACTCTTAACGGGTGTAAGTCCTATTTTTTCAAACTTGTCCTCATCTCTCCCGCTTGCAATTCCAAAATAATCAGTCTCTTTGACATAGTCTTCGGATGGGATGTTAATGGTAAAAGCTTCCTTTTCCATGATGTTAGCGTAACTGTATGTCGCCTTTCTTAAGGATACGGTGATACATGGGGGATCCGAGCAGCAGATACCCGCCCATGCGGCAGTCATTGCATTTGCTTTTCCGTACATGTCATAGGTACCTACCAGCCATGCAGGAGTAGGATATGCCAGCGTTTTCGCTCCGATTGATTTTTTCATAATAACACCTCTATAAAAATAGTGTTAAAGAAGCTTTAATCTTGCGGCAGTTTTCGTCAGATAGAGTTTATTCAATACTTTCACATTACTTCCCACTGGGTTTTATACTCCCGAAACATATTCTCTTAAAAGGCCGGAGATCTGAATGGGTATATACACCGTATCACAGCTGAATGAACACATAAAAAAGGTTCTTACAAGCGACCCGCAACTATCGCAGGTATGGGTTCGTGGTGAGATATCGAACCTGACCAAACATAGCTCCGGTCATTATTATTTCACGTTGAAGGACGGGAATGCGCAGATAAGCTGTGTCAGTTTCAGGATGACCAACAGAACACTGAAATTCGAGCCGGAATCATCAATGAAGGTGCTGGTATTCGGAACTGTTGATGTCTATACAGTTCGAGGTCAGTATCAGCTCAGGGTTCTTGATATGCGTCCTGATGGTATCGGTGAGCTTTACAAAGCATATGAACAGCTCAGGAACAGGTTACAGGAGGAAGGTCTGTTCGATGTTGTTCACAAGAAGAAGATCCCTCAGTATCCTTCCAGAATAGGTGTTATTACGTCACCAACCGGTGCCGCAATTCACGACATACTTCATGTACTCAGGCGCAAGTTCCCTGTGGATATACTGCTGAGTCCTGCGATAGTACAGGGTGAAACTTCCGCGGAGAGTATCGTAAAAGCCCTTGAATATCTAAACCGGACTGATGTAGATGTAATAATTCTGGGAAGAGGTGGTGGTTCCCTGGAAGACCTGTGGTCCTTTAATGAAGAAATTGTTGCAAGGGCCATATTTGATTCCGGGATTCCTGTGATTTCCGCAGTGGGACATGAAACCGATTATACAATTTCGGATTTTGTGGCGGATGTGAGGGCTCCAACACCATCAGCCGCCGCTGAGATTGCTGTACCTGAAAAAACCGGCCTGAAAAAACATGTTGAATCAGTGTCATCACGTATGCAGCAGGCTGCAATACATCTTATCGCTGATAAGCGGCATCATGTTGAATATCTTTATTCGCGTATAGAGCCGGAAAGATTTGCTGAAATCGTGCGGCGTGATATGCAGAGAATCGATGAACTAAGTTCCCGTATGGAAATGGCTTTTGGAAGGGCAATGGAATCCAGGCATGCTTCACTTAGCGGGCTTGCGGGCAGACTCAATGCAGTAAGTCCTTTGAACACTCTTGAACGAGGATATAGTATTGCTCTGAAAAGTGAGAGCCATGCTGTAATCAGAAGTGTTGATGACGTGGAAACTGAAGAGTCTGTTGATGTTAGATTGGTAGATGGTACTCTTGAGTGCAGAGTAACGGGTAGAAGGTCAGAGAAAATAAATAAGGCTGAAAATGGGAGTAGGAGCTGAATTTTATGGCAAGGACTAGGAAAAGTTCTGAAGAAAGCACAGATGTTGGTAAGCGCCAGATGAGTGACCTTATGGATAGTTCGGAAGATTCTGAGGCTATAAGTTTTGAACAATCTCTGGAAGAGTTGGAATCGCTGGTGGAAAAGCTCGAAAAGGGTCAATTAACCCTTGATGAGAGTCTCGGACTGTTCGAACGTGGAATGAAGCTTGCCCGTGTGTGCAACCAGAAACTTTCAAAGGCTGAAAGGAAGATCGAAATACTGGTAGAAGAGAATGGGAATCTCAAAACAGAGACATTTATTGAGGAATAAGGTCATTCAGGGTTAAGGAGGATTTCTGTGAAAAAGGGATTTGACGGTGAGAAGTACGAAAAGTTCTCAGCACCACAACAGGAGTGGGGCAGCAAAGTAATAGATGAGCTTGCCCTGAAAGGCGATGAACACATTCTTGATCTTGGTTGCGGCAATGGTCTTCTCAGCGCAAAACTTGCAGAAAAGGTTCCGGATGGAAAAGTAACTGGTATTGACAGTTCACCTTCTATGCTTGAACAGGCAAAAAAGCACAGGAAAGGCAATATGGATTTCTTACTGTGTGACATTACCGAGCTGGACTTTGAGGACGAGTTCGATGTTGTGTTCTCCAACGCTGCTCTTCATTGGGTAAAAGACCATTCTTTTGCTCTGCGTCAGATCAATCGCTCAATGAAAAGTGGCGGGATCATGAGGGTACAGTTTGCAGGTGAAGGTAATTGTATGAATCTGATTCCAGTCCTTAAAGGAATAATGTTTTCTCCGGAATTCAAGGATGATTTCAGTTCATTTGAATGGCCCTGGTACATGCCCGGCGCAGAAGAATACGGTGACTTGCTTGTAAGGTCCGGTTTTATGGGCATTCGTGCATGGATCGAAAATGCTGACCGCAATTTTCCTGATGAAGAATCTTATGTTGGATGGATAAACCAGCCAAGTCTTGTTCCTTTTGTATCTTTCCTCCCGGAGGATAAGGCTAGTCTTTTTGCAAAGCGTGTAATCAAAGAAGCAAAAGCGATAGCTGAGCAGGAAGGCGGGACTTATTTCGAGTACTTCAGACGTCTGAATGTATATGCTATAAAAAAATAGGGTGACAAGTGCTTTAAAAGCAATTGTCTTACTTAATATTTAGTTTTCAATTTTCAGTTATCTTCCAGATATCTCTTACCAAGTAAGAATATACTGCTTCCTGTGAGAATTACCAGGAATATGGCTATTATCAGTCCTTCTGTTGTGAAGTCCTGCCAGGAGTGCACAGAGGCCCAGATACCACTTCTTGTTACAAAGGTTGCAAATATCACCAGTATAAAAGATACTATTGCCATTAGTGGTGCCAGGAAACCATATTCTCCAAATCTTGAACGTGAATGTGCATGCAGATATGCTGTAGCAGTTATCCATGGTATGAGGGAAGATGTTTCCACAGGATCCCATGTCCAGTACCATGCCCCCCATCCGAGCACTTCATATGCCCAGAATCCTCCAAGACCAATTCCCAGTGTAAGGAAAAGCCATGCAATTCTCATCCAGTCCCTTGAGATGAGTGTCCAGCGGCTATCCTTGGTGATGAGATTAGCAACCGCAGCTGCAAAGGGGATAGTGAAAGCCGCATATCCCAGGAAAAGCATTGGCGGGTGGACTGCCATCCATGGATTTCTCAGGAGAGGGTTCATTCCCTGGCCGTAGGGCACATCATAGAGTGCAGCAAAAGGATTCCAGTTAGTTGGTTCTATGGAACCCGAGGGCAGAACTCTGAAAGCTGCAAATGGATTGTCTATTATAAGCAGTATCAGGAACACAGATACAATTGCCATGGTTACCATTGTGGTAATGTCCATGAGCTTCGATTCTGCAAATTCTTTTGTGTGCCCTGTATAGCGTACAAACATAAGCATCACAAGTATTCCCAACGCCCAGAGAAGGAGAGAACCCTGCTGACCTGCCCAGAATGCGGATATACGGTAGAACCATGAAAGATCGGTGCTTGAGTGGTTATACACGTATTCGTAGGATGCGTTCACACCCAGCAGGTGTATAACGAGAATCAGGGATGACAGTGCCACAGCAAGCGTACAGAGTATTTCCAGTTTTTTAGTTAGTATTCCTGATCGATGGTCAGAACTCAGATTGTATCGGATTGAAGCAAATGTGGCTCCCAGTCCGCAGATGAAGGCTATCCATATAAGTATCATTCCAAAATTCAAATCATCACCTCTTTCCCTTCACCCTATTTGCTTTACGCTTCTGAATTTCCTGCTGAAGCATACGGTCATATTTGTTTTCATTGTCTGTGCCATTGGCACTGCTTTTTTCTGATACGACACTGGTAGGGTCAATTGCTCTATCTTTGTTCCCGCGGTCAGTCAGGATCAGGGCAATGATACCTATTACCATAAGGTAGATGCCTCCCCAGAGGCAGTTGATGAACGGTACAGTTCTCATGTAAAGGTCAATCTCACCAGCCGATTCGTCAATAGCTCTAGGGGCTATGAAAAGTTCCTCGGTGAGTCCATGGTTAATGTAAGTAGTTGTGTATGACTGTCCCCACTTGAAATCGGTGATGTAGTTCACTTTTCCACTCTTAAAATACCTGCCATTTTTGTAGATATCAAAAATGACTTCTGTTGTATATGATGATGCAGGATAGTTCCTGAAAGCTTCTCCGCTGTAGTATGAGTTCATACTGTTCATTATAAGCTGGTAGTGTTGTCCGTCAAAACTTACTATCTCGCCGGAACCTGAACTAAGGACTGCGGAGCTTTCTATTTTCATGTTGGAACTGAGTATTATGCCAAGCAGGATTAGCAGTATTCCAACATGGATAACATGTGCGCTTATACTACGTATCTTATTTTTTGTTGAAGCATTCTGTTTACCGAGAACTATTCTGTATATGCGGTAAAAGGCTGTCAGGAGGGCTACTATCAGTATTGGCAGGGAAATATCAATTGGAGTATTTCCAAACGGTGCCAGCACTGCAAAAATAATCGAAAGCACCACTGAACCGGTTACTATGGGTACAATGTATTTTTTATCTGCATATCCTATTAGCATGCATGTGCTTAAAAGCAGCACCAGTGCAGCAACAGGTAGTGCGGATCTGGTGTTATAATAGCCGGGATCAAGACTTATTTCCACGCCGTTTACAAGCTTTGCGATAAGGGGAGTCAGCATTCCCATTGTGATGATAGTCGCCAGTATGAGAAAAGTGACAACAGTCGCAAGCATTGTATTACTTGTTGTCAGGTCAGGTATTTTGTTTTTCATCTCGCGGGAAATTTTAGTGTACAATGTATTTATAGTTAGAGCTATTTTATCCGTTGTACTCTGATATATTAAACAATGGTATTGCAAACGTAAATTGCAAAAAAGAGTTTTCAAAGAGGCTTGTTACTTGATAGAGATAATTATCACTGCTGTCTGGCTGATGCTTCCTGCATACATTCCAAACTCCATGGCTGCTGTTTTTGGCGGTGGCCGTCCTATAGATGGTGGCAGAACGATGTCTGACGGGCGTCGCATGCTTGGAGATGGAAAGACCTGGCGTGGTCTTATTGCAGGTACTGTGTGCGGAATGTTACTTGGCTTGTTGCAAATGTATTATCTTAGCAGAAGCAGCAGTATATTTGGTGTTGAATTGCCATCCTTCGGTGAAGGTATGGGTGCTATGCTTGTAATATTCACCCTTGCATTCGGCTCGCTACTGGGTGATATGTCCATGAGTTATTTCAAACGCAGGATGGGATACAAGAGAGGTGCTGCTTTGCCTGGTGTTGATCAGCTTGATTTTGTCATGGGTGCATGGCTTTTGACATTAATTACTTCACCTGCATGGTTTTTGGGTAACTTTACTTCCGGTATTATCCTTACTTTGCTTATCGTAACTCCTCTGCTGCATTTTGTAACTAACGTTATAGGTTACTACATTGGGGTTAAGAACGAGCCCTGGTGATTGACAGAGTTTAACAATTATCAAACAAATAATCTATTTAACAATTATTAGCAATTATCGGTGATCTTATGTCTGAAGGGAATGGCAAACGTACATTAATTGATGCATTAAAGGCATGTGGTGCAGTCAAATTTGGTGATTTCACACTTGCTTCAGGAAAGAAAAGCAGTTACTATATTGATATTAAAAAGGCAAGCACGGATCCTAAGACCTTAAAGGTAATAGCAAAGGAAGCAGGAAAGGTCATAAAGGGTCTGGATATCGATGCTGTCGGTGGAGTTGTGCTTGGTGGTGTTCCACTTGCAACTGCAGTTTC
This sequence comes from Methanolobus sediminis, assembly GCF_031312595.1. NCBI lineage: Archaea > Methanobacteriati > Methanobacteriota > Methanomicrobia > Methanosarcinales > Methanosarcinaceae > Methanolobus > Methanolobus sediminis. The sequence goes on along the minus strand of NZ_CP133592.1, from coordinate 746,512 downwards.
AATGGAGACTGAGCTTCCTCTGGTACTCATTCGTAAGTCTGAGAAAGAATATGGTACCGGTGGACGCTTTGTAGGGGATTTCCAGGAAGGTTCAAAAATACTGCTTCTTGAGGATGTAACTACAAGCGGTGGTTCTGTGATGGATGCTATTGTGGCAATTCGTGAAGCTGGTGCTGTTGTTGACAGGGTCATCACTGTTGTTGATCGTGAGTCCGGAGCGGAGAAGAGCCTGAGTGATATTGGTGTTAAACTTGTTCCTCTTGTAAGGGCAAGTGATCTCATTTGAGATATATCTAAAGTATCGTTTGAAGTAGCATAATAACATCCGAATAAAAGACAAGTTATTTATTACAGGAATTAGAACACTCTGATATTCTAATTCCTATTTATAATACAAACAAAAACATCTCTGATCAATCAAATACCGATGTATTACATCTAACAATCCGATAATATTTTTCTGATAAATTCTGATAATGAGGTTTCATAAATGAATATACTAGTAGTTGGTGGCGGCGGAAGAGAGCATGCTATCGTAGCAGCAATTGAACGTAGCAGGCAAGACCCGTCCATCTATGCGGTGATGTCAAAGAAGAACCCGGGCATTGCTGCTCTTTGTGAAGATTATCTCCTTGAAAAGGAGACAAACGTTGAGAAAGTTGTCGAGTATGCTGTTTCCAAGAACATTGAGCTTGTTGTGGTTGGTCCGGAAGCACCTCTTTCAGTTGGTCTTGCAGATGCCCTTGAAGCAGAAGGCATCAGCGTTGCAAGTCCTAAACAGAAAGTTGCACAGCTTGAGTTTGACAAGGCATGGGCACGTAACTTCATGAGGAACAACAATATTGCAGGCTGCCCTGTTTTCGATGTTTTCACAGATAAGGCTGCAATGGATGCTTTTATTGATGAGCTTGGAAATGTTGCTATCAAGCCTGCAGGTCTTACAGGTGGAAAAGGTGTCAAGGTAATGGGTGACCAGTTACCTGATGTTAAGGCTGCAAAAGAGTATGCAGCAAGTCTTCTTGACATGGGAAGCGTTGTCGTTGAGGAGAACCTTGTTGGTGAGGAATTCACACTTCAGGCTTTTGTTGACGGTAAGAACCTTGCTTTCATGCCAACAGTCCAGGACCACAAGAGGGCATTTGAGAACGATCTCGGACCAAACACCGGTGGAATGGGTTCCTACAATGCAGCAGGTGAAATTCTTCCGTTCCTGACCGCTGAGGATGTTGAGAGTTCAAAGCAAATAATGAAGGACACCATCAAGGCACTCTACAAGGAGACCGGACAGGAGTACAAGGGAACACTCTACGGTCAGTTCATGATCACAAAGGACGGTCCGAAGGTCATTGAGTTCAATGCACGTTTCGGTGACCCGGAGGCAATGAACGTATTACCTCTTCTTGAGTCAGATTATGTTGATGTGCTGGCTGCAATGGCAAGCGGTACACTTGATAAGATCGATGTGAAGTTCAGCAACAAGGCAACAGTGTGCAAGTATGCTGTCCCTGCAGGTTATCCTGATGATCCTACAAAGGACAGGGAAGTCACAGTTGGTGATATTGGTGACGCGATCCTTTTCTATTCAAGCGTTTACGAGAAGGATGGAAAGGTTTACACCACAGGTTCAAGGGCTGTTGCTGTTGTAGGTGTTGCTGATTCAATTGAAGAGGCAGAAGAGATCGCCCAGAATGCTCTGGAGAATCTTTCCGGTGACCTTCATTACAGAAGTGATATAGGTAAGGCATTCCTTATCCAGAGGCGTATTGACCATATGAATGAAATACGCGGGCAGTAGTTTTATTAGTTATACAGTGAGGGTTTAAGTATGAAACACCTGATTTCAATGGCAGACCTGACTCATGATGAGATCAATGAGTTACTCGATATGGCGGAGGATCTTAAGGAGAAACGCCTGAGGGGTAAGGTCACAGACCTGCTAAAGAATAAGAGTCTCGGCATGATCTTTGAAAAGTCATCTACACGTACCCGTGTGTCTTTTGAGGTTGCTATGTGCGACCTTGGCGGGCATGCTCTCTATCTCAACGCCAGGGATATGCAGCTTGGCAGAGGTGAGACTGTAGGGGATACTTCCGAGGTTCTTTCAAGATACCTTTATGCTATTATTGCAAGGGTCTATAGCCATGAAACGGTGAAACAGCTGGCAGAGCATTCCTCAATTCCGGTTATCAATGCGCTTTCGGATAAGGAACATCCATGCCAGATTCTTGCTGACCTTCTCACTATCCGCGAGTATAAGAGCAAGATCGCCGGTCTGAAGTATGCATGGGTTGGCGACGGGAACAATGTTTGTAATTCTGCTATTATCGGTGGCGCTCTTATGGATATGGAAGTCGCTGTTGCATGTCCTCCCGGATATGAGCCGGATGAGGATGTTGTTGAGCTTGCCAGGGAACTTGGCGGAAAGATTACTATCACCAATGATCCATATGAGGCTGCAAAGGATGCAGATATCCTTTATGCTGATGTATGGGTTTCCATGGGCGATGAGAATGAGCGTGAACAGCGCCTGAAAGACCTTGCACCATACCAGATCAATAGTGAACTGGTGGAGCAGGCTAAACCTGATGTCATCGTTATGCACTGTCTCCCTGCACACCGCGGTGAGGAAATAAGTGCAGAGGTTATGGATGGTCCTCATTCAGTTGTTTTCGACCAGGCTGAGAACCGCCTGCACGCCCAGAAAGCTCTCCTTATGAAAATGATGGCATAATGCCACCGTTTTCACCAAACCTTTTTAACTTTCCAAACACAAAGTTTAACTAGAAAAAGCGCTACTAACCAACGTTCACAATGCGGGAGTTGCCCAGCCTGGCCAAAGGCGCTAGGTTCAGAGCCTAGTCTCGTAGGAGTTCATGCGTTCGAATCGCATCTCCCGCACCAGATTACTTTTTTTGATTATTGTAACTGTATTTTTGTTGGTGTAGTAGTATAATATTTCTAAAAATGTAATATTTGAGTTCAGAGAAAAGTAAATATACATCTAAAAAGCAAATTACCTTCAATGGTTGCTCTTAATTCTTCTGATGTGCTAGCAAGCGATATCTCTATATTTAGTATTATCACAATTTTACTAAGTATTCTTGCAATTTTAATTTCTATTTTAGGTTATTTAGATAACAAGAAAAATGTAAAAATTAATGAGAAAAATCTTGCTTTTGTATAGAAAAACAAAAGCGTAAAGAGGAATTTGAATTTTTGCTGAAGGCATTAAAGGAAACATCTGATAAATTAAAAGATCTTCCTATGTATGTTTACATTGCTTATTTAGATGATTTTGTTTTAAGTGTAACAAGAGATGTTTATGAAAATAAAAAACTAGTGTTATCATTTGAATTTACTATTCTACAATGTAAGGACAAAATAGCGATTAATACAATTGAAATTGAAAAAGATATTATAAAAATGATTAAACAACACTCAAAAGCTTGGAAGGATGAAAAAGTAATGTTTGGAATTAACTTATTTTTCCAAACAAATCAAAACTTGAATTTGGGTGAATGGTTTGACATAACCGATCTATTTTGTGGTTTTTCTCATTTGGAAGAAATAATTGAAGACTTAAGGAATTTCGATCTTTTGTTAGGGTCTTTTGATCCTGACATTATATATATTATAGCTCAAAATAATAATGATTTATTAAATCTTTTTTATGAAGGATTAAATTCAAAAATAAATCAAGTGGAATTCAATAGTGATATGAAGCCTTCAGAGATTGAAACCTATATCTATGATGCACTAAATTATACTCAAATGCGTGATAAAGCTGAATATATGTCCACTGACATTAGGAAAAGAGTTGATGATTTAAGAAAGGAAATTGCTGTGCATGTTTTAGCAAAATAACGTATGTTGCTAGTTTAATATATTTTCTAGACTCATTCTTTTTTAGATTTAACCTACAATAACAACCCACAAAAAGAGGAACACACCATGAAAGTAGTTGCAATAAACGGAAGCCCACGTAAAGAAGGAAACACAGCAGCAATGCTGAAAAGACTCACATCCAAGCTCGAAGCTGAAGGGATAGAAACCGAAACGATCCATATTGGCGGGAAGAAGGTTCACGGATGTACGGCATGTATGAAATGTTTTGAGAAAAAGAACAATCTTTGTATTTTCGATGATGATGGCATCAATGAGTGTATCACAAAGATGAAGGATGCTGACGGAATTGTGATCGGCTCACCAACTTACTTTGCTGATGTGACAACCGAGACAAAGGCGCTTATTGACCGTGCAGGATATGTATCTCTTGCAAACGGCGGGTTCTTTGTGAGAAAAGCCGGTGCAGCAGTCGTGGCAGTTCGCAGGGCAGGTGCGGTACATGCTTATGATTCCATCAATCACCTGTTCGGAATCACCAGCATGGTAACCGTGGGTTCATCTTACTGGAACCTTGGTATAGGACTTCATCCGGGAGATGTCAATGAGGATGAAGAGGGTATGAGGACAATGGACAACCTTGCATCTAACATGGCATGGTTGTTGAAGAAGATCAACTCTGAGTAAAATCACGAAATACTAACAGGAATTCAACTACCCGGGTTGAATTCCTTCAACTTTACCCTGTCATCGACAATTTCGATATATTCCAGTTTATGTTCGTCACCAAATCCCCAGCTTCCGGTATTTGCAACCATTTTATCATCATCGACGTATGCCTCATGGGTATGTCCGTATATCAGGTACTGTTCAGGATGCATGTCTAACATCAAATGCCTGTTATCTGTGCTGGCAAGCTCTCTGATCGGTCTGAATATCTTATTCTTCTGGTAGTCCCTGATCCTTATTTCAGGTGGCTGTTTCATAGCCATGAGTGCAGACTTAGGTTCCTTGGGGAAATTTTTCAGGCTATTCAATAACGAGCGTTTAGACAGCATTATGTCCCATAGTTTATTTGCTGCAATGCCAGTATTATCTCCGGCAAGACACATGTGGTCGCAGAAACTCTCATACATTTTCATGGATTTGTAATATGGGCTACACAGCACTTCCAGCTGGTATCCGTGAAAAAAGAAGAATTCCTGTTCCCTACTCCTTATCACCACTTGTTTTTCAATATTGAACGGCAAATAATTTTTAAAAGCACTATCAAGGTGAAGGAGAGAATAATCATGGTTCCCTGCGATATAATGGACCTGAGTTCCCTTCAGCATCCTGCTTATGTAGGTCATTGTTCCCGAGAAATCCGTAATCGCTTCTGTGAAATCACGTCTCCATATTTCTATAATATCGCCCAGCAGTACAAGATGTTCTATCTTCCTGCCCTTCAAATATTCTATGAAATCAGTAAATTCACTTTCTTTTGCTCCCTCCATACCCAGATGAGCATCAGAAACAGCCACTATTGTCATAAATTCATCCCCTTGATCCTGCACAGTAATTAAATTTGGCAGAGACCTGTTAACTCACGATCTAATATATTTTCTAGCAAAGTTAGAACAATCATAATGATGTTCTTACATGCAACCCCCAGTATATTATGAAGTCACTATTTTTATTTTTATCTGTGTCGGAGTATTCTTATGTTTTAACAGTCCTATAAGAATTTGCTCAATAGCAAGGTATTCATACTTATTTATCCTTTAAAGTCCATAATCTGGTTTATATTATAGCCGTATTAATCCCTATCAACTTAAATTCCTGGTTAAAATGAAACTCTACAGCACAAATCTTAACACACCGGAAGTAAGCTTTCAGGAAGCTCTCATTACCGGACTTGCACCGGACCGCGGGCTTTACATGCCAAAGAGCCTTCCAGGCTTCTCAAAGGAAGAGATCGATTCCTTCAAGGATGCTCCATATCCTGAGATCGCTTACAGAGTACTGAGCAAAGTACTTGAGGGTGAGGTCGACGATGAGTCACTCAAAGCCATCACATATGACGCTTATGACTACGATGTTCCGCTTGAACAGGTTGATGAGCAGACCTACATCATGAGACTTGACAGGGGACCCACCGCATCCTTCAAGGACTTCGCAGCCCGTATGATGGCAAGACTCATGCAGTATTACCTTAGCAAAGAGAACAGAAGCCTGACCATCCTCACCGCAACATCAGGTGATACAGGCAGCGCTGTTGCCGATGCATTCTATGGTCTTGACAACATTAAGGTCATTGTACTCTTCCCGACAGACGAGGTATCCGACCGCCAGCGCAAGCAGATGACAACACTTGGCAAGAATATAACCGCCATCTCAATTGATGGTAAATTCGATGACTGCCAGGCAATGGTAAAGCAGGCATTTGCAGACGAGGATCTCAAACACCTGAATCTTTCATCAGCAAACTCAATAAACATCGGTCGTCTTGTTCCCCAGTCTATCTACTACATCTACGCTTACGCAAAACTCAGGGACTATCCGGAGGAGATCATCTACTCCATCCCATCCGGTAACTTCGGTAATATGATGGGCTGTGTCCTGGCAAGGACCATGGGAGTTCCTATCAAGAAAATAATCGCCTCAGTCAATGAGAACAACGAGGTTCCAACTTTCCTGACTACAGGCAAGTATGACAAGATCGTACCTTCAAAGAACTGTCTCTCCAACGCAATGAACGTTGGTCACCCAAGCAACCTTGCAAGGCTCATCGCTGTTTACGGTGGAGTAATGGATGAGCAGGGTAACATCAGCAAAGAACCTGATATGGATAAGCTCAGGAATGACATTTATTCCAGCTCAGTAACTGATGATGAAACAAAGGCAACTATCAAGGAAATTTATGAGACGTACAACATCCTTATCGAGCCGCATGGTGCAGTAGGAATAAAGGGGCTTCTTGACTTCAGGGCACAGTCAGGTGACAACACACTTGCAGTAACCCTTGAAACAGCAGACCCTGCCAAGTTCCCTGAACATGTCAAAGCCCAGACGGGTGTTGAACCAGAACTTCCGGAGAGCCTGAAAAAGGTTGAATCAAAGGACGAGTTCATGGATTACCTTGGAACAGAGTATCCTGCTTTCAAGAAATATCTTCAGGAAAAGCTCGAATAAGCTTTTCTTTACTTTCTTTTTTAATTGTGTCAGGTCGCAATGTTAATTAGTTTTATTATTTTGTTTAGCTTCAACTTTCAGCAGAGGTGATCAATTGACAGATAATGATCCATGTATTCCGGGAAAACGCGGCAAATATTTTGGTATCTGTACTTCCTACCATCATTCAAAAGGTTGTAATTGTCCAAAATGTCCTTCTTATCCTGAGAAAGGACTGTTCATGTTCTGCTCTAAAGGTGCTTATCCGGGAGCAGAAAAGAAAGGATGTTTGTGTCAGGAGTGCATAATTCACAGCAAATTTGGTCTTGAAGGCGGGTATTTTTGTTCTGAGTAAGCTCTTTTCTTGATATTAGGCATGGCTATAAATCACCTCATCATTATTATACTCATTAGATATTATAGTGTACATATATTTATATAGTAGTAAAAACAACTATGAATTGTGGCAAGAACTGCCTGTCAGAAATTGCCAGACGAAATGTACCATATAGATGTACGATATGGACTTCATCCCAAAAAACTCCGTAAAAAACGGAATTGGATTGCACGGAAATGTAGGCACGACACATCCCCTCTTTAAAAACGAAATAATGCCTACATTTCACCCTCTCTTAAGATGAAGTGGAGTATGAGCGGTCATAAGGGGAACAGGTGGGGGCACCTGAGTGGGGAAATGGAGTATGAGCGAAAGGAGCGCCATTTCGGCTTGACCGAAGTGGCGTGGTTATTGTCTTTTTATTTTCTTCTTTTCTTAAGATTCTTCTGAAATAATGCTTAATGATTCTTTTACTGATTTTGAGTCACTTTATTTGGATTTAGTTGTCCATTATCAGCTCAAAATCATTTCGATTCCATAATTATTTATCATTCCAGATTATTTTAAATATAATAGTGTGCTTTCAGCAAAGCCTCTATGAAACAGATTAAATCCAGTAAATACTCTTATTTAGAGCTTATAATCTCATGTACTATATTTGGAGCTAGTGGAATCTTTCTTAACCATATATACAATATGCAAACTGTGTCTATTATCTTCTACAGGCTTGTTTTTGGATTCATGCTCTTATTGATGTATTGTATCTATACTAAAAAGTATAATTTGTTCTCTATTCATGAAAAAAAGCGTTACATCGTTTTAATTGCTATTTTTAATGTCTTTACGCTGTATACTTACTTTAGTTCCATCAAATATGCTGGAATTTCAATTGCAGTACTTCTACTCTATACTGCGCCGGTTTACGTCACACTCCTGTCTCCTTTATTCCTGAAAGACAGGATAACAAAGCGTGGAATGTTCTCACTGCTTATTTCCGTATGCGGGATCTTGCTTGTTGTTCTCCCGGGAAGCAACGCCTCTGTTAATGCACAGCTTTTCACAGGAATAGTATTGGGCATACTCTCTGGTCTTTCATATAGTGGAACTATAATGACCGTAAGTTACCTGAAAGATGAATATTCCGGCATAACGCAGCTTTTCTGGTCAACTTTTATCAGCCTGCTAATACTTTTGCCATTTGGAAGCAGGGTTACAGCAGATGTTTTGCTACCAAATCTGTATGTCCTGTTCCTTTTTGGCCTCATAACAACAGCATTTGCTTCAGTTCTCTATCTGAACAGTGCCGCAAAGATCCGTGCCCAGACTGTCAGCATCCTTGCGTTACTTGAGCCTGTAAGTGGTATCATCTTTGGATTTGTATTCCTGCATGAGCCAGTATTCATGAACACGATACAGGGATGCTTTTTCATATTACTTGGTGCATCGGTACTCTTATTTGATCCCGGGAAGTTAAATCTGCAGAGCAAATCTTATGGAAAAATATCTATCATTGGCAGGATCTACCCTGCTTTTAACTATATAACGGCATCTTCGCGTTTAAGAAAATGGTGATCTTGTAATTGTAAAATTACTTCCTGCGGAAGAACATAGCGATTCCGATTGCTGCAATGAATGGAATTACAAGGTTTGGAAATTCAGGGATTTCCTCGCTATCATTGTTGCCATTATTGTTCTTTTCATTACCATTATTTTCAGAGGATTCGTCACTGCTGCCTGCTACTGCGAGATTGCTTCCGGACACAGTGCTGTGTCCATCGTGTTTCCACCAGTCCTTCTCATCACTCAGGACATTATCAGGCGTGGACATAAGTGGACTTTCATCTGCAGGCTGACTATTATTAATGAAGTCATCTGTGAAATTATCATTCCCTTCCTGTCCAGGATAATTATTTTCCTGGGGAGAAAAAAGTCCAATCAGGAAAAGCAGCATCATTAAACCAATAAAAACATGATACCTGGTAATCTTCACTTGAATTCCTCTCATAAATAGTACTATTTGTTGCCTATGCACCTCGATATGTGAATCTACTAGATATATCTTTTTCCTGTATACTATTTACTAAATTATGTTTTGAAACATAGAAACTACTTTATGCTGGAATAGCCAACTTAGTTATAATATTCCTTATCGGTAGCGCAATATATACGGAATAAGGCATGGAGGGTATTTTTTGCTTATCAAATACATAAACAGATTCCAGACATTCATAATAAAAATAATAATGGTTATGATGGTTCTTGTCATCTTAAGTGCCATGATGGAGATTACCTGGATACTTGTTACTGACTTTTTAACTCCTCCTTATCTACTAATAGGTGTGGATCAGATTCTGGATATATTTGCTCTCTTTTTCCTGGTAATTATAGGAATAGAGTTACTTGAAACGGTAAAGATGATTATCATTGAATCATCCATGAATGTTGATGTCATAATTCTCGTAGGTATTACTGCAATAGTCAGGAAAATATTGATAGTTGATCTGAAAAATACTGATCCTCTATTTCTAGTAGGAATGGGAGTTCTCATTATTGCCCTTGCAGTAACATACTATCTTGTTGTGAATTCAAAAAAGGATTTCAAATGCCAACTTGATATGGATGACGAGCATTAATTACAGAAATAGACAAAGATTTGTTCATAGGAACAAATAAAGATGAAGGGTTTATTCTCTCCCTTCAAATTTGTATTTGAATCATAATTTTTCGTTTTTATCTAGATGGTGTCTGAAAGTTTGTTTAGTTCTCTTGCTGCATCAGCAAATTTTGTTACAGATGCATTTTATTAATACATAACTTTCTTTGCCAAAAAGTTTTAAACCCGTAAGTTCCATTCGGGATAGAGTCATCATGAATATCTATTGTCTTGTTCATCTGGATTTTGAGACCCTGGGAAATATCAGGGACTGGGCATGTGAAAAAGAGCATTCTATTTCAGTCATAATGCCTTCTGAAAACCAAATATATCCTGACCCCAATAATATTGATCTTCTTATCATTATGGGTGGGCTCATGAGCGTCTATCAGGAAGATGAATACCCATGGCTGAGGCAGGAAAAGGAGTTTGTAAGTTCTGTGCTCTCTTGTAGGAAGGCAGTTTATGGGATATGTTTCGGTGCCCAGATGCTTTCAGAGTTACTGGGTGGCCAGGTAAGCCGCAGTCAATATCGGGAAATCGGCTGGCACAAAGTAAGAAGTCTTGTTGAATTTGACAAGAATGACCGGCTTTTCAATGTACAAAATGACCTTACTGTTTTCCAGTGGCATGGCGATACATTTACACTTCCCTCGGAATGCAGACGGCTTTTTGAGAGTGATGCCTGTCATGAGCAGGGTTTTATTTATGGAAACAATGTGCTGGCCTTACAGTTTCATCTGGAAGTTGATGAAAGTTGTGTGGAAAATCTGCTTGAGAATTGCAGCTCAGACCTTGCCGAAAAAGGGAAGTATGTATCATCTGGGGACGAAATAAGAGGTCGTGATGATTTGCTGGAGGCTTCAGCAAATCTGATGTTCTCAATACTTGACTGGTTTGAGGAAATGATAGAAAACACTTAACATTAAGGCTGGTAGTAGGTTGTATTATGCAGGAAGATATCGAGCATATGAGGCAGTTATGCAAAACACGTCCCCTTCGTTACTCAGATCTTGATTATCTGAAAAAAGGTTCAACAGCATTTCTTCATGAAGAAGGATATTCAAATGTCCGGATAGCAGAAGCTCTTGACCTGGATGAAAGGGATGTTGAGAATAATCTCAAAGGAACCGGTTTTGCATTTGATTACAAAAAAATAGCTCCTTTTGAAGATAGAGTACCTTCCAACATAGGAGATACTGTTGTAATCCGTGTTCCTTCATGGGGTAATGAAACTCAGGATCATAGAACAAAAGCAACTGTGCTCCAATGCGTTCCCCGGGGTAACAGTTGTGGTCTTTCAGTTTCTCTTCTTGAGGATGCGAATTTTGAGATCCCACTTTATGGTAAAGCCAGGAAAGGCAGCGAAATAGTTGTCCCGGTAGACTGGGTTTCAAAATAAAACCTATTAATTCTTAAGTAATACTCATGCGATGGCCTTTTCGATATTGTAGACATTGTAGTTGTTACAAAGAATACATGAAATATCACTGAATAATTCTGCTGTATAACTATTATATTCACCTAACTGGCAGCGTCCTGTTCTGTTAATTCCATGGAAATCTGATCCACCTGTCATTACCAGTCCTTGAGCAGAGCATAATTCATACATTGTAAGTACCTGCTGCTTGTTGCTGTTTGCGTAGAATACTTCAAAGCCGTCAAGTCCGCATCTGATAAGTGATTCTGACATATAAGGGAGTAGTGGCATGCTGTTACTTTGTTCCAGCGTCCTGAGTATGTGGGCACATACGGCTTTTCCACCTGCTCTGTGGATAGATCTTATTGCTTTTTTTGCAGGGAATTTCTCTATGGCAACATCAAGGGGTGAATTCTCTGACAACCACATATTGTGGAAATCGTAATTGTTCATTTCTTTATTAAGTATGGATAATGTAATGTCATGTTTTGTGATTATTCCTTTTACACTGTCAAGAATAGAATAATCTATTTCCATGTCATGTGATTCCAGCGCAGAACATACTTTTCTGCAATAATCCTTTGCATTCTGCTTTGCATGATCTGTCATTCTGAGAAGTTCATTGTCATCAGGGTCGAAATTGTATCCTAATATGTGTACTTCTATGCCTGAATACTCTGTTTCCGTAGTGAATTCGATACCCGGTATAAGGGTTATGTTTTGCTTTTCGCACTCCCACCTGGCTTCACTCAGCCCGTCAACGGTGTCATGGTCTGTAATACTCAGGATCTTTATTCCTTTGTTCTTTGCCAGTCTTACCAGCTCTTCCGGGTCAAGATCACCATCTGAATAGCATGTATGGGTGTGCAGGTCTGCTAAATTAGCTATAATTCCACCTTCGTACGTCTCGATGCTTTTCCATTGAAATGAGCTAATATATAATTAATCTACATAAAATATAGTGTTCATGAAATCTATATATTGATAGCTAATGAAGAAAAACAGTCAATAAAACAAGCAAAAAATAAGAGGATATGAGGGAATTCCTCATATCATTCGGATATTATTTCATCGTCGTTCCTGATGGCAGCAACGATCTCAACAGGATAGACAAAAATCTTACCATCCCCGAATTTACCGGTTCTGGCACTATTTCTTAAAATCTCGATTATTGGTCTGACATCATCGTCGCCAACAACCATTTCTATCTCGGTCTTTGGGATCATGTCTACTTTGATCTGCTTACCCCTGTACTGAAGACAGATTCCTTTCTGTGCGCCACGACCTTTGACTTCTCTCACTGTCATTGAAAAGTAACCTTTCTCTTCCAGTGCCGCCTTTACATCTTCCAGCTTTTCCGGGCGAATAACTGCTTTTACTGACTTCATTCATACCACCTCAGGCTGTTGTAGATTCTCCATGCTGGGATATATCAAGTCCAACATATTCTTCTTCTTCGGTTACACGCAGTCCCAATGTCTTATCGATAATAATGGCAAGTATGTATGTCATTACAAATGCGTAGATCACTGCTACTGATGCGTCGAAAAGCTGTACAAGGAACTGGTGTGTGTTTCCGTAGATAAGTCCGTCTGTTCCACCAACTGCTGCGCTTGCAAATATTCCTGTTGCAATTGCACCCCAGAATCCTCCCATTCCGTGAACTGCCCATGCATCAAGACTTTCATCAAGTCCCTTACGCACACGGAAAAGAAGTGCTCCGTAACAGAGAAGTCCGGCTGAACCACCAATTATAATAGCTGACATTGGTCCGACAAAACCTGAAGCTGGTGTGATGGCTACAAGACCTGCAACAGCGCCACTGATAAGACCCAGTGAACTTGGCTTACCCTTTATCCATGCTGCAAGCATCCAGGTAATTGCTCCTGCTGCCGCGGATACGTTTGTAACTACAAGTGCATTAACTGCAATTCCATCTGCTGCAAGTGCGCTTCCTGCATTAAATGCAAACCAACCGAACCAGAGCATTGCTCCGCCAAGAAGAGTAGTTGTGATGTTCTCTGCTTCCATGCTGTATTTGCCAAAGCCGACACGGTTGCCAATCACAAGTGCAAGTGCAAGTGCACCGAATCCGGAACTGATATGTACAACAGTACCACCGGCAAAGTCAAGAGCTCCGAGTTCTCCTGCCCAGCCACCACCCCATGCCCAGTGAGCAAGTGGATCGTAGACAATGGTCGTCCAGAGGACACCAAGTACCATAAATGAACTTAATTTGACACGTTCTGCTACACCTGATGTAAGAATTGCCAGTGTGACACCTGCGAAAACAAGCTGGAATACCATGAACAGCATGTCAGGGATGCCGTTTCCGTCAAGACCTACGCCTGCAAGGCAGAGGTGATCAAGTCCTCCGATAAATCCTGAAATATCAGAGCCGAAGGAAAGCGTGTATCCTACTGTAACCCATTGGATACTTACGATAGCAAATGAAATGAAACACATTGCTATCATGGAAATAATGTTTTTACTACGTACCATTCCGCCGTAAAAGAGCCCGACCCCTGGGGTCATGAGCATTACCATAGCGGTACAGATGATTATAAAGGCTGTGTCTCCTGCATCGATTGCCACTTAAATCACCTGCCTGTCGAGAATGTATTCTATAATCTCTTCCATAGTTCCACCTATGTTTAAATAATGTAAATCGGATATCTGCAATACCATTCCCACTTCCTATATGCATATATTTAAATTCATCGGTATTGCTCCGTACATTTTTGAAAAATCAATAAAATATATAATTATCTTAGAGTTTAATTTGAATTTCTAATCAATTACAAAAAGCTTATTAAGCACCTGCTTTCCATTTTATTTAGTGGCTGGAGGTGGTTATGTGATCAATGAAGTGACTATCCTGAAAAAAAATGATGCAAATGGTAATCTAAATATTATTATTGCAGCTGTTTCTGTTGTTATTATAGGTGTTCTTACAATTGTAGCAGCTTCCGGAATGGTATATATTCCGGTTTTGACAGAGGTACTTGGTACAGATGAAGCTGTGGATCTGGGTGTTGAAACTGACCCGTTGCTCTTTGACAATCTTGTTGAAGAGCAAGGTGTAACCCTGAAAGATCCCGTATCTCAATATCAACTGACAAGTAATATTGTCTATTCTGATACTGCTCCGATGGATGTGAGTCTTACAAGTTCCGACCTGAGTTCATATTTACAGGCAACGAACAACGAAGGTCCGCTCAGGGACATACAGGTAAAACTGGGAGATAATAATCAGGCTGAAATGTCAGCCTATCTTGACCTGAAAGAATATGGTTATAATTTCAAGGGTCCGGTATATGCAGAAGGAAGCATATCCAAGGGAAGTGACAACACTATAAGCATTGATATCGATAGTGCTAAAGTCGGGCTTCTTCCACTCCCTGAAGGAAGTATCGAACAGGGAGGACAGGAACTTGAGAGCCTGATAAATTCACACCTGGCAAAGATGCCTGACCTCAGGATCGATACTCTTGAGATATCCGAAGGAAATCTCAATTTCCAGGGTGATTTCCCAAGGACAGCAGATGTCGTGGATGAATAAAACGACTGGCGCTGATGGTATTACCCTTTATTTCTTTTTTAATGCAACAAAGCCTATTTATTGGTAGATTAACTATACCAGAGGTATACCGTTAATTTAGATGATATCTATAATATGTCTGTATATAGATATGTTTAGACATCAATTTCATGGAGATTTAATAAATGGCAATTCATCCTATAGAATACCGTTACGGCACAGATGAGATGAAATTCGTCTGGAGCGAGGCAAAACGCCTGGAAAAAATTATGAAAGCTGAGGCTGCTCTTGCCAGGGCTGAAGCAGACATCGGATTAATCCCCAAGGAAGCTGCAGATATTATAGAAAGCAGCATTGGTTCAGTAGAACTTGAAAGGGTAAAAGAGATCGAGGACGAGATCCACCACGATATGATGGCTGTTGTACTTGCCATCTCCGAGAAGTGTGAAGAGAACGCTGACAAGTGGGTTCACTTCGGTGCAACTTCCAATGACATGCTTGACACTGCAACAGGTCTCCAGTTAAAGGAAGCTGTAGCTATACTGGATGGTAAGATTCGCAAGCTCCTGGATGTACTTCTTACCCAGGCCGAAAACAATAAGAACCTTGTATGTGCCGGAAGGACACACGGCCAGATCGGTGTTCCAACAACATACGGACTTAGATTTGCTATATGGGCATCCGAGGTTGCAAGACACATTGAGCGTCTTGAACAGCTCAAACCACGTCTTATAGTCGGCCAGATGACCGGCGCTGTAGGTACCCAGGCAGCGTTTGGTAAGGATGGAATTGAGATTCAGAAAAGAGTCATGAAGTATCTTGAGATCGGCTCAGTTGACGTTTCAAACCAGATCATCCAGAGAGACCGCCATGCAGAATTTGTCATGTGGATGGCAAACACCGTAACAACCCTTGACAAAATAGCTGTTGAGATCCGCTCTCTCCAGAGAAGTGAGATTGCAGAAGTTGAGGAAAGTTTCAGGAAAAAGCAGGTCGGCTCATCAACAATGCCACACAAGCGAAATCCTATCAAGTCAGAGCAGATATGTGGCCTTGCAAGAATTGTGCGTGCAATGATCGAGCCTGAACTCCAGAATAACACACTCTGGGATGAAAGGGACCTTACCAATTCCTCATGTGAAAGAGTTGTTTTCCCTGAAGCATGTGTGCTGACAGATCACATTATTAAACTTGCAATCGGTGTAATCGAGAACCTCAGGTTCTATCCTGAAAACATCCGCCGTAACCTTGACCTTCTTAAGGGTCTTAACATGGGAGAAGCAGTAATGATCGAGCTTGCAATGCGCGGTGTAGGTCGTCAGGAAGCTCACGAGCTTGTGCGTTCCAGTGCAATGGAATCCCATGAAAGCGGAAAACACTTTAAGGATGTACTTCTGGCAAACTCCGAAGTTGCAAATTACCTGAGTGAAGAAGACATCATCAACCTTGTAGACCCTGACAGGTACATCGGTACTGCCGTGGAACAGGTTGAAGCAGTTGTTGCAAAATTGAAGAGGTAATCTCTTTTTCTCTTTTTCATATCATTGTATCACATTCAGATACTTTGATATGCTTTTTTATTTCAAAATCTATCAATTCAATCTCGTTCTCAATAATATCCAGCATTTCAGGAATGCTCTCAACACTGTTCTCTACAGAATCTTCCAGTTCCTTTGCCATTGTGGCAAGAATATTGAATCCCATATTAAGTGAAACACCTTTCATCCTATGTGCAGTTTCCTTTACTCCATGGAAATCCTGGGAAGTGTACTTGTGAATCATCTCTTCAAGATTAGAAGTAACTGACCTTAGTGCCATGGTACTGAGTTTTTTGTATGTCTCATCATCACCTGCAATATTGCTCATAAGTCTAACTTTGTCAAAGTGGATGTTCTGGGTTTCGTTTTCAGAAGCAGAATCGTTCATACTATCAGTGATATTATTGATTTCCACGGTATTGCCAGTGTTTTCACTGTAAAGCCATTTGTTGAGGATACTTTGTATCACATCTGAAACCACAGGTTTTGTGATATAGTCATCCATACCTGACTGGAAACACAACTCTCTTTCCCTATTAAATGCACTGGCTGTCAATGCAACAATAGGGACATGTCCATCGATCTCTTTTTCAATATCCCTGATCATTACAGAAGCATCGTGGCCATTCATATCAGGCATCTGTATATCCATAAAAATAAGATCTATTTCTTTTTGCCCTTTTTTCTTCCTATTCAGGAATAATCTGACAGCTTCTGTTCCGTTCTCAGCTTTGAGTATATCGGCTTCCGGCAGGAATCCTGAAATAATAATGCATGCAAGTTCCATATTTGTATCATTATCTTCTACAACAAGTATGGTGTATTTCTTGTCTCTGTCACATGACCTGTCAATATTTTGAGAACTCTCATTCATATCTGTTTTTTTCTCAGCATGTTCAACAGCCAGTTTGACCTTGAAATAAAAGGTACTTCCTTTTCCTAGTATGCTTTCAAGTTCCAGTTTTGATCCCATTATTTCCAGTAAGCTGTTGGATATTGTAAGTCCCAGTCCGGTTCCTCCGTATTTACGTGTGATGGAACCATCTGCCTGTGAAAAAGAGTCAAATATCCGTTCCCTGTTTTCTTCACCAATACCTATTCCGGTATCTCGCACAGAAAAGATGAACTCTTTCTCATTTTCGTTATCTATAACAGGCTTAGTCTCAACTTTAAGTTCAATTTCCCCGTATTCTGTGAATTTAATGGCATTGATAAGAAGGTTCACAAGTATCTGACGCAATCTCAAATGATCAACGATAACATGATGTGGTAGGTCTTCAGGGACTGTGAGCTTCAGATCAAGTCCTTTTTCCTGTACCCTATATTTCACGATGTCCGTGATAAGTCCAAGTAGT
The DNA here is from genome assembly GCF_031312595.1 of Methanolobus sediminis. Lineage (NCBI taxonomy): Archaea > Methanobacteriati > Methanobacteriota > Methanomicrobia > Methanosarcinales > Methanosarcinaceae > Methanolobus > Methanolobus sediminis. The sequence goes on along the minus strand of NZ_CP133592.1, from coordinate 728,672 downwards.
TCCGCAATTTCCGTTCTTTCAGGATTAAGTTCCAGTTTCCCTGCTTCTATCTTTGAAAAGTCCAGCACGTCATTGATGATATCAAGAAGGGAATTAGCTGAGGTGTATACTGTTTGCATATAGTGTTTCTGGGTATCACTAAGGTCAGTTTGCATGAGTATATCTGAAAAACCGATAATACCATTGAGTGGCGTACGTATCTCGTGGCTCATATTCGCAAGGAATTCACTTTTTGCACGATTAGCGGTTTCAGCCTGTGAAGTCAAAAATTGTGCTCTCGTAGTAGCTTCTTCAAGTTCTCTGTTTGTTTGAAGTAGAATTTCCTCTGCTTTTTTATTTTCTGTAATATCCCTCAGGATTATCATTTGTCCAGCTATGACATTTTCTTCACTTAACATTGGAAGGAAATCTATCTTCAGCCAGATTTCTTTTCCATTATTATCTCTCATAACTTCTATACTGCTTTTTTCGGAAGCACTCTTCCTGGTAAATTCAAGTTCTGGCCAGCATTCCATGAAATCTGCAATATATTTTCCTGCATTGTTTGAAGATACTCCCAGGAATTCTGATGCTGATCCGTTACAGTCTACGATTCTCTGCATCTGGTCAAGAACAATAACACCATCAGGTATTTTATCAAAAAGCTCACTGCGTGCCATCGGTGCAATGTCAAGAAGTTTATAACGTGTAAGTCCTACATATATTATCAATCCGCAGACTGCAAGAGAATATGGAATAGGGTCAAGACCATGAGGAAATATTCCTGCAATATAAAGAAGCAGTACCATGAATGGAATCATGACACCTACCATTACCACTGTTACCTGTTTCCTGAGAGCAGGGATTATTTCCAGCCACATTTTCAGCATTAATAATATACTGAACATAATACAGAGGACATTATAGAACTGCTGGACAGCATACCAAATCCCTGGTTCAAAGGTCAGGGCGGGAAATATTGTATTTGTGCTCATCATCAGGTTTTTGTTGTAAAGAGCATGCTGATCAGTTGTGAACACAAGAATCATTGTTATCAAGGGTATGGAAAATGTGGAAACTATTATGGGTGCTGATAACCAGTGTTTTTTCCCGGTGTATTTTATAGAAAATGCCAGCAAAAACGCTGGTACAAAAGGAATTCCTAGGTATTCAAGTTTATAGAAAAACAATGCAGTATCAAAACTGTTTGCTGATATCTCCAGAGCATAAAATACAGAATAGATTATTGTTGCTAATACCATTAATGAGAAGCAGGTCGTTCCAGTTGCTTCCTTATGTTTTCTTACATGAAATAATAATGTACTGAGGATTACTACCAGCACTATCAGAGGTAAAGCAAAGTAATTGAGGTACATATTGATTTATTGCCGAAACTCTTTTCAGGCTCATGATTTTATCATATGTCAGTTCTATTTTTTTTAGGAATGCCAATTAAGATTACTATAGTTTCTCCAATTATATAAATCAGTATTATATCCATGCTTTCTCTTTTTTAGTTGAATCATTTGAATTATACTGTTTTCTGGATACCAAAGAATATCCATCACTGTATATAGTCAAGTTTTAATGTTAATCTCATTCTAATATTTTCTTCAGGAACTGGCCTGTGTATGAAATATTATTCTTTGAAACTTCTTCCGGGGTTCCCTGTGCGATAATCTCACCACCACGGTCTCCACCTTCAGGTCCAAGGTCAATGAGCCAGTCTGCGGTTTTGATAACATCAAGGTTATGCTCGATGACAATAACAGTGTTTCCTGCTTCTACAAGTCTCTGAAGCACTTCAAGGAGCTTTTTCACATCATCAAAATGAAGTCCGGTTGTAGGTTCATCAAGTATGTAAACAGTCTTGCCCGTAGAACGTTTGCTAAGTTCTGTTGCAAGTTTCACTCTCTGGGCTTCCCCACCGGATAATGTAGTAGAAGACTGTCCAAGTTTAATGTATCCAAGTCCCACATCGTTAAGTGTCTGAAGTTTACGGCTTATAGTGGGTACGTTTTCAAAGAATTCCAGAGCTTCTTCAACAGTCATGTCAAGGACTTCTGCAATATTCTTATCCTTGTAGGTGACTTCCAGTGTCTCCCTGTTGTAACGTTTTCCATGACACACTTCACATGGAACATAAACATCCGGCAGGAAGTGCATTTCTATAGTGATTATTCCATCACCTGAGCATGCTTCACAGCGGCCGCCACGGACATTGAAACTGAACCTTCCTTGTTTGTAACCTCTGGCACGTGCCATCTTTGTTTGTGCAAAGAGTTCCCTTATCGGAGTAAAAAGATTGGTATAGGTTGCCGGATTTGACCTAGGTGTGCGTCCGATAGGTGACTGGTCTATGGTTATGACCTTGTCAACGTATTCCAGTCCTTCAATCGAACTGTATTTACCAGGTGTGTCTCTTGCCTTGTTGAGTTGCTTTGCAAGCACCTTGTTAAGAGTTTCATTGATAAGTGTACTTTTTCCGGACCCCGATACCCCAGTAACACAGACCAATACCCCAAGTGGGAATTCAACATCCACATTTTTGAGATTGTTCTGGCTTGCACCTCGAAGTATCATGGTGCCTGTTGATTCTCTTCTTATATCTGGTATCTCGATCTTTAATTTTCCACTCAGGTATTTTCCTGTAGTGGACTCCCTGTTTTTCATTATTTCCTTTGGAGTTCCTTCAGCAACGATCTCGCCGCCGTGAATACCTGCTCCTGGTCCCATGTCAACAACATAGTCTGAGTTGCATATGGTCTCTTCATCATGTTCTACAACAAGAACAGTGTTTCCAATATCCCTGAGGTGCTTCAGGGTTGTTATAAGTCTTAGATTGTCTCTCTGGTGAAGACCAATACTTGGTTCATCAAGGATGTATAGCACACCCATAAGACTTGAACCAATTTGTGTAGCAAGCCTGATACGCTGTGCTTCGCCACCGGAGAGAGTGGCTGCCGACCGGCTTAATGTAAGGTAATCAAGTCCCACATCAACAAGGAACCCAAGCCTTGCCTTTATCTCTTTGAGTATAAGGCGGGCAATAGTGTATTCCCTGTCATTGAGCTTTGGTTCAAGCTCCTTGAAGAATTCCAGAGCCTCTTCAACGGACATTTCGGTTGTGTCTATGATGTTCCTGCCATCAATGGTTACTGCAAGTGTAACCGGTTTCAGTCTTCTTCCATGGCATGTAAGACAGGGTTTGGTACTGATGTACCTGCTCATCCTTTCCTTGCTATTTTCGGATTCAGTGCCTTCATAGGTTTTGGAAAGGTTTGCAATAACTCCTTTGAAGCGTCCCTTGTGCTTCCACATGCCGCCATTCCTTCCAACATGGACAAACGGGATAAGCTCCTCACTACCATAGAATATGATGTGCTGGATCTCCGGGTCAAGTTCTTCAAAGGGTACATCCATGTAAAACCCAAGATAATTTGCAAGGGATTGCAGTGACTGCATATAATAGCCATCGGATTTTTTGCTGTACCATGGTTCCACTGCACCTTCGTTCAGGGAGAGTGTTTTATCTGGAACAATCAAATCGGGGTCAAATTCCATAGAGGTTCCAAGACCATGACATTCAGGACATGCTCCCTGCGGACTGTTGAATGAGAATGCAGCCGGCTCCATTTCTTCAAAACCGATACTACACTCGGGACATGCAAGTTTCTCACTGAACGTAAGCTCTTCTCCGTCAAGAACCTGTATGGTGATGGTCCCTCCGCTTTTTTCAAGCGCAGTTTCAACCGAATCGGAAATTCTTTCTTCAATACCTTCTTTGATAACAAGCCTGTCAACTACAATGTCTATGTTGTGTTTGAAGTAGCGGCCAAGCTCTATATTCTCGGCATCTTCCAGCAGCTGAATTTCACCGTCCACACGTACTCTTGTGAAACCTTCGCTGCGCAGGTCAAGAAGGAGTTTCTTATATTCTCCTTTTCTTTCTCTCACCAGTGGAGCAAGCACGTGTATCTTTGTACCCTCTCGCAGGTTCATGATGCTGTCAACTATCTGGTCGATACTTTGAGTTTCAATTATGCGTCCGCATTCAGGACAGTGCCTTATGCCTATGCGGGCAAAGAGCAGTCTTAGGTAGTCATAGATCTCAGTAACGGTACCTACAGTGGAGCGCGGATTTTTGCTTGTTGTCTTCTGCTCTATGGAAATTGCAGGAGAAAGTCCTTCAATGTATTCAACATCCGGTTTTTCCATAAGCCCGAGGAACTGCCTTGCGTATGCCGAAAGAGACTCGACATACCTGCGCTGTCCTTCAGCGTAAATCGTATCAAAAGCAAGCGATGATTTTCCTGACCCGCTAAGTCCTGTGATGACTATAAGCTTATCACGTGGAAGGGTAAGGTCGATATTCTTAAGATTGTGCTCTTTGGCACCCTTTATCCTGATGCTGCTCAAAGACATTGTTAACTCTGATGCCTGAATAATAAGTATAGTTTGCGGTATGACGAACAAATTTCAGAAAAAAAGCCTGCTTTTTGTCTTTATCTCTGGAAGCAGCACTCTTTTTCTGAATACTTCTGATCGTGGTGATTAGCTTCACTTTCCTTTCAAACTCTGTCATGTATTGACAATTGTAGTATTTGGTATATATTGGAGATGTAAGCGGGGTGAAAGTATTAATCTTATTTTAGATAATGAATTAAAACTCGCTTCTTTTTCCTCTGTTTTGTAATGTTACGAATATCTTCCCCGTTCAATTTGATTTAGTACATGACATTCGCAGATTATGTATTGTTTTCTGCTCAACAAAAACTCATTTATATTGGTTTAACCTTAAAATGTCTTCACGGGTTCTTTGTTGATATATGCCCTCATATCCATGACTGGAAAGTGCCATTGTTAGAACAGGGTATGGCAGATATGAGTTCATATGGGAGGATATTGCAGTCTAAAACGGAGCGCAGAGTCCTATGAGTAATATATATGACAAATGTCTTTATGATGAAGATATGTGTACACATATTATGAACAAAGACCATTCGGTAAATGGTTCCCAGATCAGCGGGTTACCTGACAAGGATATTCCTGACGGTATCTCTCATTATAATAGTGATTATTTATATAAATTCTTTTTTGCAGAAAATAATGTTATAATGTTACTTGTTGATTCTGACAGTTCGAATATAATTGATGCAAACAAAGCAGCCTGCAATTATTATGGCTGGACAGTTGAAGAGATTACCTGCAAGAAAATAGATCAGATCAATGTATTTTCAGCTGAGTATATCAAAATGGAATCAAAAAAAGCAGAAAATGAAAACAGGGATTACCTTTTCCTCAAACATTTCCTTGCAAATGGTGATATCAGGGATGTAAAAGTATACAGCGGTACGATCAGATCAGAATCATGCACTTTTCTTTACTACATCGTTTATGATGTCGTAGAAAACGAGTTTGTAGATAACAAGTTGAAAAAAATGCAACTTTCAGCCATACAAAGACTTAAGGATATAGGGAAATGGGAAATGGATCTGTCCTCCGGAAAAGTTGCTCTTTCACAGACAACAAGAAGGATATATGGACTTGAAGATAAGATTGTAACAAGAGATCATATTAAAAAAATCCCATTATCCCACTATCTTCCGATGCTCGACAAAGCCCTGGATGATCTGATAACGCGAAATATCCCTTATGATGTGCAATTTAAAATAAAAAGGCAAAATGATGATTCCATACGTATTATACACTCCGTAGCTGAGTATTATCCTGAAAAAAATATCATAATAGGTGTTCTTCAGGACATCACGGAATATAAAAGAACAAAGACCAAGCTCCGGGAACGAAAATCCCTTTTGAATCAAGTAGGTAAAATAGCCCATGTAGGAGCCTGGGAATATGACATAGCTACTGGATCGATAACATGGACCAACGAAGTTGCCAGGATCCATGAAATTGATTCGAATTCTACTGTAAATGTTGGATTGTTATTGGAACTTTATTCTTCAACTTCCAGAAAGGTCCTGAAAGATGCCATGGTTAAAGTACTGGAAATGGGTTATGCAGAAGATCTGGAACTGGAATTGCTAACCGCAAAGGGAAATCATAAATGGGTTCGTATAATCGCCTATCCGAAAATGTCCGAAGGGAAAGTTGTGAAAGTAACTGGTTCACTTCAGGATATAACTGAGCAAAAACAAGCTGAAATAAAGATATCAGAGGAAGCCCGATGGCGTCGTCTTTTAATGGAGCAGTCTAGCGATGGTATCGTCATTATTGGACAGGACGGGAAAGTAATCGAGGCAAATCCACGTTATGCGGATATGCTTGGTTATTCCCATGAAGAAATGCAATTGTTATCTATATGGGACTGTGATACTTCTCATACTCCTGAACAGATACAGGAAATGCTTCAGATCACTGATAAAAATAAGTCTCTTTATGAATCACAGCTACAAAGTAAAGATGGCAGTATTATAGATGTAGAGATCAATGCAAATTCAGCCACTTTTGGTGGAAGAAGAATGCTGTTTTGTGTATGTCGTGACATTAGTCTGCGTAAGAAGGTTGAAAGAGAGCTTCTGGCTGCTAAAATTGCTGCTGAGAATGCTAACAAAGTAAAGAGTGAATTTCTGGCTACCATGAGCCATGAATTAAGGACTCCTCTGACTGCCATTATCGGTTTTTCGGATGTGCTGCTGGAGGGGATAGCCGGCGACTTAAATCAAAAACAGACCAATTATATCGGCCACGTTTCCAATGCCGGAAAACACCTTTTGGAACTCATTAATGATATACTGGATATTTCTAAGATAGAGGCTGGGGAAAGTGAACTCATTTATGAGAAATTCGAAGTTTCCGATGTTATTTATGGGGTTGCTAGTGTACTTAACTCTCTTGCAGATAAGAACAAAATAAATCTGTGTATTGATATTGATCCTGAATTGAAAATGATCGTTGCAGACAGGACCAAGTTCAAACAGATCCTGGCAAACCTTCTCAGCAATGCTATTAAATTTACCCCTGAAAAAGGCAGTGTCTCTGTCAGGGCAATTTTGCAGGATGATTCCGTTCAAATTAGTGTACAGGATACTGGAATTGGAATTGCAGTTAATGATATGGACAAACTCTTTCAGCCGTTTAAACAACTGAACCCATCTCTGACCCGGAAACATGAAGGTACAGGACTGGGCCTTGCTCTTTCCAAAAAATTTGTGGAGATGCATGGTGGCAATATATGGGTTGAAAGTAATGTTGGTGAAGGCAGTATTTTTATGTTTACTATTCCTCTAGATTATGAATTTAAGTATTGATCAATTTCCATTATTATTGATAGTATCAATCAGAATAGCTGAATGTTCTTTTTTTGAACACTACTGTGTATATTTTATTTGTCAGGGTCATTTTATTGTATCACAGCAAGAACACTACAGTTTCCTAACGCTTATCTATATAAATCTATAGTAACTACATTATTTATCCAAATATAGAGGCATCTAAAATGAAGACACTTGTTACATACCTGAGCCAGACCGGAAACACAAAAAGAATCGCAGAAGCTATTTATGGTGAACTTGAAGGCGAGAAAGATATCAAGCCAATCAATGACGTTGCAGACCTTGAAGGCTATGACCTTGCATTTATCGGATTCCCTGTAATGCAGTTTGACATTCCTGCAAAGGTAAAGTCATTCATAACCGATAAGACCGCAGGCAAGAATATTGCAATATTCATGACCCACGCAGTTCCAGAAGGTTTTGAGGCAATCCACTCATGGACAGGCTCATGCAAGGAAGCAGCAGCCAGTGCAAATTTCCTCGGTTCATTTGACTGCCAGGGAGAACTCGCACAGCCTGTAATTGATATGCTCCTTCAGGCAGAAGACCCACAGATGAAAGCATTCGGTGAAATGGGCCCATCCACAAAGGGACAACCTGATGCATCCCGTGTCCAGAAGGCAAAAGAATTCGCAAAGGAAATCCAGGCTAAATTATAATTACCTGTCTGACTTATCTTTATCTGGAAAAACGAATAAATATTTTAACAACTGAGAAACGAACGGAGGGGATAATTAGTGACAGACCAGAAGAAAGCTCCAGTATTCTGTGAGAACTACTGTCTTGTATGCAAAGGTGCACGTGCCGGAAATGGCTTTTTCAAAGCTATCCAGAACATTGAACTCAAAATTTTTGGTTCAAAAGGTTGTCCATGGGGCAAGGCAAGAACAGAATACTATGGTGTAACGCCTGACCAGCCTATTAAGAAGTAAGTTTTTTTATTAAAAGGCAAAATAGCCTTTTATCTCTTTATTTTATTTTTTTGAGCTTTGTTATTGAATAGGTGATACTTCCTGTTTCGCCAAGTAAAAGAGATTGAGAAAATGACCATAAATGAAAGAATAACACATATAAAGTGGACTTATTTCATTATGGGATTTTCATTTGGTTGAATCTTAATGATTTTGATTCATTAATCGCCAAACAAGGAAGTGAGATTATAATAAAGTCTAGTATAAGGTCTGCCTTTAACACAGTCAAAGAAGAAAGGGAGGGGATCATATTTTATAATGAAGTCACAGAAGAAGAAGCAAAGAAAGAACTAATAGAGTATTTAAGTCCTCTTTTCCCTATTTGTCCTGATATAGAACATTTGGAAGGATGGAAGCCTGAATAATTCTCCAAATAAAGGAAGATATCATGAAATTATACGTATGGGAAAACATATTAGAGTCTACAGTGCAGACATAGGTGTTGCGTATGCCGAGGACGAAGAAGCAGCATGGGAAAAGCTTAAGAAAATAGATAATACCGCTTAGTGGGTCTTAAATGGATTTCCTGAAGATTGAGACTACAAAGGTATTCATCCAAATGCAACTAGGCCAAGGGAAATTAACACACTGGAAGCCTTTGTTGTATGGGGGTGGAGATTAACTTAGACCGCCAATAAAAGGAAATCAAAAAATGAAAGTAGCTAGATTAATCACTTAAGACCCTACCTTCGATTATTGTAGCAATTCTGATTGCCTCATCCAGACTTTTATCATTTTCGTCGACAATGGTCACCCTTATTAGTTCATTATTTGAGGTAATGACAGATAACCAAGTTATTATGATGCCTGGGTATGGTTCAACGTATCGATAAAAGCAAATATCTCCAATGGTACAAGTACCATATGTGTGCCCACTTTTACTTGCTGCTTCTTCTTCTTTGTCAATATATTCAGTGAGTCCTATGTCAGAATCATATTTCTCTATACTGCAACTAATCTTATGCTCAGTTGCATCAGACCAAACTGACGTTTCTCCTACATTTCGAGTACCTGATGGTAAAGTATCTGTATACGGTGTAGTCGAATTGCCGAATTCATAAGAATTGCTTTTTGAAACTGCTAGAAACGTATAATCATCTAATGTAAATCCAGGAACATCACTTGGTTTAATTATCAAATCGGGAACTTGACCTATTTCTGAAGTTTCAGAAGTACTTTCATCTTCATTACCAACACAACCTGAAAAGAGTAAACAGGCTATCAAAATACAAATTATCAATAGCTTTTTCATATCAGCCACCCCATAACCTTTGATATTATCTATTGACTTTATTTGATATTAACTTGATTATTTCGTTTGAATTTTCAAGCTTGTCAGCTTCTGCCAAATATAGAAGTGATGGAATTGAATAAAAATCTAATGAGAAAAATAGAGCAGGCATACACACCACCAAAGCTGGAACTTAATGGAATGCCTTATGAGGAATATGTAAAGCCACAGAAGGAACGCAGTTACCCATATAATAGACTTGATGGTGGATACCCTATAAACAAAGATAATGTTAGCTTTATGCAAAAACTGAAATGGAAATTAGGTATTCATGATAGGGTAGGCTATCTTGATACTGACAGACAACAGTTTGTAAGAACTAGTAGTATAGTATGTGGGAAAATGGCAGATTCCTAAACACCCTAATAAAGGAAAAGTTTCCAATAGCTTTCTAAAAATCTCTAATTTTTTCATATGCAATCTCGGTTTTACTTGCATCTTGCGAAGGAAGTTTTTTCCTATTATGTCAACTAATCGGAATCCTTAACAAGGCAAAAACTGATTATCATGCTTTCAATCAATTACAAAAAGATATAATATAAGAGAAAATGGCACCGATTTAAATCAGTGCCACACATATTTTAAACAAATCTAATTCCTCAGTTTGTCTTGATATACTCGATCATCTTCGGTGTCAGTAGGGGTATGAGCTGCGGAAGCATGTTAGGCAGAAGATTACCCATTGCATTCGGCATGAGATCTGGCATCTGCTCGAGCATGTAATCCGGCATTGGTACTCTCTTTTCAACAGCCTTTAGCATCTTTGGCATGACCTTTGGCATAATTGAAGGCATGAGCATAGGCATCATTACCGGCATCATTGGCTTCATGAGTGAGTCCATGCCGGGTACGTACTTCACAGTCTTCATCATTGCCTGCATGTATGATGGCATCGCTCCGATCATGTCAGGAAGCAGTTCAACCATCATGTCGGTCATGTTCTCAGGCACCATAAGGTCTATCATCTTCTCAAAGACCGCCCATGCAGCAAGTGCATCGTTGGTTGTGTCAGGTATGTCATATCCAAGACTGCGGGCTGCAAGTGCTCCAAGATCCTGTATCTCCACATTGACATTATTCTCCCTGGCGGCCACCCTGAACTGGACAACACAGCACGGACAGAGTGCAGCCATGATGTCGGCATCCTGGTCAACAGCTTCCTGCAAACGGACATTACCGATCTTTGATGCAATCTCCGGCTCATCGATAAGTGTTACAACAGAACCACAGCAGAGAGCTTTCTCACGGTTGTGCTCCATTTCTTTGAACTTAACACCTGGTATTGCCTTAAGCAGTTCACGCGGTGCGTCATAGACACCTGCACCTGCCCTGCCTATGTGACATGAGTCGTGCCATGCAACCGTTTTGTTAAGTGGGACCTTGAACTTTGGCTTAAGCACATCCAGCTTATCCATAAGCACTTCAGAATAGTGCTTTGCCTCAATGTCGAACTCCATTCCAAGCTTCTCAGCCCACTGTGGATAGATGGTCCTCCACATGAGAAGACATGCCGGACATGATGTAACAACGGTCTTTGCACCTGCTTTCTGCATATTTGCAATATTCATTTTGAGGATTCTCTCGAACACATCCCACTTTCCCGCAACAAGCATGGGTATTCCACAGCATGCTTCCTTGTCACCAAGGGTTGTGAACTCGATTCCTGCCTCATCAAGCAGCCTTGCAGTTCCTACAGCAACATCCTTCTCAACAAAGGATGCAGTACATCCTGCAAAGTAAGCGATCTCTGCCTTGTCTTTGATCTTTGGCCTTAGATCATCGGGTATCCATTTATCCCTGTCAACCCTGTAATTTGCCCAGATGTTCCTCTGGTTGTCCAGACTCTGAGCCATGATCTCAAACGGAGGGATTGTCATCATGCCTCTCTTCTGGACAAAGTTCTCTCTAAGGGTCATCCATGAGCGTTCAATTGGAAGGTCAAGCTGGCAGTAATAGTCACACATCTCACAGGTGGTACAAGCAAGGAAAGTGTCAACCTGCTCCTGGTCGAGTGGCATTTTTCCAGCAAGGTATTCCTTTATGAAGAACCACTTTCCACGTGGTGATTGTGATTCCCATCCACGTCCATAATACTGGTCACATTCGTTGACACAATAACCACACTGGGCACAGGTGAATGCATGTGAGATGATGTCTCCTGGCAGTCCTTTCTCATCCTTGAATTCCTGATGGCCGACTCCGGACATGTTTCCGACCATGCGTGCCATTGGCTCGAATGTCTTTGCCATGGAAAGTCCTGTGTTTATCAAAGACTTGCCTGTCATTGTTTCAGGATTCATGATGTCATCAGGGTCAACCTGTTTTTTGAAGTCCTTAATGAGTTTGAAACGATCCCTGTAAACCTTCTCGGCCTGACTTGCAAAGTAAAGACCTGAAGCATAGATTCTTCCGCCATTCTCCTCTGCGATCTTTACGATACTCAGGGCAAGCGGGAAAGCAAGGTTATACTTGAATGATCTTTCCGAATGAGGCATGAAACAAAGAATGATGGCTTCATCACCTTTTGTTACCATTCCCTCGACAAGTACAGGGAGACCAATCTTTTTCTCGATCTCATTGAACACTGTGTCTATCTTGTCAACAGGCACAACAACTTCGGCAGGAATAAATGAAGGACCAAGTCTCTTTACTTTCATTGACCTGAACCATTCCTGAGTTTCATGCTCGGCAATTTCTTCCGGCAGGATCTCTCCGCCAGCTTCCTTGATAATACCTTCAAGGGCACTTACATCCCTTGATGCAGGATAGGCAAAATTGCATATGTAGGAAAGCGGCAATTCCGGTCTGTGGTCATCAACGGTTTCTCCGTAGTGTGTCTTGTACGGAGCCTTGTTTTTCATATCAGCCCATTGAGGGTTTAAGAATGAGACCGCCCATACAGGGACTTTTTTCTCCCCTACCATCTTGATAGCTTTCTTCATTGAAGAAGCATCAGGGAATTTTGCAGAGATTGCGGCAGTCTTTTCGTATTTTCTCAGTTTCAGGGTAACCTGCGTAATTATTCCGGTGGTACCCATTGTTCCGATGATCTTTTTGAGTTCTTCGCCTGAGAAATCCTTTACTTCACCGCTTGGCAGGACAACCCTTGCAGATTCCATTGTGTCCTGTGACCAGCCGTATTCGTAACTTCCGTAACCCACACCGTTCTGGGCAAGCCAGCCACCAACGGTTGCAGACATCGCACTTGAAGGGACAGCCTGAACTGCAAGTCCTTCCTCGTTAAGCTTTTCCTCCAGGTTATGCCATACGGCACCTGCACCAACTGTAACCCTGAGATTATCTTTGTCAAGATCGATTATATGTCTCATGGGAGTAACATCGGCAATAATTCCTCCTTTGGTAGGAATAATACCGCCGTATCCTGAAGAGGCTCCCGCTCTTGGTACTACCGGGATTTTGTATTTACGTGCAAAATTAATAAGTTCTACAGCTTTTTCTTCATTTCTTACTTTTACAATAGCTGCAGGTTTGGATTTGCCCACCATTGTTTTTATAAGTGAAGGCAATGCTCCCACGTCATGTGTGTAAAAGTGTCTTTCCTTGTCTTTAAAATTGACTCCTCTACCGAAAATATCGGAGAGTTCCTTTTTTTGTTGCTCATTTAGTTCGAATTTTGAATTTGCCATGATAAACCCCTTATAATAATATATTGGATTCTTATATTTAAAATATTTTAAGAGATAACTGTTTATGATATGTCTATAGTGTCACTATATATACTGAATTGAATACTTCCGAATAGACCTAGATTTAATCAGTTCCATAAGAACAATTATATTGATTATTGAATATCTTTAAGTTGGGATAATGTATGAATTTACCTGATCACAAAACAAAGATCGTATGTACTATCGGTCCCGCTTCTTCATCTCCTGAGATGATCCGGGAACTCATTCTTGCGGGTATGAATGTTGCGCGGCTAAACTTTTCTCATGGTGACATGGATGATCACCGTAAACTTATCAAGAGGATCAGGGATGCGGCAGATGAACTAAATCAGGTAATCGCAATTATGGCAGATCTTCCTGGTCCGAAGATCAGGGTTGGGATAATTGAAAATGAGCCGATGATGCTGAAAAAAAATGACAGGATAACTCTAACCACAAGGGATGTAGTGGGGAAGGATTCAGTTGTTCCTGTTCAATATAAACAGATTACAGATAGTGTTACAATTGGCAGTCCTATATATCTCAGTGATGGTTTTATTCAGCTCAACTGTGAATCAATAGAAAATGAGGATATTCATTGTAAAGTCGTAGTAGGCGGTCCACTGTACTCTAAAAAAGGTATTAATCTGCCCGGTTCAAAGATATATGTAAGTCCGATAACCGGAAAGGATCTTGAAATAATAGACTTTGCCCTGAAAGAGGGTATTAGCATATTCTGTCTTTCCTTTATAGAATCCAAAGAAGACGTTGTAGCGGCACGGAATTATATCGGATCAAAAGGAAAAACAGCATTTATTGTTTCAAAAATAGAACGCGACCAGGCAGTAAAAAATATTGATTCTATTCTTCAGGAGACTGATGCTATTATGATAGCACGTGGTGACCTTGGAGTAGAGGTTCCTATTGAGGATGTCCCGATTATTCAAAAGACGATCATCCACAAAGCAAACCTTCTCAGCAAACCGGTGATTACCGCCACACAAATGCTTGAGTCTATGATAAGTAATATCCGTCCTACACGAGCTGAGGCTACGGATGTTGCAAATGCAATTATAGATGGTACAGATGCAGTTATGCTATCCGGGGAAACGGCAGTAGGCAAATATCCGGCCGAAACAGTAAGAATGATGGCGACAGTTGCAGCGTCTACGGAAAAATGGCGGGACCATACCACTCTTGGACTTGAACTGATGACAAAAGCCATCCAGAAAATGAATCCTGGTATAGAGGATGTAATTTCCATCCAGGTAAATGATGCTATTCGAATCTTACCTGTGCGTTATGTAATAACTCCAACAGTATCCGGTAAAACTTCACGTTTGATCTCCAGATTCAGACCGAATGTATGGATACTTGCATTCAGTCGTAATGAACTGACATGTGAACAGCTAGCTTTGCAGTATGCAGTATATCCTGTATTTGTCATATTGAAAGTTCATGAATGGGAAGTAACCATTATGGATTCCCTTAAAAGATTGGGAAATATTGACTCAGGAGACCTGGTTCTTTTAACACAGGGTCAGGCACCCGTAGAAGGTAAATCAAGCGGCACAAATTTCCTGAAATTCATTGTTGCAGATTGATCTTTCTTTATTTATGCGCAATAATTTGCAAAAATATATATATGTCAAGTAGGATAGTCTCTTTTGCACATTATGGGGGGTATGAGTGTTTACAATATGGAAAAACTACATCTGTTTACTAAATTGATGTTGGTTACACTTTTTTTCAGCATGCTGTTTATTCCTCTTGCAAGTTGTGAGTCTGATGAGTCACAGACTTACAGGATAGGAGTTCTTTCAATAAACGGAGATAAAGATAGTCTTAAAGAGACATGGGCACCTGTGGAAGATTATCTATCTGATAATATTCCCGGCTCCGGTTTTGAGGTAGTTCCTCTTGAATATGACGAATTCTCCCAGGAAATAGAGAACAATCATATTGATTTCTTTTATTGCAATCCTCTGCTATATGTGGAAATGGCACGTGTTCATGGAGCTGGCAGGATAGCAACATTCCAGCCAGCGTATAACAACACTTCGTATGTTGGTATGGGTGGTGTTATTTTCACAAGGGCTGGCAGAACTGATATTAATTCATTAGAGGATCTGGAAGGCAAGTCATTCATGTGGGTCAATTACAGGTCACTGGGAGGTTATCTGGCTGCAAGAGGTGAATTCCATCTTTTGGATATCAATGAGAACGATTTCAGTGAGACAAAGTTTGGTAATTCCCATAGAAATGTTGTTCTCTCTGTAATTGAAGGAAATGTTGACGCAGGTACCGTCAGGACAGGTGTTCTGGAATCGCTGATCGCAAAAGGCGTTATAGAACAGGATGATATCAAGATCCTGAATGAGAAAGAATACGATAGCTATCCTTTAGTGGTCAGTACTGAACTTTACCCTGATTGGGTTTTTGCAAAGACGGTATCAACGTCCGATGATATTTCCAAATACATGGCAGTTGCTCTGTTAACAATGCCTGTTGATAGTGAAGCAGCAATCTCGATTGGTGCAAGCGGCTGGACAGTTCCGGCAGATTACAGTTCTGTGGACAGGTTGATGCGTGACCTCAGATATGGTTTGTATGTTGATTACGGAAAAATTACTCCAAAGGATATTTTCATCCAATACGGGTATATTTTGGTATTCATAATCCTGGTTTTTGTCCTTTTTGCAGTTCATTCACGCTGGATGCTTGACAAGAAAGAGAAATCACGACTTGAAACATCGAACAGGCTCAAGGACCTGTTCACAGATATTATGCGGCATGACCTGATGAACCCGGTAAATGTGATCAAAGGTTTCAGTGATATGCTTTATGCGGAAGAGACTGACCTTGAAAAAAAGGAATCCTTAAAGATGATATGTGGGCAGACTAGCCATCTGACTGCAATGATAAGTTCTGCTGCAAAACTTGCTAAACTCGAATCTGATGAAGATATGGAATTAAAAGTGCAGGACATTGGTCTGATATTGCACATGGTTGTTGACAGTTTTTCCTCAGAGTTTTCAAAGAAAGGGATTAATCTCAAATATGAAGTTTGTGAAGGCTGTTTCTCCAGGGTCAATGATGTGATTGAAGATGTTTTTTCCAACATAGTATCAAATGCATTGAAATATAGTCCTGCTGGGACTACTGTTATCATTTCGATTCAGGATGAAGACAAATCCTGGAAAATATTAATTGCTGATGAGGGAGACGGCATACCTGATGACGCAAAGCCTTTTGTTTTTGACAGGTTCAGAAGGGCTGATAAGAAAGGTATAAAAGGAAACGGCCTTGGTCTTGCAATCGTGAAAAGAATAGTTGATATTCACAAAGGAAGTGTTGGTGTTGAGGATAACCCCCAGGGCAAAGGTTCAGTTTTCTGGGTTATGCTGGAAAAAGCATAATATTCCATTTCCGCTTTTGCGCATCAACTATCATCTATCTTGCGCATAACTATCGAACCGTCACGCATGCGGACCTCTACGTATTTTTCTTTTTCCTTATCCGGTTCATATTTGTTGTAGAGCATTGATTCAACCCTTCCGGCATCCATGAATTCCCTCACAAGACTGCTGTCCTCTCCTTTCATTCTGGATTTTGCAGCGGGAGGGCTGGTCTTTGCCTTGTTCTTACTGTAGATGGCACCGCCTTGCATTCCTGCTCCTATGAAACCTTTAGCGTCAAGGAATATCAGTTTTCCATCTTTCATGTATGCTCCGGCAAACTCTCCAACTTCACCGTGGACAACAACAGTTCCACCGTTAAGATGAGAACCTGTGTTCATCCCGGCATTTCCGTTTACTATAACAGTTGCTTTTCTGGCAAGCATTCCGGTACCGTTGTAGGCATCGCCTTCAATGATAACCTTTGAAGCACAGGGACATCTTGAAGCCACGGTTCCCCTGGGAATTCCATCTTTGAGTATCAATGTTCTTTCAGGTTCATTTAACTGATTGTCTATGAGTTCATCACTGCCGCTTCCGTTGCATAGTACATCTGTAATGGAACGGAATTTCCTGTATTCAGGAACATCGCTTATAAGTTCCACAATATTTCCAAGCGGATATTCTATATCACCTTTGACATACAGTGTACCGGAAACCATTCCCATTCCTGCTTCAGGTCCGATATTTCCGTCTATGAATATCCGGCCCGCTTTCTCTATTTCCCCGCTTCCTCCAAGGTGTTTGATATCAGCACCAAGGCTGTAAGCGAAATTCTTCCCGACATTTCCGGTGATCCGGACATCACCACCTGCCTTTAGCTCATTGACAATGTTCCTGTATGTGAACGTACCACCATTCTGTCCGGGAATCAGGGAATCTGGATTCAGGCTGTTATTGTGCCAGTAAAAATTGAAAGTGTAGTCACAGATATAATCTGCAGTCCCTTCAAGAACGAGTTCCTTTACCATTTTCTCATCCGTGGATAAGTTTTGGCAGGCATCTTGTGCAGACCCAGAGACTTTCCATGTTATGCCTTACTGGCATGAGATAGTTATCCTGTTCACCGCAACCACAGCTGAAACACTTGATCGAGACATCAGTGGTCTTTGGCTGGGATTCGGCTTTTCTCAGGTCAAAGGGTATAGCTTCTCTTTCCTCAATGGTGATGGCACCTTCAGGACAGACTCCTATGCAGAATCCCATTCCGTCACAGAGTTCCTCTGCAACGACCTTTGCCTTACCGTTTATAATTTGTATAGCGCCTTCGGCACAGGGTGAAACACACTTCCCACAGCCTGTACATTTATCTTCATCTATCTTAACTATCAGTCTCTTTCCCATTTTTCTCTCTCCTGCTATTTTCTTGATTCTAATGATGTGTTCCTTCAACAAGCTTAATTCCGGCATCCTGTACTGTCTTTTTAATTTCATCGATGTGTGGGCATTTCGGATAATTTTCCATCTGCATACATGAACTTAGATGTATTATGTCAACACCACGTTTTTTTAATGATTTGAGCAGGCGGTAAATCCTTCTGCCGGAACATCCTCCGCAGGTGAAGAATGCAACCATTTCTGCGTTCCCGTCGTACTCCTTAAAGTGCATGCTCCTTTTATTGAATGCCATAAAGCATCCCACACCCGGACATGCTTCTGATACGATATCGCATCTTATTACTGCGATCCTTGTTGGAGGTTTAACATCTTCGATAATACCAGCTCCGTTTTTTAAGAAATGATTATGATGAATAAATAAACAAGAAAAAGAGGGGAATTTTCCCCTGCTGAATGCTCAAATTGAATTTATAATCCAACTTCTTCCTTGAACTTGTCAAGTCCGATATCATCGATTACTCTTCCAAGGCGGTGCTTTGAACCGTGTGCCTTGGTGAATACAATGATCTTCTCTACAAGTGCAAGAACTTCATCTTCACTGAGTTCGTCTGCAATAACATCTGCAATCCTTGGTTTGATAGCTGCATTGCCACCAACCATGACAGTGTATCCTTTTGGTGTTCCCATGATACCTATGTCTTTGATCGCAGGTTCAGAGCATGAGTTTGCACATCCGGAAACAGCCATCTTGAATTTGCATGGAAGTTCCATTCCATGGTATTTCTCATCGAGTTTAAGTCCAAGACCAACCGAATCCTGCTGTCCACGCTTACAGAATGTAGTACCCGGACAGATCTTAACGCTTCTTACACAAAGTCCAATGGCAGCTCCTGGCTTAATATCAAGGTCTTTCCATGCGCCATCGATATCATCTTCTTTCAGTCCTACAATAGCAACTCTCTGGGATGAAGTTACTTTTAATGTTGCAGCCCCATATTTCTCTGCAACATCAGCGATCTTGCGAAGCTGCTCTGCAGATACTACTCCACCTGGCAGGTGTGGTGCAATTGCATATGTTTCCTGATCTCTCTGCAGGATTGCTCCCTTCTCAAGTAAGTCTTTTGCCATTTTGGTCACTCCTTCTTCCAAAATTCTCTTCTGGATTAACAGTATATTATGGATACTCACTTATATATTGGGTGGTTTCCTATAGGATACTATGAAAGATTGCACCATCTACAAAACGGTCGATATTGTCGGCAAAAAATGGTCTTTATGCATCTTGCATGAGCTTTACAAAGGTGAGAACAAGTGCAAAAGGTTCAATGAGCTTAAAAATAAGTTACAGGACGTGACTCCAAAGACACTTTCCACAAGGCTGAAGGAATTGGAAGAACATGGCCTTGTTGACAAGATAATTGATGATTCGGTGTTCCCTATAAAATCGGAATACAGTCTTACAGAAAGCGGGGAAGAGTTCCTTCATGTGTTACAGAACATTAAGCAGTGGGGCCTTAAATGGCAGTTTGAGAACCCTGAATGTGGTGGAACCAACTGTAAGACATGTGATCTTTGATCTTTCCAAGAGGAATTATGTATAAAGAATTACGACGCTCAAAAGAAGACAGAATACTTGCAGGTGTTTGCAGTGGTATTGGTCTTTATACTGGAATAGACCCGGTACTTGTCAGGCTCATCTGGGCTGTGGGCACTTTTTTTAGTCTAGGGACGGGACTTCTTATCTATCTCATTGCATGGATAATCATTCCTGAAGAATGAATGCCAAATACTAATATTGGTAGCTTTGCTGCCATCTCTTTTCAGAATATGCCACAAACAATAAATAATCGGCAGTAAGTGTATTACTTATATTAAATATA
Organism: Methanolobus sediminis; assembly: GCF_031312595.1. NCBI lineage: Archaea > Methanobacteriati > Methanobacteriota > Methanomicrobia > Methanosarcinales > Methanosarcinaceae > Methanolobus > Methanolobus sediminis. The sequence goes on along the minus strand of NZ_CP133592.1, from coordinate 708,789 downwards.
ACCGGGGTTAAGCGTTCATATCAATTCTTTCAGGTGATACTATGCACTCTCAGTATATCATAAGAATTGGAATAATAATTTTAGTGGTTTTTTCTGTTGCATTGTCGGGTTGTACGGGTTCAGATGATGTCCGGGAAGAAGCTACTGATGTTCCAGGTGGTAAAGCTGCAGATGTCACAGATGATACAGCGGTCAGTCTGGATGATGATACTATGATTTCCGATACACTAACAGTTACCAGTTCAGCCTTTGAAAATGCTGAAGGTATACCAGTAAAGTATACATGTGACGGTGAGGTTATCAATCCAGATCTGGAAATATCCGGCATTCCAACAGAAGCTGTTTCTCTCTTATTGATAATGAATGACCCCGATGCGACCATAGGTACATTCACCCACTGGGTAGTCTGGAATATTCCTGTAGACTCTCGGATAGATGAAGACAGTATTCCGGGGATCGAAGGTAAAAATAGTGCAGGCAAGCTATCATACATAGGACCGTGCCCACCTGCCGGAACCCATAGATACTTTTTCAAGGTGTATGCACTTGACACGGAACTGGATCTGGAAAGTGGTTCAGAAAGAGCCCTGGTTGAAGATGCCATAAGTGGACATGTACTGGCATATGGCGAACTGATGGGAACTTACAGTCGTTAATAAGCTGAAAATAAAAAAGTTCAGGATGGAATTATATGAATGAAAAGATGAGGAACGATGCATATTCCATTATGTCTGAGGCAATTGCGGCAGTTGACCCAAAAGCATGTATTTACAGATCACTTGAAAAAAATGGTAATGAATTATTTATAAATGGCCGCTCTTACGATCTCTCTCATTACGCGAATATTTATGTTATCGCTTTTGGAAAAGCATCCATACCAATGTCAAAGGCCATGGAAGAGATCCTTGATGATTCTCTTACAAGTGGCATTGCTGTTACTAAAAAAGGATTTGCAGCTCCTCTTTCCAGGATCAGGGTTTTTGAAGCAAGTCATCCAATGCCGGATGATAACAGTATTGCAGCCGGAAAAATGATCCATAATCTTCTTGAGACTACCGATTCTAATGACCTGATATTTTTCCTCATATCAGGCGGAGGCTCTGCGCTCGTAACATACCCACGCAAGGGAGTTTCACTTACAGATATGGCAAAGCTCACTGACAGCCTGATGCGTGCCGGTGCAACTATTGATGAGCTTAATGTCGTAAGAAAACACCTGTGTGCCATAAAAGGTGGTGGTCTTGCAAAAATGGCCTTCCCTTCAGAATCTGTCAGCCTGATACTTTCTGATGTTGTAGGTGATCCTCTTGATGTAATAGCTTCAGGTCCTACTGTCCCTGATACATCTTCTTTTGTAGATTTTCATGATATCGTCGAAAGATATAATATTGCGTTATCTCCAGCGGTTGCCGGTGTGCTTGACGATGGACTGGAAGGTGTTATTGAGGAAACCCCCGGGTCAGGAGCACCGGTTTTTGAAAAAGCCAGTCATTATCTTGTGGGAAACAATTCCCTTGCACTTCTGAAAGCTGAGAAAAAGGCTTCTGAACTGGGTTACAATACCATGGTGCTTACATCCTCTGTTGTAGGTGAGGCTAAAGAAGTTGCCAAGGTTTTTGCAGCAATTGCCAGAGAAGAACGTCGTAGAGGTACTCCTCTTCCCCTTCCTGCCTGTATACTTGCAGGTGGTGAAACAACTGTTACTATGAAAGGCAAAGGTTTAGGCGGTAGGTGCCAGGAGATGGCATTGTCTTTTGCTATAGAGGTTGCAGAGCTGAATGATGTTCTTTTACTCGCGGCAGGAACAGATGGCAACGATGGAACTACAGACTGTGCCGGTGCGTTTGCTGACGGTGAAACTGTCCAGGGTGGAAGAAATTTGCAACTGGATGCACGCATGTTTCTTTCCAACAATAATTCCTATGGATTCTTTAAGGAAACAGGTGACCTGATAAAGACCGGTCCCACGGGAACAAATGTTATGGACATATACATTATTCTGGTGGATATGTTCTGAATACAAAAAAGTAAAAAGGCATATTCAGAGTTCGATATCCACTTCGTAGACCTTTTCCGGATTTTCCTTATGGATCTTCCAGAAAGGTTCTTCGCCGAACTCCTCTGCAAGTTTAAGTGTTCTTCTGGGTATTGTTTTCGGACCTAGTACTGCTCCGGGTCTGTCAGGGTCATCGATATAATCGGTTTCCATCATGAAACGGGTTCCCTGTTCAAGCGCTTCTTCAATGGCTCCTTTGCCTGCCAGTACACCGGGGAATATTCCCAGTCTTTCGCACACATCGACCAGTGGTGGTGCATAGTGTTTTACAACCTTATACATTTTTATTCCTGTTTTTCTGGCACGGTCTGCAATATCTATTAGTTCCGGCTCTCCAACGTCTTCTGTGTGTAGCTGTACGGCACAGTCAAGGTCTCTGGCAAGTGTGAATGCATATTCCATGACCTCGTTAGATGCGTCCCATACTTCAGGGCTGACCGGATAATGAGGTCTTCCACTTTTAAGACCTACTGCAAGCCCACGATTTACATAGTCGGCTGCAATGTCAAGTCCGCCTTTCATGGTCTCAACGGCTTTTGAAAGTTCCATGTATTCGGTGAGTTTTGTTATTTCTGCGGGATGCACCCCCAGAACCGGGAATGATGTGACGCCTGTTTCGTTTATCTGTTTTGAGATGTCTATCGTTTCCTCAAAGACTGCGATCTGATCTTCCGGTTTAGTGACTTTGATGCCAAGTGTCCAGCTAGGTTTCATAACAAGGAAGATATGTGTGCCACCTGCGTTCTGGAACTCTTTGACAGCTTTCAGTCCCTTTGCCCTTGGGTCAATATGCATATGCTCGTCTGTGATGGGAAAACTCTGTGTCATAATGTACTATATGAGTTTTTTATCTAAAAATGTAGGCGGTCAGGTATATATGCAAATTGTGGATTATATAACCATATGAACCTGAAATTGTTTTTAAAACACAGGGAAGTCCAATCAAGTTTGTTGTCCCTGCTGGGTCAGTTGATAATCATGATACTTGCAGCTCTGGTAATTATTTCAGGGACGGTTACAGGTCTGAAAGCTGTGCTGATCTTCATTATAATATTAGGCTTTGCTTATATTTTTGCAATGACGCTTCTGCGACTAAAGAATCTGGCAAAAGTAACGGATTCACCTAAAAAATCTGCAAAAGCCTGATATATCGGGCATTTTCAGATATTTTTCTTTTTTCTTCTTATCTTTATCCTTATCTTTTAGTGTATGTTTGCTTTCTGGGTATGAAATATATATGATGTCGTCGTCAATAAAGCAATTTGAATTTTCATGTTCATATTATAATTTACGATTTTAAAATTACAATTTGTTAAAATACTTATTGATTTTGAGCAATATTAATTTACAGAGAAAAGGATTAACATGGCACAGAAATCTACAATCATTTATACTAAAACCGATGAAGCTCCGGCTTTGGCAACAAGTTCACTCCTACCCATTTTACAGGCTTATGTGAAAAACGCCGGAATCACTATGGAAACAAGGGATATCTCCCTGGCGGGAAGGATCATTGCCCAGTTTCCCGAAAGACTGACAGAGGACCAGAAGATCTCTGATGCCCTTTCCGAATTGGGAGAGATGGTCTTAACTCCGCAGGCTAACATTATCAAACTACCCAATATCAGTGCTTCAATTCCCCAGATCAAAGCAACAGTCGGAGAACTCCAGGCTAAAGGGTATGATCTGCCCGATTATCCCGAAGATCCTTCTAATGATGAAGAAAAGGCGATCAAAGCGAAATTCGATATTGTCAAGGGAAGTGCTGTTAACCCGGTACTCAGAGAAGGAAATTCTGACCGCAGAGCTCCTAAAGCTGTAAAGAATTATGCCAAAAAACATCCCCATTCCATGGGAGAATGGAAGTCCGATTCCAGATCCCATGTAGCCAGCATGACCGGCGGAGATTTTTACGGCAGTGAGAAATCTGTTGAAATTGAAGAGGCTACCAATTACAGAATTTTCTTTACAGATGACGCTGGTAATAAAACACTATTAAAAGACAAAGCCCCTCTTCAGGCCGGAGAGATCATTGATGCAGCTGTTATGAACAAAAAAGCGCTTCAGGCATTTCTGGCTGAACAGATAGAAGATGCTAAGGCTAAAGATGTCTTATTCTCTGTTCATTTGAAAGCGACAATGATGAAAGTTTCCGACCCTATTATCTTCGGTCATGTGGTTAAGGTCTTCTTTAAAGATATATTTGATAAATATGGTGATCTGCTTTCAGAATTGGGTGTAAATCCCAACAACGGACTGGGCGATCTCTATACAAAGATCCAGAATCTGCCTGAAGACAAACAGGCTGAGATCAAAGCAGATATAGAAGCTGTGTATGCCAAAAGACCGGCATTGGCTATGGTTAACTCCGATAAGGGAATTACCAATCTCCATGTTCCCAGCGATGTTATCATCGACGCTTCCATGCCTGCAGCGATCCGCTCATCAGGTGGCATGTGGGGGCCGGACGGGAAACTGAAAGATATGAAAGCCGTAATTCCTGACCGCGCTTATTCGGGAGTTTATCAGGAAACTATTGAGTTCTGTCAAAAACACGGTGCCTTTGATCCATCAAAAATGGGAAGCGTTTCCAATGTGGGGCTTATGGCGCAAAAAGCTGAAGAATATGGCTCACATGACAAGACCTTTGAGATGACCGGTACAGGAAAAGTTCAGGTTATCGATGACAATAATAATGTACTCGTTGAACAGCCGGTAGAGGAAGGGGATATCTTCCGCATGTGTCAGGTGAAAGACGCACCCGTTCAGGACTGGGTCAAGCTGGCCGTTAAACGGGCCAGAGCAACAGGCACTCCTGCGGTCTTCTGGCTAGATGAGAACAGAGCTCACGACTTACAGCTCATTAAAAAAGTGAACAAATACTTGAAAGATCACGATACCGATGGTCTGGAAATATTGATCAAATCTCCTGTTGAAGCAACCAAGTTCTCACTGGAGAGAATTCAAGAAGGCAAAGATACCATCTCTGTGACTGGAAATGTTTTGAGGGATTATCTGACAGACCTCTTCCCAATTTTAGAAGTTGGAACCAGTGCAAAAATGCTATCTATCGTTCCCCTGATGAACGGTGGTGGACTTTTCGAGACAGGTGCTGGCGGCTCAGCACCCAAACACGTACAGCAATTTGTATCGGAAGGTCACCTGCGTTGGGACTCCCTGGGAGAATTCCTAGCTTTAGCTGCTTCTCTGGAGCATCTGGGCAACAGTTATGATAATCCTAAAGCTCTGGTTTTAGCAGAAACACTGGATAAAGCGACAGAGTTGGTTCTGGAAAACGGAAGATCACCTTCCAGAAAAGTGAATGAGATCGATAACAGAGGATCTCATTTTTATCTGGCAATGTATTGGGCTCAGGCTCTGGCTGATCAGGAGAAGGATAGCGAATTAAAAGCGATTTTTGAACCTGTAGCTAAATCTCTGATGGAAAATGAAGAGAAGATCGCCAATGAGTTGTTAGAAGCTCAGGGCAAAGCTGTGGATCTCAAAGGATACTACGCTCCGGATGAGGAGTTGAGATCACAGGCCATGAGACCTAGTGCGACTTTGAATGGGATCATCGATTCCATTTAATTTTATTGTGGAAACAAATGTAAAGCCACGGTATGCGCCGGGTTTTTTTAGCATCTAAATAATCAATGTGATCAGGGAGCTAAAGCTTCCACTTCCTTTTGGTTTAGGAAGGCAGATGCGTCTTCTATCATGAAATCGTCAGTTTTCGTGATGTGAGTTTCATCAAAGAACGTTTCCATATAACTGCCGAAGTTCTATGTCTATATAATTTTACGATATTTGCTGATTTCTTCCGTATCATCGTAATCAGTGCATCTCAACAGGACAAGGCAAACCCAGTTGCAACATCTTTGCAGGTGCATGGATGCTTGACTACCTTGGCGAGAGCGAGCAGTCGAAGGCAATCTTCGCAGCAACCGAGAAGTTCATCTCCGAAGGCAAGTATGTAACATACGACCTCGGCGGCAATGCGAGGATGAGCGGAATGAACGATGCAATTGCAAAGTTTGTAGAAGCTGAGATGAAGTAATTTCATCTTAATTTTCTTTTTTGTGATCTTCTAGTTAATTTGAAATGTAGTTCCCTATTTTGTTCAGTTTATTAAACTGTATACTAAAGTTCCGATTACAACCCATGAACTTGTAGCCTTTTTCTAACGTTTATTGACTCACATATACTTGAGTTTAGATGATTTCTACAATCTTATATAGGCTGAAAATTAATAGCGTATGTATAATATTATTTATATTATGTGTAATTTAATATTAACTAAGCAGTTAAAAATTTTAGAAACTTATAATAACTATTAGAGACTTTCTTGTGTAATCCTTTATGAGGTGGTATAATTAGAAACTATATATTTAAATTTTTAATATTCTGCTTAATTTGTATCTTATTCACAGCTATAGTACCTTTATCAATGGCAGAAGATAACTCTGACAACGCTTCAGTTACTGAAGATACTACTACAGAAACTTCTTCAGGCAAATTTAGACTTGCACCCTCTATAAGTCTGACTTCAACCAAAAACTATGTAGAAAAAACAGACCCGGCAATCATTACTTTGTCAATGATAAACCCTGCAGCAAATGATGTTAACTTGGATGTTGATGTAATAATAAAAGCTCCAAGCGGAGTTTATGTTACTGCAACAACTTTTGCAAGCAGTGGGTCTAATCAGAATATAGGCCATTTCACAGTCAGACCCGGTCAAGAGAACCATGTATCAATCCAGATTACATCTACGGAATTGGGTGAAAAAGCACTAGAGTCTCAAGTGATATATTATCCCGAAGGCAATAAGGATGAATATATGATGCTTCAACAGACAATGTCAGTCTTTGTTAAGGAAAAATCTGATGAAATTACTCCTGATCCAGTAGATGATGAAGAAGAATCTTCTGAAGAGACTACTGAAACAAACTTAACAATACCTGGTTTCTCATTCCTGTCATCTGTGATATGTGTTTCAGCATTTGTTTTGTTCCGAAAGACTAAATCAAATTAATGAGATGTGAATAAAGTTGGTTAATCTAGAAAAGGGTTTTATTGATATTCTTGTAATTCCCTTTTCTTTTGTTTTTGTAATTCTTTCTTTGTTAATAGTTCAAAGTATCGTGTCAAATAGAGCAAATGTATGTAGATCATGTATTCAACATAAGCATCCCTTACTTTTTAGTTCGATGAACTGGTGGGCAGTATTCATCCATGAACTTAGTCACGCAGTCACTGCACTGACCACTGGGAATGAAGTCAAAGATTTCAAAGTCACCTCACACGGAGGATATGTTATTCATCGGAATAACCATAAGTTTGGATATTTTCAATGGATATCATGTCAAGCAATTAGCACTGCTCCTGCCTTCATTCCGCCAATAATAACGTCTGTTTTGTTTTTAATATTAGGATATATAGATTTGCCCGATAAACTATTCTTACTATATCCTATGAATGATTCCTTTATTCTTTTAAAGATATATCTAAAAAATGTAATGTTCATAATTATAGATGTTACTAATGTTATACTCAATTTGAATTTGAGTAAATTTAAGGATATCTTGCTGACAATTATATTAATATTTTCATTCTCTGAAGCAATGCCAAGCTCAATTGACATCGAAAAAAACGGGTTTCAAGGGGATGTACAAGTTGTTATCAAGAGATTTTTAGAATATCCATTATACACATTATATTTTATAATATGTTACATCGTTCTTTTCTGGACATTATTAGCTTTAACTCCATTTTTATTTGAAATTTTAATGTTTTTTTTAATATTATTACCAATTATATCTCTTTTTGCCTTAATATTAAATATCCTTTTTATCAGAATTATTTCTTTGTTCAACGATATCTCACTTTTGCAAAGTCTCATCGTAATCATTTCTGTCTCCATCTTTTATTATTACTCTCCAGTCATATTGAAAGAACAGTATATTATCAATTTAATTAGTCTTTTTTTGTTGTTTACAATCCTTAGAATTATCATATCAAAAAAATTATCCCTCTAGAAGAGGGAGTATGCTTTAAAATAAAAAAGATTCACATCTCTTTTTTCTTAGATAAAATTGCTAGCAAGAATCCAAACAAAGTAAATATTCCTGAAAATCCCGGAATTGGATTACTTGTAACATTCATCAATGATCCAATATCCTTGTCTGTGGAACGGAGCTTTCCATCATTTACTTGGAGACTAATTTCTTTTTTCTGAACTACAGTATCTTCACCCGGGATATGGTAATGCACTTCAGACTTTATCTTATAAGTACCAACTTCGTTTCCTTGAACATTGAATGTCATGTATTTCATATCATCACCTGGCTCAATATTATAAGAAGCAGTATACATTCCTGCACCAGACTTTGCAAATGAACTACCTGACACCGACACACCATCAGAGGTTTCAAGAATGAGTTGCACATCCATCGTTGGATTTCCAATAGGATTCAATACTCCGAGTGTAAAAACTGCATTCTCTCCGATTCCTATATTGTTTTTGGTTGTTTTGAATACAACATTCGGACCTTTTTTCGAAACAGATATTGGAAAATCTTTTGAAGCCTTATGGGCATTAACGTCATCGTCAACAGCTTCAAAATGAATATTGTGATTTCCTATTTTCAGGTTAGGGGTTATTGTTGAATAAGTCCCTTTTGATGAATAGGAATCTATTTCAACTCCATCCAGATCACAGGTTATCTTTGTAACTCCACTGTTGTCAGTAACAGTATATATCATTTTTAAAGATTCACCTTCTTCTAAAATTTCGTCATCATCTCCAATAATCTCTATTTTATCGATTATGATGTTAGGGATCGTTTTATCTTCAAGTTTCAATTTAACTAATTGTGTTGACTTAGAAGTTCCAATCTGAATCAATGAGTTTTCTTCATAATAACCATCTTTAGTCACTTTTAACATTACATTGCTATTCTTTTTAGCTTCACCTGTAATCTCTCCATCAATATCAGTGACACCTACATCGTTATCATCAAAATATATCTTTGCGTTGCTTATCGGTTGGTTTTTCTCATCCTTTACCCTGATTAGAACCGGAACCTTAGCATATTTCAATGAAACCTTGATTTCTTTTTTTTCTACATCATAACCTAAATTGAATGTTTGAACACTCGAATCATAATCCGATCGATTGACACCCAAAACATAGTTTTCTCCTTCAATTATTTCAGCCATTAGCACGCCATTGGAACTCGTCTTTCCTATAAGTTCTCCATTTAAACGCACTTCGGCATTTTCCAGGGCAGCAGAGTTCCTAGAATCTTGTACAGTAACGATTAAACTTGCATAGGAATATATTTTCTCAACACTGAAGACCACGTCTTTTTTATTATTGGTCTCAGAACTTTCGGCTATGCGGGCAGAATTACTGTCCTTGTTCCGCATATCAACATAAGCTACAACATTATGATTACCACTTCCCATGTCACGGCCAATGGTAGAGGTGAAAGTAGTACTAGAAGATGCACCAGAAGCAAGATCAGTGACAGACTTGTCCTTTATTAATTTTTCATCAACATACAAGCAAACATAGAAACTTGAACCTGCACTTAAAGAACCTTGATTCTTGTAATTAACAGTATAGGTTACAGTATCGCCGGTTTTAGGATTGGCAGGGTCAAGTGTAATATTTTCAATTATAAGGTCCGGTTGCATATTTATTATAGGGAAAGTTTTTGAGAATTGATTGTTGGATTCGGAACTTTCAATGATGCGTGCATAATAGCTATCCTTGTTCCTCATATCAACATAAGCTATTGCACTATGGTCACCACTTGCCAGATCACGACCTATTGTAGAGGTAAAAGTAGTGGTTGAAGACGAACCCGAAGCAAGATCACCAACAGAATTGTCCTTTATTAATTTGTCATCAACATACATGCAGACATAGAAACTTGAGCCTGCGCTTAGTTGACCCTGATTCTTGTAACTCACTGTATAGGTTACAGTATCGCCTGTTTTAGGACTTGCAGGATCAAGTGTGATACTTTCAATAATAAGGTCTGGTTCCTGTTTTGTTATCTGAAATGTCTTTGAGAACTGATTGTTGGATTCGGAACTTTCAGTGATGCGTGCATAATAGCTATCCTTGTTCCTCATATCAACATAAGCTATTGCACTATGGTCACCACCCGCCAGATCACGACCTATGGTAGAAGTAAAAGTAGTGGTTGAAGACGAACCCGAAGCAAGATCACCAACAGAATTGTCCTTTATTAATTTGTCATCAACATACAGGCAGACATAGAAACTTGAGCCTGCGCTTAGTTGACCCTGATTCTTGTAACTCACTGTATAGGTTACAGTATCGCCTGTTTTAGGACTTGCAGGATCAAGTGTGATACTTTCAATAATAAGGTCTGGTTCCTGTTTTGTTATCTGAAATGTCTTTGAGAACTGATTGTTGGATTCGGAACTTTCAGTGATGCGTGCATAATAGCTATCCTTGTTCCTCATATCAACATAAGCTATTGCACTATGGTCACCACCCGCCAGATCACGACCTATGGTAGAAGTAAAAGTAGTGGTTGAAGACGAACCCGAAGCAAGATCACCAACAGAATTGTCCTTTATTAATTTGTCATCAACATACAGGCAGACATAGAAACTTGAGCCTGCGCTTAGTTGACCCTGATTCTTGTAACTCACTGTATAGGTTACAGTATCGCCTGTTTTAGGACTTGCAGGATCAAGTGTGATACTTTCAATAATAAGGTCTGGTTCCTGTTTTGTTATCTGAAATGTCTTTGAGAACTGATTGTTGGATTCGGAACTTTCAGTGATGCGTGCATAATAGCTATCCTTGTTCCTCATATCAACATAAGCTATTGCACTATGGTCACCACCCGCCAGATCACGACCTATGGTAGAAGTAAAAGTAGTGGTTGAAGACGAACCCGAAGCAAGATCACCAACAGAATTGTCCTTTATTAATTTGTCATCAACATACAGGCAGACATAGAAACTTGAGCCTGCGCTTAGTTGACCCTGATTCTTGTAACTCACTGTATAGGTTACAGTATCGCCTGTTTTAGGACTTGCAGGATCAAGTGTGATACTTTCAATAATAAGGTCTGGTTCCTGTTTTGTTATCTGAAATGTCTTTGAGAACTGATTGTTGGATTCGGAACTTTCAATGATGCGTGCATAATAGCTATCCTTGTTCCTCATATCAACATAAGCTATTGCACTATGGTCACCACCTGCCAGATCACGACCTATGGTAGAGGTAAAAGTAGTGGTTGAAGACGAACCCGAAGCAAGATCACCAACAGAATTGTCTTTTATTAATTTGTCATCAACATACAGGCAGACATAGAAACTTGAGCCTGCGCTTAGTTGACCCTGATTCTTGTAACTCACTGTATAGGTTACAGTATCGCCTGTTTTAGGACTTGCAGGATCAAGTGTGATACTTTCAATAATAAGGTCTGGTAAATCCTCCGCCTTAGCTGTTTGAATCAGCGGTATTAAAGAGAGGATTATAAGGAAAACAAGTAGCATCTGAAAAAATGAGGTTAATTTTCTTACAAAACCAAAGTTAATTACATTCAAAGTCAATATATATACCACCACTAGAAATTTATAATTGTGTCTAGCGTATTATTAGTTTAAAAAGATTATGATTAGTCTACGCAAAATATTAAAGTTGAATGTAAATATTGACTGCTGTTGCTTATTTGATATTCAACACTATTTGCTTCCTCAATCATTTTGCCATTATTATGCCATACTTCCAAAAAAGCGATGATTTAGGTTATTGTATTGCTCTTTATTTTCAATGAAGGATTAGATTTCAACAGAATTTTTATCCGATTCTATCTAACGAGGGCGGTAATTTTTTAGTTTTAATGAAAGTCTTAACTAAGTTGTAGATGTCAATGATAATGTTAAAAAAGAAAACACATAGCTGCCACCAACAGGCAGCAGCCCAAAAACAAAATCAGTCTATGGTATCGTGCATGCGAGGTCTGATATCTTTCTCAGAACTCTTCGTGCCGGAAGAATTACCGTTCTCTTCTTCTTCCTGACGGTGCATGTCCTTGCTGAGCATCGGGTTGAACATGTAGTACTTCTTGACGTATCCGAGTATCTCCTCATCGGAAATACATGATACCCTTTTGTCCTCGTTGTAGAGTTTCTGGATGTCAGCCTGGATGGCACGGAGACGTTTATCGTTCTTTTCTACCTCGATGTTCACGTCCATCAGTTCATTGAGAGTTTCCTGAACCTTGAACCTGAGCACTTCGATACCTGATGAATCACCAATAAGGAAGATCCTCTTTCCACCGACTATCTCAGGTAGATATGGTTCGTATGTAAAGGGGTTCTTGATGACACCTGCAGTGTGGATGCCGGACTCGTGTGCGAATACGTTGTTACCCACTACTGGCTTGTTCCTTGGTATCCTTATGCCGATCTCCCTCTCCATGAACTTGGCAAACTCAACAAGGCAATCAAGGTTATACTTGTCAAATCCTTCAACACGCCTCATAAGGAACAGCAGGAGTTTTTCCATTTTAGCATTACCTGCTCTCTCACTGATTCCAAAGAAAGTTACATTGGACCAGTTTGCACCATGCCAGTAACCTGCAATTGAGTTAGCAAAATCAAAATTATATCAACCCATAAACTATTTTGATAGCCATTATCCACAGAACCACACCAAACATTTGTTTGATCGTTTCTGATTTCATTTTGCTGTGCATTAGATGTGAACCTACCTGTCCTCCTACGAATGCAGCTATAGCTGTATAGGCCATGAGAGTCATGTCCAGATGTCCTGTGGTCAGGTGACCAAAGAACCCTGAGTAAGAGGAGAACAACACAATGAAAGCTGATGTAGCTGAGGCACGCTTTGTCTCAAACCCAAGTGCAATCAAAATCGGTACAATAAACACACCGCCACCAAGCCCGAGAAGTCCCGCAAAAAAACCTATCACAAATCCAAGAACGATACCAATGATGGACCTCTTTTTCTTATCCGTGAAATTAGTTGATACATTCTTTGCTCCTTTGTTTCCAAAAATCAGCATGCGTGCTCCGGCAAAGATTAACACAATGCTGAGTATCCATAGCAGTATCTCAGTTGAAACGAACTTGGTAAAGTAAGCACCGATTGGAGCTCCTATGATGGAAGTCACTACGAATGGAGCTGCCACTTGCAAGTCTACCATTTTTTTTCTGTAATAGGTGATTGCCGCTGAACTGGCAGTTATTCCATTGAGAAGCAATGCGGTAGGTATTGCGATGAGCATATCGATGCCGAGCCAGTAAAATAAAGGCACATATACAAGGGAACCCCCAAGTCCTAGCATTGAAAATAAAACAGCTAGAAAAAAGATGATAACAGCAATTATAATTACATCCATATGACCAACTCCAGACTTTGTAGCAGTATATTATGTAAAAATGGCTGGTGCAATTGCACCTATCGCCAAATAATCTGTTTTATCAATTACTTATTTTTCAGCACAGGGTTTGCAAAGGATCTTACCATTAACATCCTGCAATTTATGAGCAAATGTACGTTCACCGCATTCCTCACACAGTCCTGTATCAAAAACTCCTTTTTTCTTTTCAAAAGCATAATCGAAAACCGGACTGATAACGAGGAAGTTTTCTTCAGGTATGCTTAGTATTTTGTTGATCAGGGGTTCAGCGATCTCAGAATCAATGTCCTGTGGAGGTACACCTATTTTTCTCTGTTCAACAAATGGGGATTTTAGCATGTTACCAAAGAATTCAGGTTTTATGTATGCTCTGATTGCTTTCTGATTTATTGTATCGATGAGTGTAAAAGCCATTTTACCATAGTAGGTCTTCTCAATATTGCTTTTTCCATACGTACAACCGGTAATGGTCATAAGACCATCAACAAAACATCCTGCTGCATGATCATTTCCTGTCTCTGCAATCAGATAGAGCTCTTTATCTTTCGATCTGTCAACGCCAAGTGCATTCATAGCAGCAGCTCCGATTCTCATTCCAAGTGGCATAGCAGGGCACCTGTGGCCGTGAAAAATAAATCCTGTTTCAAGATAGTCGTTTGCGTCAATCATTTTAACATATTCCTTTTACTTTTGATAAACCACGTTTTCCCATGGCTTTCCAAGCTAGTCGCAATCTTGGTGGCATTTCTGGACAATGATATCCGTGGGATTTGAGTCCGGGATTTTCATCTTTTCTCATTTCCATATTTTATTATCCAGAAATTCACTGTAACGGTATTGGACTTTACTCGCAAAACCGCTAATATACAATTCATTCGTCTATATTTAAAGATAGCGGTTTCAAAACAATTTGAAATACTATGGTATCCAAAATGTGCTGTTGCAAAACATAGATCCTTTACCAGTACGTCGAATCTTACATAAAGCGGAAATTTCCCTCTCCAAAAAAAAGAAAACACTAAGCTGCCACCCTCGGGCAGCAGCCCCAAAAAAAGAATTAGTCAATTGTGTCGTGCATACGAGGCTTGATCTCGTTAACACCACTAGACTCACTGACATCTCCGTTCTCATCGTCTTCCTTGCGGTGCATGTCCTTACTGACCATCTGGTTGAACATGAAGTACTTTTTCACGTAAGCCATGACCTCTTCATCGGATATGCAGGAAACCCTCTTCTCGTCGTTATAGAGTTTCTGGATCTCTGTCTGGATTGCCCGCAGACGCTTGTCGTTCTTATCTATCTCTATATTTACTTCCATAAGCTCGTTCAGTGTCTCCTGAACCTTATACCTCAGAACTTCAATGCCTGATGAGTCACCAATGAGGAATATCCTCTTACCACCAACAATCTCAGGTGGATATGGCTCGTAAGTGAATGGATTTTTGATTACACCTGCAGAGTGGATACCTGATTCGTGAGCGAATACGTTGTTACCCACAACAGACTTGTTTCTTGGAATACGGATACCTATCTCCCTTTCCATGAACCTTGAGAACTCAACAAGGCAGTCAAGGTTATACTTGTCAAAGCCTTCGATACGCCTTGCAAGGAACAGCAGGAGTTTTTCCATTTCTGCATTACCTGCTCTCTCACCGATACCAAGGAAAGTCACGTTAGACCAGTTTGCACCGTGCCAGTATCCTGCAATGGAATTAGCAACTGCAAGACCGAAATCATCGTGGCAGTGTGTCTCGATGTTTTTCACATTGAGCTCATCCTTCAGGTATTTTGTAATCATTGGCATGCCGAAAGGCTCATCAACATCCATAAATGGAATTCCAAAACCAATCGTATCACAGATACGGATTGTACAATCCGGGTCAATGTCCATTATCTTCTTAATAAGCGGGAAAGTGAAATCATAGTTGTCTGCACGAGTCATATCCTCGATGTGAGCCCTGGTGCGAAGTCCGTGGTCAACTGCATACTGTAGTGCATTGAGATATTTCTCCTCAGCGGTCTCACGGGTCAGTCCCATCTTGTCAACGATGTGTGGGTCTGATACTGACATCAAGATACCTGTTTCTTCGATGCCGTCTATATTCAGGACCATATCAATATCCGCAGGGTTTGCACGTGCCCAACCTGTGACCTCAGGGAACTCGTAACCGTGGTCCATCATGAGCTTGATGGCTTTTCTATCCCTTTCGTTATAAACAAAAGATTCAAGCTTCTCGATTCCGATCTTGTGAAGATACTCGTATATCTGAAGCTTCTGCTGACTTTTCATGACAATACCAGGCATCTGTGCCCCATCCCTGATAGTGCTGTCACTTATAGATACTTCCTGCCCCAGTGGTAATTTGATTTTTGGAAGATCGTCATAATCTTTGTATATTTTCATTTGATACCTCCATTTCTACTTTTTTTAAATTTCAAAAAATCCAGAGTTCGAATTAGTGTGTGTTAGCCTTAGAAACGAGTTAGTGTTAGCACTCTAATTAAGCATATCACTCTGGATTATCATCTTCATGAGTTGAATTGTAACTTACTATGGATGAACTCCTACTTAAAATATCGTTTCTATATATATCGGTAGGATGGCCTATTCCTCCTTACAGAACTAAACCTTTAAATCTTTATATTTTAAAAGATTACATGGTTGATATGTGGAGTATATTACTTAGAAAATTTGAGAAATACCCGGCCCAGCAAAAGGTCCTGAAGCTTCTTTTTGAGCGTGGTTTCCAGGTTAACGATGAGGGAAAGGTCACCTCAGGTGCCATAGAGATAGCACACACACAACTTGCCAGGGAAGCAGGAGTCGACAGGCGTGTTGTAGATTCCACAACAGAGGTCATACTTTCAGATGATCAGCTAAAAAAGATATTCCAGAACGTAAAATCAATTCCTTTTCTCCGTGATGTAGCTCCTCTCATGGGACAGGGTGTTATTATCATTACTCCTGATGATGCTTCTCATAAGGGAATCATTTCCGAAGTCTCCACAGTTATAGCACAGCATAACATCAGCATAAGACAGGCTGTATCAGATGATCCGTTTTTCATAGACGAACCCAAGCTTACAATAATTACCGATACCAAAGTTCCGGGAAGCATTATTGAAGACCTGCTCAAACTGGATTCTGTAAAAAGCGTAAATATAGCTTAGCCCAAGTCTGATGAATTAAGATTAGGCTGCAGGCAAATGATTGTGATTATTACATAATTTTCTATCAGAGTACAGCTTTTGCAAAAGCCCTGAATATCTTTAACATATGCACCGATTTAGATGGGTGCAGCAACTTTTTTATCAGTATTGAAGGATGATCCATATCACCGTAACGTGTTATGGTATCAAGGATGGCAGGATTGTTCATAGAACCTATCAATTCATCAATTTCTTTATCTTCAAGTCCTGCTGCAAACCTGTGAATTCTCATTCCCATGGCAAGCTCTTTCCCAAGTTTTGTCCTCCAAAGTTTGTCGTATTCAGAAAGGAATGGTGCAGAGCTATTTTCCTGTTCTGCAGCCTTTGCGGCGATTTCACCGGCAATCTTTGCACATACTGCTCCGGTATAGATGCCACCACCTGATGTAGGTTTGACCTGTCCTGCTGCATCACCGACTATCATCACACCGTCAGTATATGTCTTATCAAGGGGTCCGAGAGGAATTCCTCCCATTACAAGGTCAAGCTTTCCGCCGCCATATCTTGAAACTACATGCTTATTTTTAGTAAGCAGATTCTCAAGGACCCGATGTGCCGACATTCCATATTTCGGGTCAACAGCCATTCCAACGCGGGATATGCTTTCATTGACCGGAACAGTCCACCCGAAAAATCCCGGTGCCTGTGAACCGACAAACAACTCCACAAAATCGGTGTCATCACTGTGATATGGTACTTCTGCCTGAATTCCCGGAAGCACTTCGCTTACGTTTCCAAGTCCGGACCATTTTGCAACCTGACTTCGGACACCATCAGCGCCGATTATGACTTTTGCTTTCAGAACCTGCTTTTCACCGCTCTTAACAACGGAAACCTTCTGTTCATTTTGTGACCTTTCAATACCTGTAACTCTTGATTTCAGCCACAGGTCAACATCCTCCTCAACAGCCTTCGCGGCAAGTTTTCTGTCGAATATCTTTCTGGAAACAACGTAAGCTTTGGTTCTTTTGCCATCAATTGGAAGACAATCTCCATGCATTGGGTGAATAAAAGCGCCTCTTACAGAATTCAGTATGGAACTGTCTGATGGGTCGATCTCACACTCGTTGACTGCTCTTGTACTCAGTAGTCCGGTACATCCAACAGGAGTACCAATGAATGCGTGATCTTCTAAAATAAGTGTTTTTGCGCCATTCAATGCAGCATATCTTGCTGCCACAGAACCGATTGGTCCTCCGCCTACAACAATAACATCATATTCTGTCATTTTCATTGAATTCAAGTACGATTTCCAGAACCTCGCGGAAGTTGTTGAGGGTTCTGTCAGGTTCATAATCACCTGATGTCCTGTCCATTGCGCTGTTGCGGTCACCATAAGCTGCATACGCCGCCATCATGCCAAGTTGCTTTGAAGGCATGATGTCCCTTCTCAGACTGTCACCAACAAAAAGTGTTTCCGATGCTAAAAGTCCCATAGTGCCAAGAGCATATTTGAATGGTGCAAGGTCTGGTTTTTTCTGGCCTGTCATATCATGCGCCGTAAGTGAGTGTATCATGCCTTCCAGCCCAGTTCTTACAAGTCTTTTTCTTGCATTGTCGCTGTTGGCATCGGTGACAATTCCAATTAACAGTCCGATTTCGTTAAGTTCTTCCAGAGTTTCCCTTACATCCGGGTAGAGTTTGATATTATTGATCTTGTGGGTTTCATATATTGTAACACATTTCTGGTATTTTTCAGCAGGATCAAATCCATTGTCAAGCATGTAATCCCTGATATTTTCCGGATTTTCAAAACCATGGGTTTCCCTGCGGAAATACTCGAACAGCTCTTCCGGGTCACCTGCACCAAGAAAACTGACAACTTCTGTGCAAGCTATCATCTTTGCTTCTACAAAGTCAAAGAGGGTGTTGTCCATATCAAAAATAACGCCCTTCAAATTAGTTCCCATTTTATCGTTCGATCCTTTTTCAATGATTCCTGTTCAATGCTCTTGTTCTGGGTTTAATGCTCGATATCTATATATAAATTCGGGATTGCATATTAGTATACAAATGTTTTATATATTTTGTATGTTTATGTGGGTTATAGATAACTTTATGTGTCTGGATAGGGAGGTACTGAGTTTGTCTGAGTCAAAGAAAAAAAGCACTGTTGAAAATACACCAACAGCAAAAATAGATACTGGAAATGGTTGCGAACATGAAAGAATTACCCGGTCTGAGGAAGAAGGATTTTATTCTTCATGCGGACAGGCATTCATTCGCATAAGTTAATAATACGTCCATTGATCTTTTGTCCGGACTATTGACCTGACCATAGTTTACCTATTTTTTATAACTTCATATTCCGTTAGCTTTTCTGCTCTTTCCATGTAATGTTCAAACAATTCTTTTCCCCATAAAACAGCGGACATTTCAGAACTAGTGATCATGGAGTTGTTATATTTGCCTGCATTATCCAGGAGTGCCAGTGAGAAAAAGCTGTCAGTTACTATCAGGTTAAGGGGCACAGAGTTTCCTTTGTGGACAAAGATGTTTGAACGTAAGTCACTGAATAGATTCTCTATCTCTTTATCGTACTCTTTTTTCAAGGACATGAATACCGGATTCTCTATCTGTAAAGAATCTGTTTCAGATAGTATTTCTTTTCTGACAATTCCGTAGACATCTTCTGTCATAATAAGATCTATTTCTGTTCCCTTTTCCATTAGTTCAGAGTAGATCATCAGTTGTGTCGGATGATGTACTGATACAAAAGCCATTATTCTGTCAGAGCCCTTAATGTTAATGAGTATCTCTTTATCCTGCTCGAATATGTCCGGAATGGCCGGTTCAAGTATCTCACATTCCCCAAGCTCACCAATCCTGTAAAGAAGCTCTTGCGGTATTGGGCTAAGATCATGCTTCAGCCAGTAATCTCCGTATCTCTCATGGACATTTAAGGTAATCAGAAGACTTTCCATATTATGGACTATAATATTCCCCATGGCTGTAAGGGTACAGGTGCCTTTGTCATAATTGATCAGATCCCACTCAACAAGCTTGTTAATCTGTGGTATCATAGATTTCCATGGGTAATCAAAAGCTTTCTTTATTTCCTCTGAGTTTTTCGTTCCATTTTTCAGGAACAACAGTAGATCCTTTCTTTTCTCTGAAAGGAACAATGTGTCGATCAGTGATGATCGCATATAAACCCCTTTTTAATTTATGTTTCTATACATAAATAGTAATTGGAATATTGTTCCCCATCAGGAATATACCTATGCTATGTTCCTTTTCTGCTTGCATTGGAATATTCGTATTTCTGTTGCCATATCGTGATGGTTTTGGCTATATTACTTTAAATGAAAATATAATATGAGGGCGTGGACCTCGGGAGGAACAGTCTATGGGATCTATAAGGACAACAGCATTAGTTTCGGCTTTATTCATAACAGTAGCACTTCTATTCACATCCGTGTCTGTGGCTGCATATGGTTCAGATATGGGCATGGCAACATCGTCAACGGACTTGAGTAACGAGAACTATGAATTTACGATGATAAGGGTAGCAACTCCTGAGTCACTGGAAATTACGGTTGGGGATACGGTGACCTGGAGAAATCTTCAGAGGCCTAAGATGGCGATAGTTCTTGTAAGTGACGATGGTCTCTGGGATGATCAGATCATCTACTATGGCCGTATATTCTCTTATACTTTTGATGAGCCCGGAACCTATACGTTTAGTGTTCAGGATAATCCTGCAATGTCGGGAACTATCGTTGTATCTGAGAAAATCCTTCAGTCTGCATCTGACATGTCTGATGAAGATGACATGATGCCACAAGAACCTCAGACCATTGCGGTAATGACACAGTCTCGTGAAATGGATAAGGCAATGGTACAGGAACATGTTCTTGACCGCAACAATGAGTTTCTTATTGTTCGTACTGTGACACCAGTTTCAATGGAAATATACGCAGGTGAAAGTGTTATGTGGAGAAATCTTCAGAGACCTAAAATGCCAATCGTTCTTGTAAGCGATAATGGTCTCTGGGAAGACCAGATCATCTACTATGGCCGTATATTCTCTTATACTTTTGATGATCCTGGGACTTATTCTTTCAGTATTCAGGATCATCTGGAGATGACTGGTATTATAGTTGTTTCTGAGGAAAGGATGGCATCCGTGGAAGATGAAGAACCTGATGATACGGTGGTTGCTCCATCACCTGCAATGATGAGAGAAGGTGAGGATGCCGGCACTATGGAGCAGGAAAGGATACGTGACCCGGAACAAGCAATGGAACAGAATTATGAGTTCCTCGTCATCCGCATTGCAACACCTGAGTCGATGGAGATCAAAGTAGGTGAGACTGTAACCTGGCGCAATCTCCAGCGTCCAAAAATGCCGATTGTTCTTGTAAGTGATGATGGTCTCTGGGATGATCAGACTATCTACTATGGCAAGACTTTTTCTTATACCTTTGAAGAAGCAGGTACCTATACGTTCAGTGTCCAGAATAATCCTGCAATAACAGGTATGATCGTTGTGACATAAATGGTGAAAAGGCTCTTAGCCTTTTCATTTTTTTATATTTACAGCTTATTCGAATATGATTCCAAGTTCATTTTCGATGTCTTCAGCCATAAGCGGAGAATAGCCGTGTGTGCTTCCGTTGATAGGATAAAGTGCCTTAGGTTCTTCGGCTTTATCAAAGGTTCGAAGTGCATATTCATAGGGAATAGTGCTGTCATTCATGGAGTGCAGCATAACAAACCTGCGTGAGCTTATCATATCCAGATAGTTGTCAGGGTCGATTGACCTGTAAAACTTATACGCATCCATGTTTATATTGTCGTTAAGTTCTATGGAATCAGTATCATATCCGCTTGTGCTGATTCCAATCACTCCTTTTATTCCAGGTTCTATTGCAGTTGCTATTATGGCAAATCTGCCACCATTACTGAGACCCAGCATTGCAATGTTGTCCTCATTAACTTCAGACTGGTCGGCAAGAACATTTGCAGCTGCAAGTGCATCATGCACCATCATGTATTCTACTGGTTCTGTTCCATTCATGTAAAGTGCCAGGTCACCTTGTGGGTCAATTCCTCCAAGATTTCTCTGGTCAATTGTAATAGATGCGTATCCAAGGGATGAAAGCAACTGGGGAACTGCTGTCTGCTGTTCTTTTGACACTCCTGCTCCGGGAAGAATTACAACACCGGGTACATTCGTACCTGACTCTGGGATCCTTATAAGTCCTGCAATCTGGGAGCCACTACTTTCAAAACTGACTTCCCTGATGATATCTGCATCATTAGCTGCAGATATGTCATTTGAGCTGTAATCAATATTTTTTATTACCGGAAAGGAAAGAATACCATCATCCGAAACAGACCAGTTTTCATCATTGTTCGAACTGTGCATGATTCCAAAAGCACCGGCTGCCATGAGTAGTATTCCCAGTGCAAGCGGGAGAAGTTTGACATTCATCTTTCGTTGTTCGGTTTCTGTCTTTCTTTTTCCTTTTGCAGTGTGTTTCTGACTCATGGGATCGCCAAAATGATTTTGATAGAATAGGGATTCTAGGACTAATGGAACGAACCTGCCGGGAGTCGAACCCGGGTTCTAAGCTCCGGAGGCTTAAGTGATATCCGCTACACTACAGGTCCGCAATAATATTAAGCTCGTTCTGCATGTTTCTCATTGAAGATAAATATAGTGTTTTTGTCAATGTTCTTGCCTGTGGACTGTCTATTTGCTTTAGATTTTGGCATCAATGTATTTTATTAGCCATTGTACGAACGTTATTTTTAAATATCACAATTGTGTATTATGCTCTATCACAATTGTGACCAGGCATAAATTGCCAATTACCAGGAAATTGGTGCGGCTAACATTCTTCTGTAAGATGATGTCGTTCCGGTTCAAGTCCGGGTCCTGGCTTGAGGTTTAACCTCAAATCCCGCAGGAGTCTTCTGGCTCCTGCTGAAAAACGTCTACTCCAAACTAGTATTCCAAACTACCTCCATTCCATTTTTTTCAAGAGGCAAATATATGAAAGTAATACTTCCAAATGGTGACATTAAGGAATTAGTCACAGATTCGTTAACAGTAGAGGAATTACTCCAACGTTTAGACATAAGTCAGGGTGAGGTTCTTGTATCAAAGAACAAGTGTATTATTCCTGAAGACACCATTCTAGAAAACAGTGATGATATAAGGATTATCCAGGTTGTATTCGGAGGCTGATGCTTCGTCAAAGCAACTTGGATCAAAAAAGTATTACTAATCATTAGAACATTGTTGACCTTCTTCTCTAAGCTGTTTACATATTGCACATATCCTTGAAGCAAGGTCATCTACCCTGTTCTCTTTCATATCTTCGGCAAGCTCACGGATAGATGCTTTCATATCATCCTCAAGTACAATCCTGTAGCCTCTTTTCTTGGACAGGTATTGTGAAACTGCAGAAGGTGCCATATCAAGCTGTTTGGCAACTTCCTGCTGTGACAGTCCGCAATTGATAAGTTCTTCTGCAATGGCTGCTCTAATGGCGGGTAATACGTCCCAGACTATCATCTGACATGGTAATTTCATGTATATTCCTTTTTATTGTTGTTTTTAAATAAAAAATCTCACAATTGTGAATATATCTATTTGTTATATTTAATATCTTTTGTTGACATACCGAATATTCTGCTGGTTATATATGCAGTTTCAACTTCCGGATTTATATTGCCTGATTATTTATGAAGTTATACATTAATTCCGTTATTGATGGTCAACTCCATAGTTTGGATATTGGGACTTTTTTACAGTCCCGCTCCATTTGTTTTTGATAATAAATTTATATCATGGAAATCGATATAACTTGCAATAGGGTTAGTGTAACAAATGCGGGGTTACTTTGTGAATTTACAAAATATATATGATAAGTATTCTGAAGCAAGTATTGTGGTTCTGCTTCTTCTGATTTTGTATCTTATAAGTCTTAGTAACTATCTCTTATTTCACAGTATTGTGGAAGTAACAAGTATAACAGTTATTGCTGCTGTTTTTCTGATTGCATGGAACTCCAGAAAATATCTGAAGAATTCATATCTTTTGTTTATAGGAATAAGTTTCTTTTTTGTATCATGGTTTGATTTTCTGCATATAATCAGTTACAAAGGAATGGGCATTTTTCCGGGCAATAATGCAAATTTACCTACTCAGTTATGGATAGCTGCCAGATATATGCAAAGTATCTCATTTCTGATTGCCCCTCTTCTTATGAAAAAAGAGCTCAATTACAGAAAAGTTCTCGTCATATATTTTGTATTTACGTCCCTTATTATCGCAGTTATCTATCGGGGATATTTCCCTGATTGTTATATTGAAGGCAGTGGTCTTACTCAGTTCAAGATCATAAGTGAGTATATCATATGCCTGATATTACTTGCTTCAGCCATATTGCTCCACAGGTACAGGGATAAATTTGACAGTAAGGTCTACAGCTTGATCATAGCTTCTATTATTCTCACAATATTTGCGGAACTGGCTTTCACCTTTTACATAGATGTTTATGGTTTTTCAAACCTGATAGGTCATTTCTTCAAGCTGCTGTCATTTTATCTTATTTATAAGGCAATAGTCTTCACAAGTCTTGCACGTCCATATAATCTTCTTTACCGGGAGTTAAAGATGAGGGAATATGACCTTGTTAAGAAGAAAAAAGCCCAGGAAGATCTGCTTGAAACTCTGAGTCTGGTGAATCAGATACTCAGACACGATATTCTTAATGATCTGAACATTATTTGCCTTTCAATTGATAACCTGAAAGAAAGAATGTCCGAAAGAGAGCTTGACTTTTCGGAAAAGGCTGTGAACCATAGCATTAAACTTATTTGTGAGATGAAGGATTTTGAGTCACTGATGTATATCAGGGAGCTTATGACCATTGATCTTCGTATGCTTGCAATAGAAATTTCGAAGGAGTTCCCTGTAAAGATCAACATATCCGGATACTGTTCGGTAAAAGCGGACAGCGGTCTTCATTCGGTTATAGGCAACATTATACAGAATGCTGTTATCCATGGTAAAGCAGATACTATAGATATATCTATGGACTCAAAGGAAGATTATTGCGAACTCAGGATATCCGATAATGGAAGTGGTATACCGGACAAAATAAAAGAGAGGATATTCGATGAAGGTTTCAAATATGGTAAATCCGGAAACACTGGTCTTGGATTGTACATTGTAAAAAGAATAGTTGAAAGGTACGGAGAGATATCCGTAGAGGATAATACTCCATCAGGAGCGACATTCATTATCAAGTTCTACGACGATAACAGGAACAATGGAGGCGAAGGAGATCCGATTCCAGTTAAAGAAAATGAAATTCCCACATAACTGGGAATCTCTTAATCGGTTTTTACTCTTCAGTAGCTCTTCCTATTGCTTTTACAAATGTGAGTAAGACACCCATACCTTTCTGGAAGTCTTCGTCACCCATCTGTTTAATCAGTCCTCCCAGTCCTACTTTAGGAGGGTTAAGAATTGCTTTATCCAGCTCAGGGTCCTGAACTGCTCTTTCCATGATCTCAACCATGTCAGTGCTCATTGCAGCATTTATCAGTTTGAACATGGTAGTCATGATCTCAGCTATTCCATGTGCAGTCTGATCATTCATGTAATCCTGCATAATCCTTGCAGTTCTGATGAGGTCCAGGAAGGCATCCATATCTTCCGGTGCAATTGGAATATTTGTTGGTATATTATCATTTTCCATATTTTTCCCTCCTTAGAACAACCCTTTAACACTCATATCCCAGTGCAGGTAGTAATACATGCGATATACATACCATCCCATTTTTGTAGGTTTGAATGGTGCAGGCATGGTTCCATAATTCCAGGTGGCAATGTAAGCCTGGCCAGATGAGGTCGGTGTTTCAGTTTCTACTATGATGGGGCAACCTGTTTCTCCTTCATATGGTACTTTTGTTCCGTTACCATATATTTCATTGATGAGATTCTGACTGACAACAAGGGATTGATAATGTGCTCCTATTCCGGTTTTCAGCACATCTGCCGGCCCGTTGTCTCCAAGGACGTATACATTATCATGGTTGCCTGCAGGTCCTCTGTACTGGAGGGTGTTTTTATCACATGGTACCCATCCTTTTTCATCGGTGAGTCCTGAGTCTGAAAGTACTTGCTGTGGTTTATGCGGGGGAACTGCTATTAATAAGTCGTATTTGACCTTCTCTCCTTCTTTTGAGCTGAGTTCTTTTGTGGAAGCATTGACTTCTCCCAGTGGGAAGCTTCTTTTTACTTCTATGTCCTTTTCTTTAAGGAGTCCGCTCACAAGTTTGTTGAATTCAGGAGGTCCTATAGGTTCCATTGGCCAGAGTAATTTTATGTTGAATTGTTCCCTGTTCTTCCTTACGTTCCTCAGGTAACTATCAAGCATGAAGGTAAATTTGACAGGTGCTCCCGGACAGGGTATTGGCATTGCTGCAACGGATATTACAATGTCTCCTTTTTCGATACTGTTTATCTTTTTGCCGACTTCCATTGCTTCTTCAATTGAAGTATAGAATGTGTGCAGGTCATCAGCCAATCCCGGAACAGCATCTTTTATGGGTCTTGCACCCATTGCAATTACAAGGTAGTCATAATTGTATTTCTTTCCGCTTTTGACGCCTACTTCTTTGCTTTTGATGTCAATGGCTGTAACTTCTCCATCTTCTCCGAAAATGGAATTTACACGTGGGCTGATAAGCTTACTTCTTTTTCGTATTATATCTTCAGGGGTATAAAGCCCGAATGGAAGAAATGTAAATCCGCCCTGATTGATGCTTGTGTCGCTTTTGTCTAAAACAGTTATTTCAAGTTCGTCTTTAGCTATTTTTTGTCTGAATTCTCTTGCCAGTTTATTAGCTACCACCGATCCGGCATAGCCCGCTCCTAATATCAATACCTTTTCTTTCATAGTTAAACCCCATATTTTTTATCAGTTTGTGGTTTAGATATATTTTACGGTACTGATACTTTTGTTCAGTAGTATTTAAGGAAACGGAAGAACTTTTTAAAAGAGATTATTTACAGCAGTTCTATATGTGAATCTTTCATAGCCAGCACTGGCTGGCTATATGAAAGTTAAGAAGTAGGATAGGTTACAGATGTAATCTGTAACTTAAGGGTTATAGTTATTGATAAAGCAATAACTATAGTTTTTAGTTCTGGAGTACTATCTCAATGTTGATATCCTTTGGTACCTGGATACGCATGAGCTGTCTGAGTGCGCGCTCATCTGCTGCAATGTCGATGAGTCTCTTGTGTACACGCATTTCCCAGTGATCCCATGTAGCGGTTCCGTCACCACTTGGACTTTTACGGACAGGTACTACCATCTTTTTAGTTGGTAGTGGAACTGGTCCTGAGATACTTACACCTGTTCTGTCTGCAATAGCTTTAACCTGATCGCAAACACCATCAAGGTTTACAGGACTGATTCCTGATAATCTTATTCTTGCTTTCTGTGACATGTTGCTCTTCTCCTAAAAAAAGGAAAATTTGAGTGTCTTACTTCTGTTTGACACTCATGCACATGCCAGCAGCAATGGTCATTCCCATATCACGGATAGCGAATCTACCGAGCTGTGGAATTTCCTTTACAGGTTCAATTACCATTGGTCTGGTTGGCCTGATGGTTACAATTGCTGCGTCGCCAGCCTTAATGAATGCTGCATTCTCTTCCTTGACCTGACCTGTCTTTGGATCAAGTTTCTTGTCAATGGACATGAGAGTACATGCGGTCTGGGTGGTGTGGCAGTGGAATACTGGTGTGTATCCTGCTGTGATTGCGGATGGGTGCTGAAGGACTACGATCTGTCCTGTGAACTCTTCTGCTACAGATGGTGGGTTTGATGTTGGACCACAGACATCTCCTCTGCGTACGTCGTTCTTACCTACACCTCTTACGTTCCATCCGATGTTGTCTCCAGGGACAGCCTGTGGAACTTCTTCGTGGTGCATCTCGATTGACTTTACTTCTCCAGATACGCCGCTTGGGTTGAAGATTACATTGTCACCCTTCTTCATGACACCAGTCTCTACTCTACCTACTGGTACAGTTCCGATACCGGAAATGGTGTATGCATCCTGTACAGGGATACGGAGTGGAAGTGTGTCTGGCTTTTCTGGTTCCTTAAGCTCGTTGAGGCATTCAAGGAGGGATGGACCAGTGTACCATGGGGTGTTAGGGCTTGACTTTGTGATGTTGTCACCCTCGAATGCGGATGTTGGTACGAATGGAATCTCTGCTGCCTTGAATCCTACCATACCGAGGAGCTGGCTTACATCTTTCTTTACCTGTTCGTATCTTTCCTGGCTGTATTCAGCTGCATCCATCTTGTTTACAGCAACGATAAGCTGGTTGATACCGAGTGTTCTTGAAAGGAAAACGTGTTCCTTTGTCTGTGCCATTACACCATCAGGTGCTGCTACGACAAGAACAGCTGCATCTGCCTGGGATGCACCGGTGATCATGTTCTTTACGAAGTCACGGTGACCTGGACAGTCTACTACTGTGAAGTAGTACTTGTCGGTGTCGAATCTCTTGTGGGAGATGTCGATGGTAACTCCTCTCTCACGCTCTTCCTTGAGTGAGTCCATTACCCATGCGAAAGCGAAGGATTCTTTACCTTTCTCTTTTGCTTCAGCTCTGTATTTTTCGATAAGGTGAGCAGGTACTGCTCCTGTCTCGAACATCAATCTTCCGACAAAGGTTGACTTGCCGTGGTCTACGTGACCGATAACTGCTAAGTTCATGTGTGGTTTCTCAGCTGCCATTTTCATATCTCCTTTAATTTAATATCAATATATCAGTTTGATTTGCCATAATAGGTCTTCTTACGTTTAAACCTTTCTGACGAAATAAGGTTTTGCAGTAAAAAATACTGCAAAATCCTGTGATTACATGCTAAGGTAGTCAGATGCCTGTGGAAGTTCCTTCTTAAGTCCCTTCCTCTCTCTGATACCACATACAATCTCTGCTGTCAAGCTTGCTGGAAGTGTGTCAAATCCTGCAAATTCTGTGCTCCACATTGCACGTCCTTCTGTTGCGGATCTGATATCTCCTGCAAATCCGAACAGTTCGGATACTGGTGCCCTAGACTCAATGATGGTCATGTCACCTTCAGCGGTCATGTTGATAATGATTCCACGGCGTCCCTGGATTTCCTTGGTTGCACCGCCCATGTTGTCCTGTGGGACCTGGATGAATACTTTCTGGTATGGTTCGAGAAGTGTATCATCAGCCATAAGCATTGCTGCCTGGATACCCTGCCTGGATGCAGGAATTACCTGTGCTGGTCCTCTGTGGACAGCATCTTCGTGCAACTTAGCATCAACGAGCTTTACCTTAACACCCATACATGGTTCCTTTGAAAGAGGTCCGCCCTTCATTACTTCATGGAATCCTTCAAGGACAAGTTCCATGGTTTCATTGAGGTACTGGATACCTTTTGTCATGTCAATGTAAACATTGCTCTCGTATATATCTACGATGCCCTTTGCTTGGTCTTTGTCCAGACCTGCTGCTATGAGCTTTTCTCTGCGCTCGACTTCAGGCATACGCATGGATATCTCGCCGGCCTTGATAAGGTCTCTGACGCCTTCCTCAAGAGGCTCGATCTCAACATAGAACCTGTTGTGTCTGTTTGGTGACTTACCTTCGACAGGACCTGCACTGCCGCGGATTGTCTCACGGTATACTACGATTGGTGGTGTGGTTGTGATCTCTACACCCTTATCACGCTGAATTCTGTGAGCAATGACCTCAAGGTGAAGTTCTCCCATACCTGCCATCAGGTGTTCGCCGGTCTCTTCGTCAAGTGTGATCTTAAGTGTCGGGTCTTCCTTTGCGACTTGTCTCAGTACATCAACAAGCTTTGGAAGGTCCTTCATGTGCTTTGCTTCTACTGCGACGGTAACTACAGGTTCACTTGCGTGAGTAATACTCTCGAAAGGCTCCATGCCCTCAAGGGTTGTTACTGTTGAACCGACAATAGCGTCTCTAAGTCCGGTTACAGCTGCAATGTTTCCAGCAGGAATTATATCCACATCAAGTCTCTTTGGACCCATGAAAACACCGACTTGCTGAATTCTGTTCTTTTTTGATGTACCGGATACGAATACTTCCATTCCACGCTCAAGTGATCCACTGAATAACCTTCCGGTTGCAACTTCACCTGCATGTGGGTCCATGGTGATATCTGTTACCATGAAAGCAAGGTCAGCTTTAGGGTCTGCATTGATCATTGATTTGTAGATTTGAGAAGTCTTGTCTCCGTGCCAGATAGCGCCAATCCTTCCTTCCTGTGCCTCAAGAGGTGATGGAAGGTACCTGATTACCATGTCGTTAAGAACTTCGTGGAGTGGACACTTGTCTGCAAGCTCCCTTATTTTTGCAGGATCATCTGCTTTATTATAATCATAGATCTGCTGGAAGCTGACTCCTGTCTTCTTCATCATTGGTACACTGATTGCCCAGTTGTACAGCGCGGAACCGAATGCAACAGTACCTTCTGCTGCGTCGACTCTCCATCCTGCCTTGTAACGCTCTTCGTTCATACCTTTGATGAGCTTGTTTACGTGGTCAATGAGTTTTCCGAGTCTGATCTGCATTTCCTGTCCGTCGACCTGTAACTCATTGATGAGACGGTCTACCTTGTTGATGAACAGAACTGGCTTGACATGCTCTTTGAGTGCCTGCCTGAGTACAGTCTCAGTCTGTGGCATTGTACCTTCTACAGCGTCAATTACCACTACTGCTCCGTCTACTGCACGCATTGCACGTGTAACGTCCCCACCAAAGTCTACGTGACCTGGTGTGTCGATAAGGTTGATAAGGTATTCCTCTCCATCATACTCGTGGACCATTGAAACGTTTGCGGAATCAATTGTAATACCTCTTGCTTGTTCTTCTTCATCAGAGTCGGTCCAGCATGCGTTACCGGCAAGCTCTTTAGAGAGCATGCCTGCGCCTGCAAGAAGGTTGTCTGATAAAGTTGTTTTACCGTGATCAATGTGCGCAACGATACCAATGTTACGAATCATCTTTGGTTCGCTCATGAGTGCTGCGACACGGTCGACCATTTTATCTCTTGCCATATTAATTACCCTTACTTAAATAATTGTACAGCGTTAACGTGCTGCCTTCGCGACTCTTTCTTTCGCATCTTTCCTGTTGATTGAGAAGCATTTTGCATCACGGTTTGAAGCTGCAATAAGCTCTGCTGCGAGACATTCTGCTGCACTTCTCTTGGACTTGAAAGCTGCCTGATTTGCACCTTTTGTGATGTATCTTAGTGCAGAGTCAACACGTCTCTGTGGAGCAGTGTCAACTGCCTTTGGTACGGATATTCCGCCGTACTTAAGTCTGACAACTTCTTCCCTTGGACCTGCATTTGCAATAGCTTCTACAAGTACCTGTACAGGGTTCTTCTGTGTTCTCTTGTTAATGATATCGAAAGACTCAGAGACTATCATCATTGCTCTCTGTTTCTTTCCTGTGTTCTGCTCATTGCGCATGATGTTGTTGACAAGCCTCTCAACAATGCAGATGTCTGACTTGTTGAACTGCTGTCTTGCATGCTTACCATTTGTATGTGGGATGATTACAGGATCGAGATTTACGTACCTTTTGATACCCTGGTCAGCAACCTCTACCTCGCTGAGATCCCATTTTCCGAATAATTTGTACATATGGATTATCTCCTTGGTTTCTCTTTACGGCCAATGACCATCTCGTTTAATGATACGTTGTTAACAGCAATGACCTTGAAGCGCACACCAGGAATATCTCCCATTGCACCACCCATGCGGCCACCGATTCTTTCTACTGTAACTTCGTCGTGCTCGTCAATAAAGTTGATAGCTCCGTCTCCAGGGCAGAAAGCTGACACCTGACGACCATTCTTGATCAACTGAATTCTTACACATTTCCTGATTGCTGAGTTTGGCTGCTTAGCCTCTACACCCACTTTCTCCAGTACGATACCTCTGCCCTGAGGTGCACCACCAAGAGGGTCTGCTTTTACGTCAAGACCAAGTGTGCGCCTGTTGTAGCGAGGATCCTTCCACCTTGCATCCTTTCGCATGCGCTGAAGTGTGTGAGCTGCATATTTTCCATTTGGCATATTATATCCTCCAATTAATGTCTTTGATGAGTATGATATTATTCGAACGATCACTGCAGTATTACATCATCTATATCGTGATGTCTCTTTGCGACAAGTTTGACCTTTTCAATGTTTTTCCCATTGCGTCCTATGGCAAGACCCTTGTCCTTATTAGATACTTCTACATAAGCTAATCGCTTATTGTTCCTGCTTGTGATGTTCACTGATTTGACAGTTACCGGACTGAATGCATTTTTTATGAATACACCGGGTTCGTCCGAATATTCGACAAGATCGATCTGTTTATCCACTGTATTTTTCATACGGTTGATGTGTTCTCCCTTCCTTCCGATGGCAGCGCCCATGTCGCCTGCCTTTATCACATATATTATCCTACCGTCATCGATTATACAATCTTTGACCGCCGCGCCGGTTAATTTTTCAAATAATGCGATGTATCGGATACCTTCAGTGGATAACTTGATCTCGCCCAAATATCGCAACTCCTTTAAGCGGCAGCCAGAATATCAGACTCTCCGCTGTCAATGATTGCCATTGCAGCGATGATGAATGGTTTTCCGCATGCAGGGCCAAGTTCTGTTCCTGTGCCAGGGTAGTTGAGTATCGGTACGTTTGTGCTTTCGATCTTGGCTCTTACATCGGCAGGACAGTTTGCAGCGAGTACTACCATTTTAGCATCATTGCTAACAGCAGCATCGATGGTCCTGTTTGACCCGATGATCACCTTTCCGGTTCTGATCACTTTGATAAGTGCTTTGTCAATGTTAATATCCATTTTATATCAACTCATTTATAACGTCAGTTTGAGATTTGTATTAATAAGTGATTCCGTATATTTACTTTCTGGTTGTTCTTTATATACTTCTATATAATGAAGCATTATTTTGTAATGAGGTGTACATCTCCGGTTCCAAGCTTTATAGGCTGTCCTACGATGATGTTCTCAGTAACTCCGTTGAGCTCGTCGCGATCTCCGCGCATTCCTGCATCAAGTAAGTGGTTAACGGTAACTTCGAATGCTGCACGAGCGAACACACTGGCTTTCTCTCCTGAAATACCGTGTCTTCCAATCTGTTTTACTTCTCCATCACAGCACATGATGTCAGATACAAGCATTATGTGTCTGATGTCAACAGTAAGACCCTGTTCTGACAGTGTGTTGGTAGCTTCAGTAATAATTGAGTTCCTTGCAGCTTCGATTCCGAATACTTCATAGATCTCACCAATGTTGTTGGTGGACGTTCTTGTAACATCGACACCTTCGATCTGGAGAACCTCTTTTAGCTGTGAACCTTCTGTATAGAGTGTGTACTCCTCACCATCTTTTCTGATAACTACTCTCTTGATACCTTCAATTCCTTTAAGGGTGATTGAGTGTATGTTCTTTGCAAGCTGGAGCAGCTCACGGTATGATGGTGCATTAGGTGTAACAATTATCTGGTTTGCAACACTGCCTGATACATTTACCATTACATCCAGTTCTTCCCGAAGCTTGTCTGCGATTTCATCCGGAGTAAGTGCTCTGTGAGTAAGTGTTTTCTCATGCAGGTCAATAATAAGCTGCATATTTGCAAGGTCAGTTGTGATATCTGCAAGGTGTTCGATATGAGTTGCCTCAATCTCCCATGCAAGCCTGCGTGCCTTGTCCCTGTCCTGTGCATACTCTTCTTCCAGTGCGATTGTCATCATTGGTGTGCTTGGTGTCTTTCTTGCATCCACGATCTCAATAAGACGTGGCAGACCAAGTGTAACGTTAATTTCAGCGACACCCGCATAGTGGAAAGTACGCATGGTCATCTGGGTACCCGGTTCACCAATGGACTGTGCTGAAACCACACCCACTGCCTCACAGGGCTCTACACATGCATACTCGTAACTTTTCATAACCTGTTCGATGATATCTTCGAGCTCTTTCTTTGTAACTCCTACCTTCATCACGTCATCCTTTAAGGTCTTCATGATGTTCTTTGGAAGGTCGAGCCCGGCGATCATTGCATCAATAGTAGCTTCACTGATCGTCATTTAGTTCACCTCCTTACCGGTGACTCTCCTGACGATACGATGGATCGCTTCAGGTTTACTATAGTCACTCTTTGTGGAGTCAATTCCATCTTCTCCGTATTTGAACTGGACAATGACACCACGTGTTTCTCTTACAGAACCGTCATACTGGACTTCAAGATCCTGCAATGCGTTAACAAGTCTCCTCTGCAGGTAACCTGACTGAGAAGTACGAACCGCAGTATCTACAAGACCTTCACGACCACCAATTGCGTGGAAGAAGTATTCGGTCGGGTTCAGCCCGCTCTTATAACTTGCCTTTACGAACCCGTGGGCATCTGCACCAAGGTCACCCTTGTCAAAGTGTGGGAGTGTCCTTCCTGCATAACCTCTTCTGATCCTTTCACCACGAACCGCCTGTTGTCCGACACAGGCTGCCATCTGGGTAAGGTTAAGCATTGAACCTCTTGCTCCTGACTTTGCCATGAGCACCGCAGAGTTCTCAAGACCCAGTTGCTTACCGGCAATGTTACCGGTCTGGTCTCTGGCTTTACCAAGTTCCTGCATGATCTTCATTTCAATGGTTTCATCGAGTGTACGTCCTGGCAATGGTTCAAGTTCCTTTGCCTCGTAGGCTTCAATGAGTTTCTGCACTTTATCTTCAGCTTCACTCAGGAGATTTCCTATCTGGATCTTTGCAGTAGGTGGTATGTCTTCATCACTGATACCGAAACTAAGACCTGTTTTCATCACACCACGGATAGCAAGTCTGGTAAAGTCATCTACGAATTTAGCTCCTGCTTCTGGGCTGTATTCCTTTACTACCTTATCGAGGATCTTTCCTTTGAATGCACCAATGGACTGTTCGTCAATAGTACCCTGGAGCATCTCTCCATCTTCTATGACAACATATGCATTGTATTCACAGTCCCTCTTCTTACAGGTGTCACACTTAAAACAAGCCTGTGCAGGGAATTCCAGGTAAAGTCCTTTAGGAAGGATCTGACTGAAGATCTGCTTACCGTTCCACAGTGGTTCTCCGTTCTCTGAGTAACTTGCAGGTTCCGGCAGGTCTCTGATGTCAGATTTCCTGAGCAGTTCAAGAGCTGCATTCTTTGTGATGGCATTCTCGTTCCTTGTAAGCAGGAAAAGACCTGAGATGTGGTCATGTATACCACCGATAATTGGTCCGCCGAAACGTGGGGACAGGATGTTCTCCTGAACCTGCATAAGGATGCTGGCCTCTGCCCTTGACTCTTCGGTCTGCAGAACGTGCATGTTCATTTCGTCACCGTCAAAGTCAGCGTTGTATGGTGCACATACTGCCGGGTTAAGTCTGAATGTCTTGAATGGAAGTACCTTTACCCTGTGGGCCATGATACTCATCTTGTGAAGTGAAGGCTGCCTGTTAAAGAGAACAATGTCGCCGTCCATGAGCTGTCTTTCAACAGTCCATCCGACTTCTATCTTCTCTGCAAGTTCTTCCTTGTTAATTTCAGAAACTCTGATACGCCTTCCATCATCACGGATTGCATAGTTTGCACCAGGGTGAACTTCGCTGCCACGCTGTACGTACATGCGGAGAAGCTCAATGTTTCTTGTTGTGACCTTCTCAGGAATTGTCATCTGCATTGCCATTGCAAAAGGAACGCCTAATTCATTGATACTAAGGTTTGGATCAGGTGAAACTACGGTACGTGCTGAGAAGTTAACACGCTTACCGGACAAACTTCCTCTGAAACGTCCTTCCTTACCCTTAAGACGCTGTGTGAGGGTCTTGAGAGGTCTTCCTGATCTGTGTCTTGCAGGAGGTACGCCTGATACTTCATTGTCGAAGAATGTCGTAACATGGTACTGGAGCAATTCCCACAGGTCTTCAATAATAAGCTGTGGCGCACCAGCATCCCTGTTCTCCTGGAATCTCTGGTTAATTCTAATAATATCTACAAGCTTGTGGGTCAGGTCATCTTCACTGCGCTGGCCGGATTCAAGTGTAATTGAAGGTCTGACAGTTACCGGTGGTACTGGAAGAACTGTGAGGATCATCCATTCAGGCCTTGCACTTGAAGGGTCCATGCCAAGAACTTTTACATCCTCATCAGGAATGTTCTCAAAGCGGTCGCGGATCTCGGTTGGAGTGAGCTTGTGGCCATCTTCTACATAGTCGCTTGGTTTTTCGAACTTGATCTCAAGCTGTTCGGTTGAACAGTATGGGCAGGTCTTTGACTTGCGTGCTTCCTTGAATACTTCGTTGATGATATCGTCTGGAAGGTGTCCCATGTCCTTGCAAGTTCTTAACTGGTCAAGGAACTCCTGTTTCTTACTTGCATCAAGGAGAAGCCTGCTACAGTTGCGGCATACTGAACGCAGTGTCTTGCGTATTGTCTTGTTAAAACCTACGTGTATGACCGGTGCCACAAGGTCGATGTGTCCGAAGTGTCCCGGACATTCTCCTGCACGGCTGCCACAGGTCTTACATTTAAGACCAGGGTCGATAACTCCAAGACGAAGGTCCATAAGACCCATGTCAATTGGATAACCGTCGTCGTCGTAGGTGTCAGCGGTGATAATTGCTGTTACACTCATCTTCCTTACTTCTTTAGGAGAGAGCAGACCGAATTTAATTGCGCCAACCCTTTTTGGAATTGATGGAATATCATTATGCATTTTGAATCTCTCCTTATACGGCGTCCTCAAGTTGCAGTCTTGGGGCTACACCAAGGGATTTGATCTCGTCTAGCAGCAGTTTGAATGCGTAACTCATCTCTACAGGGTGGATATCAGTCTCAGCACCACAGTTGGCACAGTACCTGATATTTCTCTTCCTGTCAAAGGTTGCGATCATTCCACAGTGTCCGCAGACAAGTTCTACTACCTTGTCAGACTCATCGAGCAGTCTTTCTTTCAGTGTCATTGCAGCACCGTGGCCGATAAGCACATCACGCTCCATTTCTCCGAAACGCAGACCTCCTTCACGGGCACGACCTTCAGTTGGCTGCCTTGTAAGCACCTGTACAGGTCCTCTTGACCTTGCGTGCATCTTTGATGCTACCATGTGGTGCAGTTTCTGGTAAAGGATAACTCCTACAAACACATCTGCCTGGATCTTCTTTCCGGTTACGCCATCAAAGAAGACTTCCTTTCCTGTGTGTGCGAATCCATGGGTCTTGAGAGCTGCACGAAGATCGTCTTCATTCTCTCCGGAGAATGCAGTTGCATTAACTCTCCTACCTTCCATGGAACCTACCTTACCACCGATCATTTCAAGCACGTGACCGACAGTCATACGTGAAGGAATTGCGTGTGGGTTGATTACAAGGTCAGGTACCATTCCTTTCTCTGTAAATGGCATGTCAGCAAATGGTACGATAAGTCCGATAACTCCTTTCTGACCGTGTCTTGAAGCGAACTTGTCACCGATCTCAGGGATTCTCTGGTCTCTTATCTTGACCTTTGCAAGACGTGTTCCGTTAATGGATTCTGTAAGAATGACTGTGTCAACGACTCCTTTCTCGTTGGAACGCATTGTGATTGCACTTTCTCTGCGCTGCTCAACGGTGATACCGAAGTCGGACTGTTCCTCAAGGAAACGTGGCGGACTTGTTTTTCCGATAAGTACGTCGTTTGGACCTACTCTTGTCTCGGGGTTTACAAGACCGTCAATGTCAAGGTTTGCATATGCTTCAGGGCTACGTGCACCTCTGAATTCGGAGTCAGGGATCTCGAACTTGTCTTCCTGTCCTCCAGGGTAACGTCTTTCTTCGCCCTCAAATGTCCTGAGGAAGTGACTTCTTCCAAGTCCTCTCTCGATTGAACCCTTGTTGAAAACCAGTGCATCTTCAATGTTGTGGCCTTCGTAGGACATTACAGCTACAACGAAGTTCTGACCGGCTGGTCTGTCATCGAAGTGAATGGATTCGCAGGTCTGAGTCCTTACCATTGCACGCTGTGGATAGTGTAAAAGGTGTGCACGGGTGTCAGGTCTGAGCTTGGTGTTGGATGTTGATACGCCGATACACTGCTTGACCATTGCTGCACCCATTGTGTTACGTGGGGATGCATTATGTTCCGGGTATGGTACCATTCCGGTACATATTCCAAGCATAAGTCCCGGGTTGATCTCCATGTGAGTGTGCTTATCAGTGATATGGTTCTTGTAAAGGGCTATAAATGCATTCTCTTCTTCTTCAGAGTCAAGGTACTCTATTTTTCCTGCCTTTGTAAGTTCGGAATATGCCATCTTACCTTCTGCAAGGAGTTCGATCTCCTCATCGCTGACAAGTGCTTCTCCGTTCTTTACAACGAACAGTGGTCTCCTTGCACGACCCATGTCGGTGTTGATCAGAACTTCATGTATGTCTTCATAATAAGTTACATTGATCTGTTCTGACATCAGCCCTGACCTGCGCTGCTCTCTGATATTTTCTACAAGTTCAGCAGGGTCTGAGTGGGTTCCTACGAGTTCTCCGTTGAGGAAAACTTTAGCTTCATTCATCGAGAAGTCCTCCCATGTCGTCTAATGAATCTGAATAGTTCGTGTACCCGATTGGTTCTGGTTTTTCGTCTTCAGCTATGTTTCTCACTTCTATGTCTTCCATATAGTCGTCAAGCTCCTCATCGTACTCAGGAAGTGCTTTGAGGGATGAGTTAAGAACTGTCTTCACAACGCCAAGGTCGTAAAGGATGTTCTTAATCTTCTTGTCTTCCTCGGTACCTGTAGAAAGCTCTACCATTTGTGCAAAGTTCTTCACAAGACCACAGTTTGGACCTTCAGGAGTTTCTGACGGACAAAGTCTGCCCCATTGTGTAGGGTGCAGGTCACGAGCCTCGAAGTGCGGCTGTGCCCTTGAAAGCGGGGAAATTACACGTCTGAGGTGGGAAAGTGTTGAGATATAATCAGTCCTGTCAAGCAGCTGTGATACACCAGTTCTTCCACCGACCCAGTTACCTGTTGCAAGTGGGTGCTGAAGTCTGTCTGTGAGTACGTCTGCCCTTACAAGTGTGATCACATTGAGCTCACGGTTTCTCATGTTTGCTCTTTCAAGCTGGTATTTTATGTCTCTTGAAAGCCTGTTGAATGCAACCCTGAACAGGTCTTCCATAAGGTCACCGGTAAGCTTCAACCTCTTGTTTGAGTAGTGGTCCTTGTCATCAGGATTACGCCTGCCAAGTGCCAGTTCAAAACATGATTCTGCCATTCTTCCAAGGAAGTTTGCCTTTGCTGCCCTGTCGTGTGGCTCATTTCCAAGGTGTGGTAAAAGGTATCTGTCAATCACGTAGTTTGCACGTTTGATCTGGTAGTCCCTTGCCTGTCCGGAAGCGACTCTTGAACCGATCTTCTCCATTGCATCTTCAATGTTGTCGACCTCTGCCTCTTCAAGGTTCTCGAACATGAACTTCATGATCTCAGGGTCTGTGGATACTGCTTTTACAAGTTCCTCGTCAGTCTCCACGCCGAGTGCTCTCATAAGTGTGATAAAGTTAAGACGGCCTGAAATGGATGGGAATGATACTTCAAGAAGTGATTTTCTTCCTCTTTCTACAACTACGAGTGCCCTGTATCCTCTTCTCTGTGAGAATACCTTTGAAACCTCTATGATGTCTCCATATCTTTCTCCGAATTCAGTGAGGATCTTGTTAGGAGCGAGGTCTTCCAGTGTCATGACCACACGCTCGGTACCGTTGATAATGAAATATCCTCCTGGGTCAAGTGGGTCTTCACCGTATTTGACCATCTCTTCCTCGCTAAGCTCAGTGAGGTTACATATGTCGGATTTGATCATTACCGGAAGCTGTCCGATCTTTGCTTCCTGTGGTTCTTTCTCTTCATCATTTTCAACAACACTCATCTGGAGGTAGAGTGGTGCGGAATAGGAAAGGTTTCTGAGCCTTGCTTCGTTAGGATAGAGGTTTTCGATGGCTCCGTCCGCTTCCTTGACAACAGGATTCTCAACGCGGATATTGCCCAGTTTGATATATGTGTCTTCAAGGTCGGTCTCGATGATCTTCTGTTCATCGATGATCTTTTGAAGACCAGTCTCCAGAAACTTATTGTAGGAATCTATGTGATGCTGTACGATCTTATCTTTCGTGAAAAACGAACGTGGGATCTGTCCTTTGGTTAACGCTATGATAGCACCTTCTTTATGTGGTTATTGTGTTTATTGCAAAAAAGCCCTGTCTGAATAATGTGAATATCGCAGTTAAGCGATGACAAGTCGATAATAGAATGCTTCGCTGGCGGTCTGACTGATACGTGTAATCTTTACGACGTCTCCAACCTGTGCCCCAATTTCCTGAATAACGGGATCAACAACCTTTATCTTGGGTAGTTGTTCCTTCTCAATGGCATATTGCTTTAAAACAGATTTAAGTTCATCTTCCAACATTATTTCATGTTTAGGGATCAACTGATGGTCGAGCAGGCTAAATTTTCTCAATATATTACTCCTCCCTCAAAAATGTGAACGTGAACACTCTTGCAAAGTGATTGGCGGGCTCGTAGGGATTTGAACCCTAGGCCGTCTGGTTAAAAGCCAGACGCTCTGCCTGACTGAGCTACGAGCCCAATATGTTGGGTGGATTTGCTGAGGCTGCTTCACGTTCATCGACTTCGGTGTAGCGGGTGATAAAAGCACTTTTAGTATATATAGTTTTCGTGCTTCCCCGTTGCGTTCGAACTTCTATAGCATCCAATGACTTACTATTACTTATATCTTTTTTATAGATGTACCCATAATTTAATCCAAAACAGAATGTTTATATCTTATTATTCCCGCTTTTTACAAAGTAGCCTATAAATGTGGTTAATTTCTCCCTCTCCAGTGGCCACTCCTGATATATTATTGCTTATTAGTACTTATAATTGCAACAAAATATCGAACCTTCGGTTAGCACCCATGTTGTAGCAGTTCAAATCTCAAAAAGAAAAAAGTAAATGACAGGTTTATGTTCCGGTTTCCCAGCCTGCCATGTATGCTTCCTGTTCATCAGAAAGCTTGTCAATGCTTATGCCCATCGACATGAGTTTCATCTCAGCAACGCCGATATCAAGCTCATGAGGTACTGCATGAACACCATTTGAAAGCTTGTTCTCTGCAATGTATCTTACACAGAGTGCCTGGTTTGCAAAGCTCATATCCATAACTTCTGCGGGGTGCCCGTCACCTGCTGCAAGGTTTACAAGTCTTCCGTCAGCAAGCACGTAAACACGTTTCTCCCCTATCTTGTATTCCTTGATATTGTTTCTCACAGTCCTGACAGAACCTGCCATTGCCTTGAGGTCTTCAAGGTTGATCTCAACATTGAAGTGACCTGCATTTGCGAGGATTGCACCGTCTTTAATGACTTCGAAATCCTCTCTGTTCAGGATATCCTTGTTTCCTGTGGTTGTAAGGAATATGTCGCCGATCTTTGCAGCCTCTTTCATAGGCATAACACTGTTACCATCCATACGTGCTTCCAGTGCTCTGATTGGGTCTATTTCGGTCACAATGACGTTTGCTCCAAGACCCTTTGCGCGCATAGCAGCACCTTTACCACACCATCCGTATCCGCCAATAACGACATTCTTGCCTGCTACAAGAAGGTTTGTTGTTCTCATGATACCATCCCATGAGGACTGTCCTGTACCATAGCGGTTGTCAAAGAGGAACTTTGTCATTGCATCATTCACAGCAATAACAGGCATCTTAAGAGCTCCGTCACGTTCCATTGCCTTAAGTCTGTGGATGCCTGTTGTAGTTTCCTCACACCCACCAAGGATGTCTGGCAGAAGGTCTGTGCGTTCTGTGTGAAGCTTGAAAATGAGGTCTGCACCATCATCGATCGTGATGTCAGGTTTCATGTCAAGTACTTTGTCAATAGCTTCGTAATATTCCTCGTTGCAGCAGTCATATTTTGCAAAACACTGGATGTTGTCCTTGTTGTGCAATGCCAGTGAAACGTCATCCTGTGTACTAAGAGGATTACATCCTGTAATTGCTACTTTTGCTCCACCGATTGCGAGCGTTTCAACGAGAGCTGCGGTCTTTGCCTCTACGTGGAGTGCCATTGCAACTTTGTGACCTGCAAGAGGTTTTTCCTTTGCAAACTGTTCCCTGATGATATTAAGAACAGGCATGTGGTTAAGAACCCAGTCAATTTTCATATTTCCGGATTCTAACATTTCAGTATCAGTCATCTTTTATCTCCAATTTGAAAATAACATTTGATAATAACGTATCTAATATAAGTGTAAGCCTTAGTTATGATACTTAATTTCCAATTCTTCCAAGAAGGTCTTTTGAACTCTTTATGGCAGTGTCAATTACTTCCTGCTCATCCATGGAAAGTACCTTTCCATCTTCCATAAGCACCTTTCCATCAACAATGGTAGCGCTGACATCTTTGCCGCTTGCAGCATAGACAAGATGTGAAGCAACATCGTAGACTGGTGCCAGATGAGCTTTGTTCATGTCAACAATTATCATGTCAGCATTATAACCTTCTTTCAACATTCCGCTGTTGATTCCAAGTGCCTTTGCACCGTTGATGGTTGCCATTTCAAGAACCTTACGTGCAGGAAGCACAGTCGGATCCATTGTGCTGACCTTCTGCAAAAGAGCTGCGGATCTCATTTCCTCAAACATATCAAGGTTGTTATTGGAAGCACATCCATCGGTTCCAAGACATACATTTGCTCCTGCATCAATGAGTTTCGCCACAGGACAGATGCCGGAAGCGAGTTTCATATTACTGTTAGGGTTATGTGAAATATTCACACCATATTCAGCAAGTATCTTAATGTCGCCATCTGAGAGCCATACACAGTGTGCAGCAAGTACATCAGTTCCCCAGAAATCGATTCCCTTTAGGAAATGGATAGAACACATGCCGAAATTCTCTTTCATATAGTTAAGTTCGGCTTCGGTCTCAAGAACATGGATATGCTGTTTTACATTATCCTTTACAGCCTGCTCTTTAACTCTGATCAGGAATTCTTTTGAACATGTGTTAGGTGCATGCGGACCGTACATTGTACTGATCCTGCCGCCGGCTTTCCCGTTCCACTCTTTGACAAAAGCACTGCCAACTTCAAGTTCCTTGTCAGCTTTTTCCTTATCTCCGAAATCTATCATTCCGTAGGAAAGTGCTGCACGAATTCCTGCTTCATCAACAGCCTGAGCAACCCTGTTCTCGTGGATGTACATATCAGCAAAAGCAATGGTTCCGGAGCGTATCATTTCAAGACATGCAAGTTTTGTGCCTGCATAAATGTCATCGTCAGTAAGTTTAGCTTCGGCAGGCCATATGTGATTCTCAAGCCAGTCCTGAAGCTGCATATCATCAGCATAGCCTCTGAAAAGTGTCATTCCTGCGTGGCAGTGGGTGTTAACAAGTCCTGGCATAAGGACTGAGCCCTTTGCATCGATGACTTTCTCTGCGGTGCATTCTGTTGAAGTTCCTACTTCCTTAATTTTACCGTCCTCTACAACAACGACCCCGTTCTCAATATCACCTGCTTCCGGGTCCATTGTAAGGATATAAGCATTCTTTATGATAAGATCCGCCATTATTTCTCTCCTGATGTCTCTTCTTTTAGCTCATCCAGATATTTGCGCATAATTGCCAGTCTCTGTTCTGCAATATCTTTAGCTGTTTCCGTATTAAGTCTTTCAGGTATTTTAAAAGGTTTTCTTTCCATGTAATCGTGGAACCCGTCGAAAGGATCTTCTGTATAAGCATTCATAGAAGTTTCCTTTACCGTCCCAATCGTTTCTTTCAAAGCCCTCAAGGCTCCCATGGAGACAAGTGACCTGAAAATACCAACAGCACCCAGCGCATCGATCCTATCGGCATCCTGAAGGATCTGTGCCTCGATTGTCTCTGCCTTTATTCCCCGGCTGAAACGGTGGGTCAGGATACAGGATGTCACATGGTCTATAAGTTCTGCTTCTGCACCATTCTCTGCAAGGAAATCACGTGCAATCTCAGCGCTATATTCTGCATGGTTGCCACCTTCCTTGTGTTCTCTCACGATACCTACGTCATGAAGAAGTGCTGCAAGGCGGATTACCTGTAAGTCTCCACCTTCCTTTTCCTGAATCCTCATACAGGTACTTTCAACCCTTTCAATATGTGACATATCATGGGTGCTGGGTTCATTTTCCAGTACCTTTGAAACGAATTTCCTTGTTGTCTCGATCAGACGCATGTAAGACCTTTCTCCTCTGCCTTGTTCTTCAGGTTTTCCTGCATGGTGTAAAGGGCATCTGAAATGGTAACATCATTGTTGAACGAATCAACAACTTCCTGAAGAGCATCCTTGCTGTGAGTTTTCATGTCCTTTGTGAACTGGATCATGTTATTGAGTGCCCTTGTGACATTATCCACGATGGTGATGTTAGCTGTCAGTGCTGTTCTTGAAAGAGGGTTCAGGTCTATGGTAATTACAGTTTTGCCCATTTCCACGAGTTTCTGGCACCTGTCACCATCTTCAAGAGGAACCAGTACAACATCCGCACTGAATATACCTTCCTCATCAACAATAGCCCTGTCATGGGAAAGGTCAAGTCTCTTATCTCCTTTTCCACCGAGGACAACACCTGCTCCATGT
Organism: Methanolobus sediminis; assembly: GCF_031312595.1. NCBI lineage: Archaea > Methanobacteriati > Methanobacteriota > Methanomicrobia > Methanosarcinales > Methanosarcinaceae > Methanolobus > Methanolobus sediminis. The sequence goes on along the minus strand of NZ_CP133592.1, from coordinate 664,343 downwards.
GCTTTCAGGTGGTCGATTATCTTATGCACTCTGGCATCACTTCTGTGGAATAGGTTCACTTCAAGTCTTGCCCCGGTGACATCTGCAAGAGCTGCCATAAGGTCAGGTACAAGCGCAGCAGTGTTGCCGTTCACAGATATTATGGCATTCTCTGCAAGGAGAATATTAGCAACCGCTGCCCTTTCTGCAATGGCTGCTGATTTAGTGGTTTTCTCCCCTATCATGTAGTCAAAAGCTTCCCCACGTCCCTGCGCCACAAGTCCTTGTTTGCTTGTGATTCCGATGTTTACGCCTTCAACTATTCTTTCCCTGGTGATGAGAGATTCATACCTGGGATGATCTTTAGGGATGTCTGTCATTCAGTCCGTTTTCTCCTTATTATTCTATTATTTTATTTGCTCGTATCCAATATTATTCCCTGGTCTGTTGGCACGATCATTGTTTGTATTTCCTGTCCCTGCAACATCTGTATGTACTTATAGTTGATGAGGTCAGGGTTCTTTGCCAGTTGCTCGTTAATGACCCTAAGCGCTTCAGCTTCACCATAGGCCTGGGCTATAGTTGCATTAGCAATACCATTCGCCTCAATGATCTTTCTTTCAGCTTCCAGTTGTTCCTTCTGCTTTACAAATATCATTCTCTGGGCATCCTGGTCTGCCTGGAGTTTTGCTTCAATGGCTTCAGCAACCCTTGTCGGGAGCACTACGTTCCTTACGAGTACTTCTTCCACAATGATCCCATCGTTATCAAGGGCATCTGCAATATTTGTGAGCATCTCTCCGGCTACAAGTTCTCTTTCTTCACCATAGACCTGCAAGGCTGTCTTACTGGAAACAACTTCACGTATCGATGACCTTATTGTAGGTCTTATGATCTTTTCAGCGTAGTTTGTTCCGAGCTTCTGGTGAACATCACTAACCTCATCAGGCACAAGTCTGTACCTTACAGTGATATCCAGTCCCAGTGTAAGACCTTCAGCCGTAAGCGCCTTGATCTGGTCATCACCAACGACCTGTCCTTCATCTTCCACACCGCTCATGGTATATGTTTCACTTCTGACAGAGTACTTTGTCACAGATACCCATGGTGGAACGATGTGCAGGCCTTCACCAAGTTCGTCGTCTTCCACACCACCAAACTGGTTGAACTTCACTCCAACTTCTCCGGCCCCAACCGACACAAAAATAGAGCCGAATAAAATTGAAAATACGATCAATAATACAAAAACAACTGCAATACCACGACCCATCTTCCCTATTATAGGTGCAATATCTTTTATTGGGATCTCCGGAACCTTTTTAGGTGGTTCTGGTTCCCATTCACCTTCAACAACCATAGAAATCTCTCCAATAAATAATTCCAAGCGTATAATATCAGGTGGAATTGATAATATATTTTCGCTCAGACAATTTTGATACTTCCAGTTCGTATCTTAAACCTGAGAACTTCACCAAAATCAGAAAATACATCTATAAGTTCCTTTACACAGGTCACAGAAGGTATTGAGAATACTGCATTGCCAAGCATTGCCTGTGAAGCTACAACTCCTGCTTTATCAGCGGCTTCTATAGCCTCTCTTACCTTTCCTCTGGCAAGTCCGCAATTAATGGCAAATTCCCTGGAGCAATGCATGAAATTATCCACAGTAGGCTTTTCAATGAGCTTTTTCATGGCTTCTTCGCCTGCTATGTTGATATTTTTAACCATTTCCGGATTTCCAAGCACTGAGCTGGTGGATAGTTCTCCAAGAACTACACAGAATACCTCTTTTTCCGCTGTTGGCACGTGATCGATACGAGCTATTGAAGGTGAACCCGGTGTTTTTCTAATTGGTATCCCCCCATGTGCCTGCCCAACGACATCTCCCAGCCCACTTCCATTTTTGACTTCTGCAATGTGTGCGATATCATTGAGTCTAATGGATGTATATTCCAGCGAGAGAGCATGGTTCAGCGCATATGCTGTTCCAAGCGCTCCTGCTCCAGATGCTCCAAATCCACATCCTATTGGTATGTCCGAAATACTTTCCACCTTTACAGGAAGATCTGTCATGGACTCAATAACTGTTCTGCTGGTGTTTCCTGCAACGATTTCGCCATTGAGGAATATCTCTGTCTTATCAATATCCTTTCCTGTTGTAACGGTGGTATAAACTCCGCCATCAAGTACTACTCCACAACCAGTAGACCCTTTTTTCATGGGATCTTCATGGTCATGTATCTTAAAAAAACCAGTTATATGTGCAGGTGCGAAAGCTCTGGCTGTCAGAGTATCATTTACAGGTTCAGGTTGCATTTATATTTCGCCTTTTGATGTCAGCAGTTCTGTAATTTCATCCATAAGGGCAGTTGCAATAAGGCTTTTAGAGCCTTTAATATTACGATTTTCTTTGATAGCAGAGTATAATATAGTTACATTATTGTTCTCTGTTCCAATACCGCCTTTACTGACCTCGTTAGCAACTATCATGTCAAGTTCCGAATCCAAAAGTGTCTGCCTTGCCCTTCTGATAAGTTCATCCGCACCGATTCCGGCTTCAGCTTTGAACCCGACAATCTTCACCAGTGGAAATGCCTGCTTTGCTTCTTTGATAAGCTTACGCGTATTCCTGAAAGAAAGCTCAAGTCCTTCTTCTCCGGATTTTATTTTCTGCTCGCTTGCATCAATCGTATAATCTGCAATTGCAGCAGAACTTATGAGTATATCATAACCTTTTGCAAGTTCATCAAGCACTGCATCAGTCATCTGATCAGCAGTTTCAGCGTAGATCTCATTGACGCCGGAAACTCCAAGCCTATTTCTGTGAACTATAGTTACTTCAGCTCCTCTGCGATAAGCTTCAAGTGCAAGTTCATTCCCGGTCTTCCCGGAAGCTCTGTTAGTAAGAATTCGTATAGGATCTATAGGCTCTGCTGTTGATCCGCTTGTTATCAGTATCTTCTTTCCACAGAGTGTCCTTTTCCCGATAGCCCTCTCAACATCAAGCACGATCTCGTCATTTCCGGCTATCTTTGCTATGCCTTCCTCTATCCTGGGCCCGATGAAGCTGATTCCCCAGTCTTTCATCTTTTCAATGTTTTCCATGACCGCCGGATGATTGTACATATCCTCGTGCATTGCAGGTACTATCATTACAGGTTTACCTGCGCCGATTGCTGTGGTCGCAAAGGTCGTTACAGGTGTATCATCTATCCCTGCTGCAATCTTTCCGATGGTGTTGGCGGTTGCAGGAGCCACGAGCAAAAGGTCTGCCCTGCCAAGATTTCCAAAGAACTCCACATGCTCGACCTTCCCGGTTATGCCAGTGATGACTTCGTTTCCTGTAGCATAATGCATGGCCATTGGGTTGATTATCCATCCGGCAGCCTCGCTGATAACTGCATAAACGTCTGCGCCTCTTCGTATAAAATCCCGTGCAAGTTCCACTGTCCTTACAGCAGCAATGCTGCCTGTGACTGCAAGCACGATGGTCTTGCCTTTCAGCGATTCTGATTTTGTGGATTTTATCCAGAGTGTCGGGTGGTCATTTGGAATCTGAGGCATATTCTATCCTTATTTGATGAATAAGTGAATTTTTAGTATTTAATAAAGTTGGACAAAAACAATTTGAATCTTTCAATTTCCCGATCACTCTATTCAAATAGATATCATTCACACTGTTTGTTATCAATCTCAGCTGATCTTTGCTCTTGCAGATTCAAGTGCACTCTTGCTGACAACCTTTTCTGCAAACATGTCTGCAAGAGTCTCCAGTTCGTCTTCAGAACGGTTCTTTGTAAAGCTCATCAGTGACAGTTGCCTTAGTATGGGAGTCCTGCTGTTATGGCGAAGATGCCATACTTCATGCGCAAGGACGGCTTTCAGTTCAGTTTCATCAACCAGTTCCAGCATTCCAAGTGACAGGAAAATAGCCTTTCCGGAAGCGAATGCTCGGGGTACTGCGGAATCATAATAATACACGCTGGATTTCGTGTCAAGGTTTTTTACAAATTCCTGAGGCCAGTCCATAACCTCTGTTATTGGTCTGGCATCGTATCTTTTGATAAGTATCTTATAATACACTCTAGGCAGGAGCAGGATAATAGCTGTTGATAGTGTCACATAACCCAGATATATTTCGATGCTTAACATCTGACTGCACTTCATTGCATAGACAACTGCTGCGATGGCAGAAATGATGAATAACTGGCCAGCAACAAACGCTGAGAGTCGTGTTACTGGTCTGCTTGTCCTGAAGTATATACTGAACATCAGCAGGGCCAGGATCATGGAGGTGCCTATCAACGGCAGGAGATTTCCTTCATTAATGCAGGCGATATAGCATTCCACTTCATCCTGTATGGAGAACATGTTCCGTGTCCTGAAAAATCACTTCTTGTTATTATATGCGTGAAAATTCTCTATTGCCACTTTACCAAAGGTATCCACAAGACTATCAAGCACCTTTTTTGTAATGGTGTTTGCAGTATTGTCCATGGAATCTGCGGCAGAGTAGAGATACCTTACCTTTGCTTCACCTTTGTCCAGTTTACGTGTTGCAAAACCTGCTTTTACGAGCCTGTCCAGAGTGCCGGCTACGCTGGATAAGGGGATATCGGTCTTTTCAGTAATCTCGGGGGTTGTCAGTTCTTCATTTTCCCATAGGACCTGCATTATTTGTGATTCAATGGGGCTGAAGAATTTGGTCAACCCTTCATTGGAGAGGTTTATTCTGTCCAATTTTACCATGTCTTTACAACTGCTGTAAAACCATATATATCTTATGAGTTTCTCTTTTTTGTTACTTTACATCTATCGTAAAGTTAATCTGCGTTTACACTTATTGTAAAGTACTAACTTTACACTTAATGTATAACCTGTCAGATAATAACTCAAAATTGAGGAGAAGAGAATGCATTTACACTCTTTCGTATTGAAGGACGTATTCCGCAGGAAAACAAAACTTGCGGTGGCTGTACTCGGTGTGGTCGTCGCTGCTGCTGCAATAGTAGCTGTCGTAACTACATTCTCAGCAGCAACTGAAGGCTTTCATGAAGCAACGAACAAATTCGGTGCAAACATAATAGTCCGGCCTGAGATAGAATCCATCCCTCTTGTGGACGGATACACTTCAATGGGTTCACTTTACACGGGAAACAACTACATCGAAGAATCAGATATTCCGAAGATCTACACGATCAAGGATAATGCAAGTCTGTCGGTCGTAGCGCCAAGACTCTATGGCATTGCAGAACTTCAGGGCTCTTCTGTTGTTGTGATGGGCGTTGACCCGGAACAGGAAATGAATCTCAAACCCTGGTGGAATATTCAGGGTCACTGGATGTCTTCAGAGAACACTAAACAACCAGAAGTACTCCTGGGTTCGGATATCGCCATTCCGCTGGGACTTAAGGAAGGTTCGATGATTACACTTTCTAATGATAATATTTCTATTGATGCCCAGGTTGCAGGTGTGATAGAGAGCACCGGGGATAACGAGGACAGCTACGTCATACTTCCGCTTGCGACTTCCCAATATCTGCTTTCCATGGAAGGAAAAGTCAGCAGTCTGGAGGTACGTGCGTTGTGTAGTGCCTGTCCGGTTGAAGAAATGAGCCAGCAGATAGAAGGTGTTCTACCTGGGATGGAGGCACGTGCAATGAGCCAGATCGTGCAAAATGAGATGGCAATTGTCAATCATACAAAATCCTCTGCCATGGCAGTTTCCATTATTACCCTGCTTGTAAGCACATTGACCGTTGCTTCCACAATGCTTGCTTCTGTTAACGAAAAAATGAAGGAGATTGGTATAATGCGTGCTATAGGTGCAAGCGATATCCAGGTGGTTTCCATGCTGTTCCTGGAAGGTGCGATCATTGGAATTGTGGGAGGGTGCATTGGTTTCCTCATAGGTACCATGGCTTCATTCGTTTCAGCTCCGATGCTGGTCTCAGTAGCACCCGATCCAATGTGGGATCTTCTGCTGCCGGTTGTTGCTATCTGTATGTTTACTGGAATGATAGCTTCGCTTGTTCCTGCAAAGAGAGCTCTTGGAATCGATCCTGCGGAGGTGCTTAGAAGTGTCTGAAAATCATGATGTGGTCAGGGTCACAGATGTGACAAAGAATTACAACTTAGGTTCAACTGAAGTCGAAGTTCTGCATGGGATAGACCTGAATATAAAAAACGGTGAATTCGTTTCCATCATGGGACAATCCGGTTCAGGAAAAACCACACTTATGAATCTTATAGGTATGCTGGACCACCCAACAAGCGGAAGTATCCATATAAATGGCGAGAATATTACAGGCAGGTCCCAGAAAGAACTTGTTGAGCTAAGGCGCAATGCAGTTGGCTTTATTTTCCAGCAGTTCCACCTCATCCCTTCCCTTACAGCCTATGAGAATGTAGCTCTTCCACTGGTCTTTGCAGGCGAGAAGGATAACGGTGCAGTTATCAGTGCACTGGAGAGAGTTGGTTTGTCCCACAGGATCAATCACAGGCCATCAGAAATGAGTGGTGGTGAGCAGCAGCGTGTGGCCATCGCAAGGGCGGTTGTCATGAATCCAAAGATATTGCTTGCGGACGAGCCAACCGGTGCGCTGGATGCCATCACAGGTGCTAAGATAATATCTCTGTTAAAGTCGCTCTCAGATGAGATGACAGTTATCATGGTAACTCATAACAGTGAGCTTGCTGCACATTCTGACAGAGTGATAGAGTTGCAGGATGGCAGCATTAAGGAATAGGCTGGTAAGTATGGATGAGGAATAAGGTCGGTATAATATCGGGAGTAAGAGTATGAATGGAAAATTGGTTTTTACTTTTTTGTTAGTGTTGCTTGTATCACTTTCAGCATTGGGTTGCATAGGTAATGGTAATTCAGCATCATCTGGATCATCTGGTCCTGTGAAAGGAACATGGATCGAATCCCAAATAAGCGGGGATACTGTCTCCATTCCTGTAAGTTCTGTAGATAAGTACACTAATGTTCATTTTAAAGTGAATACGGATATTGGCGAAGTTGCGGTCATGACCTACAAGCTCGGTGGCGATATATTTGTCAGGTCTAACGTATGTCCTCCATGCAGGTCCATAGGATTCACCCTTAATGATGATGTCCTGGTATGTGATTCATGTGGCACTGTCTTTGATGCTGCTACCGGCGCAGGTATCCAGGGAGGCTGTGTTGCATATCCCAAGGAGAGCATATCATATACGGTCTCAGGAGATAATATTGTCATGGATCTTGATGATGTTGTAACTGCTCACCAGAAAACCGTGGAAGCCTACTGAGTAAAATAGTATTATCATTTTTAATGAGGTCAGGAGGCCTCATAGTCTTTTTTTGTATTAAATCCGAACGATTGATAGTCCTTTTTTGATGTGTTTTCTTTCAATGAAATACATTTAATATAAGTTTAAAATAGGTTCCCTGCTTGAAATATAGTAGTTGATAGTTCCAAACAGGTGTTCCGAAATTGTCCCATCTATTCGTACCCCGTCCTGCAACTCCTGCAGACAAATCCAAGCTATTAGCCCTTTACCGTGAGGTAGCTACAATTCCCGGAGGTATTATCCGTGAACCCCCTGAGGTCACAGAGGAGTACATAGACAAATTCCTAACCAACAGCCTGAAAGATGGCATCATCCTTGTGGTTGATGATACTGAGAACGACCGCATAATCGCTGATCTGCACACCTACCGCTCATCTCTTAGTGTGTTCTCCCATGTGTTCGAGCACCTGACGATTGCCGTCCATCCGTCCTTCCAGAGACAGGGAATCGGAAGGATGCTTTTCACGACAATGCTTGAAAAGGTAAGAACAGAACACCCTGAGGTTCTGAGAGTAGAACTTATTACAATGGAAAGCAACCACGCAGCCATAAGCCTTTACAAATCTCTTGGTTTTATGGAGGAAGGCAGGATGGAGAAAAAGGTTCGTAGAAATGATGGTAGCTTTGAAGATGATATTCTCATGGTGTGGATGAATCCCGACTTCAGAGCAAGTAATTATTAATCTTTATCTTGTTCTGGCCCTACTAATTATATATGAACTTGAAATCACTGGGAATTATTATTTTTGTCACCTTCATACTATTGACATCCGGCTGTTCAGACAACAGCACAGACACACCCGACACAATCGAAAACTCTGGTATATCCGAAGTCTCAAACACTGATTCCCCCGACGCCGTTGACAACTCCACTCCAGAAATAGACTATCGTCAGCAAATGCGTGATTTTGTCACCGGCATCAGCACTTACTCAAAACAGAAGAATCCGGATTTCATAATAATCCCGCAGAATGGTCAGGAACTTCTGACATCCGGTGGAGGGTCAGATGACCCTACAGCGCAGGATTATATTGCAGCCATAGATGGAGTTGGCAGGGAAGACCTCTTCTTTGGTTATGATGATGGCAACATGGCAACAAAAGAAGAAGATACGGAATATCTGGCATCATTGCTGGATGTTGCCAGGGACAACGGTGTAGTTGTACTGGTAACCGATTACTGCTGGACTAAATCTTATGTTGATGCTTCATATCGTGAGAATGCAGACAGGGGTTACATAGCCTTGGCTGTTGACAGCAGGGATCTTGATACTATCCCTGCTTATCCGGCAAAGCCATTCAATGTCAACAGTAATGATATTCATTCTCTTAGTGATGCAGAGAATTTCCTGTACATCATCAATCCTGAAGAATATGGCAGCAAGGAAGAGTTTCTGCAAAGCTTGCGGGGAACTGACTATGATGTGATTCTTATCGATCTCTTCTATGATGATGTATCTCTGACATCTGATGATATTGCTTCCCTGAAAACCAAATCAAATGGTGGCTCTCGTCTGGTAATTGCCTACATGAGCATTGGTGAAGCTGAAGACTACCGTTACTACTGGGATGATTCATGGAGTGTAGGCTCTCCTGATTGGCTTGAGGCTGAAAATCCTTATTGGGAAGGTAATTACAAGGTACGCTACTGGGAAGAAGAGTGGCAGAATGTCATCTATGGGAACGAGGATGCGTACCTGGATATGATACTTAATGTCGGATTTGATGGTGTTTATCTGGACATAATCGATGCTTTCGAGTACTTTGAGAATTGAGATAAACAGTCAAAAATAGATATGTATTAATATCATACCTTCAAAAAGACTCACAGCGAGGACATTTTATGTGGATAGGTACAAAAAAAATATTAACAATTCTGGCAGTGCTCCTGCTTGCAATTTCTGTAACAGGTTGCACTTCAAGTGATAGTGGTGGTGACAACGGAGCAAGCAGTTCATCTGCAGGTGCAGGTAGTGCAACAGGTGACGAATACACAAATTCCATGGGAATGGAGTTCCAGCGTATCGAGGCAGGAAATTTCAACATGGGGACATCCAAGTATGTATACTCACAGCCGATACATGAAGTAAGGATCGGCGATGCATTCTACATAGGCACATACGAAGTAACTCAGGCTCAGTGGGAAGAAGTAATGGGAAACAATCCTTCTAATTTCAAGGGCGATGATAATCCGGTTGAGAATGTCTCATGGAATGATGTTCAGGAGTTCATAACCAAACTCAACGAGATGGAGGGAACCACAAAATACAGACTTCCAACAGAGGCAGAGTGGGAATATGCAGCTGCAGCCGGAACAACAACTCTCTATTCATTTGGTGAAATTGATGAGGACGAAGGCCCATTCCTCAAGGATTATGCATGGTATCAGGTGAACTCATACGAGAAGACGCACGAAGTAGGTCAGAAACTTCCAAACCCATGGGGACTTTATGACGTTCACGGCAATGTATGGGAATATGTTCAGGATAGCTGGGTAGACAATTATGGCAGTGCAAGCGAGGATGGTAGTGCTGTTGAGAAAGGCTCATCTTCTCTAAGAGTTGCCAGAGGCGGCAGTTACTCCAGCAAGGAAAATGCTCTCTACACAGCATACAGGAGAAAGCAGGATCCTCGTGATGGTGACTCTTCAATTGGTTTCCGTCTTGTAATGGATGCCTGAGTCATCAATTGAATAGCCTATAAATAGTACAAAATATAAAACTAAAGCCTTCCTGGCTTTAGTCAATCTATTTTTCAAGCATCTCTAAAATATGTAGTATCTTCCATCAGGATGCACTTTCCTGATTGCTTCATTTTCAAGAATCTCTTTTCCGCCTTCAAAACAAATCGATAGGTTATTTATCAGGTAAGTTGCTATTTCAGATGAAATGATTGAAAAGGACAAAGTTGTTGGCAACATCAGCAATCTCTTCAACAGATATTCTGGAAAAGAAGAGCTTGAAAATGAAATAAATCGTCTTCAATCCCATATAGTTGAGCTTGAGCTGGATGTAAGGACTGCCAACATCAGATATGAGAAAAACATCGAGTCTGAGAAAAAGGCCGTTGCAGCAAAACAGGAAGCTGAGGAAAAACTCAATGCTCTTGAAGTGAAACTCAAAACCTTAGAGCATGAGATGGATAAAGAAAGGACAGATATTCCTGCATCTATTTCATTCACCTGTAATGACCAGTTTAGCAAGCAGCGTACTGAAGAATTTCTCAGGTCTTTATCAACAATCACATATGTGGACTCTTCACTTGTAACATTGTATGTGGCTGCAGGCGAAAGTCCTGCCAGCATAAAAGATTATGAGCTTTTAACAGAGCGTGTTGATAGCGAAACTCTTGCACTGGCCGAGAAAGTAGAATCTACCACAGGTTTTGTTTTATTCTATTCTCCTGACCACATGATAAATGAGCTTCTTGTTCCGCCATTGCCGCTGGATAAATCATCATGGAGTACGGATAATAAATTTGATATTTCAACTATTTCAGAGCTGTTGAACAAGGATGCAGCTGTTTGCGTTCTTGTAGCTCATGCAGGCGAATCCTTCACAGGTTTTTCTCTTGATTCTCAAGACTTCGATTCCTTCCAGATGATAAAAACAAGTGTCAAGGCCAAACATGCCAAAGGAGGATTCAGTCAGAGGCGCTTTGAAAGGTTGCGGGATGAGGATATCGCACACCATATCGATAAAGTAAGACTTGCCCTGAAAAACCTTCTTGATGAGTTCAGTGGCAGCATCGACTATATGATCCTGGCCGGTGAACTTCCGCTTGCAAAGGAAATTGCTCTAGATATTCCTCTTGATGTCACTCAGGTTTATCTGTCATCTGATGTTCGTATCGAAAAACATAATATCTCAGGCATAATGAAACAGTTAATGACATGTCGCAGATACAGGCTGTGATTATAGATAATATGAGGTTGCTTCAATGCTAAGTAAAGAGGGACTTTGCGGGATAATTGATGCTTTAGGTGCTCTTACCCAGGAAGAAATATATCATATAATAAAAGAACTTTCTTTGCTCAAAGGCGGAACTCCACCGGTTATGCCTTCTATTAAGGAATTATGTGTGGAAGCTGAAAAGGAACATCTCATTGTTGCTGTTTCGGCTGAAGAGATTGCAGGTACAGAAGAAAACAGGACAAATTCTGCTTCACAGGATTCAGATGAAGGTGAAGATGGTATCCTTTTGTATTACATCTCCGGCCCAAATGCTTTCCCTGAAGTTCCTTTTGAGCTAAGCGAGGTTATTGATATTCTTGAATTGCATAAGAGGGAAGTGAACCTCAGCAGTGTGGCTGCAAGGCTTAGCAATAATCTTCATCGCAGGATTAAGAACCTTGAGAACAAGATAGAATCAGTCAGTTCCACAAAGGTTCATGAAAATGATCTTGAAAATCTGGAGTTAAGGTACAGTGACATACTGAACCAGTATTACGATTACACTTTCTGGCTATCTGATGACATGCCTGGTCTTGAAGATGAGATACAGGAACTCAGTTCAAAGATAGAATCCCTGAAATCGGCACAAGGTATTTGAATTTTAGGTATTATCTGGTACATATATGGCAAGAGACAGGCGTGATAAATATTACTGGAAAGCTAAAGAAGATGGTTTTCGCTCCAGGGCGGCCTATAAGCTTTTTCAGATAAACAACAAGCACCATGTTATAAAAGAAGGCGACATAGTTGTAGACCTGGGTGCTGCTCCCGGTGGATGGTGTGAGGTTGCTAAAGAACTGTCAGGTGCCCGTGTTGTGGGTGTAGACCTCAGGAAAATATCACCTATAGAAGGTGTAGAAACAATAGTTGGCGACATAACTTCTGACAGGACCATTGCAAAGATATTTGAGATGGTGGGCAAGGCCGGAGCTGATGTTGTAATATGTGATGCAGCACCGAACTTAAGTGGAAACTGGAGTTATGACCACGCACGTTCTATCGATCTGACAAGATCAGCCCTTGGCTGTGCAAAAAAAATCCTCAAACCCGGTGGTCATTTTGTAGTAAAGGTCTTCCAGGGAGATATGTTCAATGATTTCCTAGACGAAGTACAGGATAATTTTACTTATACTCAGTCTTATAATCCTAAAGCTTCAAGGTCTCAGAGTGCTGAAATTTATGTTATCGGTAAGAAGTTCCTAACAGCTCCCGTGAGACGCGGGGACGAGTTTGAAGTTGATATAACTGAACTTGGTTCCAGTGGAGACGGTGCAGTTCTCATCGATGATTTTGTTGTTTTTGTCAAAGGAGTGCAGCTTGGTGATCATGTAAAGATCCGAATAAACGATGTGAAGCCAAACTTTGCATTTGCAGAAGTCATCGAGTAATTAGTTTCTTTTTTTATTTTTGATATCGAAGTGGCAATAAATTGCCACTATTATTTTCCTATCATCAATTATATATTTATACTATAAAATAATGTAGTTTTTATAGTGCGTATGCAGTTATACTATTACTTGCAGTACTTTCTTGAACAGAAAAAGTTGCATGGTTATTGATGTAAATTCTGGAATCTGTCTATGAATTGTGAAGTCCCTGAACCTGAATCTCGTCCGCAAAAAAAACCTTTTATCTATGCTGGCGTCGGTATTCTTCTTCTCCTTATCGCAGGATATGTCATTTTTGGAGATTATATACAGGAACAAAGGACACTAAACCAGATAGACTCATTATGGGAGCAGGCATCACAATTACGTGATGAAGGTGACTATGACAGTGCACTTGAGGTGTATAATTCAGTTTTTAACTTGATATCTTCAAAGGATTTTCCACTGGAATATGGGATGAACCATTATTACCGGGCACAAACGTATGAGGAAATAGCATCTTCTGATACTGGGAATGCGTCCAGCCATCTGCAAAATAGCATCTATGCTTATGATTATTCCTTAAAGTTCATTACAGAGGATGAATATCCGGCTGAATATTTCAGGGTACACTACGGTCTGGGGGATGCTTATCTTAAACTATATGCTTCCAGAGGAGATTTAAGTGATCTGGATACTGCAATAGCATATTATGATAGTGCCCTGGGTTACTATTCCATCGCAGTTGATCCTATTTATTTTGCATCAATAAACAACAAACTTGGTAATGCATGGCGCAAAAAGGGAAATATTGAAAATAATGTTACCTGCCTTCAGACGTCTTTATCAGCATATAAGGAATCACTCCGGGTTTTCAGGGAAGATGTCTATTCCCTGGAATATGCAGGTGTCCAGAACAACCTGGGAAATCTCTACCTTGAGATGTCTTCATATGGAAATGAAAAAAGCAACGTTGAGAACGCTATCACTTCATTTAACAATGCTCTCAGGGTTTATACAATAGATAGCCGCCCGATAGAATATGCCACAGTCCAGAACAACCTTGGAAATGCCTGGTTTGAACTGTCCGAAATAGAAAATAAAGAAAGTAATGTGGAAAAGGCGGTTACCGCTTACAACGAAGCTCTAAAAGTGTTCACAGTAAGCCTTTTCCCGGTCGAGCACGATGGAGTTATACACAACATCGCACGTGCGTACAAAAGTCTCTAATAGCTGTATCGTGAAGATTCAGATAATTTTTAGAAGATTGATTTTATCTTTCCTGTAAGGTCTGCACTTCTTCCACCAGACGTTTTCCTGCAGCTATCTCATCAATACTGTGGACTACTGCACCCAGATTCTCTATGGACTGTTTGATTTCCTCGTAATCCAGGTTTTCTCCTTCTACTGTGATCTTTACAGTTTCTGTCTGCTGGTCTACTTCATATAGGCTCAAATTCACTCCGTGTACTCCTGGAAGCACACTAAGTACCGTGGACAATTCTACAATTGATGGATGATGGGGTTTAAGCACATCCAGCACCAATCTTCTAATTCCTGTCAATTTTTATCCTTCCTTATTAGAAAGTCATAATTCTGTAAGTATCAAGTATTAATGTCAAATATTAAATACTAAATATCGGACTTATGAACATTGCCTATAAAGCATTATATTATTTTTGTTTTCCTATGAATGGCTTTATCTAACTTCAGTACATAATAGGTTCTATTCTAAGATTGATTCTCAATCTTATGAGGTATTTTTATGATTGATATGCATACTCATTCTATTTTCAGTGATGGCGAACTTATCCCAAGTGAACTCGTTAGAAGGGCTGTTGTTCACGGTTACAGAGCAATAGGTATCACTGACCATGCAGACTTTACAAATGTAGAGCACATTATCAAGAACGTGAGCAAGGCAAAGTACCTTGAAGATGAGCTTGATATTAAAGTAAAAGTAGGTGTGGAAATCACCCACGTTCCACCACGTAAGATTGCTCCTCTTGCAAAAATGGCAAAGGATCTTGGTGCAGAGATCGTGGTTGTTCACGGTGAAACAATAAATGAACCTGTAATGCCAGGAACTAATGCTGCATCAGTTGAACTTGCAGATGTTGATATACTTGCACATCCCGGTTTTATCACTATCGAAGAAGCCGAAACTGCACGTGAGAATGATGTTTGTCTGGAGATCACTGCAAGGAATGGTCACAACAGGACAAATGGCCACGTTGCAAGGATTGGAATGGAAGCCGGTGCAACTCTTGTTGTAGATACGGATACACATAGCCCGAGCAATCTGATTACAAAGGAATTCGCCCTGAAAGTTGCAATGGGGGCCGGATTAACTGAGAAACAGGCACATGATGTGCTTAATAACTCCGTGCGCTTCCTGTAAATATTTCCTTTTTTAGTCGAATGCAGTTCAAAGTTATTGACATCACTACCGGAATATCCGAAGATACTCCGGTGTATGAAGGTGATCCAGTTCCTGTATTTGAAAAAGTGTCTTCAATTGAAAAAGATGGATTCACGGTTACCAGAATAAGTATTGGGACACACACCGGTACTCATATTGATGCACCTTTACATTTGTATGAAAGTGGAAGATCAGTTGCTGAAATTGATTCAGGGTCATTAATGGGAAAAGCTGTTCTTCTTGACCTTTCATTGGGTGATGGTCCTATCACTGATGTTGAACTTGAAAAAGCTTACAAGCTGCATTCAATGAAAGATTCAGATATTATTTTGATAAAAACAAGGGACTATTCTAAGGGTAACGATGGAAGTCTGCAATCAGGCAGACTGCTTGCGGCAACTGCGGGAAAATGGATATTTGATAACTGTTTCAGGGTAGTTGGTGTCGACACACTTTCTGTTGATGAAGACATATCCTTACCAAACCATCACCTTTTTTTGAGCAATAATGTCAATATTGTGGAATATCTGGACTTGAAGAATGCAAATGAGGGTGTTTATTTCTTTATTTGCCTTCCTTTAAAGCTAAAGGGGTGTGATGGAGCTCCAGCACGTGCAGTTTTGATGGACATCCATTCACTTGACATATATGTGTAACAATTGATTTTGTTTATTTTACAGGATGATTTAAATATAAGTATAATTATATTTGGTAGTGCAATTATGGTAACAGAAGTTACTAGCATGATATCTATATTAACTCGTCAAAAATATTAAATAACAGAATTAATATAGTATGAATCGCAATATAAACCTGTAACACGATTGCTAAAACGTTTCATGAGGGAATCGCACGAAAGCAAATCAGAGACATTTAATGCACAGGGATGACCGTGCACAGGTAGGTATAGGTACCCTTATCATCTTTATCTCCATGGTACTTGTGGCAGCCGTAGCATCTGCCCTTTTGATCAAGACCTCAGGAGTGCTTCAGCAGAAAGCATCTCAAACTGGTCAGGAGACAACAAGAGAGGTTGCTTCCAATATGCGTATTGACCGTGTAGAGGGTGAACGTGCGACATACACGACGGTCACTTATACAGATGGGACGTTATCAGCTACAGATTTAAATTGTTCTAAAGGAGGAATGGTCGAATGGATTTCCTCATCAGGAGATTTTAATATCTCAGTAGATGGTGGCGATGAGACTATTGTGGATGATGGTTCTTATTTTGAATATCGTTTTTCTCGCACAGGATCACATAACTATACTCTGGATGGTACAACATACGGTGTTACCGTTAGCGATACTGTAGACTATGGTGAGATTGCAAAACTGCATATTTCTGTATCACTCGGACCTGGTAGTGAAGATGTAGATCTGTCACAGCTTATTATTTATTTATCTGATGGAACTCACGTAGCTAATGTCAGGTATGATACTGATGCTGATGATGATGAAATCCATCTGGCAACAGATGAGTACTTCTCAGTAAGCCCGATACGCACTCGTGATTCATCTGTATTCAAAGCCACTCAGCCTGTTTTAAGAACAGGTGATATCATGGAAGTGGTAGTTGATATTCGAAGAGTATTCCAGGAAGATGATGATGAATATGAAGGTCTTGAACCAAGGACCGAAGTATCATTCCAGGTAAGACCTGAAGCTGGTTCTCTGGTAGTTTTCGACTTCACATCTCCGGGTGCATACTTCGATGAAAAGTACATCCTGTTGAGGTACTAAACATTCTACATTTAATGGACTAATAGAAAAACAGAATGATCAGGAGATAATACATAGCTTAATTGAAGCGTTGTGCTAATCTTCCTGATACGATTTTTTAATTATTCTTCACTTTCCTGAATATGAATCTTCAGCAGAGCGGGAACTGATTGCCTTTTTACGCATATATTCCGGAATTACATCCTTTTCCACAACAAGTTTGGACGTACCGATCCCTACTACAATGACTTTAGTCTCAACAGGTTCTTCTCCTTCCCTTACCATGAGTTCCTTTTTGGTAACTTCAATTTCAACCTCATCCTTGCCATAGCCGGCAGCTTTCATGTAATCCATTATTATTTCTTTACCGGTATTTCTGGCATAATCAAAAGCCTGGATGTAGTCCGGGAAGATCTGTCTTCCTTCCGGAGTGAACACAAAGTAACTGATGACTTCCTTTGCGTTCTTTAGTTCCTCATCAGTTACATCCTCACCTGTGATTGGAGCAAAGTCTTTCTTTATAAGAACTTCAACGCGTTTGATGCCCTTTCCAACAAGTGCACCAACAGCATTTCCAACGCTGGCATGTTCAGGAACAACTATGTTTGCATCAATAAGTTTTTCCATCTCTTCCTTGTATGCAACAACAGGACCGCCTAGCAGGATAACTGGTGTTTCCACTTTAAAACGTGTGTAGTTATTGCCTGAAAGCATCTGGTCAATAATAGGTTGGGATATTCCATCAACAAGGTAAGATATAAGGTCTGATGCCATATTCTTTGCAACCTTTTTCTTAACCATGTTGGCAACTTCTTCCTTGGTCATTCTTAGTTGTTTGGCAATCCTCTCAGCTCCTATTATAGAAGCTTCTGTTTCCCATTGATTAAATTCTCCAAGTACATGAAGTGCGTCAGTTGGTGTAAATCCTATAGACTGCACAAGGCGTTTCTGTATAAGACCATCAAGGGCACGCACACTTGGTTGTTTTTTCAGGCGCTGGAAAATATCTACATAAGATACCGGAGCTCCCTGAATAACATCGAATATTTCTTCCTCAGTCCTGGTAAGTTCCAGAGGCTTAAGGCCGGTACGCACAAAGAATTTTGTAGGCTGCACATTTTCACAGAGAAGTTTTCTGGAAGGTGATTTTGATTCTTTGAACCTTTCAAGGAATCCTTGATAAAGGGTTGCTGCACGGCAAAGAGGGATAACTCTCCTGGGGCCAATGTAGAATTTCTGGTCTTGTATCCATACATGACTATCCCCGCCGGTTGCGGAAGTTTCCATTCTGATGGCCTTTACCATTGTTTTCCAGCCACCAACAACAGCTCCCTGTTCACTGAGTTCCGGTACTCCATTTCTGATAAGAGCTACATCGGTACTGGTTCCTCCAACGTCAACCATTGCACATGTATCGTATTTTGTGAGGAAGGAAGCACCGACAAGACTTGCAGCCGGTCCGGAAAATATGGATTCTATTGGGCGTTCAAGGGCTTCTTCCATGCCAACAACGGAACCGTCACATTTGAGCATGAGCAGGTTTGCATCCATGCCTCTTGATTTTATGTCCTGCATGATTGACTGGATGAATTTATGTGTGATTGGCAGGAGCTGTGCGTTCAGATAAGCAGTAATGGCCCTGTCATAGGCACCGACTTCCTGGGAAAGTTCGTGTCCACATACCACCGGAAGCCCGGTAAGTTCACGGATTATTTCCTTGACACGAAGTTCATGTTCGGAATTACGGTTACTGAAAAATGATGATACGGAAAAAGCAGCAACATGGTCCTTCACCTCAAGGGCGAAAAGTTTGACACCATCTTCGTCCAAGGGGGCAGCTTCTTCACCATTGCTGGTGTGACCACCACTTAGCTGAACATAATATTTTGCCGGGAATCCTTCTTTTGGAATTACATAATCGCCTACAAGGATGACACCGACAGGGAAACCTGTGTCTTCAAGTATTGTATTTGTTGACAGGGTTGTTGAGACTGAAACCAGCTTTACATCCTGGACATATTCAGGATTCAGCGAATCGATTACTTTTTTAATTCCGCCTATTGGATCCGGATAAGTGGTAAGCACTTTTGTGGCATCCATTATCACACCATCTGAATCACGGATAATTACACCGTCTGTAAAAGTTCCTCCGGCATCAATGCCCAGACTGTATTGCATTTTGGTTCACTCCTTTCAAACAAAAATTAATTTCATAACTGATAATGTAAAAAACAATGGTTTTGCAATATTTAAGCATTACCACGTAATATCGGACAGAAGAGTATCTAAGAAAAAGTTTTCTGTCTGATGTCAGGCCAGATTTTAACACTAAAAAGATCATCTAATATACAGAAAAAGGATTCGATTAAAAAAATGATCAAATCCTTTATTATCTGTTCTACTCATATGTTTTCTTAAGCATAAGAGCCATTATTCCCGGCCTTGAAGGCTTCATGGGGTTCTGGAAGAAGTCCATCTCCATACCAGATCCGCCGAACATCTCATTATTGACTCTCTCGGTGATCTCGTCGAGTATCATTTTGTAAGAGATACAATGGGGATCGACATCCTTTATTTCTCCGCCTGTTGGGGTTATGGCATTGTAAGGGCAGCCGCCTCTGCAGTATTTTATGTGGGAGCAGTCCTTGCAGTTCTCATCTACGTAATCCTTGTAATCGAACATGAGCTTCCATGCATCGGATTTTGAAAGTTCTTCAATACCGGGATTGTCGCGGACATTGCCCATCACGTATTCCGGCATGCCTACAAAGCGGTAACATGGATATATTCCTCCGTCAGGTCCTATGGCTAAGACATCTCCCATACAGTCCACAAAAGTGCATACAGCACCTCTGCCACTAAATACGCCTTTACATAGGTGGTCAATGTTCATGACCTCGATCTTGTCCATGTTTTCCAGGTATTTGTCCAGGAGGTAGATAAGAAGCCTGCCGTATTCTTCCGGATCAAGAGCCCATTTTTCAGGTTCATTACCACGTAATGAAGGCAGAGCAGGGTGGAACTTGAGAGTCCAGCCGTTTTCCAGGTAAAAATTGAAAATCTCCTCTCTGAATTTTTCGGAATGGGAAGTGAAAGTGGTGATGAATCTGACTGAAAGTCCGTGTTCCTTTGCTATCTCATAGCCACGCATGGTCTTTTCGTAATATCCTTCCCCTCTCTGGAAATCATTAAGTTCTTTAGGACCGTCAAGACTGGAACCTATCGGAATATTATATTCCGCAAATATCTCAGCTATTTCATCGGTCATCTTCCAGAGGTTGGTCTGTATCGCAAAAGCCACTTTCTTCGGCTTTGCTCCCTCGACAAGGATTGGTAAAGCCTCCCTGTAGAAATCTGCGCCTGCCAGAAGTGGTTCTCCTCCATGGAAAGTAAAAGTAACAGAATCCTCCTTGAAGTTTTTGAGCCATTCAACTACTTCTTTAATGGTCTCGATGCTCATTATCGGGGATTTTTCCTCGGAACTCCAGCAGTAATTACATTTTCCTGGACAACCAAGTGTAGGGATCAGCATCACGTGAAAAGACATTTTAATAGCACCTTGTTTTTAAGTTTCTTCAAGGTTTCAAGTTATTAGTAGTTTTCTAAGAGCCATCTTTCCATAGATCGGTGATTGGATAGTTCTTCGGATAGATGAATGCTTTTGCAATATTTAGCCTTACAGAATAAAGAAGAACAGAATACTATGGAATCAAAAACAGAAGAATGAAACTTATTCAAAAAAGAATAAGTAGCAGGCATTAAGCCTGCACTTGTTTTAAAATTACTTTGCTGGAATGATGAGTGATCTCTCACCAGCAGGCTCGAACTCTCTGAGAGCTCCCCTTGCGAACTCCTTTCTTGGCTTGGAGAAGTCGAATGGGAGGAGGTCGTCTGCGAAGCAGATCTTGACGAGTGGGTTGACTGCGTATGCATCTCCACGTCCTGCGTGAGCAGCGGATGCAATAGCTGTGTAACCACCCTGGTGACCTACGTTCATTGCGTAGTTAGGGTAGTTTGGTCCACGGAGTTCAAGAGCAAGACCTTCGTCGGACTGGTATGAGAGTACGTTTGTAGCACCACACTGGTCCTGCAGGTCGTATCCGAAGAAACCGAGACGGCCGTGTGCTTCCTTGTGGAGGTACATACAGAGGTACCATCCGGAGAGACCAGCGTTTCCGTTTCCTGTTGCCAGGGATACAGCTGAACCAGCTGCTGCGGAAAGGCTTGTTGCTCTCTGGGATCCACCGAAGTGGTCTTCGAGGGTTGTTGGGTACTTCTCGTAGTTCTCGAGACCGTAGATTGTGGACTCTGTTGCGATGTCCTTTACTACTGCGAGGTCTGCCTTTACCTTGTTGTCGGTACCTGTGGTTGCTGCACCATCGTACTTGTCGTTGATGTAGTCTACGTTGTAGTAGAGGTTGTCATCAAGGATGTTGTTACAGTATGCTGCTGTTGCGTACTGGGTGAAACCTACACCACCGGACATGTATGAACCGAGCCAGATCTGGTCGTAAAGCATACATGCTCCACCTACTACCTCAAGGGTAACGTTTGCTGGGTCTTCTGGTGTCTTGCGGCTTGTCTGGATGATATCAGCCATGTGACCGAATGGAATTCCTCCTGGCTCGTTTGGTGCACGTGCACGTCTTGCTGGAAGCATTTCTCCCATCTGGATAACACCAGCGTGCTTTGCTGCGTATGAAAGGTCAGCTACTGCTGCTTCACCAGCACACATGCTGTATGCTGAAATGAATGCCATACCGACCTGCATAGCCATCCACCTGCTTGTCTGACCACCATCTGTGGTTCTGCTGACAATTGTTGGGATGTGTGCTGCCTGGAAGGTGTTCTTTCCGATTGCTGCCTTAAGCTGAGCTGCCTGCTCTGCTGGGAACTCCTTGTTGATGTCGATGAGGAACTGCTTGTCGATCTCGTCTGCGAGTTCATCGTCACCGGTGAAGATCTTGACGTAACAGTCATCTACAAGAGCTGGGTGTGTCTCGACCATGTGTTCCTGAACGACTGCTCCACCAGGAAGTGCGTGGTTGAGTGTCTCAAGGTAGTGGTTGATTGTTTCTGGTGTGACTTCGATACCGAGCCTCTTCTCGAGGGTCTCGTGTGCCATGTCCAGACCGACAATTACGGTCCTTCTGATGTCATCCCACATCTGCTGCATTGCAGCGTTGTTGACGTAGTGAAGGTCATCGATCTCGACCATGTCATCTGTTCCGGAAAGGAAAGATGGTGTGAGTGCTCTCTGACCGAGTGGTATACCACCACAGTGCATCATTGGGTTGTAACCGACAAGTCCTCTCTTCTTTGCGAGTTCCTGACCTGCCTTTTTCATTTCTAATTTACGTGGGTTCTGATCGACACCGAGTCTGTAGTATTCTACAGTCATGTCGGTGATCTTTCCACCTTCCATTTTGTTAGTACCGTGCTCTTTTGTGTACTTAATTTCCATGTGTTTTGCAAACATTCTCTTTCTATCGTCTGCCATTATAATCACCTCAGTTCTCCGGCTTGAATCCGTATGTGGTTCTCTGGTCGAATACTCTGTGTACCCATTCAATGACTTCTGCGTCATCTCTGAATGCTACATTATCGACACGGTAGATTGTTGTCCTCTTTGCTGCCTCTTCTGGGGACATTGGCTTGCCGAGGTTTACCTTCTTGTCGATTGGTCTTCCTACCTGGTCCTTGTGCATAATGATTACATCGCCTTCTTTTCTGCACCTGTCGAGCATGTCGAACATTACACCGTCTTCTGGAAGTCTGAGTGAGTGACCGTGTACTGTTGCACCTCTAAGGCTTGCGAGTGCTGGACATGTCATCTCGGTTTCCATCTGGAACTTTGCGATCTCTTCCATGTCTCTCTCACGAGCTTCAACGACCTGACGACCGGAAAGTGTTCCTGGGTCGACACCTCTGAAGTTGATTGCTGCTGCGTAGGATCTTACGTATGGTACTGATGGACCGTTGTACATTGAGTCAACGAACTGTACGTACCTTACCCTGTCACCAGCTTTTGCGCCTGGTGTTGGTTCTACCATTTCTCTGACTGAACACTCTGGCTCACCCATTTCTGCGAGTGGTGGGTGGGTGCTTGGGTAGTCGCTACCTGGTGCACGGTGACCGAGTATCATTGTCAGGTCATCGTCGGAGATCTCTCTGAGTTTCTCGACTTTACCAGACATGTGTTTTCTTCTGTTTTCAGCAACGGATGTTGCTCCTGGATAATATTGTGGTTCATATGCCATAATTATTCACTCCTAATTCTCTAATGATCTCATTGTGGTTTTCACGGCTTTCACGAGTTCGTTCAGTTTTTCCCTTGAACATGATTCGCCTCGTGTAACTCCTGTCACAATTTCCATTACCCTTCCCTTTGCTAAAATATCACTATCTTTTGGTTTTACAAGCCTTGTCTTTATTCCTGCCAATGCAAAATCCTCGAAATCAACGAGGGTCTGACAAACAACTACTGCTGGAATATCGGCCTGCTCAAGAATTGCCTTTACTTTTCTAACCACATGGTCCCTGATGTTTCCTGTGTGGATAACAGCCACTTTGTGTCTGTTGATCTGTGCTATCTCCTCAGGACTGATTCCAAAGGACCCGGAACCCATGTTGGTATCCGGAACACCTGAACCGGTGTTAAGCACAAGCACACTAACCTGGATTTCCTCACGACGCATGCCATATGTGAGTTCACATACTGGTTTTGTGATATGTCTTCTTCCCGGGCTCATTGCAACTGCGATCACATCAGGTCTTCCTGTTTCAGAGAGAGTACCGCGTTGTGCAAGTCCTCCTCCACGGCCAAGACCCATTCCGTGTCTGCAATCTACAACCTGTGTTTCCCGGTCGAACATTCCATCACTTATTCCATGTCATTAGGTAAGTCATCAGGTTTAAGGATGCATACTGGCTGGTTCTTCAGTTTTCCTTTAGGGTCAGTCATTCCGGTCATAAGAGGATCGGCACCAGCTCCACGCTTTGCATAGTCACTGACGGTCTGTCTCGTTGGAATGAAATGTCCTACCCTGAACTCAAATGGTACTGTAAGAACCTTTTCACAAACTTCCCTTACCTGCTCTTTTACATCTACGTCTACAACTTCCATACGGATGCTGCCTACGGATACGGCAAGTTCTATTGCCTGTCCTGCAACCTCGATTACAGCATTCCCGGGATGGTTCACAGGCATTCCTGTGGCAGGTCCGTAAGGAACGGTCTGGGGAAGTCTTGGGCCATGGACAAACAGCCTGATAATACCTTCTACATCAGCGATCTCGCTGAGCAGGTTCTGGGCTGTTTCGGGTTTGAGCAGCCTT
The DNA here is from genome assembly GCF_031312595.1 of Methanolobus sediminis. Lineage (NCBI taxonomy): Archaea > Methanobacteriati > Methanobacteriota > Methanomicrobia > Methanosarcinales > Methanosarcinaceae > Methanolobus > Methanolobus sediminis. The sequence continues at coordinate 640,226 of NZ_CP133592.1, read as the reverse complement.
GAAGGGAATATTTCAAGTTGCACAAAGTTTGCTTCTGAAAAAGTATCGGACATTTTTGTTACCTTTATGATTATCTGTGATATTTAAGGAGGGGTGTTGTGTCTTAGAGTGCACCTGCCACTGCCTTGATTGGCTCCTTGAATTCTGGAATGGATCCAAATACGTTACCGACAAGTGTGGATGTCTTCTCGATGGTGGTCATCTGTGTGCCTGCGTCAAGTGAGACTGCTGCACATACACAAGGAATTGCGAAACCTCTGGAGTGCCTGGTTACAACGTGGTTACCGTTGAAGATACCTGGTCCACCGCCACCATAGATGGAGTGACTGAAGAATGAGAATCCTACTGCAGTACCCTGTGCTCTACCCATGTCGACACCAGGAAGACCTGTTTCCTTCTCAAGAATGTCGTTGTAGTAGAGAATGGTTGATGATACGTTCTGAGCTGCTCTTCCTGCTGCACAGTTTACCATGGTTGCTGCAAGCTGACCTGCTGCTGCAATTGCGTTCCACATTGAAACGTCGTCTGCCTTGTAGAAGTTGTATCCGGATGGAGCTGTCTTGTCAACGGAGATTGCACCGACTTCGATTGCCTTCTCGACTGTTGAGTTGATTACAGTACCGATTGTACCGCTCTTACCGTTCTCTTTTACGATGTCGTAGACGTAGTTGCCTGCGTTAAGACCCTGGTATGCAAGACCGAGTAACTGGTGTCTCTCGAATGGTCCTACAGCGTTACCCATCTCGTACATACCTACCTGCTCGAAGATTGATGCAAGTGCTGCTGCATTGATTGCCTTCTTACCGGTAATTGCTGCTACGTGGTTTGTTGTGATGTTCCTCAGGGAGTAACCGAGACCTTCGTTGTTCTGTGGAATGCTGAGGATTGATGCGATGTTTGCGCCCTTCATGTCCATTGTCTGTGGGTAGCTTCCCCATACAGCGGACTTTACGATTGGTGCATCGAACATGTCAGTGTTGAACATGTCAATGATGGTCTGTACGACTGCTGCACCTGTTACTGTGCTTGCAGATACGAAGTCAGCACCGATCATTGTCCTTACGCTTGGGATCTGGACAAGGAGCTGCTTTCCGCCACCAAGTTCTGTTACTGCTGTGTCATCATCATCGCTGACCTGGATGAGCTTCTTTACTGCATCAAGGATAGCACCGGAGTTGCCTACGATGTCGTAGTCAAGTTCTCTACCGAGGATCTGCTTTTTAGATCCACCCATTGAACCGGTCTTGAGTGCTTTGTCGATACCTGCGAGGTTTACAGCAACTGTCCTCTTTGTATCTTTGATGATGTTTTGAATCGCTGCGTTCCTTGTTGGCGCAATAGCTGTAAGATCAACGCCGCTTTCCAACAGTTTACCTCTGTCGTCGTAAATGTCTATTTTATCAGACACGTATATTTTCCTCCTATGTTTCTATTCAGAAATCACCCATTTTGGAAACGTACAGATGAATGAATGAATGAAAGTCAATTACTTTGTACCACATAGTAATTTTCCGTACGAAAACTTTCCACTGGGAATTCTCGGAATTATTAAGCAACAATGACGTTTAAACCTTTTGCATCGTTTCACAACAATTTCGCAATCATCAACCGCAAGCATAAATCGAATATTAATATAATTGAGCAAGTATTGAATTCGCCCTTAATTTGACAAAGCTTAAATATCAGAATTATTTCTTAAAATTCCGCATTCTATTTTGTAGTATGTACTAAAGGTCCATCCTCCGGAATATGACTAAATATTAAAAGAATAACCGCAAACCTTTAAGTACCTATATAATATGTATCTCGTTCTATGGAGATCACTGCTGACGTAGGAGGCAATCCCGGAATAGATTGCAAAGGCTTCTGCACATACTGTTATTTTAAGAAAGTTAAAGAGAACCCTCCATTTGGCTGTAAATACTGTTTCCCTTTCAAAAAGGGTTGTGATTACTGCACCAGAGGTGTAAGGGAATCTTATTCCGGTTTCAAACCCGGGCAATATGTGTTCCAGGACCTGTACCAGCGTCTTATGATGGCAGGTGATAATATTGACAAGATCACCATAAGCGGTGGAGGTGATGTAAGCTGTTATCCGGATCTTATGGAGCTGGTGGCTAACATTGCCCAGTTCGGCCTTCCGATACATCTGGGATATACCAGTGGAAAAGGTTTCAGCAATGGTGACGAAGCAGAGTTCTTCATTGAATACGGAGTCACCGAAGTTTCATTCACAGTATTTGCAACAGACCCGGAACTGCGAAGACAATACATGCGTGACCCTGAGCCAGAAGCCGCACTGAAAGTATTGCGCCAGTTCTGCCAGCATTGTGATGTCTACGCAGCTATTGTTCTGATTCCCGGAGTTAACGACGGTGAAGTACTTGACAAAACCCTTGGCGACCTGGAAGAAATGGGTGCCAAAGGAGCTATACTCATGCGCTTTGCCAACAAGACAGAAGAAGGTCTCATACTGAACAATGCTCCTGTAATGGAAGGAATTGAAACCCACAGCATTGAAGAATTCGTGAAGATCGTAAGGGATGCCGATGCAAAATATAATCTCCGCATAACAGGAACACCACTTGAAGATCCGCTTATCGGCTCTCCGTATGCTATCAGGAATGAACCGGATGCTCTTGCGAGACTTCCTGAGATTCGCAAGGATGCAACAATACTTACCAGCCGTGCTTCAAAGGACAGGCTTCAGGAAGTGTTCACAAAACTTGGCAGTGCTGTCAACGTAGTTGCCGTGGATAAAGATATAGGTTGTCTGATAACCATTGAAGATGTGGAAAAGCTGGACCTTACGGATGTAAAGCAGACTGTGATTATCCCGGGAAGAGCATTTGTACACGACCCCGAATCAACTTCAGTTCTGTCCCGTGACGGTGTGTCTCGTTTTGTGCGCAGGGGTCCGGACATGCTTACATATGATGGTGAAATGTCTATTGGTCTTAGCAAAGAGGAAGTTCTTGAATTTGAAATAACAGGATTTAAAGAACTGATCCATGAAATAAATGCTATTGGCCTGGAAATTGGTGAACAGACCAAAGAATAACTATTAATATAATCGCTGCCGGCTGCTTACATAAACTCCAGCAGTCCGGTCTGTTTTGATTTATCATTCTCAAAGAGTGATTGCATGTCCAGGCCCAGCAAATCTATTCTCTGCTTGGTATAACTGGAAACGTTGTAGTTATGAGCCACTTTCTTTGAGACCTCAAGATACTTTTTCACAGCACCTTCGTGAACTGTAAGTATGACCCTTCCGCCGCATTTCGGACAAATTCCCGTAAGCGGGGGTCTGCGGAATTTTGCAGCGCATTTCAGGCATCTTGTTCCCTGTCTTGAAAATGCCCTGAGGTTACCGAACATGTCCGGCAGGAAGTGTGAAATAAGAACCCTTTCAGCTACATCAGGAGCATCGACCGCACGTATCTTATCGGCAAGAGCAAGCTGAGCATCCATTTTCTCTACCATACTGCCAAGTGTCTTGTAAGCACTGTTAAGCGGACCTGCGGCAATATCGGTTGTATCGTGAGTATACATAAAGTGCTCATATTGGTCAGGAGTTCCCAGCCTTGAACTTATAAGGTCAAATGTGGATTCCAGTTCCTTAGGATTTGTATATTTCTGGCTGGCTTCGTAGAACTCAAGCGGATAGTGATCGCACACATCTATATTGTGTGCCTCCTTGTCAACTTCACTGGGGTCCAGACGTGTGGTAAGCACAAGCGGAGCGTCCATCTTACCTCCTCTCTTTTCAGGAAGGTAATCCCTTGAGAAATTAATAAGACCGTCCATGAGCAACATGACACAGTCCTCATCACCGTCACAGTTCCTTCTTTTAGCTGCATGGAAGAAAGGATGCGCATAACCGACTGATGCTTTTGTAAAACCAACAAGTCTTCCAAGCACACCTGCAGAAGTGTGAGGTGCAAGTCCCATTAGCATTACTCCTACAAGGTCTTCAAGCTTCTCAGCTTTATAATACGGCTCCTCACCATAATATTTCTCAAGTAGGTCATCGACATACTTCGTGGTTCGTAGAAGGTACTGGCCACAATCGTAGGAAACTACAAGGTCCTGAACTTTCAGGCAGACAACCTGGTCGTCCCTTTCCAGTTTATTTCCATAGATATCTTCTGTATAGCCAATTCCAATCAGTTTCTCTACTTTAATTCCAAGCTCATCGGCACGAATATGTGTAAGCGGAATATCGGACATATCATACCTGACAGTCCCGTCCTTAAACGTATAAAGGTCATGTTTTGCGCGCAGGATACCTTTTTCAAGAGGTTCGGGAGTCATTGTTCCTGACATCATTCTCTTGACACCTTTTACCTCGATGTTCTCACGTTCACCGACTTTTGCAAAGGCAGCCTGATAAATCTCCTTGAAATTGATATTCTGCATTTTCACGCATGTAGTTTTAGAACCACACTTCGGACACTCCTCTTTCTGCGCTGAAATTCCACATCTCGGGCAGAATAGCTTGGGTACTGTGAATTCTCCACAGTCACAGCGGTAAAGGAAAGTATCCGTTCCACAGGCAGGGCATACTCTATTACCTATCTCAACACGTATCTGTCCAACCTTGCTGTTCAGCGAAGATATGTAGCCTGCGGCAGCCTCCATTTTTCGTGTATTTCCTGCAGAATCTCCGATAGGGAACAATACATGAGGAGCAGGGGACATTTTTCTCTTATTGGATTTCTCAGGACGTCCCATCCTTGCACCAATTCTTATTGGTGCGCGCTCTCTTACAATAAGGCCACTGAGTTCATTGACCACCGGTACAGTTTCTGTAAGTTCTTCCGGCAAAGAAGCCCATTTTTTCTGAAGGTCTGTGTCCAGTCCCAGACATCTGATGAATGGCAAGGGATTTTCTATGATGATCTTCCCGTCATTCAGTCTGTGCAGGACAAGGAGATGTTCAAGGATTGTTTTTATTCCGGAATCTCTGGTTAGGGTAAGTGGAAGTTCAAGTACCTTTGAATCCGGGGAAAGAACTCCATTCTCTGATACAAATAATGCAAGTGTTTCGTATTCCTGCACCGATATGTCATGCCACAGGTGTGTATGGGCAGGATGTAGTGGAACATTGTATTTTTCACTTAGTTCCAGTGCAAGTTCCTGTGATGGCTCTTTAAGTTCGTCTCTTGAGTAAGGTGAATTTTCAACTGTTTTTTCAAATTCCTGTATCCACCACTCAAAACAATATGATGAAGGCACAAGAGGATGGTTGTTCTCAAGGAAGTCACCGTAGTTAATAAGGATCTCACCGATATCTATAATGGTTTCAACTTCAGGATGAATCTCGATAGCTTCCTGTTCATCATCCACTCTTATTACATCGCCTGATCTCAGTCTCACAGTTGGCCCTTCCAGACTGTCAACAGGTGCCATTCCTGCAGCTTTTCCAGGTCTTTCAACTTTAAGTTGCGTGCCTGAAACGATAAAGCTGTCCATAATATACATGCTGGCAGGACTTATTCCTGCGGCAGCAAAGGAGGTGTTTCTTGACCTGCCATAGCGGAGTCTGAATCCACCCGGTCGCATGGGGTGAGAGAATACAGGTCTTCCTGCTATCAGGTCACGTAGATATTTATCCTTGGGTTTGACACCCACAAAACCACCGTCGTCATCACCTGAACTTTTTGTTCCGGCTATAAGTGTGTTGAGCCAGTCCCATCCATCCATCTCAAGTTTATTAACATGCTTCAGGACCTTTGGGGCTTTCAGTGCCAGACCTTCTGCAAGCACAAGACACATACCACCGCGAACCCTGTTGGTCTCTATCCTGTCCATGTTCCTGTAACCTTCAACTTCCTCGGCTTCGGTGGGTTCGCCATCTATGCAGATCGGACAATTCTCTACGATAAGTCTGATCTCTGATTCGGAAGGAGTATACTGTAAAGTTGCCACACGCCTGTAAAGCAGGATCTCTTCCACGTATCGTTCAACTTCTTCCTTTCGTGGTTTGTACCTTTCAATTCCTACTGCACGGCGAACATAATCTCCTACAAGAACAGACAGTGCCTGTGCAGTACCTCCTGCACTGCGTATCGGTCCCGAGTAAAATATCCTGATGTATTCGCTTCCGTCATCGTTCTTTCCAAGTGTGACTTTGTCGATTCCCTCTATTGGCGCTGCTACCACACCTTCGGTGAGCATTGCAACGGACACACGGATAGCGGCTTCAATTGCTTCTTCCTTTGAATCAAATGTACCGACAGCACCCTCAGCAACGGCTTTTCCGATAGCAAGAGCTCCTTCTTCACGTGACATCGTTTCGTCAAATATACGGATCTGCTCTGCAACCCCTTTTACGCCTATGAGATTCTCTACCCTGTCTGCAAGGTCTTTTGCAAGTGGAATTTCAATATGCGGTTTAGGGTCTTTGCCTTTAGAACGTGCGCGATTGGCGATTTCTATTTCTTTGTGGAGATTGGACTCAAGCTCTTCAAAATAGTCCCTCATGGCATCGCTTACTACAATCTCGCCCATTAGAAATCACCCTATTGAAGATGCAATTATGCTTATGTTCTTAAAACTGTTTTCCTGCAAAAAATATTCTTGCATATCAGGTTACAGACAACTATAACTATAATTGTATTCAATATATTATATGTACAATTAATGGGTGATCTAATGGCTGGAAATAATAGATTTTCGTACACTGGTATGTTATTCATTTTTCAGTTATCTGTGACATTATGTGGTTTACAATGTTCACATTAACCTATTGCTCTGTTAATGAGGAGATTATTTTGTACGGGAGGGACAAAATGAAAAAAATAATAATTCTTTTAATGCTACTGATGTTGTTCATGCCGGTAGCAAGTGCGGATATAGTCAGTGATCTCGAAATAAAAGTCAATGAATATAATGCAAATTCAGAGAACCTGTCTTCTTCTCTCAAAAGTCTGCTTGGGGATGAAGTGATAAAACTTGTCATCGTGGATGATTCGGGTAATACAATTTACATAAAAGCCGTCACTGAAGACGCATATGTAACTCTCTTTGAAGAAGTATCAGCAGATGATGATTTTGATGCTACCATGATCATCGGTACCAGTGAGGCCACTGTAAGAAGTATAATGGATTCTGAAACTCCGCTTGAAACTTTCATTGAAGCAAAAGATAATGGTGATATTGTCATTGAACCTGTAGGTCTTATGAACAGCATCACATATACTGTGGCAAACGTTATCCTTAAAATCTCACAGTTGTTAGGTCTTATCTGAAATGGATAAGTTAACCTCTAAGCATCAAAAAACCTTTTAACTAATGTCAGCGAATACTCCGTTCGCTGGCCACCTCTTTTATACTTCCGACCTTAATCTATAATTGTTGAATCAAGGTTTGTTTTTCCGTTTATATTAGGCTCCTTTCAATCATTATCACTTGTTGTATACTTTCACAGATTTGGATGTTCATATCCTGCAACAGTTAAATTTATAATAAATACGGCAATACTGGTATCGTTAATCTCAAGTGCGGGAGTAACCAAGTGGCCAACGGTGGCAGACTCAAGATCTGCTCGCGCAGGCGTTCGGGGGTTCGAATCCCTTCTCCCGCACCACACCAAAGGTGATCTTTTTTGTCAAGTTCCATTGATTATGATACTGTTGTATCTGCTGTTGTTAATATTCTAGAAGAGGCTGAGACCGTACTGCCACAGGATGTTGTTGATGCATTAGAAAAAGCTGCATCTGAGGAAACGTCTCCTATTGCAAAAGAGCAGCTTGAAGCTATCCTGAAAAATATAGGGATCGCAGCAAAGAAAAAGGTGCCCATGTGCCAGGATACCGGCATACTGATATTCTTTGTAGAACTCGGTCGTGATTCCAGAATGGACTTCAGGCTGGAAGATGCTATTCTTGAGGGTGTGAGAAAAGCAACTGCATCTATACCATTACGTCCTAATGCTGTTGATCCGTTAACCCGAAGTAACAGTGGAAATAACACCGGAAACGGGATTCCTGATATAAAATACGAACTTGTGGACGGTAGCAGCATAAAAATAACCGTGGCACCGAAGGGTGCAGGTTCTGAGAACATGAGTTCCATAAAAATGCTCAATCCTACTGAAAAGGACAGCATACGCAACGTTGTGCTTGAAACAGTTCTTAACGCAGGTGGAAAACCATGTCCTCCGGTTGTTGTAGGTGTGGGTATTGGTGGTTCATTTGATAAAGCTGCAAGACTTGCTAAGTCCGCCCTGCTTGAGAAAGTTGATGAGATGACCGAAGAAGAAAAAGCTCTTCTTGAAGACATAAATTCACTGGGAATAGGACCAATGGGACTTGGAGGGAAAACAACCGCCTTAGCAGTTCACATTAAAAAAGCACACTGTCATACGGCATCTCTCCCTGTTGCGGTGAATATACAGTGCTGGGCAAATCGCCATGCTTCAGTTGTCCTTGGTGGTGATGAATAATGGAATACAGGCTAAATACACCACTGAAAAAAGAAGATGTTGATAAACTGAAAGCAGGTGACATTGTTTATCTCAGCGGGACTGTTTACACTGCAAGGGATGAAGCCCATGCAAGGATTCTTGAAATGGCAGAGGAAAAGAAGGAACTTCCATTTGACCTTGAAGGTGCGGTAATCTACCATTGCGGTCCCCTCATGAAAGGAAAAGATGATGACTGGGAAGTTGTTGCAGCCGGACCAACTACCAGTGCAAGGATGTCTAAAATGACACCTAAACTCCTTGATATTCACGGCGTGCGTGCATTTGTGGGAAAAGGTGGCATGGATAACGTAACAGGAGCCATGAAAGGAAAGTCTGTCTATCTGGCATTTACGGGAGGATGTGCAGCCCTTGCAGCTATGAGCATTGAAAAAGTAAATACAGTTCACTGGCTTGATCTCGGGATGCCCGAAGCCGTATGGGAACTGAAAGTGAAGAATTTTGGTCCTCTGGTTGTGGGAATAGATTCTCACGAGAACGATCTTTTTACAGATGTAAGAAAAAAAGCACTGGAAGCTTATTCTAAAATAGAATAAGCCTTCCTTAAATCATTTTATTTTCTTTTATTATATTGGTTTTAGATCACGAAAGTGAATACCATCCATGCTATCAGGGTAAGGATTATTGAATGTTTCAGGCCCTGGAATACGGAACCTTCTCCCATTTGTCCGGCCACCAGTCCGCTCATAAATCCCTGTATAACACCAGTATGCATCATGAGGCGTGTGTATTTTGCCGGATCAAATGCACCAATAAACTGACTTCCAGCACCGGCAGCCTGTGCAGCCTTTCCGGCTTCTGCCATGGTGGGTACGAAGGTTGATGTGAGCATTCCTATTACAAAAAGGAACACAAAGAATGACATGTAACTGATAACCACATATACCATCATGTTACCACGTCTCTCACGTTCCAGCAGTTTAACTTCCCTTGCATCACGGGCAGCGGCCTCAAGAACAGAAACAACACGGCCTCCAGCTTTGCTTGCCTGTGTGATAAGTGAAACAGATCTTACTATAATAGGGGTTGGTACTCTTTTTGCAAAGGTCTGTAGTGATTCTTCAAAAGAAACACCCCAGGACATTGAAGCATCCATGGTCTGAACTTCCTTTGTAAGGGCCCCGTATTCTCCTTTTGCAACAGTGTTTACTGCTCTTGGAAGAGTAAGTCCTGCCCTGCTCATTTCGGAAACATCCCTTAGGAAAGTAGGCAAATATTCTTCGATAGTATCCGTTCTCTTGTATTTCTTATGGAACGTAAATGCAGGAAGTGTAATAGAAATAAGCACTGAAAAGATTATCACGTCATCTATGATCGGAGTGCCCCATGTAGCTATCATGCCAATTGCAAAAAAGACCATTGCAGTAGGCACGCTAATGGCAAATGAATATTCGGGATATGTATATAGTGTATTTAAAGGATCCTTCATGAATTCCTTTATTATTACATTCTTCGTTGCTTTCTCCATTTTTGAACTGATCAGGTTGTCTTCCAGCTCCCTTAATTCTTCTTCCGTAAGCATGTCCTGATCTTCTGTGTTGAGATTCAAAAAATCGGCTAATTTCATATTAGGCCTCCGGAGTCATCATACTGATAAGAATGACATACATAATACTGCCAATAGGGATAAGGGCATAGATTATGATGTACAGGAAAATCATTTGTGCGCTTCCCATGATAGACATAATAGAAATCACAACCACAAGGAAAAGCGGACCGGCAACAAAAGCCGTTACATATGTTTCTCCCAGAAGGCCAAGAGTTTCCAGGAATTCCTTCTGGTTCTGACGGTTCTCCATAATATACTGTTCAGTCTTGATCTCGAAGTACGGTTCAAGTTGTCCACCAGAGGCTACCACCGTGATAGCACCCTGCATGAAATCCTGCAATGCTGTTGATGGTGTTGTCACAGAAAGATTCTTCATAGCAGTCACAAGATCCTTACCCAGGATTTCAAGGTCACGTACAAGATATCTGCATTCGACTGCCATTTCCCCATAGATGTCATTGTTTGCAAGTGATCTGAAAAGATCTACCGGAAGAACTCCTGCACCTGACATAGCTGACATATAGTTTACAGCATACGGGAGCATTGTATCGATTCTTCTTTTCCTGTCGCCTGCCATTATGGCCGGGTACACAAGGAATAGCTTATAAACGATCGCAAACACCACAACTGTAAACATTATTGCGAAAAACACACCTAGCACAATGGACTTATATTGGAGATATGGTGTCATCCATACAGGAATCATAATTCTGGTTGGTTGTACATCGGGAACACCAAATATCACAAAAAGGAAAGAAATACCAAGTAAAGCTACCAGTGCGGACAGGAGAGAACTTAGGAGTGCAGCGGACATGTACACATCAAAAGCCAAGTCTAACCTGTTCTTCAGGAGATTATGACGCAGGCCGAAAAATTCAACCCTTTTTTTCTCATAGTATTTTCCAAAAAGATTGTAAGCAAAGATAAAATACGGATTAGCCATGCAATTCCTGCCTTACGAGTTTCATTATCATTTCCGGTTCACGGTTATATCCTATGACGATCTTCGCAAAGTCCTTGAAATGAGTGATTTTCTTTTCCCGCGTCCATTCAAGTATGTCCTGCCGACGCTTAAGCTCGTCACGAACCTTCTCTTCAGCCCATCCGCGGCTTTCCATAACACTCTCAATAATATAAGAACGTCCGGAATACTGGAACATGTCGCGTGCAGCGTCCCATACGAAGACATCATTTGTAAGTAATTCACCGGTCCTTGGGTCTACACCAACTATCTCTGTAAGACTCTTGCATCTTCTGACACGCTCATCACCAACCTTTACCTGCACCTGGATTGCCACAAGATCAAGTGCCTGTATCATAATCCTTGGAACATTGATAGGTGGATTTTCCAGTCTGTGTACGACCGACTGTACAGAATCGGCATGCATTGTTGAGAATGTAGTGTGTCCTGTAGACATTGCCTGGAACAGTACATAGGCTTCAGCACCTCGTACCTCACCCACAAGGATGTATTCTGGTCTTTGTCTGAGAGATGCCCTGAGGAGTTCGTACATTTCGATAGAACCTTTGTCGTCTCCGGTAAATGCCTGTCTGGTAACACCAGGGATCCAGTTTGGATGTGAAAGGTTCAGTTCCCTTGTATCCTCAATGGAAACTATTTTCATTTCCGGCAGGATGAAAAGCGAGACTGCATTCATAGCAGTAGTTTTACCGGATGCGGTCCCTCCTGCAAACACCAAGCTCTTATTCGATTCTACAGCCAGCCACATATAGGCCATCATGGCTGTTGAGAATGTGTGATACTCTATAAGGTTGGCAGGAGTGATCGGATTATCCTTGAATCTCCTGATGGTAAAAGTAGTTCCACGGGTTGTGATCTCACGTCCAAGGGTCATCTGGATACGTGAACCGTCAGGCATCGTAGCATCAAGTAGTGGCCTTGCAATGGATATGTGTCTGCCACATATCTGTGCTATCCGTATGGCAAAAGAATCCAGAATATTATCGGAAGGGAACACAATGTCAGTTGGAATTGAGTTGTATTCTTTATGATAAATATACACCGGAGTGTTAGGTCCGTCACAGGAAATATCTTCCAGGTTTGGATCTCTCATGAGGACATCGATCTCTCCGTACCCGACATAGTCACGGACAATGTGGTACATTATTCTTTCACGTTTTCTTGGAGAGATATCTATCTTGAATTCCTGCAGATATTTACCAACATTATCTCTCAGGAATTCCTCTGCATTCTTACGGGATATTTCCTTAAGATTTACATCCAGTGTCTCAATGAATTTAAGTTTGATAGTTTCAAGCAGCTCCCGCTCTTTTTCAGTTAGCACAGATTCGATCACTTGATACTGATATTCATGTGCTTCCGGATCATATGCAATTCTTACATATGCATAGAGTGGATTTACTTCATACAGTTCGACTTCTTTGTAAGGGCTACCCTCAGGTATTGTAAGGTCTACTATTGGTCCGTGCTCCACAACATTATACGGTTCCAGTTCGATCTTCGTTGATGGTAATAGTTTGTTGATGCGGTCAAGGATAGACTCGCCTTTTTCCTCTTCTACAAACAGTTCTTCTTCGATGGGTTCTTCTTTATATATCTCCAAAATAGTGTCTTTCCAGAACGAATCCCTATCTACTTCTATATTATCTTGGAATGAGGGGATGTTAACGTCATCAATCTTGCTTTTCAGATCAGCGATATTTACTGGCTCTGCATCGGGAAGAATAAGGTCTGCAAGTTCACTTATCACATCATCCTCGTCTACAGCCAGAGATTCAGTCTCATCTTCCTGTACATCATCTGCAACAATTTCATGGCCGGATAACCCTGATAGGCTTGTTTTTCTGTAAATTGTTTCCTCTTCAATGGGAATCTCTTCAGTTTCAGCATCATCCGTTTCGTCGGTTATGCTGTCTTCCTGGATTACATCTTCTACGGGTCCTTCTATGGGACTGTCATCCAATAAGATGTCATTTTGTGTATTCTCTAAAGAGGATTCGGGTTTAGCATTAGATTCTTTGATTCCCTCTAGAATCTCTTCATTTTCAGATGTTTCAATTTCTGTTTGAAGATATGTATCGATATCATCTGCATTCTCTGTTGTTGCTGTCCGGTCATCAGGATTATTGTTTATACTCACAATTACCACCCCCGGTAATGACGGTCATCCCTTTCATTTTTTGATTGATAGTTTCCGGCATTTTATTCATTTTCACACCCGGACTATTTCTTATTTTTAGCAAGAGAGAACTTTCTTGCTTTCTTTTTCTTTTCCGGTACTTTACTAAGCATTTCTTCTGAAGCTTTGATGCCTGCAATTTCAGCACCCAAACGGTTGAAGTTCACACTTACCTGAGAAACCGGATATTTAATGAGCACTGGAGCTTTGAATGCCAACGAGTTCTTCACGTGTCTATCTTCAGGCAAGCTTGCCAATATCTTGAGTCCAAGAGTGCTTTCTATTTTTTCCCCACTGATCTCGTTAGGGGTGACGCCGGTCCTGTTTAGTATCACTCCTCTGAACTGCTTGCCCATATTGTCAGAAATAGCTTTGATCTTCATTGCACCGGCAAGTGATATTAGATCTGGATTTACAAGCTGGATTATTTCATCTGCCATGGATATTGCCAGTAGTGAATTCTTATTGATCCCGGTAGCCGAATCAAGTATAATGTAGTCATACGTTTCTTTGACACTTTCCACGATGTCCCCTATGATATCTACATTCGCATTAACAAAACTCTGAAGTGAGATACTTCCTGGAATAATATGCATATTGTTAGGTCCATCATATATAGCATCTTTAAGTTCTGCGCTGCCCGCAAGCACTTCATGAATAGTCGCTTTTGACGTTTCAAGCCCTAACATCAGCCCAATAGTGGGCATTCCTATATCAGCATCGATAACCAGAGTTCTTTTTGCGAACCCTGCCAGAGCGGCACCAAGATTTATAGCAGCAGTGCTTGTGCCTGCACCACCCTTCCCAGAAACGATTGTGAAAATTATTGCTGTCATAAAATGCCTCGATTGATGATCGAAATTTATGTACCATTCAAATGTCGATCAATCCGCTTAGTGTAAATATTGTATATTTATCACTAAATATGACTCAAAAATATAAATACATATCTATATTATTTCTGTGTTAAATTATTCACAGAACAATAATTTATAGCATCATGACGCTTTTTCCCACATGATACAAGCTGATGAAAAAGACATTAAACTCTTCCTTTATCACGCAAAACAGTGTGACCCAAAAAAGTGTACTGGCAAAAAAATGGCAAAATTCGGACTTGTGAATCTTTCAGAGAAGATCGAAAGAATTCCATCCCGTTCTATTTTGCTGGACCCGATGGCTGAAAAAGCTCTTTCACCTGAGGATAGCACCAAAAAAGGTATTACTGTTCTGGATTGCTCATGGGAGGAAGTTGAAAGAGTGTTCCCGAAGCTCCTTAAAATGAGGCTGGAACACCGTGCGTTGCCCTATCTTGTAGCTGCAAACCCCGTGAATTTCGGAAGGCCGTTCAAACTGACTTCAGTGGAAGCATTTGCCGCTGCACTTTACATCCTTGGGAACAAGCAGCAGGCAGAGAAAATAATGTCCAAGTTCAACTGGGGACACACTTTCCTGGAACTAAATCATGAACCACTTGAGGAGTATTCTCAGGCTAAGGACAGTAAAGATGTTTTGAGGATACAGAGTGAATATATGTGAAATAAGTTAATTGGGGTTTGGTGCAGGTTTATGAGGTGAAAAATACTTAATACCGCATTCTTCATTGACACCAAACTGCATTACATTTATTTAACTATTTGACACCTGATCTGGAATGTGACCAAAAAGCCGGTTACCTGTGTCGGTTTTACCATGACCTACATAGAAGTTATCTGATATTCGGCAAGTTATAAAATTAACATTTGAGTTCTGTACAAGATCTGATTCCGCAAAACCAGAATACATTACTTGGCAAACTACAGTCAAACTCTTGTAAGATGGAAGTTCCTCAAGTACATTGGATATTGATTTTCCTGTGTTTATTACTGAATCAACAATAACAATGTTTGTCATTGAAAGGTTATATTTTGAACAGATTTTAAGTACATCATCTTTATTGGAAATGAATTCAAGCCTAGAGTGTGAATCAAGGATTTCTCGAAATCCCTCTGCGACATAAAGTCCTGATCTCATCATTACTAAAATTAAAGTGAACTCTTTAGATGAAACACTAATGCCCCTTTTTCTACCTTGCACGTGATTTATTTCTACTTGTTCAAGGTCTAAAGTATTTACAAATTCATAGCTAAGTAATTGCCCCAATTTACGATGCATTCCTTCAAGAAGTACCGGAGTTAGGTCCGCACGTCGGGACTGTGTAGAGATAATTTTTACTGCGGCACTGCTACTTTCTAGGTTTGTGATCATTCACTCACCTCATAAGTATCATTCTGCAACAAGTATATATATGATAAATTATCATGCTTTGATAAATACTCATTAAGCATAGATCGCTTTTTTTTTCCCATTACTAAAAATGCTTGTTGTGCATTTTTCAACATTCCTGCATCTACCATCGAATCTCCGTAAGCAGATACTTCTGCACCCTGTTCGACTAATGTTTGAACTAACAATTCTTTTTCTTCGTTGCTGACGATAAAGTCACTTCTTAATAGATTATTTCCACCGACGATTGTTACTTCTAATTCATATTTATGGGCTATTAGTTCCCATATTTCAGGAAACCCTGAAGTAATCCATATGAGTTGCCTATCATACTCCTGATTTCTTAAAATGTCAAACATGTCTGGATTCAGTGTAATTGTCTTGGAAGCATGGTCTATAAAATTCTGCATTATTTCAAAAGGGACTTGGGAATAGTACTGTGCGATTTCAAAGAACGACTTAAAGCAGTAATCTCCATTTTTTTCAAAAATAGAACGGATTTTCTTTTTATTCATATATTCTGAGTCAGATAGATAATCGAGACTATCACCTGAAAACAGAGTGCCATCACAATCAAATATTGAATATTTTTTATTGCTGTCTGGTTTTAGTTCTTCGCATAACTTGATGATTCTATATTTTGATAATATTTCATAAAACTCAATTAGTCTATTATCGATTTCATGCGATGTGATCAAGGAAAATGGTATATTTTTTAACCTACATTTTTCTTCGAGTTTTTCACATTCTAAATTCTGCCATTGTTCTAATTTTGAAACTGGATGATTAATACGAACTCTATTACTATCATTTATGCATTGTTCTTTTATTTCTGATGCTGAATCTTTGATGCAGAATATGTGATCATAGACTTTTCCATCAGCTTCTGTCCATGCTATTTCATATTCTCCATCTGTCTTGAGAAATGAATAATGACCCGTAACAATTGTATGATATGAAGAATCCCGGTGTCTGGACTCAATTTCTCTAATCACAATTTCTCTATATTTGTATTTGTCTGTATCACTCATCTTTTTAAATGCAGAAATTCCTCCTGGAATGATTTCTTCCATTAAAACAGATCCATCAATCATTCTAAATAAATCTGTATATTTTTCAATTAACTTACAAAGAGATGTTTTCCCACATCCGGATATTCCATACAGTCCTATAATCATAAGTTCCCCTCTACTGTTATTTATTTGAAAAATTAGCGATGAATTCTTTTCGGCTATCGCACCTATAGCTCTCATTGAAGTAGTCAAAAATACAATCTCGAATACAGTAATTATGTACTTTACACGAAGAGCAGTCCGTTCTTTGTGGTATTTTATTTAGCATATTTTTGCTAATACTTTCTATTTCATCTGAAATCGTTCCAAGTAGCCAATAATCATCACCAAACATTCTTCCACATGGATAAACATCTGTACCCATGTAAATCAAAAAGTTCGTACCTGCTCCACAACTACCACCAAACATTGTACAAACTCTATCAGGTACGCCTGCAATGTTTCTGCTATATGCTTCAAGATTGCCAATTTCAATATTCTTGATGTTATGTTTCTCTAAATAATCATCAACTTTCTCTAAAAATATATAGAACTCATTATATGATATCGAGTCTACTTCAGCAGGAACATCAACCATACGGTCAAATATGACTTTCGTGAAGCTGTGCTCTATTACAAAATCAAAGAATAATCCTAGATTCTCCTCTAATTTTTTGGATAGAGTAGAATTAATAGCTACATCAAATCCGGTATCTTGTAGAATTGAAATACCTTTCATTGTAATCTCAAAGGTTCCTTTTCCATCACGTAAAATTCTGTTTGAATCATGAATTTCTTTAGGACCATCAAGTGAGACACTTGGAGTTATTTTTAGTAATTTCATTTCGTTAGCAATTTCCCGGGTTACTAGCGAGGCATTCGTGACTATATAAAATGAAATATTATCTTGTTCTGGGTGATTTTCCCAAAATGTTGCGACAGCTGCAGAAATTTCTTTCCAATTTATTAATGGCTCACCACTACCTACAAAATTGACTTTTATTATCTTTGAAATTTTGTTATTTCTATGATAATCAAAACATCGTTCAAGTATAGAATATATTTCTGCTTCATTAAGGCATGATTTAGAAAGAGTATTCCCATCCCTGTTAAAAAAATAGCAATATTTGCATGCATAGTTACATTGCATGTTAACTGATATGCAAATTCTTTCAATCTGGTTACTCAAACATCCAGCTTTATTGGTCATTGTGATTGTATTCCTTTATTATTTTCTCAATTTCTGAATGACCATTTTCTTGAGCATGATCTAATGCTGATTTGCTATTTCGATCACGTATTAACAGGTCAAGACCTGGGTGTTTTGCAAGATAATAAGCAATTTTTGTCTGCCCTTTGATAGCAGCTTTCATCATAGGGGTAAATCCGTTTCCATCCACTTGGTTTATGCTTATTTTCAAATTCTTGTTTTCAATTAGATATTCTACGATATCATAACGTCCATCCCAAACAGCAATAAGCAACGCACTATTTCCTTTATTCTTTCCAATGGAGAGAAGATGTGGATTAGCTCCTTTTTCAATGAGATATCGTAATCCTTTTAGCCAACCTCTCTGAGAAGCATGCATAAAAGGCGGCATTGGGAATTTCCCCTTATCGTATTTATCTAAGTCACAACTTTGTAATGATGACCAATATTTTACTTTTTCAAAATCCCTTTTTCTGACAAAATGAATAAGTGGTGTAAGGTTATCCTCGCCAATAAAATTAGGATTTATTTTGTGGCTTGTATGATAATCGGTAGCAGTTTTCAGCTTTCCTTCTTGTACCATCTTAAAAAAAGTAATATCATTTTCATTAGGAACATCTGTTAAATCAAGCATTTCTTTTTGGAATGCAGCTAAGCTAATACAGCGTATATTTTTATTCCTGGCAAGAACATGTACTCCTTCATCATCTGAGACAATCGAAATTTGATCTATTTTGTATGCTAAAACTTCGTTTACTATTTTTTGATCATTACTCGATTTACTATTAGAATTGGATTTTTCAAGAATTTTGATTCGATAATGATTAATGTGTTTTATCGAAAGTTGTGAGTTTTCTTGATGTTCAGGGAAACGTTTTCGATAGTCAAGTTCATCAAAAACCGTAGGTGAGATTACAACACTGTCTGAGTAATCTCTTAGCAATGCTGGGTTTTTCAAAAGAACATTTGTGTCAAATAAATACTTCATTTCAATCAACCAGAAAGTAATTTAGTTTTTCAGAAATTAGTGTATTGTTGTATTCTGTTTGTACACAGGATAACTAAATAACGAATCTATTAGGCTTATTTAGATGCATACACTATATTCTAATAGTATATAAAAATAAAGTAATATTATTTACAATTTTTTTAAAAAATTGTGTGGTTTTAGACAATACTCGCATTAGGTTTTAGTAAGGGGGAACATCTTGGAGTTATTTTCGATAATAATCGTTTTTGTAAAATTCCATTTATTGATGATGGTTTTACTAGTTGCCTTACAGAGCTAGAATGTAGAATGTTTATAGCTATTCAGAACTCAACATCAATGCCAATCGGACAATGATCAGAACCCATTACATCAGGTAGTATGAATGCATCTTTGATGTTATCTTTCGCATTATCACTTGCAAAGAAGTAATCGATTCTCCAGCCTACGTTTCTTTCTCTGGCTTTAGTCCTCATGCTCCACCAGGTATAGTTCTCAGGTTCTTCGTTGAACATTCTGAAAGTATCCACATACCCATTGTCAAGCAGCTTATCTATCCAGGCGCGTTCTTCAGGCAGGAAACCTGAGACCGTTTCGTTTTCTTTTGGACGGGCAAGGTCGATTTCCCTGTGCGCAGTGTTAACGTCGCCGCAGACGATTATCTTTTTACCTCTTGACTTTAGAGTGTTGGCATATTCAAGGAATGCATCATAGAATTCCATTTTGTATGCAAGTCTTTCATCAGATGCTTTGCCGTTAGGGAAGTATATATTAAAGAGTACAAAATCTCCGAAGTCTGCGATCTGCGTGCGCCCTTCACTATCGAACTTTTCAATTCCAAAACCGCATTTTATGTCAACAGGTTCTTTTTTGGTGTAAAGTGCAACGCCGCTGTAGCCTTTTTTCTCAGCAGAGGCAAAGTAATTGTAATAACCATCTATTTCAAGAAGGTCTGCCGGGAGTTGTTCCCTGCTGGCTTTTGTTTCCTGGATACAGAGTATATCAGTTTTCTCTTCATTGAACCAGTCAAGAAAACCTTTTTTATGAGCTGCCCTGATGCCATTTACATTCCATGATATAATTCTGATCCTGCTCATTCTTTGTCTCCTCAAGTTACGAACAGTACTTGAGAGCTTATATGTTAAGTACCTTGCTTAACAGCCTGTCTTTTTTGCACCTGAGATCTGAAACACCATTTCGAAATCTATGTATATTATGTACGATATGTTTTTTCAAAAATATTAGTTGAGAACAAAACTTAAATAATAATAATTCTTATTTAGAAAATGTTCTTACATGAAACCCATTCAAATACATACCCGGAAGGTGAGGACAAGTATGAAAAAAACAGACATCAAATATACAAACCAGCGGATTGAGATCCTGGATTTCCTCAAGGAATTTGATGGTCATCCTACTGTAGATGATGTCTTTGAGGGAGTAAGACAAAAACTGACCCGTATCAGTAAAGCTACGGTGTACAACAATCTGAGGTTTTTGTCCGAAAAAGGCCTGATCAAGGAAGTGAACGTAAAGGGTGTTTCGAGATTCGAATCCAACATGATACCCCATCACCACACAATGTGCCTTGAGTGCGGAGAAATGAAAGACTATGAGTCAGAAGAGCTTTGCGAATATGCCATGAAGATTGCAGCAGAAATCGATGACTTTAAAATAGAATCAGCAGATACCAATTTTTACGGAATTTGTAAGAAATGTATGGAGAAGGAGTAATAATGGAAGAAGAAATAGTAACGATGCCGCTTATCGGCGACGATGCACCTACATTCAAAGCAGAGACTACAGCCGGAGAAATTAATTTCCCTAAAGATTACAAGGGGAAGTGGGTAATTCTCTTCAGTCATCCTGCAGACTTTACACCTGTATGTACAACTGAGTTCATGACCTTCTCAACAATGCAGGATGAGTTCAAGGCATTAAACACAGAACTTATCGGACTGTCCATTGACAGTGTCTATGCTCACATTGCATGGCTGCGCACCATCAAAGAGAAGATTGTATACAAAGGCATGAAGGATGTTGAAGTCACATTCCCGGTCATTGCCGATCTTAAGATGGAAGTTGCAAAGAAATTCGGTATGGTACAGCCAAACGCCTCCACAACACAGGCTGTCAGAGCAGTTTTCATCATGGATCCAAAGGCAATCATCAGAGCCATCCTCTACTATCCACTATCCAATGGTAGGAATATGGATGAAATTAAGAGACTGCTTATTGCAATGCAGAAGTCCGATGCAGAGCACATCGCAACCCCGGCAAACTGGCAGCCAGGCGATGACGTAATTATCCCACCTCCAGGCTCATGCGGCACTGCAAAGGAAAGGGTCGAGAGCAAGGAAGAAGGAAAGTACTGCCTCGACTGGTTCATGTGCCTGAAGAAACAGTCTTAAATAGTGACTAAAAGATACAATCCATAGGTGATCTGTCATGGGAACAAAAGGCGTGGAAATATTAGGCTTAGATGTTAATGAATTGATAGACTTATTGAACAAAGCGCTTGCAGATGAATGGTATGCGTACTACCAGTACTGGGTTGGTGCAAAGGTCATCAAGGGCCCGATGAGAGAAGCTGCTGTTGCAGAGCTCATTCAGCATGCTACTGATGAACTTCGCCATGCTGACATGGTGGCGACCAGGATCATACAGCTTGGAGGCACACCAGTGCTTTCCCCGGACGACTGGAAGAAGTTCAGCAACTGTGGATACGAGTCTCCTGAGGACCCTTTCGTCAAGAAGATCCTTGAACAGAATATCAAAGGAGAACAGTGCGCTATCCAGGTCTACAATTCAATTCTTGGCAAGGTCAAAGACAAGGATCCGGTTACATATGAGATCGTGTTACAGATCCTTACCGATGAGATCGAGCATGAGGATGACCTGCAGGCCATCATGGAAGATATCGAACTTATGCAGAGAATGGATTAACCTTCTCTAATTGGTGAAAGGAGTGGACATTTCCTGTCTCTTTAAACGGGACAGGAAATGTATTATCATACTTTTCTTATTTCTACTGTGCACGTGCACACATATTTTTTTTTATTGAACAGCTTTGCTTGATGTTGTTTTTTTCAACACGGTGTGTTATTTTGTTTTCAATGTGTTTGCGATAGATATATTTAGAAGAATGTTTGTTAGATTTATCATTAAATAACACTGTAAAAATAAAGATTTTCTATCGAAAGTCCCGGATCAAATAAACGTTCAAACGTTTTGAATACTATCACACAATTCCAAGATTCACGGAGATAACATGCATCTCATCATAGCAGAAAAGCACATTGCAGCAAAAAGAATAGCCGCAATTCTGGCATCAGAAAAAATAAAACAGGTTCGTGTAAGTGGGGTAGACACTTACGAATACGAATCCGAAGAAGGAAAAAAGGTATTCATAGGTCTTAGCGGTCATATTGTAAAACTGGATTTCCCTAAAGCATATAACAACTGGCAGAAGGTAGAGGCAAATGAACTTGTTGGAGCAGAGATAATCACAGCTTCAACTCAGGTAAAGATCGTATCAGCACTTAAAAAGCTTGGAAAGGAAGCTACAAAAGTCACCATTGCAACTGACTATGACAGGGAAGGAGAACTCATTGGAGCTGAAGCTCTTGATATCATCAAGCAGGTAAATCCGGATATTGTTTTTGATCGTGTACATTACAGTGCCATTACTCCCAAAGCGATCGATGCTGCGTTTTCTAATCCTACAAACGTGGATTTCAATCTTGCAGATGCCGGTCATTCCCGCCAGGTCATTGATCTTGTATGGGGTGCATCGCTCACTCGTTATATCTCACTTGCAGCCGGACGTTTAGGAAAGATGTTCCTGTCAGTTGGCAGGGTCCAGTCCCCAACACTTGCGCTTATCGTTGAACGTGAAAAGGAAAGGGAAGCATTTGTCCCCAGGCCATATTGGGAACTTTCAGCCATGCTTAAGAGCAAAAGCGGTGAAGAGTTCAAGGTTGAACACCGTACAAAGAGGTTCTGGGAAAAGGCAGATGTCGATGCTGCAATGGAAAAGATCTCCATTGGTGACAATGCCACAGTGACAGAACTGACAACTTCCGAAAAGATAGACAAACCACCAACGCCTTTTAACACTACTGAATTTATCAGCGCAGCGAGTTCAATTGGCTTTACCGCAGCTAATGCCATGAGGATCGCTGAGACACTTTACACTAACGGTTTTATCTCATATCCAAGGACAGACAACACAGTTTATCCTGACACTATTGACCTGAGGGCACAGATAGAGATATTCAAGACAGGGGCATTCAAACAATATGCTCTCAAGTTACTTGAGAAGAAAGAACTTGTTCCTACAAAGGGTAAGAAAGAAACAACAGACCACCCACCAATATTCCCTGCATCCCTTGCCAAGAAATCCGAGATGAACGAGCAGGAATGGAAGCTTTACGAAATGGTTGTCAGGCGTTTCTTTGCAACTTTTGCCGACCCTGCAAAATGGGAGACCATCAAGTCGAAATATGATATCAATGGCGAGGAGTTCAAGGCAAACGGTGCAAGGCTTGTGGAACCCGGATGGAGATGGTACTATCATTACAACGCACCGGAGGACAGGCTGCTTCCAAAAATGGAAGAAGGGGATGTTCATTCCGTAATCAAGGCAGATGTTGAGGCAAAGGAAACACAACCACCAGGAAGATACGGTCAGGGCAGGCTCATCAAGATTATGGAAGAGCTGGGACTTGGTACAAAGGCCACGCGTCACGATATTATCAGTAAGCTTTACTCAAGGGCTTATGTACATGGAAACCCGCTGCAACCTACAAAAACTGCTGTTGCAGTTGTGGATACGCTTGAGAAGTTCGCACCTACTATATCCAAACCTGATATGACAAGTAAACTTGAAGCTGATATGGACAGGATAGCTGAAGGCGGAATAC
Source organism: Methanolobus sediminis (assembly GCF_031312595.1). NCBI lineage: Archaea > Methanobacteriati > Methanobacteriota > Methanomicrobia > Methanosarcinales > Methanosarcinaceae > Methanolobus > Methanolobus sediminis. The sequence goes on along the minus strand of NZ_CP133592.1, from coordinate 616,588 downwards.
CGGAGGATGAAGTCCTGAATGAATCCAGGGAAATGCTGGAGCTTGTTTTTGATGAGCTTGGAAAGAACAAGGATGACATCAGTGAGTCACTCCGCGCTGGTTTGCGTGAGGACAAGATAATTGGTGTTTGTTCTGAATGCGGTTCAAATCTAATGGTAATGAGATCAAAACGAGGAGGGCGCTTCATAGGTTGTGAAGGCTATCCGGATTGTACGTTCTCACTACCGCTTCCAAAGATGGGACAGGTTGTTGTCACAGACAAATTATGTGAGGAACATGGCCTGTATCACATACGTATCATTAATGCTGGAAAGAGGCCATGGAACCTTGGCTGCCCGCAATGTAATTTCATTGAGTGGCAAAAGACACAGGAAGAAGAGAAACTAAAGCAGAAAGAAGAATCTTCTGATAAGGAAAAGCCAAAGACCCTGAATGACATATCAGGTATTGGTAAGGTCACCGCGGAAAAACTTGCAGATGCTGGAATCTGCAGTGTTGATGATCTGTGTGAAGCTGATGCACTGGAACTTGCAAAAGTTACAAGTATACCTGTAAAGAAAATAAAAGTATGGCAATCTGATATTGCCTGAAAGGAGACAGGTTAAATGGAACTGGAATTCAAGGGTGCATGTAGAGAGGTCGGAAGATCGGCAGTTTTGGTTGATGAAAAAATAATGATGGATTACGGAGTATCTCCGGGAGAGGAGGTTAAGTATCCTTTAAACGGATCACGGCCGCAGGCTGTTCTTTTATCACATGCACATATTGACCATTCCGGTGCAATTCCCAATCTTATGGACCTTGATCCCGATGTTTTCATGACACCACCTACTTTTGATCTTTCAAATATGCTGGCACAGGACACCCTGAGAATAGCTGAAAGAGAAGGTGAAATGCCTGCTTTTGATTCCATTGATCTTACCAGATTTGCACACCGAACCAGGCAGATAGATACTGGTGTCCCGTTTCACACACATGGATATGATGTTGAGTTCTTTGACGCCGGGCACATACCAGGTGCCGCTTCGATATTCCTGAAAGACAAAGAAGGGAAAAGTCTGTACTATACAGGTGACATCAATACTTCTGATACCAGACTTGTTTCCGGTGCAGTGGAGTTCCCGAATACTGATGTTCTTATTACTGAAAGCACCTATTTCGGTGATGACCACCCGCCACGCAGGGAAGTTGAAAGCCAGTTCATAGATTCTGTAATGGACACACTGGATATAGGCGGAACTGTTATTGTGCCTGCATTTGCAATCGGAAGGACACAGGAAATACTGATGCTTCTGGATGCTCATGGAATCAGAGCTTACGTTGATGGCATGGGGGTTCATGCATACAAGGTAATGTCAAAACATATGGATTATATCAGGAATCCAACACATCTTAAGAAAGCATTTGATAATGCAACAGAAGTTTCCGGAAGAAAAAGAGATTCAGTTCATCTTGAATCTTCTGTCATTGTTACAACAGCTGGCATGCTGAATGGCGGTCCTGTATTATATTATCTCAATAAGAAGTACAAAGACCCCAAATCAAAGATCATACTTACTGGTTATCAGGTAGAAGGCACCAATGGTAGAATGGCTCTGGATACTGGTATTATTGAGAATGACGGGTTTATCCAACACTTGAAACCTAAGATCGAGCAATATGATTTCTCTGCTCATTCCGGCGATAAAGAGCTTAAGGAAATGGTAAAAGATTTCTGTGACAGGGGAACTGAGCATGTGTTTACCATGCATGGTGACAACTGTGAAGGATTTGCAGACTGGATTACTGAAGAGATCGGCGTGAAAGCTTATGCTCCTGAACTGGGAGAACGTTTCACTGTATGATCCATAGATCCAGTATTTGAAAAATAGGCATGAATTAATTACTTTTTACAGGCATGAGGAATCAGGGTAACTGATCTCCTCGTTGATCTGTTTTGCTTTTGACATTGCAGCTTTCAGATTCTCTATTGCGTCAATATGTTCGGGATCTATCTTAAGAACCCTGTTGAAACAGTCAACAGCGTCTTCGTATTTTCCAAGACCAAAATAAGCAAGACCTTTTTTATTCCACACAACTGCAAACTTGTTGTCAAGCTCTATTTCCTTGTGAACCTTACTGTAGCATTCAATGGCTTCGTTGTGCATTCCCATTATGCTAAGAATATCACCCTTGTTTACCCAGGCATTTTCATTTGATGGGTCAAGCCTTAGTATGCGGTTATAACATTTAATCGCAGCTTCATGGTTACCGATGTTTAAATGAATGATTCCCATGTTGCACCAGACATCAACATCATTTTTGTTAAGACGAACAGAGTTCATGAAGCATTCAAGGGCTTCTTCATCACGTCCAAGAAAAGAAAGCGCTATACCTTTATTGTTCCAGACCAGCGCAAGCGCTTCATTACTCCATAGTTCCTGATCCAGATTCTCATATTCAAGGATAAGTGAAAAATATTCTATTTTTTCTTCCGGATCGTCTGCATCAAATGCTAATTTGAACCATTCTTCCGGCTTATCAGAATCCATTCAACCAACCAACTCCAGAGCTAATTATTATAAATTACCTATCACATTTACGGCAATCTATGTCCCTTTTTACTTTTCCTTAATGTACATAACATATTAATTAACTTATCGAAATTATTCGGACACGGTGGCTGTATATATTAACAAAATTGTAAAAATAATAATTTAATATGATAACGAAGTATAAACAGTAATTAGTTTGTTCTCTGCAGAGATTTTATGGGCAACCAGCCGGAGCTTTGCGAATATCATCAATGTGCATTAGTTTGTTGGCGTCGATTCCCACAAGGCACATGCCTTTTTTGTCCATTGCCCATACATCACATTTCTCTTTGATATCATCCGGTATTTTTTCACTGGGCAGATCTTTTGGACCAATACTGCATTCCTGAAGACCTGGATATTCATCAGGATTCAGCTCCATAATAGTGATTACCTTTTTCAGTTCAGATAGTAGAACTTCAATATCTTCATGGTCCCAATTGCGTATCCTGTCACAGATCAAAGGAATTAATATTTTTGCAACACCTGCATTGGCAAGTATTTTGTTGGAAAGGCATAAGGATGCGTTATCGTACTTTACATTCTCATTCGGTCCCCTGAAGCAGAAAATTCCTTCTCCTACAAGTTTCTCAAGGTCCAGTTGAACTTCCGAAAAATTAATGGCATCTTCTACTGTTCTGACATCTAAATCATATTCAGCGGCAATTTTCCAGATTGCTTTTTCAATAATAATTCCATTATCTATCATTCAGACACATCCTGCCGGAACATAATATAAATGACTTTCAGAGCTATTATTGGTGATCATCATTCCAGTTTCAGCATATCTTCCGGTGTATTAACGTTAACAAAACTTTTAAAGTCTCTGTCTATAGTCCGTACAACTTCGGAATCAAGAAAAATTACATCACTTAGCAGTGACACGGGAGACAAAATACTTCTGCTACCCTCTCCAAGAGCATTCTCTATTGCTTCAAGCATGACATCTCTTTTGTACACTGCATGCAAAGGCTCTTTTGTGCCGTATTCACTTATCGGTATGAGTGCATCATGCTCACCGACCATGTCGAACATCATATCAATTAGCGTTCTGTTAAGATACGGCATGTCACATGCAACAGTAAAAACATAGTCTCCACTTGCTCTTTCAAAACCAGAGAGCATTCCGGCAAGAGGACCTGAATTTCTTATCCTGTCAGTAACGATTTTCCTTTCCTGAAGATAAGATGAGAATTCCTGAACCTGCTGCTCATCCCGCAGGGAAACGATCACTTCATCTGACACATCATCAAGAACAGAAAGTGAACGTTCCAGCAGAGTGCTATCTTCAAGCATCATCAGGGCTTTTTCCCTGCCATTCATCCGGGTGCCAAGTCCGCCGGCAAGTAGAAGTGATGAACGGATCATACAAGACCTCTTCTGCGTTCACTCCTGTATTCATCAAGAATAGACTGGAATTGTTCGTGCTCTTTTTCATGGCGGCGCTTTTCAGCTCCTTCCTCCCATGTTTCAATAGCATCTTCAAGGATATCAGGGTCAACTGAAGCCAAGTCTCCCACGCGATGTATCTGAATATCTTTCAAAACCGGAATTTCCTTATCATAAAATGATTCAAGCGCAGCATGGGGCATATCTTCAGTTATCAGCACAGCTTTCACTTTTGATTCGGCAAGTAGCGATGCTGTGATTGGCCCGCCACCACTTGGGTCTTTGAGGAAGACGACATCGTTCTCTTTGATTCCATAGAGTTCTTTTGTATGCTGTATCGCTTCTCTTGTGAAAGCATATATGACTTTAACAGGAAGACCTTCGCCCTTTACTTCCTTTTTACGTATCTGCTTCAGGCGCTTGTTCTGCCTGCGCTGGTTTTTCAGGTTCTTGCGGGTTTTTGCAAGCTCTTTATTGAGACGATCTATCTCAGTGTCCCTTATCTGTATCTCCCTTTCTTTCTTAACTTGCGTATAAATAGAATTCCTTATCTTGTTGATACGCATCTCAAGTTTCTCTATGGTCTTATCCTTCTGCCCGGATTCATACTTGATTTCAGAAACATATTCTTTGAGCTGCTTTATCTGGGAATTCTTCTGCCTGATTTCCTCACGCAGTTTCTTTACAAGTTCATCAGTGTCTGTAAGTTCTTCTTTTACCGGTTCGGGTTCAGGCTTAACGCGAACCTGTATCTTTGATTCAGAAGCTACTTTCTCAATGGCTTCCTCTATTGAATCTCCGTTTATGACATGGAATTTGATGCTATCCATATTGAGGTATTTAGGTGCTCTTTTCTCAACCCTGGAAAACACATTCTTGTAAGATTTATAGGTTGCAATTGCTGCTGTAAGTGAATCACGTTCGTGGTCGTTGGAATATCCGAATGACCTCGCAAGAGCGATCTTGTCCTCTGCCCTTATTTCTCCGCCCGGACTCCATGCAACTGCATTGAAACTGCGGCGAATCTTTTCGACGGCTGAAGGGGTTGGATAAACATCTGTAGCAACAACAGCTGGTTTACCGTATTCAGCTATCTTCCTGACAACTTCATCATGGGAAATACCGCGAATACTTTCCGAAAGCAAGAGTTCCCCATCAAGTGACAGGATTGCAATTCCCACGGTAGTTCCGGGGTCAATACCAACAATAGTGTACTTTCTTCCGGCTTTTTTCAGGGATATGTATTGTATCTTGTCCCTTTCCACACTTTTAACGGTAACCTGTACATCAGCATTAGTCGATGGTTTTATCGGAACTCTTTCACGTCTTGCTTTAACCGTAAATTCAGCCCTTACATATCCTCCAAAGCCTTCGGTAAAACGTTCGTCATAACCGTATCCGGTATCCCGGGAGAATTTGCGCAGGATGTTCTCAATTTCCCTGCTTTTTTCCTTGACTGCACCATGAACCTTTCTCCTATAGCGGTTCTGGCTCCAGCCACCTCTTCCAAGGGAACGGGCACGACTGACCTTGATGCGGGTAATATCTTCAAAAAGGGAAACTTCTTCTCCCACGCCAAGACTTGCGAGTATTGCACAGGTTTCAGCTTCCTGTATGGGGTCAAACTGGTTAAGGGAAAGTCCGTGTTCCTGTGCAAGCCGGAGTAGTGGTTTCTGGTGTATCCCGCCTGTGACCTGTACAAGTCTGGTGTTATCAGGGAGCTTTTCAAGTAAATGAATAAGTGCTTTTTTGTTTGGTGCAAGCTCAAAAATATTGTCTACTGCAATGTAATCCGGCCTGTCCATATTCAGCATCCGCAGTATCCTGTGAAGCCTGACCATGGTATAATGGCTGATTTCCCCGTCCCTGAGTACGGCAACGGCATATTTGGGAACTTCCTGAGCACGGGATGAACCTTTTGCTATGTCAATACCGTAAATTACCCCGTTTTGCATACAGTTTATTTTATGTTGTTACTAAGATATATGAATGACCACAGGCGATTTTCAGTTTCAGCTATTCATTATTTCTGATACCGTTTCTTTCGGGTCTTTGTCTATCTTGTATTTGCGTTTGAAGTGTTTCAGGACGTTAGTTACATCTCTTTCAAGTAGTTCTTCAGCATGTGGATGACTGACTTCAACGTACTGTGGCCAGTCAATGAACTGAACTCCGTTCTCGTTCACAAAGATGTTGTACTCGCTGAGGTCTGAATGAATGTAACCTTTTTCATAGACCAGAGCCACCTGCCTGAGTATCTCATTAAGGAACCACTCAGGGTCTTCCAGTTTTGTTTTATAGAGGAGTGTCCCTTTTGCCACATCCATGACAAGCGCATGACGGTTGTTGTCCAGTAGCTTTGGAACGGATACATCGGGATAGAGTTTTTTTATGATCTCAGCTTCCCTCTTTGCTGCCAGCCTGGCTGCATATATCCATGAAAAATGCTCCTTGCCTTCAAGGTGTGATCTTGTTCTTTTGACGCTCTTAAAACTGGTTCTTCCTTCCCTGTGGAACTTGAGAATAACACCCTGAGCTTCGCCAAAGGATAGTTCAGGTTCTTTCACAGCTTCATGAACTACGGACTCTTTCCCAACGCCTATTTCATCACCAATGGCACTAATTGTCCCTCTTTTGACAAGTGTGTTAAGAGCAAGTGTATCGTAGCCGTCAAAGTATATCTGGTAACCTTCATATGGATTATTGGTTCCGATCACCATGTTGTCTTTGATGAGTGATTTTATCTTGAACTCAAGTGTGGAATAAGGCAAACGGGTGTATTTCATTATCTCTTCAACAGGCACCCACTCGAAATGCTTCATGCCGATCTCGATACCTGCAAGTATACGCAGGTCTTTGCTGTCCATTTCCTTGAATAACTTCACAACGTCGTCTATCATCTGAATTCCTAATTGCCGGGATGGTTTAGATTGTTTGTGGTTAGATTGGACTTATAATCCAAACTTCCCCCACGCTTCTTCCTCAACCCTGCGAATCACTTCTTTAAGCGGCAGTCCCACCTTATCAGCGATCTTCCGGCAGTCTTCATACTCAGCAGAAATGTGCAGGATTTCTCCGGTCTTATCCTGTGCTATCTTCACTGCACTGGTAAATTCCTCTCCTTTAAGCCGGATGCTTACTTCATCCATCCTGCGGTCAGCAACAAAACGATGTACTGTTGGAATAACACGGATACCCAGTGTACCGGTCTCTTTCATTATCTCCCTGGCAACACGTTCACTGTTCTGGGATTTTGTGATAACCTTGATAATATGGCCTGACCTGCCTTTTTTCATGATCGTTGGTGTGATGGCAACATCTCTGGCACCTGCTGCTAGAAGTTTGTCGAACAGGTTTCCAAGAACTTCACCGGTAACATCATCAACATTAGTTTCCAGAACTTCTATCTGGTCTTTAGTGAGGATATCATGCATTTCAACCAGCACACTTCTCAGGACATTCGGGTCTTCGGTATCAGCATCGCCTGCACCGTATCCTATTGAAAGAACCTTTCCTTTTGGCAGGTTATCAATGGGCTTTGCAAAATAAGATAGTAAAGCGGCACCGGTTGGTGTGAGAAGTTCTCTTTTACCGGAACCATAAGATGAGAGATTTCCTGAACGCAGGATTTCCAGTGTTGCAGGTGCCGGAACGGCCATAAGCCCGTGTGCAGCTTTTACCTTTCCGCCGCCAACGTTGACAGGTGTGCAGAATATCGCTTCAGCGTCAATCTCATGGATTGCTGCACAGGAGCCGATTACATCTGCCAGAGCATCGTTCTGTCCGACTTCATGAAAATGAATTGTTTCAAGAGATTCTCCGTGTACCTTTGATTCAGCTTCAGCCATAATAGCAAAAACATCGAGTGCACTCTTTTCCACCTGCGGATGAAGTCCTGCTGACTTGATAATATCCACAAGCTCGTGATAATGTCTGGAATGTTCCTCATGTGCTACATGGATCTTAACATCGGTGGCAGATATGCCTCTTTTGTTAGCTCTGCTGACAGACACTTTCACATCAACAGCAGACTCGATGATTTCGCATATCTTTGCAGCATCTGCTCCAAGGTCTATGAGGCTTCCAAGTATCATGTCACCGGCTGCACCTGAGAACGGATCTAATATAAGGGACTTCATGTTATCATTCCCGGATTATATGTTTGAAGTTGTATGTTTTAAATTATAAACGTTAAACAAAAATGTCACTTTTTATCATTACTTTGCCTTGCTTCAGCAACCCTGTTTGCAATTCTTGCAGCGAAGGAACCTGCCACAAATCCTGCATCTATGTTGACAACTGAAAGTACGGAACATGACTGCAACATGGAAAGTAGTGCAGCCTCGCCCTTTGCACCGGCTCCATAACCTGTGGAAACCGGCAGTCCGATCACAGGTACATCCATAAGACCTGAAACCACTGTTGGCAGTGTACCTTCTCTTCCTGCTGCCACGACAATTGAATCGGGTTTCTTTTCCTTAAGGATCTGCATTTCAGATACCAGCCTGTGGAATCCTGCAACACCTACATCATAGATAGCAACTGTATCACATCCCATTTCGTGAGCAACCATTCTTGCTTCTTCGGCTGCATCAATATCAGCTGTACCGGCTGTTATTATCGCAACGACCCCTCCGGTTCTTGGAACAGGTGTACCGTTGTGGACTACAACACCTTTTAAATGAAGGTCCCATTCAAGTTCATCAGAATTGAACATGGCCTGGATCATTTCCCTGTGACCATCATTGAGCCTTGTGATGAGAACTCTTCCACTTGCAGCAACCTGTGCTTTTGCAATTTTCACAACATCTGCAGGATCCTTGCCTTCTGCAAGGATAGCTTCCATTATGCCAGTACGATGCTTGCGGAAAGTATCGATCTTGGCAATGTCTGTGACCGGGACATAACCCATTGAACGGATATCGGATTCTGCAGTTTCAATATCAAGTTCATTATTTTTCAGCTTATCTAATATAGTTTTAAGATCCATTTATTTCACTTCTGCATTGGATACATAATATAATTAACTGAATCTGGAGATTCTGATTTCCGCATTATTTGTTGTCTATGGTTTTTTATTCCGATGCTTTTTCAGCGAATCGGACTCCCATCTCAAAAGCTTTAGCACAATCCTTTGGGAACTCTTCTTCCCGTCTCCTGGCTTTTTCTTCAGCATTGAAAGCACTTGAAACATATTTGGAGTAATCATCGAACTGATATGTGTCGAATGCGCATAGTGATTCCGTATATCCGAAAAACCTCTGTAGCTGCATTTCCATGTTCCTGAAAATAGAAGAATCATAACCCAGCATTTTCATCTGCTGCTCGTTAACATTCATGGTGTACATAAAAGCAGTAGCTGTCTTTTTCTGACAGTTCACAGAGTAGTTCTCATCATATACAAGGTACTGGAAAAATAATCTTTCCAGGAAAGACCTCATCTCTCCTGTCACATCACCGAAGTAAATAGGGGAACCAAAAATAAGAACATCAGCTTCTTCTATTTTCTCAAGGACATTTTTCAGGTCATCTTTCATAGTACAAATACCATCTTGGAAGCCTATTCTCTTGCAGGCAAAGCAACTTATACATCCTTTATAATCCAGATCGTATAGGTGGATGAGTTCTGTTTCTGCACCCCTGGATCCAGCTCCTTTAAGCGCATGCTCAAGAAGTGTTGCAGTGTTCCAGTTCTTTCTAGGGCTTCCGTTTATTGCTATTACCTTCATATGACCATCTCTTTTTAATCTTTAATGGGTTCTTTCAGTTAATAGAGTTATTAGTGTTCCAGTTTGTTTTTTAATTCAGCTCTTTTGGGAACAGCAGAATAAGTTTTTCTTGCAACTCCTTCTGCCAAGTTAATCATTTGACTCATCTCTTTTTTAGAATTATACCTGCTTGAACATCTCCCTTGCCATGGTGGCTCTCTGCTCAAGATCAGAACCTTCCAATTCTTCTACAACCGATCCGAGAACTGTTGGTATGTCAATGTGCTGTGGACATTTCTCAAGACATTGTCCACACTGGACACACAGGGAGGCAAACTCTTCTCCACCTGTACCAACAGCACCGCCCACACGTGCAGCATACATGAACCTTACTGTGTCTGGATCGTCCTCAAGGTAAAGGTTGTTGTACATCTCAAAACAAAGTGGAATATTCACACCTGCCGGACATGGCATGCAGTACTGGCAACCGGTACATTCTACCTTCATCAATTCACGGTACTTATTTTCCACTCTCTTCACAAGTTGCATTTCTCCTTCAGTGAGTGAATCTGGATGTGCTTCTCCTGCAATCCTGAGATTCTCTTCAACATGAGCTTCCTCGCTCATACCTGAAAGGACCACCGTAACTTCCGGATGGTTCCAAACCCAACGCAGAGCCCATTCTGCTGGTGTTCTTTTAATAGGTGCCTCGTTCCATATTTCTTCCACCGCCTGAGGTATAGTTTTTGTAAGGCTTCCTCCGCGAAGAGGCTCCATTATGATAACTCCAAGATCTTTTGAGGCTGCATATTCCAGACCGGTTTTTCCTGCCTGGTTCTTTTCATCCAGATAGTTATACTGTATCTGGCAGAAATCCCAGTTGTAAGCATCTACTATGCGGTTGAAATCTTCTGATGCTCCGTGGAAAGAAAAACCTGCATTGATAATGCGACCATCAGCTTTGGCTTTGTCAAGGAAATCAGCTACACCTAATTTATCAACATTGTTCCACAGGTCGCCAACAAGAGCGTGTATGAGGTAATAGTCTATATGGTCGGTGTTCAACTTCTCAAGCTGAGCGTTCAGATAGTAATCCATATCCTCACGTTTCTCTATAAGCCATGATGGAAGTTTTGTTGCTATCTTTACTTTTTCACGGTATCCATCTGCAAGAGCACGACCAAGGAAAGGCTCGCTTGCTCCCATGTGATATGGCCAGGCTGTATCAACATAGTTCACTCCCTGATCGATTGCATCACGTACCTGCATGGTAGCTCTTTCTTCATCAATACTACCGTCTTCTTTTGATGCGAGACGCATGCATCCGAATCCGAGAATAGAAAGTTCGTCTCCATTCTTTGGCATTTTTCTGTATAACATTTTAGTTCTCCTGTATTTTGAATTGTTAATTTTTAGTCACTAAGATTTTCGTCTCTAATTACTGTAGTTATTTTGAAAAATAAGTCCTGGCTTCTTTCATCCTGCTGCGGACATCCACATGGAAAGGACAGTTCTCTTCGCAAACACCACATTCTGTGCAATCGTTTGCATTTTTGCTTAATTTCATGTAATGGTCTTTTGCGAGTTCATCACCTGCTTTTGCCAGATCCGTATATTTGTTCACAGAACCAATATCGATTCCAGATGGACAGGGTTGGCAGTGATTGCAATAAATACAGGTGTCCTGTATGTTTTTATGCGGAAGATTCCCGATAAACGAATAGTTCCTTTCATCAGCAGAAGCGGAGAAATAATTGAGTGCTTCCTCCAGATCGTCTCTGGAACGTACACCTGCCAGACATGAGAGAACAGCCGGACGATCCAGAGCATACTGTATGCATTGGTTGACACTCATTTCAACGTTTAAGGGAGATGTTTTTGCATTCAGCAGTTTTCCACCATCATAAGGCTTCATTACTGTAATGCCGACTCCGTTTTTTTCACATTCCCGATAGAGTTCCATGCGTTTGTGGGACAAGACCAGCTTACCTTCGGAGGGTTCAAAATCATAGGCTGCATTAAGACTGAACATAAAAATATCGATCTCTCCCGTATCGAGAAAGAGTCTGCATATATCCGGGGAATGTGAAGAAAAACCAAGATAGCGAATTGTTCCTTCGCGCTTTAGCTTTCGGGCATAGTCAAAAATACCGTCTGACATGATCTTTTCAAAATCACCAACTTCGTCAACACAATGAATTATACCGATGTCAGCATAGTCTGTACCGTATTTTTTGAGTTCCTTCTCAAAACCGGTCTGTACTTTTTCAAGATTTCTTACCCTCGTATATGTCCCTTTAGGATAGACAGCACCCAGATGCATCTGCAGGTTCATCTCATCCCGCCGTCCTTTAAGTGCCTGTGCTATAGGTTTTGCTGCTTTGGAAGTGGGCATGACCGCATCAATGATGTTTATGCCATTTTCTATTGCATGATCGATGATGTCTACGATCTCCTGCGATGTAGATTCATGCAGGTTTCCTGCCCCAATGCCAATTGTGCTTATTTTGTCATTGCTATTTGGCAAACTTCTGTATTCCATAATTTTTCGCTCACTTGCCAGGAGAATATAATTGCTCTAATTGCGGGCTTTCCTGAAGAAAAAGAGACCCGAATCGTTTTTTTCACAGGTCTCTGGTTTTTTTCTTCGGGATTGATATCGTTTTTAAGCCGTTTTTAAGTACATGCTTTCCGGCAATTACTGTCGTCGCTTCATAAGAACAGCAATCTGCCACGACCGTAAATGCCGGATAGAGAGGATTATTTAAGCTAGATTTTCTTTGAAGAATGATTCCAGTTTGTCGAATGGGATCATATCGGTCCTGTCATACAGATCGATGTGTCTTGCTTCTGGGACAATGTAGAGCTCTTTAGGCTCAGCAGCCATTTTATAGGCATCCTCACTGAAATACCTGGAGTGAGCATTCTCGCCGATGATGAACAGAATTGGCCTTGGTGAAATTGTGTCAATGTAGTTCAGCAAAGGGAAGTTCATGAATGACATGGTACTTGTGACAGTGAATGCTGCTGCTGCGTTAATATGGAATCCTCTTTTCATTGCATAATATTCAAAGAATTCACTTGTGATCGGGTCAAGTTCTTCAGGAACTGAATCTGCGGGTTCACGAGGGAATCCTTCAGGCAGTAGTGGAGCGCCATTTTCAAAATCTGTCCAGCGCTGCTCGCCGAGCTGAACCAGAGTTTCAGCACGCTGTTCATCAGTCATGGAATCCATCCATCCTTTACGCAGCATTCTGCTCATATCATACATACTTGCAGTAGCGACTGCTTTGATACGTGGGTCAACCTGAGCTGCAGTAAGTGAAAATGCTCCACTGCCGCAGATACCGATCGCCCCGATCTTCTCCCTATCTACAAAGTCTCTTGTTCCAATAAAGTCAACTGCTGCACTGAAGTCTTCAACGAACAGATCAGGAGATGAGATATGTCTTGGTTCTCCATCGCTTTCTCCGTTATATGACTCGTCGAATGCCATGGTAACAAAACCTCTCTGTGCCAGTGTCTGTGCATAGATACCCGCACCCTGCTCCTTAACTCCACCGTAAGGAGTTCCGATAATAATTGCAGGGTATTGTTTGGATGTATCAATGTCTTTTGACAGGTACAGATGAGCTGCAACTGTGATCCCGTATTTGTTTTTGAATCTGACTTCTTCTGCAGTTACATTTTCACTCAGTGTAAAAGTAAGACCACTAGGGTCTACAGCATTTGTATTGTTATTTTCTGATTTCATCTTTTTGACCTCTGATCTCGTAAGCATCATAGTTTGACTGACTAACCAGTCATTAATAGATGGTATTTGTAGTATATATTTGTTGTGATTGACTAATCACTCATATAGTTGTTAAAAAATTAATAGCATATTTACCCTTTTAAACCATGCTGTCTCTTGTTTCTGCTTAAAGCGAAGAGTGAAATTATGCAAGCCAATGCTACTAGCAGGCCGTATCCAACTGCGATTTCAAATAAAGTGAAACCATTGGCTAACCGTGCTACGATCAGATTTGGGATGGCTGCACCACTATATGATATTAGATAAATACTTGAAAGCAGCCCTGCTCTGTCTTCCTGACTGGTCTTATCCAGCAAACTCCGCATACTTCCAGTAAATCCTAAACCCTGCGATATTCCCGCAAGCACAGTTGCAATTAAGAAAGGAATCATGATGCTGATCTTCAGTGAATAAATGACAGCCATAATACACAGGAAAAAGGCTACTATTCCAATACGTTGAGCTTCATCAGGTTCAAAACGTCCACTTAACCAGCCACCTATGGCATAGGGCGTCATCAAACAGGCAAACACCGCTGCAGCTACTATAATACTATTTGAATTAAGCAGGTCTGCTGCCATGGTCGAACTGAAAGCCTGATAAAATCCACCAATAGCCCAGGTTCCAACAAAAATACTAATTGCAGCCGGAAGAAGATAGTAAATATTCCGGGGTATGGATATTCGCGGAACCATGGAAGTGATAACTCCCCTAGTACGTGTTACTGTCTCCGGACCTGCTGCTACCAGCATTGCACAAAAAGCAAGCACAACAATGAATATCTCATATGTGAATGACATGGAGCCCAAATTGTACTCTTTTATAACACCGGCACCAAACGCACCTGCTGAAAGCCCAATCACAGGTGCTCCACTGATAACTGCCGCGCTTAGCCATTTTGGAGAAGCTGGTGCATTATCCACAGTATATGCAGTAATTGTACTGGATGCCAGACCGGAAGCAATTCCCTGTACAAATCTTCCAGTCAAAAGCATTGGTGCATTCTGAACGTAAATAAATATAATACATGCAATTGCAGAAAGTGCTAATGTAGCAAGTGACACCGGACGCCGCCCTAAATGATTTGATACTCTGGCAAACGTCAGCAGTGATATTACACATCCAACAAAGTATGCAACTGCTGTCATGGAAAGATCTCCACTTGTAAGATCAAGGGTCCGAAGATACGTGTTTAAAAGAGGAATAGGAGCAGACGAGGCAGCATATACAACAACTAAAGAAACAGTTCCTGCTATAAAGCCTGTCCATCTCTCATTCAAGTTTAATTTTTTTGTCATTAATTTTATCCGATGGTATTGTTTTTGGCTGCAAGATATAACGTTTTTATCATGTATGATAATCAACAGCTGCAATCACAAAGAGATGGCTGGAACACCTTTTGATCAATCATGCTGGCAATCTCATGTATATTGCTGGAATGCGAAAAAGTGCCTATACTAATTTTCTTTGCACCTTCACCGAAACTTGTACATTCTTTTGTAGTCACTGACATGCCCTCTTGACGTTTTGTATTTAATTTAACCAACTTATTGATTCATTTACACTTTTTCTATGAGTATTGTGCCTGACATATTTTTGATATGCTCGCCGCCTGATACGACATTACCTAATTCGTACAAACCGCCTGCAGAGCCGAATTTCTGATAAAACATTACCACGTCTCCCCATGGAGCATAATATGCAAGAGTTCCGGCTTTTGCATTTGCCATAGGTGTGTTAGTTGTACCGAGCTTTTTTGGTGGATAGAATATCTTTTCATTATTGCTGAAATCTTCAACATCGATCGTTAAGGGTAATTGTTCATAGAGATCTTTTGCAGCATTTCCATCATTGAGCTCAAAGATCGTTGTATTTCCATTTGCTTGAACACTGATCTGCATTTTTGTTTCCTCCTCTTCCTGGATGGCTTCATTCTGTTCATTTTCTGATTGATTGTCGATGGTGTTTTGATCCATGTTATTTTGTTCAATACATCCAATCGCTACAAATGCCAGTAAAAATACTCCCAAACAAATTAGCATCATTTTTGTTCTATCATTATGTTCCGGAGTGATTTTCATTGATAACTCCTCAATTTGTTATGTTTCCTGAACAGGCGCATCCTTATTGTTCAGTATATTTTCATTATAAGTATCTGAATTTCGAATTTCTTCTTTATTCAATTCTTCCCGGATTTCTATCACACATGAACCGTCTGCCACTTTATTGTCATCGAATATTACTTCGTCAATGGAATCAGCAATAATATATCCGCTACGTGGATTTTTAACACTTGTTATCAGACCTGTTATTGTAGCATTGACATCGCTGTATTCAAATGAAAGATCACAATCGATCATCTCGCAATCTTCAAGGACCAGACCTTTTGCATAACAAAGTGGTTGGGTTCCGATTATTTTACAACGGACAAGCTTGAGATTTTCAGAGTACCAGCCAAGATATTCGCCTTTAACGATACTGTCTGAAACTGTGACATTCTTGCTGTGCCAGAAAGCATCTTTTGTATCCAGATTGGAATTTCTGATCTCGACATTCTCTACATACTGAAATGAGTATTTACCACTTAATGTAAAGTTATCAAGCAGGATATCTGTGCTGTAGAAGAATGGATATTCAGACTCGAGTTCTGAATTCTTAATCACCAGTCCGTGTGATAACCATCCAAACTCAGGTGATACTATAGTAGAGTTTTCAATGGTGATATCCTTACATTCCCTTACAGCTTTGATGCCTCCCATATCACTATCTTTTATTGTTACCTGTTCGCTGTACCATAATGCAGCACGGCATGTATCCGTCATTCGAATATTTTCGACCTGAGCATTTTTTACATGCCAGAATGGATAACGAAGTCTGAAGTCACAATCTGAAACGCATATGTCTGCGCTTTCCTTCAAAGCAGACTCGCCATCTGCAGGACCATCAAAGGTACAGTGAGAGATCGTAGCGTTCTGTATGGCATACAGAGCACGCTCTTCATCCAATATCAAGTCCTTAAATGCATTAGTTTTTTGACTCATGTTTTTACCTTTTTTCCCGCCATTGATAAGAGTTATTTTGAATATCATATCAGATGACTGACTGAACAGTCACTTGCAAATATGCACATTTCGTATATATATGTTGTGATTGACTACTCACTCAGGAACATTTATATCGTAGATATCCCATCTATCTTTCACCTGTCTATATGTCGTGTGGCGACATATCGACAAACAACCAGCTCAGAATAAAAAGAGGATATGATGGATAACGATATTAGAAGAGCCTTTCTTAAATACATTGTCTTGACTGTGATCAGTAAGAAGAGCATTCATGGCTATGAGATCATCAAGACCATCGAAACATCTTCTAAAGGAAAATGGAAACCAAGTAACGGTTCTATCTATCCGATATTGGATTATCTGGTATCTGAAGGATATGTTCTGAGTGAAGAAATAGATCGTAAGAAAGTCTATACGATCACACCTGAAGGATCAGTCGCTTTAGAAGAAATGACCCAGAAAAAAGCTGAGCTTCTTAATGAAATATCTATGCTTATCGATAGCATCACAGAAGGTTAATTCACATAATCTATCTCATGATCATTTCTAATAAACAAGAACAATCCAGGATGATATGATAACGATTTTCTGAATAATATTTTGATTTACAGAAGGTAATAGTTTGGAAAATAAAAACAATTCAAAAAAAGAGAGCATTTCTCATAAAAAGGGACATGGCATCTCATACAAGTGGACGGCACTCCTTACCGTAGCACTTGCATCACTTATGGCCACCATCAACAGCAGTATTATACTTATCTCACTTCCTGCCATTTTCAACGGAATTCACTTAAATCCAATGGAACCGGACGCATTCCAGTATCTGCTATGGATACTAATGGGCTATGGACTTGTAATGGCTACAATTCTTCTCAGTATCGGAAGGCTTGCCGATATTTACGGAAGAGTAAGACTTTTCAGACTTGGATTTTTCATATTCATGATCGGATCGGTCATGCTTTATCTTACACCTGGAACCGGCAGTATCGGAGCGATTGAACTTATACTCTTCAGGTTCGTGCAGGCAGTAGGTGGTGCACTGACAATGGCTAACGGTCCGGCCATAATCACCGATGTCTTCCCCACCAGCGAAAGGGGAAAAGCACTTGGTATCAATATGGTAGCCCTGATGTCAGGCCAGTTTATCGGACTCCTGCTTGGAGGCATACTGGTCACGTATAACTGGCGCTATGTTTTCCTTGTAAACATTCCGTTCGCTCTTGTTGGAACCGTCTGGGCATACTGGAAAATGGAAGAACTTTCTTTCAAGGCAAAAAAGACAAGCATCGATATTCTTGGAAATGTATTCTTCATCGGTGGATTGACATCACTTCTGGTGGGTGTCACCTACGGCCTGATGCCTTACGAACATAACGGGATTACGGATGCAATGGGCTGGAATAGTCCACTGGTGCTAATTACCCTTACAATCGGAGTAATACTGCTTCTTGCATTCCCATTTGTAGAACGCAGGGCAAAGAACCCTATGTTCCGCTTTGAGTTCTTCAAGATAAAGGCTTTTGCTTTTGCAAACCTTGCAAGTTTCACAGCGGCTATTGCACGTGGAGGCATAATGTTCATGCTGATTTTGTTGCTTCAGGGAATATGGCTGCCACTTCATGGATATAGTTTTGAGGAAACACCACTCTGGGCTGGTATATACATGCTGCCGTTAACGGTTGGTTTTATCATAATGGGCCCGATATCAGGAATTCTTTCAGATAAATACGGACCCCGATGGATAGCTACTTCCGGAATGGCACTTGTGACAGTGGTATTCCTGGGCCTTGCACTGCTGCCTTACAATTTCGATTATTGGGAACTTGGTATTCTTATCTTCCTTATGGGAATAGGTAACGGGATGTTCAGTTCACCCAACAGTTCATCCATAATGAACTCGGTACCAGCTGAAGACAGGGGAGTTGCTTCAGGCATGATGTCAACCCTGATGAACTCAGCTATGACATTGAGTATGGCACTATTCTTCACTATTGTGATTGTAGGTCTTCAGGGAACGTTCCCAAGTGCAATACATGAGTCATTTACAAGTTTTGCATCGACACAGACTGGTCCTGTCCTGCAGAACCTTGCAGATCAGATGGCAGAAATGTCCCCGACCAATGCATTGTTCTCAGCTTTCCTTGGATACAATCCAATGGGTACTGTTCTCAATGTTATGGACAACAGTATCGTAGCCTCTATACCACAATCTGTGGTCGAGACTTTGACTGGTAACTATTGGTTCCCGGAAACACTGCAACAGGCTTTCATGCCAGCACTCAGGGTATCTTTCTTCATAGGTGCTTTCCTTTCCGCTATCGCAGCTCTGCTATCAGCAATGAGAGGCCAGCACTATGTGCATGATATCCACAACGAGATAGAGAACTAATCAAATAGTGTTTCAGTGACATGTCTGCAAGGGCATGTCCTTTTTTACTTTACCGGCTCAGTAGAAAACAAAGAACAACACAACCATCCGCCGCAGGCGGCGCGTTCCAACTCCACGATTCTAAAAACCACTGGAATAATGCAGTTATTGAAAATTGAGTCTTCTCGAGGGTTTCATTTGAAATTCTGGTACCAAATTACCGCTATGCAGAAAAAGAGGTGAGATGAAGTGAATACATTTATCATTCATCTTTTCAATAGCACATTTTCGGAAAGTGCCGGCTTCGCCGTGCCCTTCGGGCTGGTTTAATTATTCATGACTTTTGTCATATCTGGAGAAGTTCAGAAGATTCCGGGAATATCAATACCCAAAAGCCTCTTGCAAACTTCTGATCAGGTATTCTATCACGTTGAATTTTATTCAATATTTGTATATCTTGAGGTGAGATCTTCTTGAGAAGCACCTGTTATGTATATAAGCTCAGAAACTACAGCATCAAGGAACACGTTTGAAGACGTTTCAAATGAAGTGCCAAGTGGAGTAAGATAAGTATATTCGCCACGCATGTGACGTTCATCATAGCCACCTGCATCATCCTTTGTTCTTCCCGGAAGAACAATTACTGTGTCTGACATCTCACCAAGAGTTGATTCCTTATTAGATGTAATGGCAATAAGTTTCGCACCAATATCTTTGGTAACTTTTCCCAGATTTACAACGGAGCGAGTCTTACCTGAACCTGATATTGCTATAACGACATCATCTTTGGTCACAGCAGGAGTTGTGGTTTCTCCCACAACATGAGATGTAAGACCAAGGTGCATAAGTCTCATGGCAAAAGCCCTGCCTACAAGACCGGAACGTCCTGCACCCATTACAAAGACACGCTTGGCACCCGTGATATCTTCAAGCATTTGCCTGACAGAATACTCGTCAAGTTTGTTTGCTACATTTTTAAGGTGGTCAGCCATTAATAAAATAGAAGAAGTTAAGTAGTTACATTCACTTAATTGGATTTCTTTCATAAGAGTTCCTCAATAGATCAATCAAAGATCATAATGACACTTTTTTATTCACTAGCACTTTTTATACTAAACTAGTTCAACTAAAATATCAAAGCTAGTTAGTATGTAATGGCTCCATCGTGAATGGAGCACAGTCACTAACTATCTGATGTATTTTAATTTTTGTGTCATTCCTGATTTTACGAGTTGCTATATCTAATTTCTTCTCTTATAGTTTATTGAACTCCTCATCACTAACAGTCTCTAGCCATTCGTTCCGGGTATTTTCTCCAGGTATTTCAAAAGCAATATGTGAGAACCAACTGTCAGCCTTTGCACCATGCCAATGCTTCACTCCTGCTGGAATATATACTACAGAACCTTCATGCAGACTAACTGCTTCTTTTCCTTCTTCCTGGTACCAGCCTTCTCCGGCAGTGCAAATAAGCATCTGTCCACCACCACTCTCAGCATGATGTATATGCCAGTTATTACGACATCCTGGTTCAAATGTTACATTTGCTAAGAACACAGGAGTTTCTCCGGGTTTTGTCAACGGATTCAGGAAAGAATTTCCTATGAAATATTGTGCAAACATTTCATTAGGCACACCAGTTCCAAACATATTTGCTTTTTCAAATTCTTCTTTATTCATGTATTTCATTGCTTTATTCCTCACTAGTTCTAATTGTAGTTATAATTGTAGTTATTATATCTAAGTAATTTATCAGGCCAGTTCTATCAAAATATCAAAGCTACCATTTAATGAATTCATCGTGGAAGGGTCACAGTCAATAACACCAAGATTTACAAATTCACCATAGCAATTTTCTTCATTAGCAAACAAAATGGTAAAATAATCTCCCTGTGTGGTGAAATCAATATCACCATTTTTCCATCCGGGAACCAGGTCTTCGTCACCAAATGACAATGGTTCATCCATTACACCACAAACATCAAACTCATATCTGCTGGCACGGACTGTATAAGGTAGTCTGCTGATGAGTTCCCTGGCAGGTTCACTGTCATTTAGTATTCCGGGAATGATCGTGCTACCAAAATGCATGTTGATCTTTGTTCCGTTTTTAATCTCGCGAGTTATCATATCTAAATCCTCACTTGTTAGTATAATAGAAAAAATTAAAATTGGAAAATAGAAAAATGATTTTCCAATTTTGCCATATGGTTTTTAGTTCAGGTTTTCTTTGAAGAATGATTCCAGCTTGTCAAATGGAATATAGTCATTGTCTCCGCCATCGTACAGATCGATGTGTCTTGCACCCGGAACAATTACCAGCTCTTTTGGTTCAGCTGCTCTTTCATATGCTTCTTCAGTATAATACCTGGAGTGAGCATTCTCTCCCATGATGAAAAGGATTGGTCTTGGGGAAATTGTCTCAATGTAGTTCATCAGAGGGAAGTTCATAAAGGACATACCGCTTGTTGCAGTAAATGATGCTCCTGCATTTGGATGGAATCCTCTTTCCATAGCATAGTATTCAAAGAATTCACTTGTAACAGGATCCATTCCTTCTGGAATTTCTGTTGCTGGTTCACGAGGGAATCCCTCAGGCACCAATGGACTTCCGTTCTCGAAGTCTACCCATCTCTGCTCAGCCATCTGGGCTAATGCAGCAGCACGCTGCTCATCGGTCAAAGAATATGCGAATCCATCTCTGAACATGCTACTTATATCATACATACTTGCAGTAGCAACTGCTTTGATACGTGGGTCAACCTGGGCTGCAGTAAGTGCAAATCCTCCACTGCCACAAATTCCAATAACTCCGATCTTCTCCCTGTCTACAAAGTCTCTTGTACCGATGAAATCAACCGCTGCACTAAAGTCTTCAACAAACAGGTCCGGGGATGAGATATGTCTTGGTTCTCCACCACTGTTTCCATTATAGGATTCATCGAAAGCCATGGCAACAAAGCCTCTCTGTGCCAGTTCCTGAGCATAGAGCCCTGCTCCCTGTTCCTTTACTCCACCGTAAGGTGTTCCTACAATAATTGCAGGATATTTTTCTGACCTGTTTATATCTACAGGTACGTATAAGTGTCCTGAAACCTCAGCTCCAAATTTGTTTTTGAATCTGACTTCTTCTAAAATTACGTTTTCACTTAGTTCGAATGTAAGATCTCCAGGATCATATCTTCCTTGTTCGTTATTTTCTACCATGTTATCTTCCTCTGTATTTTGTTCTGTATCATTTGCTAAAATCGTATCAGCTTCAAGTTTGCTATCTGAATTACCAATACATCCTGCTGCAAAAATAAACATCAAAGAAAAACACAGCAGAATTAATCTGGTTTTAGTATATTTTATCATTTTTTATCTCTCTGATTTGTTTGTGATTGAGTAATCAGTCATCGCGGTTAATAAGCTATTAGCTAGCATCGTTTATCGCGAGTGACTAATCAGTCAGAATCATATTCTCTATACTACTATATATAGCTAAGCATTACAATTCTCTGATTACCTTTGCCGGTACACCAGCCACAACAGTGTTAGGTGGAACGTCTTGTGTAACGACAGCTGCAGCTGCTATTACAAAGTTCTCTCCGACAGTTACGCCGGGTAGAATAGTTGCAGCAGCACCGACCCATACATTCTTTTTGATCCATATAGGATTTGATATCAATTCTTTTCTACGGGCTGGATCAAGTGGATGGTTGGATGTGATGAGATTGGCTTTTGGTCCTATCTTGGTGTCATCCTCGATAGTTATGCCACCTCTATCCATAAAGGTGCATGCATGATTGATAAACACATTTTTGCCGAGCTTGATATTCCGTCCGAAATCGGTATAGAATGGAGGAGTTACCCTGGTGGATTCATCAACCTTCGAACCAATCAGTTCACTAACCAGAATTCTAACTTCATCTTCATCATGAAATGAAGTGTTCAG
Source organism: Methanolobus sediminis (assembly GCF_031312595.1). Classification (NCBI taxonomy): domain Archaea; kingdom Methanobacteriati; phylum Methanobacteriota; class Methanomicrobia; order Methanosarcinales; family Methanosarcinaceae; genus Methanolobus; species Methanolobus sediminis. Next base: position 593,755 of record NZ_CP133592.1, on the reverse strand, counting down.
TCTGGTGGTTAGTTCTGCAGTGCGAAGCATGACTTCCTTCAATTTCGGAAATTCCGGATCATCTATAGAAACTGCTTCTCCAGATTTATCACGTTCAAAAATATCTCTATGCAACACTTTTTCGCTCATTGGAACTATCTCCAGATCATCCATCGAGTTTATTCCGGAATCAATTCGTTCAAACATGTAATCGCATTCAAGGTTCTTGGATATCCGATATATGGCAAAAGCTGTGTAACTGTACTGAGCAGCGTTTCTTTATCGTTTCCAACACTCAGATTACCTATAATATGTCCCTTTAACTGAGGTTCGCATCCACCCAGTGAGAGGATAATTGAAAATGTAAGGAGTTCTCTTGTTTTTACATCCAGACCTTTTCTGGTATAGTAATCACCAAAACAGTTTGCAGACAGATATTTCTGAATATGTATCTGGTTTTCAGGTGCTGCTTCGTACATTTTATCGATTATGGGGCCGAATATCTGCTTCTGTACTTCCAGTCCCCTTTCAAATCGTGTTTCAGGTGAAGTTGTAGACTGGCCTTCCAGTGGCAGTTCAATCCCTCTGTTTTCAAGTATTTCATTGGTGGCATGGATGAAATCAACTGCTTTTGCAAATCCAACATAAGGTATGGATTGATATACAAGCTCCTTTACCTCGACAGGAGTCACGCCAACGTTAAGTGCGCCGTCGAGCATTACTTTATATTCACTTAAGGTCTGGCTAGCTATCAGAGAGCTCAGAATTACCATCGTTCTGGTCTTTGTATCTAAATTCCCATAGCTGAGCACTTCATCAAATGCAAAATTATTGAACACTTCCATTAGTTCCGGATCTGTTACATTCAAATCCGACTTGCAATCAGGGAACAATTCTTCAACATTCTTTTTTGCTGTTTCACTTAAACTCATAATAAACCTCACTTTCATTATTAGATGATTCAAGACATACTGCTGATAGATTCCAACCAGCCTTCAATATCCTTTTTTGCAGAACTTACACGTGAACCGTGTATGGCAAGTCCTTTCAAAACTGTTGATTCCGGGCAAAGATTTGCAATATCGTTCTCACTGCGACCCATTCCACTTCCTTCATGGGTACAGAATGGAACAATGGTCTTTCCCGAAAAGTCGTATTCTTCCAGGAATGTGAACACCGGCATTGGCATGGTTCCTAACCAGTTAGGGTAACCAAGAAATACCACATTATAAGATTCCATATCTTTCACATGGCTGGAAAGTTCAGGTCTGGTATTTCCATTCAATTCCTTTTTTGCCACGTTGACGGTTGCAGAATAATCCTTAGGATAGGATTGTACAGTATCGATACTAAAAAGTTCACCATTAGTTATTTCATGGATCATGCCAGCTGCTAATTTTGTGTTACCAACCGTCAGATTCACTATCTTCCCACTGACATAGTTATTGTCAGCACGTGAAAAATAGGCTATCAGACATTTTTCTTCATTAAAATTCATCATTTTATTCCATGCCCTTTTTCTCACTGAAATTTTCCTCGTTTTTTGTGATAAAAAAGTAAGGACCTGGTCAGGTCTTATTTCAAAGCTGACATGTCAATTACATATCGATAGCGAGCTTCTTTATTTACGACCTTCTCCCATACCTCATTGATCATTTCAGGTTCAATCATTTGAATTTCCGGATAGATCTTATTTTCCGCACAATAATCAACTACTTCCTGAGTTTCCGGGATTCCACCAATAAGTGATCCATTAAAGTTCACTCTGTTGAAGATCATATTGAAGTTGTTAATTGTGAGTTCTCCTCCAATTGGTTGTCCTACCTGGGTGAAGTATCCGTATGGCTTTACGCAGTCAATGTATGATGACATATCGTATGCATATGGAACTGTGGATATCATGTAATCCAGTTTACCCCTTAATGGCTGCATGTCTTCTGGTGAATTAACAACAATGACTTGTTTTGCCCCGAATGCAAGACAATCTTCCTTTTTGCTTTCACTGGTTGTAAAGGCATAAACTTCGGCACCTTTTGATACTGCTAGTTTTATAGCTACGTGTCCCAGTCCGCCAATTCCTACAACTCCTACTTTATCTCCTTTTTTGATACTAGCTTTCATTAAAGGTGAATATGTAGTAATACCAGCACACAGTAATGGAGCAGCATCCTCGAGTTTAATAGAATCAGGTATCTTTATCGCAAAATGCTCGGTGACAACGATATTCTGGGAATATCCTCCCTGACTTATACCTGTAGGTGATGATTCTTCCAGATAACCATATGTCATTATGGTTTCACCCTTGTCGCAATGATGTTCTTCACCATTGTTACAGCTTTCACAGTCCATACAACTGTCAACCATGCACCCGACACCTGCACGATCACCTACTTTGAATTTTGTAACATTCTTTCCGACAGCAGCGACAATACCTACAATTTCATGACCAGGCACCTGTGGATATTGTTGTGGCCCCCAGTGTCCTTTGATCTGATGAATGTCGGAATGACAAACTCCACAGTATTTGATGTCAATTAGGATGTCATTATCTCCTACAGGTCTTCTTTCAAAAGACCAGGGAGATAACTTTCCTGAATCGTCTTTTCCAGCATAACCCTTTGATTGAATATTTTCTACCATATTTATTCTCCTCATACTTATTTTGTAATTTTAACTGTATCTGCATATATCATTTTGTCAGAAAATGATGGATACTTCCAACCGCCATGATTGAGTAATCAGTCATCATCTGTTAATTAACACTATGTAGTGCGTTATACATTTATGAGTGACTAATCAGTCAATTAAGTATTATGCTTACTAGTATATAAAGATGAGCATATTGGAGAATAATTGACTGTGAATCTTAACCGCAGTTCTACTTTATTCTTGAATGATACGAGACTCTTTTCATTCTCTGCTAAGTTATAAAGTGGATTAACTTCCATTTCCTTATCAGAAATCCCACCACGAAGTTGGAGATGTTTCCAACTCTGAGTCTAACAGAACCGTCTCCCCGATCATTGGAGCAATTATGTTCACTTCTCTTTTGTTTGCTTCTTCAAGCGCCCTTTCTATTGGTTCATTCCAGGCATGATTAGCCAGCGTAAATGCACCCCAATGCATCAGCATCATGGTCTCACCATTTACATCCAGATGAGCCTGTACTGCCTGTTCCGGAATCATATGGATCTCAGCCCATCTCTGGTCATATTGGGCACCTTCCATCAATGTAATGTCAAAAGGTCCGTATTGGTTTCCAATCTCCTCAAAGTGTGGACCGTAGCCGCCATCCCCGCTGGTATATACCCGGGTTTTGCTTCCCAGGATGATCCATCCGCCCCATAGTGTGGTATCAATGCTGAATAGATCTCTTCCTGAGCCATGTCTTGATGGTGTCAAAACAACGGTTAAACCCTCATACTCTGTTTCTTCCCACCAGTTAAGTTCCGTGATCTTCTCCTCCGGAATACCCCATCGTATCAGATGAGCCTCGCATCCAAGAGGAACAAAGAAATGCGATGCTTTACTGTTCAGTTTTACAATAGATTGGTAGTCCATGTGATCGTAATGGTCATGTGTGATAAAAACTGCATCAATTGGCGGCATTTCATCAATGATATTCGACATGATATCTTCACTATATTCATATCTGTTAATTCCCACAAATGAAACCGGTGAAGCAACAGGACTTAGCATCGGATCGAGCAATAGCTTTTTGTCATCAATACTAAGCAGGTAAGCAGAGTGTCCCAACCATGTAAGGCTATCGTTTTTACGGTTTATCTGGTTCCAGTCAATAGTAGAAACAGGGATCGGACTTGCAGGATTACGGTCTACAACTTCGGAACCTGAAGAATCATTTGCAGATGGTGTCTCTGATGAATCTACAAAAACACTGGTGGGTAATTCATTTACAAAATGTCCATCAACATAGTTACTTAATTGTTGATATGCTTCTTTTTGTTCAGATGTTGGATCTCCGCCAAAAGCCGGAGCTATATTCATAAATAATATAATGCCTGCACAAAATAGTACCAAAAGCAGGAAAGAATGTAATACGATCTTTTTGAGTTTGATCTGTTTTACTTTTTGAATCACAAGAACACCATTTCCCAAACACCTTGTGTTTATTACTCCACTATAAGATATTAAAGAGCAATATCTATAATAATTCCTGTTGTGATCGCAAATACGATTGTATATGCCAGATACATACTGAATTGCCTTTTACCCAGGACTATTTTCACAGCACCAAGATTAGTTATTTTAGTTGCAGGTCCGGTAACCATAAATGCTGCAGCTGCACCCAGAGTCATGCCATGTCGTAACCATTCCAGCAGTAAAGGGATAGTACCTCCGCCACATACGTATAAGGGTACACCTATGGTTGCTGCCAATAATACTCCAAATCCTTGCTGGTTTCCAAAAAGGCTGGCAAACGCATCAGGGGATACATAGCGTTGAAACATTGCTGAAAGCAAGATTCCCAGAAGAAAATACCCTCCGGTTGCCTTGAGATTTCTCCATATGTTCTTTATCAGGCGCATTAGCATATTTGGGTCAGTATCCCTGCTTTCCGGTAGTACAAGAGTTGAAAAATTAAAGAATCCTTTGTCCCGGAAAAATAACCTGACACAGAGCCCTGCCAGAATTCCACAAATGATAGCTAAAACTAAGCGTATGGAAAAAACTGTTTTGCCAAGAGCAGCACTATAAATGAGAAGTTGAGGATTCAGTAAAATAGAGCTCATCATGAATGCAGCTAACCAGTCATCTCTCATTCCTTTTTGAGAGAATGAAGCTGCAATAGGGATAGTACCAAACATACAAAGAGGGGAGGCAATTCCCAGCATGCTTGCAGGAATCACCCCGAATATTCCAAGGCGTTTGTTCTGTATTGAAACAAACAGCTTGTGAATCTTCTCTTTGCCAAATACCGAAATTACTGAGCCCATGAAAATACCAAATACCCAGTATATTGCGATCTGGTTAAACAGGACGCTGGAATAATACCAGAGATATATAAACTCCTTCTGGAGTAGATCAAGCATCCAGTATCACCAATTCATATTCCTGACTGCCCAGACCAAGATTTGCTGCATAGTCAAGTATATGTGTACCATTTCTTGATTCAATTCTCTCAATTACATCCTGTCCGTCCGGTGCTGCGTATATCTGGTCAACACATGCCTGGTCAAGAGCAACAGGGTCAAGGGATGCCATGATTCCTATGTCTGCCATAGTCGGATCAGCCGGATTGGCAACACAATCACAATCAACAGAAATCCTGTTTAAGACATTTATGTAGACTGCATTATCTCCTACATCATCCATGAATGCTCCATTGGCTTCTGCCATTGATTCCAGAAAGTCATCCTGAGGAATATTACTGAATGCGCTCCATATCCGACTTACATCATCATAAGCACCTGCACTGTGGACACTTGTTTTTCCATTAGCTGACGCAATACCAATTGCCACATTCTTTAGGGCACCGCCAAAGCCACCCATTGCATGACCTTTAAAGTGAGAAAGAATTAACCATGAGTCATAATTTGAGTAATGTGAACCAACAATGAATTCATCAAGGTGTTCTCCTTTACTTACCGGAAGCGACATTTCACCTTCTTCATCCATTATGTCTGTTGGAGCAATAGCTGTGAATCCATGATCTATCATCACTTGTTTATGCATTGCTGTTTCAGCTCTGCCGCCACCATAAGCAGTATTGCATTCAACAATAGTGCCATTCACTTGTTGAACCAGATCTTTTATCAGTTCGGGTCTAAGGTAATTGTTATCTTCACTACCTGGCTCTCCGCTATGGACTTTTACTGCAACGTTCCCGGTAAGCTCACGACCCATTGCTTCGTAAACTGTAATTAAGCCTTCCGGGCTGATATCAGTGGTCATGTAGACTTTAGGAATTTCAGTTACCATGCCATACGTAGCAGTTGTTGCCTGTGAATCTTCATTGAAATTGTTACTATTTACTTCAAGTGTTTCATAATCCGTTTCTGATTTGCTGTCGTCAGTGATACATCCTGCAACTAAAGAGAACACCAGAATGGAAATCAGCAAAATAGTAATGTGCTTTTTCATTTTTATTTCCTCTCCATTTTCTGTACATGGTAATTTGTTACTTTTATTGTGAAAGTAGGTGTGATTTCAATGTTAAATGAGTGACTGGTCACTCATAAGCATGGAGAAAAAAATATTATTTGACCAGACCACCCCAGATGATCTGGAATCCATCTTCAATGACCTTATCTTTATCCTGTGGTTCTGAATCAAGAATGAAATTCACAATTGTACGGCTGGATTGATAGAACATTACAGCAACCATTTCTCCAGGGTAGTCTCCGAGTTCACCGCTTGTGACAGCTTCTTTCACAAGGTCATGGTAGAAAAGATACTCATCCATGACTACTTCACGGGTATAGTTTGTTATGTAAGGTGAAGAGCAGAACTGATTTACAAAATGAAAATGCTCCTGGTTGTTAAGTCCCCATTCAATTAGATTATACCATATTTTCTTGAATTTGTCGTGAAGTGTATTCTGATCCTGGACATCTTTCGCCATTTTACGGCTTAATTCTCCTTTTATTTCAAAATACAGTCCATTGATAAGATCTTCTTTTGTAGGAAAATAATTAAATAACGTGCCAGTGGCTACTCCTGCTTCTTTTGATATCTGGGCAGTGGATGTGCCGTGGAAGCCTCTTTCACTAAAAAGCTTCAAAGCCGCTTGCAGAAGGGCTGCTTTCTTATCTTCAACCTGTTTTTTCATGAATTGTCTCTGGTATTGACTAGTTAGTCATTTTATGTTAATTAAAATGGTTTGTTGTATAAATAGTTTTTGTGCACTTTTTAAGATTGACAACAAAATAATACTGACTAAATATATCCATCAAAAATAAAAGATTCAAACCGATCACCGCAAGTAATCGGTTCTTTACTTTGGAATTGGCTTGTCAGGTGTGACACCGTAATAATTAGTTCTTGCTTTCCCCCAAGGACAACCATTTGGACCTGTTATTTTAAGTTCGATATTTTGCAACGCTTTGCACAGACCATTACCTGCACGTGCACCTCTGCAAATAATACAGAGTTTTTCACAAAATATCGGAGCTTTTTCTTGTTTTGCCATTTTTTATTCTCCTTTTGTAGTTTGTTTCATCCTAAATATCCCTACATTTCATGTAAGAATTCAGGTTGTATGAATCTTAATACAATAAAAAATAAAAACAGAGAAGGTCAGAATCCTGCTGAATTCTGATTCTTATCCCTGCAATTTCTGACCTGCATTTTGAAGAGCGCCACCTAATGCTTTTACTATCTCACAATCCATATCGCATTTGCATGAGCATGTGCAGTACTTAGGTTTGAGTCCCATTAACCACTGACCGAGGAAACCGAGTGCTTCAAGTTCTTCTTTACTAGCGTTTTCTACGTATTTGTTAAGATCTTCTAATTCCATGGTTATTCACCAAATACTATTAATACGTGCATAGTAATATACTATTTTGTCATAGAATTATACAAGAGCTTTGTCTGGTATAGATTTCTAACAAATAGAATCTCAGGAGGTTTTTAATGAGCGAAGTAGAAATGGCATTAGAAAATGTGTCTTTATTGCAAGGGGAAATAACTGCTCTTCGTTCGGAACTGAATCGTTTCAGAAGTGAAGTAACAATGAATAGAACAAATTCAATGTTCAGTGAGTTCAGGAACCAGTGTGCTGCTTCACTAATAAATGGGTCTTTAGATAGTGCTTTAAGTCTCAGTGGCGAAGACGGAAAAAGCTGTTCTATGTGGACACAATGCAAGCCTGCTTTTGTTGAGTTTTTTGATGAGCTGGCAGACTATGCCAGAAACGGTCAGCTATCCGAGAAAAAGGTAGGCGATATAAGACGAAATTTCGATAAAATGAAGGAAGAAGCAACCAAACTGGATCAATGTACACATTGCTTCAAGCACGTAGAACTGTATTTTAACCAGCAGATCGAGATGCTGGAAAAGATGGGCTTTTATCAAAAAGAGGGCAGTAAACCATTAGAAATTCAAAACCTTCATGAAAAACAGATTGCAAACATGGTAGGAGATGCATTAAGTAGTGCTGTAAGAGTGCAGGTTTTAAAGGCCTTGTATGATGATGGAAAATCATTTACTGAACTTTCAAAAATCACAAAACTCCGTGCAGGTAATCTTCTTTTCCATCTGGATAAATTACAGGATAAAGGATTGATACGCCAACGTGAAGAACGGGGCGAATATCAGATCACATTTACAGGTTATCATCTTCTTAATTCCATGCTGGAACTTGTAAAAACACTAGGAATGAATGAGGCATAATTGTTCACTCGTATCTCAGTGCATCCACTGGTTTCATTTTTGATGCATTGTATGCAGGTATAAGACCTGATATCACTCCAATGAACATTGCAATACCGATCCCCAGAGCCATCAGGTCCGGAGCAACCGTCATTCCTGTGGATGAACGAGTCATTGGAAGCCCAAGGTAAGGGAAAAATGATGTCAAAACCAGGCTAAGTATTATTCCGAGCACTCCTCCTACAAAACCCACAAGAGCGGAGTTGAAAAGGAATATCATCATGATATCGCTATTTTTTGCTCCAATAGCTTTCATTGTGCCTATTTCCTTTGTCCTTTCCAGTACGGATGTGAACATCGTATTTGCGATACCTACAGAACCCACAACAAGTGAAACACCTGCTATTGCTCCCAGGAATATTGTAAATGATGCCATCATGTCACTGAAAGATTCTGCCATTGATAATGAATCTGAAACACTGAAATCACGGTCGTCGTCATTCATGACATGCCTTGATATCATGAGCTTCTCTTCAATGTCATTAACAACCGTTTCAACATTATCCACACTATCTGCTTTTACAACAATACTGTCAAATACATCTGGCTCAGCATCATCGATTATATCTACTGCTGAATCAATGGGCATGATGATAGCACTGTCACTTTCACCTTCTGCCAGTATACCCACTACCCTGTAGGATCTGCCTTCAATGGCAAGTATGCGGTTAAGGCCGATTTCCTGATCATACATCTCATGAGCTATTCTGTAACCAATAACCACAACATTATTGTCAGTGGTTTCAAGCAATCTGCCGGATTCAACCTTATAAGTTACAGTATACTGCCAGACCTGTGGGTCTACTCCTGTCACAGAAAGTCCTGCAGTCTCGCCCATGAAGTAGACATCCAGATTACTTCCTGATATCTGACCATAGATATAATCAATATTCTCTACGAGCTTTATTGCCATTATATCCTTATCAGTCAATTCTGCATCCGAGGATGAGGTACTACCGCCAAAGCCGCCTCCTCCACCTCTAAAACCTGACATTGCCTGTGTGTAACCTGGGGTGACTGTGATAAGTGTAAGGTCAAGATCAGCTAATCTCTCTTCCATGTCGGCTTCCATGCTATCGCTAAGTGCCATAATGGTAACTACCGATCCGACACCAATAACGATGCCTATGATGGTTAGCCAGCTTCTGATCTTACTATGGACCAGGATATTTGTAGCAAGTTTAAGGTAGGTTCTTTTACGCATTGCTTTTCTTCCTAATTGTGTCCTTCTGCTTTGTGTAGTATAACATTATTGCCAAACGATGGGTATTTTTGCCGTATTATATTGTTGATTGGCAATTGACTGATTAGTCATTTCAGTTGATTTGGATTGCACATATTAAATACTTATGCTAAACTCCTCACAAAAATCAAAGTGAATCTATATTATAATATTGATGAACGAGCAATGAATAGAAAACTATAATATGGATAAAATGTTGTTGGGTTTATGGAAGGGCCACTTGGTAAAATATACAGTATGCCGACAGCGGTACTACTGGTTGTTGGTATGGTTTTGAGTGCGTTTCTTTTCTATAGTCTAATGAAGGCAGCAGAAAATGGAAACGTGTTGATGGTTGTATTACTTGCAATAGCAATATCTATTGTAGCTTTTGTAATAAGCAGAGCACTAAAAAATCAAACTCTGAAGAAGTTTTGAGTAACCTGCAGAATTTGCAAAAAAAATTAAAAATAAACTTGCTTTTTGAAAAAAATAATTTGAGTGATACATGCTTATGTATTTACTCACTGAATTCTTTTTCTAGATTCTTCTACTTCATCAATGATACCAGGATATTCCCTGAACATCACCAGGATATCAAGGGCTGCAACAATATCAACAACACCAATCGCACCGATAACTTCTCCGCTGATTGTTCTTATAGGCGCAACCATAACTGATTTGCCCTTATAAACACCTTCATTTGGTACTGCCCTGATACTTTGGTTTGTTCTCATGACCTCTTCAAGAACCGGTCCCGTGTAGTCCCTGTCAATGATCACACCTCTTTCCATACGGATACCCTTGCAATTGAGACTGCGAATAGTTGTTGGGATCCCTATCAGAGCGTGTACAGCAGTTGCTATGGGTTCCAGGTCATCAGCCGTGGAATCTGCGCATATGTTCAGGCAAACCGCACCATTTAATTTTTCATCGCATGTCATTTACTCACCTTTTGTTTTATGGAAAGGATTTAGCTGTCAAATTTAACAGATGTAATATATTCATGTGCCGACATGGCTGCAACCGCACCATCTGAAACAGCTGTCACTACCTGCCACATGGAAGTTCTGCGGCAATCGCCTGCTGCAAATATACCGGGTACGGAACATTCCATCTTATCATCGGTCACGATGAAGCCCGCATCCTGCTTTTCAACATCCACCATAGAGGTGTTGGGGTTAATACCTACATAGATGAAAATACCGTCAATCTCCATTTCAGTCAGTTCATTGGTCTTTGTGTTTTTGAGGACAACCCTCTCTACAAGGTCACTTCCTTTTATCTCCTGGACAACTGTGTCCCAGATGAATGTGATATTCTCTTTATCAAAAGCTCTTTTCTGAAGAAGAGAACAGGCTCTCAGCTCATCGCGCCTGTGCACTACATAGACCTTTTCGGCAATATCGGAAAGTATGAGTGCATCGGTAACTGCAGACTCTCCACCACCTACCACGATAACATTCAGTCCTGAGTAAAAAGGACCGTCACACGTGGCACAGTAGGATACACCTTTTGTAAGGAATTTATCTTCACCGGGAACTCCAAGTCTTCTTGGATTGGCACCTGTGGCAACGATGACTGCAATAGCTTCAAAATCCCCGTTATCGGTGACGACAACCTTCTTGTCATCTTCGTCTTTAACGGTTTTGACATCAGCATTCTGGATTTTAACGCCGGTATGTTCCGCATGCTCCCTGAACTTGTTCATAAGTTCCATTCCCGAAATGGAAGGGAATCCGGGGTAATTCTCCACCCTGTCGGCAGTTGCTATCTGGCCGGGAACAACGTTCTTTTCAAGCACAAGGGTATTAAGGCCGTACCGTACAGCATAGATGGCCGCTGTCATTCCGGCAGGTCCACCGCCAATTATTATCAGATCGTACATGTTTATCATTTTGCGTCACAAACATTACTTGCCTGTGCTTTGTCTGGAACTCCTACAAAGGCAACCTTGTCATCAATGATAGTTGTTGGTATTGAGCGGATCTTGAACTTCTTTGCAAGTTCTTTACCCTCAGGAGTGTCCAGTTCTACTTCCTCATACTCAAAATCACACTGCTCATGTAATTCTCGCCACATTTTCTTTGCAGTCGGGCAAAAATGACACCATTCCGAATGGACTAAAGTAACCTTTACCATATTTTCCACACTCCTTGTATTGGTCAATTATCTATTAGTTAGGAGAGTATATCAAATTAATGACTGTGAAAAGTTAATTATCACTGTTAACTTCCTGTATGCGTTCAAAACTATTTTTTCTATTTGAAAAAGTATATCGCAAATGAACAATATTTGGAATGAAGGAAGGATTGATATTTCAAGATATTCTTTAGATGAGTTTGTACAGTTTCTACTAGATTCAGAGTAACCGACAGCATTCAGAGCTATCTAAGATACGTTGCATGAAGAAGAATGCTGAAGCTGATAAGTCATTTATCCTGAATGCTCATGTGAGAAAGAGGTTGGAAATGTGGGAACTATGACGGAAAAAAACAAAACATTAGGTAAAATGAAAAGGGAAGCGTGAACACTCCTTATGTGTGCTTTCATTCTGACTACCGCACGTTTTCCCTTTACTTCCCGTATGATGGTACGCAATTACTTCAAAATGCTGGAACTACTGCTGATAAAGTAGGGACGACCCATGTACTAAGATACAGGGTTCCATCATATTCGCCTCCTTGGTAGCGTACCAGAAGAGAGTCAGGGGTACCAAATTTTGTCTTTTTAAATGTGCCGTAAGCATCGGTTTCTATCGAATACCACACGCTCCATGTGTCAGTTTTCTTCACGTACCCCTCGACCCTTATGGTTTGGCCTGGTAACGGATTTCCATTGGAATCTGTGAGCGTGCCCCAGACAGACGTCTGAAACAGTCCTATGTGGCATTTTGCCGTCAGTTGCGGTGTCCAAGCAATGATGCCTGTTAGCGGTATTGTCGACACAATAAACTTAGGAGCTGACAACTCATTTTCTATAATATTTATCTCCTGCGGCCATTCGCCTTTCAAGTGCAGATCGCCGTTTTCATTAGCCGTTCCTGTACTGATCTGGGGGAACCGCCCCAGAGAGTAGAAGTAGTATTCTGTGCCGGGTTCCAGTCCGTGTGCATTCAGGACGTATGTCCATTGATTAGTGTTTATGCTCAACTCGCCGACGACCTCACCGGAGTATGTCACGTCAAACTGTATCACGCGATACTTCGGAGGCAGCTTCTGCTGGTCGTCAGCGGCGCTCACACCAACGGTTGTGAGTAGAAGGACACAGAGCACGACTAAGATAATTTCCATTCGATTCATCATTCCTTCCCCTTTAAATTGTTCAATAGAGTCATCTACATCTATGGAGACAACTATCGACAAGGCAAGACATGCCTAGAATCACAATATTCAAAAAAATAGGTAGTTATGCCTTACCAATCCCCACAGACCAATATGAACTCCCATATACAATTCGTATTTCATCCTATTTATACATTAATAAATAATTATATCTGTTGTGGGATAATATATGATATGAATATAATAATATTGACACTGATAACTGTAAAATAATAGTATCCAATTATTTACTGAAAAACATGTGTTGTAAATTTTAAGATTTCCGTTTTTTCTGCTTACCTACATCCCCTAAACATGAAAAGAATAAAATCCGAACCAATTTATTCAGTAAGCACCCTAACGAGTTGTCACCACAATCGCTCCTAACAGCACCGTTTTTCAGATCATACGTATCCTGAACCACCGTAAAAAGTCCCTACCTAGCAGCTTTCATAGCTATTTGAGGGTACTATATGAAGAAGAATGTTAAAGCAGACAAATCGTTTATTTTGAATACTCATGTAAAGGAAAGGTTAGAGATGTGGGAAGCAAAGCTTTTAACCTGACTAACTAACGTAATAATATGAACTATAATCACACTCAAAAAGGACGTTTAATGAGATACGTCGTACTTGCACTTGTTTTGCTTTTTGCATATATGTTACCAACGACAAATTTTGAACCAATGACCTTTGCTGTGATGGTAATCGTTGTGTTAATTATCCTTTCATTTTCAAGCCTTAACGTAACGATTGACCAAAAATACCTTGGAATAAAATTCGGTTATGGCATATTTCGTAAGAAGTTTTCGCTTAATGAGATTGTTTCAGCAAGAACCGTAAAGAATCATTGGTATTATGGCTGGGGAATAAGACTATGGCTATGGCCTAAAATGTGGATATTCAATGTTTCCGGTTTTGATGCAGTTGAGATTAAGATGAAAAACGGTAAGATATACAGGATAGGTACAGATGAACCTGAAAAATTGGAAAGTGCAATCTTAGGAGCAATTGACTTAAAAACAGTGGAAGCTGAATTTCAAGCATCTACGAAGTAGAAATGCTAACAATCGTACTCTCCATTACATGCAGATGAATGCTGAAGCTGACATGTCTTTTACTTTAAAATCTAATTGTCATATCCTTATTATAAGAGATAATTACATATTATCATACATGAGAAATGTAAAAAAAGTACTAATCATGATACTGATTTTGCTCATAGCTGCTGCTTATTTTGATGGAACGGAAGAATCAGGCGGTGAAAATTATAATGGGGAAGATGGTGAACAGCCAGGTATAGGAGTAGATATCGGTCCTGGAAAATCAAATGCTGATGATCAAGGCGATAGAACTAGATTCAAAGATAGATGAACTTTGTCGTTGTGTAGATTGGTAGATTTTTGATATATATTAATCATTTTATATTATATTATTATAGATACCTATAAATAATAGTCTCTCGTACTGAAATTGAGGCATGTACACATCTCATTTTACCTACCACCCCCATACAATAACCCACCACTCCCTAAATCACATGCCTCATGCAATTTTCAATTATTCTGCAGAATAACCATTTTGATTAGATATGTATAAAATCCATCTTTTTGTCAAGTAACACTGTTAAGCAATAATTTATATTTTAAGTATTACTATCTATAATTGGTTTGGGTAAGACTAGGGATTGGTACTTCATAAAACACCGGTTTGTTTTGCCGGTGTTCTCCTTTTCATGTTAAAATTGTTTCAAATATATGTTATTTCATATTAAGATTTATAAACAACAGATATTTTTAATCAAAGTTCAGTTTATCTCTATTCTTCAACAAATCATACAGTATAAAATAGGGTGAAGGGATATTCCCTTCAATTAGTTTCTTCTACGCTGCATTATGAATGCAAGTCCAATAATTGCAACTATAGGGAGTGCAATTGCTGGGAATTCTGGTATTTTATTGTCATAACCATAATAGTGGCTGGGATCCTCTTCATAGAGATATATTGAATAGTATGAAGTTGAAGCAGAACCAATATTTTCGTATTGGCCAGCTACAGCTACACCAGAGACGGTAACTGTCACGGATTGACCTACTTCAAGTGTCGCTATATAGGCGACATTACCAATCTGATCATCATCAACATAAATATCGGTCAAAGGCACATTACCAATGTTTGTAACCACATATTTCCACTCAACCGATCCACCAATAGGGATGGATGGTCCAGGTGCTACATCGGCATCATACCAAACTCCGTCTGTGCCCAATGTAGATTTCTCAAAACTAATGGCTGGTGCATCCACTGGAGGTGCTACAGCAATTCCTGTAAACATTATCAGGAATATCAAAGCTATACCACAAAATGTAATATTTTGTTTAATTCTCATTATTCCTCCCACCTTATGTTAAAATATGAAGAGTCATCTACATCTATAGAGACAACTATCAATAAGGCAGGACATGCCAAGAATCACCACATTCAAAAAAAGAGGCAGTTATGCCTTGCCAACCCCCACAGACCAATATAAACTCCCATAAATAATTCGTGTTTCATTGTATATAGTAATTATCAATAAATTTTATGAGCTCGAAGGTAATATTTTTGTAAAAAGTTTGTTTTTTTACTGTTACCTATATCCCTTCACAAGCATGCAAAGAATAAAATCCGAAACAAATATTTCACCTTGACAAGTTCTCACTACAATCGCTCACAGAGGGTCAAAGCTATCAGACGTATCAAAGCATCAATATGTCAAAAAAACCCTATTGCACCGGTTCTAGTGCAAGATAACCTTGTACTTTTATGATATTGAATTTCTGACCTTTCTTGAAACCTTCATACTCGATCAGATTTTTAGGTATGGTAAGTCTGTATTGACCGTTTGATTCTTGCAGTGTTGTTGTCATAAAAGCACCTTCAATTTGTAGTACTGTTAAAAGTACTATTTACAATACTATATCAGTCTTACTAGCCAAAAAAAAGGGTGCATAATATCGAAAAATAATCTGTCATTATAGAACATACCCACAACTATATATGCTCGAGCTGGAAAGAGACCGCATGCTTGAAGTAAACCTTGATGGTCATGTATGGATCACGAGAGGTTCAATGGTTGCATACTTGGGTGATGTTAAATTCACCAGAGAAGGTGTGCTGGAACATGGTCTTGGAAAGATGATGAAAAAAGCAGTTACCGGTGAAGGAGTTTCCCTTACGAAAGCAGAAGGTGCCGGGAAAGTTTATCTTGCTGATAATGGCAAGAAAATATCCGTACTTAACCTCAAAAATGAGGCAATCTATGTGAATGGAAATGACCTTCTGGCTTTTGAGGAAAGCATTACCTTGGATATTAAAATGATGAAAAAAGTGGCTGGAATGATGGCTGGGGGACTTTTCAATGTGAAATTTGAAGGCACTGGCATGGTTGCTATTACGACTCATTATGACCCGCTTACACTTATGGTAACTCCTGACAGACCGGTATTTACCGATCCGAATGCAACGGTGGCCTGGTCTGGAAACTTAGCACCTGACATCAAAACTGATATTTCCCTGAAAACATTAGTTGGAAGGTCAAGTGGTGAAAGCATACAGATGGTCTTTAAGGGTGAAGGATTTGTGGTAATCCAGCCTTATGAGGAAATACCCTACGTAGTTCCAACTGCCTGAACGTACGAATGCAAATATAGAAATAATGTAAATAAGCACTAGTAAATTGATGTGCATACTTCAGTTTGCTGGTGCCGTAAACTATCAGGTATTGACAAGTCCTGCTATTAAGACTATTGCCATCAGCATAAGGGTATAAAGGAAGAACATTAGTCCTACTTTCCTGGCACTGATGATTGCGTTGTTATTCATTATTAACCCCATACTATTATAGGTTTTTAATGGATATAATGATTATTTGCTATGAAATATCTACAATTAACCGGATAATTTCCTAAAGACCTTGTCTATCCCGGTCAATTTCACAAACTTTATATTACATTGTTTACTGAAATAATTCTATCAGACGTGGGGGTGGTCTCACCAGGCAGACCATCTCAAAAGGCATTAGTCTGAACAGGTGGCCTGCCTTCCTGCTTGAACAAATAGGAAGGTTAGATAAGGATCATAACAACATACACCCCCACAAAAGATACTTTTCTCTTCATTTTCTTTATCTGGAAATAATGTGTTAGCTGAGATCGATCGACTTATGGGTGCTTTTGTAAAGAGTTATATTATTTGAATGCCATTACGGGGCAAATGAATTTAAAAACGCCGATGTATATGGTGGCAGCCGGACTTGTAATTATCTTTCTTGTTGCAAGCGTGTTGTCAATATGCAATATTGCCGGGATCGATCTGACTGAAAGTGCATGTGATGCAGCAGGTAATCCAACCGGAAATCCTCATACGTTGCCTTCGATTTTTTTTAATGTGGGGCTAACTGGAATTCTTATGTTACTTATCGGAGTTATGTGGACTATCAAATCATATTTCTTCTCGTAATTCAATTCGTATTTTTGCTGACCTGAAGGTCAGTAACTTCATTGTATTTTGTGAATACAAGCACAAAATAGAGAAATGCTCCTATCAAATTAAGAAAGACCAGGACCATTGACCAGATAAGTTTTTTATTATGTCCTTTTGCAGGAAAGTCATTTTCATTTCTCTGCAGGCAATCAACCAGCATCGTCATCCAGAATGTAAAGAACAGAATTATTATTCCCCAAAGCAATTGGCCGATATGAAAGGTAAAAGGAATTATTATCAGTACAACTAGTGCCAGGATTATCCATTTCATTATTGAATTGATAGCTTTTTCGTTGAATTTCATATTTTTATCCCATTCCATACATTTAATGGCAGGCAATTCATATAAAACTTTGCAAAATTATATATCGCAAACACTATATAATTTAGAATTATTCGAGTAGTGATTTTAGAATCAATTCGCCATGTAGGGATATTGTCACTATCTTTAACATGAATCTATTTATATTTTTAATAAGTAATCTTCAATTTGATTTGTAATAAAATGATGGTCCATCAAGACATTCCATTAAGTTATTTCTGTCCATCAATTCAAAGAACAGGTGTTAAAAATGATTTCTATAAGAAAAATAATATTTGCAATTTCTTTATCTATCCTTTTACTTATGGTCGCTGGTTGTGTACAAACAGATGGTTCAGGTATAAGCGACCAGAATGAGAACGTTTCGTCAGTTGGAGAACAGGGAACGGATATTAACACTTCGGGGCAGGACAGTCTGCAGTCTGTAATGACAAGTACAGAGTCACTTGTCAATGATGCAATTGCCCTTATGGATAAACAGGGTACAGATACTTTTGATGAGTTCAGGCAGGCAGACAGCAAATGGTTCCATGATGATACTTATCTCAGTATATGGACCATAGATGGTATCCGAACAGTCTACGCTCCAAATGTAAGTAGTGAAGGCGAGGATGCTTCAGGCCTTAAGGATTACAACGGCAATCCTCTCGGTCAGTTATTCATAGATACTGCCACAAGTGAAGAAGGTGAGGGCTGGGTAACTTATCAGTGGCCAAAGCCAGGAGAAACAGTTCCTTCAATGAAATATACATTCGTTAAGAAAGCTTCAATAGGCGATCAGGAATACCTGGTTACATCAGGATTCTATGTTGATGACTATGTCTATACCAACAGTCTTGATGACATAGAATATTTCACACGTTTTGACACAGTTTCTCTTGGAAATCTGCTTCATCCTTCTAACGTTGACCATGATCTTGGAATTGATTACAGCATTGCACATGTGATCATTAAATCTGGTGCTTCTATTGAAGCACACATTATGAAAAACCCGGAAACCTATTATGTGATCTCAGGGGAAGGAGTGCTTTACATTGACAATGTTCCTTTTGATGTAAAAGCAGGTGACCTTGTTGTTATACCTGCCAATGCAGTGCAAAGTATTGAAAACACAGGGGATGCGGATCTTGAGTTCTTTGCAATTGACCAGCCTGCATGGGCAGAGGAGAATGAGGTTATTGTGGAGTGATCTCTCTCCTCATTCATATTTCTTCATTTTTACTATTTTTACAGCGTTAATCTGATATATGCAGGAACACGTAATCATATTGACAACATTAAAGGAGATTATTATGAGTTCCAAAGATAACCTTAAAGCAGCATTTACCGGCGAGTCAATGGCAAACAGAACATATCTGGCTTTTGCAAAGAAGGCAGATTCAGAAGGTTACCCACAGATTGCGAAACTATTCAGGGCTGCAGCTGCAGCTGAAACAGTCCATGCTTTGAACCATCTTCAGCGTATGGGTGGTATTGGAACCACAATGGACAATCTTAAAGAAGCTATCAACGGGGAAACATATGAATTTGAAGAAATGTATCCTCAATTTATAAAAGAAGCAGAAGAAGAGGGTGACAACCGTGCTCTCTGGAGCTTTGAGGTTGCAAACAAGGTTGAAAAAGTACACGCAAGCCTCTTTGAAAAAGCACTGGCTGAAATTGGCAGCAATGCAGAGGTCGATTATTATGTATGCAGTGTCTGTGGGCACACTCATGAAGGTAAACCTGAAGATAAATGTCCGGTTTGCGGAGCACCTGCAAGTAAATTCGATAGAATTGATTGAAATCAATTAAGATAATAATGAGGGCATAAGCACTAAGCTTATCTCCTGAACTATTTTTTATTCTGGATTTGTTATCCTATTTTTCTCATTCAGAAAAGATGCAACAGTTTTTTGAATGAATGCCATTTCACCTAGTGAGAAATACATGAAGACATCTTCACCAGTGTGACGATTGCATTTCCTGATGCGTAACCATCTATCAGAATAAGAGCTTATACGGGTATAATTTTCACTGTTACAGTGCACAAACTCCTTCCCGTTATTACATATCTCCATGTTTAATTAAAGTTTCAAATTGAATTTATACCTATGTTGCATATTTTCTATAGAAGTACATGTACTATAGAGCAGTATATAATAGTGGCATTACTGAAAAATAAAAAAGGTGTATATCAATAAACGCCAGCATTTGTCAGCTTTGCCATTTCTCTAGTTCTTGTATAAGAAGTTCATAATTGTTATCCAGGTCTGGAAGCATTTCTATTATCTGATTTATTTGTCCGGATTTTGCCTGCATCTCAATTTTAGCAGAAATATCACTCAACGCCATTCCACCAACACTTGCAGCAGCACCTTTTAGTGAATGTGCGTTATTTACGATATCAGTCATCTCCTTTTTATCAATAGCTTCCTTCAGCTCCTCAATCTGACGAGGTGCATTTCTATTGAAGATCTCAATAATCCCTCTGGCCACAACAATATCATCCATGATATTTTCCATAAATAGCTTATAGTCAAATACCAGGGGCTCTTTGTTGTTTTTATCCGGGAGATTTATTGAATAGTTCTTTTTCGGATCATGATCCATCCATTTGTTAATTTTACCGGCAAGTAATTTCAGATTAATAGGTTTTGGTATGTAGTCGTTCATACCTGCTTCTATACACTTTTCTTCGTCCCCTTTCATTGCGTGTGCGGTCATAGCAATGATTGGGATGTCATGGTTTATGACCGAGGATTGCTTGTTGCGTATATGCTTACTTGCTTCCATTCCATCCATTTCAGGCATCTGTATGTCCATAAATACAAGGTCATAAGGTATTGTTTCAAGAGCTTCGATAGCTTCCAGTCCGTTGTTTGCAACATCTGCAGTAATACCAAGTTTCTGGAGCATAGCCTGAGCAACATGCTGGTTTACAACATTGTCCTCCACAAGCAGGATTCTTTCTTTGCCGCTAATGCCGAATGTTTCAAGTTCTTCTCCAAAAACCTCTTCTCTTTCAGCCTTTTGAGTAGCGGAATACAGTGATGATAATTTAGTGAATAGTTCTGAGACTTTGAGGGGTTTTGAAAGGCAAGCTGCAAAATTACTTTTATTCAGATTCCAGCTTTCAGGCATATTTCCTGCATAGCTAAGCATTATCAATGAAATATTATTCAGATCCTTGTCTGATTTTATAACACGTCCAAGCAGTGCTCCATCCATTCCCGGCATTTGCATATCCAGAATAGCTATCTGGAATGGTTCTCCTTCTTCGTGTGCTTTGAAAAGTTTCTGGAGGGCTGAAGATCCATCTTTTGCTTCCTCAACTTTCATATTCCATGAATCCAGCAGCTTCACCAACACTTCGCGTTTAGTCTCGTTATCATCAACAACAAGTACGCGAATGCCTTCAATCTCTGAGTACTGTTTTTCCGGGATTTCACTTCCAGGACGCTTTTCAAAGCTTAGTTTGAACCAGAACTCAGAACCTTTACCCTCCTCACTTTCAAAACCTATTTCACCGTTCATCAGTTCAACAAGTTCTTTTGAGATTACAAGCCCAAGCCCGGTTCCTCCGTAATAACGTGTTGTTGAAGCATCAACCTGGGTGAATTTCTGGAAAAGCAAGTTCTTTTTATCATCAGGGATTCCTATACCTGTATCTCTTACAGAGAAACATAGTGTTGCCTCTGAATCCCTTTCAGATTCAAGTGTGACCTGGATAGCAACTTCTCCTTCGTTTGTGAATTTAATTGCATTGCCACCAAGATTTATCAGTATCTGTTTTAACCTTGCAGGGTCTGCTTTGATGTAAAGTGGTACTTCAGGATCAGCTATGCATATAAACTCTAGTCCTTTTTCATATGCTCTTATAGACAAAAGAGATGCCAGCTCTTCAAGAACTTTCTGGAGGTCGATGTCCACTTCATCAATATCCAGCTTTCCAGCTTCTATCTTAGAGATATCAAGAATATCATTGATAAGCTCAAGTAGGTTTTCTCCACTTTTCTTTACTGTATCGACATAGTGCTCCTGCTCTTCATCTAGTTTTGTAGTAAGGAGCAGGTTTGTCATTCCTATCACACCGTTCATTGGTGTACGTATCTCATGTGACATGTTGGCAAGGAACTCACTTTTTGCTCTGGTGGCTTCTTCTGCTTTTATCAGTGCCTGGTCAAGCTCGATGTTCTTGTCTTCAAGTTCCTCAGCATACTCCAACAGTTTTTCTTCAGCACACTTACGCTCTGTAACGTCCTGCAGTGTTCCGGTTATTTTGACAATCTTTCCATTTACTACCTTCGGAAAACCACTTGTTCGAACCCATTTATGTTTTCCTTTGGCTGATATTAATTCAAGTTCGAGTTCATATGGCTCTCCTTTTTCGATGAGCTTATTAATAGCTTTTTCAAGTATTTCCCTGGATGTAGGAGGGTAGTATGATAATCCCATCTCTCTATTTATTGCATCATCAGTATCAAGCTCGTATATCTTTGCAACTTCGGGTGTCGAGGTGGGTTTGTTAGATATAAGATCAATCTCCCATCCTCCTATCTTTGCAATATCTCCTACCTCATTAAGAAGCGCTTCCCTTTCCATCAGTTTTTCTTCTGCTTCTTTTCGCTGGGTAACATCCCTTGCAGCTGCGTATATTACATTACCAATAGGCACAGAACGCCATTCAATCCAGCGATAAGATCCATCTTTGGCAAGGTAGCGGTTTTCAAAACGAATAATTTTTTCCTGCTTTTTCAGTTTACCCATTACTTCTATAGTTGCTTCCAGATCGTCAGGATGCACAAAGTCCAGGAAGGTACGTCCTACAAGTTCTTCCATGGAATATCCAAGTACGTTTTCCCATTCAGGATTAAGGCGGATGAATTCTCCTTTGTTATTGGCGATGCACAGAAGATCAAGACTGGATGTAAAATAAGCTTCAAGTTCTTCGGTTTTCTCATGCAAGTTCTTTTCAGCTAATTTCTGTTCTGTAATATCCCTGAACTCGACTACCCTTACCTGTTTTCCTTTGTATGGTATATTCTTTCCTTCAAGTCTGATATGATACTCAGTTCCATCTTTGCGTCGTCCCATTGCTTCATATGGTTCTTCAGAGCCTGCACGGAGATTTGACATAGCAAGGTCCCTATAGCTCTCGGCTATCAGCAGCAACGCGTTCATACCTATCAATTCTTCATATGAATAGCCAGTCATTTCAGATAGACCTTGGTTGCAATCAAGGATCAGTTTATTTTCATGGATAAGGATGCCACCAAAAGAAGCATTATGGAGAACTCTGAACCTTTCTTCACTTTCTTTAAGTTCATGTTCAGCTTTTTTGCGTTCTGTGATATTCCTTATTGCCGCGACACGCACCTGTTTTCCTTTATAGGTAATACTATAGGATTCAATTTCAACTGGGAATTCTGATCCGTCTTTCCTGATACAACGAACTTCATAGGGTTTTGAAACTTTATTTTTCATTTTATGGATAGCTATGCCTATGTCGTCAGGATGCAGGACCATTTTAAGAATATTCTTTCCCAAAAGTTCATCTTTTGAATACCCTGTACCACGGATCACGGCTTGATTAACATCAAGAACTATGCCATTATCATGGAAGACAATACCTTCCAGGGTAGCATCAGAGAGCATCTGGTACTTTTTCTGGCTTTCCCGGAGTTCCTTTTCTATCTTCTTGCGCTCAGTAATATCTTCTGAGAAAATGACAATGCCACCAATGGTACTATCAGCCGCTTTCCATGGTCTTACTTCCCAGCGCAAGTGCTGTATAGTTCCGTTTGCCCGTTCGAAACGGTCGTCTTCATTACGAACAACCTCTCCTTCCATAGCTCGCCTATGCACTGCTTTCCATTCGTCACCGATTTCGGGGAATATTTCGTAATGTGATATTCCAATTACATTTTGATCACCAAGGAAGTAGTCATTCATCCAACGGTTGCTGGCGGCTATATATCGCATATTTCGATCGAACATTGCCAGAGAAGCAGGTGCATGTTCTATGAATATCTTCAACCTTTCCTCACTCTCGTGCAGAGAGGTGAGCAGATTGTCACGTTCATTCAGTGTCCGTGCAAGTTTGATATTGCTGTAGCTCAGCGAGGAGACGAAAGACGTTAATTGGCTATAGAAATTCATGACGGTATTGACGGTTTCTCTACTCCAGCGGGGCACTTTCTCAAGTGCGTCCATATATTCTTTTTCATCAAACCCATATTTTTTTGCCTGAAACCTGAAAGTATCGTATGGAATATCTTCGTCATCAAAGAAAAACTGTCCCAGAAACAGATTGCCTAAATGTATTCCTGAAGCCATTAGGGGTGTTGCGATATCCCACATGTTATTTTTGCACTTGTAAATCTTGAATGTTCCCGGAGATATATCTTTGGAGAATTGTGTATCACTCTCTTCACAATATTTACATGTCTCTGGGTGTGTTCGATGGAAATTTGTGCAGATGTCTTGCCATCCAGTAGCAACTAGGATTTCTCCTTTGTTATCAATTATAGCACTTCCAATGTGGGTCAATCGGTAAAAATCATCCATAAGGGATTGCAGAATTTGGCTGTCAATGATGTCTGCAAGTTCCAGTTCACCGATGTCCCCATCCGGTTCCATAATAGCATTTAACTTGCGCCTTACACGACTCTCACTTTCAAGAAGTTTTATATCTGCTTCTTTAATTATAGTTATGTCTTGGAATGAGCCGGTTACCTTTACCACTTTTCCGTTTTTGATTGTTGGATGTCCGATGGTCCTTATCCATTTATGATTGCCTTTTGGAGTCGTGAAGTCAAGTTCGAGGTCATATGGTTCAGCTTTCTCAATAGCATCCTTGAATGCTTTTTCCACACTTTTCCTTGAGCCAGAAGAATAGAATTCCAGTGTATTTCCGTAAGCAAGTTTGAAATCAGGCTCGAGGTCTAATATCTCGTAAACTTCAGGTGTCCACTTAACGACTCCGCTTGCCACATCAAAGTCCCATCCTCCTACTCTGGCGAGTATCCCTACCTCATTCAGGAGAGCTTCACTTTCCCGAAGTGCTATTTCAACTTCTTTGCGCTCTGTGATGTGTTCGACGAAAACTATAATTCCGCCGATGTTTCCATCTGCCATTTTCCATGGCCGGACTTCCCCACATGTCCAATATTCTTTTCCATCTTCTCCCACAAAATAGTTTTCTTCTATTGGTACAATTTCTCCTTGAAGTGCACGTAGATGCATTTTTTTATATTTCTCATCAAGAGGGATGACATCATAATGATTTAGTCCTATTATATCTCTGTCACCAAGGGAAAAATCATCGAGAAACTGACGGCTTACAGCTATGTGTCGCATATCACGGTCCAACATCACCAGCGACACAGGTGCATGTTCTATGAACAACCTTAGTTTTTCCTCACTCTCAAGCAGTCTTTCTTCTGCTTTCTTTTGCTCAGTTATATCCCTGAACTCAACAACTCTGACTTTCTCACCTTTGTATGGGATATCTTTTCCATGTGCACTAAGTGGATACTTGCTTCCGTCTTTTCTGACTCCAATTACTTCATATAATTTGTGATAATCTATGTTAATCTTGTTTACGATTTCATCTCTGTAACTTTCATCTGTAAGCAGCAGTCCATTCATTCCAATAAGTTCTTCAACCGTGTAGCCAGTCATGTCTGCAAGTCCCTGGTTACAGTCAATTATAATGTTGTCTTTGTGGATGAAAATACCACTAAAAGATGTGCTATGGAGTGTCTTGAATCTCTCTTCTATTTCCCTTTGTTCCTGCTCTACCTTTTTCCGCTCCGTGATGTCTCTTGCTGCAGCTACACGAACCTTCTTTCCTTTGTATGTGATTGCATGGGATTCAATCTCAGTTATAATTACAGTTCCATCTTTTCTGATAGTGCGGATCTCATAAGGTTTTGTGTTCTCCCTTTTCATCTGCTGTTTTATGTTAGCAAGATCATCAGGATGTGCCAGGACTTCCAGGATATTTTTCCCTATAAGTTCTTCTTTAGTATATCCTGTCAGGCGAGTTACAGCTTCATTAACCTCAAGGATAATTCCGTTATCATGAATAGTTATACCTTCAAAAGTCAGATCTGAAAGCATCTGGTACTTTTCCTGACTTTCTGCCAGTTCCTGTTCGGTCAGCTTGTTTTTGGTAATATCCCGGGAAACACTGGCAACGATATCTTTTTCGATCGGGTACACATTAATATCAAAGTATTTTCTCAAGTTTTCCGAATATGTTTCGATGGTAATTGGGATTCCGTTAGTCGCCACTTTCAGATGCAGGTCAAGAAGTATGTTATCCTGCAGCTCCATGTCATGATAAACTTCACTTGCATGTTTCCCTATCAGATCATCAGCTTTAAGCCCGGTGTTCTTTTCAAAAGTCTCATTTACTTCCTGAAAAACAAAATCTATTGGAGTACCTTTTTCATCTCTGATGATCTCAGTGATCACTACCCCGCTTATGTTGTTCTCAAAAAGGCCACGGTACTTCTTTTCGCTTTTTCTGAGAGCTTCCTCTGTACCGATCTGCCCTATGATGTTCCATACTGAATTCATAAGCAGGGAAAGCTGGAGTGTATCATTGTCACAGTAATCAGATTCTTTGTTGGCAACTCCTACTACAGCGACAATTTTCTTGTTCATGAAAACAGGTATGCTCATTAATTTGTGAATTTTAACATGTCCCTGCGGATATCCTTTTATTAGCGGATCCGGAGCATGGAAGTCATTAATGATAATTGCTTTACGTTGTCTGACCGGCTCTCCCCAGATCCCGGTCTCATTTAGTCTGTAGGTGGTTTGTATTTCATGAATGTCACATTCTTTCATCGCACTTGCAGACCATGTATTTACAGTGAACAATTCTTCTTTTTCACTATAGTAAAATATGTATCCATATTTGCTTTCAGTTAATTCGATTGCTTTTTCAAGTGCATAATCAAGTGCTTCTTTGATGGAACCATGTTTTGAATGCAATATTTCCACTAGTGTTTTCAGTCTGTTCTCCCTGAGGTGTAGCTTTTCCTCTGCATTTTTTATTCTTGTTATATCATGGATGGTTAAGCAAAGTAGTTCCTGATCTTTTATTTTTAGAGGCGTTGTGTATACTTCAACATCGTGTTTCTTTTTATCAGGCAGGTTGAAGCTTCCGAAGAAGTGGTCCTGTGTTCCTGTGATCGCTTTTTTTACACATAGCTTCATCTTTTCTTCGGATAAAGAACTTATTTCAAATACTTTCTTTTTGGTAAGTTCCTCATAGGATAATCCATAATAGTTACAGGCAGCAACGTTTGCGTCTATGATATCAAGGGTAGAAGGATCTATTATGATCATTGCAGTATGTTTATTTTCAAACAATGCCCTGTATCCGGCTGAATCCCTGTGCATGCTATTACCTACTGTTTTTATTTCCATATTCTTGACTATCTTGTTTTCAATATATGTGTAAAATCAGTTTCATGATCCCTGGTAATTGCATCCAGTCTTACTAAGTTTGCCTGATGTAAACAGATTCCCAACCCCTGGTTAATAAACTAATTCTGATCCCACTATCAGGACAATTGCGTATTCAATTGTTCTGCCGAATATTCATCTCTATACTATTATATGGATACACGATATTATATTAATCTACTGATTTATGTAGCTGGATGTTGATTTTGTTAGTTTGCGCTTGCAGTTTTTTTTTATATATTTATATTTTCTGGATTCTGATAGCAAAAAACTATTCTGGGTTCTGTCCCAAATGTAGGAAACAATAAATAGTAAGTTATTTACTTACAATCAACTATTTTTTGTAAAATGCCTATGTTTTAATTTTAACATAAAATACAGGCAATTAGCATATATGTACACATATTTTTCCTGGTCATGTAAAGAACCACGGATTTCTGATGTGTATAACAGTTTGCATCTAAAAACTTGCTATGGCAGGTTTATATGTCAGGTATTGCTAATACCAGCAAAAAGAGCAATAGAAAATATCATCAGCAGATATAAGAAAACGACTACCGCTATTTTTGTGTTAGAGTTCATACCACCATTTGTAATAATACAGTATTTGTGTATAAATATTTCTAATATGTTCGGCAATTTTAACTATTTTATAACATATGTTCTAAAATCAGGATTTCATACAAGTTTTAACCGCAAAAGCTTAACATTTCATATTATGGGCATATTTATATATATCTTATAGGAATATATTTGCCTATTCAACTTGAAAGCTATAATGAATGAATAATTTATTCTTTTAATAGTCAAATTTGATTATTCAGTGGCAGAAATATCAACATTATCAGCACGATGTTGAAGTGAACCAAAAATAAAAAAGGTAAATGTCCAGGGGAATTGAGATGGGTGATGTAAAAAGTTTTAGTGTATTTGATCCCTCTATACGTTTTGAACATCGGGAGTTTTATGAAGAAATCATCAGTGAACTGAATGTAATTATTCCGGTATGCGTTCAGGGAAAAACCATAGCTGTTGCAATCAGTGAAAATACAATGGAGAGGGAGCAGATCACTGAATTGATGAAACGCGTGGAAGATTTCTCCAGACAGTTATTGCAGATAACAAAGAAGCTATTTGACCAATATTATGTTGCCAAAGAAGAGCAACATGAATCTATTCTTCTCACTACTGCCTATAATAAGATCAACACTATTGACAGGAATCTCCTTGAGAGGACCTGTGACGTAAGATGGTGGGCACTGGAAACTGCATTTAGCGACTGTATTTCATTTTACGAAAAAACCAAACAAAAAACAATATCTGTTTTACGAATACTGGATGAAAACCAGAGTCTTTCTCAAGTCCGGGATTTCGAAAATACCGGTGAACAAGATGTTTCTTTTTCATTGGCAGTATCGGATGTCGATCTTAAAATTACTGATGATCTCAGAAAATTCCCGGAATTATTGAAAGATGGTGCTTTTAAGGAATTTATAGGAAGATTCAAACACCTTTGCTATAAGTATCAGGGTGAGGAAAAAGACCAAAGGGTTTTGGAAGGTTTTTTGCAGGATCTGATGGATCTGGATTCCAAGATATCTTTTGCCTGCGACAGGCTGGAAGATATCAATACTTCCTACACACTTTATAGGGATCTTGTTATTACCGATTCAGAAGGGTATATAATTGCTAATTCGAACAGCCTTCGAAGATCGGAAGTTTTAGGGCTTAATGTAAATGATGAAAACTGGTTTACCAGGGCTTTGAAAACTCAAAACGGGACAGAGTATGTTGCACAGGATATTTGTTCATCAAAGGTAGAGGAACAATTATCTCTTGTATATTCGACTGCCGTTCGTGAAAATAGTAATGAGCGTGGAAACGTGCTTGGGACCATGGGAATCTTTTTTGATTTTCAGGGAGAGACCAGGATCATCCTGGATGAATATATGCCTTTGACCGAGTCAGGGGTAATACAGGATGGCTGCTATTCGATGTTTACCAGCAGCGATGGAAAAATAATTGCCTCTACGGATGAAGACATTCTTGAGGTAGGGAAAAAAGCTCATATTCCAAGGAATAACCGTGCTCTTGCTGATGGTGAGCAGGTCAATACCTATATGGCTTTTGAAGGAGTAGATTCAGCTATATTTTCTTCCAGAACTGACGGTTATCTTGAATATCGCGGGCTTGGCTGGAGTTCTCATGTGATTCTTCCAAAATCACATATTTTTGCAGAAAATATACAGGAAGGCGGGTTTAATATTCAGTCTAGGGAGTTAATGAATTCCAATATCAACCCGGATATAAACAAACAGACCTATGCAAAAATACAGAATGACAAAAATGATATTCAATTAATATCGCTTAACGGGACCATATACGCTTCAAAAATGGGAAATAGGGGTGACCAATTGGGGCCTATTTTCAGTCAGATCACTCATTCCAGCAATTTCATTACGTCTAAAATGGAAGAACTGCTTCAGGAGATGGCAGCCGTTGAATTGCAGTTGAATTTAAAGACGCTGGAAAACTTTGCTAAACAGGCTATCGATCTTGTTGACAGGAATCTCTTTGAACGGGCGGCTGATATTCGCTGGTGGTCAACTGATGAATATTTCTGGAAAGCTCTTTCGTACCCTTCAGAAGAGGAATTCATGAAGGCCAGCGACCGGCTTAGAGTCATCAATGGCAGTTATACCATGTACAGGAACCTGGTTCTGGCGGATTCTAACGGTGTTATCAGGGCATGTTCGAATACTGAATTGATGGATGAGCTTAGTGAGTTTGATGTGTCTGAACATATCTGGTTCCAGGAGGGAGCTCGTACTTCCAGGTCAAGTCAGTATGCTGTTCAGGACGTTATGGATTCCCCTCTGGAAAAGGATAAACCACGTTCTCTGATATATGCCGGTGGTGTTCGTGAACACGGAGCACGTGAAGGTAAGTCCATCGGAGTTCTTGGTGTCATGTTCGATTGGGACACTGAAGCTAAAACGATTTTGGAAACATGTCTGCCAAAAGACCGCAAAGGTGATGTTATCTCCGGCAGTG
The DNA here is from genome assembly GCF_031312595.1 of Methanolobus sediminis. Lineage (NCBI taxonomy): Archaea > Methanobacteriati > Methanobacteriota > Methanomicrobia > Methanosarcinales > Methanosarcinaceae > Methanolobus > Methanolobus sediminis. Next base: position 563,470 of record NZ_CP133592.1, on the reverse strand, counting down.
TTGCTGTTTACGTTAACCGGGATTTTGAAGTGATAGAGACGACAGGCGAGGATGATTTTTCCGTAGGTTCTATTCTGACTCTTCCCGTTGAAGTTTCCGCTTTGCAGTCTGGAGAGAAAGTTTCCGGTCTTTTTGAATTCAATGACCAGAAGTATATCTATGGTGCATGCAGAACCAAGGGATACAGGGAATATCCGGGATTGAATTGGGTTGCCTGTGTTCTGCGGCCTATTTCTACAGGTGCCTGAATAGATGATGAGGATTATGGAATCTTTGTATGATCCTTTAACTAACATGATTTAACACGAATAGCGAATAGTATTTGGATATGAAGAAAGATTTAGTAATAGAATAACCATGTTTCCATTCTTTCTCACATTCTTCATATACCTGCGTTCCCTCTACAAAATGCTCAAACAGCCGGAATTCAGAAGTTTTTTTGTGCTTGTTATATTTACACTGGCTTTTGGAACGGTTGTATATCATTCGGTAGAAGACTGGAAATGGCTTGATGCCCTGTATTTCTCAGTGATTACCCTGACAACCATAGGTTACGGTGATCTTGCACCTCAAACCGACCTTGGTAAGATGTTCACCATTCTGTATGTTTTCACAGGAATTGGAATATTGCTGGGCTTTGTTACTGCCGCTGGCGAGTATTTCAGAAAACAGCATGTGGAAGGAATGACCCATGGTCTCCCTAATTTCCTCTGGGATTCCGGTGATACCCTTGAAGAGATGGAAAAGGATATCCTGGAGAATATTAAGGATGATTTAGAGGATAATAGTGGTCGATAGGTAGGGTTTTATTAGAGGTTGAAAGGATACTCACATAGCTCACGAGAGCTGCACTAAAGTATTCTTCAAAACCAAACGCCTATGGGAAAAAGCAAAAGATCCTCTCATCAATTTCTGCACCACCTTTAACATAGGCTTCAAAAAGATATTCGGTCACGTCTTTGTAGATTCCGGGGTAATCCGACCATACAAAGAACGCAAAAAGAACCTGAAACCTGTTAACCCCGACATTTTTCAGAACAGGAACCTTTCATAGTTGATAGTTATAGTCAAGCAAAGCAATTAGCAAAAGAATTCAAGGAACTTGGAATTTGCCGTAAAATTGGAGTTAGATCTAATCATAATACACTTAGGTATAGCAGAGTAATTAGTTGATTATAGACAGCATAAGCTATAGATTATTCACACTTTTTAATGTAATTCCTTAGAAATTTCAATTATATAGAATAAATCCTGTAGCAACAAGCAAGAAATAAACAAAAGGAACTCTTCATCGTTTCCGGTGGAGCTACTGGGATTTATGGAACTGTAAAAGACATCTGTTTTTCAAAATATCCAATATCCCTTGCTACTGTTTTTACTAAATTCTCTTTTCCTCTAAAATATCCAGACTATCCAGCATTTACGTCTCTTCACGGCGCCTCTGGCTTTTTCCCCTGTTCCCTTAGGTACATGATTAAGATGTATGTGCCACAGTTGGCCTACAACACTATTTTTACACTAATAAGGTGCTTTGAAAGCTCCAGTAGAAATGAAGTATCTTTAATCCGTTTTTCAGCTTTGCTGAGGTTCCTTTCACGGTTGTAAATACTCATACATCTACAACTAATTTATTTTTATAACTATTAGCCTAGTAAAGTGAAAGTAATAATTCACCTGCAGATTCAAGATTAGAAAAAAGAAGCCCCCGGGGGGATTTGAACCCCCGACCTGCTGATTACGAATCAGCCGCTATACCCCTAAGCCACAGAGGCAAAACTGAACGACAGTATAATTCTATATAATGATTTAATAATTTCGCTTAGCTATATTAATATCGGCTAGAGCACTCTCACTTCAATGCAGACATTGAACTGGTGCGGTGCATAGGAACGGACGACACGGGATTCTACAAGTTCAGTAATTCTTCCTGCTCTTTTTGCAGCCTCATCGATGAGTTTAAGGGAACTCTCGAAAAGGTCGTCCTCGGGAGTAATATCGTAATAGTGAATGATACAGTTAGGTGCACAAAGTTTCACAGCAGCGTCAAGGAATTCATTAGCGTTGTGAGGCAGGTTCATAATCACATGATCTGCAGTACCGGCATATTTTTCAGCTTCAAGGTTAGCATCGCCTTCTATAGCTTCCACGTTTGGAACTGAATTGAGCTCGACATTGCGGCGCAGGAACTCAACAGCATCCGGGTTCTTATCTATGGCAATCACACGGATGTCAGGACTCTTCCTGGCAAACATTATGCTGTATGGGCCGACACCTGCGAACATGTCCACAACGGTCTGGCCTTCTGTCACCTGCTCAAGTATGCGTGATCGCTCGGTTGCAAGACGTGGTGTGAAATAAGCTCTTTCAAGGTCAATGTAGAATCTTGAACCATATTCCCGGTGTATTGTGGATGTCCTGTCCTCTCCTGCAACAGTCCTGAACCTGCGGGTTCTGAACTCTCCCTCAACAGGGCTCATGGCAGCAAGGACTGTCTTAACGTTCTTCTTTACTTTCATGATGGCATCTGCCACCTTCTCAGGTTCGGCAACGTCATCTTCGATAAGTGCGATATCTCCCACGACTTCAAAATGAGGTACGACTTCCAGCAGGTCTTCAAGTTTTAACTGTCCTTTCTGCTCCTCAAACTCATGCTCAGTGAGTTCAAACTCTCCGGGAAGTTCATTCAGTTCAGCTTCTTCTGGCTTTCTTGTGAGTGGAAGTAAGAGAAAATCTCCAACTGAGCTAATGCGTGAGGAATTATCCAGCAGGTCCATTTCCAGCAGTAACCTGCGTATTGGCTCACCTTTTTTCTTCAAAACCTTGATGCAACTTTTATTCATGTCTACGTACCTATGATAAACCATGACCCGAACAGGACAAGGAACAGACCACAAGAGAGCAGTACCCTTTCATAAACCTTTGGGGACATGAGCTTCTTTCCCTTGCTGAAGGATGTGGAAACAACAGTGAAATATCCAAGGTCAGCAAGCCAGTGTCCAATCATAAACATCACGGCTGCAATCAAGCCTATCTCAAGTCCCTGAAGAATAAGAGCACTTCCGGCTGCAAGCCACCATAGCCAGAAATAAGGGTTCGATGCCGACGTTACTATTCCTGCTAATACCGGTTTAGATGTTGCTTTGTCGTGCTGGTGCATTGAGCTTGCAGCACCTTTTGCGTTCTTTATTGTCAGTATCCCAAACACAACAAGTGTGGCTCCTCCGAGAATTGATATTGCCATGACTGTGTTGTCACTGACTGCTGTAATTCCGTAGATTATCAGTATGCAAACAAGGAATTCCAGTATAGCATGACCTGCAAAAATCTCAGGGCCTGCTTTCCAACCTCTTTTCAGGGATGTATCTATTGTCACAAAAAGCATTGGTCCGGGTACAAGCGCTCCGGTCATTCCCACGACAAATCCAATTGCCAGCATTTGCAACAGTTCGAACATAGTCTACGCTCTTTAATCGAATTAAGTGTTAAAAAAGATTTGTAAAAAAGAGTTTAACAAAGGAAGTGGTGGTACGAACCTTCCTTTGTTTTTATAGATTTGTATTCGTATTCTGTGCTTAGAGAATGATCTCAATGTCAAGCTCTTCAGCAAGCTCTTTGTACCTGTTACGGATGGTAACTTCTGTTACACCTGCAACATCGGCGACCTCACGCTGTGTACGGCGCTCGCCACAAAGAATTGATGCAATGTAGATTGCAGCTGCTGCTACACCGGTTGGGCCACGGCCACTGGTAAGCTCCTTCTCGGAAGCCTGCCTGAGAATCTCCACACCTCTGGACTGTACTTCACCTTTAAGGTTAAGTCCTGAACAGAACCTTGGTACGTAGTCTATTGGTGATGTTGGCATGAGTTTCAGTGAAAGCTCTCTTGAGATGAAGCGGTATGTCCTTCCAATCTCTTTTCTGCTTACCCTTGATACTTCTCCTATCTCGTCAAGTGTTCTTGGAACACTGCACTGGCGGCATGCTGCATACAATGCTGCTGCTGCAACACCTTCAATACTCCTTCCACGGATGAGGTTCTTGTCAACTGCCTTCCTGTAAACTACAGCGGCGGTTTCACGTACAGTTCTTGGCAGACCAAGAGCTGATGCCATACGGTCAAGTTCAGACAGAGCGAACGCAAGGTTCCTTTCCGTAGCGTTACTTACTCTTATCCTACGCTGCCATTTTCTCAACCTGTAAAGCTGTGCCCTGTTCTTTGATGAAATGGATTTACCGTATGAGTCACGGTTTCTCCAGTCGATCATTGTGGACAGACCTTTGTCGTGGATCGTGTAGGTCATTGGTGCACCCACACGGGAACGCTTCATCCTCTGGTCATGATCGAAAGCACGCCATTCTGGTCCTTCATCAACGAATTCTGCGTCAACAACAAGTCCACAGTCAGAACATACGAGTTCAGCTCTCTCGTAGTCCTGTACGAGGTTGCGGCTGCCACACTCAGGACACTGGACTTTTGCTTTTTCAACTTCAGCGCTCTTATCTTTCTCTTTACGTGCTTTGATCATTGCACGTATCTTCTCCCTTTCGGAAGTATCGGAATATCGTACCCTTTCTACTTCGACCATTCTATCACCTTTAAATAATCTCTCATGAAAATATATTTGATATGTGTATCCTCAGTCATTCACAGCTCACAGCATAAGCAATATATCATATAACCTGCAATCCTTCATTGAACGTAAACCCGTTCATTCACAAGTCGTTCCAATCCGGAAGCTACAACTTTCTTGTCAGGCTTCAGAGTAAAATAAGGCTGATCCACTGGACCAAATATGCCGGAAACCTTTCCGATGGGTTTTATGGATTTGTCAAGAACAAAAGAGTTTATTCGCGGCAAGTCCCTCATTGACCCGGAGAACTGTTTTTCATCGCCTCTGACGACGATTTCATTCTGCTTAGAAATATGCAGTATCTGACCTAATCTTTTCATATGTCTTCGTTTATTGTATTTAGGTTTTTGTACTATATGTCCTGCTTATTGTATATAAACCTATCGTAAGCATTTTAATATTAGTTTTTTTCAGTACAAAAACATATCTATTATCCTCGGGGCTATCCCTGAATTATACCACTATATGATGCCGTATTATTTTGATTGTAGTTGCCTGTTTTCTCATTTAATTATAACTCAAATTTAATGACACCAATCATGACACCAATCTTGTTTTTATGTTCATGTTTTGATAAATATGTAGTGACTATGACACTCAATCACAGACCACAACCTTAAAGTTATAAAAGAACAATTGTGGCACGACTTAATACTAATTGAATGTCCATCATATGTTCTATGCATGGAGGAAATTCGGTGGCAGATAACAAATTCGTATATTTTTTCGGAAACGAAGAAACTGAAGGTAAAAATAGTATGAAAGATCTGCTGGGTGGCAAAGGAGCCAACCTAGCAGAGATGGCCAATCTGGGAATCCCTGTTCCACCAGGATTTACTATAACAACAGATGTTTGTTTACTTTATCTTGAAAAAGGGGCTTATCCTGAAGAGGTTATTGACCAGATAAACAACGCGATAATAAAGCTCGAAGGGGTCACTGGCAAGAAGTTTGGGGATACTGAAAATCCATTACTTATTTCTGTCAGATCCGGTGCAAGGGTATCTATGCCAGGAATGATGGACACTGTTCTGAATCTTGGTCTAAATGATGATACAGTCATAGGCCTGTCTAAGAAGACGGGTAATGAGAGGTTTGCATATGACAGCTACCGCAGGTTCCTCACCATGTTCGGTGATGTAGTGCTTGATATTGAGCATGAAAAGTTCGAATCTGTTCTCAGCTCTAAGAAAAAGAGCCTTGGTGCTACAATGGATACTGACCTGAATGCAGATGCCCTTAAAGAACTTGCAGAAGAGTTCAAGGCAATCATCAGAAAGGAAACAGGTAATGATTTCCCTCAGGATCCACGCGAGCAGCTCCAGATGGCAATAGATGCAGTTTTCAACTCATGGAACAACCAGCGTGCTATAACTTACAGGCGTCTTAACAACATTCCAGGCGAATGGGGTACAGCTGTTAACGTGCAGTCTATGGTATATGGTAACATGGGTGAGACATCAGGAACCGGCGTGGCATTCACAAGGGACCCTGCAACAGGAGATAAGCGCTTCTTCGGTGAATATCTCATGAATGCACAGGGTGAGGATGTCGTAGCAGGTATCAGAACTCCAGAGCCAATATCTACTCTCAGGGATAACATGCCTGAGGCATATGCAAGGCTTGAAGCAATCTACATGAACTTGGAAGATCACTTCAGGGATATGCAGGATATCGAATTTACCATTGAGGAAGGCAAATTATTCATGTTGCAGACCCGTACTGGTAAACGAACTGCGGCGGCGGCGTTAAAAATTGCTGTTGATATGGTCAATGAAGGTCTCATTGACAAACGAACAGCAGTTACAAGAGTTTCCCCCGAACAGATCGATCGTCTTTTACATCCTACCATTGATTCTCAGGCCGAATATGAAGTTGTTGCAACCGGCCTTCCAGCATCCCCCGGCGCTGCTGTGGGTAAAGTTGTTTTCACCGCAGAGCATGCCGAAGAAATGGCAAAATCCAATGAAAAAGTAATTCTGGTACGTACTGAAACTTCACCGGAAGATATTGGCGGCATGGATGCAGCACAGGGAATCCTGACCGTAAGAGGTGGAATGACCTCACATGCAGCAGTAGTTGCAAGAGGAATGGGTAAACCATGTGTTGCAGGATGTGGCTCAGTAACCATCGACATGGCATGCAGTTCATTCTCTGTTTGTGATATCACAATCAACGAAGGAGATTATGTGACCATTGATGGAAGTACCGGTAGTCTCATTCTTGGTGAGGTTGAGCTTGTAACCCCTGGTGTAAGCGGAGAACTTGATACACTTCTTGCATGGGCAGACGAAGTAAGGGAAATGGGTGTCAGAACAAATGCGGACACACCACACGATGCACAGGTCGCAAGGGACTTCGGTGCAGAGGGTATCGGACTTTGCAGAACAGAGCACATGTTCTTTGGAGATGACCGTATTCCTGCAGTAAGGGAAATGATCCTTGCAGAAGACACCGAAATCAGAAAAGCAGCTCTTGAAAAGCTCCTTCCAATGCAGAAAGAGGACTTTATTGGAATCTTTAAGGTTATGGAAGGTTTCCCGGTCACAATCCGTCTTCTTGACCCGCCACTTCATGAGTTCCTTCCAAAACACGATGAGATAGCAGAGAAACTTGCATCTCTTGAAGCAGAAGGTGCAAGTACAGCAGAGATCGAGCGTATTCACAAGATACTGGAACGTGTTGATTCCATGGAAGAGACAAATCCGATGCTCGGACACCGTGGATGTCGTCTTGGAATCACATACCCTGAGATCTATGAGATGCAGGTTCGTGCTATAATCGAAGCGGCATGTGAGCTTAAGGCAGGCGGAATGGATATAGTTCCTGAAATCATGATTCCACTTATCTCACATGTGAACGAACTCAGTTCCACAAAGAAAGACCTTGTTGCAGTTGCAGAATCTGTTATGGCTGAGAAAGGTTGCAAACTTGAATACATGGTAGGTACCATGATCGAACTTCCAAGGGCAGCACTCACAGCAGACAAGATCGCAAAGGAAGCAGAATTCTTCTCATTCGGAACCAATGACCTTACACAGACTACATTTGGTTTCAGCAGGGATGATGCAGGCAAGTTCCTTCCATTCTATATTGAGAACTCAATTCTTCCAAGCGACCCATTTGCAATCCTTGACCAGGAAGGTGTTGGTGAACTTGTCAAGATAGGTATTGAGAAAGGACGTTCCACAAGACCTGATATTAAAATAGGAATTTGTGGTGAACATGGTGGAGAACCAAACTCCGTTAAGTTCGGATACAATATCGGACTGAACTACGTAAGCTGTTCACCTTTCCGTGTGCCAATTGCAAGACTTGCAGCAGCACAGGCAGTAATTGAAAAGCAGGATAACTAAATCCTGATTTCAATTCTCTTTTTTATTTCTTATTTTTTTCAACTATCGCTTTTGTTCTTTTTTAGGTTTAGAGCGTTAGCTTTGAAAATTTCTAAATGCACAGCTCAGCAAAACACTGATTAGGACAAGAGATGCCATTAAAAAGTGAAAAAGAAGAATATGCAGATCAGTATGATCTTGTGATCATATAATCTGCAACTGCAAGAAGAATTGTCTTTGATTCTGAATCATCAACAATATTGAGAAGATCTTTTCCTTTTGCAATATAGTCCAGTGCAAGGTCTCTGACATAATCGATTGAACCTGCATCTTCAAGCTGCTGAACTGCCTCGTTGATCTCTTCGGTTGTGGCTTCGCCCTTGCCGAATATCCTGAGCTCGACACCTTTGTTGAGTGCGTGAATGGCAATCAGGGTCTTCTTTCCTTCCATGAGGTCGCTGCCCCTTACTTTACCGAGGATTTCCTCAGGTGTTGTCATATCAATGACATCATCGTAGATCTGGAATGCAATACCTATGAGTCTTCCGAATTCATAGAATGCATCTGATACTTCCTCGGATGCTCCTCCAAGAATTGCACCGATCTGCATTGAAGCTGCATATAACACACCGGTCTTCTTCTCGATCATCTCAAGGTATTCTTCCTTTGTGACATCGTTGCGACTCTCAAATTCAACATCCATCCACTGGCCTTCGCAGATGTCCCTGCAGGCCTTGGAAAGAATGTCTATGCATTTAAGGATGCGTTCTGGCTCGCCTGATGCATGTGTAAGTATCTCGAAAGCCTTTGAATAAAGGGTATCTCCTGCAAGGATGGCTCCTGCTTCTCCCCATTTTATATGGACAGCAGGCATTCCACGGCGAATATCATCCCTGTCCATAATGTCATCATGTACAAGTGTGAAATTGTGGACAAGCTCAACTGCCACCGCTGCCGGGAGGACGGTTTCAAGATCAGAGCCAACAGCTTCTGCTGCAAGTATCACTGTTGCCGGCCGCAGTCTTTTACCACCAGCATCAGGAAGGTATCTTGCTGCCTTGTAAAGTTCATACGGTTTGTCAATGGGTAAATATTCCTCTATTCCTTTATCGACATGTGATGAACGTTTTTTAATCTCTTCGATAAGATCCATAATCATCCCTGTTTTAAAATTTTACTCTTCATCAATGTAGAGCTCTTCTCCGTTCCTCAGAAGGTGAAGAGTGTCACCAAGTACGTATCCGGCATCTTCTGCCATCTGGATATACTCGCTGTGCATCTGTATGGTTCCATGCGCAGGAATCACATGCTCCGGTTTGAGCATCCTGAGAAGTTCCCAGTGATCTTCGCGGTATGCATGTCCTGAAACATGGACGTTATCATAAATCCTGGCTCCGCGCATCTTCAATTTTGTCTCAAGTGCATAGCGGTTTGCCTGCGTCATTGGGTTTGGAATTATATTTGCCGAGAATATTATACGGTCTCCCCTGTCAATCTTGAAAGGTGTTTCACCGTTTGCAATCCTTCCAAGTACGGCACCTGGTTCTCCCTGGTGTCCTGTGACAACTGGCAGGTATTTGTCTTTGCCCTTTTCCATGATCTTTGCAAGAGCTTTGTCTATCTCTCTGCGGTTTCCATAGATCTCAACATTTTCAGGAAGCTCGATGTATTCCATCTGGTGAGCTGTTGCGATGTATCTCTCCATAGAACTACCCATCAGTACAGGTATCCTGTCCATTTCCTGGGCGAACTTCACAATGGAATTCACACGTGCAACATGTGATGCGAATGTGGTAACGATCATACCTACATCTGATTCTTCAGTCTCAAGGAGTACATCTCTGAGCATTGAATGTGCAATCATTTCAGAAGGTGCTTTACCATTGCGCCCTGCATTGGTACTCTCTGTGATTAAAGCTATGACGCCTTCTTCTCCAAGTTCCTTGAGTCTTTTAAAATCAGGAGCTTCTCCAAGGGTTGGGGTCCTGTCAAGCTTAAAGTCACATGCATAGACAATTGATCCGCTTATTGTGTGGATTACAAGGAAAACAGTGTCGATTATACTGTGCTGGGTGTTGACGAATTCAATAGAGATTTCCTTTGTAATCTCCAGTGAGTCACCAGCATTCAAGGATACAATATTGTTCTTTACTCCAAATTTTCTCTCAGAGTCTATCTGGTGTTTGATGAGGGTTGTTGTATATGGAGTTCCGATTATTGGTGCAGTATATCTGTGTGCCAGTTTTGAAATTGCACCAATGTGGTCAAGGTGTCCGTGTGTACAGACTATTGCACGCACATTTCCGTTCACTTCCTTCATGATGGTGTCATCCGGGATGGCTCCCATCTCGATAAGTTCAAGTGAATGCATTTTATCTATTTCTACATCTTCATGTATCTGGACCCTGTCCAGGCGAAGACCCATATCAACGATGATTATATCTTCGTCGATCCTGATGGCAGTCATATTGCGGCCCATTTCATTATATCCGCCGACTGCAATAATTCCTATTTCTGTCATATATTAACCTCTAATTATTAAAGTATTTTTATTTAAATATCCCTTTAATTGATGAATGTTAAACTCTCTGGAAGTCTTTGTTTGTTGAGCGCAGGGCAAAGTCCTTTACGTTAAATCCACGCAGTTCCAGATACTCACGTGTCCAGCCACTGATTACTGCTGGTGCAAGGTGCAGATCTTTAAGATCCCTGCATCCGCAAAGGAACATTGCAACTTCCATTTCTTTCAGCATGTGTTCTATGCTTTTGACCACTGCATCCTTTCCTTGTAGGGCTGGTCCCACAAAAGGAAGCGCAGCACTTGCAACTGAAGCTCCAAGAGCGATTGATTTTGCAATGTCGAGTCCGGTCCTCAAGCCTCCTGTGGCTATTACCGGGAGTGATACGCTGCATTCCACTATGCTTGGAACCGTAGGTATTCCAAAGTCCCAGAATAATTCTCCAAGCATTTCGGATTCGGTGTCCATTCTTTCTCTGGCACGGTAAACTTCTACGCCTGACCAGCTCGTGCCTCCAACACCGCCAACATCAATGGCAGCAACACCTGCCTCTTTAAGAATGAATGCGTCCTCATGTGATATGCCTGCACCGGTTTCTTTGATGATGACCGGCACTGCCAGTGAACATATATCTTTTATTACTTCAAGAGCACCTGATGCATCTCTGTCACCTTCCGGCTGGATTGCTTCCTGCAGGAAGTTCAGGTGAACTGCAATAGCGTCTGCATCTATCATCTCGATGATCTTTTCAACGCCTTCCACACCGTATTCCCTTATCTGGGCTGCACCTATATTGCCATAAACAAATGCACTGGGTGCTTTATCCCTTACAACACGGAACGATTCTTCCTGGGATGGATCTTCAATAGCTGCACGCTGGCTACCAACACCAATGCCAAGTCCGAGTTCCTCTACAGCTTCAGCAAGTGCAGCATTGACTGCAGTTGTTTCGGGGTGTCCTCCTGTAATGGAGGCTATCATGAAAGGTGCATTCATTTCCTTTTCCAGAAAACGGACCGATGTATCGATCTCATTCATGTTCATCTCAGGAAGTGCCCTGTGAACAAGCATCACATCATCAAACCCTGCTCTTGTTTTCCTCGATTCTACCGGACTTGCAGCGCATAGTTCTAGATGTTCGATCTTTCTTCTGGAAGTACTCATGATTAATACCTTTATATTAAGTCTACAAAATGCATTTATTAAATTGTCCCGGTGCCAATTGCGGTACCAATGTTCTTACCATTCAGGAAATCAGATATATTGCCAGTATTGCCTGCATTAAATATATAAGAAGTACTGTTTGACTGCTCACTTAGTTCTAAAAGCTCAAGTACTTTTCCCAGCATTCCACCGGTTACATCAGTATTGGCAGAACCGCCAAGATATGTCTTTATTTCATCAAAGTTTCCATTGTTGATAAGGGGTATTACTCCTCCTTTATCATCAAGCACTCCTTCTTCCGCACTTCCAATTCCTATTCTTGATGCTTTCATCTGTATTGCAAGATACGGGACGATCTGGTCACCTGAAAGGACCGAGGTTCCAAGTTCGGTGTCCATCACCATGTCACCATGAAGAACAGGCACGAATCCATTTGCAAGCATTTCTTCGATTTGCTCAAGGAACATACTCTTTATGCGGCTGTTGCCTGATAAGGTACATGCCATTGGATGTACGGGTAATGCATTAACTCCTGCAGAGTTTAAGGCTTCAACAACCATTGTGTTGAGTTTCCTTACTGACATATGTGTAATTATAGAGCCTTCATGGTCGAATTTCCCGGTAAGTCCGAAACGCTTGACCTGTGGGTGTCCGAATGACCCTGCTCCATGTACGATGATAAGTTTTCCTTCAAACCCAGCTATCTCAGATGCTATTCTTTCTATCTCATTTATTCTTGCAGCACCGTCATCAGCACTTTTGTCTGTGATGACACTACCGCCAATCTTCAGGATAGTTATATTAGTGTTATCCATGCAATGACTCCAATCGCACGCCTTCGGCCGTATTTTGTGTAATTATGGCTTCTCCGCCGGCATTCTCTATTGCTTTTGCGATATCTTCTGAATTGTTTTCTTTAGCAAGTGCAACCATGCAACCTCCGCCGCCTGCTCCTGTGATCTTGGCACTAATGGCACCACTGCTACGGGCTGCATATACCAGGGCTGAAAGCTCTGCACTGCCAACACCAATGGCATCCAGAAGCCCCTGATTTATGTTCATGAGTTTTCCGATGGTTTCATAGTCGCCTTCAGCAACCAGTCTTTCTGCTAAAATAGACATCTGTCCTATATTAGAGAGTATGGGCTCAACAACAGACGGAAAATCGTTGCGTAGTTTTGCAACATTGCCTACAAGTTCTTTTGTTGAAGAGAATTTGTGAGTATTGCCTACCACAATCGGACAATTGATAAGGTTCAGTTTCTTCCTCTGCGGAATCATTACAACACCACCCATGGTGCTGACGTATGTATCAGTAGGACTTGCATTACCCTGAACCATTTTTTCTATTTCATGCCCTGTCTTTGCTATGTCTTCCAGGGAAAGGCCGCATTCATAAAGATGATTCAATGCCTGAATGCTTGCAACAGTAACTGCTGCTGATGATCCAAGTCCGGAACCTACCGGCAGTTCTGATTCTATGGATATTCGTACACCCTGAATGTCTGCAAACTGGCGCATCTTTTCGATTACATAAGAGACATAAGGATGGGTATCATGGTCCAGTCCGGTACTTCCCAGAACCGATTCTATAATTATTTCATCGGATTTTTCCACACTTACTTTCGTGCGAAGTTCAACTGCACAGCAGATAGCGTTTTCTCCATATACGACTGCATGTTCACCAAAAAGGTAAACTTTTCCGGGTGCGGAGCATGTGATCATAGTTTTCCTGATCCTTATCTGATATTATGATCTAATTTGTGAATGTAGGTCTTATTGACCTTTATTCGATAGTGATTGCTGCATATCCGACAACTCCTGTCATATCCCCGCTAACATCTCCACTGGTTGCATACTTTATCAGTGAGGCTCTACTTGCTCCAAATTCTTTTGAAGCTGTAAGCATAGCTGCTATAGGTCCAAATCCACACGCAGAAATATTCTTTTCGTCCCTGCGTCTGTAAAACTCAGGGATGTCCATGTTCAGTATAGCTTCTATCAGGTAGCTATCCTGTTCTCTTGCAACAGAATCCGGCTGATAATGCGTAAAGTCACTGGATGCGATAAAAACCACTTTCTTTCCTGTAGCTTTAACTGCTCTGGCGACTTCTGCTCCTACTTCCATGGCGGTTTCTTCATCCTGAAGTCCCATACATATTGGAAGTATTGAAAAATCACTGCCAAATCGATGCTGCAAAAATGGTATCTGCACTTCTATGGAATGCTCAAAATGATGCGCAAGCTCATCAAAGTCTATAATGGATCCGGCTAGCTGCTTTCCAATTTCCCTGTCAGTTTCTACAACACCAAACGGAGTTGCCCAGCTATCCTGGGAAAGAGCTACGGCAGAACCGTATCCTGTATGGTTCGGACCAAACAGAACATATGTGTCTGCTTTTGGGAGCCGGGCATATGCCTGTGCTGCTACCTCTCCTGAATAAACATATCCTGCATGAGGTACAACAGCACCAAGGATGGGCTCCTCTGAGGTAGCCACATACTTAAAGCATCTGCTAAGTTCCTTTTTAAGACTTTTCGGATTTTGCGGGTAGAATTGACCGGCAACGGTTGTTTGTCTCATACTACTGATCACCCTATATTATTCTATAAGGGTTTTTGATTATATGTAGTATGCTTAACAAGTTGTCAGCTCAGACTCCAGCTTCAAAGTCTTCAAGTTCGTAAGTGAACATTGAGTCATTGGCCTTTGCGATCTCTCTTGCAAGCAGCCAGTAGACAAGGGAAAGTGCCTTTCTACCTTTGTTGTTTGTTGGGATTACAAGGTCAACGTTTGATGTCATGTTGTTAGTGTCACAGAGTGCAACAACAGGAATGCCTACATTTACAGTTTCCTTGATTACCTGTGCGTCACCGGTTGGGTCGGTTACAATTACTACATCAGGCTCGTAGAAGTACTCTACCTTTGGGTTTGTGAGTGTTCCCGGAATGAATCTTCCGACCATTGACTTTGCACCAATTGCCTTTGCGAACATCTTTGCAGGGAACTGGCCGTACTGTCTTGCGGAAACCACAAGTATTCTTCTTGGGTCATAGTTTGCAAGGAATGCAGCTGCGAGCTTAATTCTCTCATCGGTTGCCTGGATGTCAAGTACATAAAGGCCGTCTGTTCTGACACGGTACACGAATTTCATCATGTTCTCGGTCTTCTGCTGGGTACCGATGTGTACACCTGCTGCAAGGTACTCGTCTATAGGTACAAGGGAAGTTGTTTTTGTTTCTTCTCCTGCCTCGGTTGTTATTGCTTCAGTAGTAACTTCATTAGTTGTAGTTTCTTCAATTGAATCCATAAAATCACCTTAAAAATTTGAATAATTAAATCTCTCTTTTAACAGTAATTGGGATAACCCCAAGTTCGTATTCTCTCTTGGCAAGGAATAATGAGTTCATGCTTGGATCATCGATGAGCACCGGAGCTCCCATTGAAATCTGAAGTGCTCTCGCACCAACGATTCTTGCCTTTTCATACCTGGTGTAATGTTCAGTAGTCAATAGATCACCTGATCAAAATATATATGGAAATATCAACAGCCCATTTGTAGATAGCTACCCCTATTGCTTCCAAAAAGTATTCCTGTATGAATAGCCATTAATGCGGTCAATGATAACCCTGATAAATATAATTTTATTCGGAATCCCTCCGAATGTGGTCATATAACATTTCAAGCCAAACCAGTGTGGTTTATTGAAGGGCATGGGACCGCTGAGATTTGAACTCAGGTTCCGGCGTGTTTCGCATAGTAAATACATATGTCCCGAACGCCGAAGGATGGTCCAGGCTACCCTACGGTCCCCTTACTGGTATGGGGCAAGTGTATCTACTAGCTCGACGTGTGAAAGGATCATCCTTCTGCAGCAGTAGCGGACAACCCCGAGGTCATCCAGTACAGCAGCTGCGTCTTCACCTTCAGCAACACGCTGTTTGTATTCTTCCCAAACGTTTGAGACAACTTTTCCACAGCTGAAACATCGAACTGGTAACATCCTTTCGCCTACCTGTATGATTTCTGATATTTGGCACGTGCACCTGGTCCACCAAATTTCTTGGTTTCCTTCTGCCTGGAGTCGTTAACCAGGAGATTACGGTCGTATGCCATGTAAGCATCCCTAAGGGCTGTGTCATTGGTCCAGTCTACAATACCTCTTGCAATTGCAGTCCTTGCGGCATTTGCCTGACCGATAATTCCACCGCCACTTACTGTAACATCTATGTCCACGCCTTCAGCAACTTCTCCGGCAAGCATAACTGCTTCTGTGATCTTGAGCTTTGCAAACTCCGGGTCAAAGATCTCGAGTGGCTTCTTGTTGATGCGCACCTTTCCGGTTCCCTTCTTCACTGTTGCGCGTGCAATAGCTGTCTTCTTTTTACCTGATGAGGTTATAACTTTAGTAGTCATTATGATCTTCCTCCTTCTTAGAACTTAGCACCGAGTTTTATACTGAGGTCGCCGAGTTTGAGGTACTTGTTTGAACTGAGACGGTCCATGTTTGCCTCTTCGATCGTTATGCATTCCTTGTTCTCAAGTTCCATTGGAACGCCAACGTATACCTTAAGGTTAGCCATTGCTGCTCTTCCTCTTGCACGTTTGTGAGGAAGCATACCTCTTATTGTTCTCTTAATAATGCGATCTGGTCTCTTTGGGAAATAAGGACCGAATTCAGGCTTTCCTCTTCTTACGGTTTCATCATACTCTCTCATTGTAGTGTACTTTGAACCGGAGATTATTGCCTTCTCAGCATTGACTATCTCGACTTTCTCACCAGCAAGCAGCTTTTTTGCAACAGTACTTGCAAGTCTGCCCAGAATAAGTCCTTCTGCATCGATAATTGTCATTTTCTTCACCTACTGCAAGATCTTAATACCTGATCCCTTTGGGTTTTCTTCCATGATCTGTTCGATGGTCAGGCATTTGCCGCCAACCTCTTCGATCTTTTCCATTGCGGTTACACTGAAGTTGTATGCTGCAACGGTGACTGCCTTCTCAAGGAGTCCTGCGCCAAGTACTTTTCCTGCAATAATGACAGTTTCTCCGTCCTTTGCGTACCTGTTGATCTTACTGAGGTTTACCTGTGCATAGTTCTTGCCAGGTTTTTCCAGCCTCTTAGCCACATCTCTCCAGATTGCGACTTCGTTCTGGCGTGCCCCTTCCTTCAGTGCTGCAATGAGCACAGGAGTGCGAGGGTTTGTCTTTCTTTGGATTTTTACGTTTGTAGTCTTGCTCATAATGTTCCTCCGCAAGAGTTTGTCTCACTCACGCACAAGGTGCGTTCGAACATCCGTTAGGTGTCAGTTAAGTAAGAACATAGAGTCTGTAAACTCAGACTGGTGTCTGAATAACATTAATAGTACATAAAGATTATGTGGATTTATCCCCGGTTCCAAGGACCTTACTATAAACACGGTCATAGATCGAATCAATATTGCATCCCAGTTCCCTTGCAACAAGAAGTCCCGCAATTTCAATATCTACAAGATCATCAAGTTCTTCCTGTTTATTATTGATCATCACTATGGTATCTTTGGTATTTTTACCACAGCTGGCAACGATCATGGCAATGATATCTTCTATAATTGACCTTTCCTGAAATAGTGAACCCGAAGGTTTGAAACCATGAGGTATCTCTATTTTTGAAATATCAAATGCAGGTGTAAGCTCTGCCCCTTCAAACCTAAGCAACTGTGCCCCAATCGCCTTGTCCCTTATTTTGGATGCAGCATCAGGTGCCATCCATTTAAGATCAAAGGACAGCACGAATTCAAAATCCTTAATTGACAGGGATTTTTTATTATTTCTCTTGAAAGGGGTGGCTGCAACAAGCATCAGCTCGTCCATCAGGAACCTCTGCGAAGTTCATCTATAATAGTATCAGCAAGCCGGCCGCATTCGGTTCTCTTCGGACCGTCTATATGATTGATCTGGAGAACTAGCAGTTCGTGCTCAAGGATGGCCCTGACAAGGTAGATGTCTCCCCTGAATGGTACACGGTTGTACTTTCCGTCAAGGTAGCTGTATCTCAGGTGTATCCTGAAATCCACGATTCCTTCAGGTTCAAGAGTATCAAGTACGCCATCCACGGTATCATAGTTCAGATGTGAAAAATCAATTCCATTAGCAACGATCTCCACACTAATCTCTCTTTTTGCCTGGATGCGGTGCCCTCTCTTGGTCACTGATTCGGTAACGAACATGCCGAACTTTCCATCCATGTTCGCCATCACTTTCACAAAAAAAGGTAGGTCCGAATGGTAGCGGTATTTCTGTTCAAACTCCACAGTTCTGTGCGGAAATCGATGATAAATTCGCTTTCGCATCATTTTTAGCTGCTACCATCCTTTTAATTTATAATTTAAGATCCCGTATTTTAAGTCTTATTTATAATTTGATGAGCTTGGCGTCGATAATTCCTTCAACAGACCTCATCTCTTTCAATATATCCTCAGGCACTTCTGAATCAACATTAAGTACCATTATGGTAGTTCCACCTATTTCAGCTCTTCCTACCTGCATGCCGGATATGTTGATATCATTCTTTCCAAGTACAAGGCAGCATGGTCCGATGACATTTGGTTTGTTAACGTGTGTTGCAACGATCATATAGCCTGCGGGCACGATATCTACGTGCTCACCATTGACACTGATGATCTTTCCTTTGCCAGCGATAACAGTACCTCCAATAGATACCTTCTCATCACCCATTGTAACTTCAATCTTTATGGTGGAGCTGAACTCTTCAGTTGTCTCGGACTTGCTTTCGACAACTTCTACTTTCCTTGACTTTGCCAGGGCACCTGCGTTTACATAGTTTACTGCAGAACCCAGGGCAACCTGAAGCATACCCTTGATTGCGGCAACTGTGACCGGTCTGGTGTCTTTCTCAGCGATGTCACCATTATATGATATTGAGATCTTCTCGTAGTTCTTGCCAAGGAGTTGCGCACATGCATTGCTCATTGTCTCAGCGAGCTGGATGTAAGGAGCAAGCATTGTCATAAGCTCTGGTTTTACGGAAGGGATGTTAATTGCGTTCTTTGCAGTTCCACCGTTAAGTACAGCAACAACTTCTTCTGCAACTGAAACTGCTACATTGATCTGTGCTTCCTCAGTTGAAGCTCCGAGGTGGGGGGTAACTATAATGTTCTTGCAGTCAAGAAGCGGTCCGTCAAAAGGTGGCTCACTGGTGAAAACATCGATTGCTGCGCCTGCTATCTTCTCACTGTTAAGTGCTTCTGCAAGAGATTCTTCATTGATGATACCGCCACGTGCGCAATTGATTATCCTTGCGTTGCTCTTCATCATGCCAAACTCTTCAGCATCGATGATATTTCTGGTATCCTTGGTAAGTGGTGTGTGAACTGTAATGAAATCAGCTTCCTTTACGATTTCATGGACGGTCATCATCTTCACACCCATCTCCTTTGCTCTCTCATCTGAGACAAAAGGATCGTATGCAAGGATATTCATGTTCATGCCCTGTGCCCTCTTGGCAACCTCAGCACCAATGCGTCCAAGTCCGATAACACCAAGGGTCTTTCCGTTTACTTCTACTCCCATGAACTTGCTGCGTTCCCATTTTTTAGCTTTAAGGGAAGCGTCGGCTTGTGGCACGTTCCTTGCAAGTGCCATCATCATGGCAATTGTATGTTCTGCGGCAGAAAGCATGTTACCCTCAGGCGCATTAACAACTATAATTCCCTTCTCTGTTGCTGCTTCTACGTCTACGTTGTCAACACCGACGCCTGCTCTGCCCACGATCTTCATCTTGTCGGCAGCCTCGATTACCTTTCTTGTAACCTGTGTTCCGCTTCTTATGACAAGCGCGTCATATTCCGGTATTTTCTCTACAAGTTCCTCTTCGGAAAGCTTTGTAATGACATCAACTGTGAAATGCTGCTGAAGTATCGTTAATCCCTGTTCTGATAATGGATCACTAACTAGTACTTTCATTTTGTATATCTCCGCAGATAAGTGCAATAATAATTGCGCATTTTGATTTAATAGGTTAAAAGGACAAATGCAATTATATCTTTTTCTACATAATGCCCGTAAGGTTTTGATTTCGTCAAGTAACCTCAACCTATTTTAACCTGCTTTGTAAATGCACCATTTTACATATACTTGTCTCTTTAAGAATTTAAGTGCTTAATAATATAAAGAAGAATTGTAAATAAATTCTCATCTTTGGAATAAAAATCACCATGCAAATCTTTCAAATTTATCATTATCTGCTTAATAATTTTAGTCCTTAATCTTTAATCACGATAAAATAGGAAGTTATATATAAAATCCTCAATATTTGCCTAATATAAGCCTAAATGCCGTTGAAAAAGAATTAAAGCATTAATAACTGCTGAAATGAATTTTTCTTTTTGCAGTAGGAACGTATATGAGAAAAGACGTAAGGATAATACTGATTTCAATATGTTTCGGTCTGACATTTCTAATTGCAGATACCTACATAGCTCATCTACTCTTTTCTGTGAATATATTGCCATTTTCCCTTGAACAAAAAGAAACATTCTATGACTTTTATGTAAGGACTTTTGTATTTTTTGGCTTCCTTCTTTTCGGGATGACCGTTTCAAAAATGTCTCAGAAATGCCATTTTGCTGAAAATGAATTACTATCCCAGTTAAGGTTCGAGAACCTTGTCGCAGAGATTTCTTCAAATTTCATTGGTAAAAAATCAGAACATATTGACAATGCAATTGAACATTCACTTAAAAAAATAGCTGATTTTGCAGATGCTGATCGCAGCTACCTTATATTACTGTCCTCGGAACCGGATGAGAATGATATTGTATACCAGTGGCATACTAATGACAGGGATAATAGAAAAATGTACAACTATCCCGGCCGTGATTTTCCGTGGTGGATGGAAAAAATGGCCAGTCCCGAGATAGTCCATATACCTGATACCTCAAAGCTACCACCTTCTGCCAGCAGGGAAAAAAGCGTATTACAGGAGGAAGGTATTGGATCAGTACTCTCTATACCCCTGCAGTCCGGCGGAAAAATGATCGGTTTTCTTGGATTCGATACAATCGACCGTAAAAAGGAATGGCCACAGAATTATGTCAAACTCATGAGAGTTGTCGGTGACATTTTTATTGATAGCATCGAACTAAAAAAAGCAGAGGAATCCATCCTGAAACACCGTGAAAGGCTGTCCAGGGCGCAGGAAATATCGCATTTAGGGAGCTGGGAGGTCGACCTGCGTACAAAGAAGCATTTCTGGTCAGATGAAATGTATTACTTAATGGGTTATTCTCCTAAAGAAATCAACATTGGAAGGGATCATTATTATAAAAGGATGCATCCGGAAGACAGGGAGACTTTCTCATCATGTACAGAACTTGCACTAACTATACCCGGATACAAATTTGACATTAAAACCAGGTTTATCAAAAAGAATGGAAGCATCTGCATCCTCCATTCTCTTGGTGAGGTAACATGGGACAGCGAGGGAAGGCAAATGCTGTTTCAGGGAACGACTCAGGATATAACAGAAATTTCACTTGTCCAGGAAGATCTGCAAAGAAAGAATCGCAATCTTTTGATACTCCAGTCCACGGCTATGATAGCCGCAAGTTCAATGGAAATGAAAGATTTCCTCAGGGATATTTTGAAAGAAATAAACTCGTATGTTGGTTGTTCTACAGGTTCTGTTTACCTTTTTAATTCAGCAGAGCATAAATTTAATTTGTGCTTTTCCACAGGTTTCAGGGATAAGATAATTGAAAGGCTGGACTGCTTAAAGGAAGATGATCCGCTGTTCAAGTTGATTCCTGACACTAAGAGTACATGGATTTCCGGAAAAGTCGATGAGATAGAGGGATGCCTGAAGTGGATCATCGATTCAGAATGCATTGGGAAATTAGTTTACATACCAATTATATCCCGCGAGGATCTTGTGGGTGTTATTTTACTCATGCCTGACCAGGATACTATTATCTCAAAATCCGATCTCAATATATTGGGTAATGTAGGTCGCCAGATAGGCATAACTGTGGAGAATATACGTCTTCTTAATGAGACCCGCAAAGCCTATGAGGAACTGAAATCGCTGGACCGGATGAAAGATGAGTTTGTTGCAAACATAACCCATGAATTAAAAACTCCTCTGATTTCAATAAAAGGATATAGTGAAGTAATATATGAGGGTCTTCTGGGTGAGTTGGAAGACAAGCAAAAACAGTGCATGAAGATTATTGTTTCCAATTCCGAGCGTCTGGAAAGGCTGATAGAATCATTACTTAACATGAATTCACTTTATTTCGAAAAATACCATGTGCTCTCACCTATATATCTGAAAGATGTCCTTGACAATGCAATTACCAGTCTTTCAATGAAGTCAGAAGAAAAAGGTATCAGTATAATAAAAGACTGCCCTACTGATATGCATCTTGTTTACGGAAACTGTGAATTCCTGAAATACCTTTTTGTTTATATTCTGGATAATGCTATCAAATTCTCCTCAAATGACTCAAAAGTTACCATCACGATCACTGAATCAGAGACGGATGCTCATATTTCGGTTACTGACCATGGAATTGGTATCCCCGGTTCATGTATGGACAGGATATTTGACAGGTTCTATCAGGTAGATGGCTCAGCCACACGTATTTATGGTGGAAATGGTCTTGGTCTGTACCTGGCAAAAAATATTGTGGAATTACATTCCGGCTCAATTGAAGTGGAAAGTGAGGAAGGAGTGGGAACAACAGTTCATCTATCCATTCCCCTGTTCAATCCGGATATTCACGAAACCGACTGATATTATACCAATTTTAAGACCAATATCAAAAATGAAAATCTAAGAGTATAATTATTAATGCCGATGAGTTCTCACTCATCTGCAAATTTGAAATATACTCTCCTGTTGTTCTTTCCCTTGTTCTCGGCTTTTATAATTGATATGTGTGGAATGTCACCGGTATTTGCGATGTGTGTACCTCCACATGCCTGCACATCAACATCAGGAATACTGATTATCCTTATTTCTTCGATCTCAGGAGGGAATGCATCCTTGAGTTTGACAACAGAAGGAATACTGAAAGCTTCTTCACGAGGCATTATGTCAATGCTCACAGGGATATTGCGGTCTATAATCTCGTTGACCTTGCTTTCATAGGATGCTATCTGCTCACGGTCAAAATCCTCCAGGTTGAAATCCACACGGGTCTTATCCTCTCCAAGCTGATTTCCGGTAATCATGGCACCGGTCTCGTTGTGAATAATAGCACTCAGGATATGACAGGCAGTGTGATACTGCATGAAACGGTATCTTATGTCCCAATCTATTATTCCCTTTACTTTATCTCCGGTTTTAAGTCCGGGATTTGAAACCTCGTGGCTGATATCTCCTCCAAATTTTCCGACAAAAATCACAGGAAACTCTGTTCCATCTTCACTGACAAGTTTTCCTGTATCATTCGGCTGCCCTCCGGATTTAGGATAGAATGCAGTCTGATCCAGAATCACGAATTTATCATCCTTTACACTTTCAACGGTTGCATCAAACTCTTTCAGGTAGCAATCAGTAAGGTATAGTTCTTTCATGGATACAGTAAAGGTAACTTCTCTGATTAATTTTTTGCATTCTCTATAAGGTTACAAAAAAATCATATATTAGCCGCACCCTAAAATTATTAATAAATGCCAGACAAGAACGGAAAAGATGTATCTATATATCCTCTTCTCATGGTGAACTTTATCGGGACCATGGGAATAAGCTTAGTTCTGCCCTTCCTGATTTTTCTGGTAGAGAGATTTGGCGGTAATGCTCTGGTATATGGGCTTCTATCTTCAATGTACCCTTTTTTCCAGTTAATAGGTTCGCCTCTTCTTGGAAAATGGTCTGATATCTACGGCAGGAAAAAAATTCTGTTCGTCAGCCAGGCCGGAACTCTGTTCTCCTGGATATTGTTCTTTATAGCTCTCTTTGTGCCTGTAACAATATTGGCCAATATAGACTCCGGTCTTCTTGGTAAATTCATGATCACTATCCCCTTGTTAATGCTTTTCTTCGCAAGAGGTCTGGATGGCCTGACCGGTGGCAATGTTTCAGTATCAAATGCATATATCGCTGATATCAGTACAGACCGGACCCGAAGCAGTAATTTCGGTAAACTTTCAATATCCACAAATCTCGGTTTTATTCTGGGGCCTGCGCTTGCAGGTATTCTGAGTGTGACAGTCTATGGAGAAGCACTTCCGGTGATGGCTGCCATTTTGATCGCTCTTGCAGGGCTTGTAATGATAGCATTATACATCCCTGAAACTCGAAACAATAAACCGAATATCAGCAACGATACAATAACTGGCAATCCAGGGTCAATTGATGTTAACAATTCCACTGAAAATCACAAAAAAGGTATCAGATATGTCTGGAAAATGACTGATCTTCGTTTGATGTTCATCATTTATTTCCTGATATTCCTGGGATTCAATACATTTTACACTGCATTCCCTGTCCATGCAGCAAATTATCTTCAGTGGAGTATTGCAGATCTAGGTTTCTTTTTTTCATTTTTGAGCATCGTGCTTGTAATTGTTGAAGGGCCTGTACTTTCATACGTGTCGAAAAGGTCGAGGGATTCTACAATGATAATCGGTGGAAGTTTCATTCTTGGCCTGAGCTTTGTAGTACTGACATTCGGAAACATATTCTTCACTTATGTGTCAGCAGTATTACTGGCTCTTGGTAACGGTCTGATGTGGCCTTCCATACAGTCAATGCTTGCAAGACTTGCGGGGAAAGATGATCAGGGACTGGTTCAGGGAGTTTCGGGAAGTGTCATTAGTTTTGCCGGTATATTTGGCCTGATAGGTGGAGGCTTTGTTTATGGGCTTGTCGGAATATGGTCTTTCCTTCTAACTGCATCTATAATAGGCTGTGTAACTATTCTTTCCATTCGCCTGCGCTCATTTGAAGCACCTGTCATCCCGGAATAGAATAGCATAAACTAGTCTTATTAAAAAAGACTTGCATAAGATTATAATTATCCCTTCACGCACTTTTACTATGTCAGTATTTATGGGATTACACTGGGATCACGCTGGGACCACGGAGGATTATGGATTTATTAATTGAAAAAATATGAATTCGTATCAGGACTCTTCATCATATTTTATTGTAATTATACTGTCAACAGAGATGTGGGAATATCTGTTTTCAGTGATTTCAAGGGTAAGCACACCATCACTGCATGCTTTGACATTTCCGCGGAATGTGTATATACCGCCACAGTATACTATTACATCTTTTCCCAGTAAATGTTCGACAATAAAAGGTTGAATTTTTAACCTGTTTTCCATCTCGATCCCCTGCTCTGCCGTCCTGTAATTATAAATTACATTGACACGGTTAATATAAATATTAATTGCTGTTTTTATATAATCCGAAGCTGATTTGTCCCCTTCCAAAAGAATGAAATAGTTCCCAAAGAATAAATAGTGCGACTTATATCTACCTAGCAAAGCGGAGTATATCTATGGCTGACAAAAGAAAAAAGCGAGGTTTTTTTGACGATATCTTCAACGAAGGTAGTTTCACAGATATCGAAGATATCATCGATCAAATGATGGAGAGATTCGGTCTCAACTTCGAAGATTTTGAAAAGCAGCCGTTTTTCTATGGTTTTTCAGTTTCCCGCCATCCAGGGGAGGAACCTGAGATAAGGGAATTTGGAAACGTCTTCTCGGATGATGAAGATGAGGATGATGAAGAAGAATCCATTATACAGCAGTTCAAGGTAAATGAAAGAAAGCCACTCATGGATGTATTTGAGATAGACGATAAAGTACATGTCATGATTGAGCTTCAGGATGTTGACAAAGAGGATATTGACCTTAATGTCACTGAAACATCACTTGAGATAAGTGCAGAAAATGAAGATTTGTTGTATGAGGAAAGTATTGATCTTCCTTCCAGTGTCGATCCGGATTCTGCAAAAGCAAGATATCATAATGGTGTCCTTGAAGTAATAATGGATATGAAAGAGTTGGGCATTTCCCGCTCTGTGCATATCGATTAAAGCTATCTGGCTTAAATTATTTTTTTGATTATTTATTTATTTATTTATTTATTTATTTATTTATAATTGTTGACCGCAATGTATATATGAGCTACGCGTGTACTTTAATTGGTCTGCTGACATATAATAAGTGGGAAGTAAATGTCTGCTAGTTCAGAAAACATAAATGATTCGATCCTGCCGTTACTATTACAGAACGCCGATCAGGATCTGTTCACCAGATTGAATATAGGGGTAATCTATCTTGATGAACATAACAGGGTGCTTTGTTCCAACAAAGTGGTGAGTGACCTTACAGGTTTCACGGCTGAAGATATTTTAGGCCAAAGCTATGCTGAGCCTTGCTCTGATATGCCAAAATCTTATACTTCTCTATCAGATTTCTTTTTATCATCACATCTTTTGGACGAAAGTGGAAAGTCGCGTAAATTCATGCTGGCAGATAAACAAAGTAACATCAGATGCCTGCAGTGCGATGTATTTCCGTTTCCTGACAGGTGTAAAAGCAAAGGGGGAAAAATATGCATTATAAGAGTCGACACAACACCGACGACTTATGATAATGAATATCCTTTAGATGAACTCAAAATTGAAAACATGTACCTCAGGGAAAAAGTCCTTTCAAAACTCGGGGAAAAAGCTCTCTCATGTACTAATATTAATATATTAATGGAATATGCACTAAAAATAGCAGCAGAAACCTTGGGTGTAAAGTATTCCCTTATTATGGAACTTCTTCAGGACGGTAAATTCCTGCTGAGGTACGGATATGGTTTGAGTGGGTGGTGCGTGGGTTCGATACTTGTAGACAAGGAACTGGGTTCCCCTTCAGGTTACACAGCTTTTACCGGAAGGCCTCTGGTTGTGGATGACATGCGTACAGAGGAAAGATTCCTGATTCCTCGTTTTCTTCATGAACATAATGTTGTGAGCAGTGTTACTGTTATCATTGGTGACAGAAAAAACATGTATGGTGTGTTGTGCATCCACACGGACAAACAACGACAATTCACCGAACATGATGTCAATTTCCTGCAGTCTGTTGCTAACATCCTTGCGGAAAGCATCAAACTCCGTGACTCTTTCAAGTCACTGGAACTTTACAGGAATCTCATTAACCAGTCCAGTGATCTTATCATGGTTCTCAATGCGGTGACAAAGCAGTTCATCTATGTTAATGACAAGGTATTCTATGATCTGGGCTACACGGAAGCTGAGATGCTGGAGCAGGATATCTTTGATTGCGGATGTTTTATAAACGGGCATCATATGCAGGAATTGATCGGCCAGGTAGCTGAACAAGGCAGTCTTGTGGTCGAATCCGAAATATTGAGAAAGGATGGTTCACTATTCCCTGCCGAGATAGGTCTGGCATTTGTTGAGAACGAAGGCACTACGTATATAGTGTTAATCGGCCGTGATATCAGTGAACGCCGCATACTTGAGCATGCAATAAGGGAACGTGCAAAACAGCTTGAATACTCTAACGAGCTCAAGGATATGTTTGCAGATGTAACAAGCCATGACCTGACTGGCTCTATCTCCCTGATAGAAGGATTTACGGGCTATCTTAAGGAAATGGAAACTGATGGGGAAAAAAAGCATCTTCTGGGATGTGTTGTAAGCAGTACGGCCAAACTGAAGAAAACAATAGATTCTGCCACTGTATTTGCCAGACTGAACTGTGCATCTGATATGAACATCGAGGAACATGACCTTCGTTTGATATATTATAGTGCCCTTGAAAGGACGTTGTCAAAGGCTTCTGCTAAAGGTATAAATGTTGAGCTTGACTTACCCAGACATTGCAATGCACTTGTTAACCCGATTATTGAGGAAGTGCTCTATAACCTGCTTTCTAATGCCATCAAATATTCTCCTGAAAACGGCACAATTATGGTGAATATTGCACCAATGGATATTGGGCCAGAAGACCGTAAATGGAAAGTCAGCATATCAGATGAAGGCCCGGGAATCTCTGATGTGGATAAGGAAAAGATATTTGACAGGTTCAAAAGGGCTGATAACTCACATGTCGCTGGTCATGGTCTGGGACTTGCAATTGCCCGAATGGCGTTGAAATGTCATGGTGAGGACATTCATGTTGAAGACAATGATAATGGTGTTGGCACTACTTTCTGGTTTACTGTCCCTGTTGCTGGCATATCCGAATCATAACTTTAATTAGGAATTGCGCAGATAAATTGAATCTCGTCATTTGTTTTTGAATGGTATCTGTGATGGCTAATAACCACAAGTAATATATAGGTATCAAAAAATTACTGTTATGCTTTAGAGGTATATGGCATGGTTAAGAAAACAATTCATGAGATCAATAGCAAGATCAGAGATGGAAGTGTCAATGTAGTCACTGCCGAGGAAATGGTTCACATTGTAGGTGAACTCGGTGCGGAAGAGGCTGCAAAGGAAGTTGATGTTGTAACAACCGGAACATTTGGTGCAATGTGTTCATCAGGTGTCTGGCTGAACTTCGGACACTCGGAACCACCTATTAAGATGCAGAAGGTCTTTCTCAATGATGTGGAGGCATACACGGGTGTTGCGGCAGTTGATGCTTTCATAGGTGCAACGCAGATTTCTGAAACTCTTGGCATGGATTATGGCGGTGCTCATGTAATTGAAGACCTGATACGAGGCAAGTCAGTTCATCTTCATGCAATGTCCCACGGAACAGACTGCTATCCAAGAAAAGTTCTTGACACTACACTTTCCCTTGACGATATGAACCAGGCCATTATGATGAATCCTCGCAATGCATATCAGAAGTATAATGCTGCGACAAACAGTACCCGAAGCACAATTCATACTTACATGGGATCTTTACTCCCATCCTTTGGAAATGTCACATACTCAGGAGCCGGTGTCCTTTCTCCATTATCAAATGACCCGGATTACATGACCATTGGTACCGGCACAAGAATATTCCTCGGGGGCGCAGAGGGTTACATAGTCGGACAGGGAACCCAGCATTCATCCGGCGGAGGCTTTGGTACTCTGATGGTCCAGGGTGACCTCAAGAAAATGAGCACCGATTATATCAGGGCTGCAAATTTCACAGGTTACGGCACTTCCCTTTACGTTGGAATGGGTGTTCCAATTCCTATACTGAATGAGCAGATTGCCCAGGCAACTGCGGTAAGTGATGCGGGTGTAACAACCAAGATTCTGGACTATGGTATACCAAGCAGGGACAGGCCGGCAATACGTGATGTAACATATGAGGAACTCCGTAGTGGTTTTGTAGATATTAATGGTAAGGAGGTTCCGACATCTTCACTTTCAAGTTTCAAGAAATCCCGGATTATTGCAAATGAATTGAAAGACTGGATAGCAAGAGGTGAGTTCTTCGTGTCCATGCCTGTTGAAAGACTACCAAAGGATGTCTCAGCAAAACCAATGAAGCAGACAGAAGGTATTGCTATCGTTTCCGATATTATGGCTGTTAGCGTGGTAACCATAAACAAGGATGCCAGTGTGTATGATGCAGCAAAGATCATACAAGATACTTCATTTAACCATCTTCCTGTGCTAAATGATGATAAGACCCTGGCAGGAATAATTACTGCATGGGATATCGCAAAGGCTGTTTCTCTCAACAAGTTCGATATGGTAGCAGATATAATGACCCGCAAGGTCATAACTGCGAATGCTGATGAACAGGTAGCCGTAGTGGCGAGGAGGCTTGACCTGAATGAAGTTTCTGCTATGCCGGTTATTAATAAAGATAAGCATGTCATAGGTATGATAACCAGTGATGATATCAGCAAACTGTATGCCAGGAGGTCATGAATTTGAAGATCAAGATAAGTATTTCAAGTGATATTCTTACAAAACCGATTATGGCCGAAGCGATACTTGAGACTGGTGTAATGCTGAACATTTCCCAGGCACATTTTGACCGTTCCCATGGAGAAGTTGTTGCCGATGTTGAATCCGGTAAATTTGATGTAATGTGCAAAGCGCTGACAAACAAGGGTGCAGTGGTCACTAAACTGGATGTCCCTATAAGATGGGACGAGAATGAATGTGTTGAGTGCAGTGCCTGTGTATCGGTATGTCCAACCAAAGTATTCTCACTGGCTGAGGATTTCAGCCTGGATGTAGATGACACTAAATGCATCCAGTGTGGAACATGTGTGGATATGTGTCCTCACAATGCATTATCACTTGGAAATAACAAGTGATACATTCTTCTTTTTCCTTAATCTGGATGCAGTACCATGAAAGAGTATTTCAGGCTGAAGGAGACCATTGTTACAATCCAGGCAGATTCTGAGGTCTATATTGAAGTTGCCAGGGAATCAATAAGAGCAAATCGAAGGGAACTTGAGTCATATATTGCTTATGACCCTTTTTTCCAGAGTACCCTTGAACCTTATGATTGCAATGGTGATTTTCCTGAGGTTGTCAGGAGAATGACCAATGCAGGAAATGCCATGGGTATCGGACCAATGAGTGCTGTAGCAGGTACTATTTCTGCTCTTGCAGTGGAAGCTATGGTAGATGCCGGAGCTAAATTTGCGATTGTTGATAACGGCGGTGATATTGCTATTATCAATGACAGACCCGTGCTCATGGGAATTTATGCAGGTAATTCTCCTCTGAAGAATCTTGGTTTTGTAATGGAACCTCGAGATTCAATCACAGGCGTTTGTACGTCATCAGGCAGTGTAGGTCCTTCCATCAGTTTTGGAATGGCGGATGCTGCAATTGTATTTTCAGATGATGTATCCCTTGCTGACGCTGCGGCAACAGCTCTTGGAAATGCAACTGATATCGGAAAGGAAGCCGTTGAAGTTTCTTTTGATGCTGTAAAGGATGTTAAAGGGATAAAAGGAGCTATTGTAATTCAGGGTGAGTTCATGGGTTTCTGGGGAGATGTGCCTGATATTCAGAGGGCTGATGTAAAGTACGAATGCATCACCAAAGGTTGAGATTATCTGGCGCGAGTTTTTGAAACAAAAATCTTTTATTGTTCCGGTCCAATCCAGAACCTGTTTATTTTCTGTAATGCGCACATAGCTTGCGCGGACGATGAGTAACATGTTATCTGAAAAAGTTGCAAACATTCCTCCGTTTTATGTTATGGAGGTACTGGAAAGGGCACAACAGCTTGAAGAAGAGGGCAGAAGCATAATTCACCTTGAGATCGGTGAACCTGACTTTCCAACAGCTTCGCATATATGCGATGCTGCAAAGGCTGCAATGTGCTCAGGCAATACAAAATACACTCACAGCCAGGGGCTTATAGAACTGCGACAGGCTATTGCAAAGAGCTATAAGGATCGGTTTAATGTGGATGTCGATGCCAACCAGATTATTGTAACTTCAGGTACAAGTCCTGCAATGCTTTTGCTTTTCCTCGCACTCATTGACCAGGGTGATGAGATCATCATGTCAAATCCCCATTATGCATGTTACCCGAATTTTGTAACAACTGCCGGCGGAGTGCCGGATTTCATTTACACCAATGAAGATAATGGTTTCATGTTACAGCCGGATGAGCTTGCCGCACATATAAATCCTAAAACAAAGGCAATTCTGATTAATTCACCATCCAATCCAACAGGTCAGGTGTTGCCCGCAGAGACTCTGAAGGGAATCGCACAGGTTGCAGGCGATGTTCCGATCATATCCGATGAGATATATCAGGGACTTGTCTATGAAGGTGAAGACCATACTATATTAGAGTACACAGACAACGCCTTTGTTCTCAACGGTTTCTCAAAACTCTATGCCATGACTGGCTGGAGGCTTGGTTACCTGATATCACCGAAACAGTATATCAGGACTTTACAAAAGGTACAGCAGAACCTGTTCATTTCCACGAATTCCTTTGTCCAGTATGCAGGTATAGCTGCTCTTGAAGGACCGCAGGAGCAGATACAGGAAATGGTGAATACCTATAATGAGAGGCGCCTCTATCTCATCAAAAGGCTCAGGGAGATTGGTTTTGATATAAAGGTAGAACCCAAAGGTGCTTATTATGTGCTTGCAGATGCCCGCAAGTTCGGTGAGGATTCACTTGCACTTAGCAGGCAAATCCTTGAAGATATAGGAGTTGCAGTCACTCCGGGAATTGATTTTGGTCAGGGTGCTGAAGGCCATTTGCGCTTTTCCTACGCAAACAGCCTTGAAAATATAAAAGAAGGCATGGAAAGGCTGGATAAATATCTTAATAAAAAATGATGTTAATGCAACATCATTCTGCACTTTCATCCTGTACTTATTTACTTATTTTTATAATACCTATTTTTTGTAGGTAAAATTGGTAAACTTAAAATACTACCTGTAGTATACAAAAATATAGCCTACAATTATTAGATTGGGAGGCAACCTGTTTATCAAATCCATTAAAGGTAGTTTTTGAAATGACAACTGAGAGAACCGAAGATTATCTGAAGGTCATCGAGAAGATAATCGAAAGAAAAGGCTATGCGCAGGTCAAGGATGTTTCAAGGGAACTTGATATTAGTTCTCCAAGTGTCACCGGAATGTTCAAGAAACTTACCAAGATGGGTTACATCAATTACGAGAAATATGGCGGCGTGACACTTACTCCCGAAGGTGAGAATATTGCAAAATGCACCATGGAAAAACACGGTGTAATTAAGGATTTCTTACTAATTCTGGGCCTTGATAAGGAAATTGCTGATCAGGATGCCTGTAAGATCGAACACGTACTGGCACCGGAGACTTTTGAAACACTCACAAAGTTCGTTGAGTTCATGAATATGAAGGATGAGTGGCCATACTGGCTGGATCATTTTAATTATTATTGTGAAACCGGTGAGTATATTGCTTGCAGTCCGGCTTCAAAAGATACATGTCCGATTCATGGTAAAAATCATAACAAGCAGTAGTTATCAGTAGTTTGCTATTGAAATTATCTTCTTTTTCTTTTTAGTACTTGCTTTTATTATCATAGTTTGCAATTTGGCTTTAACAGTTGTATCTGTAAATGCAAATATCTTTTATTTTTCGTATACTGAAATAAATTAGGTAAGGCGAAATTGCTATATACAAAAAACGGGTTAGAGCTACCATAAAAAAGGACAGGGAATGACTTGAGCGAAGATCAGGAGACCACACTGGATATTTTGAAACCCGGAGAGAAAGCCAGGATAACAAAGGTGAGGGTCAAAGGCACTGCAAGGCGAAAACTCATGGATATGGGGATGGTTGCAGGAACTGAGATCGAACTTGTCAGGAATGCTCCTCTTGGAGATCCAATGGATTATAACATAAAGGGTTACCACCTGTCTATTCGCAAAGAAGAAGCAAAACAGATATTTATTACCAAGCTCTGAACAGAGCTATTTTCCAAACCTTTTAGATGTTTTGTGTCTATTATTGTAATTATAGTATAACTATTCCTGAGGATGTTTCATGGAAGGCAGGAAAATAAAGATCGCATTAACAGGAAACCCCAATGTGGGCAAGACCACGCTTTTTAATGCGCTGACTGGTTCCAGGCAGCATGTAGGTAACTGGCCTGGCGTCACCGTGGAAAAAAAGAGTGGTAGGGTCTCGTACAAAGATTATGACATTGAGGTTATAGACCTGCCGGGTACTTACAGTCTTACTGCTTATTCCATGGATGAGATAGTTGCCCGTGATTTTATTATTGAGGAAAAGCCGGATATAGTAATTCAGGTAGTTGACGCATCTAATCTTGAAAGAAATCTCTACCTTACAACCCAGCTCATGGAGCTTGGTTCTGAGATACTAATTGTGCTCAACATGTGTGATATTGCAGAGGAAAGGGGCGACCGTATCTATATAGAGAAGATGCAGGAGCTTCTTGCAACTCCTGTGATAAAAACTGTTGCCAGCCAGAAAAAAGGGCTCTGCGACCTGCTGGATAAGGTGATTGAACAAAAAGAGATCCAGCAACACCATGGACATGAGATTGGTTATGGTACTGAGATCGAAGACAGGATACTTGAGATCGAGAAAGTACTGGCTGAGGACGAAACACGTGATACCAGATATCCACTCAGGTGGATTAGTATTCGTCTGCTTGAAGGTGACAGCAATGTCCGGGAAAAGATCTCAAAAAGCCCTGTTTATGACCGGGTTATGCAGATAATAAATTCCATTGACCAGGAAGAATATGAGGCTGAGATCGCTGACAAGCGTTATCTTGCAATAAATACCGTTTTTCCCCAGATGTGTACCCGGGCAAATGACAAACTTACAAAATCCGATATGATCGACAGGGTGCTTACTAACAAGTACCTTGGTATTCCTATATTCTTGGCACTTATGTGGGGTGCATTCGAGCTGACATTTGCCTTTGCTACACCTTTTATGGATATGATAGACCTTGCATCAACATGGTTTGCAGAGTATGTGTCATCCAGCCTGCAGCCTGCATGGCTCGCATCCCTTGTAGGTGATGGTATCATCGGTGGCGTGGGCGCTGTACTTGTATTCGTGCCTAACATATTCATATTGTTCTTCCTGTTATCACTGCTGGAAGGAAGCGGTTATCTTGCCAGGGCAGCGTTTATCATGGACAAGCTGATGTATAAGATAGGCATGCACGGCAAGTCATTCATCCCTATGCTCATGGGATTTGGGTGTAACGTACCTGCTATAATGGCTGCAAGAAGCATAGAGGATGAAAAGGACAGATTAATCACTATATTAGTAGTGCCATTTGTTTCATGCGGGGCCAGATTGCCTATTTATGTACTCTTCGCAGGAACTTTCTTTGGCAGGCAGGCCGGAACTGTAATATTCGCTATGTATGTTCTGGGAATCGTTATTGCGATAATATCTGCAAAGCTGCTCAGGGCAACCGTTGTAAAGGGTAAACCTGCCCCGTTCATCATGGAGCTGCCGCCTTACAGGGTCCCAACTCTTAAAACCAGTTTTATTCATATGTGGGACAATGGTTTCATGTACATCAAAAAGGCTGGTACTATTATATTAGTAGGTGTTGTGGTGATCTGGGCTCTTGCGTCCTTCCCATGGGGTGTGCAATATGGAAGTGAAAATAGTTACGTTGGTTCCCTAGGTCATGCAGTGGAACCTCTTCTGAAACCACTCGGGTTTGACTGGAAGATCTCAGTTGCTCTGATATTCGGGCTTGTTGCCAAGGAAATAGTTGTTGCTTCTATGGGTGTTCTTTACGGGGCAGGTGAGAGTTCAGATGCTTTGAGCGATAGACTGATCGCAGATTCGGGTATGACTGCACTTACTTCTCTCAGCCTCATGGCTTTCAGCTTGCTTTACATGCCATGTGTGGCAACAGTGGGAGTTATCAGGAAAGAGACAGGTTCCTGGAAATGGACGCTGTTTGCAATCATTTACGGAATTACTGTGGCGTGGATCACGGCATTTGTAATATATCAGGGAGGTATTCTGCTTGGATATTAACGGAACAATGGAAGAGAAACAGGATACAAGAGTAGCTATGGTTTTTTCAGTAATCTGTGGTTCTCTATATATTATACTGGGATTGCTTCAAATGGCAGCAGGAACCGGAAAAATGGTAATGGGTAATGGGTTCAGTATGCCATTGGCTGATATATTGTTCGTGCCGGCAGATATCATCGGATCATTTGTGCTCTTACTTATAGGTACTGTGTTTATTTACGGTG
Organism: Methanolobus sediminis; assembly: GCF_031312595.1. Classification (NCBI taxonomy): domain Archaea; kingdom Methanobacteriati; phylum Methanobacteriota; class Methanomicrobia; order Methanosarcinales; family Methanosarcinaceae; genus Methanolobus; species Methanolobus sediminis. Next base: position 528,130 of record NZ_CP133592.1, on the reverse strand, counting down.
TCATGGAAATGCGTTCCGGGACATATGAGGGTATATCCTATGCTTATGTGGGAATTCTTCTCGCGCTCATATTTGCACTCATATACTTGCTTGTATGCACAGGTAACCTGCTTGAAACATATCTTCTTAAGAATGAGGAATTTGCAGGCTGGACACCTCTCAGTGATATGAGGCCTGGTATATATCTTGCAATTCTTCCTCTAGTTGCATATATCAAGTGGAAGGATTTTTTAGAACCAGTTCCGCGGAACTGATGTCAGGATGGATGAAAATGATCAAAGAAACGCTAAAGGCTTTGTTCGTAGACAATTGCACGCTGCAGGAAGCTGCAGATAAACTTGGAATAAAACAGAGCGATATCAGGGACAGGCTTCTCATGTTACAGCATATGGGGTATGTGCAGGAGATATGCAACAATTCAAGTCCAAAGTCATCTGCATGCTGTTCATGTACTGCGGCATCTTCTTGTTCAGGTAACAATGATATTTCCGGTTCAAAGGCATATCAGTTGACCGAAAAAGGTGAAAAGATCTGCCGCAACAAGTAAAGCAGCATCAATAGCCTTTTTTTATATGTGGTGGTTTATTTTTCAGGAGTTTAATCTGAATATTTTTATTATCCCTATTATTCGTGCAGTTATATGTATTAATTTGGATATTCGACGGTACTGTAATATTATAGCGGTTTTGTGATGTACTTCAATCAGTTTAAATAATGACAAACAGACACAAAAAATACCGCAACATATATTTTTAAGTTCGGACACAGATACTACGTTATTAAATTTAAAAGGAATTAAAAGGGATTCAAATGAAACTTGGAGTTGCAATTGACATAGGTACCAGTGGTATCAGAGCACAGAAAATTGACCTCGACACTGGTGATATCCAGAAGACAGTTATCACTCTCCGTAACCCGCTCCCTGGAGCAAACGTTATGGACCACCTGGACTTTGCTATCACTTATGGTCTTGATCTTGCTCAGGGTCTGCACGTCAATGCTGTAAAGCATGTTATTGAGACATTGGGAGTTAAGCCGGATGAGCTGGAAAGAATGTCCATTTGTGGAAACCCTATACAGCTATCAATTTTCCAGGGAATCCCAATTGATGACCTTGCATATGCAGGAGAAAGGAAGAAAGAAAAACTCAACATCAAGGAATCTGACAGGAGTGCCAGAATAATTGATTGTTCAGAGATCAAGGGATTGGAAGTATATCCAAATGCAAAGCTTGTCGTTCCACCTGCAATCAGGCACGAAGTCGGTGCCGATGCACTTGCACTTATTATTAAATCAGGTTTCCTGGAAACAACGGAAACTGCAATTGCAACAGACTACGGAACAAATGCAGAAATGGCACTTATCCATGAAGGAACAATCTACACAGGTTCCGCGGCAGCAGGTCCTGCTCTTGAAGGTCAGCAGATCAAATACGGTAACCTTGCATCACCATTCGTAATTTCCGATGTTGAATTTGAGGGTAAGAATATACGTAACTATGTGCTTGACGAAGAGATGAATACTGTCAAGGCACAATTGATCAATCCTAACAATGGAGACATTATTGAAGAAGACTCTATTAAAGCAAAGGGAATTACCGGTACCGGTGTTATTGCAATTATCGAAGCAGGAATGAAGGACGGTATCATCACACTTCCAAAGATCAATACACCTGATCATATACTTTACCTGCAGGATAAGATCAAGTTCTTCGAGAAGGACGTTGAGGCAGCTGGTCTTGCAATGGGTGCAATCCGTGCAGGACACCTTGCACTGTGTAATGCAGCTGGCGTAGAGGTCGCTGATGTTAAGAAAGCATACATGTCCGGTGCAGCAGGTACCTACATGGATGCTATCAAGGCACACCAGGTAGGCATGGTTCCATTCAATGTTGACGAGGTTATCCAGATAGGTAATACTTCACTTATTGTTGCAAGGGAGATCCTCCTTTCAGAAGACAGGCTCTGGGAACTCCAGGACATTGCAGCAAAGATTGTCAGTAACCATGTAATGTTTGCAACTGACCCTGCATTTAAGGAAGCATATATCCAGGAGATCTCATACTGGACAGAAGGAATGCCTTTCAAGATGCTTAAGAAGTTCCTCAAGAAGAAGGGACTGCCACAGATTGACCTCCCGGAAAAGGAAACTAAGGTCAACAAGGTTGTTGAGAAAGATATTCCTGTTCTTGGTCCTGAAGGATTGCAGGTTCTTGAGAGAGTTGGTACCTTCCTTACTATGAAGGTAACCTGTCCGGAATGTCCAAAGTGTATCAAGGTCTGTCCTAACGATGCCATAACCATTGATGATGAAGGTGTTGTTATGATCAGTTCTGACCTTTGTGACGGTGCAAACTGTAAGAGATGCATAAATGCATGTCCAAAGGACACTTTCAGGTGGGAGAATCTAGTTGTACTTGAGCAGGCTTAATAGCCTTCTCTTTTAATTTTTAGAAGGAATTGAATATGAAAATACTTGTTGTTGGTGGATTTTTAGGTAGTGGAAAAACATCCACCATTATACGACTGGGCAAGGAATTCAGTGAAGCCGGTCAGAAGGTTGCTGTCATTGTTAATGAAATAGGTGAAGTAGGTCTTGACGGAGACATCATTTCCAAATACGGTCTTGATATGACCGAACTCACAAGCGGATGTATTTGCTGTTCTCTTAAGGTCAATATGAAAACAACATTGACCATTCTTAACAAGGATTACCATCCTGACATCATATTAATAGAACCAACCGGAATTGCCTTCCCGCAGATCATCAAGAATGAGGTCGATCTGATGGATCTGAAGGACACTACTGTTCAGCCTCTTGTTACACTTATAGATGGCAGCAGGTTCAAGCAGCTAATGAAAGAAGCGAAGAACTTTGCCATGCGCCAGATAATCGATGCTGAGATCTTATGTATAAATAAGATTGACCTTGTCGATGAGATACGTCTCTCTATTCTTGAGACTTCTGTACAGCAGCTTAACCCAAAGGCAAAAGTGCTGTTGCTTTCCACATCAAGGGAAGATGCGCACTGGTATGAATTCGTTGAGCTTGCAATGGGGGATACTCCCAGTCAGCATGGCCATCATGAGTTGAAGACCACAAGCCCTGAGACAGAGGTCATTGATGAGGCAACAGGAAAGCCTGTTGAACAGACTCTGGATTCTATTGAGGCTTCAGGTATAGCCAGTTATGCTACGGAGTTCCTATTGGATGGAAAAATATCTACAGATGTAGCACAAGTGACTGCAAAAGAGATCATGACTGCCCTTAAGTCCAGAGTAATAGAGCTCAGTCCCGAGTTTGTGGGGCATATTAAGCTCTTCATTGAATCCGGTTCTGATACTGTAAAGACCAATCTTACGGCATATGATCAGGATATTACCATGGAAGTCATCGACACAGAGACCGGGCAAGTGCCCCGACTCAAGGTTCTCTCGGCAGTCTCAAGTATTGACCATGAGAAGCTTGTGCATATAGTAAATGATACTATTTCTGAGAAACTTGGTGCCCGGAAGATCAGTTTCAAGCACAATAAACCTCATGATCACGATCATGGGCATGGTCATGTCAAACCAATAGATCTAGTCAATAACAATTGATTATGAAAAATTAATGCAGCAATTCTTTTTGCTGCTATCTTTTTTATTACTTTTATTCAGTATTTACCCAGGATCTCATTTTGTATTCATGTTTTGTACGGATCTTTTTCTATCTTTCTTTTGTAAGGCGTCTCACCAAAATCATGTCGTATATAAGTATAACGCATAACATGTACGTTTGTTAACTGTTGCATTTTATGGTGTAAGTTTATTTGTACACTTCGACTTTTGACGTTACTTAAATCGAACGGTTAACAATTAGTAAAAAAAATCTAAAATCCATTCACTATCATAATTTCCTCACCGACAATCAAAATTATGTGCGTTTCAATGATGTACAGTTAAAAGAAAAAAGTGCATATATCTTTTATATTAATATCTCTAATTAAATCGTTTTCAACAAGCAAACTTTAGTTATTGGTCTAAAAACGGGAAAATCGTGCAGTTATATTTAAAGTTAACCGTCACTTCTTTAATTTACTTGATATAAATGCGAATTATATTGTGTAAATATCGGTTTACACTCTAAATATAATCAGGCTATTTGTCACCCATTAGTCCACAAAAATGAAATCTGGTGGTACTGTGTAAAAATATATCTCTTCTATATATGGTTTTATTTTTATAAAAATTCAAAACCGCTAGGTTTATATAGCTATCTAGAATACGTGGTTATGTGGAAAGATGAAGTTAGCAAATGACTAAAACATGTTAGCAAATGGTTGTGGAGACTTTTGCGAAATGTTACCGGTCATATGTTGACAGATACCCATCTGCTGATCTGGGCATACTTCGTTTGAATGTATGCTAGCGTTTCAGTAGGAAGTCAATCTGAATCTAAGGAGGTAGAATTAGATGGATATAGACCCAAGTAAAATATTAGTTAGGTACAATGTTGCTAAAGAAAAAGCACAGACACCTGAAGAGATGGCAGCAGAACTTTATCCAAGCACAGAGCCTGCAAAGACAATTTGTGCTGCAATTTTCGATGGAGAAGAAGACGACGTAATCGAAGGTCTTGAGAAGGCAATCGAGGGCGGAGCAGACCCAGTAGCACTCATCGATGATGTGCTTATGGTAGGAATGAAGATCGTCACAGACTTATACGACCAGGGTGTCATCTTCCTGCCAAACGTTATGATGTCAGCAGATGCAATGCTTGAAGGTATCGAATACTGTAAGGAACAGGGTGGCGCAGCACCAAAACCAAAAGGAAAGGTTGTTTGCCACGTAGCAGAAGGTGACGTACACGACATCGGTAAGTCAATTGTAGCAGCACTCCTCAGAGCAGCTGGTTACGAAGTAGTTGACCTTGGCCGTGATGTACCAGTAGATGAAGTTATCGCAGCTGTAAAGAAGGAAAGCCCAATGATGCTCACAGGTACAGCATTGATGACAACAACAATGTATGCATTCAAGGAAGTAAACGACAGACTCCTCGAGTCCGGTATCAAGATACCATTCCAGTGCGGTGGCGGAGCAGTAAACCAGGACTTCGTTACACAGTACGAGCTCGGAATCTATGGTGAAGAAGCAGCAGACGCACCAAAGATGGCAGACGCAATCCTTTCAGGAAAGGGTCTTGCACAGCTTAAGGAGCAGTTCCACAAACACTAAACAGAGGTGACAGAAATGGTAAAAAGATACACATCACTTGCATACAAGAATGCTGACGACATGATCTTCGGTAAGTCAGTTTACCCAGTAAAAGCAGAACTCGGATTAGAAGTAGGTGCAGGATACGTAACTGGTGAAGTTAACTATGCACCAAGGCCAGAAGCTGGTGTCTCCAAGGAGAAACTCGTTTCTGAATACCGCAGACTCACAACCGACATCATGGCAAGAGCAGTACAGGTCGGTTTCCCAGGTATCTCACTCGAGACAGAACACGTAGAACAGATGACCAACAACCCAGACTGGGGAGGAGAAGTCGCACACGTCCAGAAGACCATCATGGAAGAATACCATGAAGAATACGGAATCAAGACCGCACTCAGGCACACCCCTGGTGACGTTCGTGAGAACCGTGACCTCCTTGCACTCATCGGTCCAAAGTACGACGTACTTATGGAGTCATTCGAAGCTGTAGCAGACGCTGGAGCAGACTTCCTGTCCATCGAAACAATGGGTGGTAAAGAAGTTCTCGACTACGCAATTCTCAGGAACGACATTCCTGGTCTCGTTTACGCAATTGGCTGCCTCGGTTCAATTGACATGACCATGATCTGGGAAGACATCAGAAAGATTGCAGACAAGAAGGGCAGAATTGCAGCTGGTGACACAGACTGTTCACAGGCAAACACCGCTATGTTCATAGCAGGTGGTCTCCTTGACAAGAACCTTGCACACACCATTGCAATCATCGCAAGAGCAATCTCCGCACCAAGGACACTCGCAGGATATGAAGCAGGTGCTCAGGGTCCAGGAAAGGACTGTGGATACGAGAACACAATCGTAAAAGCAATCACCGGATGCCCAATCGCTCAGGAAGGAAAGACCTCAACCTGTGCTCACTCTGACGTAATGGGTAACCTCGTCATGCAGTGCTGTGACCTCTGGTCCAACGAATCTGTAGAATACCACGGTGAATTCGGTGGTACATCTGTACAGTGCTGGTCCGAGTCCCTTAACTACGATGCAGCAATGCTCAACGTAGCAACTGAGACCGGCAACGCAAAGATGCTCCGTGACATCCTCGTACTCTCTGACAAGTACAGAGACCCACAGGGATACGTCCTTGCATACGACAACGCATACAAGGTTGCTGAAGCAATCGCAAAGGATGGAGACAACCTTTACCTCCGTTCAAAGAATGCAGCAATTGCATGCTGTGACCTCCTGACCAGTGCAGATCCAAAGAAGCTCGTAATGTCCAAGTTCGAGATCAACGCTCTGAACGACGCAAAGGCAGCACTCGACGCAATGACCGACGAGGAGTCTACCTTCATGAGCGACAGCATGGAGAAGTACAAGGCAGAAGTCGCAGTCTTCAGACCAGAAGACAACTACAAGTTCTAAGTCTAGAAGCGAAACAAGTTCTTTTGGAACTTGTTCCTTTTTTCTTTTTTTAATAGTTGTTTACTTTACTGTAAAGTCTGGTTTTTTAGAAATACCACAGTAATTAATCTATTCTGAATCTAATTTTCAACAAATTTTACAAAAAAAATAATGGATTATTTTGTAAATTTCTTGGGATAACCTATACCTGTAATTTGTATCACAGTTTCAACCGGATCATGCTTCCAGTCTTCTGGAGAAAATGTGTGTTTTGTCATTTTAATATCGAGATTATCTCTGCTAACACCACATTCACCCATGTATTCAACAACCATTTCTTTTCCATGCAATTCAGCATATTCCACAGCTTCACGATAATCTGTAAAAGTACTTCTTCCTTCCGGGGAGAATACATAGTACCCTGCATCAAGATCGTTAATGGATACCGGTCTTACAATAAGTTCTATTCTTCGGATGCCTTTTCCAAAAAGAGCTCCGGCAGCATTACCAACCTGAGCATGTTCTGGAACCGTGATATCTGCATCTATAATTCCTTCAATAATCTCTTTGTATGCTACTACCGGACCACCAAGGAGTACAACAGGAATATCAAGTTTAAATCGTGCATTGAATTTTCCATCGACAATCTTCTGAATGCCATTTCTTTCAATATCAGGTAAGATGTAAGTCATCAGGTTGAAAGCCATATTCTTTGCAACTATTTCTTTTACTTTGATACTGAATTCCACGTCAGTCATTTTATTCAGCTTTCCAAGTTTTTCAGCTCCAATTACTGATGCTTTTACATCCCATGAGTTATACTCACCCAGGACATGGAGAGCATCAGTAGGAGTAAAACCTATTGACTGTATGAGCCTTTTCTGTATTAGTGAATCCAGTATAACAGTAGAAGGATAGCGGGTGGAAATTGCAGAAATTTCATCCAGACTCATTGGTTCATCGCCAATAGCTTTGAGGACTTCGGCTTCAGAATCTTCAAGTCCTTTAGGTTCAAAACCTGATCTCATGAAGAACTTTGTAGGCTGGATGTTTCTATCAAGAACACTTCTCTTAGGAATCAGGTTTCTTTTAAGTTTATCCAGAAATCCCGGATATTTTGATGATGCAAGACAGAGGGGCATCACTCTTCGTGGTCCGATGTGGATTACTTTGTTGCGTGTCCATACATGACTATCCCCTCCCATTGCGGAAGTTTCCATCCTGGTTGCACGGACACGGGTTTTCCATCCTCCTACAACCGCTCCAGTATCAGAAAGTTCAGGAATTCCGTCCATTATGGCAGATACATCGGTACTGGTTCCACCAACATCGACAACTGCACATGTGTCAAGTCCTGAAAGGAATGAAGCTCCCACAAGACTTGCAGCAGGACCAGAGAATATAGTTTCAACAGGTTTTTCCAGTGCATCTTTCAAACCAACAACCGTTCCGTCACATTTTAGCATAAGCAGACGTGCATCTATTTCTCTTCTTTTTATCTCGTCGATAACAGATTGGACAAATTTATGGGATATCGGAAGAAGCTGTGCATTAAGAGATGCAGTAACTGCACGTTCATACGCACCAAGATCCTGTGAGAGTTCATGACCGCAAACAACTGGCAATCCTGTGATCTCATGAAGAACTGTCGTGATTTCCAATTCGTGTTCAGGATTCCTTATACTGAAAAATGAAGAAACAGCAAAAGCTGAAACATCATTCTTGTACTTTTCAGCAAATTTCTTTACTGCGGCAATATCAGGTTTTTCAATCTCTTCACCATTGTAACTATGTCCTCCGGATATTGAAAGCACGTGCTTTGCGGGGAAATCTCCTTTAATGGGATGCTCGCCGACAAGGATAAGAGCAACAGGACTTCCGGTACCTTCAAGTACAGTATTGGTTGCAAGAGTAGTTGAAACTGATACAAGATTTACTTTTTTTACGTATTCAGGGTCAAGGGTATCAATTGAATTTTTGATTCCTTCTACAAGATCCGGGTATGTTGTAAGTGCTTTCCCTGAACCTACTACAGTTCCGTCTGAATCTCTCACAAGAATAGCATCAGTATACGTACCGCCTGCATCAATTCCTAGACTATAGTGCATAATATATCTCCTGTTTTACAATGCAAAAGAACCAAAGTTAAATTTGAAAAGACGTGTGAATTGTGCAAATAACCTTTGATCAATAAAAGATGTGCTCAGGTTATATTAAAGATTTATGTTAACGCCGAAGACTAAAAACGACAGCAATAAACATTAAATTTAATAATTTTAAGAAAAAAAGAATGTGGCATGACATAGTAAAACTATGGCATGCTATTGTTAAAGATTTTATGCGTAGTATTCGTTTCTTGCTTCGACCATTGCCTTAAGGTTTGCAACTGGGGTGTCAGGTGCAATTCCACAGCCTGGTGCGAGGACATCGATTCCGTCTTCGAGTGCCTTTGTTGCAGCTGCCTTTACTGCTGCTTCATCGCCTGCGAGAAGTACGAATGGGCTTGATACGTTACCACAGATAGTTACCTTACCAGCTACCTTTGCCTTTGCGCCCTTAAGATCCTTTACCTTCTCTTCAATACTGATAGACTCGAAGTGGCAGTCTGCCATCATTTCAAGAATTGCACTTACATCACCACAAACGTGGAGAATCATTGGGCCCTTTACACCATCAGCGAATTTCTGAAGGACTGGCTTGAGCATCTTGTCGAATGTGTCAGGAGCCATGAGGTCTGGGGATGATACTGGGTCTGGTACACTGATTACGTCTACTCCTGCGTCGAAGAGTGCGTTTGCGTACTCGATACATGCATCACATGCGAAGTCGAGAATCTTGTTGAAGTCTTCTGGTGCCTTGATTGACCATTTCATGAACTTCTTTACACTTGCAAGGTCGGATGCGAGGGTTACAGGACCTTCCATACCAGCGATGATAGGTACTTCGTCTCCTACTTTCTCTCTGATGATCTTCATGCATTCCATTACGACAGGGATTCTGCCTGTTCCGAGGAGATTCTCTGGCATCTTAAGGTCTTCAACACCCTTTGGGTATGGGTGCTCGGTGACGGATGGCTGTCTGTTCTTTGTACCCATGTTGATGGTACATCCCATTGCCTCAGCAAGTACTGTGAGACAGTATGGAGCTCTTACACCCTCAAGACCGCATACTTCGTATGATGCGATTGCAAGGTCTGCCATCTTCTGTGCGTCTGTGTGTGCTTCTGGCCATGCTGCACCTGTCTGGTCCATGAGCTCAACAATAGCGGACTGTGTTACTGTACATACAGGTACTTTGTCAACTTCTTCACCTTTCAATGCTTTGAGTAATCTTTCTTTCATGTTCATAATGAATCCTTCTCTGTTGAGTAGATTTTAGTCACCCAGATTTGCGTAACATCAGATATAAAACTATTGGATTAATGCAGGAGGATGCAGAAAATGACAAAAAATTCAAATTAATAACCATTAACAACTCAGGAATAAATTGAATAAATATAATCTGGATACAAATAGTTTATAAAAAAAGAGAAAAGCATATTTCTAATAAATTAGCATTTGTAAACAATTCAGTTTACTTCTTTTCATCGCTCCATATGGCAATTATCTTATCAATGGCAATATGTGTGTATTTATCGTTGTCCTTGATGGTCAGCACACCATCAGCACATGCTTCAACTACCCCAAAGAACCTATCAGGACCACCACAATAAATGTCGATCTTCTTTTGCAGATAGTGCTCAACTATAAAAGATTGCATTTTATTCCTCCCGGCTCAAGATCGATGACCTTCAACCATATTAAATTTGTTTTGTATTTATATTAAGATTATCTATTCCACATACCTAACAAATAAAAGCAATTCAGCTCCAGAATCTCTTGTTTTTGGCATAGTTTCTTTCAGCTACCAGAATGTCACGATAGAATGCTTCCTCATCATGTCGCATTTTCTGTATAACACGGGTAGCCATCTCAGGGCCAACACCTCTGCTCGCAAGTGCTATAACTGCCATTTTTCCATGCGTCATCACAATATTCGCATTCCTGTAAACCCTGCGGATACGTTTTATATCCTCCTTTGCAGTTACTTTATCCTGCTTTCTTACAAGTTTTATCTCTTCATCTTCCCAGGGTTTGAGTGCTGCCACCATCCCCGAATCACAAACAGGACAAATTATCTCCTCAGGTACATTCTTTACCTGTCTTCTTGATGTCCATTTCTTGCAATGCACACAGAAAAGGATAACATTGTCATTCATAATGCGTTCCTTCAAAGCCATAACAATTGACCTGTCAGCCTTTTCCGGAGCTATAAGGTCACGTTTCATGGAAAAACCCGAGCTTCCTATTGGTGTTGATCTGCTCACCACAAGCCGAATCTCACCTTCAGCCATCCTTGTAAGTATTTCCGTTACCCTCTTAACATCCAGCATATCATGGAATATCTCCCTGATAACCTCGTCATACATTGCAGTGTCACGATAGATCTCAAGAAGCTTCTTCATGCTTATTCTATCATAATCAATATCCTTGCTAAGGGCACCGAACTTCCTGGCTACATGCACCATTTTCCACTTCATCAACGAAGTGTTCTTCAGTGTCATCTCAATAATAGGTTCAATGTGCTCCGGCTGAATATCCTGCAAAAGAGTTTCAATTTCTTTAGCTTTGATCCTGCGTGGCAGTGTCATCTTTATCCTGTAAGGGTCTATCTCTTGCGCCACGCTACTTCCATATCTTGCAGCCAGCAATGAAGTCAGTACTTTTGCAAGCGTCTCATTGGCATTGTGGCCAATGCAAGTGTTTATCAGCACTGCATCACCGTCGTTCTCTATGACAAAAAGATGCTGATCAGGAAGTGGATAACCGCCTTCAACATGTTCTCTGAGTATGGAAAGAAGTTCTGTAAGGCTTTCAGGGTCAATAGGGTACAAAGCAGCCAGTTCAGTGGCAATTTCACTATCTTCCTTTTCTTCTATTATCAAACCTGCAATAACAGAACGTATGTTTGCAACTTCCTGGGCAACCTCAAAAGGAACAGGAATCTCTTCACCTGTCCAGCTTGGTATTTCTCCCATGCCCCTGACAGGTTCCACTTTAATCCTGTTGCGGTCACTTACCATCTCAATGACGCGCCACATATCACCTTTTGTAATGAACACGGCACCGGGAGTGGCGAAGTTGATAACAAAAGCCTCGTCCAGCATACCTACCGGCCTGCCGGTGACAATATCGAAAATCTCATATTTCTTCTCATCTGGAATCATGGAGAGGTTGTCATAATAGTATTGCCAGCTCTTTTTCCTGCGGCTGATATTATCGGAACCTTCTTCCTGCCAGACCATACGATAATCTTTGATCTGGTCTATCACTTTCCTGAGGACCTCGATCCGAAGGTTTCTGAAAGGATAAGCTCTCTTCAGGATGCTGTGTATCTTATCAATCCCGATATCTCCGAAATCAAGCACAATCCCTGCAAGCTGGTTTGCCACAACATCAAGTGAGTTCATGTGGGGTGAAATTGATTCAACCTTTCCTTCGGTTGCAAGTTTGCAGATTGCCATGCTCTCAGCCACATCATCGGCATCCATGGCAATGATAGTACCTCTGGAAACCTCGTGTATCCTGTGTCCTGCACGTCCGACACGCTGCAAGAGCCTGGAAACCTGTCTCGGTGAACCATACTGTACCACGTGATCCACATTACCAATATCAATTCCAAGTTCCATTGATGAAGTACAAATTAGTCCCTGAAGGTCACCGTTTTTGAATGATTCCTCTGCTTCGATACGTGAATCCACGGACAGCGAACCGTGATGAACTCCTATTGGTAATTCCAGCATGTTGAATCCGGCAGCAAGTGCTTCAGCACTCTGCCTTGTATTCACAAAAACCAGCGTGGAGACATTGGCCAGAACAATATCTCTTACACAGCGTATGTGTGCTGCAAAATTAACATCGCATCCCAGTTTCTTTGAGAGTTCAATATCCTCGTCAGTAACTTGTGGACTTACAACGCTAAAATCCAGAAGTTTGAGCAGGGATACAGAAACAATGGACACTTCTCTTTCAGAACCGGCAAGGAACTTTGCCACTTCTTCAGGATTACCTACTGTGGCTGAAAGCCCGATTCTCTGAAATTCGCCTGAAAGTTCCACAAGTCTTTCAAGGCCGACAGAAAGTTGAGTTCCTCTTTTCGATGATGCCATTTCATGTATCTCATCCACGACAACATGGGTTACATATGATAGGTTCTTTCTAAGGCGTGAACCGGTAAACATCGCCTGTAAAGTTTCAGGTGTAGTAATTAGAAAATCAGGCGGCTTGCGTGATTGTTTCTGTCTCTCATACTGAGAAGTATCTCCGTGCCTGACCTGCACGTCTATACCAAGTTCCTTTCCCCACCATTGTATTCGGGAAAGCATGTCACGATTAAGAGCTCTCAGGGGTGTGATGTAAAGAGCTGATATTCCAACTCTCTGTTCCTGGTTTTTAGCAAGAATGGCATGGAATATAGGAAGAACTGCAGATTCGGTTTTTCCTGAACCAGTAGGAGCAATAAGGAATGTGTGGTCACCTTTGAGAATATATGGGAATACTTTTTCCTGTGGTTCGGTAGGTGCTTTAAACCCTTGTTTTTCCAGGGCAGCTTGGATTCTCTGATCAAATGAATCAAATATGTTATCAAAACTCATTTTCTGCTCCTTTTTTGCTCATCTTTCTTTACACCTTTACGTTTGATCCTCGGCCGAACCTTACTTTCTTCAAGTTTCCTTATATTCTTCAGTTTTCCAAGTTGAGTTCCATCAAGCAGATATGCCTGTGCATTGTCAATATCAACACCACGTGATGAGAATAATGGTCCCAGCAGGTCATCATGTAGTGATTCATTAAAGGCCACACCACCACATAGTTCATTGAACGATGGCACAATTATCAGTTCAGGGTCGTTCCAGTTCCCGTTTTCTTTTTCAAGTTCAAGGCTGCTGAAATGTTCCTGAAGTACAGGAAGATTCAAACGTGTCCTTATCCAGCTTTGTTCCACCATGGCATAACCAAGTGAGTCGGTTAGGCGGATTGTCGGGTGATTGTGTGCGGTGATGATGTACTGGGCTTTGAACATTTCAGGGTCAGGCCATGTATGCCCGTGGAAATAACCCACATCTTCAATGATGGCTCCTCTTGCCGGATGCACGGTTATATTCTTCCTGTCCGGCAGCAGGTACTCGATTCCACCATCGTGGTTTCCGGGAAAAATATCAACATCTGCATGGTCGGAAAGCACTGAGAGGAAATAAGGAATTTCATCTCTCTCCTGCCATGATATTTGTGGGACATTGTGTTTCACATCTCCAAGCAGGATTATCCTGTCAGGAGAAACCTGGCTGATGTAAGCCAGAATTCTTTCAAGGCCGTATTTCATGCGGCTTGGAATTGAAAATCCACTTCTGTAAAGATCCCATTCGATTCCCAGGTGGATATCGGCAACTACCAGTGACTTTGTTTTGTTACTTACCACAAGGGCAGGTTCATCAATAAGCGGATCAATTTGACTTATCATTGTAACGGTTTTTTTTAGATTAGCATTTATCCCTGGCTTAATCCTTTTCAGTCAGGCGGTCTATTTTCTCTGACATTTCAAAAACAACTTTTGTCAGTTCACCGATATCATTCTCAAGTTCAAGGATTTTATTATACATCGGACTTCTGTCATCTTTTATTGCCTGTTCCTGGGAAAAGCGCTGTTTGCTTGGGAAAACGTACACATAGGTAAGCCACATCCCCAGAAATGCCACTATGAAAAGTGCTGCAAGGAATAACAGGTAATGGGGAAAGAGAACCCTCATGAAACTGTCGCCTGAACTGTAATACTGCAGCCTGGTGATCATCAGGAAATTGAGCAGGGAGAACAGGAACATGGTTTCCCCTACTATTATCAGCAAGCCGCCGATTTTGGTGGACATTTTCCGTTGTTGTGGTATCAGCTTTTCAAATATGGAACTCATAAAAGATAATATGACATTTACCTCTTATTATATTATGCAGTTCTGAATTCCTTTTTGTTCTTTTCTCAATTATCTGGTTAACAAATGAACTCATCAAGACCAAATCGGTTTGGTGTGATATTAATGTTGAGACTAATAATCTATTTTAGCTATCTGCTTCTGTTAAAGGATGTTTAGAGGCATGATTAATCTATTAATTCACTATTTTTATAATTATTTGTGATACAAACATACATAATTAATCTTCACTGATTTATTTAAATAAAATTGGTACCTAAGTGTGTATCAAATTAGATTTATCAATGTTTATTCATAGGGGTAAATTGGATGAAAAAACGGTTACTTGACGTAGCATTTGCTTCTGAAAAGAGAATGAATGTGCTATTATCTCTGCAGGATGGAGCAAAAGAAATGGCTACTCTTTTGGAGTTAACGGATACGAACAGGAATTCTTTGCTCCCTCAGATGAAGATTCTGGAAGAGCACTATATGGTCATTCACTACAATGATACTTACGAGTTGACTACTATTGGAAAACTTATTGTTGCCGATATGGTTCCTTTACTGGATAAAATTGATGTTATTGATATTGATGTTGATTACTGGGGAAACCGTGATCTGGATTTCATTCCATCTCCATTATTAGAAAAAATAGGTCAGCTTAAGAATTGTGAAATAATAAATCCACCTATTACTGAATTATTTTCGATGCACAAATCTTTTAATACGGATTATAAAGTATCAACTCGTGTCTATGTGGTTACTACTACACTCTATCCCAATTTTGAGTCTATAATTGCAGAACTGCTTGAAAGTAATGTCGATTTCTACTATATAGTTTCCCAGGAATTACTTGACAAACTAAGAACAGAATATCATAAAGAACTTACAAGTTTTATTAACAATGAATTCTTTCACATGTATGTTTACACTAAAGAGATGAAATTCTTATATTTCACATTTGATGATGTCCACTCTTTGATAAGTGCATTTAATAAGAAAGGGGAGTTTGACCATAAGTTCATGTTATGTAAAGGTCAGAGTGCAGTTGACTGGACAAAAGAGCTTTATAACTCTATCCTTGAAGATTCAATAGCTGTGGCTGAGATTTAATTTGTATCCTTTTTTTTTATAAAATATACGAAATATCCGCTGATAGGATGTGAATCTGGTGAAAAAACGGTTACTCGATATAATATTTGCTTCTGATAAGAGAAGGAATGCGCTTTTGTTATTACAAAATGGTCCACAAAAAATGGATTACCTTCTAAAGTCACTGGAAACAACTAGAAATGCAATATTGCCTCAGATGAAGATCTTAGAAGAACATTATCTTGTGTTTCACTATGATAATAACTATGAATTAACATCCATTGGAAAACTTATAGTTGATGATATGGTTCCTTTATTGAATACTATTGAACCTTTTGATAACGATGTTGATTACTGGGGAACACATGACATTGATTTTATTCCTCCTCACCTTTTGAACCGCCTAGATACACTTAGAAAATGCGAGGTTATAACTCCTTCTCATCTGGGAATGTATGATCTTGATGAGAAAATTCTGCAAACATCCTTGATTTCAAAATCACATTATGGAATTTTGACATTTTACCATTATTTATTTCCTCGATTAATATCAAATATGCTATCAAACAATGCAGATGTACATATGATAGTGTCTCCCTCCGTTCTTGACAAATTTAGGACTGAGTGTCCCTCTGAATTTGAAAAATTCCTTCAAAGTGAGTTCTTTCACTTTTATGTATACACTGGAAATATTGGTTTTCTAGGCCTGGCGTGTAATGATTATTACTTTATGTTGAGACTATTAAAAAACAATGGTGATTCGGATATTAACCGTATTCTTTGTAATGGTAAAGGGGCATTAGAGTGGGGCATGGAACTTTTCGAATATTATTTGAAGGACTCCACTTCAATAACTGAGATTTGATCCGTCTTTTTTGCATTGATACTTAATTTTGTCACTACAGTTACGATTTTCAACAATAGTTCTTTGTTTTTCCTGTATCAGTAAAACTAATTTAATTTAGGTAATTAGTTCGTTTTTTTACCGTTAACCATATCCATGTATACAATTAGAGATATACGATTTGAAACTTCATCTCATTTCCCTCACAAAATCCTCCTCCATAATAACCTTAAAGAACAACTTCATCGTTAACTCTGCTTATATTAAAGAGGCTTTCAAATGGAACATTGTCACTCACATAAAGATAAACTGAAAAATCCGATAAAACAGGCAAAGATTACAGAAAATATGGGCGTTGACGAACTGGTGCATGCAATCGATGGTTGTGCTTTTGGTGCGGGAAAACTTGCAGACGCCGTTGATATCTACACTGAGATGCTTGCAAACGGGTCAACCAGTTTCTTCGGACTTGCCGGTGCCATGGTTCCGGCAGGAATGCGTCAGATAGTTACCGATCTCATTTATGACGGCTACATCGATGTACTGGTCACAACCGGTGCCAACATGGTTCACGAAATCGTGGAATCCATGGGACTGCACCACTACAAAGGCTGTGCCGAATGTGACGACATCGAACTCAAACACGAAGAAATAAACAGGATATACGATGTCTATCTCCCGGAACCTTATTTTGTAGACTTTGAGGAAAAGATGAAGGCAATCCTCTCCGATATTGGTAACGACACCATATCAATCAGGGAATTCATGACCCAACTTGGAAATCACATTGAAGACAAGGACTCAATCCTAAAAGCAGCAGCAGACATGAACGTTCCGGTCTACTGTCCTGCAATCCAGGACTCAATGATCGGACTTCAGGCATGGCTTTACAAACAGATGCACCCGCTTAACGTTGATGCATTCGCTGATATGAAAGAGATAATCGATATCTGCTATGAGGCAAAAGACCCGGGAGCAGTTCTTATCGGCGGCGGTGTCCCAAAGAACTACATCTTCCAGTCCATGCTTGTAACTCATCAGGAATTCGAGTACGCAATCCAGCTCACAATGGACACCCCGCAAACAGGAGGCTTAAGCGGTGCAACACTTGATGAAGCACGTTCATGGGGTAAGGTCAGCGAAACAGCACGCTCAGTAACAGTCCACTCCGATGCAACCATCACACTTCCGATCATGGTGGCAGCAGCAAGGAGCAGACTTGCAAAAATGTAAAATGGAGGGTAATTTACATGGAAAGAAAGACAGGACTTATACTGGCACTTGATGTTACAGACAGGATGGAAGCCGTGGCAATATCCGAAAAGGTTTCAGGATATGTAGATGCGATCAAAATAGGATATCCACTCGTACTTTCAACCGGAATGGACATGATCAGCCAGCTTTCAAAATACGCTCCTATCATTGCTGACTTTAAAGTGGCAGACATTCCTAACACAAACCGCCTGATATGCGAGCAGGTCTTCAAAGCAGGTGCAGATGCTGTGATTGTCCAGGGATTCACAGGACATGACAGTCTTGAAGCTGCCGTAAAACTTGCAAAGGAACAAAAAAAGGACATCTACGTGGTTACCGAAATGAGCCATCCGGGTGCTCTTGATTTCATGCAGCAGGTCGGTGAAGGAATCGCAAAGATGGCAGCAGACGCAAAAGCATCAGGTGTTGTTGCTCCGGCAACACGCCCTGAAAGGGTTGCAGAGATAAGAAAGATAATAGGAAATGATCTCTCAATAATCTCACCCGGTGTCGGTGCACAGGGAGGTTCAGCTTCTGATGTCATAAAAGCAGGAGCCGACTGGGTAATAGTTGGCAGAAGCATATACCAGGCTGAAGATCCTGCAATGGCTGCAAAAAAGCTGGTTGATGAGATGAAAGAGTTCATCTGAAATCTAAAGCCATCCCCAGTACTATTATAGTAATATAGTGTGCCAATGATGAGAAATCACATCTGATCTGTGATGAACCCTATGAGTTCTGAGGCACACATATAATATCATATAAACTGCGGCTTATCCATCAGTTCCATATTGGATTTAAGTATCTGTGAGAATACTTCGTTCTTTTTAACATCACACTTTGCTTCTTCAAGGTTTCTTTTAAGCTCGGCAACGGATGTCTCAAGGCTCTGTATGTAGATGGTCTGCTGTTCCAGTTTATTGTTGAGCTTCTTTATGTCAAGGTTCTGGCGATGAATAGTAACGTGAACACCGATCTCACTGTTTGTTTTCTCGATCATTCCGTCAAGTTCTTTTCTCTTATCTTCCATTTCAGCAAGCATTCTCTCCATCTCAGCCTCGAACTTTGAATTCTCCTCTCGCTTCTGGTCAAGATTCTCGCTTTCAGCCTTTATCTCGGATTTTTTAGCTTCAAGAGTTTTCATATCTTCCTGGAAAGCACGCTCTTTTTCTTCATGGGCCTTGATATTTTCTTCATGCTTTAATCTGAGTTCTTCACGCTTGGCCTTTAATCCAGCTTTCATTTCCTCAAATGTATTCTCGTAGACTTTGACTTTCTCCTCATGCCCCAGTTTTATCCTTTCATGCTCAGCCTCAAACTCAGCCTTCTTCTTCTCAAAGTCTGCCTCAAAGGTTCTGATGTTCTCCTCATGCTCAAGCTGGATCCTTTCACGTTCAGCTTTGAACTCATCTTTTTTCTCATGGAAAGCTTTTATCTTTTCCTCAAAAGAAAGCTCCTTTTCCTGATGCTCTTTAAGCCTTTCTTCATAGTTTGCAACAGTACTCTCAAGTTCCTTTGCCTTGTTTCCAATATCAGATATCTCTGCCTGGATATGCTCTTTCATCTTTTCGATGGAAGAACGTTTTTCAGCAAAAAGTGATTCATCATCTTCCAGTTGTGTTTTAATGGTCTGGATATCTGCCTTTTTCCTGTTAAGCTCTTTCAGCTCTGAATAATATCCAGCCTTAATAACTTCAAGTGCCGCTTGGGATGTAGCTTCATTGAACTCGATGGATAGCTCTTCACCTTTTGAAAGCTGCTCCTCAAGTATCCTGCACTGTTCATCCAGTTCGGATCTTTTTGCTTTATATTGTTCAAATTCAGTTTCATAAGCTAATCTCAGGGAATCAAGCTCCTCCTTTTTAGCCTGATATTCAGCAAAATCCTTCTCATATTCCTGTCTGGATACTTCAAACTCTTTGACACGGGCTTCAAGGTCCCCACGCTTCTTTTCAAACTCAGCGATCTCCTTTTCAAGATCATCTTTCTGATTCTGCGGAATAGCCTTCTTTGCTTTTTCACTGGCAGATTTTATGATAGCACACTTTTTGCGGAGTTGCTTTTCCTGCTGCGAAAAATCGTTTTTCAGCTCATCGAGCTCTTTCTGTTTTTTCTCATACTCGCTAATATCAGCCTCATAGCGTTCTCTTATCTTAACAAGCTCTGCTTCTTTCTCGATAAGTTCCTCTATATTGGAATTGAAGCCTTCAGGGATATTAATTGTCTGAACTGTCTGAGTAGCATGACTGGTAAATGTATCATCATCTTTTTCAGATGCCGGCATATAGTTATGAGGACTTGAAGAAGCAGTCTTAGCCTCTTTCTCATATTCCTCTTTCATAACGGGCTTGCGGTAGATATTAGGGGTAAATACCTGTGATGAATTTTCATTTTCCTTTTTCCTACCTGATAAGTTCAATGGATTCATACTATCATTTCCTTAGTTTTATTTTCAGCATTCAGCTGAGTCCAGAATTCCGGTGGCATATTCTTTGCAATTTCAAGTGCGCCTTCTGAAATCCCGTACATTGGATCTATATCAGAAATGACTTTACCACCGCCAAGCACCTTCAGTTCGTTCTCGATGAAAGTATCAAGTCCCTCAAGGTCACTGGTCCCCCCTAAAATATGGATATTGTTTCTTAGTTTTTCACGCAGTTCCGGCTCAATATCCGATATAAGTTTGATAATTCCCGATACAATATCCGTCACAACGAACTCACATGCCAGTTGTAACTCTTCCATAATAGATTCCTGAACATTGCCACTTTCCAGGGGAACATCAACGACACACGTGTCTGAACCAGAACCCAGGTGTCCGTATTTCTCTTTCCATTCACTGGCAAGTTGCTCAGTTACTTTTGAATCTTCCCACCTTTCGCTGATCAGTTTTACGATCTCAGAATCGATGTCCTTTCCGGCACATGAGATTCTCAGGCAATCATTTTCCCTGGGGATTTCACTGTCTATTATAGAAATATCCGTTTTACTGTAACCAATGTCCACTATTATGGACCTGTCAGGAAGATTGTTCTTGTAGGATGCACAAAAGAGTTCATCAACAAGCATAGCACCTGAAAACACCTCATTTGCAAGTTCAAGGAATTTGCGTTTGTATTCCTTGTTTGCATTTGAAGGAGTTCCAAGTATTGCATATGTATCCCGACTTGCATCAATATCATGCTTTTCAAGAATAGATCTCAGGAACTTTCTGCAGGCATCTATATCTTCTTCTGTCCTGAGCTCACCTTTGAAAAGCTCTTTTATATTCCCCTCTGTCAGATCAAGTGCATCCTTGCCGGATACTACTTTTTGTTCATGGCTGTTGCTGTTCTCACTGGAAAAAGCAACAATACTGCGTTCAGTGAATCTTTTTCCTTCACTGGTACACACAGAGGTTTTGAACATTCCTGCATCTATGCCAATATACAGGCTCTTATTACTGATTGTCTGATCTTCCATGTAATCAACTACTTATTTTTGAGACCCACATGGAATTACAACAAATACATGGGATCCGTTTTTATTGATAAAAATTGATTCGATTAAATCAGTATTTATATATTATGAACATAGGATTTGCCACCTATGGCTATAGTTTCCACAAATAAAATCCAGCAGAATCACAAAAAGATATCAGTATGCCGGATATTCGGAAAATATTCCATGTTCAAAAAACACGAAATATATGGACTTTATTTTATATATCTATTCATATGTTTTTTATACAGTACATGCACTATTCCGTCTGCAAGACCAAGTTTTGGTACATGCATGTATTCAATATCACCCCATTTCATAACGGAGTAATATATCTTGGAAGCGGGAACTATAACATCTGCCCTGTCCGGCTTTAAACCAAGTTTAGTGATCCTCTGCTCCAGCGTGAATCCTCTCAGATATTTTTTGAGTTGCTGTATGTCATCTCTTAAAAGGAGTGTACCGTCTTTTCTACCTGACATTCTGTAAAGTTTGTTTATGTTGCCGCCACTTCCAATGGCATAATCCGGTTTGTGTTCATCGGTGACTTTCCTTACCCACTTCCTCATCTCATTCCAGTCATCTTTTGTCACAATACCTTCAAGCATTCGGATGGTTCCGATATTGAATGACCTGTATGCAAAGACATCATTTCCCTTAAACAGGATTAGTTCAGTGCTTCCACCTCCAACATCCACATGCAGGTAAGTTGAATCGCTGCTTCCGATTATTTTCTCAATCCGGTTGGAATAGATTATCTTTGCTTCTTTCCTGCCACTAATCACTTTCAGGTCAATGCCACTTTTTTCTTTTATTTTGGCTATGATCTCGTCACTGTTATCTGCTTCTCGCATGGCTGAAGTGGCGCATGCCATGTAATCCAGAGGTTCGTATGCATCCATCAGGTACTTGAATCCAATCATGGTTTTAATGAGACGTGATTCTTTTTCCGGTGAAATGTTATTGTGAATGAAAGCATCTTCTCCAAGTCTGATTGGCATGCGTATAAATGATATCTTTTCAAAGACCGGTTCAATTCCTTCAGAATCTACCTTTGACAGAAGAAGTCTGACAGCATTTGAACCAATGTCTATGGCAGCAAATCTCACTCTGTTACCTCATTTTGCAATTGCTTTTCAAGGAAAACATATGTGTCTTCCTGGGCACGGCAGATTTTACAGTCGTTTTTAACGTACTTGTTATCCTGGGTTTCGTTGATTATTCTGGCCTTTGTATTGTCAGCGAACTGGATATCCATATATTCTCTCAGCTCCGTTTTCAAAGCTACATCATATATCGGTGTAGCAACCTCAACACGCCTGTCAAGGTTTCTTACCATCCAGTCAGCAGACGAGATGAAGTATTTCTCGTTCCCCTCATTGCAGAAAATAAATATCCTGGAGTGTTCAAGATATTTGTCAACTATACTGATAACATCAATGTTCTCACTAAGTCCTTCAACACCAGGGACAAGTGAACATATACCTCTGACAACAAGCTTTACTTTTACACCTGCTTCGCTGGCTTCATAGAGCTTGTCTATCATTTCACTATCCACAAGGCTGTTCATCTTGGCATGGATATATGCAGGTTTACCTTCTTTTGCGTTGTTTATCTCATTGTCAATGAGTTTTGTAAACTTATTTCGCATCTGAAGTGGTGCAACAACGAGGTGTTCATAATCATAGACTTTGTAATTGTGATCAAAGAAATCAAAGATCTTTTCAACCTCATATGTAATATCTTTGTTTCTGGTCATTAACATGTGGTCACAATAGATACTGGCAGTTGATTCATTGAAGTTCCCGGTTCCGATACAGGAATAGTGGACAGTGTCTTTTCCTTCTTTTCTGCTTATGTGGCAAAGTTTGGAATGCACTTTCAGACCAGGTACACCATCAATGATCCTTGCTCCTGCATCTTCTAGTTTCTGTGTCCAGTAAATATTTGATTCTTCATCGAAACGTGCCTGAAGTTCAATGACAACAGTAACTGTTTTTCCGTTCTTGATAGCATTTATGAGTGCATTGATCACATTAGAATTGCGTGCAACCCTGTAAAGAGTGACTTTAATGCTTGTAACATTCGGGTCAATTGCTGCTTCTCGTAACAGGTCTATGAAATAATCAAAAGATTGGTATGGATAGTGAAGAAGAATATCCTTTTCCCTGATAGCGGCAAGCATACTCTTGTGGCTTCTCAGGTCTTTATGTGGTAAAGGATGCTTTTTTTCATAATAGAAAGATTCAGGTCCAATCTCCGGGAAGCCCATAAAATCCTTTGCATTGTGGTATTTTCCACCTGGCACAAGGTTTTCAAAGTTCTCGATATCCAGTCTTTTCAGGGTGAAATCAAGAAGGTAATAAGGTATTTCCCTGTCATACACAAACCGCACCGGTTGACCTTTTTTCCTTTCCTCAAGACTTTCCGATACTTTTTCAAAGAAACTCTTTGTAACATCATCGTCAATATCAAGTTCAGCATCTCTTGTAAGCTTGATAGTGTATGCACCTATGGAATCATAATCAAAGGTTGAGAATATATCATCCAGTCCAAAACGAATTATGTCATCAAGCATGATCACGCATTTACGTTCCTCTGAATCCGGAAGATTGACAAAACGGGGAAGCACATCTGCCGGCACTTCTATCAATGCGAATTTTGAACCTTGAGGATCCCATTTTTTTCTTACATCGATAACAAGATAGATTACTTGGTTTCTAAGGTAGGGGAAATCCGGAATATCCTTTAGCATCACAGGAATAAGACGTGGTCGGACCTTCTCCTGGAAATACACTTTCAGGAATGCTTTCTGATTATCATCAAGCTGGGTTTCATCAACAATGAAAATATTGTGGTTTTCAAGTTCCTTTGTGACTCCTGTGAAAACTTTATCAAATTCATCCCTCAGGTCAAGTACGGTACTATGCACATCTTTCATGATTTTTTTAGGTGATACGCCAACCATTGCTTTTGATTTTACACCTGCATCTATCATTCTCTGCAGGGTACCGACTCTCACACTGAAGAATTCATCAAGATTGGAAGAGAATATCCCCAGGAATTTCAGACGCTCAAGTAAAGGAACACCTGGGTCCTTTGCTTCCTGTAGTACCCTTGCGTTGAAAGAAAGCCAGCTAATCTCCCTATTGACATATTCATTTACTTCATTTGACATAAAACTCATGTTTTTCAGTTTTAAAAACGACAGAAGGCTGTTGTGTTTTAATAAAACAACAGTGATTCTATTATATAACACTTCATACAGATTCATATATAGTAGTATATAGCATAATATAGTTTACATAATCAATACAATTCAAATGGCATGTTCTCAGGAATTGTAAATTCCTGCAATAGCCTGTGAGAACCTTACGCTGAAATCAGGGTCAATTACCTTTGACCATGCATCCGGGAATGAATCCAGCAAGGATGCAAGTTCCTTCTTCCTGTATTCAATATATGCATCAACACCCGGATAGTCCCTGATGCTGACAGAGTTCTTCTTTCCGTGTGTCTCTCCCCACACACCATATTTCTCGAAGTTCTCAAGCATTTCAAGTGCAACCACAGTATCATGCATGTCACCAAGATTATCCTGAAGGGCTTTGAGGTCTCTTATAAGACTCTTCGTTTCAGAACCAAGAACTTCCTTGAAGAACTCAATGGTGTAACGCAGTATCTTCACGTCTATCCTTAACAGATGGTACTTTTCAAGGTAAGGGTCAATTGTTGTGTCGTCAGTAAGTACATCACCATATGCCCTTACGGTTGCAAGCTGGGAGTAAAGGAGTACTGGCAGTACATCTACAACTCTGGCAGGTATCGGTTCACCATTTTTCTTTGCAGATTTGATTTTCCATGATTTCTTAGTCAGCAGGTAATCTGCAAAGTTCTTTTTGAATTTATTATAGCCTGAATCATCGAGATACACAAGCATAGTACCACGATGCTTTGCCCTTTCAATTAGTATTGAATCAGTAAGAGGCTCGATTTCCAGAACTTTCTCCGCTGGCTGTGCTGCAAGATAATGGTCTATCTTCTCAAGGAACACGTCCAGGTCACGTACGGTTCCAAGTGTCCTCCTTATGGATTTTATGTCCTTGTAATATGGGGACATGTCTTTCATATTGAGATAGTCTTCAAGGACTTCTACAACTGAACGCATACGCATTGCAGCAACTCTCATATCGTGAAGTTCTTCAATATCCATGCCGATCTTTGTACCTCTCTCATGTTCGATCATCTGACCGAAATTGTACATGAGGACTTTGCGTGCAGCTTCACGCATGGTATCGTCAGATTTTATATCTGTCTTTTTAAGTGACCTGAATTCTGCATAGGGGACAACAAGGTTCTGTACATCAGTTTCTTCCTTTGAAGAAGACTGTTCCTCAGGTGGGTATTCTACTTCTGCCTCTTCTTCATTCTCCCGCGTTTCTTCAATATCCTCTATCTCTTTTTCAATTTCAGGTTCAATAACCTCTGCTATCTCGGGGAATTGTGTTGTTTCCAGAGCTGTAGTTTCTTCCTGCTTATCATCAACATTACATACTTTTGCGTTTTCATCGCTAATTGCATCTGCTGCAGTTACAATTTTAGTCTCGGTGATGGATTTTTCCTCGTTTGATTCCATAAATAGAGGCTCCGGATCATTTTCTTCAGAAGTGGTATTGTTTATAATGTAAGTACTTTCATTATCACTGGTACCTGTAAGAAAAGCGGGTTCATAGGTACCTGATGTTATATTTGTCATTAGAATGCCTGCAAAGGTTGTAAGAACAGAACAATCATTGTGCTGAGGTTCATTAGATTGAACATTGTATTTTTGCGGAGTCAGTCCCCGCTGGCTGGAATCTCCCAGTGCCTGCAGGAAATAATTCACAAAGATATTGATAAGCAGCAGGAAAATACCAAGTGAATAGGCCACTATTGCATAACTGACCTTTGGATAGACCCAGTTATCAGGGAAAGATATCATGAAAACAAACAATCCGATAATGGATAACAACAGACCCGCAAGGAAAGAATAGCTGCGTGAAAGCTTCTGGCGTATCCCTGCAACATTTATTCCTGCAAGGATCAGCACCACGCCTGTGCCAAATAACATGCAGACTATCAGGATTGTCTCTGAACCGGAACCACGGTTAAGTCTGCTGACAATAGCAAAAAGCAGTCCTGTCATACAGGATACAAGACCTGCAAGAAAACTCAGTGATGCTGCTAAGGAATATTTCTTCACGAATGCATTTGATGCCATTGTTCTCCCCTCAGCAATAATGTGCTGCTCCGCTTTATTATGGTTATAATTTCTATGGTTGCAAATTAAAGTTTAATTCGTTTCAGTTCTTTTATCGTTCCGCGAATTATTTCCTGTTCACGTTTAAGTTGTCGCAGCTGACTCTTGATCAGACGCTTCTTAGCACGCTGATTTTTGGAACTTTCAAGTGAGCTTTTCGCAGATTTCAGATTTTCACTTATTTTGAATTTTACAAGATCCCTGTCTTTAAGTATTGCTTTGACAGGACATATTTTTATGCATTTTCCACAATTTATGCATTTACCTTCTTCTATTACGGCTTTCCCCTTTGCCATATAAATAGCATCCACAGGGCATTTTTTAATGCACTTCTTGCATGATACACATTTCTTTTTGTTGACCCATGGCATGGTACTTTCTCCTTAATAGTAATGTGTTAAGCAGGTATAAAAGTATATACAGTGAATCTAATATACTTAGAATATTCAATTATGGTTACAATGTTACATACCACATATATTTCAGATAGACTTGAAATCTAAATTCCTTCCAGTTATTCAGGAGAAATATGGTCGCTATCAATGTTCAATGGGCTCTTGATCCATTATATGCTACTATACTTGAAAAAATAGTACTTTCAATGGCAATAGGCATCCTAGTAGGTCTTGAAAGAGAACACTGGCGTGCAGATAAGAAAATATTCGCTGGCGTAAGGACTTTTTCAATAACGTGTATTACCGGTACTCTTGCAGCATTTCTTGTAGATTATATCGGTATGTGGATACTCGTGCTGGCAACATTGTTGGTATTATTTGCTTCAGCTTCTCTGATATATCTGGTTAATATCATCAAAGGAAAATCAGGCCTTACCACAGCTATTGCCTTGTTCTGTACATATCTACTCGGAATCATCGTAGCTGAGGGTCTTTACCTTATAGCCATAGTAACGGGACTTCTAATAACATTCCTGCTCATAGAGAAAAAACCTCTTCATTCCTTTGCAGAACATCTTTCGGATGAAGACATGAGCAGTGCACTCAAATTCCTTGCGGTTGCTTTTGTGCTGTATCCTATTATGCCTGAAGAACCGATCTTTGGGATACTGAACTTGAAACAATCAATACTTATTGTTGTACTTGTTTCTTTCATTAGTTTTGTCAGTTATGTATCCCTGAAAAAGCTTGGTCCTCGAGGAGGCATTCCTTATTCCGGTTTCTTTGGAGGTTTTATTAGTAGTGAAGCCACCGTTGCAGCTCTTTCCGGTCTGTCTAAAAAAGGACCGTTACTTAAGGATTCGGTTCATGTAGGTTCGTTACTGGCAGTGGTTTCCATGATTATCAGTAACACTATTATTGCATTGATAGCAGATCCAACTGCTCAGACAGCTTCTCTGATGGCTCCTCCTTTTATTGTAATGGGAATAGTAACTCTCGTATTTGTGGGTCTTAAATGGAAAAAGACTGTAAATCCAAATGATACTATAGAGATTGGTTCTCCGTTTGCACTTGGACCTGCATTCAAGTTTGGCGCAGTTTTTACAATACTGCTAATTTTCGCAAATTATGCAAATGTGTACGGAGGGGCTGAAGGAACTTATATAACTGCATTGGGAGGAGTAGTCAGCAGTTCAGCGGTCACTGCTTCGGTTGCAGCTCTTGCTTTCTCCGGCAATATCTCAGTTCACACCGCCGGCATAACGGCTGTACTTGCAGGTCTTGTAAGCACTCTCAATAAGCCATTGTATATCAAAGTAAGCGGTTCGCCGGAGTTTTTCAGGACAGCAGTTCTCTCTTTCATAGTTATAGCATTGAGCGGAGCGGCCACCTTGCTTGTATGGAGTTTCTATATCTGATAAATGAGAATAATTTTGTGTAAATATAACTATTTATATACAGATGAGTATTAATAAAGATGATATTATGCTTGAAAATGTAGATCTTACCAAAACTCTTCCCAAGGATGAATATAAAACAATAATGGAAGACCTGGAAATACGGATGGGGGAGCTACAGCGAAAGGCATGGAAAATGGATATTCCGATCATTATTGTTTTTGAAGGCTGGCATGCTTCAGGCATGTCTGAGATCATCAACAGGTTCCTTCTGACTTTAAGTCCGATGGGCTTTAACCTGTATACCACCGAGAGACCGTGTTATCAG
The DNA here is from genome assembly GCF_031312595.1 of Methanolobus sediminis. NCBI lineage: Archaea > Methanobacteriati > Methanobacteriota > Methanomicrobia > Methanosarcinales > Methanosarcinaceae > Methanolobus > Methanolobus sediminis. The sequence goes on along the minus strand of NZ_CP133592.1, from coordinate 499,440 downwards.
GAAGAGCAGAAACCTCTTTTATGGCGTTTCTGGACAAAGATCCCGGAAAAAGGCAGAATGGTAATTTTTGACAGAAGCTGGTATCGCAGAATTATCATTGAACATAACAAGAAAGGTAAAGCCGACAAGGACATGAACAAATGTATTGAAGGGCTGACGTATTTTGAAAGGCAGCTCACAGACGGCGGTTACCTTGTGATAAAACTGTTCCTCCACATAAGCAAAGAAGAACAGAATAAAAGATATCAGGAAATGAAAGATATAGGAATTCCCCAGTTCATTATTGAAGAGGAGGAAAGGGATTACCTGGATGGATACGATAAATATCTGCCATTAATTGAAGGAATCCTTGAAAAAACAGACCGGTCTTTTGCACCCTGGACAATTGTAGAGGCAAATGACAGGGGTTTTGCAACTGTCAAAGTTCTGTCAAAGGTCATAGAATCTATTGAATACAAGATACAGGATATTGAAAATAAGGCATTGGTGGAACAAAACCAGAAAATGGATAGTTCTATCATTCCTAATATCGACTCCTCTATTCTGGAAAAGATCGATCTTGATAAGAGTCTCACCTACGAAGAGTACAAGAAAGAAAAGAAAAAATGCCAGAAAAAACTTAAAACGCTTCAGTATGATCTTTTCAGAAACAGGACATCACTTATTGTTGTATTTGAAGGCTGGGATGCTGCAGGTAAAGGTGGCAGTATCAGGCGACTTGTTAAGGAGCTAAACCCAAGACTTTATCAGGTAACTCCTGTGGGTGTACCCACTCCTGATGAACTTCGACGTCATTACCTGTGGAGATTCTACAACCAGATTCCTGAGGCTGGCCATATTGGAATATATGATAGAAGCTGGTACGGGAGAGTGCTGGTTGAAAGAGTCGAAGATCTCTGTAATGTTGAGGAATGGAAGCGTGCCTACAGGGAGATCAATGAATTTGAAGAAACACTCTCCAATTACGGTACTATTATTGTTAAGTTCTGGATGCATATTGATAAGGATGAGCAGCTAAGAAGGTTTAAGCAGCGTGATAGTACAGAGTATAAGCAATGGAAGATAACTCCTGATGATTGGCGCAATCGTGAGAAATGGAATCTCTATCTTGATGCTGCCGATGAGATGCTGAAAAAAACCAGTACTACATGGGCGCCCTGGACCATTGTGGAGTCCAATGACAAGTACTATTCCCGAATCAAAGTTATGAACACGGTTATTGACCGTATTGAAAATAAACTAAGGGAACGCGGGCTTCAGTAATTATTTTTAGATACTTTACAACAATTGAGTTGATGGAGAAGTAGTAGAGTATCCTTTATCAACGTCCTAGTCTAGAGCGAAGAAGAACGCTCAGATAGATTATCAATTTTTCATTTCCGCACAAGAAAACATTGGTAAATCCATGCATACAACTATCAGCTACAATAATTAGGTATGACCTTGTATTTGCAAGTGCATTTGGACTTGATGGCCAGGAAATAATTATATTCAGACTTCTGTACTTTGTCACTAGTTAAATATTAATCTGTTTATAATTCGCACAGGAAACATAAGGGTATTTAAGGTTAATATGACTGTTTACTATACAAAAAGACTGAAATAGGTGCTAAATATTATAATGTCAGGTGTATCAATTTGTGTGTTTCTATTCAAAAGTTGAACATTAAGGGCAATATTAAAAAATCATTTTCCAAAATCTGGATAAAACAAGAATAAATAGTTCTAAACAGCAGTGAATGATGAAAAATGAAAGATCAAATCAATTCTGCAAATTTCACATTTAATATAAAAACAGCTGAAAATCAGCTATTCAACAACGATTATACAGTTATGTTACTTGTTGATCCTGAGAATCTGCGCATTATTGATGCCAATAATGCTGCTTCTACTTACTATGGCTGGTCATCTGAAGAACTTAAACAAAAGAAAATAAGTCAAATAGATATACTGTCTGAAGAAGCTATAAGGGCTGAACTTTCTAAAGCAAAAAATGGATTTAAAAATCATTTTACTTTCAAGCATCAACTACGTAATCATGAAATCCATGATGTTGATATTAGTGCAATTCCAATAAACACTGATGCTAAAACCTTGCTATGTTTCATAGTTCTGGATGTAACAAAGGCAAAGGAGTTAGAAGAAGAACTTACCTTTGAGGAAGCTAGATTAAGAAGCATCCATGATATATTGAGTTCAAAACACGAGTCTATCCAGGAGTTCCTTGATTTTGCACTCAATGAAGCTATTAAACTTACAAATAGTAAAATTGGTTACATCTACTATTATAGTGAGAAAAGAGAACAGTTCACTTTAAACACATGGTCTAAAGATGTAATGAAAGAATGTGAGATCACAGAACCTCAGACAATATATAATCTTAAAGAAACGGGTATATGGGGAGAAGCTGTAAGGCAACGTAAAACGATAATTGTAAATGATTTTCATGCTTCAAGCCCATTGAAAAAAGGCTATCCAAAAGGACATGTCCAACTTCACAGGTTCATGACTGTACCTATTTTTAAGAACAACAAAATAGTCGCTGTGGTAGGAGTTGCCAACAAAGAATCTGATTATAATGATAACGATTCTTTACAGCTTACTTTACTTATGGATTCCGTATGGAACATCATAGGAAAAATAGGGGCTGAGAATGCACTAAAAGAAAGCGAAAAAAAATATAGGGGACTTTTTGAAAACGATATTAGTGGTGTGGCAATCCATAAAATGGTTTTTAATGATAATGTTGTTCCAGTTGATTACATCTTCCTTGACGCAAACGAAGCATTCGAAAAACATACCGGATTGAAAGTAGCTGATATCATAGGAAAGGGTGTTACTGAAGTTCTTCCGGGTATTGAGGAAACATCTTTGATAGAAACATATGGAAATGTCGTACTAACTGGAAAACCTGTTATTTTTGAAACATTTTCACCACAATTAAATAAGCATTATAGCGTTAGTGCATATAGAGTTGATAATGATTCTTTTGCCACTGTATTTCAGGATATTACAGAACGCAAACAAGCAGAAAACGATATTGCAGAGAGAGATAAACAATATAAAACCCTTTTCACAGAAGCTCCTATTTCAATAATCATACATGATAAGGAAAGTGGAGCTATCATAGATGCAAATCCTAATGCCTATGAAATGTATGGTTTTTCCTCGCTAGAGCAGCTACAAGCAAATGAATTCTGGATGGAACCTCCATATTCCTTTGAAGATGCACTGGGATGGATACATAAAACTGCAACCGACGGAACTCAGGAATTTGAATGGTTCAACAGAAAAGCGACTGGAGAACTATTCTGGGAATATGTCCGATTAAGCCCTGTAACCATCAATGGTGTAGAAAGGGTAATGGCTACAATAATTGATATAACTGAACGTAAAAATGCAGAGATTGCACTAATGAACAGTGAGGGGCAACTGCATACTTTGATAGATACTATTCCTGACCTTATATGGCTAAAGGATCCTGAAGGAGTTTACCTAAAATGCAACAGCAAATTTGAACGTTTCTTTGGTGCAAAAGAAGAAGAAATTGTTGGAAAGACAGATTATGATTTTGTCGATACGGAACTTGCACATTTCTTCAGACAAAAGGATGTTGATGCACTGGAAGCTGGCAAACCATCGATAAATGAGGAACTTATCACCTATGCGGATGACGGACACGAAGAATATCTGGAAACCATCAAAAGTCCTATGCATGATTCTAAAGGAAAAGTCATAGGGGTTCTAGGTGTTGGCAGAGATATTTCAGAACGCAAACAAGCAGAAAAGGTCATCTTAGAAGAACGCAAACGTCTGGTGAATATCATTGAAGGTACGAATGTCGGTACATGGGAATGGAATATACAGACTGGTGAAACTTCATTCAATGAACGCTGGGCAGAGATAGTGGGTTATACACTGGATGAACTGATTCCACTTGATATTCAAACATGGAATAAGCTGGTTCATCCTGTTGACATAAAAAGAGCAGACGCACTTCTTAAAAAACATTTCACAGGTGTTTTAGAATACTATGAATGCGAATTACGCATGCGACACAAGAATGGCGATTGGATATGGGTGCTTGAGCGTGGTAAAGTTATAGAGTGGGATGAAGATGGCAATCCACTTCGTATGTATGGAACCCATTCAGACATTACAGAGAAAAAGAGAGCTGAAAAGAAGATCGAAGAAGAACGTGCAAGAAGAAATATCCTCGTTGAACAATCAAATGATGGGATTGTAGTTAACAACGACAAAGGGGAAGTTGTTGAAGCTAACCAAAAATATGCGGATATGCTAGGCTATGCTATGGATGAAGTTCTGCAATTACACATATGGGATTGGGACGATGTGTTGACAAAGGACGAAATTCTGGAATTGATAGAGGATATTGATGAAACAGGCTTAACATTTGAAACACGCCATCGTCGTAAGGATGGTACTGTGCTTGATATTGAGATTAGTGCAAATGGAGCATTCTTTGGTGGTCAGAAGCTGGTTTTCAGTGTTTGCAGAGATATTACTGACAAAAAAAGAGCTGAAGAAATGCTGAAACAGGCAGAGCAGAAATACAAACATGCCTACAAGCTCTTGAGAGAAGTTATTGAAAGTCCAAAGGATGTTGTCATATTCGCTCTGGACAAAAATTATCGTTACATTACTTTTAATGAGAAACATCAGATGACAATGGAACATATATGGGGTGTCAAAATCGAAATTGGTTCCAGTATGTTTGATTATATTAATAATCCTGAAGATGTGGAAAAGGCAAAAGCAAATTTTGACAGAGTGCTTGAAGGAGAGGCCTTCACAATTGTTGAAGAATATGGTAGTTCTTTACTCGAAAGAAAGTGGTACGAGAATGTTTATAGTCCACTTGAAGATGACGAAGGAACTATTATTGGACTTACATTGTTCTTAACTGACATAACTGAAAGAAAGCAGGCTGAAATTGCTCTTCTTCAAGCTAAAGCATTGGCTGAAGAATCAAATAAGATCAAATCAGAATTTATTGCAAATATGAGCCATGAACTTCGCACACCACTTAATTCGGTCATCGGTTTTTCACAGGTATTGCACGATAAAATATTTGGTGATTTGAATGACAGGCAAACGGATTATGTTTGCAATATACTTAAAAGTGGAAAGCATCTGTTAGAATTGATCAACGATATCCTCGATATTTCAAAAATAGAATCTGGTGATATGGAATATAACCCTGAAATAATTGATCTTTACGAAGAGATGTGTGAGGTCATATTATTGATGGACCCTTTGTTCAAAGAAAAGAAACATGATTTTGAAGTAAATATAGAATTTGAGAAACTGGAAATCAATGTTGACAGGTTGAAGATCAAACAGATAATTTATAATCTTCTTAGCAATGCTATTAAATTCACACCTGATGGGGGTAAGGTGCGGCTGAATTCAAAAGTAGTCAACAATGATGTTCTGATATCTGTATGTGATAATGGGATAGGTATTCCTTTGGATAAGCAAAAATCTATTTTTGACCCGTTTAAACAGGTAAGTTCATTTGTAAACCGTAGTCATGGTGGAACAGGATTGGGGCTTGCTATTGCCAAACATTACATAGAGATGCATTCGGGTAAAATTGATGTTGAAAGCTATGAAGGAGAGGGAAGTACTTTCATTATCAGAGTGCCAATTCAGAGAAATGATTAGTAGGGCATATCACAATATTAAAAAAAGAAAAAGAATATAGGGTGAGAGGGCTTCAGTAATCTTCCCTGAAATATATGTCCCGTTCAAAGAGAAGTCGCCAGAGGTCAGCTTTTGTGTCTGCTCTGTCTGCATCAATGCTGGCTCCTTTTCCAGCTATTTTTACAATGATATCTTCTTTTGTGAGATCAATATCAGATATTTTGCTTCCCATCCTGCTGTAATCCAGCGCATCAGCCATTCTTAATATGGCTGCAAGTTTGAGTATGTCATCCTGCATCTGGGATGGAAGTGATAGGAAATTCGTTTTCAGGGACAATTTATCCAGTTTTCTCCGGTCTATTCTTTTCTTATGCAGTAGGGTCATCCATGGCAGGAAAGCACAGAGTGGACGTGGAAGTTCAGAAGGGCATGTTTCCAGGAGGATATCGCGTCCGACCTTATGATGATTCTCAGCATCGGTCATGACACCAATATCATGAATTACTGAGGCAATTCTTAAGGTATGAAGCAACTCATTACGCAAATGATGTGTGCTTTTCAGCTCCTTAAAAAGCCTGCAGGAATTTTCTGCAACTCTCCTTGCATGTTCTCTCTCTATGCCATATTCCTCTATCATTTCCTGGAGGGATGAATATTTGATAACTTTATTTCCGATGTCTATATCATAGTTCAATATACTGGCATTTTTCCTCACATTCTCCATAAAAAGCTCAAGACCATTATCGAACTTTGAATTGCTTCCCGGAGTCAGTCCCATGTCATCTCTGAGATATTCGGCAATCTGGTTCATTTCTGCTTCCGTACCGTCACCTGTAAGTTCAATTTCCAGTTCGAGATAACTTTTAGTGCTTTTATCGCAGGTGAGTACCACATCATCAAAGCTCATTTCTGCAATCTCTCTCTGGTCAAAGCTTAGCGGAATATCTGTCCTTTTGTGCGTTACAGTGAACAAAGGGAAAAGTTCTCCGGAACCTATTATAGCAAGTACTCTTTCCCTGAGAACGCAATTATCCCATTCTTTTACAGGCAGCTTCTCATTAAGTGTGAATTCAACTTCTTCCCTCATGTGTACAAGAGATTTTGAGACGGAAAGTGATTTTAGTGTATAGGTTACCTTGCTACCTTTCTCGCGGCAGCGGAATGAAAAACCCGAAGCATAAATAGCCATATCCATTGTATCAAGATACGTATCAGTGAACTCTTTATCTACAGGCTCACCTGAACTGAATCCTGTAATAGAGCTAATGCCTTTGAGCTTTTCAAAGATATCACGTTCAGATATGAGGAATTTAGCTTCAATCTCCATACTGAGAAATATGTGTCAAGACTTAAAAAGTTTCTATCAGTAATGGCAGGATTAGCAGTAAAATGAAGAGTAAATTAAACAAAACTAAAATTAGAAAAATGATATTTTTAGGAATTAACTACAGAAACAGATCCGTTTTTCATGAATACGTAGGAACCATCTCCTCTGTTGACAAATCCCATCTTTTCCCAGAAACCAATTGCTGTAGGTCTTACCCTGTCAGCAACAATGGTGCTGAACTGTGATTTGAAGTAATCTATTGTCTTTTTTCCGTAATGTTTGCTTTCAAATTCCGGGAAAATGTTGATTGAGTAGATTATAAGGACATTACCTTCTGCCTTGCCCCTCGCTTTTCCTACTCTTATTCCTCTTCTGTCTATGTTCATCCACCTGCATTCAGAACCCTGGGCAGGAGGTAGTAGTGTGAATTCTAGTTCATGGGGCATTTCCATTCCCTTTCCTTTTGTTTTTCAAATGTAGTTAGTTGTTTATTTTGCGGTACAACTGAGCATTTGCTACGACCGGCTCAAAGTGACCCTGAAGTTCTGCTGGGAGTTTCTGGGTCTGTTCCGTTGCAAAATATCCACCGTCAAGGGAATCATAGAACATCTGCATTACTTCTACCCTTTCAGCTTCGGTGAAGTGTAGCAGGACATTTTTGCAGAGGACAAGGTTTAATCCTGACCTTATAGGTTTCATATCCAGGAGGTTGTGTCTTGTAAAATCAACACTTCTTCTGATCTCATCGGATATCTGGAAGTGATCAGGTTCATCTGCTGGTGAGAAATAATTGTCAAATATTGGCTTTGGTATTCTCTGAACCATTTCTTTTGGGTAGATTCCATCTTTGATGATGTCGCCGAAAAGGTTACTGTTATCAATATCAGTTGCGTGTATTTTTACGTTCCTGAAGATCATTCCCATATTCTCTCTTAATACAATTGCCAGTGAATACGGTTCAGGACCCATTGCACAACCTGCATCCCATATGTGGATGTATCTTCTGCTCCTGAGTTCAGGAATTACGTAATCTCTGATCATTTCCAGTGTTTGCATATCTCTAAAGAAATAAGTGAATGCCATGATTTTACCCTTCACTCTTATATATAATTTAAAATATTTAAATGTATATAATGTATGGAAGCGATGATCTCGTGTTCATACTCATTTATATTGATTATTAAATAAGATCGGCAAAAACGAAATTAAGAAAAATTTAGAGTAGAATTAAAAAGTCAAAAATAGAATAAAAAGAGAAAATCTTGCCTGATCAGGCAAGATTTGCAATCTCTGCGACTTCCTTCTTGTTCATGACCTTTGCAAGGTCAAGAAGGATAAGAAGACGGTCGTCAATCTTTCCAACACCGGTTATGTATTCACGGCTGATGCTTGAAGTCACAAGTTCAGGTGCAGGTTCTACACTTGATTTAGGGATTCTCAGAACCTCATTTACTGAATCAACTATCATTCCAACAACATTCTCACCGATCTCGACGACAATGATTCGTGAATGTGAATCAACTTCCTTTGAAGCGAGATTGAATCTTTTATCAAGGTTAATGACAACGATAATCCTGCCACGAAGGTTGATAACACCCTCTACGAATTCAGGAGATTGTGGGATCTGAGTAATCTCAGGCATCCTGATTATTTCCTGTACTTTCATTATCTCTACGCCAAACTCCTCGCCACCCAGCTGGAAGACTACCATCTGCAATAATTCGTCAGTCGGGCCATTTCCGGATAGTGAAACATCATCCATATTATATCATTCCTTTAAACAAGAGCATGCTCTATCTTTTCTGTATTTCTTATTCCGGATTCATCAGAACCGGATGAGGAACTAGAATCAAGTATGAACTTATCAACAACCGCTTTCATCTCGCCAGCAAGGCTTGAAAGATCCTCTGCTGATCTTGAAAGTTCCTGCATTGTAGCAGTCTGTTCCTGTACTGCTGCAGATGCCTCTTCGGTTCCTGCTGCGGACTCCTCAGAAATTGCGCTGACTTCTTCTACAGAGGATGTGACCTCTTCAATTGAAGCAGATTGCTCCTGTGCGGCAGCCGCAATATCCTGAACCATATTTGCTATAGTGTTTCCAGATTCAACTACACTCTGAATAATGCTAGCAGCTTCCTGAAGGGCGGCTGCTCCCAGTTCAACTTCTTCTGAACCCTGCTGCATTGATGTAACCGCATTCTGTGTTCCTTCCTGAATCTCACTAATGAGAGTGGATATCTGTTTAGCTGCATTACCTGAATCCTCAGCAAGCTTCCTGACTTCATCAGCAACCACGGCGAATCCGCGACCATGCTCACCTGCACGTGCTGCCTCAATGGCTGCATTGAGTGCAAGAAGGTTGGTCTGGTCCGCGATATTGGTAATGAGGTTTACGATCTCACCAATCTGCTTGGATTTTCCGTCAAGCTGCATAATTACATTTGATGATTCGCCAGTAGCTTCTTTGATAGAATCCATTTTCATAACAAGATCTTTAGTAGTTATACCAAGGTTATTGATAAGTTCGTTTGAATCCTTTGCAGTCTCGGCTGCTTTCTGTGAATTGATGGCAACTTCCTGTACTGTCATGGTCATGTCAACCATTGCACGGGAGACCTCTTCAGTCTTTGCTGCCTGACTCTGTGCGCCTTTTGATATTTCAGACACCGTGTCAGAGATCTGATAGGATGCAGAAGTCATCTGCTCTACGGATGCTGACATCTCCTCGGAAGTTGATGCAACGTCCCTTGAGCTCTTATGTACCATTGAAACAACATTGTTCAATGATATTCTGGTGTTCTCTACATTATCTGTAAGGACCTGGAATTCACCTACTCCATGGACAGAAACAGCCTGGCTGAGATCATTATTTGCAATTGCTTCCAGTACATGAGAGGAATCTGCAATAATTGCCTCCAAGTTGTTTCCAAATGCATCAACGGTATCAGCGAATATTTTAAAGTCACCTTCTGTTTCAAAGCTGAACCTTGCATCCAGATTTCCTTCAGAGAATTCATTGACCATGCGCATTGCTTCGTTCATTGGTGTTACCAGTGCATCGATTGCCTCACTGACAGCATCGATTGCATCCTTATATGCACCTTCAAATTGCGATGAATCAGCCTTGTAGTCAAGGCTACCACTCTTTGCTGCATTACCGAGTTTAACGAATTCATGACCAAGATTCTCAATATTGGTCATCATTGTGATGTAGCATGGAATAAGTTCATCATTCTCTGAGCGTTTTCCAACTTTCTTGAGTCCCTCGAGATCACTAAGGTTACCGACTGCAATATTCTTATTAACACCCATTACTGTAAGTATTCTTTGACGGATGCCGTTTGTAGCATTTGCAACTTCTGCATAGATTCCTTGGTAATCACCTTCTACAGTTCTTGTATGGTCGTTGTCAACCATGAGCTGAAGTACTTCATTTGATTCTACAAGGCCACCAAGACCATCAATACAATCATTGATGTTGTTCTTTATATTGTTGAAATCTCCCAGATATTCATCAGTTATCTTTTCAGGAATTTCTCCTCTTGATATTTGCTCAACATAACTCGCAGTTACGTTCAATGGGGAGATAATCGCATCCAGGCAATTGTTCACTCCTTCGACAACTTTACTAAAGTCTCCTGTGTGTCTGGAAGCGTCTGCTCTTACTTCAAGGCGCCCTTCTACACCGGCATTTGCCAGTAACAAAGCATCATCAACAAGCATGTTCACAGCATCGATACACTGGTTGAGGTTATCTTTTATGTGGTTGAAGTCACCATTGTATTCGTCGGTGATTTTCTCAGGAATATTACCTTTTGAAATACTGTCAACATAGTCTGCAGCAACATTAAGTGGATCTACTACAGAGTTGAGTGTTTCATTGATACCATCAAGAACAAGTTTAAATCCACCTTCATATGCAGAAGAATCTGCTCTGTAACTTAGATTTCCTGCCTTGGCTGCATCTGTAAGGTCAACAGTCTCGTTGATCATACCATTGACATTTTCCATCATTTTTATGAAAGAAGGAGTAATATTATCATTATCAGAACGTTTTCCAGCTCCATTACCTACCTCACGGTATGCTTCAAGGTCACTCATATCTCCACGTGATATGTTCTGGGCGGTGTCTGTTATATGGAGTAGACGATCACGGACATCATTTACTGCATTGCCAACTTCTGCATAGATTCCCTGGTAGTTGTTTTCAACATAACTGGTATAATCGTTAACTGCCATTTTTTGCAGTACACTATTTGCCTCCAGCATTCCTCCCAGACCATCAATACATGCATTGATGTTGTCTTTTATCTTGTTGAAGTCACCATGATAATCATCTGTGATCTTTTCAGGGATCTCTCCTTTTGAGATACTGTCAACATAATCAGCAGCTACATTAAGTGGATCGATAATAGCGTCAAATGCATTGTTAACGGTACCAACAGCTTCCTGGAAAAGACCATCGAACTTTGAAGAATCTACTCTGTATTCCAGATTTCCAGCTTCTGCAGCATGGCCAAGTTCAATAAATTCATCTGCCATTCCTTTGACTGTTTCCATAAGTCCGACTGTATATGGCAATAACTTGTCATTATCAGAGCGCTTTCCAGCCTGTTTGTATCTTGGAAGGTCGCTGAAGTCACCTCTGGCCATGAACTCGAATGTACGCTGGATGTTCAGAAGTCTGTTGCGAACCTCATTAACAGCATAGGAATTGTCTTTGAAAATTCCGTCATATTCTCCTTCTACACCGTTATCAAAGTCATTGACAGCCAGTTTGAGTAGAATATCTGTACTTTCGTTCAATGGTTTTGCAATAGAATCAAGAGTATTGTTCAGGTTCTCTATAATAGTCCTGAATTCTCCGCCATGTCTGGTGGCATCTGCACGAATATCAACATTACCTGCAGATCCGGCTTGTGCCAGCATATCGGAATCTTCGATAAGAGCATTGATAGCATCTACACAAATGTTGAGATTGTTTTTGAAATCATTGTAACTACCTTTGAATTCCTTTGTAATCTTAGGTGGAATATCTCCATTTGAGAGACGAGTAACATATTTTGATGCAGCTGTAAATGGAGTTACAATTGCATCAATCATTTTGTTGATGCCTGTTGCAAGGTTCCTGAAGTCACCCTCAAAGTCTTCTGTTTTCATCCTCACATCAAGCTGACCTTCAACTGTTGCATTAACCATCTGGTTTACCTGCTTTGATAGTTCCTGTTGCTGTTCAGCTTCTTTTTTCCATCCAGCAGCTTTTTCCAGAAATGTGTTCAATGCTTCAGTCATGTCTTTCTCGGTACCTGTTGATTCAGTACTCAGTCTGATATCTGACCTGCCTTCTTCAAAAGATCCCAGAACATCGATGATCTCACTATATAGCTTGTTGTTTTTCCCTAACATGTTTTCACCCTACAGTTGTAAAAGTTAATTTGTATATGTTTAACTTTTACACACTGTCTACATATCTATATAACATACGGCATCTGTATAATTATAATTATGCAGAATTAGAGATGGACATAATTATATAAAAATATATCTTTGAATAAAATATAAGTAAATAAATATGTACTTTGTCAGTTATTGCTGTTGATTTTATTGTGTATGGGTTATGAGGAAGGCATTTCCTGATAGCCAGACTCAACAATATTCAATTGTTCATCTTTTCCTACACATTCCACATATTCCGAACTTTTACCCTATATTAGCACATCTGGTACCGGATAATATCAGAATACAATATTCTGATTACTTCACTTACGGAATCAACCATGACTCCTGCATCTTCATCTGCAAGTTGAAAATACTACCTGGAGCATAGCTCCAGGAGTTGCATTTGAATTTGAAAATGTATCTTCTATTCCGAAATCCTCCCTGTCAGAGCAATACAGCATTCTTTAGAGGTAATTCATTTGTTTCTGTTTTTTCGGAGCCGGAATCATTATTCAGTCTGGCTTCTGTACACACTATTCTGAACCTGTTGACCACCTTCTTCATGTCTTTTGCAATCTCTGATAACTCATCAGCAGAGTTTGCGAGTTCATGCATTGAAGATGTTTGTTCCTGAACCGCTGCTGCTGTTTCTTCAGTTCCTGCTGCTGTTTCTTCGGAAATTGCTGCGACCTCTTCAATGGATGAGGCCACCTGTTCAATGGCAGCGGATTGTTCTTCAGCAGCAGCAGCAATGTCTACAACCATCTTGGTGATATCCTCCACAGCAATAATGACCTGTTCGATTTCCCTAACTCCTTCACCTAATGACTCTGCACCCTTTGTAACTTCTGTAGTACCCATCTCCATGGAGGCAACTGCCTCAGAAGTACCGTCCTGGATCTCATGAATAAGGTCTGCAATCTGCTTTGCAGCGTTTCCTGAATCTTCTGCAAGTTTTCTCACCTCGTCTGCTACAACAGCAAATCCACGACCATGTTCTCCTGCACGTGCTGCTTCTATTGCAGCATTCAGGGCAAGCAGGTTCGTCTGGTCAGCGATGCTTGTAATGAGGTTGACGATCTCATCAATACGCTTTGATTTTTCTTCCAGGTTGTTGATTACAGAAGCAGAGCCGGATACAGCATCTTTTATACCATCCATCATTTTGAGAAGTTCATTGCTGGTCCTTCCAAGTTCGGTCATTCTCTGGTTAGATTCACGTGCATGACTTGCAACATTCTGTGAATTGCGTGCAACATCCTGGATACTCTGCGTCATGTGCTGCATGGTACGTGATGCATCTTCTGTTTTGGTGGACTGGTCCTGTGATCCTCTGGCAATTTCCTCCACTGTCCCTGAAACTTCGTTTGCTGAAGAATTAAGTTGTGTGGTTGCTGCAGACATATTATCGGCGGTATTTACCACCATCTCTGCAACGTTCATTACGTGTGAAACAACATCGTTGAGTGACATACGTGCATTTTCAATTCCATTGGTAAGCTTTCTGAAATCTCCAACGGACTCTACAGTAATTCCTCTTGTAAGATTGTCCTTTGATATCTCTGCTAAAACCTCGCTGGAATCATCTATCAGTTCCTGAAGGTTAGCGCCATAAGAGTTCAGGGTATTTGCCAGTTCATCAAAGTCACCGTTCATCTTCGTCGTAATTCTGGCATCCAGATCACCCTTTGCATATGAGTTAAGCACTTCACAACTTATGTTCAATGGAGTAACAATAGCGTCCAGTGTATTATTAAAACCAGAAACAATTCTGGCGAAATCGCCACCATGCTGTGAATCATCTGCACGAACTGAAAGTTGTCCATTTACGCCAGCCTGTGCCAATAGTTGAGAATCCTTTACGAGGAGATTGATTGCATCAATACAGGTATTGATATTGTTCTTTATTTCATTGAAGTCTCCATTATAAGTGTCAGTGATACACGCAGGAACATCGCCTTTGGATATTCTGTCAATGTATTCAGCCGCAACATTTAGAGGACCGATGACAGCATCAAGGGTATTATTAACACCTTCAACAATTACACGGAAATCACCCTGATGCTTAGTTTCATCAGCACGGGTGTCTAGTCTACCTTCTACAGCGGCTTCTGTCAGCATATTCGCATCACTGATCATAGCATTGATTGCATCGATACATCGGTTAAGGTTATCCTTGATTTCACTGAAATCACCATTATACTCATCAGTGATCTTTTCAGGAATATTTCCGTGTGCTATACTGTCAACATATTCTGCAGCAACATTAAGTGGACCAATGACAGCATCAAGTGTATTATTTACACCTTCAACGATGGCACGGTAGTCACCACCATGTCTGGATGCATTGGCGCGGGTATCAAGTCTGCCTTCTATGGCAGCTTCTGCCAGCATGTTGGCATCGGAAACAAGTTCATTGACTGCATCAATACATTGGTTAAGATTGTTCTTGATCTCATTGAAATCTCCATAGTATTCGTCTGTGATTTTTTCAGGTATGTCACCTTTTGAGATACGATCAATATACTCGGCTGCTACATTTAATGGGCCAATTAAAGAGTCAAGAGTTTCGTTCACAGCATTGACTATGTCCCTTGGGTTACCTTCAAACTGGTTTATGTCGGCACGTGCATCGAGTCTTCCGTTAATAGCTGCATCTGCAAGTTTGAGTACTTCCTTTGTGACATTGACTTCAGAGGTCATGTCCATTACATATTCAAGACCACCGATGATTTCTCCTTCACTATTCTTTAAAGGAGTCGCAGTGTAGCGAATTGGTAAGTCTCCTGATGGCAGATGTGCAACGGTATCTGCTGAAGACACTGATCCATTATTCATGGCTCTGGCAACGCGGCAATTCTCTGTTTGGCAGTGTGGCGTATTGAATAGTTCGTAACATTTCATGCCGGAACATTCAACAGCAGTTTTTCCGACTGCATTTGCTCCTGCAGGATTCATGAATGTAACATTGAATTCTTTATCAACTGCCATAACAGGAGCCGGAATTCTATTAAGGAGTTCTACTTTAGAACTGGAGTCTTCAAGAGCATTCTTAACTTCTGTCTGGTCCATGAATATTTCAAGGGAACCTATGATATTTCCTTCCCTGTTCTTCAGTGGAACACCACTGCAAGTAATATGTACATCTTTGCCAAGGTTCGCAATGGCTTCTCCATGTTCTGTTAAATCTGAGGTCATAGAACGTGTACATACACAGCTGTCGGTTTTACATACATTAGTATTATAGTGATCGTAGCATTTTGTGCCAACCATGGAGTCAGTTGTGAGGTTCACGGTTTCCGCTGCTTTTGTGTTAACATAATTGACATTGTAATCACGGTCAATTATCATGAATGGTACCGGGATACTATCTATATGGCCTACAAGGGTCTCTACAACGTGGTTCATTCCTTCCACAAGATGGGCATATTCACCACTGAATTTTGCAGTATTTGCACGAGTTGTCAGTTTTCCTTCGATTGCAGCATCTGTAAGGAATTCTGCTTCTTCAAGTAGTGAATTAATAGAATCTATACAAAGATTGAGGTTATTCTTGATTTCGTTGAAGTCCCCACTATATGAATCTGTGATCTTCTGCGGAATATCTCCTTTTGATATGCGGTCAATGTATTCTGCTGCAACGTTCAGTGGACCAATGAATGCATCCAGACAGCCGTTTACTCCTTCCACAACTTTTCGGAAATCTCCATTGTGTCTGCTGGCATCAGCACGCATGTCAAGTTGTCCTTCAACTCCTGCCTGTGCCAGCATGATAGAATCTTCTACCAGAGCATTGACAGCGTCAATACACATATTTAGGTTGTTTTTTATCTCGTTGAAGTCACCTTTATAATCATCAGTAATTTTCTGCGGAATATCTCCTTTTGATATTCGGTCTATGTATTCAGCTGAAACATTGAGTGGTCCCATAACCGCATCAAGAAGCTGGTTTACACCTGTAAGTACATCTTTGCAACTGCCACTTAATCCAGATGTATCACCGCGAGCATCAAGCTTTCCTTCTACTATAGAATCAATAAGATTAATTACCTGATCAGCAAGCATTTGATTATGGAAATCTTCAGCTTCTTTCAGTTCGATTATACTTCTTTTTTGTATTACTTCGGTTTTAAGGGAAAAATAGTCATCCAAAAGGGAGTTTAGTGATTGTGTGATTTGATTATCTTGTTTTGAATCTTTAGGGGAGATTCTGATGTCTGAATCTCCTGAGTTCACAGCCTCAAGTACATCAATAAGTTCTGTTTTTAATTTATCATTCATTCCTAACATTATTCACCCGTCCATTCACAATTAAATTCTGTTTGCGTGTACCGTTTGTGAGATTTATGGATATGACCTCACATTTGATAGGCAACTTTGCATTGCAAAAGAATATTATATATATGGTATATATAAATATATCTTAAATATAAAATTTATTAAGAACACTATTAAAAGTGCAATCATTCTCTATCATTTTTCAGGAAGTGATAAAATTAGTAAATATTTAAGCGATTAAAGTAACCGGCGTGCTTATGTAGTATTTCTAAATGATGGGCTTATACTCGCAATATTTATGAATGGGGGATGATATTCCTTTATATAAATGGATTTATACAAACACGAAACTACTAAGATAAAATCGCTTTTAAAAAACAATCCTCGTGGCATGAGTGTCACAGATATTTCAAAACATATTGGTGTTAACCGGAATACTGT
Organism: Methanolobus sediminis; assembly: GCF_031312595.1. Lineage (NCBI taxonomy): Archaea > Methanobacteriati > Methanobacteriota > Methanomicrobia > Methanosarcinales > Methanosarcinaceae > Methanolobus > Methanolobus sediminis. The sequence continues at coordinate 482,288 of NZ_CP133592.1, read as the reverse complement.
TGCCAAGTATCTGGAACTTTTAAGGATTAGTGGACACATTGAAATGGAAAACATTGGTACTGCAAAAGTATATTTTCTTTCCCAAAGGATACCTGTTTCCACATTGCTCAACTTCTCTTCGGATCATATTGTTGTCATTGATGATAATAACAGGGTAGTTCAGACAAATGACCGTTTTATTGACCTTACAAACTTGTCCAAGAATGATGTTCAGGGAAAAAAAATAACAGATATACTTCCTCCGATGATTTCCAACAAGACCTTTATGGACAGGATAAATGATGCCAGAAGTGGTTATCAACAAATAGAGACCTTTGATTTCTTTGTAGATAATGAACTTTGCTTTTTCAAGACCAAACTAATTCCTTCAACATTTGATGATGGTGAAAACGGGATCACGCTGATTATGGAAAATATAACTGAAGAGATAAATTCCAGAAACCTTCTCAAAAGACAGCAGGAAAGACTAGAAATCCTGGTTTCTCAGAGAACATCTGAACTTGAAGAAGCTAATAAGATGCTTAAGAAAGAAATTTCTGATAGAAAAAATATCGAAGAAGAACTGAGAGAAAGTGAGAAAAAATATCGTCTTCTTGCAGATAATACATTTGACAGCATATGGCAATTGAACGAAGATCTCGTATTTACCTATGCAAATCCTGCCACAATGGAAATAAATCACTTTGAGGCTGAAGACTTTATTGGAACCAAACTTCATGATCATTTTCCGGATAGTGAAATGAAAAAGATGATGGATATCATGAGCCAAAAATTTAAGAATAGTTCTGATGGGGAATACGCCAGAATAGAAACAGTGATTTATGATAAAAACAAAAATCTTATTCCAATAGAAATTTATGCTAAAAGGCTTTTTGATGAAAATGGTAAGTTTTGTGGTTATCAGGGAACAACTAAGAAAAGAACCGTCTAGAATAATCTTAGAAACAACCTTTACATAAATCATTTTATTTTTTATGCTAACTGTATATAATCCTGCAGCTCTTTTTCTTCATTTATAATTCCTTATTGTGTAGCACCTGTGGATATATAAACGCTCACCAGAAACTACATAAAAGAACATGATATATAAGGTACAATTTCATCTGGAAATTAGATGATTCTCTATCATATTGACCATTATACTATTATAAAACTCCCGGAGGATTCCCATGAAAGTAAAAATAACTGAAACTATTCTTCGAGATGCGCATCAATCCCTCATTGCCACAAGAATGCGCACCCGTAACATGCTCCCAATCGTGGATAAGCTTGACCAGGTAGGATATTATTCTTTAGAGATGTGGGGTGGAGCAACATTTGACAGTTCTATAAGGTATCTGAACGAAGATCCATGGGAGAGACTAAGAGAACTTAAAAAACACATGCAAGAGACACCTGCACAGATGCTGCTCAGGGGACAGAACCTTGTAGGTTACAGGCACTACTCTGATGATGTTGTTGAGAAGTTTGTAAAGAAAGCTTATGAAAATGGTATCGATATTTTCAGAGTATTTGATGCTGTTAACGATATACGCAACATGGAAAAAGCTATCACCGTAGCTAAAAAGGAAGGGGCACACGTACAGGGTACGATTGCGTATACCATCAGTCCTGTTCATACTGTGGATAAATATGTAGAGCTTGCAACCGATCTTGCAGAGTTAGGATGTGATTCACTCTGTATCAAAGACATGGCAGGTCTTATTTCACCACAGCAGGCATACGATCTTGTAAAGGCTCTTAAGACAGAGGTCAATCTCCCTGTTGACCTGCACGCTCACTGTACCTCAGGTATGGCACCAATGAGCTATATGGCTGCATGCAGGGCAGGCGTTGATATTCTTGACACCGCACTTTCTCCATTTGCATGGGGAACATCACAGCCACCAACAGAGTCCATTGTGGCATCACTTGCTGAGACGGGGCGTGCTACCGGACTTGATCTTGGACTTATATCCGAAATCTCACAATACTTCAAGGAACTCAAGGAAGAATATCGCTGCATACTAAACCCAATTTCCGAGCAGATCGATACCAATGTCCTGCTTTACCAGATACCAGGTGGAATGCTTTCAAACCTTGTTTCCCAGCTTAAAGAACAGAATGCACTTGATAAATACGAGGATGTGCTCAAGGAAATGCCACTTGTCCGTGCAGAACTTGGTTATCCGCCACTTGTTACACCTACAAGCCAGATCGTAGGTACCCAGGCAGTTCTTAATGTGCTCATGGGTGAGAGGTACAAGGTAATTCCAAAAGAGGTAAAGGATTATGTCCGCGGTCTCTATGGTAGACCTCCACAGAAGATCAGTGACGAGATAATTGCAAAGATCATTGGTGACGAGGAACCTATCACATGCAGACCTGCTGACCTCATCGCTCCTGAATATGAGAAGGCGAAAAAAGAAGCTGAGGAAATGGGCATTGTCAAAAAGGAGGAAGATATCCTGACATACGCACTTTATCCTGCAATCGCTCCTGCATTCCTTAAAGGCGAACTTGAGGAAGAGAAACTTACACCTATTATGGAGAGTAAGAATCCATGTGCTGTATCTGACATGACCGGCATACCAACAGAGTATAATGTTGAGATCGATGGCGAGGTCTTCAATGTAAAGGTCAATCCGGTTGGCGGTGCTGTGCAGGTTGTTGAAGCAGCTGATAAGCCTACAGCAGACTCTGTACCTGGAGCTGTGACAAGTCATATGCAGGGAATGGTACTTTCCGTAAAGGTCGCTGTAGGAGACTGCATCACAGAAGGTGACACTGTATGTGTTATTGAAGCCATGAAGATGGAGAATGCAATTCATGCACCACATGGTGGAACTGTTAAAGCTATACTGATTTCAGAGGGTGATTCTGTGAAATCAGGTGATGTACTTTTGAGTATTGAGTAGGTGGACAGACATGTTCAAGAAAGTACTTATTGCTAACAGGGGTGAGATAGCAATACGTGCAATGCGTGCATGCCGTGAACTTGGCGTGCAGACCGTTGCAGTACACTCCGAAGCTGACAAGAATGCTCTCTTTGCAAAGTATGCAGATGAAGCTTACAATATCGGACCTGCACCTTCCAGTCAGAGCTACCTGAATGGTGACAGGATAATAGAAGTCGCGCTTGAATGCGGTGCAGAAGGGATACACCCGGGATATGGTTTCCTTTCTGAGAACGCTAAATTTGCACGTAAGTGTGAGGATGCAGGTATTACATTCATCGGACCTTCCAGCAAGGCTATCGAGCAGATGGGAAGTAAGATAGCTGCCAGGAACACCATGATAGAAGCTGGAGTTCCTGTGGTTCCGGGAACAAACGAAGCAATCTCAGATCCGGAAAAAGCTGCAGATCTTGCAGATGGCATCGGTTATCCTGTGATTATCAAGGCATCTGCAGGTGGTGGTGGAATTGGAATGAAGATTGTCCATTCCAGGAAAGATTTCCACACTGCACTTAATTCAATCCAGTCAGTAGCAGAATCCGCTTTTGGCGATTCGACCGTATTTATTGAAAAATATGTTGAGGAACCAAGACATATTGAGTTCCAGATCCTTGCTGATAAATATGGTGATGCTGTTTATGTCATGGAAAGGGAATGTTCTATTCAGCGCAGACATCAGAAACTCATAGAAGAAGCGCCTTCTCCGGTAATAACCCCTGAGTTGCGTAAGCAGATGGGGGAAACTGCTGTAAAGGCTGCAAAGGCTATCGGTTATGAGAATGCAGGTACAGTTGAGTTCCTTTATTCAAAGGGTGATTTCTATTTCCTTGAAGTTAATACAAGACTTCAGGTAGAACACACTATCAGTGAGATGATCACAGGTATAGACCTTGCAAAACAACAGCTTCATATTGCATGTGGAGAACCGTTACCATTCAAGCAGGAAGATATCAGCATCCGTGGATGGGCTATTGAGTGTCGTATAAATGCTGAGGATCCGCTGAATGATTTTGCTCCATCACCTGGAAAGATCAGGAGATACCGCTCTGCAGGAGGGCCGGGTATCAGGGTAGACAGTGGTGTTCACATGGGTTATACCATCTCACCATATTATGATTCAATGATCTCAAAGCTCTGTGCATGGGGAAGTGATAGGAACGAAGCCATTGACAGGATGCAGCGTGCACTCTATGAGTACGTTGTTGTGGGGGTAACAACCAACATACCATTCCACAAGGCAGTGCTCAGACATCCTGCATTCAGGGAAGGAAATCTCACCACCCATTTCATAGACGACTATAATATCATCGATGATGTCCGAAAGGTTGTTGAGGAAGATTCTGCCAAGGGAGCAACACTTGCATCAGCACTTTCTAATCAGGATCAGAAAGTTGCTGCGGTTACTGCTGCTGTAAGTTCGTATGTGAATGCTGCCAAAAAACAGACAAAGTAATAAACTTTGGCAGCGTATGTTTAATCTGGGAGTAAACATCGTATGGTGGAATGCCTGTGAATGATAATAAAAAAGCCATTATCAGCATATTAAGGAAATCTGAAGGAACTCCGGTATCCGGGCAGGAGATCGGGGAAAGATTAGGCATTACTAGGGCTATGGTATGGAAATACATAAAGGCCCTCAGGAAAGAAGGATATGATGTTCGATCTTCGCCCAAGACCGGATATATATTAGATTCCTGCCCTGATAAGATCGATCCTGAGATGCTACAGGTTATTCTCAAAACCAGCCTCTTTGGAAATGATGTTCTCTATTATTCCGAACTTGAATCTACCAATAACACTGCCAGGGAAATCGCATCCAGGTCTTCAGAAGGTACTGTTGTATTGGCAGAGACCCAGAAAAGTGGCAGAGGTCGCATGGGCAGGGAGTGGCAATCAGTTCCAGGCGGGCTATGGCTTTCCCTTATCCTTAAACCCTCAATTCCTCTGGATAATCTTTCAAGGGTGACTCTCGTTGCAGGTATTGCTGTGACCAATGCTCTTAGAAATATGGGTGTGGATGCTCATATCAAATGGCCTAATGACGTTCTTGTCAAAGGTAAGAAGATATGTGGAATACTAACAGAAGTTAGTGCTGAGATCGGGAAGGTAGAATATGTTATCCTTGGAATAGGTATTAATGTAAATGTCAAGCTTTCCGATCTGAACGATGATATCAGAAGAAATTCCACCAGTATTGCAAATGAAACTGGAAAACCAATTGATAGAACATCTTTCCTTGCTTCTCTCCTGTATGAACTTGAACAGCAATATATCAGATTCAAGACAAGGCAGTTTGCTGAGATCGTAGATGAATGGATCAATCTTTCAGATACCATTGGAAGGAATGTGAGAGTTACAACTCCTACCCTGCTCATTGAAGGAAAAGCAATTGGAATTACTGAAAAAGGTGCCCTTGTAGTTCTTGACAAAAATGATAAAAAACATGAGATCATTGCCGGAAATTGCCGTTACAGTGATTAGTTGGTGAAGTGATCTTTCATGACTTTTCTGAAAAGGATCTCTTATGCGTTCTTCACCTTACTTCTTTTAAGCACAATGATAATATCAGTTAATGCCGAACCTTTGCGCATCAATGAAGCTCTGGGCATGGGTATGAATCAGGATACTGTATTGATCAACGGTACGGGAATATTTCTTACAACGGGTGCTTCCTGGGATTTTTACCAGAATTATTCATTAAGTGTCATAAGCGTCAATCAGGATAAAAAGCAAGTGTGGCTGAAGCTTTTGCACGATGGTGAACTGTTGAAGGATGAAATTATGTCTGAAGGTGACATTTTTGTATATTCCAAAAGTACGGAAATCCTGAATATTACAGTAGATACCATTTACATAAATCCGGGAGGGGAGCTTATTACTTTCAAACCTGTCTATCAGTATATGGACAAAGATTATCCTGAGCCGGAGATTGAAGAAACGACAAATAATTATGCTCAGGAAGAAGACTCGAATTCAACAGCTAATCCATCCTCCGCGCAGGCTGGTGGATTTACTATATTTCAGGCACTTGCATGCATATCTGCATTAATATTGTGCAGAGTTGCTGTTAAGAAGTAAAATTAATTGAAATTAAAAAGTCAGAAAGGGAAAGATCAGAACTTAAGATCTCCCTTTTCCATGAGCACTTTCAGGTCTTCAAGACTCAGACGACCGCTCTTTTCAAGTTTCTCTTTTGCAACAACAAGATGTTCTTCCTGTTTCTTGTCATCCTTTTCAACCTGAATATCATTGAGTTTGCTAAGATAAACATCGAGTTCCTCTCTGAGGGCTGCTATCTTCTGTTTGAGTGGGTCAATCTTTTCCCTGATAGGAGCAGTAACTGCATATTTCTCGGATATCTGTGAGTGAGCTGTGTCGGCTGCTTTTCTCAGTTCATCTGCCTGGTTGTAAAGCTCTATCATCTCAAGGTGATATTTCTGTGATTCTTCAGCGAGCTTGCCGATCTCACTGCCAAAATCCTCTCTGGATTCGAACACTCCCTTGGATTCTGCATAGGTTTCCATAAGCTTCTCATGCATTGCATTTGCATCAAAAGCTGCTCCAAGACGTTCTTTCAGATCAAGAAGTCTTCCGAAAAGGTCTATCTCGTGCTTTAAAGGAATGTCTGCGTTAAGGAAAAGTTCAAGATCGGCAGCATAGGCTTTGGATAGTGTTTCCACACTTCCTTTGGACATCTTGTTTAGTTCGTCCCTCTTTGTTTTGAACTCGCTGATGTTATCAGAGAACATACGGCTCTTTTCGTTGACCTCATTACGTGACGCTTTCAGTGAAGATATCTTTGCATTTATCTCATCTCTTCTGGACTTTGCATCACGTGCTTTTCCAACCAGCTCCCTTACCTGGGCGTTCAGCTTGTCTCTTTCCTTCTTCAGATCATCGCTGTTTGTGTGGTGAAGTTTGAGTTCGCGGTAAATACCTTTAAGTTCACGGTCAAAATGGCCAATCTGGGTACGAAGGTCGTTAACCTTGTTTTTGAGGTCTTTTTCACTCATTGATGAAATGTCTATATCGCTCATGCTTCAACCTCCTGTTTGTCACTGACCAGTGGCTGCTTTTCCCAGTATCCCTGAGCTTCCTTATGACTGTTGATCCTGTTCTCAAGCCATTTGTATCGTGGTTCTATTTCTTTTATTCCTTCCTCATAGGATGACATATTGCTATTAAATGATTCTTCGGAACTGTCTATTGAGCTCATTTCCAGTTTATATCCAAGAGCGTCCTTTATTTTCTCCACGATAACGGCAAGCTTGTCATCTATTCCGGATGCCTTTGAACTCAGTTCTGAAATGCTTTGGAGGATAGAATCCACCTGCTTTTGCTCTTCTTCAGGGCTCAGTGAACCTTTGACTTTAGCCAGTTTTTCCATAGCATGAGATTTTTCACGGGTAAAATCGCTGTTTGATACCGATTCTGCGAGTTCATCAAGCAATTTCTCTGCCTGATGATAGAACAACTGTCTCTTTTCAGTCAGTATCTCAATCTTTTCCAGAACTTCTGTTCTGTTCTTCCTGGAAGAATCGATGTTGTCCAGAAGTTCCTTCATTTTGCCTTCAAGCTCAATGAATTCAACAGTGTATTCATCAATGTATTTTTTGTGTTTCACTACAACAGCTTCAATAAGCTCTTTCCTGTCATAGGTATGTGGCGCACTGTTCTCAGCGCCCTGATCCGCCATCTCGTTATTCATAACAAAACCTCGTAGCAATTATATCCGAAATATCTGGGCATGTGCTACTTCATTAATGATCTTTACATTATCTTTATCTACAATCCCACATTCAATGGCACAGGAAACTGCTTTTTCTCCAAATATATTGATATTGCCGGCTTTTGAAATGATCTCAATTGCCTCTTCTCTGGATATGAGCTCTCCTTTGTAGAATTCTTCAGTTATAGTAACCTTTATGTTACCATCTTTAAGTGTCTTTCCAATAAGTTCTCTGTCACACAGAGCAACAATTGTACTATCGCCTGATTTATGGATCTTCAGATACATACGGTCACTTCACAACAATTTCTAAACTACTTTTACATGTTCCTTGTCGGGTTTTATAAGATCGCCGGAGCGTCTCATGCGTGAAATAAGATCTTCAGCGTGCTGCCTGTCTATATTCTGGTTCTGGGCTTCTGCATAGACCTCTTCAAGCGGGGCTTTCCCACCGGGATGCTTCTCTCCGACTGACTTTATGATTTCTTTGATAGTCTTGATCCTGTCCCTCTGGCTCTTGCTTGTACCGGAGGCGATTACATCCACATCGAATGCTCCTGTATCCGGATCTACACCAACCTGCCTGAGGCATGAATATACAATTCTTGTTGTTCTTTTTGCATCATCCATGGTTGCAACATTACTGAGTCTCAGACGTGCACTGGCTTCTGCAAGCCTTACAAGTGCTTCAAGCTGACGTGCTGTTACAGGGACAGGTGCATCCTTTCCGTCTCCCATCCTTCGCAAATCCATATAGAATTTCACAAGATGGTCACGGGCTTCATCTTCCATTACAGGGAAAATGTTTCTCCTTGAATATGCAATGTATTTTCGAAGGAAATCAGGGTCTATCACAGGCTTGATTATCTCCATGTGATCATCGACCTGTTCCTGGGTTATAGTACTGGAAGGCAGATTCTTACGCTGTTCTGAAAGTTCACCTGCATAGTGTGATTTGAGAATGTGCTTTGCTATCTTTGAGTCCATATCCTCATTAGGTGTATCCAGAAGGACAAATATCATGTCAAACCTTGAAATGAGAGCAGGTGGCATGTTGATTTGCTGTGCAATACCTTCGTACCTGTCAAAACGGCCGTATTTAGGGTTAGCTGCACCAAGCAGGGCACAACGGGATTTCAACGTGGCGAGGATACCGGCCTTTGCAACACTGATTGTCTGCTGTTCCATTGCTTCGTGGAGTGCACTCTTATCTTCAGTGCTCATCTTATCCATTTCGTCCACTGCCGCAATTCCCATGTCTGCCATTACGAGTGCACCGGCTTCCAGTGTCCAGCGTCCGTCTCCAAGATCATCACGTACAGCCGCAGCGGTAAGACCGCTTGATGATGCACTTTTACCGGATGCAAAAACACCACGGGGTGAGAGTTTTACCATGTATCTTAACAACTGACTTTTAGCTACACCCGGATCTCCCATAAAGAGCATGTGAATATCACCACGTACTCTTGATCCGTCAGGAAGGTGTTTTGCAACACCTGAGAATAACTGAAGTGACAGTGCTTCTTTCACATCGTCATAACCGTAAATGGAAGGGGCAATCGAGCCGATGACTTTATGGTATATCTCCGGATCGCGGCTCAGGGCAAGTATTTCTTCTTCTTCTTCCGGTGTTATTTCAAGCTCATCGAACTCAAGGTCAGTGTATTCAATTGAGTTTGCATGCAGTACAAGGTCATAGAAAGGAGATTTTCCTTCTCTCGTGGTTCTCTGGTGGGAGCGAAGAACCCCATTAATTATAACACGGTCACCTGGTTTTACAAGACCTGCAAGGTCATCTTCTATATCAACATCAAGACTCTGTGGCTGAGTACCACCTTTCAGGTTCTCAGGTGATTCCTGTATCTGAAGTTTCTGGGCATCGACAAAAACTGACTGGTTGACAAGTATCTTAAATGGTCCTTTTCGACCACATGTCTCGTTCTCGCATTCAACAGGTTCAACGAATTTTATCTCATTCTGTGGGACCATTGTCACATGTTCACAACGCATACACTGGAAAGCAGCATTTAGCACCTTTGGACGTACTTCTGTTGCTTTACGTATCATTCCTTCGATTGCAATGAATTGTAAAAGGTGCTTACTTCTCAGATCCCTGTTTGGTATCTTGTTAGGGATCTTAACAAAGCGCACTTTAGCGTCAATAAGTTTTTTCTCTACCGGAAGATCGATCTGCTGAAGTGCGTTGTTCGCACTTGGCAGTACCTCATCAGGATTAAAAAGAAGCTCGTTTGCTATTTCCCTGTCAAAAACATCAAGATCGTAGAAGTCCACTTCCAGACTACGCTGGTCGGGATAGTTATTAGCCAGTTGAAGAATGCTATCCCAATAGTATTTTTTCAGGAAAACTACGAATTTTTCGTCCCACTTACCTTCAGTCATGTTCAATCAATAATTAGTTAAAAATCATTTAGGGAATGCAACATAGGTTTCAAATGATATGAACATTTCGAAACGCAGCCCTTACTGTCAATTCTAATTTTCATAATCGGCGTCATCATCTTCACATTCATCGGGGTACTGTCTCTGTATCTTTCTGAGAATACCATGTAATGTGTGTATCTCTCTTGAGAGCAGGCAGGATCTTCCGAATATTCTCCTGAGCATCAGGTTCGTTTTTTCTTTTTTGTGCTCTGGGTAGTCTATATCATCAAGAAGCTCAGCCAGGTGTTCATAAAGTATTTTCATGTCCCTTGCATCTGCCAGAGGTGCTTCTGCCACTTTAATATCGCTGAACTCATAGAGAACAACTGCAACAGCATGTGAAAGGTTCATGACAGGATAGACTTCCGATGTTGGAATTGTCATTATCATATCACATTTTTTAAGTTCTTCTCTTGTGAAGCCGTTGTCCTCTCTTCCAAAAAGCACTGCCACTTTTCCATCAAGACCAGAGAGACGCTCTTTTATCTCCTTCGGAGAATAACCGGGAACTCTGAGATGCAGATCAAATCTGGACCCTGCAATTCCTGTGGTGCCTATTATAATACTGCAGTCCTCTATAGCTTCATCCAGGGTTGAAACTCTCTTTGCATTTTCCAGCAGGTCCCTTGCATGGGATGACATAGCTTTTGCTTCGTCTGACAATTTACAGGGATTTACGAGTACAAGGTCAGAGAATCCAAAATTCTTCATTGCTCTTGTAACCGAACCCACATTTCCCTGGTACAGTGGTTCTACGAGCACTATTCTAAGATCCATTTGTAAAGTCTACCTATTGCTTCTTTTTGCTTTTTGCCTAATTAAGCGTGTGACGACATATAAGGTTAATTAATTATTTGTCATCCATTGTGTGAAAATAAGGCACAACAATACGCCAGCCGATGTAGATTTTAATGATGAAAATCTTTAAATAATATCGGCACCACAATCATGCAAACCAAACTGGTTACTTTATAGTAAAGAATAAATCGTCTTTATAATAATTATATATTTATAATAACATCAGGAGAAGAAAAATATGGATTATTTTGCCGGTGTAACCGATGCACTAAGGGTTACTTTTGTGCAGATGATGCTCATTTCCTTTATTGCCATGGGTATTTTTGTTGTAGGAATGTACATCAACTTAAAGAAATGGGGTATGGGCTCTACAGGATATGGCGCTGCTCCATCCAAGAGTATAATGGCATTCCCTAAAATGCTTATGTACCAGATGAGTGAGCATGCACACGTTCACAATCAGTCCGTTCTTGAAACATTTGTCCTTGACATCCTTTTCCAGAGAAGGATCCTGAGAAGAAGCCCTCTCAGATGGTTTATGCACTTCACTATTTTCGTTGGCTGGATGACTCTTTTTGCAATGTCCGGTGCAATGTTCGCTGTTGAAATGATACACCTCATAGGCGAGAAGGTAGGATATGCTCATTCACTTCCATGGTTCATGATCCCTGAGACATTCAGAGAGCTCCTTGCAGTGCCAAATGACATATTCAGTTACATACTGCTTATTGGTATCATCATCGCTATTTACAGAAGACTCTTTGTTGCAAAGGTAAGAGAAGCAACAATCGCATACGACTCTATTCTTCTTATCGGACTTACTATTATTACCATTACAGGATTCATTGCTGATGGTATCAGGAACGGAACAATTTGGTCATTCGGTATCGAGGACACATCACTTGCACCACCAATGGCACTTTTCCACGTGGTAATTTCACTTCTGTTCTGTATCGCATACATACCATTCAGTAAATATATCCATGTAATTGCGATACCACTCGCACTCCTTGCAAACAAGGGAGGAGAATAAAATGGCAAAACGTGAACCATCCATTACAACTGAAAACTTTACAGCTGTCCAGCTTATGGAGCTTGATTCATGCAGTCGCTGTGGCGAATGTGTGGAATGGTGTCCAACATATGATGCATCCGGACAGGATCCGGGACTTGCACCAAGGGACAAGATCCTCAGATGGAGAGAATACATGAACAAGTCCTACGGACTTAGTGCAAAGCTCTTCGGTCCAAAGCAGATCTCTGAGGAAGAGATCGAGCAGTTCAAGAATGACGTATATGGCTGTACAACCTGCGGAATGTGCGCAACAGTCTGTGAATCTGCGATCAACACCGTAGAACTCTGGGAGTCCATGCGTGCAAATCTTGTAAAGCGTGGAAACGGTCCATTCGGTAAGCAGGGTGCTTTCCTTAAGCTCATTGGTGAGTACAAGAACCCTTACATGGAAGACAACAAGAACAGAACCAACTGGTTCCCTGAGGACATCAAGGTCCAGGACAAGGCAGAGATCCTTTACTTCGGTGGATGTACCGCAGAACTCAAGCAGAGGAAACTCGCTCTTGCGACAACACGTCTGCTTAACAAGCTTGACATTAAGTTCACAATGCTCGGTGAAGATGAGATCTGCTGTGGTTCAGCACTTATCAGGACAGGTCAGTACTTCATCAACGAAACTGCAAAGGTCAATGCTCAAAAGAACATCGACAACATCAAAGCAAAGGGTGCAAAGATCGTACTCTACGCATGTGCAGGATGTTTCAGGGCATCACTTATTGACTGGCCAAGACTTACCGGAAAGGAACTTCCATTTAAGGTAATGCACATTACACAGTATCTCCAGGGCCTTATCGAGAAGGGAGAGATCAAATGGGAGAAGTCCATTGACAAGAAGGTCACATACCACGACCCATGCCACCTTGGACGTCACGTTGGAGTATTCGAGCCACCAAGAGCTGTACTTGAAGCAATTCCAGGTATTGAGTTCGTTGAGATGGAAAGGATCGAAGAGAACCAGCGCTGCTGTGGAGCTGGCGGTGGAGTAAAGGCAGGTATTCCTGACCTAGCGCTCGGTGTTGCTTCAACCCGTGTTGAAGATGCACTTGCAACCAACGCAGAACTCCTTTCAAGTGCCTGTCCATTCTGTAAGAGGAACCTCAGTGACGGAAGGGACGCAATAGGCGCAAAGGAACTTGAAGTTGAGGACGTAGTAGTTCTTGCTGCAGAAGCAATGGGAATTGACCTCAGCGACGCACCAGAGTGATTTTATCACTCTATCTTTTTTATTTTTAGGGCAAATTGAATATACTTATCCGTACTATTTACATTTCTCATGCCAATCCCTTATGAATTACTTGGAAAAGTCTTCATTTTTGTAGCTTTAGCTACGCTTGTTGTCTTGTTAATAGCACTACTTCTGGGTGCTTACAGTTTTAAGAAACATAAAATACTGTTTCCCAATTTTGTTCTGTTCATTCTCTATTTGTTCTACGGACCATCAAAATGGATATGCAGGGTATTTGGCATCAAGGACACACTTGTTGATGAGATTCTTGTAGAGGTGCGTAATGCTGTAATGCTTGACCAGTTCAAGGAAATAAAAAATGGCAGGGTTGTTTTCCTTCCTCAGTGTCTCAGGCATCCTAACTGTAAGGCACGCTGTGACCCTTTGATAGGCTACGAATGCAAGCTATGTGGTCTGTGTGATATTGGTACAATTTGTCAGGCAGCAAAGACCAGTAATTTCGAAGTATATGTTATTCCTGGAGGTAGTTTTGTTAAGAAGATCATCAAAGCTCACCGGCCGGAAAGCTGTATTGGTGTGGGATGCTATCCTGAGCTGGCCGAGTCCATGCAGGGTGCATCACCTTTTATGATTGTACAAGGAGTTCCACTATTGCATGATGGATGCTATAATACAAAAGTAGATGTGGATGAGGTCATTAGAAAGATGGAGGAATGTGATGTATAAGACAATCGGTATACTGATCACTGTAATTTTTATAATATCCCTCCTGCTTGCAGGTATTGCGCTGGCTGTGAGCCGCATAAGTCTCAACAGACACGTATGGCTTGCAGGATTCTTTGCGGGTGTACTGGACTTTTTCTATATGCCTCTGAAATATTTCTTCTACAAATTCTCAGACCCAAGAATACTCGATAAATGGATGGTCTCCCTGAAGAACATTTCAAATCGGAACAGTTTTAAAAAGTCAACAAAAAGAATGATAATAGCACCCCATTGCATGCGTGCCATGGATTGTCCTGCTTCTTCTAAAAGAACAGGAATTCAGTGTATTACTTGTGGTAAATGTGTTTTCAGTCAATTGAAAAAAGACGCTCCAAAATATGGGTATGATCTTTATATTGTCACAGGTTCATCCTTTGTGAAACATATTATCAAAGAAAAAGACTATGATGCAGCTTTGCTTATTGCCTGTGATTATGAACTTAATAAGGTAATGATGGGACTTAAAGGCAAAAGCATTGTAACATATGGCATTCCCATGCTTAATGATGGATGCTTTAAAACAAAAGTTGATTACGATAAAGTAATTGAAACACTTAATATGCTTTCAAGTTAATACGGAATTAGATGGATACGCAGATATATGATCTTATTATCATAGGAGCCGGTCCTTCTGGTTCGTCTGCTGGTAGAATCGCAGGACAAAAAGGGCTTAAAACACTGATTTTAGAAAAAGAAATATTCCCCAGGTATAAGCCGTGTGGAGGAGCAATATCCAGACATACGATATCCTATCTGGATTTTGACATATCTGCAGAGATAATCAACAAGTCTGTTTTTAAAGGAAAACTTCGCTACAGGGATAAAGTTGTTGAATTTCACAAGGATGAGATCATAAATTTCCTTGTAACCAGAAGTACTTTTGATAATTTCCTGCTTGAAAAGGCAAGAGAAACAGGAATATATGTACATTTAGGGGAAAAAGCCACTGATATTTTACAGGAAACAGATTCAGTCGCAGTTACAACAGATAAAAACACCTATAAATGCAAATTTGTAATCATTGCAACCGGTGCGCTTGGAACACTTAAAAACCATGTTAGAGAACCGGATACCAAAGATGGATATGGTGTATGTCTTGTTACTGAAATAGACTGCAAAAATATTGATAGACCTGAAGATCTGGTTGAAATAGATTTTAGTCCTGAAGGAATGGGATATGGTTGGATTTTCCCGCATGATGATAATTTTTCCGTAGGGTTTGGAAGTGTTATGGCAAAGTATTCCCCACACCCAAAGCAAACAATGAAGAAATTCCTTGCAGATAATGGGTTTAACGGTGAATACAAGCTAAAAGGACATATACTTCCATGTGGTGGCCATAAAAGAAAACTTGTGAAAGGTAGAGTTCTGTTAAGCGGGGATGCAGCAGGTTTTGTTGATGCGCTGACGGGGGAGGGCTTGCCCTATGCCATAAGATCCGGACAGATTGCGGCAGAAATTGTTTCAATGAATACAGGCAATAAAGGAAAACTTAAAGAATATGAAAAGAAGTGCTATGCAGAATTTGGCGAACATCTTAAGTATTCACTTTATCTTGCAAAATTGATGTGCAGGCAGCCGGAAAAAGTATTCAATGCGCTAAACAGAAGCAATGAGCTCTTTGAGACGTATCTGGAAGTAGCTGCTTACAACAAAACATATAAAGATTTAGTTAAAAAATTTGTGACAGGATTCAGATCTTCCTGGCTTAAAAGCTAATACCTGAAATCAGAGTATTGTTGAGTGAGGAGAGTAAGCTCCCTTCTGTTAATGCAATACATTATTCCAACCTGGTAGAATGATGCGCTCATAAAGAGCTGCATTGACGGCATTCGGCTACGCGTACATAAACTTCAGGAATGGTCTAAACAACCATTGCCCCCTACTACTGACTTGCACCCACGAGGATTCGCCGTTCCATCCGCATTCCATGAGACCTCAGCTTTTTAAGCATCATTGCATTTACATGGTAAGGTATCGTTTCTGTGCCAGCATGTGCAGAGCACATGAGTTGCAAAGCAACTGCCCGGGCTCTCGCCCGATGCCCTTTACAGGCATTCGTGTGTTTAGAAGGTGGGGAGACTTTCCTCAGGTCAAATGACCCGGCGGCCGTCCTTCCTCTCTCACTGATTGAGATGGAACTAAACAATATATATCTTATGATAAATTGTATCCCTTTTTAATCGTTTTTTGATTTGATATGTCGTTATAATTTTACAAAATGTTTTAAATTTACACATCTTTTTAAAAATAACTCACTATTAGTCAAAACGCTTATTTACAATTCGATGAAACAACTATAATGGTTGGTATGAAATATAATAGATATCTAATATTGGGTATTACACTGTTGACGGTACTATTTCTATTCATATTCTCCGGAGCTGTTTCTGTAACTGATAACGAACTGTTTATTGTCGATGGATTCAATGCTGCAGAAAATGGATTAGAAATATTAATACTGGGTATAGGAATTCCCTTATTGCTTGCAGCTGTTTACGTTGCTTTCAGGGCAAAAAAAGAGAAATCTCATAAATGAGTAAACAGGAAATTCTTAGTAATATATAATAATAGCTTAGAGCTTAAGTACACCACAGCCACAGCCGCGTGTGAGCAGGAAATCCATTTTTGATATAATCTCTTCCTGATGGAAGTCTGATAGTGATTCAAACTCTTCCTTGTGCTCAGTCAGAACATGTTCCTTCATTCTTTCTTTTGCCTTCTTTGGATCATTGTCGATGACTATGAAATCGTCATTAAAGCCAAGGTCTTTGCATCTGAGTATATGTACTATTGTAAAACCTCCTTTATTAAAATTAAAACTCCTGCTTTATTAATTTTTGTTTTGACTGCAAAAAAGGAAGTAAAAATAACCGTACTTCAGAGGAAGAATGAAATACCGATCACAATAAAGAGGACACCTGCAGCTCTGGAAATGGTATTTTTATTGATCTTTTCCATGAGTATCTTCCCTACATATACTGCCATTGAAGAGAGCAGGAACAGTGCAAGGACGACACCGATGAATACCATAACCGGATCGTACTGGGTTGCAAAAAGTGCAGATGCAAGTTGTGTCTTGTCTCCCATCTCTGACACCAGTATAAGACCAAAACCGGACATAAATGGATTTTTTAGTTCGTAGGAACCGTCTTCATCATCGTCATCTTTGTTGATCAGTGTCATCACGCCGAATATGATGAACATAACTCCGGCACCAATACGCACGTAATCCATCGGTATTCTGTTTGCAATAACATTTCCAAGAAGGATCGCCAGGCCATCTGTCAGAATAAAAGCCAGCATCACTCCGGCAAGTAAACGTGCGTATTCCCTTGTTTTTGTTGATAAGACCAGTACGGCAATTTGTGTCTTATCTCCAAGTTCTGCAAGGCCTACAAGAAGAAATGGGATAATGATGTCCTGTATCATATTGACAGGAAATGGTAGTTCCTATATAAAACATTTCTAACGCGTATCCAAATGTAATAATACCAAAGTATGAAAGTACATTTAATAAAGAAAGGCAATGCTGTGTTAAGTCTTTTTACCGGTACTGCAGTTTACATGTATCCTGGGCAGTCAGGCATCAGCAGTAGTTTCTTCTAATTTCTTCAAAGGATAAACAAAGTAAGCTTCATGCTTACTTTCTTTTCCTCTTTTATCGATCCCTTTTTTAAAAAGAGTAATCAGTCCTCGACTTCAAGAGCCTGGATTATATCATGGACGGTAAGTTCACCTCTGGCAACCCTGAGGACCATCGGGTAGATGAAAGAGCAGTCATCGATTGCATTCCATCGCTTCTCTCCTACGGTTCTTATTACCTCATCCATTACCTTTCCACATTCATCACAATATTTCGTATCACTTTCAATACCACAAACAATACAGTTCATGAATTTTACCTCCACTTTACATAATTCATAGACTCATATCTGTGCGAATCTATGGTTATTTTAAATGTCTGTGTTGATAGTATATAGGTTTTAAGTTTACCTGGATTTTCAGGAAAGAATATCTAAATACAAGGCGCAATTTTAATAATAGAACCTATCATTATTCAGCGGCATAGAAGAATTCAAGTCAATGTTGATAGATATTAATATATATTACATTTACCTGAGGTAAAAACGTGTCTGATAATCTTTTTGATATTAAAGTAAGGGATTTCTCTTTTAGAAACCCAATTGCACTTGCACCCATGGGGGGAATTACGAACAGCACTTTTGCAAATGAGAAAGCAAATGATGCAGGACTTGTAATCCTTGGAGGATACAACCTGGATTCTGCAACCCAGAAAGCTGCTGCAGAAATGGTTTCCCGTGGAAGAAAGGAATTCGAGTCCCATGAGCCTCTCAAGGTTATAGAGGATGAGATAAAAGCTGTGAAAGAAGGGCCTGTTGTCGGGATCAATGTGAGAAGTTCAAAGATCGAACCTCTCATAAAGGCAGCAGAGGTCGTAAGGGATGCCGGTGCCATACTCGAACTTGATGCACATTGCAGGCAGAAGGAAATGACTGATATTGGTGTCGGTCAGGCATTACTCAGTGACCTTCCAAAACTCACTGACTGGATCTCTAAAATAAAGGAAACAGGTGTAGTGCTTTCTGTAAAAGTACGTGCCAATGTTGTTGATGACATTGAACTTGTTAAATCAATAGATGCAGCCGGTGCAGATATTCTCCACCTCGATGCAATGCAGGAAGGTGCCGGAGCAGACCTGAAACTCATAAAAGAGGTCCGCGATTCCACAAGAATGTTCCTTATCTGCAATAATTCTGTCACAGACATTGAAGCTGCAAAGGATATGTTCACAAGAGGAGCTGACATGGTTTCTGTAGCACGCGCTGTTCTGGAAGAGCCTGGCATAATAAGCCATCTTGTAAACAGTTTCTCAATACAGCAGGAAGACATGGGCTGGTATAACGCACCTAAACATGTTTGCCGCGGAGAAGGTGACCTTAGGGGACTTGCATTCTGTTGCCTGCCTGTAAAACCATGTCCTGTTCATCACAATATTGCCAAACTCGGTTATTCTGCACAGGAATTTGCAGATATAAAGAATGAGTTTGCAAAAGGTACAATGCTTGAATATGGCGACAGCACATGTTTTGGAAGTCTTGTCTGGTGTTGTAAGATATCAAAACCATGTTACCTGAGAGATGGAGTACTGGAAACCTTGGGTCTTTCAGATTCAGAGTACATGCGCCTTAAAAAGGAACTTGCAGACTACATTCTGGAACACGCTAAAAAACCAGTCAACACTCAGTCATAAGTGGGAAAATTCAAATTACATTGAATTAGAATGTATAAGAAGGTACAGATGATAGATTCACTCTACACAATTGACAGGGGAACTTATCCTCTGCCGGCACACATTGCACGGTGCGCACAGCTTGCCATGTGTCTTGAGGTGTCATCTTCCCCAAAGCCCGGGAATATTGACCGGTTCAGTGATTATGAGGACACACGGTACGAGCACTTTCTTGCATCTGCAAGTGCTGTTTATCCTGTCATAGAGGAAGCAGTTTCCTGTGAGAACGGTGTAGGGGGACTTATCAAAAGTGCAGTTACTGAAAGTATGCGCTGGCAGAAAGGCGGCAATACTCATTTCGGAGCTTTTCTTTTGCTGATACCTTTTGCAATGGCTGCCGGGGAACTATTTGAGGAAGACGAGACCTTTACCATTCTACAACTTACAGAGTCTGCTTACAGGATAGTCAAAAATACCACCACGTCAGATTCAGTGGATTTCTACAGTTGTTTTGATGCTGCAGGTGTCAAGGTCAATTCTGTAGATGAGTTTGATCTTCAAAGCAACAGTGCTATTGATGAACTCCATGAAAAGGACATGAGTCTTTACAAGCTCATGGATATTGCCAGAGGTTATGACATCATAGCCAATGAATGGGTCACGGGTTTTAAGAGATGTGCCCGTTGTGCGGAACTGATAATCGATGGCATGAATGGTCTGGAGTCTCCTAAGCTTCAGGCTGATATAAATAACGTAACTGTTTACGCATTCCTGAAGATACTTTCTGAGAATGAGGATACGTTCATAAGTACTAAATATGATACGGATACGGCTCTCTATGTATCAGAAAAAGCAAAAGAGATACTTGAGGAAATGTATAATATCGGTGAGGACTTTAATAGTATATTACCATTGATTAAGATACTAGATAAAGAGCTTCTCCAAAAGAAAATAAATCCAGGTTCCACAGCAGATATAATCATCGCAGGTCTGTTCATAGCATTACTTGCCGGAGTCAGGTTTTAATGCACATAAAATTAAATTTAGAGGATTACGGGATATACGAAGGCATTTCGGAAACCATTGTTACAACAAACAGAGGATGGTCTATGAATGCTGCACCTATGGGGATTATCCGCAGAAATGACAAACTTTTTGTGCGCCTTTTCAAAGGTTCCACTACTTATGATAATGTATTGTCTGAAAAAGTCCTTGTCGCAAATACCACATGGGACGCCATTACTTTTGTTAACTCCACATTCTCTGACCTGAAAGATTCTGAATTTGAACCACTTAATATCAATGGCAGGACTATAGTAGCTCTCAAGGAGGCGCAGTGCTGGGTGGCCTTTGAATGCATCAATATTAAACTTACATCTGATGCTCTTGTTGCCGAACTTATTCCTTTGAGGACACATATCAATAAATGTCGTATAAGAGCTCCGAATCGTGGGATCTTTGGTGTAATAGAGGCATGCATCCACGCAACCAGATACCAGCTTACATGTGATGACAAGTATCTCAAGCTCATCAAAGCATATGGTAATATTGTGGATAAATGCGGTGGAGAAAAAGAAAAGGAAGCCATGAAACTGCTCTATGGTTATCTGTGATCATTCAGATCCAATGCAAAATCAAGTATATCAAAGTATATAATACAGAAAGACTATTTTCTCCCTATGACAAAAACGATAGCATGGGGAATTACCGGAGCAGGCCATTTTCTCACCTCAAGTTTTGGTATATTCGGGCAGATGAAAAGTGAATACGACATCAGAGTGAACACTTTCCTTTCCAGTGCCGCGGAGGAAGTTGTGAGGATGTATGGACTTGAACAGGAACTGGAAAAGATATCCTGCGGAGAATACCTTGAGGAAGTCTTCCTTGAAACACAGCAAGGTAAGAGCTGGCCAAAAACCGGACGCTTCCTGCTTGATAAGTATGATGCTCTTGTAGTCACACCGGCTACATCCAATACGGTTTCCAAAATAGCACACGGTACGGCAGATTCACTTGTAAGCAATGCTGTTGCCCAGGCTGTAAAAGGTGGTGTGCCGGTCTATGTGGTTCCTGTTGATATTGCAGGTGTAGTTATATCAGAGCTTCCTTATGGAATTGCCAGGGAAAAATGTCAGAAATGTGATCCATGTCCTCCAAGGGATAATTGTCCAAATGGTGCAATAACCGATCAGATAGACTTGCTTAAATGCAGCGGATGTGGTATCTGTAAAGATCTCTGCAAGTTCAATGCGATAAAAGGCGGTCCTGTTGAATTGAAAGTAAGAGATATCGATGCAAGGAACGTAGAGATAATAAGGGAACTGGAAGGCATCATCATACTGGAAAAACCGGAAGATATACCTTCAATAATGGCCGAGATATAAGTTAAATCAGAACTACTTCTTTTTTATCTCATTCCAAGACGTCTTCCAAGTTTGTTTATGTGTCCTATGAACATTTGCTTCACCACAAATGACACAGGTGTTTTCCTGCCACTCGGGCTTGTTTTTCCTGCTCTTATGGCATCCAGCACTTCTTCAGCTGTTGTGGCATCAGTGTCAATGTTGGTATAGGATCTGCCCACCATTTCAGCTTCATGAGAATCACTTCCTCCCACCATAGGGAATCCAAGCTCTTCCGCAGCTTTTTGGGCTTTGTTATTGGGGCCATCAGTTACACACCTTGAATTCAGGACTTCGATTGCATCTGCATCCAGTCCTTCAATGTAACCTATTCCATGGGATGTCAGTTTAAAAGGATGTGGAATTATAACAACTGCATCTTGTTGACGTGCTTTTTCGATTGTATCTTCAGGACTGAGTCCTGGTTCTATTGGCTCACGGATACCGAGCACAAGGATGTGGCCTTTTGAGGAGCTGACTTCAACACCTGGAATGACAATCAGTTTTGAGCCGAGTTCTTCTGCTCTTTTTGCACAGGCAAACCCACCTTCGATGCGGTCATGGTCACATATTGCAAAACCATCGAGTCCGTTTGAAGCAGCATATTCAAGAATATCATCCAGACTGGCGTTGCTGTCTTTAGAATAACAGGAATGAACGTGAAGATCGAACTTCATGTAAGCAACTTGGTCTTAAAGGTTAATAAAGATATTTAGATTCAACGGCTAAAATAAGGTAGAATCAAACAAGTGTGATTAATAGAAAAACTGCGAACGGGGATAGAATTTTGGTGGTTGGGTGGTTGGATAGGATTGGTGGTACATTAGAGTATTTCCCGTTCGCATATATGCTAACTACTCGATAGCATATATATATAACGCTGCAAATAAAATAATTTATAAACTGCAGTTGTATATACATGTCATGATAGTCCATTCACTAGAGATATGGCTTTATTTATAACCTTGTCCCTTGCTTCAAAATCAATTGAAATTACATCTGTGTAATTGATACTGTGAACAACCCCTTCATCATATATCCATGCTACAAGTGACATGCCTTCTTCTGATAGTGGTATTGTAAGTTCGATCCTTTTCCATTCAGGTAAAAGGTCTCGTATCTTTGTTTTGAGTTCTTCAAATCCAAAACCGGTTTTTGCAGATACAGAAACAGGATTTGGAGCAAGATATGCAAGACCTGTGATCTTTTCCTGCAGTTCATCATCTATTATGAGATCTATCTTGTTAAAAACAGTCACAATGGCAACATCCTGCAACTGGTCCCACATTGTTTCATGACATACAAGAAGTTTTTTGCGTATAGTTTCGAACGTTTCCGAAGAATCTACTACAAGGAGAACCACATCTGCAAGGAATATCTCATCAAGTGTTGACCTGAAAGCGTCAACCATCCAGTGTGGGAGATCTTCTATAAAACCTACAGTATCTGTAATAAGGATATCACGACCCTCTACTTTAAGTGATCTTGTTGTGGGTAACAGAGTGGTGAATAACATATCCTTTGATTCGACATTTTCATCCACAAGAGCATTAAAAAGAGTGCTTTTTCCTGCATTAGTGTAACCTGCAAGCGATGCAAGTGAAAAACCTTTTGAATGACGATGTGCCCGTAATGACTCATTATCTTTCTGTATGGTCTCAAGTTCATTCCTGATGCGTGTCATACGATTTTTGATATCCTGCGCATATGAGTCTTCATAACCGCCAAGCCCCATAAAACCAGGTCTTTCATCTTTTTTCAGGATAGATATCACTGCTCTTGCACGTGGGAGTTCGTATTCCAGCCTTGCAAGTTCAACCTGTAATTTTGAACGATGGGTAGTGGCTCTGGTTGCGAATATCTCCAGGATAAGCTGAAATTTATCGATGGTCTCACAGCGGCATGTTTCAGAAATGTTGTAGATTTGCATGGTGCTGAGAGGATTATGGAATATGACCTTATCGGGTTTCAGGTCTGCAACAATCAGTGCAAGTTCCTCAACCTTTCCTCTGCCAAGATGATACTTGCGGTCAGGATGCCGTGTCTGGGTCAGTTCGGAAATAACTTTGTAGCCTGCAGCTCCGGCAAGTTCCCGTAGCTCATTCATTTGCAGCTCATTCTTTTCATCTTCAGACCTGGGGTCATTCCTCTTAACTAAAATAGCACGCATCATATGGATACCTGTTTGAGATAATTCACTGGATTTCCAGTTCTTTTAAAAGAAGCTTCCGTGAACTGAGGGATGCATGGTGTGCAATCTCAATAGATCTTCTTTCGCTGAGTGATTCCTGATATTTGAAATCCCGGGTGAACATACTGTTAATTAACCATTGGGGCTTATTGTAAAAATCACCTGCTTCTGTGACAATAGTTCCATTGAATTGTAGCTCCGAAACAGTGGTCTCAATCATTTTTACAACTGACTGGATATCAGGTGCGGATTTGCTCCTGAAAGTTCTCAGAGTTATCTGGTTGATCTTCTCTATGTGGTCTGCAGTAACAGAAGCAGCAACAGCTGCACATACCATGAGGTATTCATCATTTACTTTATGTCTTCCTGAGATATCCACTGCAATTATATCAAACATCTTCTAAAGCAAAGACAGGTATATTATTTAAGTTTGAGCGGTTTTGGAGTAAGCTCTATCCCGCCCATTCGCAATAATCACATCTTTATTCTGCCAATATCGATGTACTCGATAGCATCAGCAAATTCTACTGCATAGAGCATCTGTTTTCTGACACTGTTTGCAAGCCTGATTGCTCTGGACATCACAGGGAGTAAGAATTCATGATCATGCGGTATTGCATGTATCAGGTAGTTTGAGTGAGGGAGCTTATCAGTTGAATACACCTCGCTGTAAACCCTGAAATGCGTTCCGAACTTAAACCCGGTCTTCGGTACAAATCCTCTGCTACGCAGGTCTACATAAGTATTGTACTTGCGTTTGAAATCCGGATCAATTGAAGCTGCAATTTCTGTGAATTCTGATATATCAGGAATAATTTCATTATTGCTGTTCTTTATCTCGATAATGCCTTTTTCAAGAAGGTATGCAGACTCCACAAGTGACAGTTGAAGGCGTTCGTTGTCAAGTGGTTTACCGTAAAAGCCGTTCTCATAAAGAAGCCTGGATGTTTCGCCGTCCCAGACAAGAACGCGGTCTTCAAGCATCGTAACAGATACAGGTTTTTCCATAGGGAGAATCTGTTCCATTTCTCCTTTTATGTCCAGTCTTTTTACTTCGTAATATGTGATGTCACTTTCCTCGTCAACGATGGCAAGAATCATTTGTTTGCGAACGTTAAGTGCAGCATTATACTGGGCAAGCAGATCTTTCAGCTGCATTGGCACACGTTCTGACCTGACGTAAACGAACATCTTTGCCTGTGTTTTGCCGGGATGACTGCCTCTTGGATATACCCTGAAGTCAGTTACACTGGGCTGGACATAGTAGCCTCTTTCACGGAGGTCTTTATAAACGATGTATTTCAGTTCAAAGAACTGCTGTCTTTTAGATGCTTCGGTGAAAAACTCTTCAAACCCAAGGTTCTTTTCATCCAGAGTTATCTCGAGCTTGTTCTTGTAAATCAGATATGCGGCTTCAACAAGTGTAAGCTCAAGAACCTCGCCCTTAGGACGACCATAGTATCCGGTGTTGTAAAGCTCGTTGATGGCCTGCTTTCCGGATTTTACCTTTTCTTTGACTAGTTTTCCGATCAAAAAATTCACCTGAAATAAATAAGAATACGTTTAAGAGTGTATAGGGATTCAAATATTGTACTATATATTTAACCGTGGTGGAATGGAATATCTGCAGTTTCAGGAAATGTGATACTGGCAGGTTATAAAAAAATGGAGAAGGAAAACTGAAAGGTTCAGTTTTAGTCATTCTTCATGCGAATCATGCAACAGATTGCAAACAAAAATACGGACAACCTTTTATACACTAAGAATCCAAATTTATGTGGGAGTGTAAAATATGATAGGAATGACGTTACTGTCGTATCAAAATCCAGCATTCATGGCTTTTGTCATAGCACTTGTCCTGTGGGAACTTCTCTGGAAAGGTGTCGGCTTATGGAAAGCTGCAAGAAATGATGATAAGTACTGGTTTATTGCCATATTGATAATCAATACACTGGGAATTCTGCCTATATTGTATATCTATATTTTCCGAAAAAATAAGAAAGGGATCTGACCATGGGGAGTAGGTTAGATGGAACTCAGTCATGGAATATTAGACTAAATAGAAGAGATTGGCGAAGTTGATGTAGTAATAGGCCTTCTTACAAAGGATGTTGAACCTACTGTACTTCACGTAATGAACGTTGTCAGGGAAGGTGTATTACGATATCTTTCATAGTACAGAACATTAATTGCCGTTGCAGATGGTTTTTCCATGGACAGGATGCAGAGCTTGCAAGAATGTTGAAATAGGGCCCATACAAAAGCTGATTGTTGAGCAGATGGTAGTGCCTGATAAAGGAGATGGGATACGCACTGTCATGGAAATTACCCATGAGACAAAGTCAAAAACCGTTGCCTTTGTATCCGGGGAACATTTTCTGGGATATTTCTGTGTGTCTTTTTGCAACTCCGTTTACATAGTTGGAGATGTTCAGACCAAGAAGGGTCATGTTCAACTCATACTCTCCACCATACTTTTTCAGAGTTTCAAAATCCACGTAATTCTCCATTAGTTCCATTACAATATCATGTGAAAAAACATCATGTCCGCTTTCAATTGGCGTATGGGTAGTGAAAACACAGTGATTTTTAACACTTTCAGCATTCATATTGTTCTGGCGCGATAAGTCTAATTAGAATGGAGGGATTTTAGAGCTAATTAGAAAATTTCTTAAAGGAGATTGTACTGCACAAGTAAATACATATACGATAAGAGAAATAAATATACATTGATTAACTATAATAATAGTTGGTGTGGTTAAGACAAAGATAATGTCTGGAAATGAAGGTCTTTTTTTAAAATGAATTTATTAATATATTGCTCAAAAAGTGCTATTTTTGCATAAGATTTACAAAATAAAATAATAGTAACTGAATATTTTCTACACTTCTTATAAAAATCACATATGAATATATAACATACAAACAGAATATGTAATATCGGAGTTTACGGTGTGGAAGCCTATAACTTCAATGTCAGCAGAAGTTTTTTTGAAACAGTAGATTTCATGGGGTAGTTAAGTCTCTGTTTGTTTCTGCATAACAGATCAAGTCATAGTATTTCACATTGTCAAAGAAAATACTACTGTGGAGTGGAAACAATGAACAAAACCATAAAGCTAGCGGTGGCTATGCACGGAAGAGTAAAATCTTCAGTGACATTGCTATTTGCATTGGCATTGATAATAACATCATTGGCAATGGTTGCATCTGCAGCCGACAGTGATATTTCAGTTGACTTTGTTGCAGCTGCACCAGGAAGTTATAACCACTTGACAGGTGGTGGTGCTTATGATGATGGAACTGTTGGTGTAAATGAGGATATTGTCAATTCGCTGGAAGGAGGCGACTACAAATGTGGTGATATTGTCACTTTCTTTGCAGTCGTACATGTTGATAATACTGCATCTGCACAAACGGATGCGCCACAAACGATCGAGATGAACTTTTCATTTTTGATGGATACAACTGGACAATCCGGTGTAGCAATCGGTGATGTTGTAGACGTGCATGTGAATTATGGCACAATAGAGGACCTGATCGCTGGCGAGAATAACATTGACGATGGAATCTACGATGATGGCGGAAGTGTAGCAACACTTGTAAGTAAGACAACAACTGGCCCAATTTTCACTGCTGGCTCGGAATTGTGGGCCACCATTGAACTTACAGATCTGGATGCAAATGAAACAGTGGTCGTCAGGATAGATACTAAATTGTTCTGCGACCCCGGATCAAACCCTACAGGTAATTTGCAGGCCGATCTTGTGGAATCCTGGCTGACATTTATTAATAATGATACTGCAGTGGAACCACCAGACGATATTGCCCAGGGAAGTGGACAGAATATTCCTTTCAAGCAGACCGGAAACATTGGGTATCCTATGATCAGTATCACTAAGACCGTAACAACAACTGATGGAGATTTCCCCGGAAATGATTCATTGACAATTACTTACGGTGAAACTGTCAAGTACCTCTATGTGGTCGAAAATAACGGAGATGCTCCTCTCTACAATGTAAATGTAGTCGATGATGCTGGTACATCTGGTGATGACACTGATGATTTTGCCGTTTTGCTATTGACTACGCTGCTTACTGATCTTGATGGCGATGGAACTGCTGATGACCTTGCAGCAGGGGGTAGTGCTTCTGGGGTGCATTTGTTCAGTCCATCTACCTTGGGAATTGTAATTAACACCGCTACTGCAGCAGGTAATGATTCAATTATCGAACCTACAACCCTTACTGCTACTGATACGGCAACTGTACTCGTTATAGGTACACCGTCAATAGATATCGAGAAAATAGGTATACTGGATGTAGGTGGAGATGGAACGGCAACACCTGGTGACATGATCAACTATGAATTCAATGTTACCAACAATGGTACAATAAATCTCAACTATGTGAATGTCACAGATATACTGCTAGGCATCTATAACATAACACCAACTAATATCTCACTGGATCCAGGAGAATACCAGATATTCACAGGACAATATGACCTCACACAGGCTGATATTAACGCAGGATGGGTCAACAATACAGCAACAGCTGTAGGTACCAGTCCTCAGGGTATACAGGTGAACGATACAGATTCTTACAGTATACCAATACCACAGACTCCAGCTATCGATCTTGTCAAGACAGGTGAGTTCATGGATGAGAGTGGTGATGGTTACGGCCAGGTCGGCGAGAATGTCTCCTACACCTTCAATGTCACCAACATTGGTACAGTTACACTCTACAATGTCAGTGTAACGGAGGATATGCTCGCAGGCATGAGTTCAATCACACCTGCCGAATATGCTTCAGTTGCACCTGGTGATATGGTTACATTCACTGCTACCTATGCCCTTACCCAGGCAGACCTTGATATGGGCTCTGTATACAACAATGCAACCGCTGAAGGTACCAGTCCACAGGATGAGACTGTCAATGACACCGACGATGAGACTGTTCTGATCCCAGAGAATCCAATGATCGATCTTGTCAAGACAGGTGAGTTCATGGATGAGAGTGGTGATGGTTACGGCCAGGTCGGCGAGAATGTCTCCTACACCTTCAATGTCACCAACATCGGTACAGTTACACTCTACAATGTCAGTGTAACGGAGGATATCCTCGCAGGCATGAGTTCAATCACACCTGCCGAATATGCTTCAGTTGCACCTGGTGATATGGTTACATTCACTGCTACCTATGCCCTTACCCAGGCAGACCTTGATATGGGCTCTGTATACAACAATGCAACCGCTGAAGGTACCAGTCCACAGGATGAGACTGTCAATGATACCGACGATGAGACTGTAATGATCCCAGAGAATCCAATGATCGATCTTGTCAAGACAGGTGAGTTCATGGATGAGAGTGGAGATGGTTACGGACAGGTCGGCGAGAATGTCTCCTACACCTTCAATGTCACCAACATCGGTACAGTTACACTCTACAATGTCAGTGTAACGGAGGATATGCTCACAGGCATGAGTTCAATCACACCTGCCGAATATGCTTCAGTTGCACCTGGTGATATGGTTACATTCACTGCAACCTATGCCCTTACCCAGGCAGACCTTGATATGGGCTCTGTATACAACAATGCAACCGCTGAAGGTACCAGTCCACAGGATGAAACTGTCAATGATACCGACGATGAGACTGTAATGATCCCAGAGAATCCAATGATCGATCTTGTCAAGACAGGTGAGTTCATGGATGAGAGTGGAGATGGTTACGGACAGGTCGGCGAGAATGTCTCCTACACCTTCAATGTCACCAACATCGGTACAGTTACACTCTACAATGTCAGTGTAACGGAGGATATGCTCACAGGCATGAGTTCAATCACACCTGCCGAATATGCTTCACTTGCACCTGGTGATATGGTTACATTCACTGCAACCTACGCCCTTACCCAGGCAGACCTTGATATGGGCTCTGTATACAACAATGCAACCGCTGAAGGTACCAGTCCACAGGATGAAACTGTCAATGATACCGACGATGAGACTGTAATGATCCCAGAGAATCCAATGATCGATCTTGTCAAGACAGGTGAGTTCATGGATGAGAGTGGAGATGGTTACGGACAGGTCGGCGAGAATGTCTCCTACACCTTCAATGTCACCAACATCGGTACAGTTACACTCTACAATGTCAGTGTAACGGAGGATATGCTCACAGGCATGAGTTCAATCACACCTGCTGAATATGCTTCACTTGCACCTGGTGATATGGTTACATTCACTGCAACCTACGCCCTTACCCAGGCAGACCTTGATATGGGCTCTGTATACAACAATGCAACCGCTGAAGGTACCAGTCCACAGGATGAAACTGTCAATGATACCGACGATGAGACTGTAATGATCCCAGAGAATCCAATGATCGATCTTGTCAAGACAGGTGAGTTCATGGATGAGAGTGGAGATGGTTACGGACAGGTCGGCGAGAATGTCTCCTACACCTTCAATGTCACCAACATCGGTACAGTTACACTCTACAATGTCAGTGTAACGGAGGATATGCTCACAGGCATGAGTTCAATCACACCTGCTGAATATGCTTCACTTGCACCTGGTGATATGGTTACATTCACTGCAACCTACGCCCTTACCCAGGCAGACCTTGATATGGGCTCTGTATACAACAATGCAACCGCTGAAGGTACCAGTCCACAGGATGAAACTGTCAATGATACCGACGATGAGACTGTAATGATCCCAGAGAATCCAATGATCGATCTTGTCAAGACAGGTGAGTTCATGGATGAGAGTGGAGATGGTTACGGACAGGTCGGCGAGAATGTCTCCTACACCTTCAATGTCACCAACATCGGTACAGTTACACTCTACAATGTCAGTGTAACGGAGGATATGCTCACAGGCATGAGTTCAATCACACCTGCCGAATATGCTTCACTTGCACCTGGTGATATGGTTACATTCACTGCAACCTACGCCCTTACCCAGGCAGACCTTGATATGGGCTCTGTATACAACAATGCAACCGCTGAAGGTACCAGTCCACAGGATGAAACTGTCAATGATACCGACGATGAGACTGTAATGATCCCAGAGAATCCAATGATCGATCTTGTCAAGACAGGTGAGTTCATGGATGAGAGTGGAGATGGTTACGGACAGGTCGGCGAGAATGTCTCCTACACCTTCAATGTCACCAACATCGGTACAGTTACACTCTACAATGTCAGTGTAACGGAGGATATGCTCACAGGCATGAGTTCAATCACACCTGCCGAATATGCTTCACTTGCACCTGGTGATATGGTTACATTCACTGCAACCTACGCCCTTACCCAGGCAGACCTTGATATGGGCTCTGTATACAACAATGCAACCGCTGAAGGTACCAGTCCACAGGATGAGACTGTCAATGATACCGACGATGAGACTGTAATGATCCCAGAGAATCCAATGATCGATCTTGTCAAGACAGGTGAGTTCATGGATGAGAGTGGAGATGGTTACGGACAGGTCGGCGAGAATGTCTCCTACACCTTCAATGTCACCAACATCGGTACAGTTACACTCTACAATGTCAGTGTAACGGAGGATATGCTCACAGGCATGAGTTCAATCACACCTGCTGAATATGCTTCAGTTGCACCTGGTGATATGGTTACATTCACTGCAACCTATGCCCTTACCCAGGCAGACCTTGATATGGGCTCTGTATACAACAATGCAACCGCTGAAGGTACCAGTCCACAGGATGAAACTGTCAATGATACCGACGATGAGACTGTAATGATCCCAGAGAATCCAATGATCGATCTTGTCAAGACAGGTGAGTTCATGGATGAGAGTGGAGATGGTTACGGCCAGGTCGGCGAGAATGTCTCCTACACCTTCAATGTCACCAACATCGGTACAGTTACACTCTACAATGTCAGTGTAACGGAGGATATGCTCACAGGCATGAGTTCAATCACACCTGCTGAATATGCTTCACTTGCACCTGGTGATATGGTTACATTCACTGCTACCTATGCCCTTACCCAGGCAGACCTTGATATGGGCTCTGTATACAACAATGCAACCGCTGAAGGTACCAGTCCACAGGATGAGACTGTCAATGACACCGACGATGAGACTGTTCTGATCCCAGAGAATCCAATGATCGATCTTGTCAAGACAGGTGAGTTCATGGATGAGAGTGGTGATGGTTACGGCCAGGTCGGCGAGAATGTCTCCTACACCTTCAATGTCACCAACATCGGTACAGTTACACTCTACAATGTCAGTGTAACGGAGGATATCCTCGCAGGCATGAGTTCAATCACACCTGCCGAATATGCTTCAGTTGCACCTGGTGATATGGTTACATTCACTGCTACCTATGCCCTTACCCAGGCAGACCTTGATATGGGCTCTGTATACAACAATGCAACCGCTGAAGGTACCAGTCCACAGGATGAGACTGTCAATGACACCGACGATGAGACTGTCATGATCCCACAGTATCCACACATAGCTCTGACCAAGACAGCTGACCCAATAATATACACCTATGAAGGTCAGGTCATTCACTATACACTCAACGCTACCAACGATGGTACCGTTACTCTGAATGGTACGTTTGTGACCGATACGCTTCTTGCATCTGTTAATGCGGTAGATGCGAGCTTTACTGGTGTATTGTCAGTAGGCCAGTCTGCTGAATTCGTAGGTACTTATATGATTCAGGCAGCTGATCTGGCTGGACCGTTCCCCAACATCGTGCCTAACACAGCAACGGTTACAGGATATGATCCACAAGGTGCCCCTGTCTTTGCTTCAGCTTCAGCCGTGGTTACACAGGTCAACGCAACAGCCCAGATAGCTCCTACCCAGACTACATGCTATGACTTTAGAACAGGCACAGCGGATGATCTGGAAACAGCATATTACATGGTCCTAAAGAAGACAGGAGAAATCCAGAGTGTTGCACCTGGTGTTATGTTCTACTACAGTGATGTCACACCAACTAGTGACACTGTGGTTATTGAGGTCGACCAGAACAATACTGCTGGATGGCCAGACATAGCTATTCAGGATGAAGGTCAGATTATCCTCTGGGATTCTGACTGTCTAAAGGTCCAGAATGCAACCGTGAACATGTCTGGTGAAAATCCGGTACTTACGGTGACAGGTGTGACCCCTGGTGAAACCTACTACCTTGGTGTAAAGTATACCCTCAGTAGTCTGCAGGGATATGTGCCAACAGGAACACCAGATGTAACATACCTTTTCGTAATGTATCAGGATGGTGCCGAAGTTATTTCAAGCTGGGACGGTATTACAGTTGAATACAAGAAGAAGTAAGAAATAAATATGAAATATAAAATATAAATGGCTCAGGTCTGCCCTGAGCCATTTTTCTTTTTTCTGTACGACATATTTTAGATGGTCAACTCTGTTTTCATTCTAACATGCAACATAATCACATTCATCTTATTGCAGTCACCGTTATTGTTTCAGATGTACCGATATTTCCCTGATCATCATACGCCTTCAACTGAAGTGTATATGGACCTGGCTTTGCAGGAACTTTCCAGTCGTAACTATAACTCCCGGTTTGATCGGTGTACTCTACAATACCATTCACAAGGAATTCCACTTTAGTGACAGCTACATTATCCGTAGCCATAGCATTAATGGTGACAGTGGATTTCCTCTTGAAACTAGAACCATCCAGAGGCGATGCGATCGAAACTACCGGAGCATCTGTATCTACATTCTCGTCAACATTGTTTTTGACAGTGACCGTTACTGTTTGTGATGAACCTACATTGCCTGCTTCATCATATGCCTTACTTTGCAGCATATACTCGCCGTCACTCTCATGAGTGGTGTCCCATGAATATAGATAAGGAGCAACCGTTTCAGTATCGAGAAGTACTCCATTGCAATAGAGTTCTGTTTTGCTCACACCCGTATCATCTGAAGCTTCAACATTCACATCAACAACACCTGATAGAATAGTAGATCCTGACGGTGATGCGATTACTGTTGTAGGTGATGCGGTGTCAGTCGGAGGAGTAGTTACTGTATCCATAGAATCAGACACAGCAAGTCTGCCAGATCTCTGTGGATCATGCAGGAACATTGACCAGCAATCACCAGAGTTTTCACCTGAATATGGCATTTCCCACATATATGCAATCAGATCTCCCTCTTCATTAGGTAACCTGCTCTGTACAAGGGTAAGTTCCATCCTACCGTTATTATCAATATCACTGAACATGGCCGGACTTAAAAAGAGTGTATCTGATGAGAAAACCCTTTGCCATAAAATGGAACCATCGTCATTGCCGATCTGTAATTTATTGTCCTTTACTCCAGAGAACTCATATTTTCCATCTCCATCTACATCGGTGATAGCTGGTGCGATCTTTGCTCCAATTCCCGTACCAATTGATTTCTGTCCGTCTTGATCAAAGATAGATAATGAAGAAAGACCTACGACTACCTCATCCAGTCCATCGTTGTCAACATCCGTTAGAGAAGGACTGTTCAGCGGGGAATGACCATAGTCAAGAGAACCTGCAACCATTGGCCAGTTCGGAAGAAGAGAACCATCCATATCCCATGCATAGATAGGAGATGTGCTACCTCCATTATGGCCGATAGCTACGATCTCAAGATCACCGTCACCATCTACATCACCACAGGCAGGCGAGCTTTTGAAATTAATTGTGTTACCATTGTAAACAGGTGCAACAAAAGGCCATCCGTCCAACAAATTCCCATGATTATCGAATAGATAGAACTTATTCTTTGCTCCATAGGCTATCTCAGGAACACCATCACCATTAAGATCTGTGATTAGAGGTGCACCAGGATATTCCAGATCGCTCAATGGAAGTGTCTTTGGGAAACCTGTGAGCTCGCTTCCATCCAGGTGATATGCATGCATCTTTTTGTAGAAAGGATCGATAACAACCATTTCTTTTATACCATCGCTATCAAGGTCTGCTATTGTAGGTGTGCCGTCACCAACCTGCTGGCCAATTATATGGACAGGTTTTGTCCAGCCAGGGTAGAATGTACCATCATCCTTCAGAACATATACTTTACTTGTTCCTGAAGCAGTGACAGAAGCTGCTATTATCTCTTTGTGACCATCGTTGTCAAGGTCAGCAACATTTGCAGGCCATGTGAAATGCTCACCTGTAGTAACGGATACAGGGAAGCCTGGATAATCACTGCCATCTTTTCTAAATACATATATTTTGTTATCAGCTGAAGTGATAACTATTTCATCTGTTCCGTCATTGTCAAGGTCCGCTATCGTAGGAGTGGCTTCACTAATGCTACTGCTTGTACTTCGACTAATCAGTATTGGCCATCCACTTACCAGATCGCTATCAGCTGTGAGCTGGATGGAACACTGCGATGTTACACCGCTTTCACCAACTACGCTCAGACGAAGGGTGTATACTTGACCGGATGTCAGACCAGATGTGTCCCAGATTCCAAGCTTCCCATCAATAACTGGCTGTAAACCATCATTGGTCATTGAGATGCCTGCGCTTGTGTATGAAGCAGGGGATGAGCCTTCACCCCATTCAAGCATATAATGAGAGAATGCCATTCCATTTTTGGTTTGTGCATCTCCTATCAAATCGACACTTCCCTGGGAAACAAGTATTAAAGGAGAATTTATGGCTGCATCAAAATTGTCCACTTCGACGTCATACACCTGGAACTGGTATTCTATCCCGTCAGTATTTGTAGCAATGAGCCTGAATGTGTAATACCCGTCTGGAAGCTGGGTTGTGTCAACAACTGCAAGTATACCATCCGTTACCTGTGTATTTGACTCTGAAAGGTTTATCCAGGACGCAGGATCACGTCCCACACCTGCCTGTAATGTGTAACTTTCAAAACCACTGCCAGAAGCAGAACCTGTTATCTCAAGTGACTGTCCGTAGACCATACTTCTACTGGCAGGACTTGTTATAAAGGGAGCAAGGACATTCGTATCGGAAAGTGAAAGTGAATTAGCAGCATCGATCCTTCCGAAACCAAAATAATCATCCTTTCCTTGTGTACCTAGATCAAATGAGCCTGTACGAATGATCTGGCGAACCTCCTCACTGGTCAGGGAAGGGTCATTAGCTATTAGCAAAGCAGCCAGACCGGCAACATGAGGAGTGGCCATGGATGTACCTGAAGCACGGCCATAATTAGTGTCAACAGTGCTGGAAGAAGAGAACATTGGACTTACTGCCGCCTTGGTTGAAAGTATATCAACTCCGGGAGCCGCAACATCTATCTTTTGTCCCCAGTTTGAGAAGTAAGCTTTTGCATCGGTGTAGTCTGAGGCTGCAACTGTAATAGAATAATCTGCTGATGCAGGAGTATAATCAAGTGCATCATCGTTGCTGTTTCCTGCTGCTACAACCACTACCATGTTCTTATCATGTGCATAGCGTATAGCATCGTCCAGCATTTGACTGGTTCCGAAACTTCCCCAACTGTTAGATGAAACACGAGCACCCATATCAGCTGCATACTTGATCGCCTTTACAGCATCATCTAAGTTACCACTGCCTGCAGAATTGAGGAACTTCAGTGCCATGATCTTGCTGTTCCAGCTAACACCTACTACACCAACATTATTGTTGCCTGTTGCAGCAATGGTACCGGCCGTATGAGTTCCATGACCATGGTCATCCATAGGATCGTTGTCATTGTTAGCCCAATCCCAGCCATAATAATCATCAATATGCCCATTTCCGTCATCGTCTATCCCGTTATCCGGGATCTCGGCTGTGTTCACCCACATATTATCCTTAAGGTCCTCATGGGTCCTGTCCACACCGGTGTCAATATCTGCAACAATTACTGATGATGAACCTGTTGTCACATCCCATGCAGATTCGGTATTTATCTTTTGCATGCCCCATAGGTCAGGATAGGATTGCCCCCATGATCCGCTTGATGAAAAATATGGATCATCGGGTATTGACTGAACATTGATGATGTAGTTAAGTTCTACAACTTCAATATTTGGATCAAGCTCGTAAGAATTCATCAGGGCTTTAAATTTTTTAAACTCACTGGAGTTCTTTGATATTTGTGTAGCAGATACATTGAACTTCAATTTGTACCAGTTATATATAGTTCCATCATCTTCTGAAACAGAAGGCGTTGCAATCTGTTCAAATTCAATAACATCAAACTTTTTGTTGAGCTTGTTAAGTGAAACAATACCGGTATCATCAGGCTTTGCGGAGTTTTTAATGGACTTCTTAGAAGTATCCTTTATTTTAATGAGTAACTCACCTGATGAGAAGAACAGATCCTTTAATTCATCAGAATTCTGCACAGTATTTTTCTTCTGGTTCTCAGCATTTGATACAGCATATGCCGATGGGATCGAAGCAAAAAGCAGAATGAGTATGAGAAATATTGAGTGGATCTTGCATTTGTTCATTGTGATCTTTCTAAAAATATCGCACATGAAGCAGTCTCTTGTAACTCTTTTTTTTTTATCGTCCATATGATTGGGTTCATATGGACAAATATATAAAAAACATGCGCATAAGTTTCTAAAAAAACGTAGCAAGAACCGCAGACTAATATGTATATAAATAGTGTGATATAAATAAGCAAATATACTCTTATTTAATTACAATAGGTAACCAGGGTTAAAAAACCTGATGAAGAGAATTTACCGAATCAAAAAAGCATCATTTTTTGTATCGATCAATGCTTCATCACAAAATCCACAAAGCTACCTGCAAACTCCCTGTAAGAACTTGCAACCAGATGCGCATAGCATCCAAGTGTGTTATCAACAGTAAGTCCGTCCCAGCCATCGATTATACCGGTGCCTCGGGAGAGCTTGATAGCAAACGTTGCATCTTTAGGAATCTCTGTAACCTCGGAATGGTGGAATTCATGACCACGGAAAGAATTGCCTGTTTTGCCAATAACTGAATCCATTGCAAGTTCACCAATGTTGTAACTGACAACACGTTTGTGACCCATTAGGGTGTGTCCGGGAAGTGCACCAACCATGTCGTGAGTGGATTCGGGCATCTCTGCCATATGGTGAGCACCTTTGCCTTTAACTCCTGTGCTGAGTTTCTCGGTCAGGTACATCAGACCGCCGCATTCTGCGTAAATTGGCATACCTGAGCGTGATGCATCGAGAATATCCTCACGCATTGAGACATTGTCTTCAAGTTCTGCAGCGAAAAGTTCTGGATAGCCACCACCAAGGTAGAGTCCGTCAACGTCCGGTAGTTTGCTGTCGTGAATCGGGCTGAAGTATTTGATATCAGCTCCTGCAAGCTGCAGAAGTTCAAGATTATCGTGATAATAGAAATTAAAAGCCTCATCAAGGGCGACACCAATAACCGGACGCTCACCTTCGATATCCCGTGGGGTGAAAACCGTTTCGGAAGGACGTTCAAGAGCCGGAGCTGAATGTGCCATCTCCAGAAGCCTGTCTATCTGGATGCCATCCTTGATTTTGTTCTTAATGAACTCAATTCTTTCATCGTAATTATCAGCACGGCGGCGTTCCTCTATTGCAGGAACAAGACCCAGGTGCCTCATGGATATCTTCATTGAATTATTGCGGTGTATTACACCGATTACCGGAATGCCTGTGTAATGTTCAATGGCTTCAGTGGCCTTTTTAGTGTGCCTTGGACCACCAATGTTGTTGAGAATCACACCGACGATGTTCACATCCTTGTCAAAGTCCTTAAAACCATTAACAAGAGCTGCAGCCGAGCGAGTAATACTCCTTGCATTGACAATCAGAATAACAGAACATTTCAGTATCTTGGCGATCTGTGCAGTGCTGCCGGTGTCGGTAAAGCTGTCAAAACCCTCGTATAGACCACGAACACCTTCGATAATAGCAATATCTGCATCCTCATCAACTTCCGCACCATGAATGAAAACGTCCCTGACACCCTCCTCATCCATGAGGAATCCATCTATATTACGTGCCCTTCGACCAGTAATTTCAGAATAGTAGCTTGGATCGATATAATCCAGCCCAACTTTGTAAGGCTGAACCTTGTATCCGGCTTCAGTAAGAGCCGCAAGCAGTCCGATGGTTATCGTTGTCTTACCGGAAGATGAACTGCCGGCAGACAGGAGTATTCTTGGAATATCTTTGTTCCCTTTATTTTCCGGAACCTGAGGAGTATCAGACATTTTCATCAAACCTTAACGTGTAAGTTCACGCAGTCTTTCGTCTTCAAGTGATGAAGGCAGTACAGAACTGTCATTGGACATAATAGCATGTGCAAGCTCGCGATAAACACCTGCAACTGGTGAATCCGGGGCTTTTTCGAGCACTGAGAAACCATCCCTTTCACAGTCCTGAACGATCTGTTCCTTTGGAATAAAAGCCATGAGCTTGCTGCCAATCTCCTCTGAGAATTTCCTGACAATTTCCTCTTCTCTTGTGACACTTCTGGAATTACAGATAATACCGGAAAGTGGAGTGTCGATCTTGGCAAGACCTTTACAGATATTGTTTGCAGCATAGAGTGGCATGTATTCGCCTGATGTGAGAATGTAAGCCTCGTTTACAAGTCCCTTACGTATTGGTGCTACAAAACCACCACATACGATATCCCCTGGCACATCGTAGATAATGAGATCCATATCATCAATGGATTTGCACATCTGCCTGAGTTTCTGTATGGCAACGATGATTCCGCGACCGGCACAGCCTATTCCTGGTTCAGGCCCGCCAACTTCAACGCATTTTACACCTTTGTAACCTTCGTAGACGATGTCTTCTTCCTTTACATCGATCTTCTGCCTGAGAAGGTCCAGGATTGTTGGTATTCTCTTACCGCCAAGAAGTGTAATGGATGAATCACTCTTAGGATCACATCCGATGATCATAACTTTGTAACCCTCATCGGCACATGCTGCTGCAACATTGGAAGCAGTGCTGGATTTTCCAATTCCGCCTTTACCGTATATTGCTATCCTTTTCTGTTCCATCAGGCTTCCTCCGCGTTTTGCATGTCCTTTACAACCTCGCGTATTGTTGCACCGAATTCGGATTCTACAATGTTGTTAACGCCAAGGGTCTTTGGATGCAGGTCAATCTCGACTATAACATTTGAGTGTCCCATATCCTTGAGTGGGAATACCTGTCTTGGGCCGTTGGTTACGGAAATAACATCCATGTTCTGAAGGTTGTCCATTGGTATGGCGTGTGGGACACCTGTAATTACAGCAAAGTCAAAGTCACTGTATTTTTCAGCTATCAGTTTACTGACAAGTTCGCCGGCAATCGGATATTCATCCATGCCACCGATTATTTCGTGAATTACAATTCCTTTTTCCCTGAAATCATTCATGATGTATGTTGCGTGCTGGCGTACACGTGGAAGGCCGAGTGTATCATCCACATTTGCCATGTTAATGACATTGTCTGCAACACCAAGCTGGGCAGCCACTTCATTGATAGCAACGGTGATGTCTGCAAACATGTAGCCGGTTTCCTTCTTTGCGTTCATGATAGTCAGGCATTTCTTTCCTTCCTTCAGGTAATTGATTACCTTTTCAGCAACCTTATATTTCAGGTCACCACGGGATGGGACAAGATATTCCTTACTTGCTGCACCATGGCGTTTCTCAACATTGGTTGCTTCTGTGAGCAGGACTTTCTGTCTCTCAAGTTCCTCGTCAGTAATTACACCTGCTTCACATGCAGATTCAAGGGCGATTAGGACACCTTTAGTATTGTTTGGGAATCCTGCATGTACTTCAACCCCTATCACAGGCACGTCAAGGTTTGCATCCTTCACAGGTTCGCTCAGTTCCTCACCAATAATCATGCTGACACATGTTCCTACAACTCCGATGAGTTTTGGGTTGAACAT
This sequence comes from Methanolobus sediminis, assembly GCF_031312595.1. NCBI lineage: Archaea > Methanobacteriati > Methanobacteriota > Methanomicrobia > Methanosarcinales > Methanosarcinaceae > Methanolobus > Methanolobus sediminis. Next base: position 441,628 of record NZ_CP133592.1, on the reverse strand, counting down.
CTCGTTTACTTTTACAAGCATGGTTGAAAGTTCTTCCCGGCCTCCGAAGATAAAGCCATTCTCATCAAGTGCTGTTGTCACTACGTGTATACCATCCTCTTCGAGCAGCCTTGCGTGTTTAAATGAGCATCCGGGTGGACCGTGGAGTATTGCAACATCAACATTCAGGTCACGCAGTGTGTATAAAGCAGCCACAATGGAGCTGGGCCGCGGGTGTATTATAGAAATATCGTTTTCAGCCATATTTATCCCGATAAACTTGGTTGATTCTAGTAGATTATTATAATTTTGTAATTTCGTAATATTTAGTATACTTATTACAAGTCTATTTTTCTGCACTATCTATATCTTTATTGTATAAAAGGACTAATCATAGTCAATAAACTAAGAATTGATGAATTAATTAATGAGTTTCATCTGAAGCATTTTACACATGAGATAATGATATCTTTTTCAGAAGCCATTCCCGTAGCTATCTCAAGTCCTTCTTCAAGTCCGCTGGCATAAGTGGAATTGCCATTTCCGATATTCTGCATTCTTTCTCCGACAAGTATCAGCCCTGAAAGGTCAGCATTGCGCTGCTTCACAAACTCAGAAACCTGTTCCGGTGGAAGCCCCTCACATACCTGTGCAGCTTCTTCTCCCAGCACCATGATTACGCCAGAATCCTTATCCTCTATCCTGTTTAAAGCATAGTCCAGTGAACGCTCTGCGGATCTAATGTCCATTCCAGAGTTAGAATTATCAATGAGTATCCTGCCAGCAAGCTCTTTTTCCTGCATTCTTCCCTGCAGTCCTTCAAAAGAACCAATGACTTCAATAATGTCATGTTCAGAAATTCCCATATTCAAAGCAACTGCAGTTGATACTGCAAAAGCAGTTGCATATGATCTGGAATTGTATTTTTCGGACAAACTGGATGAGAATGTCCCGGTTTGGTGTTTTATTTTTAGACTAAAGTATCCATTGTCAGTCACTATATCAGCAACAACATCAGCATTCTCATAGTCCTGCCCAGAATATTCCGAATCACCAAAAGTAAATACTGATTTCCCAAGATCATTCGCCATATCCTGGGCTTTCCTGTCTTTTACATTAAGGAAAAACACCTCATCTTCTCTGGCATAGGAAAGCACGTTCATTTTTGCATCGCTGGAGTTGGAAGTTGATGCAGCTATGGGATAATCCGGTTCAAGCGTTGTAATGATGCCTATATCTGCAAAACCTGTGAGGCCAATTGAAACTTCAAAAATGTAGCATTCTGCTGAAACTTCAAGTTCATTCATTTTGTCAATCGCAAGCAATATGCTTCCCGGTGCAATGCTAAGTCCAAGGTTCAATATTCTGCATTGTCCGTTCTCCCATAGTTCCAGACCTCTGGAAGTGTGCAGAACTACTTTCATCTTCTGTGAAAGCATTTCCGCAAGCAGGGAAGCAGAACTGGTTTTGGCTTTCGACCCGGTAATTTCGATAACAGTTCCTTTTTCAGGCCATCCATTCATGGACAAAATACTGCCAACTGCCTGATGGTGAGTAACAATTCTTATGCCTTTTTCTCTGGCTTCTACAAGTACCGGATATTCAGGGTCAAGATGAGCAGGACTTACAACAAGGTCATTATCACTAATTGGCACTGGTTCCTTTGATGTCTGAATGCCATACTTTCCTTCCAGTTCCAGGAGCACATTTTCATTTACAGTCCTGTAAACATCAACAGCGGTTACAGAATAGCCCATCTCTGCAAGTTTTGTGGCAATAATAATTCCTGCATGTGTCAGATCAAGAACAATAATTCCTGACGTGTCCTGAAATTTCATATTGGAAATGTTCACATTGTCAATTGAAGGCATAGTCATAGCAAGTATAAAAAACAAAAGAAAAAGATTATTTTTAGTCAAAGCAAGAATGTTAAGTCAGAAATATGAGAGTGGAAAAATCCTTAACTCTCATCATCTTCTTCATCATTCTTATAACTGTCAGAGCCTACCATTGCAGCTGCGATGGAGTCAATTCCATCAAGCCATTCTGCAACAAGTCCGTATGGGACTTCTTCCATGACCTTCTCTGTAAGCTCCTTTCCGCTGATGACCAGAGCACCTATTTCTGCAACTGTGCCAATAGCTATCTCTATATCATCAGAGGCTTCAGCTTCAAGAGCAACTTTTACAAGATCAGCTATCTCTGCGTTCTCATCATAATCTCCACTCAGGTATGCCTCACATGCTGCAAAGCTTCCCATGAGGGATGTCTGGAGTGATTCGATCATCATGTCCACATCTTCTGAGATTGAATCAATCTCTGCAAGTGCGATATCCCTGATATCTGCGATGGAGAGCATTGCAGTTTCAGGTGAGATCTGCCCGTTCTCACATTTTGCAATGATCTTGAGGCATGCAAGGATTATGTCATCTTCCATATTTACGAAGATTGCACCTTCTTTTCCTTGTGGCTCATCGGATTCATCAAATTTGAAATCACATTCCTTTACCTGGTTAACCCAGTTGTTCCAGCGTTCTGCTGTATAAAAATCCTGGTGGAATACATCACCTTCCGTCCCTGACATTCAATTACCTCTATGTGATATTAATAGTTTTAATTATAGTTATTATTCGAAATTTCACTTACACTTACGATTTCCTTTTTATATAAAAGATGTTCGCAACGGAACTATAGTTTCAGTTCCACTTTTTTAAGAGAGCATCCGGATACCATTCCGTCTTCCATCGGGCCGAGTACCTTAATGACGGTACATTTGTCTCCTTCCTTAAGGCCTTCCGGATAAAGGATATCATATACGCTGTCGTCGAACTCTGTGCATTTTGGAAGTTCATAGCTTACTTTTGAACCTACAACAGCTTTGCGTGATTCGATCGCTGCAACTATTGGTGAGGTCTCGACCTCAACAGTAAGTACTCCGCCATCATGTATGAAACATTCATGGACGGTGTCCCCCCTGAGTTTTGCAACACGATATTTTCTACCTGGCTCGAGGTTCATACAGGTCCTCCTCAACTTGCATTTTTTGCATTCGCGGGACTCACCCATGAATACGAAGTCTTCGCCTTCTTTTGCAAGCCTTGAGCCAATAAGTGTAATGGTAGTATCATTTGTCATATAATCACCTTGATTAACTAATTAGGATATTTAACAGTAATTATGAAATAACTTTTGTTAAACGTGCAACCTTCTCGGCAGCTTCAGGAGTAAGGCCTGCACCGAGTATCGTGTATCTTTCCGGACGTATCTTATGTGCAACAAGAAGCGCCTCTAATATATATCTATCTTCTATCCCGAGTTCACTGGCGGTTGTAGGAGCTCCTATTATCTCCAGACATTCCTTGATCTTCTTCCAGTCACCGCCATGCAGGTACATCATCATTATGGTTCCCACGCCACATTGCTCTCCATGAAGAGCGGAATTTGGCGCCACCATGTCAAGTGCATGACTGAACATATGTTCAGAACCTGATGCAGGTCTGGAAGAACCTGCTATACTCATGGCAACACCGCTGGATACAAGTGCTTTTACAACAATCCTCACTGAACTTTCCAGTTCCGGTTTGATGTCCTCCGGAGAGTCCATAAGGATCTGTGCTGTCATTCTGGAAAGAGCTGCTGCATATTCACTGAATGGTTCGTTTCTCAACCTGTGAGCAAGTTCCCAGTCAAGGACTGCTGTATAATTTGAAATAATATCGCCACATCCGGCAGCAAGCAAACGGTAAGGAGCTTTTGCTATGATGCTTGTATCAGCCACTACCGCCATGGGCGCATTGACCTCTATGGAGGCTTTTTTACCGTTATCATGTATGGATGCCCTGGAAGATACGATCCCGTCATGGGATGCAGCAGTTGGTACACTTATAAAAGGCAGGTCAAGTTGTGTGGACGCAAGTTTTGCCACGTCAATGGATTTACCACTTCCAACTCCAATCAAATATCTGGAATTTGCTTCAGTTGCCAGCTCTACAATTTTATTGACCTCTGTCATGGATGCTTCTTTTGAGGAAGCTATTGCTGGATCATATCCACATTCATTAAGGATGTCATATACAACATCCCCGGCTATTTTCCTGGTATGGTGTCCAGTGACAATGAAAGCACCTTCTTTGAGTTTGAGGTCATTACATACGTCCTTCAGGTCATAAATAACATCAGGGCCGACAACAATATCTCTTGGTAACTGCATCCATTTTTTTTTGCCTTGTGTGGGAATCACTTAATATACCTGCCAGAAACTGAATAGTTTGTTTTATTATGTGGAAATTCGCTGCAGAGGTAATAAATAATATCAAATGAGTACAGGTCTTCGGATGACCTGTCCTTAAAGCAGGAAAAATCTTTTGATACTCTCTGCATTTCCCATAAACTATTAAATGTTAATCGTATTAGGGTATTCCTATATTATTACTGCTGTGATTATAATGCCATTCATAGATAAAGTTACCCAATTCATTAACGAATATTACATCGACCCGATACTACATGATAGTGGCTACAATATCGTTAATACTGTCACATGGGCAATCGTGCTGGGAATTTGTATTTTCGGCGTTGTGAAGCTGTTGAAAAAACTGGATATAGAGATCGACGACAGGTTTACAGTATCCGTGATTCCTTTTATCCTCGCGGGCTCATCTATGAGGGTTTTAGAGGATACGGGATTCCTTACTCACCCTCTTAGTTATCTTCTCATAACTCCGAACATTTATTTTGTGGTATTTGTCATCACAGTTTTCTTCCTTGTACTTTCCAAATGGATAGTCAAATTGAAAGGAACAGGTGATTACAGAAAGCTGTTTGCAGGATTCGGACTTTTTTGGTTTGCAGTAAATCTTTCTATTCTTTTCTATCTGGAAGATCTGACCCGACCATGGGTTCCTGTCTTTGTTCTTGCTGCAGCCAGTATGATAGTAATATTATTAAAAACATTATTTGACCGCATAGGTTTCGATCTTCTCAAAAGCAAGATCAATATGGCTATTCTATGGGTTCACCTGATGGATGCATCTTCAACCATTGCAGGAATTGATTTTCTGGGATACTACGAGAAGCATGTTGTGCCATCATACCTGATAGACCTTACAGGAACTGCTTTTGTGATGTATCCGTTAAAACTATCTATATTCATTCCGGTATTATATGTACTGGATAATCATTTTGATGAGGACGAGGAATCACAAACATTAAAAACGTTCCTCAAACTGGTGATCATAGTCCTTGGATTATCTCCCGCATGCAGAAACACAATCAGAATGGCATTTGGAGTCTGATTATGCACGATGAAAATGTAAGAGAGGTATTCAGGATATATATTCGTGAGTTAAAACCATTTGTATTTTTTAGCTTTGTAGCGTTTTTAATATCAGCTATTGCAGGCTATGTATATTATGCTACAAACCCTTCATACGCATTGGATTCCCTTGGCGGACTGGAGGAACTTGCAGAAATGCTCCAGGGCCTTTCAGCAATTGAAATTATGCTGCTTATCTTTGTGAACAATGCTTTGAAAATGTTCTTGTCAGTCCTTTTGGGCTTTGCTCTTGGCATTGTTCCTCTGGGATTTCTTCTATTGAACGGTTTTGTCATCGGCATATTTGCACATTATCAGACTGCTGAGAGTGGAGTTCTTTTTGTAATTGCAGGGCTTACTCCTCACGGTATAATCGAGATTCCAATGCTGATCATCTCTTCTGCTATAGGGATGAAAATAGGATATGTAGCATTCCAGGGTCTCCGGTCGGAACCAGTTGACCTTAAAGCTGAAATTATCAGGGGAATCAAATTTTATCTTCACTGGCTTTTTCCACTTATATTTCTTGCAGCAGTGATAGAGACTTTTATTACACCACTGGTTATCTACATGGTAAGCGGAGTTTGAACTCAATAATTCATTTATATACCAGGCGTAAACAGGTTTATTAATAGTAAATACAATGTCTGGGCAAAACTGAGGGTAAATAATGATAGACAGAAAAGAGATCGCAGAGATCATTGAAGATTATGATTTAGATAAGGTCAAGATCGGTGCTGTGGCGTCACATTCAGCACTTGATATCTTTGACGGGGCAATTGAAGAGGATTTCAGGACATTTGCTGTTTGCCAGCAGGGTCGTGAAAAAACCTACACAGAATACTTCAAGTCCCAGAGAGACAGCAATGGTAAGGTTGTCCGTGGTATTGTGGACGAACACATTTTGCTGAACAAATTCAGTGAAACCACCAGTGCAGCCGTCCAGAAGAAACTTGTAGAAGAGAATGTGCTTTTCATTCCAAACCGTTCATTCACATCATACTGTGGTATCGATGACGTAGAGAACGATTTCAAAGTCCCTCTTGTTGGAAGCAGGAACATGCTCCGCAGTGAAGAGAGAGGTATGGACCGTGACTACTACTGGCTCCTTGAGAAAGCAGGATTGCCATTCCCTGAAAGGATCAATGACCCGCAGGACATAGAGGAACTTGTAATGGTAAAGCTCCCTCATGCAGTCAAGAAGCTTGAAAGAGGTTTCTTCACAGCAGGAACCTACGAGGAATATCAACAGAAGGCACAGTCCCTGCTCAAACAGGGTGTTATCACTCAGGATGCACTTGACAACGCAAGAATTGAGCGTTATGTAATTGGTCCGGTCTTCAATTTTGACATGTTCTACTCACCTGTAGAGACCGAGATGAGCAAACTTGAGATTCTTGGTATCGACTGGCGCTTTGAGACAAGCCTTGACGGACACGTACGTCTTCCTGCACCACAGCAGATGACACTTGCAGAACACCAGCTCACACCTGAGTACACAGTATGTGGTCACAACTCAGCAACCCTCAGGGAATCACTTCTTGAGAAGGTATTCGAGCTTTCCCAGAAATACATCGATGCTGCAAAGAAACACTATGACCCTGGAGTAATCGGTCCGTTCTGTCTCCAGACATGTGTTGACAAAGATCTTAACTTTTACATATATGATGTAGCACCACGTGTTGGCGGTGGAACAAATGTCCACATGTCAGTTGGTCACCCATATGGAAACACCACATGGAGAAAGCCAATGAGCACAGGTCGCCGTGTTGCTTTTGAGATAAGAAGAGCAATTGAGACCGACCAGCTTGACAAGATAATTACATAAATTCATCTTTTCAGCCTTTCAGGTTTTGTCCTGACGGGTTTCCGGTTTCAAAGGCCGGACTTATTTTATTTATTGTTCTCAATAAGATAATAATATATGCAGTGTAATAATAGTCTTTTTATATAATTGATTGTATAATACTTGTCACATGCAGATCAACAGAGTTCCTACGGGAATACGAGAACTGGACGAAATACTCGAAGGAGGCTATCCCGCACAGCAGGGTATTCTGGTAAGTGGTTCCCCAGGTTCTGGAAAAACTATCCTTGCAACTCATTTTCTTTACAGGTCATGTCAGGATGGGAAAAAATGCGTACTTATGCTTACCCAGGTCAATGTAGAAAGTTTTCTTGAACAGGCTATGAGCATTGGAATTGATTTCACTTCATGCATAAAAAAAGGAACTCTGCAAATAACCAAATCCTTTGAAACCAGGACTAACAAAATATACAATGCTGCAAGACATGGCAGTAGAATAGGATTTCTGGAAAAAGACAGTGTGCAGAGTGTTCAGGACATTCCTGACGATGTAGAAGTTGTGGTTATAGACAATTTAGATATGCTTTCTCTTTACCATGATATGGAAGAGTTTGCAGATAAGTTCTTTACTATAAATGATATCCTTTTTGATAAGAAATGTACAACTCTTTTTTTGATAGGCCCGGAAGAAAGCGGACAGAAACTTGCCATTGCACAGCATACTTCTTTTGGTAACATCGAACTGAGTGTTATCAGGGATAGCGTGACAGGTAAAGGGATGAGACAAATGTATATTCCTAAAATGAGATGTACTTATCTCATGCTGGAGCCTCTAAACTACAAAATAAGTAATAAAGGTATTAAGATCGAGAAGATCTTCCAGAGGGATGATATAATTAACTATGCTATGAGATCTATGTCATGACCACATTGTCGGCATTCTTCTTTTTCATATCCTTGTTATAGCAAATTATATACATTATTAAAAGAATAAGGCATGGTTTGCCATACCAATAGGTATTTGCATTTTCTGGTCTGTTCGAAATCATTTAAATATGATTAATCGAATGATAGACCACAAATCTAAACAGGTAATCCGTTAAAACTTATACTGAACTTATTACACTTTTAGAATATTGCCCAACCGGGAGGGAAATCAAAAATTGAGTCAACCTTGTGTTAATATCGGCATGGTAGGACATGTCGACCACGGAAAAACCACACTTGTCAGCGCGCTGTCAGGAGTATGGACAGATACACATAGCGAAGAGATGAAGCGTGGAATATCTATCAGACTGGGCTATGCAGACACTACTTTCAGGAAGTGTCCGAATTGTCCGGAACCTCAGTGTTATACAGTAGAGAAGACCTGCCCTGGATGTGGTGAACCATCCGAAGAGCTCAGGACTGTGTCCTTTGTAGATGCTCCAGGTCACGAAACACTGATGGCTACTATGCTGTCCGGTGCAGCTATCATGGATGGTGCCATTCTTGTTATCGCGGCAAATGAAACATGCCCACAGCCACAGACAAAAGAACACCTGATGGCACTGAACATTATCGGTATCGAGAACCTTGTGATCGTCCAGAACAAGATCGACCTTGTACCAAAGGAAAAGGTCATTGAACACTATCACCAGATCAAGGAATTTGTGAAGGGAACCGTTGCAGAGGGTGCACCTATCGTGCCAATATCCGCACAACAGAACATAAATATCGATGCTCTTATCATGGCAATGGAAGAGAAGATCCCAACGCCAGTTCATAAGATAGACAAACCACCTCACATGCTTATTGCAAGATCATTCGATATCAACAAGCCAGGTACACCTATTAAGAAAATTACCGGTGGTGTTATCGGCGGCACACTTACAGAAGGAATGCTGCATCCTGGTGACGAACTTGAGGTCAAGCCGGGAAGAAAGGTTGAGAGTGATGGTATGACCAGGTGGGAATCTATTGTTACTAAGGTTTCTATGATCGTTGCCGGAAAGGAAAACGTTGAAGAGGCAACTCCTGGAGGACTGCTTGCAGTAGGTACCACTCTTGATCCGACACTCACAAAGAGTGATTCACTGACAGGACAGGTAGCAGGTCTGCCCGGAACCTTACCTCCAACACGTGATGATCTCAAACTCGAGCTTCACTTGCTTGAGAGAGTTGTAGGGGTTTCCGATGAGGAAGTTATCGGACCTATAAAGACTAGTGAGCCATTGATGCTGAATGTGGGTACAGCAACTACTGTTGGTGTTGTCACCAGCGCACGTAAGGACATTGCAGAGGTCAAATTGAAAAGACCTGTCTGTGCGGAAGGAGATTCCATGGTTGCTATAAGCAGGCGTGTGGGCTCACGCTGGAGACTTATTGGTGTAGGAGTTATCAAGGATTGAAGGTAATTATTGATACGAACGCATTAATGATACCTGTCCAGTTCAAAGTCGATATTTTTGAAGAGCTTAAGCGACTTGGATTCGATATCCATCTCGTTCCCACAGCTGTTATCACTGAACTGGACAACCTGATCAAAAATCTCAAAGGACAGGACAGGATTGCAGCGAAGGTTGCCCGGTCAATGGCAGAGAGATGTGAGACCGTCCGTGCTGACGGGCACGCTGACGATGTCATTCTGGAACTGGCCATCGATCTTGAAGCTGCCGTACTGACCAATGATATCGGACTTAGAAGAAGACTAGAAGAAAAAAATATCCCGGTAATTTGTCTGCGTCAGAAGAACCGACTTGAGATTGTTTCATAATAGATCAGTTTAAAATCATATAAGTTGTTATATAATTATACTATACAGGATTATTGGAGTTTTTCATATGTATAAAAAGATGAAGCTTGCCGATACTATTCGTGTTGCGCCAGATCTTTTAGGCAAGGATGTTAACGAGAATGTCAAGAATGCCCTGAAGCACAAGCTGGAAGGCAGAATAGACAAGGAAATTGGTGCTATCGTTGCCATCACACAGATCAACGAAATTGGTGAAGGTCATATCCTTGTTGGTGACGGTGCTGTATACTACGATGTGAACTTTGACGCAATAGTCTTTGTTCCAACTATCCAGGAAGTTATTGAGGGAGAAGTTGTAGAGACCGTTGACTTTGGTGCCTTTGTAAGTATCGGAGCTATGGATGGACTCCTGCACGTAAGTCAGGTTACTGATGATTTCATGTCATACGATGGAAAGAACGGCAGACTTGTCAGCAAGAATGGTGGCAGGGCACTTTCAGAGGGTGACAAGGTCAGGGCACGTATCGTTGCTGTGAGCATCAATGAGAGAGAACCAAGGGAAAGCAAGATAGGACTGACAATGCGTCAGCATTCCCTGGGTAAGTTCGAATGGCTGGAAGATGCCAGAAGGCCTTCCGCTGAGAAAGAGTAAACAAAACCGGAGTGCTTTAAATGAGTGAACAGGTTTGTAGGGAATGCCACAGAATCATTAATGGTCAGACATGTCCCATTTGCGGTTCAAGCAATCTCAGTGCTGACTGGAGTGGTATGGTAATTATCATAGATCCGGAACGCTCGGAAATTGCAAAGAAAATTGATGTGAAGGTCCCGGACAAATATGCATTGAAGGTGCGCTAGTTGGGCATTGAGCTTACTTTGCCCGAAACATTACGTCCTCGTTTTCGGGAAATATTCGGACGCCTTTACAAAGGTAAAGGTGCCGATACCATTGAAAAACTTTCAGTGGATCTTGGTAGTCCCACAAAACTTATATCCGTGGGTGATGTTACTACCTTCCACTTGCTCAATCATGGAATAATTCCGGACATCCTTATAGTGGATGACCGAACAAAACGCGGTCCGGCTTCTGATCGGGTCGTGGTGGGTACCAAGCATACAGGGTTCACCGAAATATCCGTTGACAATCCAGCAGGGGTCATAACCGAAGATCTGATAGATGCTGTAGGAAATGCATTAAAATCAGATGAGAATGTCAGGATATTTGTGCGCGGCGAGGAGGACCTTGCGGCTGTACCTGCAATTCTTATGGCACCGGAAGGTTCAGCTGTTCTTTACGGACAGCCGGATGAAGGTGTTGTACTTGTCAAGATAACATCAGATAAGAAGGAACAAATGGAGGATCTGTTAACGGCGATACTCGACGGACAGGCCTGCAATAATCAGGAAATAGAGACTATTCGGAGGAAACTGAATGGATATCAAAATTATTAAAGAAAAAAATAATGCACTCCTTAACAGGCGTGAATTAAACCTCGCGGTTACATTCGATGGTGCAACACCATCAAGAGACGATGTTAAAGCTAAACTTGCAGCTATGCTCAATGCACCATTGGAACTTGTCATCGTTCAGAAAATGAACAACGAGTTCGGTAAGCAGGAAATTGACGCATACGTCAAGATCTATGAAGATGCAGCTCGTATGAAGCAGATCGAGGAAGCATATGTTCTTGAAAGGAACAAGCTCCCTGAGCCAGAAGCAGCTGAAGAGACCACAGAGGAATAATCATGGCAGCAAAAGCAAGCAGTAAAGCAGCAAGCAAGCCTGCAAAAGACTACTATAATGTCAGTGGCGATTCAATAGAGCGCACCAACCAGTTCTGCCCACGCTGTGGTGAGGGAGTTTTCCTCGCAGAGCACAAGGACAGACGTTCATGCGGTAAGTGCGGATACACTGAGTTTAAGAAATAATTCTTTTTTCTGCAACCCATCGGGTTGCTTTTCTTTGATTTTTTTATTGATATTGTACACAGTTAAGTGATACGTATCTGTAAATGTTTTAATATCCATTTCTTTGGACATCTGCATCATGGATTATTTACATTTCTATCTATTAATTAAATATACTTTTTTCTCAATACTCATTTGATTTTATATAGAAGTTTGTTTGAATATATTTATCACTTACATATTATCGTGAATGTTTCTACAATTGTTATTTTATACTCAGCACAAAAACAGGAAATGAATACATGAAGGATAGGAAAAATATTGCATTCATCTTCATAATTTTATTGTTTTTTACATCTATTGCATCGGCAAATGACAGCAACATTATCTTTCTGAAAGCAGGTCATATTAATACTGATCTGGAAACAGATGTCAACAACACCGGACCAAGTACAATGGCTGTTAGTGTCAACAATGAAGTTCCGGATAGTTCTTATAAATATTATCTTGTTCAATTCGATGGCATCGTGCAGCCTGAGTGGAAAGATACGGTGGAGACAACCGGTGCTGAGATTTTTGATTACGTTCCCGATAATACTTTTGTGCTGAAGATGAATGAAACCGTAAAGTCCCAGGTTGAATCTCTGGAATTTGTACGCTGGATTGGGGAGTATTTACCTGTATATAAATATGTGGCAGAAGAAACCGATTCATTTTCTAATTCAACTAATTCTACTATCGAATTATTAGTTACTCTTTTTGAAGCTGAAAACGATGAGCAAATAATCGAAGAAATAAACCAAATTGATGGAACCATTATCGATAATTCATATCAGATTTTAAAAATAGAAATTCCTGTGAACAATATAGAAGAACTGACAAAAATAAACGGGATCTCATGGATTGAAGAGTATCATACTCCTACTGCTTTTAATGACGTTGCGGCAACTATCATGAATGTAAGTATTGTACATTCTAATGTGGGACTTAATGGCAGCGGGCAAATAGTTGCAGTATGCGATACCGGTCTGGATACTGGTGTAGATGATGAGACGATGCATGCGGATATCCGGGGAAGGATACTGAAAATAATTGATTATTCAGATAATGGTGCTATGGATTATGCAGGTCATGGTACACACGTTGTAGGTTCTGTTCTTGGTAATGGTTCTATGTCAGGAGGCCAGTATAAAGGAATAGCTCCAGAAGCAAGTTTGGTATTCCAGGCAGTGCAAAATGCAACTGATTCTACTAATGAATTATCTGCAATCCCAGGTAATCTCAGCATTCTTTTCCAGTCAGCATATAATTTGACCGCAAAAATACATAGTAATAGTTGGGGAGATGGTGATTATGGAAAGTATACTACTTCCTCTCAGCAAGTTGATGATTTTATCTGGAACAATCCAGATATGGTTATTGTTTTCGCAGCAGGTAATTCCGGACCGTCTATATATTCAATATCAAGTCCTGCAACTGCAAAAAACTGTATTACAGTTGGAGCTTCGGAAAGCAATAGAACTGGTGTGAAAGATTTTTTAGGTTATTCTTATGATTCATATACTGATAATATTGACGAAGTAGCAACATTTAGCAGCCGTGGGCCAACAGTTGATAACAGAATAAAACCGGATGTTGTTGCTCCCGGAACATGCATCATTTCAACGAGATCAAGTTTAGCTACTTATGAGTACATTAACATATCACAAAATACAAATTATGCTTATTTAAGTGGAACTAGCATGGCTACACCACTTGTTTCAGGGTCAATAGCTCTCATCCGTGAGTATTATTTGACAGAGGAAAAATTAGAAAATGTCAGTGCTGCACTATTAAAAGCAACTTTAATAAATGGAGCATATGACATATCACAAGAAACCGAAGCTCAATACGATTATTCTCAGGGATGGGGACGTGTTGATGTTGCAAATTCCATAATGGTAAACTATCCAGAAGTAATTGCTTATTATGACGGTAAATCACTTAGCAAAAATGAGTCATGGACTCACACTTACGAGTATATTGAAAATGGAGAGTCATTAAGAGCAACTCTTGTCTGGACTGACTACCCTGCTTTTGAGGGCACAACCAAGTCACTGGTAAATGACCTTGATTTCACCATTACAGACTCTTCAGATACATACTATGGCAATGGTGGTTCCGATTTTGATCGCATCAACAATGTTGAAGGCATCGAATTGAGTAGTGTATCGGATGAAGATTACACATTCAATATCACTGCTCATAGTGTAAACAAAGGAGGATCGCAACCATTTGCTCTTGTAGCTTCCTTTACCTGTGACAACAATGAATTCCCGGCTCCAGGCACACAGGCCACTAGCAAGAACATGGCTGTTTCTACAGATGTTGTCCATCCGCAGGGAGTTGATTATGATTCTATCGTCATGAAAATAAACAACTCTACTGTATCATTTACTGCTACTCCGATAACAGACGGATATAGGATTGAATATAACAGTGCTTCATCCTATCAGACCGGTGAATATAATATATCCATATCAGCCAGTACAGAAAATGGACAGGACTTTTCATACTCATGGAACTTTACCGTAGATGCAGTAACTTCTAACAATGCTCCTGTTCTTTCTCATATTGGAACCAGAAATGTCAGTGAATCTTCCACTCTGATTATAAATCTCTCAGCAACAGATGCTGATAATGACACACTTATTTTTGGTACAAACGCAAGTTTTGGTGTTCTTTATGACAATACTTTTACATGGACTCCAGATTACAATGATTCTGGTGTTTATTCAGTTGAGTTCAATGTAACTGATGGAATTGAAGTTGATAATGAGACGATCACCATTAATGTAACAAATATAAATTTACCTCCAGAGTTTGATTCAATTTCTTCAAAAACAATAGAAGTAACCAAAAATCTCCAATTCACTATCAATGCAACAGATGCAGATGGAGATGAGCTTGTCTATTCTAATGTAAGTACCTTACCTGACGGTGCAACATTCAATGCTACTTCCCTACTATTCAACTGGACTCCAACAGTTGATCAGAAAGGAACATATTTTGTTAATTTCACCGTAACAGATGGAAATGATTATAGCAATTTGACCGTTCCAATAATAGTAATTGAATTATCAACTATTACAAAAACACCTTCTGGCGGCGGAGGAGGAGGCGGTGGTGGCGGTACCACTGGAGAAGATGTTGAGAACATCGCAGTAAAAGATGTCAGCTCTGTCTTCGTGGGAATAGGTAATGTTAAGTTTGATTTCTATAGAGATGGCAACGATATTCAGTATATTGGTTATGAATCACTGAAGAATTCCGGAACTATCTCAGTGACAATAGAGGTACTGAAAGATAAGTCCACATTTGTTTATTCACTTCCTGCCGGAGATGTTTACAAGAATATAAACATCTGGGTAGGTAAGGCAGGATATGCAACAGAAGATAACATTGCTGACCCTGTGATTGGGTTCAAAGTATCCAGAAACTGGATAGAGGATAATGATATCGATGAGCTAAGCATTGTTCTTGAGAGATATGATGGCGGCTGGAGCAGACTCTCAACCACGCAAACAGGTTCAGATGATGAATACCTGTATTTCGAGGCAAGTACACCGGGATTCTCACCTTTTGTTATCATAGGTGAAGCAAATGAGAGACTGCAATCCGTTACTGATGAAGATAATTCTGCCATAGATACTCTAAATTCCAGCATAAATGCTTCAACAGAGGTAGTTACACCGGAAAAAACAATTGGGGCACTTTCTGCTCTGACTTGTGGCTTGATTATTGCTTTAGTCTGCTTCCTATATAGGAAGCAGTAATATTCTTTTTTGTAAATAAGTGAATCATATAAGATTAAGAGATACATCCATATTTTTATTCGGCAGAATCTATAAATATGAATGTTAGTATATTTCTGTTTTGTATACAAAATGGATGGTGCTGCATGCACGTTAAAAACATACTCCTGATATTATTCATACTGATTATTTCTATTGCTACTGTAAACGCAAGCACTGAATATGCTAATGATAATAGCCTGATTCTCCTAAAAGCAGGACATATAAATACTGATGATACTGTTTCTGAAATTGAAAATAATGACACTACAGCTCAGAGTCTTTCAACCGTGTCCGTCGAGAACACTGAAAGTTATTACATAGTACAATTCACAGGCCCAGTGAGATATAGCTGGAAGCAGGAAATTATCAATGCAGGAGCCACAATCTACGATTATGTTCCAAACAACGCATTCATTTTCAGGATGAATGATGACGTGAAAGCTCAAGTAGGATTGATGGATTTCGTCAAATGGATTGGCGAGTACAGATCGTCTTATAAATATGAGCCAGAATTGGTATATGCCAGCAGTGTTCAGATAGCAGGGAATCTATCTGATAATGAAAATACATACTATGTATTGCTTTTTTGTTCAGATGACTATGAAAATATAGCCAACTCCGTTGAGTCACTTGGTGGAACCATTATTTCAGGTTCAAGGACTATAATGAAAGTACAAATAACCACAGAAATGATACCAGAGATAGCAGCTATCAATGGTGTTAGCTGGATAGAGGAATACGTCCAGCCAACTGTGAACAATGACATCGCTGCAGGTATCATTAATGTAAATACGGTTCACGAAACATATGGACTGAATGGTAGTGGACAGATAGTTGCCATTGCTGATTCAGGACTAGACAATGGCGAGGATAATATTGACATGCACGCAGACATCAGGGGGAGGATATTGTATCTCGAAGACCTAAATGATAATGATGCTGCTGATTACTTGGGACATGGGACCCATGTAGCAGGCTCGGTGCTTGGTAATGGTTCACTTTCCAATGGAAACTATAGTGGAATGGCACCTGAGGCTCAATTGGTATTCCAGTCAATTGGTGGCAGTAGTAGTATTCTGTACCCTCCAGTTGACTTGAATGATTTGTTCTTACAAGCATACAACACCAGTACAAATACAAGAATACATACCAACAGTTGGGGTTATACCGGGAATCTTGGAGAATATACTGAAAGGTCACAGCAGGTTGATCAGTTTATGTGGGAGCATCCTGATATGTTGATTCTTTTTTCAGCAGGTAACAATGGTGCGTCGGGTAGTAGTACAGTAGGTTCCCCCGGGACAGCAAAAAATGCGCTGACAGTAGGTGCTTCGGAGAATTATAGGCCTGATAATGGTAGTAGTTCTGACAATATAAGCCAAATTGCGTACTTCAGCAGTCTTGGACCAGTAGATGATAAAACATCTGATGATGATAATATATCAAAAAACAGAATAAAACCTGATGTGGTTGCACCTGGCACAAACATTGTGTCAGTCAAGTCCAGCCAAGCTAATATTGACTCATGGTATTTAAACACAAATTATGCACTAATGAGCGGCACAAGTATGTCAACACCAATTGTTGCAGGTTCTGCTGCTTTGATAAGACAGTATTATATGGATATAGAGAATGTACCCCATCCAAGTGCTGCTCTTATCAAGGCTACATTGATAAATGGAGCTTATAACTTAAATTCAGAAAATATGGGAAGACCGGATTATTTTCAGGGATGGGGACGTGTTGATGTTGAGAATTCTATATTCCCACAGTATCCGGATTTCATTGGATATTTTGATAACCCTGAACCATTGAACGATGATCCGGATAATGCTAGTTACAATTCTGAATGGAACGTCACTTACATTGTAAGTGAAAACTCAGAATATTTAAGAACAACTCTTGTCTGGACTGATTATCCAGGATTTTATGCTTCAGACAAAGTGCTTGTGAACAACCTCGATTTAATTATTGTTACACCAGACAACGAAACACATTATGGGAACTACGGACCTGATACTGTAAATAATGTTGAAGGCATCGAATTCCAAGACCCAGCCCCTGGAATATACACTATTATGGTGAATGCAACAGTGATAAATTCAGATGATTCACAGAACCTTTCACATGACTCACTTTCACTAGGGACACAGAACTTTTCACTTGTGATTAGTTCCACATTTGATGTTAATGAGTATCCTCGAAATAACAACTACACGACTGATGATTTAACTGTTGTTTCACTTAACCTTACACATCCGTATGGAATTAACCAGAGTACAATAAACATGACAATAGATGGAAACGAGGTAAGTCCTTCTTCAGACAATATAATAGGTGGATTCAACGTTTCGTATCACACTGCAGAACCATATGACGAAGGATATCATAATGTGTCTGTAACTGCTCTTACAAATAAGAGTGAAGAGATTAGCTATGAATGGAGATTCTATGTTAGTGTAGAAGACAACATAATAACAATAGATGGTCTTGCAGAGAATTTAGTAATACAGGAAGAAACTGTTGATATCAACGTCAGCAACCTTAAGTATTGTGATTTCTGGTACAACATTGATAATGGAGACAATTCCAGTAATCAAACAGGTTTCTGGTTAAATACAACTCTTAATATGACTGAAGGACATTATAATCTTACTATATTTGCCAGAGACATAACAAACTATACCAATTCAACAACAGTAAACTTTACCGTATTCACAGAATCAGCAGAGATTGATTATCCTGAATCTGGAACTATATATTATTTGCCGGAGGATAACAGTTTCACACTGAACGGAACAGTTGGAGTTGCAACCAATGTTTCAATTTACGTGAACGGAGCTCTGACCAATTATTCAGAACCAGTTTCAAACGGAGTGTTCAATGTAAGCAATGTCCCTCTTTCAAATGGGACAAATACCATCAATATCAGTGCTATGTACAACAATTCGCTGAATGATTACTTCACTGCAAATACTACTATATACATCAGCCTTGGACAGACTGTGAATACAAGTTCAAGTGATATTGTCACTATATCTGTTCCGGGAATAGGTACGAATGTGAGTAATCCAGTTTTCAATTTCAATATCAGCGGTACATCATCCAATCCAGGAAATATTTCTGCTTCTGTAGTCAGAGGGACAGAACCTGAAAACGGTTCATCACTTGTCGGAACAGTGCTTGATAT
Source organism: Methanolobus sediminis (assembly GCF_031312595.1). Classification (NCBI taxonomy): domain Archaea; kingdom Methanobacteriati; phylum Methanobacteriota; class Methanomicrobia; order Methanosarcinales; family Methanosarcinaceae; genus Methanolobus; species Methanolobus sediminis. The sequence goes on along the minus strand of NZ_CP133592.1, from coordinate 422,860 downwards.
AAGGGTCTACAATGAATCAGACATGAATTACTCACATCAGTTCGGCAGGAATGTATCCCTTGCACTGGGATACGACCCTTATCTAGTGAATAATACTAACAAGCTATTGGTTGCATGGTATGATGAAGAAGAAGGAACATGGATTCCATTTAGAAGCACAGTGAATATCACTGCAAACACAACCACCACTAATATCACTCACCTTAGTATCTATGCTCCACATGAGGATAATACAGCACCGGTTATCAGCAGTGTGACAAATTCCAGCACTACTTCAACGATTACTCTTGCGTGGGAGTCATCAGAAGACACCGATCATGTGGAAGTGTGGACAAATGGTTCACTTCTTGGAAACTATTCTGGTTCTGAAATGACAGATACAGGGCTCAGTGCCAGCACTCTTTACAATTACAGTCTTCGTGCGGTAGACTATGTAGGAAATATAGGTGAATGGTACAATACATCAGTGAGAACTAGCGCTGCAACAAGTGCATCATCTTCAAGTAGCTCTTCCGGTGGAGGAGGCGGTGGAGGTGGATCTACCGGTGAGGATGTAGATAACATTGCATTCAAGGACGTACTTTCTGTTTATGCAGGAAAGGATGATTTTGTAGATTTTGATTTTACCAAGGATCAGAATGAGGTTGATTATGTCCGCTACACTTCACTGAAAAATGCAGGTAGGATCAGTGTGACAATAGAGATACTGAAAAGTACTTCTGCACTTGTGGACGAATCTGCTTCTGGTTTTGTATATAAAAATATGAATATATGGGTTGGAAAAACCGGTTATGCCATAGAGAGCAATATTAAAGATCCTGTAATTGGTTTCAAGGTAAGCAAGGACTGGGTTGCTGACAATGATGTCAACATTGATACAATAGTCCTTAATCGCTATAGTGAAGATGTCTGGACTAAGCTGGATACTGAGCAGACAGGTGAAGATGGGGATTATTATTACTTCGAGGCAAGTACTCCCGGATTCTCTCCGTTTGCTGTGACTGCAGATATTCCAATCACTCTGGATTCAGAGAATGATGAGAAAAGTGATACAGAATTTGTTACTGCGTCTGACACCAGTGATGAGAGTACAGCAGAGGAAAACAATAGCGAAACTGGAAAAAGCATACCTGTATTGTCAGTTCTTGTAACATTGGCAATAATTGCAGTTGCATCTGTGTTCATCAGGAAACAGCAAGATTAATATTCAACTCCATCCCATTTAGCGCCGGAGATATCAAGTTGAAAGGAACAGTGCTTGGCATTGAGGGCACTGCGTGGAACCTCAGTGCTGCCATCGTTAATGAAAAAGATGTTATTGCGGAGGTTTCCGACATGTACAGACCTCCAATTGGCGGGATACACCCAAGGGAAGCTGCCCAGCACCATGCAAAGTATGCTTCCTATGTGGTAAAAGGAGTACTTGAGGAAGCAAGGCAGAAAGGAGTCGATGCATCCAATATCGATGCAATCTCATTCTCGCAGGGTCCGGGACTTGGAGCCTGCTTGCGTACTGTGGCTACTGTTGCCAGGATGCTTGCAATAAGTCTTGATGTTCCTCTTGTTGGTGTAAATCACTGTCTTGCCCATGTTGAGGTTGGGCGCTGGAAAACTCCGGCAACTGATCCGGTCACACTGTATGTCAGTGGTGCAAATTCACAGGTTCTGGCTTACAGGATGGGACGATACAGGGTATTTGGCGAGACTCTTGATATCGGACTTGGAAATGCTTTTGATAAATTTGCACGCAGTGCAGGTCTTGGACATCCGGGAGGACCGCAGATAGAGCAGTTCGCCAAAAATGCTTCAAATTACATTCCACTTCCCTATGTTGTAAAGGGAATGGACTTATCGTTTTCAGGGCTTTCAACCGCAGCAACCGCAGCACTCAAAGATCATTCCATGGAGGATGTCTGTTATTCATTCCAGGAGACTGCTTTTGCGATGGTAGTCGAGGTTACCGAACGTGCGCTTGCACACACCGGAAAGAATGAAGTGCTTCTGGCAGGTGGTGTCGGTGCTAACGCCAGACTTCGGGAAATGCTGGATATTATGTGTAACGAGCGCGGTGCTAATTTCTATGTTCCAGAAAAGAGGTTCATGGGAGATAATGGAGCTATGATAGCATATCTTGGACTCCTGATGTATGATTCAGGTAATGTGATTGACGTTGAGAACTCACACGTGAACCCGAATTTCAGGCCTGATGATGTTGATGTTACATGGATTTCCAGGGATTTTGAGGAAGGGAGGCAGTCATGAATCTCACCAATGGTGCAGAGGCTGTCGTCAGGGTTGAAGATGGTGTTCTTATCAAGGAAAGAGTTCCGAAGAACTATCGTTTGAAAGAACTTGATGAGCGTATCAGGAAGGAGAGGACAAAAGCCGAGTCACGGCTAATATCTGAGGCAAGAAGAGCCGGTGTTCCAACTCCTATCATTTATGATATTGAGAATTCCACAATAAAGATGCAGTACATTGATGGAGTTGCACTGAAGCACGTAATCGATGAGAAGCTCAGCGAGCAGATAGGTGTGCTTGTTGCGGAGCTACATGCAGCCGGAATTGTACATGGTGACCTGACAACATCCAATCTCATACTTTTCAACGATAAGATTTACATGATCGACTTCGGTTTGTCCTTTTTCGAAGGCAGTGTCGAAGCACGTGGTGTGGATGTACACGTCCTTTTCAGGACATTTGAAAGTACACACATGGACCATGAAAAACTTATTGAGGCATTCTGCCGTGGATACAGGAATGAATTCGAGCAGGCTGATGAAGTGCTTGAAAGAGTGAAAGAAATAGAGAAGAGGGGAAGATATGCGTAAGATTGTTTTTGTCACAGGTAATAAGGGAAAGTTCAGGGAAGTCAAGGATATACTTGCCGCTAAAGGATTTGAGGTTATACAGAACACAGATGGTTATCCTGAGCTTCAGGAGGATGACCTTGAACCCATTGCCGCCTATGGTGCTAAATGGGCATCTGATAAACTTGGCATGCCTGTAATGGTGGACGATTCCGGATTATTTATCAATATACTAAACGGTTTTCCCGGACCATATTCTGCTTTTGTTGAAAAGAATCTTGGAAATCCAAGAGTCCTTAAGATCATGGAAGGTGAGACCGACAGGTCTGCTGTGTTCAAGTCAGTTATAGGATACTGTGAACCCAGAGCTGAGCCGCTGACCTTTACAGGAACTGTGGAAGGGAAGATTGCCTTTGAGGAACTTGGGACAGGTGGGTTTGGATATGATCCAATCTTCGATTACAATGGAAAGACCTTCGGAGAGCTTGGTGATGAATTCAAGAATACGGTTTCACACCGCAGGCGCGCTGTTGATAAGTTTGTAGAGTGGCTTGATTCACAAAGCTAACTTTCAATTATTGTATTGGCATTTTATTGATAAATCAATAATAAAGGGATGTGAAAAACTGGGGGTTAAAAACAGTTCTTTTTTCAGGGATACCAGAGGTATTGACACCGTCCCATTGAAAATGGTTTTCTATCTTGTCATAACGGCTGCAATTATTTTCCTTATGGCTTTCTCATGGAATAACATGGCACCGGTTTACTCTGGAGCTAAGGATAGCAAGCAGATAAACTCTGCCGTTCTGGATTTAGTGTCAATACAGGATGGATATGCCCGGAACCTTCAGGCTGCAAGTTTAACGGAAGGTTCGATGTGCAACATTGAACTCTCATTACCTGACGTCAGTTTTCTGTCATTTGGCGTGGATCCGGATCCGGATATAAATGGAAATCTTAGTGATAGTTCATGGATTGTTGAGAACAATACCATAATCTGCCAGTATAAAAGCGGTGTAAGGAACCTGTATCACATTGATGGCGATACCATTATTTTCAAAAAAGGCAAGCTGGATAATTCTACCGGTCTATGGGTGCCGGATGAAAGTGTTGATTCTACAGGAATAGTGGTTGAAGGTCCGATATCAGGAACTTTCAATTTCGAGTTGATACTTGATGATGGGAAATATACCCTATCACACTTTTAGAATTAGTGCTGGCACCCTTTGTTTGTATGAAGCTTAAAATTGAAAATAAAAAAGTATTCAGATCAACATGAAATAAAATCCATGTTGATTCTGTTTTTGTAAGTAATATTTGATGCTTTAGATAAGTTCTACCGCTGCACCCAGTTCTTTCATTACTTCAAAGAAGTTGGGGAATGAAATGTCCACGGCCTCAGCAGTATCAATTACCGTATCTCCGGCAACCATTCCTGCAATGGTCAGTGCCATTATTATCCTGTGGTCGTGCCATCCATGAAGCTCGGCTCCTCTGAGTGTGCCACCTGTGATAGTAAGCTGATCAGGTTCTTCCCTGACAGAGATTCCCATTTTGGTAAGTTCCATTGCCATTGCATGTAACCTGTCGGTTTCCTTGTAACGAACGTGTTCTGCATTCTCTATCACAGTTGTTCCATCTGCACATGCAGCCAGAACTGCAATTGTTGGTACAAGGTCAGGTGTTGCACCTGCATCGAAAGTTGTTGCCTGAAGGCCGTTACCTGTGATCTCTGCCACACCTTTCTCTTTGTCCCAGGCTATCTTTGCACCCATACGTTCAAGGACTTCAATTATTTCAATGTCGCCCTGTTTTGATGGGAACAGGTTCTTCACTATAACAGTAGACCCTGTTACCGCAGCGGCTGCAAGCAAGTATGAAGCTGAAGAGAAGTCTCCAGGAACAGTGTACTCTTTCAGGTTGTACCTCTGGTTTGCAGGGATGATGAACTTGATTGTATTTCCTTCTTCCACAAGGATCTCTGCACCTGCCTGTTCTATCAGTTCCATTGTAACATCAACATATGGTCTTGACTTCATCTCACCTTTGATTGAGAGTGTTGTGCTCTGTGTGGTCAGCGGACAGGCAATAAGAAGTGCTGATATGAACTGTGAACTGATGGACCCGTCAATTGTTGTAATGGCGCCTTTAAGCCCTCCACGCACAACTATGGGTGCACAGCCGTTTCCTCTGGTGGAGTATGCTTCAACACCAAGTTTGTTCAGGACATCAAGGAGAGGCTGGTTTGGCCTGTTCCTGATTGAACTGTCGCCTGTAAGTACAGTAACTCCGTTTGTAAGCGCTGACACAGCTGTCATAAAACGCAGTGTAGTTCCGGAGTTTGCAACATCAATGACGTTGTTTGGAACGTGAGGTTTGCCATTCACTCCCTTTACGTGAATTCTATCCTCGTATTTCTCAATGCTTGCTCCCAATGCTTCTGCTGCACGGATACTTGCAAGTGTATCGGCTGACATAAGGGGACGGTGGATCACACAGTCATCGGACAGTGCGGCAATTGTAATTGCACGATGAGTATAGCTTTTTGATGGTGGTGCGAAAACCTCACCATTTACTTTTGAAGTGCTGACAGATACTTTCATTTTATCCTCTCTCGGATTCTATAAAATGTAATGTTAGATCTTAAAATCTCATTCCCTGTATTCAGATATGAATCAATTTCAATAGCTTTATGCAAATATGAACAATCCCTGGTTACTTTTGACAAAATGCCTTTCTCAATGATATTCTTATCGATGTAATACAATACCACTGATGAATAAATGAACACTTTTTTTCTTAAATACTTTTTTTATGTCAGTAAAGCCCGTGTTTTTATTGCCATCTCTTCCGCTTCCTTTTTATTATATGCCGCAAAATTCCCAGAATAAATAATTCGATATCGGCATATAATACATTGTCCATTACACACGATGGTGCTAAAAATGAAGTGCTATACCATAGGATACGGAAATCGGCAGCTTGATGAGTTTATTTTCATGCTGGCAAAGAACAGGATAACACATCTGGTCGATATACGAAGGTATCCGCAGTCAACTTTCAAGGAATATGACAGGGAGTCGCTGGAAGATATACTTCCGAAGAACGGTATTCTTTATTACCATTGTGAAGGTGTCGGAGGAATGCGTGATTCCACATACGTGGAGTACATGGATACGGAGTCATTCCAAAGCAGCCTGAAAAAACTGATTTCGCTTATCAGCAAGGTAAACTCTGAAGACGGCAGGATAGTTCTAATGTGTGCCGAGAAAAGTCCAAAAGGATGCCACAGGCACTATCTTTCAAATAAACTTGAAGAAAAAGGTATTGAGGTTATCCATCTTGTAGAACAGGGACAGACAAGCCTCTTTAATTTCTAACTATATTTTAACTTGAATAGTATCTTATTTGATTAATGCATTGCACGCAGACGCCTTATACGTTCCTCTGTTGCAGGGTGTGTCCTGAACAGATTCATCAGAGAGTGTCCTTTCAGCGGGTTTACGATGAACATGTGCGCAGTGGTTTCGGATGCCTGTACATCGCCTCTTCTTGGACGGTAGTTGTTGCTTCCATATTCCAGTTTCTCAAGGGCACTGGCAAGAGCCCAGGGTTTCTGTGATATGCGTGCTCCTTCTTCATCCGCTGCGAATTCCCTTGATCTTGAAATTGCAAACTGGATGACCGTTGCTGCAATTGGTGCTACGATAGCAAGCGCAAGGAATCCGATAATATTCCCGCCGCCTTCGCTGTCTCTGCTACCGAAACCGCCAAATATTGCCGCCCATTTGACCCAGGTTGCGATCATTGTAATGACACCGGCAATGGTTGCTGCAATGGCACTAATGAGCGTGTCTCTGTGTTTTACATGTGAAAGTTCGTGTGCAAGGACACCTTCAAGTTCCTCTGCGTTTAACAGGTCAAGTATCCCGGTGGTTGCAGCTACTGCTGCATGCTGTGGGTCTCTGCCTGTTGCAAATGCATTTGGCATTGAAGTATTCACAATATATACCTTTGGCATTGGCATATTTGCACGCATGGCAAGTTTCTGTACAATTCCATATAATTGCGGAGCTTCGGCTGCAGTAACTTCCTGAGCACGATACATTTTCAGGACTATTTTATCACTATACCAGTAGCTTCCAAAGTTCATGACAATTGCAAATATGAATGCAATTATCATTCCTGACGTTCCACCGAGCAACTGGCCTACAATAACCAGTAAACCGGTAAGAGATGCCAGTAATAAAGTGGTTTTTAGCATATTTCCCATAATTTTCCTCTTAGATATGATGTCATTTCTAAGTCTAAAACTGTTGTTTGTTCATCTATAAAAAGATAACTCTACATTCGGATACTTTTTCCTATGAAATAATCATGTCAAATGCAACAAAACAGATTCAAACGGCTTTATTATTTGAATCAATTATAGTTGCAGAAAAAGAAAATAAAATTGAAATTTGCCGTTTCCGGCAAAATTATTCAATACTTCAGACATGTGCCGTTTTTAAATCACGTTCTGCAATTTCATCATCATTTCCACTATCATTTGCACGGGCAATACTTGCAGCACTTACATTACTGAGACTCAAATAAACACTGAAGAAAACAATTATTTTTGTGCATTATCATATCTGCAAGATTCAGTAATGTTGCAGCAAAAAAGAAAAAGAAATCTATATTCTATATTAGGAAAAGATAAATTGAAAAAGTAAGATGGAACATTTAGAATGTTCCGGTTCATATATCTTCTATATTAATATCTTCTTCCTGTTCCGTTGTGTTAAGCATTTTCTCAAGCTCGGCAAGGTTAGATTCCATATCCTGAATTTCTGTATCAGTAATTCCTACCATTTCCTGGCTGAGTAATTCGTCGGCAATACTGAGGTTTTGATCAGCACTGCTGCTTAGATTGTTCTTTTCCTGAGTACTACTTTCTTTATCGGTACATCCTGAGATGATAAGACTGAAGAGCACCACAGTAATGATAATCACTTTTCCGATTTTTATCATATACAACCACCTATCTTCTAACTCCGGTTTATTTAGCTCTCAGTCACGTTTTGATCGTCGTTGTTTTCCTCACTATTCTGATCATCTGTCAACATAATGATCTGTGTAATTGAATCATTGTTCAATTTATTGTTATCAGATTCATATGCTGTCAGACTAACGTTGTATTCATCATAAAGGGCATATTCATGTGTTGGATATTGTTCTGTTGAATAATTACCATCATCAAAATCCCAGTACCATGAAGAAGCATTGGCAGATGCATCATTAAAAGTCACGTTAAGACCGTCAATATTGTAAGTGAAGTTTGCTACGACTGTTACATTATCATCTTCATCCGTGGCGTCTTCATTGTCTTCATCGTCGCCTGTATAACGGCTTGCCCAGTCTCCTTCTTCATCTCCATCACCGACCGTATAGGTACCTTCACCTGAAAGTACTGCAGTACCCGTTCCGTCCACATCGAGTTTGATGTCCTCTCCACTGACCATCACTGTAAGGCGACTTCCAGTAATATTAACTTCACCTGTGATGTTTATGAAGACGAATGCACGGTTGTTATCTGTGCTGTTACCTGCATCGATGTTAGATGTATCATATTCTGCATCATCCGCATTGATATCAGCATCTCCTGCGAGGTCCTTTATCACAAGTTTTGCATAATCATCAGCTGTGATGTCTATGGTAAGGTTTCCTGAAAGTACTACAGTACCGTTACCTTCTGCATGAAGAGTACCATTTCCAGTGAGTACTACTACACCTTCTCTTTCCTGCTTGAGTTCCTTGAGAATGTTCCTGAGAATACCATTTGCATCCTTGATGTCCTTTCCTGCTTCAACAGTGTTCCCGTTAGCATATCTATTTCTGGCCTGCTCAATAAGTCCCTCGTATTCACCGAGCATATCTCTAAGGTCATCTACATTCTTCCCATTCTCTTCCATGGTGTTAATCTCATTATTAAGACGCACTCTCAGGTTCTCAGATGCCTGAAGAATACCATTTATCTTGTTATCAACGGCCTTACTGGCAGATGTTGCATGTTCCTTGCGAGCATCATTCCAGATATTCTTTATTGTCTTTGCAGAATCAGCTAGATCCTTTCTGGTTTCATCTTCTTCAAGAACTTTGGTTTGTACGTCTTTAAGGTCGTCTATGTACTCACTATCCTCATCGAGAAGAGATATCATATAGTCAATTGTTTCATTAAGATAATCTTTTGTGGCATTGATGGCTTCTTCAGTATTAAGATTCGGATTCTGGGACTTTATATTGGCAAACTTGACCTTTGCATCGTTATAGTTGGATGCAGCATTATTCCCTCTGCCAGTGATCTTAGCATTCTCTTCATCATCAGTGCTGTCATCAGCTAGATTTCCATTACCATTATCTCCGGCTGATTTGATGTTTCCATTATTTTCGGTTAATTTGACATTATTGTTCTTTGCGTTATCTGATGCTGCCATTGCACCCGTTGGTATAACACTAATAAGCATCATCATTACTGCAAAAATCGTAATTATTCGCATTCCATTTTTTGTTTTTCTCATCATAAGAGTTCTCTCCAGTTCTCCTTTATTTAATTTTATAATATCTTCTTATGAATATGAATTTAGTTTTTTATATATAAAGGTCTGTAAATTGTAATGTATAAATGGGACAAATCCGTGTGAAGGATTATCCCATTTATTTCTCCCTTTCTGCTCTCGTTTTACTTTCGTTTTTAGATCATGCTTTGACCAATGCATGATCACTTTCTATTGCGGGTCTGTTTTCAATCCCCATCTTACTGACAGTATCTTGGACCATGTGGGCCTGTTCCATCACAGTCTCCACCGTTTGGACAGTTGTCACAGACTCCGTCTCCGTCTTCATCTACAAAGTTGTCGCAAATCCCATCTCCATTACTGTCTACTATTAATGTAGTACATGACCCATCTTGCAACTTCTGTTGTACTTTTGTTCTGTCCTGATCAGCAGCCATAGCAGATACTGCAAATAAGCTGAACAGCATAAGTGCTGCAGCAATCAGTGAAAGTTTTCGAGTGTTCATTATTCTCCCTCTATTTGTTTCTAATTTTCTTTCTTTTATTTTGACCATTGGCAAGTGCAAGCCTGACATTGTCATGGTGGTTAAATTTGCGGTTGACATTGTCCTATCTTGGTAGTATAGTTGTTTTCAATCTGCACTTGCAAACCCATCATAGGCAGAGCGGGATATAAGCATACTTTACTTCACGGAAACTTTATGAGTGCTTCAATAGTGAATAAAGTCTTAAAACAGTTTATTTTACTTGATAAAACTTTATAATACTTCAGATTGCCATTAGAAGTAACTATTATATGGGTGTACTATGTAAATATACATCCTGTGTTGAACAAAAAAATAATCCTGCTTAGCTTGAGTATTATTTTATTTGCAGTTCTTGGTCATACGGCATCAGCCCAGGAGGCAACAATACATGGTGCTGTATATGAGTGGGATTCATTTGATCCTCTTGAACATGTCATTGTGGAGGTCAATTCAACGCCTTCCCAGTCAATGCTTGCAAATTACGGCATTTATTCCTTTAAGCTTGACCCTGGAACCTACCTGATATCTGCCAGTTATTACAGTGCAAATGAACTGGCGGCATATACTGAAGAAGAGATCACCATTACGGATGATGGTGATTATGTGCTGGATCTGATCCTGTATCCTGTCTATTATAATGATCCATTGCTTAATGAAAACGATTTTGCAGAACTTGACGACATAGCCAACTTTTCAGAATCTGATAAAGAAGGTTCCTCATATTCCATGCCAGAAAGCTCAGTTGTGGTAACTATAGTTCTTCTGGTTCTTGTTATTGCCGGAGTTCTTGTTATACTTATACTAAAACAAAAGAAAGATGCTTCTACCTCAGAAGATTCATCATTATATGATTTGTCATATGAATATGCGCCTGAAGATTCAATAGCTGGTCTGGGCGATCTGCCAGAAGATCTGCGCGAAGTGATTTCCATTATTGTAAAGAACGATGGCAGAATTACACAAAAAGATCTTCGCACCAAAGTAAAGCATTCTGAGGCCAAGGTCAGCCTGATGGTCTCTGACCTTGAAAGCAGGGGAATTGTGCGTAAATTCAAAAAAGGTCGAGGCAACATCATTATTCTTGAAGATCCGGATTTGACAGATAATGTGGATTCCGGGGAAGAAGTGACCGAATCATCTGATAAAGGTTATGATGATGATAAATGATAAAAAGGCAAACCAAAACGTATAACTGTATTTAACGAGTATGAATGTAAACATTCACAATAGTTCTATTTATGTATTTATGAGATTATGAGGGTATACATGCGAGTTTCCATGGATATTGAGTTAAAAGATATTCCCGGGCAGTTGATTTTAGCTTTGAGACCGGTTTCCGAGCTTAAAGGTAATTTAATTTCGGTGGTTCATCACCATGAAAAAAGAACTCCCCGCGGAACCATTCCGGTTCAGCTGGTTTTTGAGATAAAACCAGACAAGCTTAATGATATTGTTTCAAGCCTTGAAGAAAATGGAATTGGTATCGCACGCATTGATGAAAAGAAATTTTTCGAGCACGGTGCAGTGATGCTTATAGGGCATATAGTCCACACAGATATACAGGACACCATTGATACCATTGACAAGACAGGCTACGCAGAAGTTGTTGACCTTAACCTTTCAATGCCTAAGATAAACATGGCATCTTCAGCATCATTAAAGATAGATGCAATAAGCAAGGAGCATATGGAATCAGCCATTGCTCTGTTAAAGGAGATAGCAAAGAAAAAGGATCTGCTGGTAATTGAACCAATAAAAAGTATAGGGGTGGCCTGATGAAAACGATTCGTGTCTCTATTATTGGTTTTGGCGCTGTAGGCCAGGGTGTTGCCAGAGTGCTAATTGATAAAAAAGAGTACCTTGAAAAGCTGGGACTTGATTTCAGGGTAGTTGCTGTTGCAGATTCAAGAACAGCAACGATCAATGAAAATGGTGTTGACCTTAGTGCGGTACTTGTCAGAAAACAAAGTGAAGGTGTCGTAGGTTCTGAAAAGCTCACCGGCCTTGAAATTATCGAAACAATCGACCATGATCTTATAGTTGAGACCACTCCCACCAATATAGTTACAGGTGGTGTTGGCCTTCAGAACATGCTTGCAGCTTTTAAGCATGGAAGAGATGTTGTCACATCAAACAAAGGTCCTCTTGCAATGAAATATGGTGAACTCATCGAAGTTGCAAAAGCCGGAGGTTCACGTTTCAGGTTCGAGGCAACAGTTGGCGGTGCAATGCCTGTCCTTAACCTTGCAAACGATGTGCTTGCAGGTAATACCATTACCAATGTTGAAGGAATTTTTAACGGAACCTGCAATTATATCCTTACTCGCATGATGGAAGAACATGCTCCTTATGAGCAGATGCTTGCAGAAGCTCAGGAACTTGGATATGCTGAAACCGATCCGACCTATGATGTTGAGGGAATTGACACTGCATGTAAACTTGTCATCCTTGCAAACTGTGTCTTCGGTATGAACGCAACACATGAGGATGTGACCATTACCGGAATTACCAAGATCACACCTGAAGCATTGCTTCTGGCCCAGAACGAGGGTTATGTCATCAAACTCATCGGAGAGGTCAACGACAGCAGAATCAATGTTGCACCAAAGCTTGTGCCAATAGACCATCCGCTTGCTGTTGGTGGTTCCCTTAACGTTGCTTCAGTTCAGACTGACCTTTCAGGTCCGATCACTGTAACAGGACGTGGTGCAGGTTCCATAGAGACCGCAAGCGCAATCCTCAGTGATATGATATCCATTTACAGGGACTAAAGTCCGGCATCCGTATTACAAGGGTGTATTAATGACAAGTTTCAAAGAATTTGCCAGGGCATGCAAGGTTATCGAAGGGACTCCGGGTTCCCTTGATATGACTGCTCTGGTTGCAGAGTTACTTGAAAAGGTTACTCCTGAAGAACTTCCTGTAGTAACTCATTTTGTAATGGGTGAGATATTTCCTGCCTGGAGCAGTGAGGAGATTGGTGTCGGTGCAGGTATTCTTTACAGTGCCCTTGCAAAATCAGCAGGACTTTCAGTTGCTGATATCAAGGAGCTGGTGAGGGAAACCGGTGACATCGGCGAAACAGCAGTCAAAGCACTGAAAAAAGTATCAACCGGCCAGGCTACTTTTTCTTCTTTTATGGAAGATAATTCAGACCTTTCAATTCTGGAGGTTTTTGAGAGATTCCAGGCTATATCCAAAACATCCGGCAAAGGTTCCCAGACATCTAAGATGAAGAATCTCCAGTATCTTTTTAATTCTGCCTCATCCGAAGAAGTAGGCTACATAGCTCGTATTTCAGTGGAAGAGCTGAGGATCGGAGTAGGTGAAGGAATTGTCAGAGACGCGATCTCAAAGGCTTTTGACGTTCCGTCTGAAGAGATTGAAAGAGCTTTCATGCTTACAAATGACCTTGGACTTGTAGCCGTAACCGCAAGAGAAGGCGGCAGGGATGCAGTTCAGTCCCTGGGACTTGAACTTAATCGTCCAATTCGTATGATGCTGGCACAGGTAACTCCTGATTTTGAAGTTGCACTTTCTGATCTGGGAACCGCAGCTGTTGAATGGAAATTCGACGGTGCCAGGGTTCAGATCCATAAAGAAGGCGACAATATTACACTTTTCTCCCGCAGGCTTGAGAACATAACTGACTCTCTGCCGGATATTGTGGAAGCTGTAAGGGAAAACATCGATGCGCAGTCTGCAATACTTGACGGTGAGGCAGTTGCAATTGATGAGAATGGCAGGCCAAGGGCATTCCAGGACATACTGAAACGTTTCAGGAGAAAGTATGATGTACAGTCAACTGCACGTGAGATTCCCCTCATACTGAATCTTTTTGATATAATGTATCTGAACGGTGAGGAATTGCTTGATCTTCCTCTTGTCCAGAGAAGAGAAAAACTTGAAAGCTGTGTCAAGTCAGGGGATAAAATAAAGGTTGACACCCAGTTTATTACAGATGATCTTGACAGGATAATGGAAATTTACAACGATGCCCTGAAAGCAGGTCATGAAGGTGTCATGATCAAGAATCCGCAGTCTCCTTATTCTCCTGGAAAGAGGGGTAAGAACTGGCTTAAGAAAAAGCCGGTAATGGAGACACTGGACCTTGTGGTTATCGGAGCAGAATGGGGATACGGAAGACGTACAAGTTTCCTTGGTTCCTATGCACTTGCGTGTCATGACCCTGATACAGGCCGTTTCCTGCCAGTAGGGCGTGTGGCAACAGGATTTTCCGATGAACAGCTTGCAGAACTTACAGAGCTATTTTCTGATCTTATTGTCACTGAAGTTGGCACAGAGGTTGAGATCAAACCTGAGGTCATCTTTGAGGTTGCCTTTGAAGAGATACAGAAAAGTGTCAATTACGAGTCAGGTTACGCTCTTCGATTCCCAAGGCTTGTCAATGTAAGGTCTGATAAATCCATTGAAGATGTAGAGACAATCGGCCGTCTTGAAGAGATGTATCTTGTGCAGCGTGAAAGGAACTGAATGTCCGGTTCATTACGCTTCTTTTTCTATTTAATCAAAAGTGTTATTAGGCAATAGTAAATCATCTTAAATATGAGAATTAGAAGTCTTGCGTTCCTTATTTTATTAATATCACTTGTCGGTCTGACATTTTCAGGTTGCGTTGACAATAATGCAACAGATGATGTTACAGAAGAGAATGTTTCTGATCAGGGATCAGTTAATGCTGACACTATTGTGTATATTGAAAAATATGCTTTTCATCCGGATTATGTGACTATCTCATCAGGGGATACTGTCATGTGGATCAACAATGATTCTGTGGCATTTATCATAAAAGGTACTCTGGTTGGCGGTGGGATTTTCCAGTCTCCTACACTCAGGAAAGATGACACTTTCACTTATACTTTTACAAACAAAGGCACATACAAATACCAGCTTGTAACTCATCCATGGACAAATATTGGTTTCATAGTTGTGGAATGATCATCAGTTACAAGACAATAAAGTCTTTATGACCTTAAGTTCCGGCTATTCCGGAATGAAATGGTCATTTTTTAGAACAAATAACAGAAATCTGAATGTAGTTGCATTCTTCATGACACTGGTCATCCAGTTCACAATATTCTATCCCGGGATTCACTATTTCATAGGAGGCATTCTACTGGCATTTTTAAGACTATATTGCTACAAAGTATTATTTTCCAATAATCACCAAATTTCACCATGTAGCTGGATCGATAAACAGTAATTGCATATCCGGTATTTTATACTTTAAACTACAATCAGGTGTTATATGAAGGATCCAGCATCCCTAAAATCATCAAATACTCATGATAAATTGAACCCTGCACTTTATGTTCTTTCCCTGTCCAAATTATTCAAGGATCTGGGGACCGGAATGCTGGCGTTCCTGCTGCCGCTTTACATTGTTGGCATGGACAGCAATATCTTTTCCGGAACTCCCATCGTATTCAGGGCCGGACTTATAGCAACGGTTTTCGGTCTGTCAAATGCTCTCTCCCAACCATTCTTTGGTCGTTTGTCAGATAACCTGAACAGAAGGAAACCCTTTGTGGTAATGGGAATGGCAGGCTTTACCCTGATATCATTTACTTATGCAAATACCAGTAATTTTGATTACATGATATTATTAAGGATAGTCCAGGGAATAACAGTAGGTGCTACTGTTCCTGCAATCGTTGCAATGGTAACGCATCTTTCATCAAAGAGCACAAGAGGAACTGCAATAGGTATCTATTCCACAGTCCGGGGATTTGGATTCGGTACGGGATCCATTGCAGGTGGTGTAATAGCCAGTTACTTTGGTTATGTAACCGCATTCTATGTGTGCGCACTGCTTGGGATTGCAAGTTTAATACTGATATCGTTCTTTGTATCCGAAACACATAACGGACAGCCATCATCTGCATCATCACAGGAGCCTGCAAAAGGCTTCCAGTTCATCATTCTTTCCGTTGCAATGTTCATGATGATGACAGGTATCATGATAATATTTGCCTTCCTGCCGGAGTATGAATCAAGACTTGGGACCGGTGAGATCTCCCTTAGCATAGCAGTGTCCGCTTATGTTATAGTAAGAGTGCTGTTCCAGACTCCCATGGGAATACTTTCTGACAGATTAGGGAGGAAAAAAATCATTGCAATGGGATTATTGCTGAACATCCCTATTGTTATTGGTCTCGGGTATGTGGATAACGTAACTCAGCTAATAATTCTGCGTGCGATACAAGGAATATCCATGGCCGCAGTGGAAACACCTGTAATGGCTCTTGCAGTTGACCTTGCAGGAATAGCAGTTAGTTCAAAGGTAAGTTCCATCACAGCTTCGCAGGCGGCGGGAATGGCATTAGGTCCAATAATGGGAGGTATCCTCGCAGGTTACATATCATTTGAATTGCCTTTCTATATCTGTGCCGTAATGTTGTTAATTTCACTCCTGCTTGTAATTGTTGGTATAAAAGAACCGACAGACTCACAGGTCAGAACAACAGGTTGAATTTCGGTTAAACTATAAGAGGTTTAACTGTAAGAGATATCATAACAGCGGAAAGACTGCTCTATCTCTTTCCTTTCTGTTATATCATAAAAGATGATAACGGCGCCGATTATCTCGTTTTTCTTATTCGTGACCGGTGAACCTATAATATCAAGTGGTATGCGTGTGTTCTCCTTTGAGATGAGTATGGTATCATCCTCAAGTCCGAAAAAGGCGCCTTCTCTGAAAACCTTTCTAGTTGGATCCTCTGCATCCTTGTTACCTTCATAGACAACCCTGAACACTTCATTGATATTGCATCCGAGTGCTTCTTTTCTGGTGTATCCTGTGAGAGCTTCTGCAAGTGGATTTATGTATTTGATGTTACCGTTTATATCGGTGGATATAACTGCATCACCGATATTGTCAAGAAGGGAATTGATACAATTTTCATGATTGAACTGTTTCTCTTTTTCCTTTTCCCGTTTATAGAGAGCGATCTCAATATTCGTTCGCAGTTCCCTCTCATCAAAAGGTTTTAGTATATGTCCGAAAGGCTCAGTAAGTTTAGCTCTTTGAAGTGTCTTTTCGTCAGAATATGCTGTAAGATAAATTACAGGTATACCATAATTATCGTGTATAGTCCTTGCAGCTTCAATTCCGTCAATCTTACCCTTAAGTACAATATCCATTAAGATAAGGTCAGGTCGGCACTGGTCAATGAACCTGATGGCATCCTCACCACTATCCGCCATACAGGGTACAGAATATCCGAAATGTTCCAGACTATCTTTAATATCCAGAGCTACTATTTTCTCGTCTTCGACTATCATTATCTTTTCATTAGTCATCAGTAGTCCCTTCTCTTATAGGATAGTTGTTTGAATCTGATTCTGAATTCCGTACCATTGCCTCTGATAAGCTCTATGCTACCCTCTAACTGTTCCACTAATGAAACAACGAGTTGCATTCCCAATGAGTCCGTGTTCATGAAATCCAGATCTTCCGGGAATCCGATTCCGTTATCCCTTATCGTTAACATGTACTGACCATTGACATCCGGAACTATCTCGACGAGTATTTCCCCCTTATGGTCTTTAAAAGCATGTTTCAGGGAATTTGAAACGATCTCATTGATGATAAGCCCAAGAGGTATGGCTGTATCAATATCCTGTGTTATGTTTTTAATATTTATATCTATTTTGATATTTTCCGGATCGCAGCCATATGTGTTGACAAGATATTTTGTAAGAGTCTCTATGTATGAAGAAAGTTCGATGTTCTCAAGGTCGCGGGACTGGTAAAGCTTCTCATGTGCAATTGCCATTGATTTAGCACGGTTCTGGCTTTTGCGGAATGCTTCGATGGTTTCCTTATCAGTGAATTTCCTTGACTGAAGCCGGAGCATACTTGATATTATCTGGAGATTGTTCTTTACGCGGTGGTGCACTTCTTTAAGGAGAATATCCTTCCTTCGCATCTCCTCCGCCTGTTTTATTTCTGTAATATCCTTGACAACCGCAAGAACCTCATCTTCAGCAATGACCACGAACCTGACCTCAAAGTCTCTCATCTCTCTTTTTACAGGCATTGTGTAATGCATAGTATGGGTTTTGTTTGTCCGAAGTGCTTCTTCAATAATATCGAGTTCAATTTCTGCAATGTGTGCAGGAAGCACATCCTCAAGGGTGATATTAAGATCGGTTTCAGGGGATTCATATATGCAGTTGTCAGTAGAAAGTTTATAGTTGCATATCGTCCCATCTTTTTTTACCTGGAACATCATATCAGGCATGGCCTGCAAAATAGCATTAATAGTAGCATCTCTTTTGATAACAAGTCTCTGTGATCTTTCGAGCGATTCAAGCATCTTGTTTATTGAGCTACTGAGACTTGCAACTTCGTCATTTCCTTCATATAATACTCTATTTGTGAAATCTCCATTTTCACCTATCTCTCTTACTTTGTTCTGGAGTTTCTTAAGACGTGAAATATGTGATCTCTCAAGCAGGAGGATAATCACTGCTCCGAAAATGATTCCTGTAAGAATAAGGACCACAAGGAAATAGTTGATAGCATTTACTCCCTGCTGGTGAATATTTCGAAACATTCCCACTTCAATGGAAAATGCTTCGTTCCCATATATGTCATTGAAATTTACATAAGAATATATACGGGCATTATCCGTTACAGTAAGAATGCTGTTATTTGAAGAATCTATATTCCGGGATGAAATAGTTTCTGTCTTATTTGTGTTCTTAATGTTTTCAATGTGCAGTACAAGGTTTGTAGTTGCGTGCAGTCTTGCTATTTCTTCAGAATCAATAATTCTGCCCATTATTATGGTTCCGTATATTGGACCACTAAGATCACTTTTCACAACAGGTTGTGATGTTATCATAAGGGGCTTTTTGCTAAAGACAAGAAAACCGGTTTTTCTGCTGCTGTAGTTGGTATGTTCAAGAAGATACGGATTATTTTGAAGGTGTTCTTCCAGTTCTTTTACAGTGGAGAAATTGTTATTCTCAATTGATTTTTCATATACCAACGACCCTGTTTCATTGTAGATAAGCATGAAATCAAGTCTTTGATTGTAAAAGGTTTCGTTCATGAGGTATTTTTCAGGATAATCACTACTGTTTCCCTGAACAAAATCGCATGTTTCATCCCATACCGACCAGTCAGCAGCTTTATTTTGCAGATCCTGGTTTTCAAGTATCAATATATTTTTAATGCAAATGGCATTCTCACTAGCATCTTCTTCTTCCAGTTTCTCATAACTGTCAATAACAATGGAATGTGAACTCAGATATATGATAAGTATAAGACCTATGAGAGTTGCACTGATGATGCAAAGTGTTTTTTTCTGCAGTGTTGCCATTCGTTTGTCCTTTAAATGGATGTTACTTTTTCCATTTATTTTTCGTTCTCTGTATTGTTATATAACTGAGTTATAATTTATATGTCTATATATTTGTTTCCTGTAACTGTGCACATTTAGGTAAATCTCTAGTGGAATAATGTCTACGCATTCTACAATTACTCGTCAATCGTTGTAATTGTGCACAATTGCGCCGAAAATCACAGAAAAAATAAAACCAAAAACAGATCGCTTGCAGAAATAGTATGTTCCCGCAAGCATCTGCTTAAGTAAATCGTCTGAAAAAAGAAAAATTAACCAACAACACTCATGTCAGAGACTCTGATGGATGGTGTAATGGTTCCACCAACCTTGCGAACATCGGTTCCGGCTCCATTTATATTTTTCAGCATATCAAATATGTTGCCGGAGATCATGAGTGATTTAATTGGTTTGTCCAGTTTTCCATCTTTTATGGTGAATGCATTACGTGCTTCAACTGAGAAATCACCTGAAATAGCATTGGCAGTGTGAGCACCTATAACTGTATTCACATAAACACCATTGTCGGTGTCAGCTACTATGTCACAATTTGGGAAATCGATAATGAAATTCCTTGACCCTACGGAAGGTGTTGAAAGATATGAGTTGCGGGAAGCATTACCTGTGCTTTCCACACCATCTTTTCCTGCGGTGTAAGTGTCATATAGATATGACCTGAACACTCCGTTCTCTATTACAGTTGTTTTACGTGACGCGACTCCTTCATCATCGGCAATTCCGGTATCAATACCACCTTCAAGCAGTCCGTCATCATATATGGAGAGTTTCTCGTTTGCGATGATATCATCTTTTCTGCCGATGAGATTAGAACGTCCTTTCTGTACGTTATCAGCATCAATAGATGGTATGAATGTGTTTTCGATAAGGTCTGAGAATGCAAAAGGATGAATGACTACTTCAGTTCTGTGCGGCTCAATGGAAATTGTATCCTGTGACTTCTTTGCAAGTTCTGCGGCATTCTTTCCGATTGCTGCAAAATCAATGTCATTCTTTCGTGAAATTGCAAAGTCGTATGCAGTAGATGTTTCACCTGAATTTGTAATAACATCCACAAATCCAGATATGCCTGTACCCTCTTCTGAAACTTCAATTCCATTGCTGTTCAGTATGAGTCTTTCTCCGTGGCTTCGGCTGAAACTTCCGGATGTAACTATGATTCCTGACGTAGCTCTTGCAGCATCTATCATTTCCATTGTATGGCCAATGCATTCGTCAAGTTCCATATTCTGGATGTCTTTGTCAAGAATGCCTGTCACAGTTGGATATTTCTGGTAGGAAGGCAGTTCTTTCCAGTCAGGGTCAGCATCCTGTGTTTTTGCAGAACTGACTGCATTTTTTGCAGCTTCATCAATGTAGCTCATAATGTTGGTGCTGGAAAATCCCACAGCACCATCAACAATAGCACGAATACCGATTCCTGTTGTGATATTTTCCTTCGCACCTTCTATCATATCTTTCTGGATACTGACAGAGGTCTTCTGGCTTTTCATAATATAAACTTCAGCTTCCTTAGCACCATATTTTATAGCTGCTTTAAGGGCTTTTTCAGCAAGGTCGTACATTTCATGCACCTCCTACCATTGCTTCGGATATCATCAGATGTGGGGAACCGTCGGTGACAGGTACAAGCTGACCGCCTTTGCCACATCTTCCTGAGTTCATTTTAAGGTCATTGCCAACCATTTTCACGTTATTGAGGATCTCAAGGATCTTTCCGGATAGTGAAACGTCTCTGATGAGTGTCGTGAGCTTTCCATCCTCAATAAGGTATCCTTTTTCAGCATTGAACTGGAACACACCTTCTCCTGTGTTCACCTGTCCGCCTCTGGAACCTATAAGGTACATTCCATTCCCGATTTCCTCAAGCATTTCCTCGAGTTTTGAATTTCCATTGTCAATGTATGTATTACTCATACGGACAATTGGTCTGGAATGTCCCTGAGCACGGCAGTGTCCTGGTGTCCCTCCAAGTTTTGCGGCTGTTTCCCTGGAGTGCAGGTAGGATTTGAGAACTCCGTTGTCTATGAGAGTTGTTTTCTCAGTTTGTGAACCTTCATCGTCAAACGGGAAATAACCATATTCATGCATTGTAGGGTCATCGATAATTGTTACAAGCGGGGATGCTATTGATTCACCTATGCGGTTTTCAAGAACAGAGCTTCCTTCAAGCACGAGATCTGCTTCTGATGCATGTCCTACTGCCTCGTGGGCAAAAACTCCTGCAAGTTCAGGGTCAAGTATTACCGGCATGCTTCCGCCTTTGGCAGGCTTTGCATCAAGGAGTTGCAATGCACTGTTTGCGGCTTCTTCTGCAAGTTCAGCTGCATTATATTTGTCGAATATCTCATAGCCTGTAACACCAAAGCGGCTTTCTCTTCCGGCCTGGTACATTCCGTCTCTTGAAGCCACCGCACTAATAGCAAACCCGGTTCTTACGACATCATATTCTCCTTCCACACCCGTGGAATCGGTATACATGACCTTGTATGATGATTCGCTGTATACAGCACTGCTGCTACTGATGCCTTCTTTTTTGGCGTATTTTCCAAACTCTTTCAGGTTGCTGACCTTTTCTTCAAGAGAGATATCTAGAGGATTTTTCTTCACTTTTGGAGCATTTGAGACAACAGGGCTTGCTATTTCCTGCATCTTTACTTTTTCCTTGGGTGATTTATCATCCATACTTACTGCAAGTTCAGACGCTGCACGTATTGCTTTTTCAATATCGAAATCCCCGTCTGCAGAAGTGAATCCCCATGAACCACCTTTAAGAGCTCTGACGGCTGCTCCTTTTGTAAAATTGACAGATATTTGCTCTATCTTGCCATTATCAAGGACAATAGACGTTGTAGTCCCCTCTATGATCCTTGTATCAAAAAAGTCTACACTATGCATTATTAACTCCTCACTTTATGAATGAAACTATGAATGAAACAAAAATTTAAATAAATAAGTAACAGCCCCTGTTCACACAGGGACCACTTCAGGCATTTCGGTACCGGTCTTAAGACTGCTGAGACTCTTAAGTTTCTCAAGGATCCTTTCCTTATCAGGACCTACGAGACTGTGTTCTATAACTTCTACAATGTTGGTTACCGGAACTATCTCGATCTTATCCTTGTATGCGTCTTCGATCAGTACGTCATCCTCATTGGATTTTGGAATAATTACTTTCTTTATACCAGCTCTTGCTGCAGCTTCTATCTTATAGGTCGCACCGCCGATAGGAAGCACATCTCCTCTTACGGAAAGTGAACCTGTCATGGCTACAGACTGATCGATAGGGATGTTCTCAAGAGCTGATATGACGGCAGTGGCAATGGATATGGATGCACTGTCACCTTCCACACCTTCATACGTTCCGATGAACTGGATGTGGATGTCATGGTTGCTTATATCCTTGCCTGTTACGTTCTTGATTACAGCGGAAACGTTCTGTACAGCTTCCTTTGCAATATCCTTCAACATACCAGTTGCAATAACCTTGCCTTCTGAGTTAGAGAGCGATGGAGCAACTCCTGCCATGATTGGCAGTACAATTCCTGAATCTCCTCCCATTACAGCAAGACCGTTTACCCTTCCAACAGCGCTTCCCATTTTCTTGAAAAGCTGGTAATCATTCTTACGTTCAAGATAACTATCAGCAAGCTGTTGTTCTATTGATCTTGCCATCTTCTTTGCAGCAAGGACGTGCTTTGCAGTAACGACAGGTGCCTCTTCTGAATGTGCAATGTCACCTGCAACTCTCACAAGACCTCCAAGGTCACGGAGTTTCAGTGTTAGATGACCCTTTCTGCCTGCTCTCCTCTGAGCTTCACGGATTACTTCATCCACAGCAGTCTGGTCAAATGGAGGGATATGTCCGTCTCTCATGACCTCCTGCGCCACGAACCTTACAAGTGTCTTGCGGTTCTCAGGATTATCCTCCATGGATTCTCTCATGAATAGCTCGTATCCATAACCCTTTATACGGGATCTGAGCGCAGGATGCATCTTTTCCATTGCATCAAGATTACCTGCTGCTACCATGATAAAATCACATGGGACAGGTTCTGTCTTGACAAGCGCACCTGAGCTTCTTTCGGATTGTCCCGTAATAGGATACTCCTTTTCCTGAAGGGCTGTAAGCAGGCTCTGCTGTGATTCAAGGCTGAGAGTATTTATCTCATCTATGAACAGTACACCCTTGTGTGATTTATGAATGTCACCGCTCTCTACCCTGTCATGGGCAGGTGTTTCAAGACCACCTGACTGGAACGGGTCGTGCCTGACATCACCAAGTAGCGCACCTGCATGTGTGCCTGTTGCATCAAGGAATGGTGCGTGCTCCTTCTGATAGTTTGAAACAATGAGCTTTGGTATCATCATTTCTTCTTTTGGCATGAACTGGCGTGTAAGAAGCAATATCATTATCGCTGCAATAATACCCCACAGAAGCTGGCCAACGTAGAATGAATAGATAATGATACCGAATACCAGGATCATCATCAGCATATTACGTGACTGGGCTTTTTTCTGTGCTTCCAGTTTGTGTGCCATTACGATCTCCCTGCCTTTTCCGGCAGGTACGGAACGTATCTTTGGATTATTGTTGTCCTCAGGATTTGGGTATGCGAGTATATCCTGAAGTTCTTCTTTCGGAAGAAGTTCAGCCATTGCCTTTGAAAGCAGGGACTTACCCGTACCAGGGCTTCCAATCATCATTACATGCCTTCGCTGGCTTGCTGCTTTTTTTACCACCTCCACTGCATGTTCCTGACCAATTATCTGGTCAATTAAGAGTTCCGGAACATCTATGGAGTCTGTGGTTTCGAAATTGTCCTCGTACAGTTCAATCTCTTCACTAGAATCAGTAGTCTCTTTTTCCATAGTCTTCTCGCAAGTTTTGTGGTTTGTTCACAGTTGTACGTACAAAATATATACTTGACGGTTTTTATACTTACGTAAGTCAAAGTTATTATATTTCATTTGTGAGTAAAGTTAATATGATTATAGTGGCATCAGAATATAAGAAATTATGCCTTCGTTTGTTGCTCCGGACCTGATATTATGAAGTTCACAGCATTTCTGGTTATAGCACTTATCATATCCTTACTTTCATTTTCAGCCAGTAATGACCTCATATCCAATGGGGATGAGTTCATTCACTTCAAGCAGGTCACAATGAGATTTCAGGGCACAGATGCGGTGATATCCATGTCCTATGGTCTGGATATGTTCTCCAGCATGTACATATCACTTATGGGCGCGCACAATCTTGAGCCTGCAATTGATAATTTCTTTTGGGATTTTGGAGATGTGGAGATCCTTGAGCTAGGCAGGGGTAATGCTGTAATATTTGCTAAAAATGTTTCGCGTAAAAATGATGCATTCTATCTGTACGATTCACATACTCTGAATGGAACAGTAGATGTCTTAACTATGGTTCTTCCAGATGGGTCCACACAAGGTTTTATGAATGCCAACTCCACAGAACCCACATTCTACGATGTATGAAAAAGTCGCATATTCATTCCTTATTCATTAAATATCATCTTTTTTTCCAGGGCGCCTGGAAGTTCAGTTACATTATTTTATGTAAGGGCATGCAGTACTTTTTTTCAGGACATAGTGCAATATGCTTATTTGAAAATTCGGCTTTGTTATTAATAGGCATTATTTTCAGTGTGTCTTTTTATGTCTAATATGCCTATTGATGTTGAATCTCTATAGCATATATATCCTCTATGGATGAGATTTGATTCAAACAAAATTTGTTGTGCCAGATTTTTGCAGGTGTTATGTTGGAACTATAAATTATTGCTGGCACATGTCAAGGAGGCTGTTCTTTATAAACAGGTTCTGGTATTATGTCAGTTTACCCAAAAGGTTTATTATCTATTATGCATTATGAGGGGTGCTGATAAGCGCCAAGGCGTGCGATAATAGCACTGAAGTGCTATTAAGCAGCAAGGTGTTAACAGATATTCGCAAACTGCATAATGGGCTCGTGGTCTAGCTGGTTATGACGTCGCCTTGACATGGCGGAGGTCCGGAGTTCGACTCTCCGCGGGCCCACCAAAACAGTTTTGCAACAGTTAAGTTTAAATGTAAAAGCAGCATTTAGGTGCTTCGGGTCATCATGCCCAGGTAGCTCAGTTGGGAGAGCGCTGCCCTGAAGAGGCAGTTGTCCCCGGTTCAAGTCCGGGTCTGGGCACCTAAGCAAAAGCACACCAGTAGTGTAGCGGTTATCACCGGGCGTTGCCAACGCTCGAACCCGGGTTCGAATCCCGGCTGGTGTACTGTCAACTTTTTTATACATTCTACAGTAGAGTGTTGTCTTCTTTTCTTCCAGTAGGTATTGCTTATACAAATAGTTGTTATTTTGATCACAAACGAAGTGCAGCAAAAAAGATTCAGTATTTCCTATTATTATTAAGTGATTTCAGCTACATTCATCAAAGTAACTCAAGATTAATCAGGAATTCTTTGTAGTAAATTGTCATGAGAATCATGTTAACGAAATATGCTATTATATATCTCGAAGTTATATTGTCTTGAGTTGTTCAACCAATAGGTCATATTGCTTTTCAAGTTCAGGTAAAAGTGTATCCATTTTATCAATCTGGTTTTTATTTCCGGCAATCTCTATCTGTGAGGCCACAGCACTTAAAGCCAGACCTCCAATGTTTGCAGAAGCACCTTTTATTTTGTGTGCATATTCATTTAAGTATTCTAATTCTCTTTTTCCGAGGTCATTTCTTAGAGCAATCACTTCTTTTGGCATATCTTCGAGGAAAATTTCTATCAATCTTCGGGCAAGGTCTACATCATTCATTACTCTTTCAAAAAGTGCAGCCCTATCCAATACTACAAGATCATGTGACCCTTTCATTCCTCCTGCAGACATAACATTATGGTTTGCTTCTTTTTTAAATATGCTCTGCCATTTCTCCAGCAATTGCATCAGGGACTGTAATGAAACCGGTTTTGAAATATAATCATTCATACCAACTTCCAGACAACGTTCTTTGTCCCCTTTCATTGCGTAGGCTGTCATCGCAACTATTGGAATGTCATGATCAAGGACTGCAGATTGAGCATCTCGAATAAGGCGAGTAGCCTCAAATCCATCCATGTCTGGCATCTGCACATCCATAAGAACCATGTCATATGGCAACATTTCCAATGCTTTTATTGCTTCCATACCATTGGCTACAATATCCGCATGATAACCTAATTTATGTAGCATACCTTGAGCTACTTTTTGATTTACTGTATTGTCTTCAGCAAGCAACAATCTTAAGTTCTTATGGTCACGAGAAGGAGTTGAAGGTGTGTTCACATGAGTATTGACTTCATTATTCTGTTTTTCCTTATTCAATATTCCAGATAGGACATCCAGTAATTCCTGATTTCTTACAGGCTTGGTGAGGTATGCTTCAAAATATCTCTCACTGAAGTTCAGGACATTGGAACGTTGCCCTAAGGAGCTAAGCATCACCAGAGGGATAGATTTTAGTTTTGTATCAGATTTGATGAATTTTGCTGCCGATTCACCATCCATTCCAGGCATATGCATATCGAGGATAACCACCTGATATTGTTTACCGTTTTCATGTGCACGATACAAAGCCTGAAGTGCTGTAGGACCGTCCATGGCCTCATCTACTTTGGCACCCCATGAACTTATTCGCTTGTTGAGGATCTCACGATTCGTGGCGTTATCATCAACAACCAGGACGTATGAATCCTTGAGTTCTGAAGATTTAATTTTCTTAGAACTACCATCCTGTTTTTTTGTAAGGTTTATTCTGAACCAAAACTCTGAACCTTTACCATTCTCACTTTCCACACCAATATCGCCTCCCATCATCTCAACCAGCTGTTTGGAGATTGCCAGTCCAAGTCCTGTACCACCATATTGTCTTGTGGTTGATGCATCAACCTGATAGAATTTATCGAATAGATCATATTTTTTATTTTCAGGGATACCAACACCAGTATCACAAACTGAGAAACGTAAAAATGCTTCAGTATCAGTCTCTGATTCAAGAATTACCTGTACAACTACCTCACCTTTATGAGTGAACTTAATTGCGTTTCCAGTAAGGTTGGTCAGTACTTGTTGCAAGCGTCCGGGATCACCCTGGACATATGCAGGAACATCGTGTTCAGGCGCACAGATAAATTCCAGTTCTTTCTCATGAGCTTTTATTGAGAGCATGGAAGCAAAATCATCCAGCATTTCATGCAAATTAAAATCCACGGTTTCCAGTTCCAGTTTTCCAGCCTCTATCTTGGAGAAGTCCAGGATATCATTAATAAGTTGAAGTAGTGATTCTCCGCTTAATTTCACAGTTTCAGCATAATGTCTTTGTTCATCACTGAGGTCAGTATCAAGAAGCAGCCCTGTCATGCCAATGACACCGTTCATAGGTGTGCGTATCTCGTGGGACATATTTGCCAGGAACTCACTCTTTGCCCGTGTTGCTTCCTGAGCTTTTTCCTTCTCAACAATAAGGGTATTTTCCAGTTCCTTCCGCTCTGTAATGTCACGTATAATTCCCACTGAGTGCCAACCATCGGAAAGTTCTATCGCAGAAAGTGAAAGTTCAACTGGTATTTCCCGCTCATCCTTACAAATAGCCTCTAATTCCACAGTATTACCCACAGCATCGCCCTGCCCTGTTTTGAGGAATTTAGTTAGGGCTTCTTGCTGTGCTGAATGATAACGTGACGGTGCCAGTAACAAATGCAGGTTTTGGCCGACAGCTTCCTCTATTGAATATCCAAAAATTCGTTCTGCAGCCGGATTCCATAGAGAGATATTACCTTGCGGATCCATCATCAGGATCGCATCCTGCGCAGACTCAGCAATCGCTCTAATTCTAGCTTCTTCTGCTAAAAGAGCCTGTTCCGAACGTTTGCTTTCAGTGATATCAGATAAAATGAGAGTGAGACCGGCAATATTTCCTTCATCATCCTTAAGGGGACTATACATATTCGAATACCATCGTCTTTCGAATAAGGAATTACCATATTCTTCAATAATAGTGAATGCTTCACCTGTAAGTGCCCTGTCAAAATTATCTTTTGCTTTTTCCCTGTCCTCATCGCTTTGAATGTAGTCAAGCATGCAAGTGCCATCTTCAATATTGACACCCCATATCTGCTTCATTGTTAACTGATGATTTGTGTTGAAAGCAAGATATCTATACTCCTTGTCGAGAGCAAATATAATTACGTCTTTTGGACTTTCAATAATACCTTGCAAGATATTGTGTGCCTGCCTATGGATCTTTTCGCTTTGTTGAAGCGCCTGTTCAATTTTTTTATTTTCAGTAGCATTCCACACAGAATCCATAAGCAAGGCCAGCTCAAGTGCATTATCTTTACTGTAATCCGATTCTTTATTAGCCACACCGACAACAGCAACTATTTTATCGTTTTTTATCACTGGTACCGTCATATATCTGTAAAGCTCCACATGCCCTTCAGGATAACCTTTTTTTAGTGGATTTGAAGCTTGAAAGTCGTTTACGATTATTTCTCTGCGTTGCCTGACTGCTTCTCCCCAGATACCGGTATGTTCAAGTTGGTATTTGGTCTGTGGTTCGGTTACCTCACATTCCTTCATTACGTTATTAGACCAGGTATTTAGACTAAATTCCTTTTTTTCTTCATCATAATAGTAGATGTACCCTATCTTGCTTCGAGTAAGTTTTATAGATTCATTAAGGGCGAAGTCAAGGAAATCCTGAACCGAATCTGTCCTGTAATGGAGAATAGATGAAAGACTTCTCAAACGCTCTTCTCTTATTTTCAATTCTTCTTCAGCTTTCTTACTCCTACTTATATCTGTGAGAATACCATCTACACGTACAGAAGCATTATCAGTGTCATACTTGACTTCAGAACTTTCACGAACCCAGGAAATACTTCCGTCGGGTCTCAGGATACGATACTCTGCTGTTGCTTCACCTTTCAATTCTCTTTGTTTTGTAGCTTCTTGCACAATATCAAGATCATCAGGATGGACGAATTGATACCATAGATTTTTTTCCATTAAAAGCTTCTGAGGGTCGGTTCCCAGAATGTTTTCAGATGAGGAGCTGATACGAATAAGTTCAAGGTCAGGAAAGGTTGCAGACCATAAAACCATATCTACAGACTTCAAAATTAGATGTAAATACTCTTTTTCATTATCTTCGTTTTCTTTAACACCATTTTGAACCACATGACCACCCTATTGTTTGCTTTGATCAGGATATATTTTGATTAACAAGTTAACAACCACTAACTGAGTGAGTTTTAATCCACAATTAGCTTTGCTTAAATGTTGCAAATATTGTGTAAGAGCTACATATATATAAATATTCATATACAAATTACAGTAATAATTAGCTAACAAAGAATCATTTTCTGCAAATCTATTTAACATACTACTATTATATATATATATATATATACGTGTATAAAAGAATGCAACAAATGCCTTTGTTTTTGTGTATTAGAGCAAAATATATTAATATTATTCAATTAATTTTACAGATCTCAGGTATTTTCATGAACAAAACAGAAAAAAGTATCTGCAAATCGACTGAAAGCGATGTTTCAATATACAACAATATGTCTAATGATATGGTTTTGTTTAAAACGATCTTTGATAATGCACCTTTTATAATGATTGTTGTAAATCCAGAAGGAAAAATTGAAAATATAAATAATACAACATCTGAAGTTCTCGGAATAAAAAAAGAAGATTCATTGGGATTATTAGGTGGAGAGCTTTTTTCTTGTATAAATTCATTTGAAGATGCAGGCTGCGGAAAGAATGCAAATTGTAAGTACTGTCCTGTTAGAAATGCAGTGATGCATACGTTTCAGACTTCTGAAAATATCTATAAGCAAGAGGGAGAACTTACAACAAAAGTAAATGATCAGGAATTAAAGAGATTACTTCTAATTTCTACAACTTTTATTACTCTTAAGACGGAGCACAAAGTATTATTAACTGTTGACGATGTGACTGAACAAAAAGAAAACGAAAAAAAGTTAAAAGAAAGCGAAAAGCTGCTGATTAATGCCAAGAATGAAGCGGACACTGCAAATAAAGCTAAAAGTGTTTTTCTGGCAAGTGTCAGTCATGAGTTAAGAACACCTTTGAATGCTATAATTGGTTTTTCCGATTTATTGCTTACTGAATCATTTGGAAAACTTAATGAAAAGCAAGCAAAACATATTCTAAATATAAATGTTGGTGGAAAACATTTACTTAGTTTGATCAATGATATTCTTGATATATCAAAGATCGAATCTGGAAAAATGGAAATCTATCCAGAATACTTTGAAGTTCCTGAAACAATCTCTACAGTTTCGGAGATGTTTTCTCCATTAATTGCTGAAAAAAACACCGATTTTGAGGTTTTGATTAGCAAAGAGGTAAACTTAATTTATGCTGATAAATCAATGTTCAAACAAATATTATGCAATCTAATCAGTAATGCTATCAAATTTACTTCTTTAAATGGCAAAGTATGTGTGAAAGCAGACGTGATTAACAATAATTTATCAGTTTCAGTAATTGATAATGGTATTGGGATATCTCTGAATGATCAAAAAATCTTGTTTAATTCCTTCCAACAAGTAAATTCTTTTTCATCCCGTGAACACAAAGGAACAGGTTTGGGATTGGCTATTGCTAAAAGTCTAGTTGAAATGCATGGTGGAGACATCAATGTACAAAGTGAAACTAATAAAGGAAGTACATTCACTTTTACACTACCACTTAAAATGATTTAGTATTTACATCTGAAATTAAATCTAAATAAGTCCTCCTGTCTCTTCCTCTCTAACACGAGAGTTCAGAATCAAAAGTCTATCAGCTTTAAGATTCTTTTTCATGTAATAGATATTATCATCTAGATATTATCATCTGAGAACCGTATCAGTTTTAAAAAAATCAATTTGCTACATGGGATTTAAGTTATTAAGTAAATGGCAGACCCTAAATTAAATTTTTATAAATCAATTGAACTATCTGATTAATTCACTTTTAGTCATATACAATGTTCAAAGGAATCTGAACTATAAATTTGGCACCTTTTCCTAGTTCGCTTTCAACTTTAATTGTCCCATCATGAAGTTCTATTATTTTTTTAGCCAGAGCCAGACCAAGTCCTGTACCACTGTATTTTCGTGATAATGAACCATCTATCTGTACAAATGGTTTGAAGATTGTTTCATGTTTCTCTTCTGCTATTCCTATTCCTGTATCATGAACTGAAAATTGAATATTATTACTCAATGTTTTTACTTCTATTTTTACTGAACCAGAATATTCTGTAAATTTAATTGCGTTATCCACAAGGTTGTACAGAGCATGCTTTAGTTTTTCTTTATCGGCAGCAAGAGTTAAAGACGAATCCTCAATGATGCTCTGTAAAGCAATGTTCTTTTTCATTGCTTTAGTATAATTTAGCCTTAAAACTTCAGATATAAGTCCCTCAACTTCAAAAGTTTTGATTGCCAGTGTGTCAGGGTCACTATTTTCCACGATTGTAAAATCAAGCATACAATTGATTATCTGCAGCAGGTCTTTACCACTAGTGTTAATGTATTCTACATATTTCCGGCACGTATCGGTAAACTCATTTTGTTCACTACTTATCAGCACATCAGAAAAACCTATAATTGCTGTGAGAGGTGTCCTGAGTTCATGAGTGATGTTTTTTAACATGTCACTTTTCATACAGTTGTATTCATCAGCCAGCAATCTGGCATAGAGTAAAGTCTTTTCTGCATCCACTCTTGAGGTGATATCCATCTGTGTTCCAACAAAAGAATGAGGAACACCTTTTTCATCAAGGTCTACAGGTCTTCCTTTAGAAGACATCCACCTCCATTCACCTGAACTATGTTTTATTCTATATTCAATAGACATCGGCGTTATGTCAAGGATACTTCTTTTGATGGTAGTCATTAATTTATCTTTATCATCTGGATGAATGTGATCAAGCAATAAGTTAAGATCGCTAGGAAGTTTATCAGGTTTGTAACCATTTATTTCGTACAAAGTGGGACTCATGTGTACTTTATTTGTATCAATATCAAGTTCCCAGAATCCATACTCAGAGGCTTCCATTGCAAGCGAAAGTTGTCTTTTTCTCTTTACAAGTTCATTAGTAACCTTCTTTTGCTCGGTGATATCTGTTATCACAGAAATATTGTATTGTGGTGAATTTTTTTCATCTCTTATTGTTTTAGAATATAATCTGATCCAAATAATATCCCCATTTTTATGCACCAATCTTTTTTCGAGTTCATAAGAGTCAATTTCTCCTGAAATTGTTTGAAGAATAAATCGGTTGTTAAGTTTCAGATCATCAGGATGAGTTATCACTCT
The DNA here is from genome assembly GCF_031312595.1 of Methanolobus sediminis. Classification (NCBI taxonomy): domain Archaea; kingdom Methanobacteriati; phylum Methanobacteriota; class Methanomicrobia; order Methanosarcinales; family Methanosarcinaceae; genus Methanolobus; species Methanolobus sediminis. The sequence continues at coordinate 390,184 of NZ_CP133592.1, read as the reverse complement.
AAAGTTCATTCCAACTAATTCATCAGAAGAATAGCCAACCATATCACAGAATCGTTTGTTAACCTGAAGGTAGTCTCCATATGGTGTTACTTGAACAACACCTACCGATGATTGTTCAAAGAATGACTTGAATATCTTCTCACTTTCCTCAAGTACCTCTTTAACCTTTTTGCTTTCAGTAATATCTTCTGATAATAGTACAATTCCACCAACAGCACCATCTGCTGTTCTCCATGGTCGAACCTCTCCTTTCACCCACTGTATTCTTCCATCTACACGTTCCAAACGAGTTTCTTTAACGGGGCAGACCTCTCCTTTCAAAGTCTTTCTATGCATTTCTTTCCACTCTTCCGGGATTTCGGGGAATATGTCATAATGACACTTACCAATAATATCGATATCACCAAGATAGTAGTCAGTCAGCCATCGATTGCTTGCAGCTATGTATCGCATATTACGGTCGAACATCGCCAATGCCACAGGTGCATGCTCTATTAGGAGTCTCAGTAATCCCTCGTTTTCACGTAGCTCAATCTCCGCTTTTTTGCGTTCGCTAATGTCCTTGACCATGGCCATTATGTAATTCTCAGACCCATATTTTACACAACTTGTGCTTATTTCAACAGGATATATGTGACCATCTTTGTGTTTATGGTTTGTTTCGATCGTCACCGTTTGTCCTGGTTTCCACTGAGACCATTGTTTCATGATTTCATCTGGATCCAATTCATCAACAATAAAATCAAACAGAATCATCTGCATCAGTTCTTCTTTCGAATAACCTGACTGTGTAACAGCCCCATTGTTAGCATCGAGGATATTTCCTTTATGGTCATGAAGATATATTCCATCTACGGATTGATCGAACAATGAGCGATATTTTAATTCACTCTCATAAAGTTCTTTTTCTGCCTTTATACGTTCTGAAAAGTCCCTGCAAATGCATAAGATCAATTTCTTCTCATTCTCATAAAATACATTAGAGGATATCTCTACATTAATGCAAGTACCATTTTTGCATCTATGAATTGTCTCGAACAAATAGCTATGATCGTGCACATTTTTGAGCAATTCAATTAATTGTTCACGTGTAAAAATAGTATTCCAGTCCCATATATGAAGTTTTTTAACCTCTTCTAAAGAATATCCCAACATATTCCCGAACTGTTCGTTAGCATCATAGACTTTTCCTTCTTCATCAAGAACTACAATCCCATCCAATGAACTTTCAAAAAAGAGACATCTCTTTACCCTCTCTTCCTCAAGTCCCTTTTCCCACTTTTTCTTTTCTGTAATATCTTTTTGAATGGATATTGAATGCAGAACATTACCCTGATCACTGACCAACTGACTTGCACTTAACAAAATATTCCTACGTTCACCTGAACGGGTTATAATTATCATTTCTTCGTTGTTCACATATCCTGTGTTCTTCCATTTTTCAAAGACCTTTTTCATATGGGTATGTGATTCGGGAGCATAGATCATTGAAATGGGTTGCCCTATCAACTCATTTTTATCATAGCCTAATATATTCAAAGCTGAATTATTAAGATCAATTATGGTCCCATCAGGTGATATCATATAACAGTATTCAACAATGTTCTCAAACAAAGCTCTAAACTTTTCTTTTTCTTTTTGAAGTTCTCTTCGAGATTGCTTTTTTTCGGTGATATCATTAATGGACACTAAAAAACCAAAATAATTATGGTCAGTGTAAATTGCACTGACCTCTACGTCCACAACTTTTCCATCTTTTGTTTGGTGCTGTGTCTCGAATCTGCTAAATCCATTTTTTAGAGTTTTATTCATTCTGAATGTTATTTGTTCAGGATCAGCATTTACTTCCACATTAGTTACTCCCATATTCAGGAGTTCTTCTCTTGTATAACCTAGAAGATCACAATATTCCTTGCTGACTTCAAGAAAATTAGCCTGTTTATCTAAATAGCAGTAACATTCATTTTCTAATCCTATTAGAATTTGGTATACTTTTTCAGGAATTTTAACCACATGGTTTTCTTTTTCGACTTTTATTCTTATCTCTCTGAATGTAACATCCTGAATTGAAGTCATCTGTTACTCTCCATATTGAAATACCCTATCCGCCAAGACAAAATTACTCTTTATTTATGTGCTAATTGAAACCATCAAATACTCAAGACATTGATGGTTTTTGTACTACTATGTACTTACACATGCTTTGGTAAGTTATATTGCATTGCTTATATATTATGTAATATTATATTAAACTAAGCAATAATATGTTTCAAGTTCTGAACACAGGGTCTTAACTATTTTGTATTGTTCAACCTTGTAACAACTTCAATTTTGCTAGCAATATCGACCAATGCCTCTCTTTCGAGTCAATTACATTTTATTAAGTTACGCAATACACTATAGCACTGCTCTAGTGCACAACAATAAAATTATGCATGTATATATATAAATATTTGCCCCAGTTGAGTTATATTTGTAAAGTTTACCCCTTATTAGGCAAATCAGTAAATATCAGGTTTACTGGGTGTTCCAGATTTCTCATCTGGAACAAACATAACCATGCCCTTTGTGTTTTCTTGTGGTAAGTACTACTCAGGGCATTATCCTGTTAAAATTATCATTACAAAAGAAAATAGAATAATGTGTTCTAAAGAGTCCAATTTGGAATTTTAAAAGAGGATAGTAAGTTTCATCACTTTTTTAATTAATCTTCAGCTACTTTTGCTACATGATATCTCTTTGGATAGATGTCAAATACAAGGTATTTCCATCTTCATCAAGTAATTTTGACACACTTACAAGTACTGTCCTTCTTTGTCCAGATTTGCTTATTATTGTCATTTCCTCATCAATTATGTCTTCTTTAAGTTGCCATTTTTGAAATATCTCTTTCATGCGAGATTGCAATTCAGGAGCGTAGATGGTTGCAAGTGGTTTTCCAATGATTTCTTCATTTTCATAGCCCAATAATTTAAGGGCAGACTCATTTATGTCAATTATATTCCCCTCTGGAGAGATTATATAGCAATATTCATTGTTTTTCTCAAAGAAAGCCCGGAATTTTTCCTCTGACAACTTATGGGCTCTTTCTGCTTTTTTCCTGTCAGTAATATCTAGTGCAGTAAAAGTAACCCCTTTTGATAAATCAGAACCGTCAAGAGGGGTTGATGATAAAAGTATGTCTATAATAGTGCCATTTTTTCTTTTCCATCGCGTTTCAACAGTTCCAACTCCATTTTCCCTAATTAGTTTATATTTCTCAACACTAACAAACTCTGATTCTTCTGGAGTGGGATACAGCATATCCGCATGTGATCCTAGCAGTTCATCAGTGGCGTATCCTGTCATTTCTATCATACGAGGATTGACTTCTTTGAATCTGCGATTTGTAAGTATACCGGCTGCAACAGGCAGTGCTCTAAAAATACTTTCTAATCTGTTTTCAGTTAATTTTTTACTTGTAACATCACTAACAATAGCTAATATCTCTCTATTTTTGCCTGGAACTAAACGTGCTTCGAAATCGTACGTTTTGTCATTTACTGTTATCTGATATTGAAAAAGTTCCATTTCACCATATTTTAGAACTTTCTCTAAATGTTGCATCATTTGCCGTGATTGTGCTTCAGGAAAGCACTCACATATTTTTTTGCCTAAAAATTCAGAAGGAGATCTAAATAATTTAGTATCATCTGAAGCTATATAATCAAGAAAAGTCCCATCTTCTTTTAGTAAATAAATTATATCAGGCAAGAAATTAATAATCTCTTGGTACATTATCCGTTTGCTGGAAGTATTATCTTCAGATGCTTTTAATTCATTGCCTTCGACTTTTATGTTTTCAATAAGCAGGTTTATATCATTTTCATTAATGCAATTATCTATTAATGTATCTATCAATGTACGATATTTTTTCAGCTTCTCTTCCATTGTTTTTTCTTTAGTAATATCTTCCATGATAATGGCAACACATGGAGATCTGCTCTCTGATAAAGTAGGGATTATTCTGACATTAAAATACGGCCCACTCATAGATATTTGACCTGTCTCATTATCATATTTGCCTTCATTAAAGGCATGATCAATTTCTGATATGATTTCGGCATTTATTCCATATATATCTTTGATGTTTGTCCCAAGGATATTTTCTTCCAAATCGAATAAATTGGAACAATTATCATTTATGTGTATAATATTTTGTTTTTCATCTACTAATATTACACAATCGGAAGAGTAATTAATCAATTTTGATGGTGGTACGCGGGTTGATAAATGGTATACTTTCGCAGGCCCTATGCTATCCATTTCAACCTGGCCGGATACTAATAGTATATCTAGGTATTTTGCAGCTGAATTTCTGCTGATGTTGAGCTCTTTTGCCAGATTTATTACAGTCATCCCTCTTGGATTTGCCTCAAGAAGCATTTTTATTCGCTCAACTTCTGCGTCGTATCCTATCATGTACTTTTGAACCTCTCGGTTCTATAAATTTATTCGTTTATATATGTGTAGTGGTGGCACTTGGATAAACTACTTTGATATTAACTCTCGAAATATAATCCATATATTTATATATAATTGACATTGTTTATGTTGTGCACAAGAGCATTGCGAATGTGCTTATTATTATAAAATAGCACTAAATTCAAAGTGATTATCATTAAAATGTACATTTCTTTGAGTTTAATTAAACTGTATATATAGTTACACTGGAGGATGGATGTGATTGGAAATGCGTTCAAATGAGAGGAAATTTCACGTTTCACTTAAAGAATACCGTGAGGAAACTGATAGCAGGGGATTTGATTCAAAAAGAAAATGTGAATCAAAAACTGGCATATATATCAATAATTAGTTTTGCAACACGATGTGTAACAAATCAACTATTGATAAACAGGTGTTAATTTTACATCTTGATTAAAAGAAAAATCATTCGATATTATTCTAAAAATGTGTTGTGATGGAGATACAAAGTATGTTTGAGAATATGAAAATAAAAAACATTCTAATCGGAAGTTTTGTAATATTACTCTTACTAACTGCTATTGTTGGATATAGTGGTTATAACGGATTGACAGGTGTAAATGACAGGGTGGTCAAAGCAGATGACATGAACCGTCTTGTCAAATACATGAAAGATGCACGTATCGCTGAAGAAAATTATCAATTGACTAAGGATGTTACATATTCTGAAAAAGTAAACAGTGTTGTAACTGACATCGTAGCTCAAACAGAGTCTTCAAAGGAGATCTTCACTGACCCTGTGAATGATCAGCAGATGGATGATGTTCAGGCAGCGGCGTTGAGCTATAATGATGCTTTCAATGATTACGTGGAACTGGAGAATCAGAAAGGTGAAGCTGAAGCAGATCTTATAGAACGTGGTCTTATCCTTGAAGATCAGATAAACCAGATACTTGCAACACAGGATGAAGACCTTTCAAATGCTATTGCACAAAATGCAGATATTAGTGTTATTGAGAAAGAGAGAACCAATGTGGACTATGCCACTCAGCTTTTGCAGCTCACCCTCGAGGCACGTAGCGAAAGGTTACGTTTTATGCTGCATGTTGACCATCAATATGCAGATAATGTCAATGAAATGATGGACGAGATAATAACAATTGGAAATACTCTTGATTCACGTTTCCAGGTACAGGAAGACAAGGATGCTGCACAGGCAATAGTCGCTGCGGCAACAGCCTACAAATCTGACTTCAATTCCTATGTATCTTATGCAGAAGAGCAGGTAGTTGCAAAGGAAATAATGCAACAAGAAGCATCTGCCGTTCAGACCATTACAGAAGAGGCACGTGCTGACCAGAAAGATAAGATGGAGCAGGGAATGCAAAGTTCCATATTAACACTTACCATAATGGTCATAGTTGCTATCATTGTTGGTATTGTAATGGCATTCTTCATCTCCAGACTTATATCAAAACCAATAAACAAGATTGTAGATGATTTTAAGAATCTTACAAATGACACCCTTGAAGGTAAACTGGACAGAAGGGCAGACCTTAATGTAGGCATTGACTTCAAAGAGATCCCAAAAGGCTTCAATCAGGTGATGGATGCTGTTATCACTCCTTTGAACGTAGCTGCTGATTACGTTGATCGCATTGCAAAGGGAACGATTCCAGAAAAGATAACAGATGATTATAAAGGTGATTTCAACACCATCAAGAACAATCTTAACACATGTATCGATTCAATAAATGCCCTTGTCGCTGATGCTAATATGCTTTCTGCAGCAGCTGTTAAAGGTCAGCTCGATACCCGTGCCGATGCTTCAAAACACCATGGTGATTACCGTGTTATTGTTGAGGGTGTCAATGACACACTCGATGCAGTTATCGGTCCACTCAATGTTGCTGCTGAATATGTTGATCGCATCTCTCATGGAGAAATACCTGACAAGATCACAGATGAATATTCAGGTGACTTCAATGAGATCAAGAACAACCTCAACCAGTGTATCGATGCAATAAACCTGCTTGTTTCTGATGCAAACATGCTTTCAGATGCTGCTGTTGAAGGTAAGCTTGATACCCGTGCTGATGCTTCAAAACACCATGGCGATTACCGTGCTATTGTTGAAGGTGTCAATGATACACTCGATGCAGTTATTGGTCCACTCAATGTTGCTGCTGAATATGTTGATCGCATCTCTCATGGTGAAATACCTGACAAGATCACAGATGAATATTCAGGTGACTTCAATGAGATCAAGAACAACCTCAACCAGTGTATCGATGCAATAAACCTGCTTGTCGCTGATGCTAACATGCTTTCAGAGGCTGCTGTTAAAGGTAAACTTGATACCCGTGCCGATGCTTCCAAACACTTCGGTGATTACCGTGCTATTGTTGAGGGTGTCAATGACACACTCGATGCAGTTATCGGCCCACTCAATGTTGCTGCTGAATATGTTGATCGCATCTCTCATGGTGAAATACCTGACAAGATCACAGATGAATATTCAGGTGACTTCAATGAGATCAAGAACAACCTCAACCAGTGTATCGATGCAATAAACCTGCTTGTCGCTGATGCTAACATGCTTTCAGAGGCTGCTGTTGAAGGTAAACTTGATACCCGTGCCGATGCTTCAAAACATCAGGGTGATTACCGTGCTATTGTTGAGGGTGTCAATGACACACTCGATGCAGTTATCGGTCCACTGAACGTTGCTGCTGAATATGTTGACCGTATCTCCAGGGGAGCTATTCCTGACAAGATCACAGATGATTACAACGGTGACTTTAACACCATCAAGGACAACCTCAACCAGTGTATCGATGCAATAAACCTGCTTGTCGCTGATGCCAATATGCTTTCTGTAGCAGCTGTTGAAGGTAAACTTGATACCCGTGCTGATGCCTCCAAACACCATGGTGATTACCGTGCTATTGTTGAAGGTGTCAATGACACACTCGATGCAGTTATCGGCCCACTGAACGTTGCTGCTGAATATGTTGACCGTATCTCCAGGGGAGCTATCCCTGAGAAAATTACGGATGACTACAACGGTGACTTTAACACTATCAAGAACAACCTTAACCAGTGTATCGATGCAATAAACCTGCTTGTTTCTGATGCTAACATGCTTTCAGATGCTGCTGTTGAAGGTAAGCTTGATACCCGTGCCGATGCTTCCAAACACTTCGGTGATTACCGTGCTATTGTTGAAGGTGTCAATGACACACTCGATGCAGTTATCGGCCCACTGAACGTTGCTGCTGAATATGTTGACCGTATCTCCAGGGGAGCTATCCCTGAGAAAATTACGGATGACTACAACGGTGACTTTAACACTATCAAGAACAACCTTAACCAGTGTATCGATGCAATAAACCTGCTTGTTTCTGATGCTAACATGCTTTCAGATGCTGCTGTTGAAGGTAAGCTTGATACCCGTGCCGATGCTTCCAAACACTTCGGTGATTACCGTGCCATCGTTGAAGGTGTCAATGATACTCTTGATGCAGTCATTGGTCCACTCAACGTTGCTGCCGAATATGTTGACCGTATCTCAAAAGGAGATGTCCCTGACAAGATCACAGATGAATATTCAGGTGACTTCAATGCCATCAAGAACAACCTCAACCAGTGCATCGATGCAATAAACCTGCTTGTCGAAGATGCAAATATTCTGGCACAGGCCGGTGTTAATGGTGAACTTGCGACCCGTGCTGATGCTTCCAAACATCAGGGTGATTATCTTAAGATTGTTGAAGGTGTCAACAACTGTCTTGATGCTGTCGTTGGTCCTGTGAACGAGGCTTCAAGGATTATTACTGCCTATGCAGAAGGTAACCTTGATGCTAGAGTATCTATAGATGCAAAGGGTGATTTCAAGGTTCTTGGGGATACTCTTGATGGTTTCGGTGATACTTTGCAGGGTATTATTGGTGATTCATGTGCAGTTCTCGATTCGATTTCAGCCAATGACCTCACAAGAAGAGTGACAGTATATGGTGTAGGTGATTTTGTCCAGCTCACAGAAGGTGTGGAGAACTGCAGATCTTCACTCAATGATATAGTAGGTCTTGTGACAGATAATGCTGAGGCCATTGCATCTACCGCTCAGGAAATGTCTGCATCCAGTGAAGAATTATCAGCTACCGCAGAACAGATAACCAGTACCGTAGCTGAGATTTCTCAAGGCACACAGGCTCAATCCGGTAAAGCAGAAGAAGTATCAAGAGCTATGAGTGATATGAGCCGCACTGTTCAGGAAGTAGCCACTAACTCTGATAGGGCTGCACAAACTTCTGTAGAGTCCAATAAGCTCATACAGAATCTTGGAGAAATGTCCAAGGAACTGAAGTTAAAGATGAATAGCATCAAGTCTTCAGTGGGTGATTCTTCAAATGTCATCAATGATCTTGATGAGAAATCAAAGCAGATAGGACAGATTGTTAATCTCATAACTAATATTGCAGATCAGACCAATCTGCTTGCCCTTAATGCAGCGATTGAAGCTGCAAGGGCTGGTGAACATGGTCGTGGATTTGCAGTGGTAGCTGATGAAGTTAGAAAACTGGCCGAGGATTCAGGTAATGCAGCCAAGCAGATCGCAGAATTGATCACCAAGATGCAGAGTGGAACGATGGATGCAGTAACCTCTATGAAGAAAGCTGCTGAAGAGGTTGATACAGGTGCACTTTCCCTTGATAACTCTGTAATTGCAATCGGGGAAGTCGTAACAGCTGGAAATACGATCGTTAACATGGTCCAGGAGATTGCTGCTGCTGCAGAGGAACAGTCAGCTTCAATTGAAGAGGTTACATCTTCTGTAGAGGAAGTATCTGCAATCTCTGAAGAATCTGCTGCAGGTGCTGAACAAGCTTCCGCATCTGTTCAGGAACAGACCGCTTCCATGCAGGAACTTGCAAGGTCTGCTCAGGAACTATCAGATGTTGCGGCCAACATGCAACTTGTAGTCTCCAAGTTCAAACTGGATTCTGTAAATCAAGCTACAGCAACTAATATCAACCAAGTCTCATCATCAGTTGATGGTCATGGAAAGTCAATAAAGTATGCTAACAATGCATTGATCTGATAAAGCGAGGAATCCAGATGGAAGAATTCGTGAAGGATGGCAGCTCAACAGAAGAGCTGCTCCAACTGGTTATATGCCAGCTTTCCGATGAAGAATTCGGTATTGATATATCAAGAGTAAAAGAAATTATCCGTGTTCCTGAGATCACTAATATTCCTCAAACACTTAGCTATGTGGAAGGCATGATTAATTTGAGGGGATGTCTGGTCCCTGTTATAGATCTTGCTAAAAGGTTTGGTCTGATGAGCAGCACAAAAGATGCCAGTTCACGTATTGTGGTTGTGGAATTGGGTAACCTTACTGCAGGGATGATTGTTGACTCTGTTACTGAGGTACTAAGGATATCTACAGACGATATTGACAAAGCACCTGATATTATCACAAAAGGTGTAAGTGAGCGATATATACAGGGTGTTGGAAAGATTGATGGCAGATTGCTTGTACTTCTGGATATTGAACGAGTATTCACAGATGAACAGAAAAAGATGATGAGTAATCTGGAAAGTGCGGGTATTATTCCCGCATAATCTTATTTTATTACTTTATATGGAGTATCGATTTAGAATAATCTTTAGTTTTATACACCTGGCTGATGTACTTCACTCTTTTCTAATTACATATCAGAACCTTTTATCTGTAAGTTCGTTCATATTTTCTTTGTTCAGAATATCATTTACTTATAATTCTGTTCAATTGATTTAAGGGAGTGAAAATATGGATATGAATGAATTGTTATTCAAGGAGAATGTGGGCGGTATTGATCTTTATATCAGGGCACTTTTGGGAACCCTTGCAATAATTGTCCTTGCAATGAATCTGGTATCACCAGGTATATGGCAGTGGATACTAGCTTTAATTGCACTTGTTGGTTTGTTTTCATCAATAACACGGCACTGTCTTCCATATTCCCTGATAGGTTTTAGTACAGCTAAAAAGTAAAAGCTGACTATCAGGATTGAGTCTTAAATATGCAAAATAAGATTGGATACTGGCTCATAGTTGCGTCCAGAGATCATGTATTTGCAGGGATACATGGGGGATTTACACAGGCTTCTCACGGCAGGAGTTCTCCTCTGGAAAAAATGCATATTGGTGACTGGATAGCATACTATTCTCCAAAAAGAATATACGGCGATACCAAACCATATCAGAGATTCATGGCAATTGCAAGGGTTACCGGAGAAGAGGTATTTCAAGTGAACCTTTCGGCTTCATTTAAACAATATCGGCGTGAGGTTGAATATCTTGCCGACATCCATGAAACAGATATCAGGCCGCTGATACCTCAACTGGAGTTTATCAATAATAAAGCCCGTTGGGGTATGTTTCTCAGAAATGGTTTTCGCTCAATTTCCAGAGATGACTTCATGCTTATATGCTCAGATATGCGTGACTGATTTTATACGATTCTAATTTCTGCACAGGGTACAAACGATTATTATCTTTAAGATACAATAATTAACAGGGATTCATATGGGAGAAAATATCCAATCTGTTAAAGACATTAACTTCGATATTCAAAATAGTGTTTTTCCATCTCCTTCAGACTGGAGGGATGTGTTCATTTATTTTTTGCTGGTGGACAGGTTTGACAACAATGCGGTGGATACAGAAGCTTACAGCAGTTCATCAGAGTCGCAGGAGCTTGATATCTCACAGGGGAAAAAGTTCCAGGGCGGTAATATAAAAGGCATAACCCGAAGACTTGATTATATCAAAGGTCTGGGTGCCAATGCTATCTGGTTAAGTCCGGTATTCAGGAACCGGCAGGAAAAGGAGGACAGTTATCACGGTTATGGAATTCAGGATTTTCTGAGGGTTGATGAGCGGTTCGGATCTCTGGAAGACCTGCAGGAACTTGTAAAAGAAGCCCACAGCCGGGATATGTACGTAATTCTGGATATCATAATCAACCATACTGGAGATAACTGGTCATATCCTGGCAGTTATCCGTACTATTACTGGAAAGATGCCCCCGGTCCTTTTGATTTTGGTAAATGGCGTACTTTTCCCACTGATAATGATCAGAACATTATTGGTGAAAACGATGCTGTCTGGCCGGAGGAACTTCAGGATCCTGAATGTTACAAGAGAAGAGGCCAGATTACAGACTGGAACGACAATGAACAGGCGGTAAATGGTGATTTTTTCACGCTGAAAGAACTTGATGTACGCAGGTACGATGTTCTTGACACTCTGATCAAGGCTTACAAGTACTGGATAAAGACAACAGATATCGATGGTTTTAGAATGGACACAGTGAAGCATCTGGAATCCAGTTCCACAGCCATCTTCTGTAATGCCATCAAGGAATATGCGAAATCCATCGGCAAACACAATTTCTTCATTTTCGGGGAAATTGTTGGCGATGACACCACAATACAGCAATATATTGGTCGCAACAGTCGTATTCCCGGAACCAATGAGCGCTTCCCGTCCCTGGATGCAGCTCTTGATTTCCCACTTTATTTTGTGCTTGAGGAAGTAATAAAAGGGTTCAATGAACCATCAGTTCTCAGGAATAGGTATGATGCCTTCAGGAACCTTTATACGGATCACGGAGAAGCTGGCCGGTATTTTGTGACCTTCGTAGATAATCATGACCAGATGATAAGGCCATACAGGCGTTTCATGTATGGGAACACCATTCATCAGCAGGTTGTTCTTGCAATGACATATTTACTCACAAGCCAGGGTATACCCTGCATCTATTACGGCACAGAACAGGGTTTTGATGGTGGAGGCGAGGATGATGTATATATCCGGGAGTGTATGTTTGGTGGTGAATGGGGAGCTTTCGGAACGAAAGGATATCATTTCTTCAATCCTGATAATCCAATCTACAAAGACATATCCAGAGTTGCAGGCATAAGGCTTTCAGAACCAGCACTTCGCTATGGAAGGCAATATTTCAGGCAGACTTCTGAAACAGGAAAGGAGTTCTCTCATCCGTCAACTGGCAATTGTATTCTGGCTTATTCACGAATACTTGATACAACAGAGATACTTGTTGCTCTAAATCTTGATTCTGAATCCCGTAGCGATTGCATTGTTGTAGACAGCAACCTTCATTCAGCAGGACAAAAAATGAAAGACCTGCTTCACTCTGATAATGAGTATTTAATTGAACAGTCAGATTCCACAATGTTTGTAAAGGTATCATTGGAACCTTATTCAATGGCAATTTTAAAACAGGGATAGTGTCCCGGTTTATTCAAAACAAATCAGTTTTATACTGTAGAAAAATGATTTACAAAAAATAGTTAAAGTACCTGCACAAATGCAGGTACAAATTTACTTTTAAGTTCTTTCCTTATTTGTTCTCTTTCCTGCGTATCAGCATTGCAACAGCAATGAATGCCATTACAGATACCAGAATTCCCGGACCCGGGATGGAGCTCTTTTCAACATCAAAAGTTGCTGTAGAACTGCCAACCTGGACCTCATAGGTTCCTGCTTCCTCTTCAGAGACTGTGAATGTCAAAGTAGTTGATTCATCTGTATCAAGTGAAACACTCTGTGAGTTCACAGTTGTTCCATTGACCATTAGCTCAACATCCTTGTCACCTGCTGCTGTTCCTGTGTTTGTTACATCCACAGTTACAGTAACATCTTCACCTGTTTTCACAAGTATTGGGCTTACCTGGAGGTTTGAGTATGTGAACTTTGCTTCCAGGGCAAGAACCTCAAGATTAAGCTCTGCATCAAGGTAGTTGCTTGCTGAAGTTTCAAGTTTGTGCATTCCTGTCTCTTTTACGGTGTAGGTAACTGTGCCGTCCGCGTCAGTGGTTCCTATGAGGTTGTTGTCATAGTAGACCTGTACATCCTCAACAGCATCGCCTCCGATTGCAGTCATAACTGAAATTGTGATGATGTCTTCTTCAACAACACTCTCAGGTGATACTTCAATGATAAGCTTCTTTGTAGCATCATCAGAAGAGATAACTTCTACCTTCTCGCTTGCAGAAACATATCCGTCCTTTTCAGCAGTTACTGTAAAAGTGCCGGCTGTACCAGGGGTGTAAGAAATAGTTCCATCAGTACCTGTAGTTCCAGCTTCATCATCTCCAAACATTACGGTAGCACCACTTACAGCAGCACCTCTGGATGTAACTTCGATGTCAATTTCTTCGTCTTCTTTCACCACAGAATCGATTTCTATTGCAAGAGATTCAGTTGGCTCGGTGGAAACTTCAACGAAAGGATAGTAGCGTACATCACCAGAGTCGGCAACATTGAATGAAATATCACCCATAATGTCAATGATCTTTCCTCTTGTGAGTGAGATTGAATCCTCGTTCTTAAGGACGATCTCATCTGATGAGAAACTTGTAACTTCCATCTCACCGAATTTTTCGTTGTCTGATATCTCTACAAGGTCTTCTGATATCTGGAAGATACCTTCAATAAATACTGCATTTGTCTCAGTACCCTGGAATATTTCATCGAAGTGCACGACAATTACAGGCACATTATCTACTGATCCAATATCTTTCTCGTAGACATAATCATCGTCTGAAGATACAATTGATGTGTCTACCTCATCTCCATTCTGTAAGAGATTTACCATGACACTGTCACCATTTGTATCAACTTCCACTACTGCAAGTTCATATCCGTCTTCCAGTATCAATGATGAGCCAGAGTAAAGTGAGTTCTTACTGTCATCATCAATGAGTACTTTTGATAGTTTGCCGTCTGAAAGCAGGCTTACATCATCAGTAAATTCATTATCCGGATATCCGGCAAAGTATTTCTCTGCCATGAAACCGACAACCTGGAAGTCTCCCCAGTCATCGTGTTCAAAGCTCACATCAAGTGGGACACTCCTGTAAACAAGGTCACCATCATCTATAGTCCTTCCACCAAGGTCTTTGATCTCAAGTGATTCTGTTCCTACGCCCTCATCAATGTTGTAGTAGAAACCTTCAAAGTTCAGTGGTGTCCATGTGAGTTCTTCATCTTCTGCCACTGTACCTCTAAGTTCATAGGTTCCAGGGTCTGACATGTCAAGTACAGGGCCAAATCTCAGGGTGCTGTCATCTGCAACGATGAATTTCAGTTTACCCATTATGCTGACTGTGTCACCTCTTCCAAGTGAAATGCCATCTGAGTTCTCCATTGTGATCATGTCAGAACTTAAGGTCTTAACTTCCATCTTTCCGAAAGAATCTCCTGATTCGATTTCAACATAGTCTTCGGATATCTGGAAGACGCCCTCAACAAACACTGCATTTGTTTCAGTTCCCTGGAAGATATTGTTGAAGTGTACTGCAATTATTGGAACTTCATCATCAGTACCAATCTCTTTCTCATATACATAATCATCATCTGCGGAAACAATACTTGTATCAAGTTGGTCTCCATCCTGTGAGAGTGTTACCATGACACTGTCGCCATTCAGGTCTACTTCCACAACTTCAAGTTCATATCCTTCTTCAAGTATGAGTGAGGAACCTGAATAAAGTGAGATCTTTTCATCATCGTCAAGCAGTACTTTTGCAAGTATGCCGTCTGATATCAGGCTAACACTGTCATCTGCAAATTCCGTATCATCGGTATAGCCTGCGAAGTATCTTTCTGCCATAAATCCGATTACCTGATATGAACCCCAGTCGTCATGTTCAAAATCAGTATCGATTGGTGTTGTTGAATACTCAAGGTCACCGTCTCCAATGCTTCTGTCGCTGTCACTGTCAAGGGTGATTGTGAGTGTTTCTGACCCGACACCTGAGTCAAGGTCATAGTAAAATCCTGAATAACTTAGTGCAGTCCAGGTGTATTCAAGAGAGAGATTTTCATCTGCATCCCATATTCTGTTTCCTGTGCTGTTGTTTGCTGCCATGGCAGTGCCTGTCAAAATAAGCACTGCTAAAAGCAGAAACAGTGGTTTAAAAACTAAGTTTTTATTGTTTTTATTTTTTATATTCATCATATAATTCCCCTATATCTGTTTTTAATAAGTAGTTAATTTATTGAGGTTTACATATATCAATTTACTCTGAAACATCCAGTAATTTATTATACAAAATCCAAAATCGAAATATGAGTCTACTTTAGACCTCTACGTAAGAAAAGATGGCCTGAGGGACCTTTTAGACCTCAGGTGATAACAAAGTCAGATATATATGTTTATTTCAATTTTAATGACCATGAATTTCCATTCTTGGTCATACATATCTTGTCTTCTCTTGAAAGCCAGCCAATAGCCATGAATACCATCTGTTGATCATATCCATTTTCCTTGAGGTGGCTTTTAAGATTTGCCATATTGGATTCTTCATTCTCAAGCAGTCTGTAAACATAACCTGCTGCTTCCCCTATATTTAAACACATTTCGTCCATATTATCACTTCATTCAATTTTATTATAAGCGTCAACCGTGTTTTTTGCAATTGTATCCCAGCTAAATTTTGTTTTGACAAGTTTCTTTCCGTTCGAACCCATACCGGGTGTTCGTGAATCCAGGCCGTCAAGGGCGTAATTTATACCCCATGCAATTGATTCCGGGTTCCTGTAACTCAGGATACCATTCTGGAAATTGTCCACGATATTAACAGCGTCCGTTGCAACAACTGCTTTTGTTGCATCCCATGATTCAAGTACAACAATTCCGAAAGGTTCGTTCCTGCTCGGTACACAGGTCATATCACATGCATTAGTCCAGTCTTTAAGAACATCATCGGATGAGTAGCCCAGGAAATGACATGAATTACCTATGTTCAGGTCATTTGCAAGATTCTGGCAATATGGCCTCATCTCACCTTCTCCGATGAATACGAAGTGAGCACCCCAGTTATTCCCATCAAGCACTTTAGGGATGGCTCTGACCAGCATATCCGGACCTTTCTGGTAGTGCATTCTACCTGTGAAAAGTATGACCGGAGAGTAAGGATGAATGCCATATTCTTTCTTGATAGAGCCTGCATCAACATCTTTCTCCATTTTACCAGGGGAAATGCCGTTTGGGATTACAGATATTTTGTAATCAGGAATACTATAGAGATCCTGAACTTCTTTTTTGAAATTATCCGAAGTAATGATTACCTGTGAGCTATCATACCCTCCCAGCCATTCCCTATGGGAAACATCAAGGGCTGTAGGGGAGTTTACATGGACATTTCCGTTCCTTCCCCATTCAGTACTATGGTATGTCATTACATACTGTTTTCCAAGCTCGTATTTGATACGGTTCAATACATTTACCGGGTGCCAGTCATGGCCGTGGATCACATCAAAATCCCCGAAATCCTTTGAAACCTGAATGAAACGCGAATACATCGCATCGCACATCTTGTTCATCTGGGCTATTATGTCCCCGGATTCATCAAAGCTACATCTTTGATAATGAACACCATTTATTTCATCGTAATCCCGATACCAGGCACTTCGAGTAAATATATGGACTTCATGTCCTAATTTAGCAAGCTGCTCTGATAACTCAGTCACATGGGGTGCCAGTCCGCCGACCTTCGCCGAGTGAAGGCTCTCCCATGAGAACATAGCAATTCTCATTGATTCCATAATTCCCACACGCTTTTTGTAATAAAACCCAAAATTACATGTTAAAATGAATTTAAACTTTCTTAAAGATTGCGTGTGAAATCCTTAAAATAATATATTAACCTAATCTCTATTTCTTTATATTTTCAACATAACAACGCATTATTTCAGCTACACTCCATGCCTGTGAAATACATCCGCCAGGTTCATGAGGATTATCACCATCAAATATCTCAGATATGCTGCCAATACACACAGTGTCCAGGTGCCTTTTAATTCCTTTCAGCAAATCTCTAAGCTTGTCCTTGGTTTCAGCTTTGTCTTTGTAGACTCTGGCATATGCAGTGATATAAGGTCCAAGCAGCCATGGCCATACGGTACCAGTATGATAAGCTGCATCTCTTTCCTCAGTATTTCCTTTGTAATATCCAATGTATCTGCTATCAGCAGGTGAGAGTGTCCGTAGTCCATAGGGAGTAAGCAGTTCTTCATTAATTATATCCACAATTCCCTTTTCAATTTCATGTGGCAGCATCGTATGGGTAAGAGATACAGCAAAAACCTGATTGGGTCTTATGGAAGCATCTTTCCAGTCTTCACCATAACCTGAGATGCAGTCATAAAGACAGTTCCTTTCATTATTATGGAATTTCTCCATGAAGCTTTCAGCCGTGATCTCAGCAGTTTTTCTAAGACCCGCTACATCCTTACCAAGCTTTTCTCCCATATCTGCAGCATAGACAAGTGCATTGTACCAGAGGGCATTGATCTCACAGGCTTTTCCTCTTCTTGGAGTTACTTCCCAGTTTCCTATTTTTGCATCCATCCATGTGAGCTGTCCGGCATGTTCTATCAGTCCATCATCATCCATCCTGATGCCATAGTCAGTTCCGTTGCGATAGTTATTTACAATATCCATAATAGTCGGCCAGAGCTTCTCAATAAATGTCAGATCATCGGTATAGTCCAGGTATTTACCTGCCGCATGCACGAACCACAGGGAAGCATCTACTGTGTTGTAAACAGGTGAATCTGCCGGATTTTCAGGAAAGAGGTTCGGTATAAGTCCGTTTTTGCAACTGGACGCGAAAGTGGAAAGTATCGACCTTGCATCATCGAACCTTCCGGTTACAAGTGTAAGACCTGGTAGTGATATCATAGTATCCCTTCCCCAGTCACCGAACCAGTGATAACCGGCGATTATCGACCTGGCACCTGTGCTCTTTCTGTTAACAATAAAAGAGTCGCCCGCAATCAGCAGTTTCTGTAAAAAGACATCATCTTTATCATTTGATGTTTCAATGTCACGAATCCTTTTTTCTTCTCTGAGTATTAGCTCATCTATTGCATGCAGGTCTGCATTCTTCCAGTTTTCATTGGATTCTGCGCTTGCGATCACAAAACATGAGCAGTGTTCATTATTTATTTCAAGTTCAAAAAAACCGGGATTGAAATTATCTTCATGATAAGGATAACCTCTTGAAAGCTCCATCTCATATTCAAAATCATAGTACCAGTGTTCATCTGTCTGGTATAGCATGTCCGAGATCAGGCTGAATTGCTGGTAAGCAGCTTTTATTAGAATGCTATTTTCTGCAATTTCTTGAGAAAAGGTTATATCGGAAGCTTTGGTAAGATGATGAATCGACCTGCTGTTGACAAGAGGAAGAATCTTCAGAAAAGCCTTCTTTTTTCCAGGATTTTCAATATCATATTTTATAATGGTGGTGTTCTCACCATTTACCATCAGAATATGTTTCTTGATTATCAGCCCTCCAGAATTGTAGAGAAACTTCGGTAAAGGTTCAGCACTGAAGCTTTTCAGGTATTCGTTACCATTCGGATATACTGCACCCGGATATTTATGAACCGCGAGTTTGTGAACACCATCTTCAGTATATAGTTCTTCATCAAGGGAAGAAAGCAGCACCATTCTCTCTACTGGTGGATTCATGGAAGCAACCAGAAGTCCGTGGTACTTTCGGGTATTGGTTCCTATCACAGTAGAAGATGCATATCCTCCAAGGCCGTTAGTGATCAGCCATTCCTTTGATGTTCCTTCATGATAATCTGAATATATCATGCGTAATTCCAGTGTGCTCTCTCTCTTTTGAGCTGTTTAGTTTTCTTTCTATTTTATCAAGCAAGAGGATATTATCCAGCATAAGTGCACAGCTCCAGCAGAGCGGGATAGCCCATGCAGGACGGCCTGTATACTTATTGACCTGTTCGGGAAGCATACCAGCACCAGTTGTTCCTTTGAGTGACCACTGGATGTACTTTAACGCATCATGTGTGAATTTCCTATGTTCCCTGTTCTCAGTTTCCCCTAAGTTAGGATCAATAATGAATGCCATTTCAAGCATTGCTTTTGAAAGCCAGAGGGTTGTAACTATCCATGGATTCCCTTCAATGTAATTATCATCAACATATCGTTTGATACCGAAATGATCACTAACCGGAACCCTTAGCTGCTTCTCTATGTTTTCAATGATGGATTTTATCATTTCTTTTTCTTTTGGAACTTCAGGTGCAAGCATTCCAAAAGGAACAAAAGTACCTATGATACTTGCATCAATTGCAGTATCCAACTGTCCATTGGTTATTCCCCTTGCAAAATATCCTTCATCAAGCCAGAATCTTTCAATGGTGGTTTTCTTGATGAACTCAGCTCTTTCTGTCCATCTGTCAGCCAGTCCTTTTTCATTATAGTCTATTGCCATGTTGGCAGCGCCTAAAAGACCGGCATAAATAGCAGCATTGGTATAAGTAAAGATTCCTGTATGTGTTTCCCATAGGCATATACAGGGATCGTGCACACCTTCAGCTGTTCTCCTCATGAGATATTCAGCAGCACTTAACACGGTAGCCCATACACTATCAAGAAACTCCTCCCTGACAGGATGTTGGAGTGTACGATAGTACTGGTCCATTGCAAATATGGTGCTGCCAGTTTCATCGATCTGTGTTGAAAAGCTAAAATTTCCCCAGGAAGGTGCCGTATTCCCGTCAAGCCAGTAACGCTGGAACCATGAACCATCGTGCATCTGGGTGTTTTTACACCAATTAAAGAACCGCGAGCAATATTCCGGATATTCCGACTTTAGCAGTGACAGCACTATCTCTGCGCTGTCTCTGTTCCAGCAGTATCCGTAACCTCCACACATTTCAAATTCATGATCGAATTCAGGAGCAGCTACAAACGAACCTTTACTGGGATCATTGAGCAAACTAAGTGTTAATAATGACCTGTTGAATGCTTTTTGCATGTCCTGCTTAAATGTATCAAAACCAAGATAATCAGGAAGTTCCAGTAGTTTTTTTCTGGAGAGCCATTTGATCCATTTTTCCTGCACATCATTGTATATGCTTTCAGGAGTTTCCGTCTGAATCTCCCTCATTCTCTTGTATAGTGAAGGTCGTCTGGAGGCTGCACCTATATACACTGTGAATTCAGCTGTTTTTGATGCATCAATATCAATGTCCCATCCAATGGCACAATTTAAGTTACCAATATCTTCATTGTTTTTCTGTAGCTCTCCGTCTTCCATATCATATTTGGCATTTGTCCACCATATTGTGTCCATTGCTTTTCCTATCTGCCATTCTTTGAATACGGGAGTTGAGCTGATTCCGATGTAATAGTTCTTCCAGTACTGCGCCACAAGCCCGGAATCATGATCACAGAATGCAGAGTTCTTCTTTTTCATTTCTCCAACCTGGAAATTGGAGTAATAGAAGAATTTACCAGTAAATTTTTTCTGAGAGCTTATTTTATATTTCCGTACCAATACCGGCAGTTTGGGATGAACATAATCGAGTATGTTCATTTTAAGACCGTTTGAATGTGTAAGTTCTGTACTGACCACATTTGTGTTTTCGATGTATTTTTGATCAGCAACCCATTCACGGGCATTAGACCAGATGAGACCTTTACCATCGTATAAACATGATTGAGAGTCTTCCACATGTTGAGCAAAATCTCTTCCAGGGTAGTAAAACCCAAATATTTCACCTTTCTTACCCATTGTAACAAGCAATCGGTCGTTACCGAGGATTGCATTAGGTTGCCGTATCAATGTAACTCTCCCCTGAGGACGTGCTCAATTTTCACACCTGAGGAAGCAGGCGAAATTACATGCTCACAGTCTTCATTACCCATACTTTTACACCTGGATTCACGTACCTGAACTGCTTTTTTAAGGCACTCTGATATATATCCAGCAAGAAATGCACTGATATACGTGCATACAGGGACATCACTGTCTCTAATTTCCTCGGCAATGAAAGAATCTTTTATCCGCACCTTTCCGGTAAGTTCGATAATATTGATGTCATATTCTATTTTACCCCAGCCGGCAGCCATAAAAAGCTCTCCCAGAAGGTCAAGGAAGTTTTCATCATTCATTTCTGACATCTCCCTCATGTATCCGGCAGCACCGGCGCCATTTCGGAGTCCGATGATAGTGAGCAGTCCTTCTGATTGTGGAACCTGCTCATTCATAATGTTGATTATATCCACAAATGTCTTTGCTCTTATAAGAACGGCTCTTTGACCCAGGATTCTCAGTGGAAAATCCACTGACTGGATGGCCCGGTTCTTTGAGTAACCCCATTTGACCGTGTGTACTACATCCATCCTTTCAAGTTCTTCAGCAATACTTTCGATATCTCTTCCTTTTTCAGCTTCCGTGAACATGACATATTTGCCCTTTGTCGGGTCTTTTGAGCTATCCAGGTATGCAAATCTAATATCAAGTCCTTTCTCTGCAAAAAAAGAAGTTATATCAGCCTCAGAATGTACTGTGTTCTCATATGCAACCTTGAACCAGATAACATCTGCTTCCTCGTTCACTCTTGAGAACATGTAAAGATCTCTTACCATACATAAACTCCAGATAAATCATATGACATTACACAATATATTATTATGCTGGTAGGTTAAGAGTTCTGAACACCTGAGACTTAAAATCATTAAGAGCTGCCATGAAATTTACTGCTGCATCATATGGTGAGTTATGAATGCTGAAATATGAATGCACGTCACCGTCACCAAGCCATTTCGTACTCATATAGTAATAGTGGTCGGACGTAAGCATATGTTTCCATATCCTGAGCAGTTCGGGGTCATTCGTTTTCCTGACATACGGTTCAAGCAATTTCATTTCCTCAAAACAGCGGCGCTGCATGTCATTGCCAAGCCAGGCACTGGTATCTCTTTCAATATCAGCCCATGAAACGGTGGAAAAGTCTCCTACGTCTATCTCACCTACAGGTTTGTATGCATCTATGGTCTGTGAAGGTGTAAGGAAACGCATACCCCTATCCTTTACTTCACCTGGCAATGCTTTCAGGAATTCGAATATTCCCGTATCTTTCCACTGGTGTTCACCGAATGTTTCGTAATCCATGAAGATGTTAAGGGTCTCTCCGTGCTTCCAGGAAGCCCAGTCTGCCCACTTGCTTGCTGTTAATGGATATTCTTCCCACCATCTTGATGAGAAACGATAACCTATATCGTCACTGAGTTTATAGTTACGTAGAAGAACTGCAATGTCTGAATGCCTTGCTTTGTAGACATGGTCCGGCGACCTTCCATGGAGTATAGTCTCAATGCCTTCTGTCAGTATTGCGTCATATCCGAGTTTTGCGGCAAAGTAGGCAACACTGTTGTTGTATAGCATCTCTGTGTTCCTGAATATCCGTGGCTTCACACCAATAAGTTCTGACATGAGGTTCCGGTGTTCTTTGACCTCGTCCATGAACTCGTCCTTTGATTCAAAAAGTGACGCAAGGGAGTGATAGCATGTTTCATCAATGAATTCAATACATCCTGTCTCCGCAAGGTCTTTGAATAATTCAAGGACATCTTCTCCCCATTCCATACATTGTTCGAGCAGGGTACCTGTGACGGACATGCTTGCCCTGAAATAACCGTCTGTGTTGTCAGCAAGTTCAAGCAGTGTTCTGTTTGCAGGAATGTAGCATTTTCCTGCAACCTTGCGGAAAATCTCTTTGTTGACAGTCTCGTCAAAATAACGTTCAAAACCCTGCTTGTGGTCAGGCCAGAACCATCTTAGTCTGTATGGCTGGTGAACCTCAAAGAAAGGACAGATAGAGTTCATTCGTATGCCTCCTTTTTCCCGGCAGATTCATTTTCTGTAGCTTCAGTTATAATAATTGCCCGTTCTATATCTGAAAGTATGGATAGGTCATTTACAGCCCGTTCATATCCAAGCCTTCTTTCCTCGGAATTCATTTCCAGGAATATTTCACTCTGCTGAAGGCATCTGAAGATTTCTGTAAGCTCTTCTTTCTTCTCGCCATCATCCATTTTTCCAAGCATCTCACCCATATCAATCAGTTCATGCATAAACAGGTGCTGTGCATGATTTCCAAGCAGGTTGTTCATTCCATAACGTGATGTTGTTTTTGATTCAAGGGAAGAAAGTTCTGTTTTTTTGAAACTTTCCACTGCCTCTTCAGCTAATAACATTTTCACGCCATGTTTTTTCAGGCATATTGGGAGCTCATGCAGGAATTCGAGTATTCCTTCATTCTTCTGAAGATGAGTGTTGATAGCATCGTATTTTATGTAAAGTGTAATTACCTCGCCTTTCATGCTTGCTATCCATGATGCGAATTTGTCAGCTATAAGTGGATATCCCGGCCATCCCCTGTCTGAGAATTTGATTTCCAGATCCTCGCTCAGGTTTATATGTCTCAGAAGTGTTGGCACTTCGTTATCATAAACATGCATGGGGTCGTATCCGTTCATAATGTTGTGGGAGCCTTCGGAAATAAAACACTGGAATCCCATTTCATGGAGCATCTTCATTATCTTTTTATCAAAAAGTAGCTCCGTATTAACAAAGGTTTTAGGCTCTATTCCAAAAATGTCTTTGATAATATTAACATCCATTTCCACCTGTTTCCTGAATTCATCAAGGCTTGGGAACAGGCATGATATAGAATGATAATATGGTGAAGCTGCAAATGAGATATTCTTGTTTCCAAGCTTGCGGAAACCATCTATTATCTCAGGTGCCCATTTGCATTGCTCAAGGAAAATACCGGATATATCAAGGGTGTATTTGCCTCCGTTATCGATGGACTTAGCCAGTGCTTCATTTAGTGTTTCAATGTTTGTGGCAAGTTTTGTGAAGTTATGGAATGCTTTTTCCATATCAAAATATTTTTCGACATGGGCATCTCCGTATCCTTCCCCGGGCCAGTACCATCTTAAAGGCAAAGGCAGGTGTACCTCAAAACAAACGCATACGGCTTTCATTATTTATCATATCCTGTTTCTGAAATATCTGGCATCTTTCTGGTGTTCAGTTCACTGGCAAACCATACTGTTCTCTGTGGGAATGCGATTTCTATACCGTTCTCTTCAAGTGTTCTCTTGATAATCCATAGAAGCCTGGTTTTCATATCATACCATTGTTTTACAGGTGCCCATATCCTGACAATGATATTGACAGCATTGTCACCCAATGTGTCAACAAAAACACTTGGCCCGGGGTTTACCAGTGCAAAAGGTTCCTTGTCAATTATGTCCTTGATGATCTTTATTGCTTCATCAGCATCATCGCTGTATCTGATTCCCACCACGTATTCAAACCTCCTTGTAAGGTTTGCAACATAATTTGTTATGCTGGTTGTAAAAACCGTTTCATTGGGAAGCCTGATGAAAAGGCCATCATAGGTGCGGATTATGGTAGAGATTATCTTAATGTCCTCTACAAAACCCATTTTGTTGTCAATATTTACCTGATCGCCAATCTTTATGGGGCGTTCAATCATGAGGAACACACCTGAAATCAAATTGCCCATTATACTCTGGCTGGCAAAACCAAGAACAATACCCACAACTCCTCCTGCAACAAGAAGGCCAGAGGTATTAATCTGAAGATAAGGGAAAATAACTCCTACCACAGCAATAACGATTGCTCCGTAATAGATGGATTTTATAAGGATGTTCAGGTGCTCCTTATCCATCTTGTCATTAAGCGACCTCTGTAAATAGATCGTTATGCCTTTTGCTATTAATATTGTAAAGAAAAGAACAAGTACTACTGTTGTTATCTGAACGAATGGGTCTGAGAGTGCTGGTATATATGAATAAACACTACTAATGGTGCTGTTATTACTCATGTGCCAAACTCCATGATTCCCTTTGTGCTTGTTATTGCAAGTTTACGTGCCGTATAGAGTTCCATCGAACGCTTGAACCTGGATGTTGTAGGATAGGTACTAAAATCCGTTTCAGCGAGTAGTTTGTTTATGATTCTCATACTGGCTTTCATACCAAGTCTTTTGTCCCCAAAGTAGAGTTTCATACCGTAGGCATTGAATATTGCTTTTGTAATTTCCATCTGGTGATTGGACTCATTGGATATTTCCAGTTCAATAAATCCTTCATAGAGATTATCAGTGTCTGGTTCTTCTGTATAGATGTCACTTTCCCAGTGCCTGCAGATCATTCCCTGTGTATGACTTCCGTAAAGTGTGTACTTAATTTTGTTTAATGTAAAAACATCGATAACTTCATAGTTCTTTCTGGATTTGTCAGTAACAAAGACCCCAATCTCGACGGGGAATTTGAGATAGATCTTCTTTTTATCTCCCGGTCGGATCATTGCTGATCGCTTAAAATCTACCATTAGAAAAGCCGTGATACTTTCAGGAAGGTTTACCGGTTCAATAGGATTAATTATTATATCCCCATCATTATTTAACAAAACAAGTTCTCTTTCTTCATCTCCCCTGAACAGGCGTTTATAGATAAGGTCATCTCCCTGTTTTTCAACTATTATTTCAGTGTCTTCAGCTTCTGTAGTGAATGGTGGGTGATATATCTCAAACATCTTGGATCGTTACTCGTTTTGTTACTCTTTTATATTCAAAGCCAGTTCTTCCTGTGGAAATATACATACATAGAAATACATATCAAGATATTAATTACCCAAACAGCTGGGTAACCCCATTTCCATCCCAGTTCAGGCATATAAGTGAAATTCATTCCGTACATTCCCGCAAGGAAGGTCAGGGGGATAAATATGGTTGCAATTATTGTGAGTGTTTTCATGACCTCGTTCATTTTGTTGCTAATACTTGAGAGGTAAACATCCAGTATTCCGGAAAGAATGTCCCTGTATGTTTCAATGGCATCTGCAACCTGTATTGTATGGTCGTAAATATCTTTAAGGAACACGAATGTCGTATCTTTTATGAGATATGATTCCGAGCGATCCAGACCGCTGATAACTTCCCTGAGAGGCCATACTGATTTGCGCATATATATCATTTCTTTTTTCAGGTCGTGTATGTTCTGAAGAGTCCCTGGATCCGGATTTTCCACAAGTTCCTCCTCTAAGTCTTCAATTCTCTCTCCGAACTTTTCAATGATAATAAAATAATTGTCAACAATAGAGTCAAGGAGTGCGTACGCGAGGTAATCGGCTCCCACTTGCCTTATCCTGCCCTTTGAATTTCGTATCCTTTCCCTGACAAAATTGAAAGTATCGCCTTCAAGCTCCTGGAATGACAGGACGAAATTTTCACCAAGAATGATGCTTACCTGTTCTGCTTTAACATCAATATCGCCATCATTGAACCAGAGCATTTTCAGGACAATATAGATGTAGGAATCGTAATCCTCCATCTTCGGACGCTGTGTTGTGTGTACAATATCCTCCATTACAAGAGGATGGAGTCCGAAATGTTTTCCCAGTTTTTCAATAATATCTACCTGATGGATTCCATCAATGTTGATCCATGAAACAGTAGGATAGTCCTTGAAAGGAAAACATTCTTCTACATTTTCAACTACACGTTCCTGATAGTTCTCTTTGTCGTAGTCTATAATGGTTATCTTTGGTTTCTCAGTTCTTTCTTCACCAATATGTATCAAGGTACCCGGTACGAGTCCTGCTTTCCTTGACGATTTATAAAACAATTTCTTCATGTTCTAACCCCACACAAATTAATTATCTTTTTATTGGTTCTGGTTAAGTTCAAGTTGCTCATTATATACATCTACTGTGGACTCTGCTATGTTGTCCCAGTTGTATCTGGTTTTGATGAGTTTCTGTCCTTCTTTTCCAAGTTCATCATCAGCATAATTGTTGAATACATGATTTATTCCCCATGCAATGGAATCAGGATTCTGGTAAACTATAACACCGTCCTTGAAATTATCTATAAGGGAAATAGCATCAGTTGCAACTATATTCTTTCCAGCATCCCATGCTTCAAGAAGAATAATCCCAAACGGTTCGTTGCGGCTTGGCACACATATAATGTTACATGCGTTCATCCATTCCTTCTTTATAGATTCATCAACATAACCAAGGAAACGGCAACTGTCCATGACATTCAATTCATGTGCAAGCCTTTCGCATTCAGGTCGCATCTCACCTTCACCGATTATAACAAACTTCACGTCCCATCTGTTTGCCAGAACTGCCGGAATAGCTCTCACGAAAAGATCAGGACCTTTCTGGTAATTCATCCTTCCGACAAAAAGGGCAACAGGTGCTAATGGATGGATTCCATATTCTTCTTTTACCTTGCCAGGGTCCACATCCATCTTCATTTTGTCTCCATGTATGCCATTGGGTATTATGGTGATCTTGTAGTCAGGAATCTGGTAAAGGTACTGGATCTCATCTTTTAGCTTTGTAGATGTAACTATCACCTTTGCTGATTCATAGCCGCCTCTCCATTCTCTGTGACTTATCTCCATGGCTTCCCACCAGTTTCCATGCTTGTTACCATTCCTGCCCCATTCGGTACTATGGTAAGTCATTATGAATGGAATTCCTGATTCCTCTTTCAGTCTGCAAACCAGGTTTACAGGATGCCAGTCGTGCACATGTGTAAGGTCGAATTTCCCGAATTTCCAGGTGGCTTCGGTAAAAGCGCTGTGCATTGAGTCACACATGCTGTCCATCTGCTGGACAATGCCTCCATCAAGTGCATGGTAAACCCTGTGATAATGTACTCCTTTGATCACTTCATAAGGCAACATATCCTTGTTGCGTGTAAAAATGTGAATCTCATGTCCTTGAAGTGCCAGAGCTTCCGAAAGCTCGGTAATATGGGGTGCCAGACCACCGACTGTAATAGAATTCAGACTTTCCCATGAGAACATGGCTATTCTTAATTTATTTTCCATCTTATCCCTTCTTAATGCAGCTCTTTATTCAGGATTCAATAGATGTTCTACAGCTATTTCCGGCGGGATAGTATTAATGTAAATATCCGTATTCTTTTCAAATCCTGCTGCAATTGAAGTGATCGGTGCTATCCTCACGTTGAAATGATAGCTAAGATCATGTTCTATCTGGAAGAACATGTAATTGTATGCCAGTTCCGGTATTGTCCTGTCAAGTAATTTAACAGCAGTTCGTATGCAGTCTCCAAGAGACATAAGCATCTCGTCAGTGAAAGCAGAAATATGATTTACGTGTTTTTTGGGAAGCATCCACATTTCATACTGGTTTTTGGAACAGTATGGTGCAATGAGAATGAAATTGTCATTCTCGTAAACCTGCCTTTCTTTTCCACTCTCTTTCTCTATGATATGGCAATAAGGGCAATTATTCAGTTCAGAAATAGCCTTTTTCTCTTTAACAAGAGATGGTGGCATCAGAGGAACCGCAATGAGCTGGGAATGAGTGTGTTCCAGGGAAGCACCTGCTTTTTTTCCAAAGTTCTTAAAGAGTGATACATATTCAACACCTTCCCGGGACTGGTAATGCATAACCCTGTCCCTGTAGGCTTTCATAAGCAACAGAATCTGCTCATCTGAAAAGAGGTTGAGCTTATTTTCATGAGACGGACTTTCTACTATAACTTCATGATAACCATAGCCCTTTTTAACCTCAAAGCCAGAATTCTGAACTTCCTTTGCATCAGGAGATAATGCAGGATAGAGATTTGGTATACACCTTATCTGCCAGTCCGTAACCAGCTTTCCTTCACCGTCTTTCAGTATCTTCCCGTCTTTGTAAACAGCCTGTGCAGGTGGTGTCTGAGCTTCATGGCCGCCGCAAAATACACAACTGTCTGTTTTTATGTCCTCACCACAGGCTTTCGGTGCGGATGGCCTCTTTGCTCTTCCGGAAGCTATTATGCAGTACTCATCAAGGAAATAGTGTTTGCGTATCTCGGACATGTCTTACTCCATTCTTGTTCCGGTTAAAAGTTCATAATAAGTTTTGATTGGTTCTTCCCAGTTCATGTCCTTTGCAAGGAGATTTGCTTCCTGGCAAAGAAGGTTGTACTTTACTTTGTCATCGGTGAATGTGTCAATGAAATAATCCATTGCAAGTGCATAGTCTGCGATTGATTCCAGATACGGGATGTTAATGTTGTCAACAACAATGACTCCTCCCATTCCCATAACAAGTCTTTTGAGGGTCTTGAGAGCATCACTGAACCCGCATATCTTACTAACGATACTTGGGGTTGCTTCTTTTCCGGCTTCAAGTCCTGTAAGCAGGAATGGTTCGTACTTTGAAGGGAATACACCTGCAATACACCCTGCCATGAGTTCATCGGACCTCATATTAAGTCCGCCGTCATGGTCAGAGATCCATTGTGGGTAAAGGACTGCTGAGACACGTCTGCTGCCATCGGTAAGTTTCGAGCAATCCAATCCTCGGGCTTTTATCATTTGCTGGAGGCGTATTTCTTCTCCAACCAATGTTTCTTCCGGAAGGTTTATAGGGAAATTCTCAGGTGGATTGGTTTTCGGACCGTGAGCTGCTATTATAAAACAGACAACACGGTATTTATCATCGAGATGTCCTGCATCGATCTCGACCTTGACCATCCTGTCAAGGAGGACAAGTGAATCCAGCAGGTCAGGATAACCTTTGTTCTCGATCTCAATACGTGATATTGAAAAAATGGGTATTATCCTTTCAGGAGGTATTGCTTTACCGTCGTATACTGCATATAACTTCTCCGAAAGGAAGTTCTGTATCCTTCCCCTGCACTCTGTTTTCTTTTCCCATTCTACGTCTTCTTCTTCACTGTCTATTCCATTACGGACAATAATCGAATCAATTCCATAGAAGAGTTTTATTTCCTTGCGTGTGGAATCACCAACGGCAGTTACAACATCTGCAAATCCTGATAATGATTCCAGTTTGGCGAAGTTGACAGGAACTCCACTGTCCCATGAACTGTCATTTTCCCTGATCTTCTGTATGGATTTGTGTCCTGAAGATCTTCCCGGAAGTGTTGCATGGTATGTTGCAACACTCCTTACACTTATCCCCAGTTTCTTAAGTCTTGCAAGTGCGTAGAATACACCGAACTCATGACAGTGAAGTGAGACGTGGACCGCAGGCATCAGGGATGCTGCAAACTCGGAAATCGCTTTGTCTTCATATTCTTCGGAACTTGTCTCCCTTGATGTAACCAGTTCTTTCACAAATTCTGAGATTGCATAAGATAAATTAACATAATGACTGTATTCTGTGCCGTTGCCCATACTCTCATATGTCATGGAATCCAGACCTAGTAACTCATATGCTTCTCCTTTGATAGCATTTGCCAGGCATGTTTCCTCTTTTTTGTATTCCACACTTACACGGCAAAAATCATTTGTCTTGAACATTAGATATATTATTTTCACATCATGTACAGTCTCAACGCCAGGGAACACTTCAATACCTTTTATTTTCAGATTCTCAATGGCTTCAAAAATAGGACCTTCTGGCTCAAGTTCTTCAAACTCGCTCATGTCTGTGATACGATTCAGCCCTATGTTCCAGTCTGAACCACTGTGGCCGTAGTAAGGTCCTGCAACAACTATGGTTGGAGCAGGAGCTTCATCGATGACTCCTTTTGCGATCAGACTTGCAAGGTTCTTAGCTTCAGCATCAATGACATTCCATATGCCCCCCATCTTATTGGACTTGGGTCCGGCTTCTTCTCCTGCGATAATTATACATTTGCTTTCCAGCATCATTCCCGTCTCCCTTAATTATCTTCTTTTCTAGATAGAGTTTCGATTATATATGAAAATATCTGAAAATCCATAAGTATTTACTGCTCTCTTATTTTCAAGAGTTAACAATTATATATTATTATCGTACTATTATATTTATAGTAAATATTACATTTCAGGACACTAAATGTTCGTATTTGATGAATGTATTTATTTAAGCCCATTTCGATAGCATAAGGAATGGTTCAGGCAGGTTCAATGGACACGCATATAATAAAGGATGAGATATTTGATTCCCATCAGAAAAATGATGAAGGTTACAGATCATTGTTTAACAATAACCATGCAGTAATGGTGATGTTTGATCCTGAAACGGCAAGGATAGTTGACGCAAACAATGCAGCTTGCATTTTTTACGGATGGACTTATGATGAATTGACTTCTATGAAAATTCATGAACTAACCACTGAGTCTGAATATGATATAGGGATTGCAATTGAAAAAGCAAAGAATGAAACCCAAAATCACTTTTTTTCAAGAAACGTGCTTTCAAACGGTGAAATTCGTGATGTTGAAGTCGATACCATTCCTGTTAAGATCAATGGAACCAATCATTTATGCTCTATAGTCAAAGACGTAACTGAGCGTAATAGGATTCAGGAAGAATTGTCCAGAAGCCAGATAAAATATCGTTTACTTGCTGACACTACTTTTGAAGGTATTGTAATTCATGATCAGGGAATTGCACTGGAAGCCAACAGTGCAGTTTCGAAGGTAACGGGGTATGATTTAGATGAAGTTCTTGGTAAGAATGTCCTGGAGCTAGTGGTCCATCCTGATGACCAGAAAATAGTATGTCAGAACATGGCCAATGATAGCGTTAAGCCCTATGAGGTCCGCGCCATAAAAAAAGATGGAACTGGTTTTCCTATTGAAATTGAAGCACATAGTATAATACATAATGGCAAGCACATTCGCGTGGCGGCTGTTCGTGATATCGCCGAACGTAAACTTACAGAAGCAAAACTGGAAAACGAAAGGATTCTTTTAACAGGGCTTCTTGATTCAATACCTGACATGATCTTCTTCAAAGATCGTAATGGCTTATATCTGGGATGCAACCCTGAATTTTCAAAATTCACAGGTAAAGAAAAAGAGGAAATCATTGGCATTACACCCTATGATATATTCAGTAAGGAAAAAGCTGACACCTACACAAAGAAAGATGAGCAGACGATTGAGGAAGGAAAGATCATACATACTGAGTTATGGGTTGAATATCCTGATAGTTCAAAAGTCCTGCTTGACCTGATAAAAGCCCCTCTTTATGATCTATCCGGAGTGATCATTGGTATGGTAGGTGTTGGGCGTGATATCACCAATAACTGGAAGGCAGAACTAACTATCAAGGAAATAAACTACATAAATCAGTCTACACTTGATTCACTTGATGCGAATATCTGCGTTCTTGATGAAAAGGGAACCATTATTAAAACAAATGCCTCATGGAAACACTTTATTTCTGATAATGTTCATTTGCTTGGGAAATTCAGTGAAGGTGCAAATCTTCTTCAAACCCTGAAAGAACAAAATGAGCAATATAATGATAGGGTCCTCTATTTTGCAACAGGGATAGAAGATGTGATGCAGGGCAGAGAGGAATATTTCGAAATTGAGTTCATGTCTCCTTTTACAGAGTATGAACAATGGTTTGTAGCTAAAGTCCGTCCTTTTGGCAATACAGGCAGCTTTCCACGCAAAGTTGTAATTTCCCGCATTGATATAACTGCAATCAAGCTTGCAGAGACGAAATTACAGGAATACAATGAAAAGTTAGAAAGCAAGAATAGAGAGCTTGATGAAGCTTTAATGGTGGCCAAAGAAGCTACCAGGGCAAAAAGTGAGTTCCTGGCCAACATGTCTCATGAGATCCGTACACCAATGAATGGTGTAATTGGAATGACAACACTTCTTCTTAGTACTGATCTGGATGAAGAACAAAAACATTATGTGGATACAGTTCAGAAAAGCGGTGAGGCTCTGCTTGATCTGATCAATGATATTCTTGATATTTCAAAGATAGAAGCCAGAAAGCTGGAACTTGAGGTACTGCCGATTGACCTGAATGACGTACTGGGGGAAGTTGCTTCCCTTTTAGCTGTTAAAGCCCATGACAAAAAACTTGAATTTATATGTGCAGCTGACCCGGATGTACCATGCAATATAATTGCAGATCCTTCCAGATTGAAACAGACTCTTATTAATCTTGGTGGGAATGCCATAAAATTCACACATGAAGGAGAAGTTGTTATTAATGTGTCTCTTGTATCTGAGAATGATTCGGAAGCAACCCTGCTTTTCTCTGTAAAGGATAATGGTATTGGTATTCCTGCAGATAAAACGGATGTCCTTTTTACAAAATTCAGTCAGGTAGATGCTTCCACTACCAGAAATTATGGTGGTACAGGTCTTGGACTTGCTATCTCAAAAGAGCTTGTTGAACAGATGAACGGGACAATTGGAGTAAACAGTGAACCGGGAAAAGGTTCTGAATTCTGGTTTAAAGTTCCATTCACCAGGCATTCAAAAATAAAGAACAAGCAAAAGAGCTGCATCAATATGAAAAACACCCGCGTTCTTGTAGTTGATGATAATGCTACAAATCGTGAGTATCTTGTAAAATTGCTGGGATCATGGGGAATGAGTGCAGAGGATGCGGCAAATGGACCAGAAGCCCTTCTTGCACTATTAAAAGCAAATCATGAAGGTACACCTTTCCAGTTAGCATTGCTGGATATGGATATGCCTGATATGAATGGTCTGTCTCTAGGAAAGATTATTAAATCTGAAGAGAAACTAAGTGGCATTTCATTGGTTATATTGAGTTCTCTGGGAGAACCTAGGGATTCATGGACAGAATTAAAGGTTAATTTTGATGCACATATATCAAAGCCTGTAAAAGCTTCTGAACTCTATGACAAACTATGCTCGATTTTCAATAATGATCAGGATTCACAGGAATCAATGCCATATGAGACTGGTCTTTCTTCCGGGAAACTGGATAATATCAACGCAAGCATACTTCTTGTAGAAGATAATGTGGTAAACCAGCATGTTGCACAAAGTATGCTACAAAAGCTCGGCCTGGATGCAGAAGTTGCAGATAATGGTAAAGAAGCCATTGAAGCCCTTAAAAAGAAGAAATATGACCTGGTGTTCATGGATGTCCGGATGCCAGTAATGGATGGCCTGGAAGCAACAAGAAAAATAAGAGGGATGCAGGGGTCAAACGGGAAACATACAATCATTGTTGCCATGACTGCCCATGCAATGAAAGATGACCGGCAGTGTTGTCTTGAGGCAGGTATGGATGATTATATCTCAAAGCCAATAAAGATCCAGTCACTTATTCATACTCTTGATTACTGGCTGATAAAAAAGCAGGATATTTCAGTAACAAATACTCCATCTCATGTTAAAGAAAATGAGACCGAGCTTATTTTTGATAGTAAACTGCTGATGGATAATACAATGGATGACCTGGAACTTTCCAGGCGTGTAATTTCCATTTTCTTAAATAATGCTCCCCGCCAGCTGGATGATCTGAAAAATTCAATTCTCAATCAATCAGAGAAGATCCTTGAAAAGGCTCACACTTTCAAAGGAGCTACTGCAAGTGTCGGTGGAATGTCACTGAGCAAATATGTTGCCGATATTGAGGCAGAAGTCAAGTCCGGTAACTCTGTTAACATTGAATCTCTGCAGGAAAAGGTTCCTGAACTCGACAGAAGATATGAAGTGCTGGTAGAAGAATTGAAAAAACTGTGAGTTAAATCAGAGTTACCTGAATATATTCAATTAAGAATATCAGAAAAGCTTTTTATTAACCTTGTGACCATTACCATTAACAATGCTTTTGAAACTGCGTCAGCGGAATAAAACATGAATGAAATAATTACATGGTTTTTGATATTTTTATGTCTGGTCCAGTCCGGTATCTTTTCCGGTCTGACCATTGGAATGTTCGGACTCAGTCGTCTTCGTCTTGAGATAGAAGCAGAGGCCAAAAATGATAATGCCAGGAAAGTACTTGCTCTGAGGAACAATTCCCATTTATTACTTTCAACGCTTTTGTGGGGGAATGTCGGAATAAATGTACTTCTGGCATTGCTTGCTGATTCTGTGTTTACAGGAGCTTCGGCTTTTGCTTTCTCTACGGTGTTCATCACATTGTTCGGAGAAATAGCTCCTCAGGCATATTTTACAAGAAACTCTCTTCGCCTGGGTGCCACACTTTCGCCTCTTGTGAAATTTTACATGTTCCTGTTGTATCCGGTAGCAAAGCCTTCAGCTATAATGCTGGATATGTGGCTTGGAAAAGAGAAACTTGAATATTTCAAGGAACGGTCTCTTGGTATAATGCTTAAAAAACATATAGTTTCCGAAAGCAGTGATATCGATTATCTTGAAGGTCTTGGCGCTCTTAATTTTCTGTCAATAGACGACCTTCATATTAAGCAGGAAGGTTCTGTGGTAGATCCATTGAGTATCATATCTATGCCCACTTTCAATGGTCTTGTGGTATTTCCTTCGATGGAAGATCCGGATTTTAACATTCTTCTCGAAAAGATGGCCTCAAGTTCAAAGAAATGGGTTATAATACTGGATGAAACAAGTGAGCCAGTAATGGCAGTTGACTCAGGATCATTTCTCAGAGATGCTATTTACAAAAAGGAAACTTTCAATCCTTACAAATATTGCCACCATCCCATTATTGTCAGTGACCCGGAAGAAAAACTTGGAAGCATACTTCATCGCCTGACAGTTTATCCGGTGAATGACGAGGATGATGTTATTGATGATGACCTGATACTCTACTGGAACAGGGACGACCCTGAAAAGATGATCATTACAGGTTCCGATATTCTGGGAAGGCTTCTAAGGGGTATTGTAGTAAGAGTTGAATGAGTTCCTGGTAGTTTTAAAAAATATATGGGCTGAATTTACAATATCATCCTGAACGATAGTATAAATACAGGAATAAACAAAATTCATGTAGATTCATTTAAGTCAGGGTGGATGAATGATAACATGGCAGGATATTTTAGATAATGTTGACTTCTGGGTAAATGCCGGAGTAAATGTTCTGATAGTTCTCTTCCTTCTTTTATTAATCAATGTTTTTTTCACTATTATAAGAACGAATTTGATGAAAAAAGCAAAGACCAAAAAGCAACGCTCTAATATCAGGATATTCGGTCAGCTTTCCAGGTATACCCTGTCCTTGCTTGTTATTATATTTGCCATTCTTACATCTTCAGGAGCATGGTCCGGCTTTGGCGTGTTCCTTGGTTTGCTTTCAGCAGCCATTGGTTTTGCTCTCCAGCAGCCGATTACAGGTGTAGCTGCCTGGATAATGGTGGTTACAAAGAGACCTTTTGATATAGGTGACAGGATAATCATAGGTGATGTAAAGGGTGATGTCGTTGATTTTAACCTTACACATGTACATGTAATGGAGATAGGGGGTCTGATCACCGACGAAGAGAATTCAGGGAGGATCGTTATGGTTCCTAACTGGATGTTGTTTGAGAAAAACATCATCAACTACACTTATAATAATGATTTTGTATTACATAGTGTTACTGTTAATGTGACCTATGAAAGTAACCTCGACCGTGCAATGGAGATAGCAGATCTTTCTGCAAGAAAATTCCTTGCCGGGACAATCAGTACCAGTCCCGGAAATCCTAAAGTAAGGGTTGATTTCCAGGCAAGCGGTATCGATGTTCAGGTAAAGTATTTTTCACCTGCAAGGCAGTTGCATGAATATTCCTCAAAGATAACAAAGGAGATATTTGACAGGATCAATGACACTGATGATGTTGAAATAGCCTATCCTCATACAGAGGTTATCTTCAGGAAAAAGGTAATGTAAGTATAGATCTACAATACAAATTCGCTTACAAATTACCATTTGAGGAAACGGGTTATCAGTGCTGAATCTTTCCTTATTCCATACTTTCTTAGTTCATCTACAGTAAGCAGGAGTATTGCAAAGGGTACTGCAATAAGTACATATTTCATTGATATTGCAGCAGTGTTGAATATCATATTCACAAGTGGGTTGAATATTATGAATGCGAGTATGATAAGTTCACTTGCAATTCCTACAAGGACCATTTTGTTACTGAAGAATCCTTTTGTAAGTACAGACTGCCTTCTTGTTCGTGATGTGAACACGTTTGCTATCTGGCAGATAATAACGGCTGCAAAGAAAGCAGTGATTGCCTGCATGTAAAGAGTGTCTGTAAACGGAAGATCCTGTCCCCATTTCCATCCTCCGTCAAAGAGGACAGCAAAGTAGCATGCAAATCCTGCAGCGGCTTCTATAGGTCCCTTGATGCCGTAGGAAGTCAGCAATACCTGAGGTGTCAGGAGCTTTTCATCCCTTGAACGTGGCGGACGTTTCATGATGTCACCTTCACCTTTTTCAACTGCAAGTGACAGGGCAGGAAGAATGTCCGTACCAAGGTCGATAGCAAGGATCAGCTGTACATTCATAGGCAGTGGAAGTGCCAGCAAAACAAATGCGATGAATGGTAAAATTTCGGGAACATTGCTTGTGAGGATATAGGCAATGAACTTCTTGATGTTGTCAAAGACAGTCCTGCCTTCTTCAATTGCGTTGACTATGGTTGCAAAGTTATCATCAAGCAGCACCATGTCTGCTGCTTCTCTTGCAACATCAGTGCCGCTTCCCATGGCAACACCCATATCAGCATTTTTCATGGCAGGAGCATCGTTAACACCGTCTCCGGTCATTGTAACGATCTCCCCTGCTTCCTGGAAAGCCTGCACGATCTTGAGTTTCTGTACCGGGGAGGTTCGGGCAAATACAATACTTGGTGCTTTTAGTCTATGTGAGAGTTCATCGGTTGAGAGTTCTTCAAGTTCCGCACCTGTTATCAGTAAAGGGTCTTCGTGGTCACTGGTAAGTCCGACAGAAGCAGCAATGGAACGTGCAGTTACAGGGTGATCTCCTGTAATCATAACTACTTTGATGCCTGCTAAATGACATTTCTCGATAGCTTCTCTTGCTTCCGGTCGTGGTGGGTCAACAGCACCTGCAAATCCAAGGAATACGAATCCATCCTCATACTCTTTGACACTGTCAGCTTTCCTATAAGCAAATGAAAGGACTCTTTCTCCCCTTTTAGCCATTTCAAGATGCTCGGCTGCAAGATTCTTTTCTTCCTCATCGCCAAGTGTTTCTTCTTTTCCATTTACCAGAATATGGCTACACATGTCGAGAATAACTTCGGGAGCGCCTTTCATATACGCTTCCATAGTTCCTTCTGGTGTCTTACAGACCACCTGCATTCTTTGTTTTTTGGAGTCGAATGGGTATTCAGATTCCCTTGGATAATCATCTTTTAATTTGCCAATATCAGTGAATTCACTTGCATAGATCAGGAGGGAACCTTCAGTAGGATCTCCTTTGTATCCTGGTTTTTCATTAGTGAGTCTTGAGTTGTTACATATAGTGGCAACTCTCAGAAGCATCTCTGGTGGTTTTTCTTTGTTTTCCATATCAAGCATGCCTGAGCCAGTGTACACTGAATGGATTGCCATTTTATTTTGGGTCAGTGTACCCGTCTTATCGGTACATATAACCGTTGTGGAACCAAGAGTTTCAACGGATTCCAGTTGCTTGATAAGAGCGTTTCTTTTTGCCATTCTTTTTGAGGCAAGGCTCAGTGCAAGTGTGACCGTTGGAAGCAGTCCTTCAGGTACGTTTGCTACGATGATGCCTATGGCAAAGATCAGATTTGCAAGGAAAGTGTCCTGTATCAGGAATCCGACAATAAAGAAGGAAATTCCAAGGAATATAGCAATCGCTGAAATGATCTTGATAAAATCGTTAAGCTCTCTGCGTATCGGTGTGTCTACTGATGCTGTTTGTTCTGTCAAAGCTGCAAGTTTTCCTATTTGTGTATCCGAACCGGTACCAAATATGATGGCTTTACCATTTCCTGTCTGAACCAGGGTTCCTGAGAAGACCATGTTCCTGCATTCAAGTATATTCGGATGGGTACAGTCCAGTGATCTTAGTTGTGGTTCAGCTTCTCCTGTTATTGGTGAGTTGTCAACTTTCAGGGAATTCTCTTCGATGAGTCTTCCATCGGCTGGTACTTTGTCTCCCTCTTCTAAAAATATGACGTCGCCGACAACAATATCGGTGGCAAGTATTTCGGTAATCTCGCCATCTCTTAGTACCTTCGTTTTTGGTGGTATCAGGTTTTTGAAACTTGCCATGATGCGTTCGGCCTGATATTCCTGAATGAATGTAAAGGTCCCATTCAGGATCACTACTCCAAGCAGTGCTATGGCAATGAAAATATTACCCTGTCCGGGGTCCAGCCATTCGGCTATGAATGATAATATTGAACCGAATAATAACAAAAGTGAAAAGAAATTCTTGTATTGCTTGAAGTATCTGACTAAAAGGCTCTGTTTTCCAGTTTCCTCGAAAACGTTCTTTCCGCAAAGTTCAATTCTGCGGTTTGCTTCTTCTGTAGACAATCCTTCAGGCGTTGCACCGAGTCTCTCCAGAATCTCTTTTAATGAAACTCTGTGTTCGTCACCTTTGGATTTACATTGGATTTTATTATCGGTTGTCAATCCTCTTCCACACTCTAATATAATTATGGGACAATGGCATAAAATGATTGTGTTTGTTTATCTGCAATTGCAGCTGGATTACTGGAATGATATGTATATATTCCAGAGTCCTGTTGCTATGAAATTAACAGCCATGGCTGCCAGTAAAAGTCCCATTAGCCTTGTAAACACCAGCATTCCGGTGTGTCCCAGGAATTTGTATATCCTTCTTGAAAAATGGAATAATATGTAAGTGATCGCAAAAGTGATAGTGATTGCAATAAGGACTGATGTGCTCTGGAGCACTGAAGAAGCGGTCCCCATGAGTACGATCACTGTGGTAATAGCACCGGGGCCTGTCAGAAGCGGCAGTGCTATGGGGAATATCCATATGTCACTACGTTCCATGGATTTATTGATCTCCACTTCTGTGATGCTTTCCCTCGACACCTTTGCATGCATCATGTCAAATGCAACTGTTAAAAGAAGCATACCACCTGCCACTCTTAGAGAATCAATATCAACACCGAAGAATTCCAGTATCATTTTTCCGGAAATGGCAAAGAACAATGCCATAATGCATGCAAGGAATACTGATTTTGTAGCCAGCGAATTCTTTTCATCCTGTGTCATATCACTTGTCAGTGATACAAATGTGACGACCCCACCTACCGGACTGACTATTGCGAACAAAGAACTGAATGCATATATAAAAAATGCTGTATTGTCCATCCTCGTTTGTTCTCCCTTTATACCTTATCTCTTTTTTATATATTAATAAGATTTATGGTGGCATCGATAACATCAAACTCTATATTTTTATTAAGTGCGTGACTATATTGTTAACCTCTAATTCGGTCGGTTTTTTGTTTCAATCTGGTATCCCTTATATAGTGGTTTACAATGAGGCCGTCTATTCTGTTACACAATAGTAAAATCTACATGCAGTATTTATATTTTCCAGTTATGTTTATATACAAGTTTTCAGAAAAATATAAATTGTCAGAGAATACCTACTCTGGCATATTTACGGATGTGGGTCATTTGAAATCCATCTAACTACCTCCTTCAAACTCGCCACATCCCCTTTTATAGTTGCCCTGGCTTGCCAGGGCCACTTTCCATTCACATATACTTTTTGTATAATATATTTTGAATGAATATGGGGGTTTACGATGAGTGGTTTACATTTGTTAGTTTACAAATGTGTTCTCTTAAAAACAGTTCTGCAAATATGGATTCTATGAGGTTTGCCTTGAAAATAGGTCCGTTCTATAAATCTCCGGAAAAAAGCTCATTTCGGTTTATGAAAAACGGTGGATTTATCAGGCATAACCAGTAGCTTAAAAGAGAATTTACTTCCTTTCCCTGCTTCACTTCCAACCCAGATTCTTCCACCATGCAGTTCAATGAGTTCTTTCACAAGTGTAAGTCCAAGGCCTGTGCCCTCAAAGCTTCTGGAAATTGAAGCATCTATCTGGCTGAAGAAACGCCAGATTCCACAAGAGGTGGAAACGTTAGCATGTTAACCTTCTTTGTAGCTTCAGCTGAAAGAGAACCAATGATAGTTAAAAGAAAATCATTTACAGAAGTGATATTCCCTTTCGTGTCACACGAAAGTATTCCAAGAGGCAGTTCATCAACAAGATTTTTGAAGTCCTCATGACTACAATCAGAGGTTGAGGAGTCATTTATGCCTTTATTATGCTGTTTTGTCATTTTTCATAAAATGGTGCCTTAATACCCGTCTTTTTTGAGCGCTTTCACTTTCCATTTGTATAATTCAGTATTTATATTATGTTGAATAATGTGTTATTCTGAGCAGAACTGTCTCCATATTAATGATGTAACAATCAACTTCTTATGCTTGAAATCCTTAATATTTATTGGAGTGCGGGCAGATTTGTTATTTTATTATTCTGTCCTTTAGTTCATACTCTTAAAGAGTGCACTTCTTAAAGGTGAAGCATATGGATGAGAAAAAAGACATGAAAAAGCATCTTGAAGGGCAGTTCAAGGAAATGAAAGACTATATTTCCAGGAACATCAAAGATCTGGAGCTGGAAAAGGAATTTGATAAACAGGCAAAAGAGATCAATGAATATCTTGACAGCAGCATGAAGAAATTGAAAGCAAGCATGGGGGAGAAAAATATGTCAGCTTCAGAAATTGTCAGTATGCCTCTTATAGGTGACAATGCACCCTCTTTTACAGCTGTGACGACGGCAGGTGAAATTAATTTCCCTAAGGATTACAAAGGTAAGTGGGTTGTACTTTTCAGTCATCCTGCTGACTTTACGCCGGTTTGTACTACGGAATTCATGACCTTTGCAAGTATGCAGGATGAATTTAAAGAATTGAATGCTGAGCTTCTGGGTCTGTCAATCGACAGCATCTATGCCCATATTGCATGGCTGCGAACCATCAAGGAAAAGATCGAGTACAAGGGCATGAAAGATATTGAGGTCACCTTCCCGGTAATTGCAGATCTTAAAATGGAAGTAGCAAAGAAATTCGGCATGGTACAGCCAAATGCATCGGATACTCAGGCTGTCAGGGCTGTTTTTATGATCGACCCGAAAGCAAAGATCAGAGCTATTGTTTACTATCCATTGTCCAACGGAAGAAACATGGATGAGATCAAGAGACTCTTGCTTGCAATGCAGAAGTCCGATGCCGAAGGAGTTGCCACACCTGCCAACTGGCAGCCAGGGGATGACGTGATTATTCCACCACCGGGTTCATGCGGAACTGCAAAGGAAAGAATGGACTCAGAAGAGGAAGGCAAATACTGTCTTGACTGGTTCCTGTGCTTTAAGAAGCAGTCATAAATTAGGAAAAGGGACAATTGGGCCCTTTTATTTTTGAGTCTTCAGTTTCAACCTGAAACTCTTACTTTTTCTT
This sequence comes from Methanolobus sediminis, assembly GCF_031312595.1. NCBI lineage: Archaea > Methanobacteriati > Methanobacteriota > Methanomicrobia > Methanosarcinales > Methanosarcinaceae > Methanolobus > Methanolobus sediminis. The sequence goes on along the minus strand of NZ_CP133592.1, from coordinate 347,573 downwards.
CTCTTCTTCAAGTGCCTTGCTCACAATTTTCATGGCACAAAGATCACCGCACATGGAACAGGCTTCACTGCCGGTGTTCCTGCTGTCTCTTATTTTCTTTGCCTTCTCACCATCGATTGCAAGTTTGAATTGTGTATCCCAGTCAAGATTCTTGCGTGCATGTGCCATTTTATTATCAATTGCCCGTGCACGTTCTCTCTGTCCTTCCTTTGTAAGGTCGGCAGCATGGGCAGCAATCTTTGTAACAATTGTTCCTTCACGGATGTCATCATTTGTTGGCAGTGCAAGGTGTTCTGCCGGTGTTGTCATACACAGGAAGTCTGTGCCGCACATGCCTGCAAATGTTCCACCTATGGCTCCTGTTATATGGTCATATCCGGGTGCAATGTCGGTTACAAGAGGGCCAAGAAGATACAGCGGTGCATTATGGCATAGATTCTTCATTCCCTTTACACTGAGTTCTACTTCATCTATTGGAACATGTCCCGGACCTTCCACGAAACACTGGATGTTTGCTTCCCTTGTTCTCTTGACAAGCTCGCCAAGGGTTATGAATTCCATAAATGAAGGTCCGTCAGAAGCATCGTGGATGCATCCAGGTCTCATACCATCCCCAAGGCTGATTGCCATATCGTATTCATAGGCAATTTCCATAAGGTAATCATATTCTGCATAGAATGGATTATCTTCTCCGTTATGCAGCATCCATGCAAGGGTAAATGAGCCACCGCGACTGACAATATCAGTTATCCTGTTGCCCTGCTTTATTCTCTTAAGGGCATCCTGGTTCACAGCGGCATGAATTGTAACAAAATCAATGCCGTCCTTTGCATGTTTGCGTACAGCATTGAACATGTCATCGGATGTCATATCAACGACAGCTTTCTGGGAGGCTGCTGCCTGATAGATTGGTACGGAACCTATCGGGATGTTCACTGCATCCATTATCTTTTTCCTGATAAGGTCAAGGTCTCCGCCGGTTGAGAGGTCCATAAGCGCATCCGCACCAAAGGTTTCTGCAGTCTTTGCCTTCTCAACTTCCTCATCGATATTGATGTAATCCCGGGATGTTCCGATATTAGCATTTACTTTAGTACTGAGGTATTTTCCTATACCTACGACCCTGCAGTCCCTTACAGGGTTGTTCGGGATACTTATAGTCCCGTTGGCAACACATGAACAGATGGTCTTAGCGTCAATGCCTTCATCCCTGGCAACGGCTTCCATCTGGGGTGTGATCTTGCCTTTTTTAGCATCTTCCATTAGTGTCATTGTATCTCCTGCATGCAGTGTCTATTAGGTGCAGATACATTGTAGAGGCATATATATGTTTCACAGGACTTATGGAATATCTGAAGTACTCAGTATCAAATTGTCCATAGTTGATAATACCTGGCAAATTTGAGGCTTAATTCTAATAAGGCATGCGTATGGTTTATTTATCGATGTAAAAACCTGATTGGGATTATCCTACACTGTTTCCTATTCTTCATCGTAATATCTTACTCCATGAGATATTGTCGTAGTATAGAGTCCATTTTTTGTATCCTCTTCTTTTGTACTCTCTTGTATGTGCATTGAGTAGAGTTGACCTTTATAGAATGCTGTTTCTATCATCAAATGACCAGTTTCATCATTCATATTTACATCCATAATGATGTAAGGTTTTTCTTCATCGATAGGAAGTGGTTGCTGCATAGAGGCATATTTGGAATTGATCTCATCTGCAATTGTGTCTGTTTTATTTTCATCCTTATCAACTGTATAACCCGATAGAGCGAACATGACCTTATTTGTTTCAGAGTCTATCAGTTCTATGGAGTTATTCTGTATATTGTAGCTACAATTTTTTCCTTGTCCGTATATTTCAGACATTATTAAGCCATCTTCATCGTATACTCTTCCATTTTCCGGTTGTGAGTAGTAACTATGAACATCATATCTGTCAAGATCTGCTGCAAAAAACGTAATTGTTTCATCTTCATCAAAGTCAGCATTGGGATAGATCACTCCGCCGGAATAACTCCTGGAACCACTAAATGTTAATGTTATGGTGCCCGATGATTTCTGAACAAGGTTTCCGGAGTGCAGGTATCTAGTATCAATACCTTCCTCCTCAATGGCTTTCTCTGCAATGGACGTTAATTCTCTTCCATATTCTGATTGAGGGTCTATTATGACATTTTTCCGGGCTTCTGCCATTTCATAAATTACTGCAGTAAAGGAAATCAAAATTATTGCAATACTGATAAATATTATTTTGTAATTTTCTTTAAAGTTCATATGTAGCCCTCAACATGGTCATTATAGTTTGAACCATAAGTCAATTGAAATTACTTCTCTACTGTTTCTTCCTCATCGTAATACCTTACAGTATGCGAGATTACTACATTGTAAATATCCTGTGTTATTTCTCCTGTGTGCAATAAGTATAGCTCCTCTTCATCAAAACAGGCATCCAGGACTAACCAGCTTTCTTTTGTTTCCTGCGTTACATCTATTACTGCATAAGGCTTCTCTTCGTCAACAGGAAGCAGTTGCTGTGCAAAAGGATATTCAGAATTAATCTTCTCCGTGATTGTACTATTCCTGTTTTCTTTCAGGATAACTTCGTAATCTGGTAGTATGAACACGATATCATTTGTCACAGGGTCTATAAGTTCTATAGAATCACCGTTTATCCTGTAGTTGTAGTCTTTTCCCCATCCTGATTTTTGAATTGTGCCTGAAACGTTCTTACTATACTTTCTCCTGTTTTCCAGCAAATGATTTTCGTAGATTCCCATATGATAATTATAAACGTCATATACGTCAAGATCAGGTTCGAAAAATGTAATGGTTCCCGTATCAGCAAAGTCTTCGCATGAGTATATCTTAGCACTGGACAAAACCTTTGCACTCTGGAATTTCAGCATTGCAGCATTTGGTGCATTTGGTGCATATTGGACAATATTTTGAATTGAAATATAGTTAGTGTCAAAACATTCCTTCTCGATTGCTTTTTCTGCTATATATGTCAGTTCTATTCCATATTCTGACTGGGGGTCTATTATGTTCCACGGTCTGATTGGAATCTCACTACTGTAGCCAGAAGTTCTGTGATAGGCGGAGATAGCACAAAACATTGCTACAAACAAAATAGAAATTATCACGAGAATTATTAATGTATGCTTGTAGTTATTTTTTAAGTTCATGCACTAATCACTAATATATTTCATAAAATATTTTATTATTTTTTAATATATAATTAATTCGGTAGAAAATTATGAGGTCACATCAAGTAACTATGACTTCAATTATCACTTTCACCCTGCAAGCTCAATTTTTATCTATAATCAGAACATAGGGTTGCAGCATGTCCATAGTCGTATTCACGGAAAAAAACAAAGCAGCTTCCCAGATAGCAAGTATTCTCAGCGGAGGGCACTTTAACCGGGCTTCGGTGGAAAGCATTCCTGTTTATGACTTTAAGATGAACGGCAAAGAATGGAGGATAATGGGACTTGCCGGTCACATCATGGGTTATGATTTCCCGGAACAGTTCAACAACTGGCGTGAATGTGACCCGGCTGTCCTTCTGGATACACCTCCTGTGAAGAATGTTACAAAAAAACCATATGCTGCTGCAATATCACTTCTTGCAAGCGGCGCTGAAGAAGTTGTCCTTGCATGCGACTTTGACAGGGAAGGGGAGAATATCGGATTTGAAGCAAAGGAAATTGCTGAAAGGGTGGCTTCACTGCCGGTCAAAAGAGCACGATTCTCATCACTTTCTGCCAGTGAGATCAAAAACGCTTTTTCAAACCTTGTTGAACCTGACTATAATATGGCAATGTCAGCAGAAGCCAGACAGATTCTTGATCTTAAAATGGGTGCAGCGTTTACCCGCTTCATGACATTGTCCGTAAGGGAGAAAGCTCGTACCAAAGGGGTTATCTCAATTGGTCCGTGCCAGACTCCTACTTGTGGTTTTGTTTATGAGAGGGAGAAACTGATCAAAAACTTCAAGTCAAAGGACTTCTGGAAAATAGAAGCACTTTTAAATTCAAAAGGTGCGGATTTCACCGGTGTTCACAGGGCCGGAAACATTCATGAAAAAGAAAAGGCTAATGAGATCTTTGCTCGCATAAAGGATTGCAAGACCGGTCTTGTGGATAAGAAGAGCGTAAAAGAGGCTCGTACTAATCCTCCTTATCCGTTGAATACAACTGAGTTTCTCAAAAGAGCTTCCAAGTTCCTGGGTGTTAGTCCTGAGGAAGCTCTGGAAACAGCAGAGCAGCTATATCTTTCAGGATTTACGAGTTATCCGAGGACAGAGACTAACAAATATGCTGATGATTTTGATTTTAAATCCAAACTGGTAGCTTTCTCATCAGGTATCTACCAGAAATATGCACTGACAATCCTCTCCGCAGGTGAGATTACTTGCCGGAACGGGACTAAAGATGGGCATGACCACCCGCCTATTCACCCAATTAAGGCAGCATCAAAAGATGACATCGAAAAGGGTGTCAGAATGCCGAATGCGTGGAAAATCTACGATCTTGTTGTGAGACATTTTCTTGCAAATCTTATGGAGTCTGCCATATTTGAGAAAACCCGATTGGAAATCCTTGTTGGTGGCGAGATATTTGATGTAACAGGTTCAATTCTGACAAATCCGGGCTGGCTTGATGTTTATCCTTTTGAAACCAAAAATGACAAACTACTGCCTTTGATCGAGGAAAAGGACGAGGTTGCTGTAAAGGAACTAAAGAATACAAAATCCGAAACCACTCCTCCTAAAAGACTCACAGAGGCTGAACTTCTTACTCTGATGGATAAGCATGGTATTGGTACCAAAGCCACGGCTCCAAGTCATATAGAAACCAACAAGAAAAGAGGGTATTTCGAAACTAAAGGTAAGACTATTGCTATTCTGGATACTGGCTTTACTCTGATGGATACGCTGGATGCCACGGTTCCTATACTTGTACAGCCTGAGATTAGGGCTCGTATTGAATCACTCATACAGGATGTGGAAGATGGGAAGAAATCACTCGAGTCTGCTCTTTCAGAAGGAACAACTCTGATAAAGCAGATGTATTCTCAGCTAACATCAAGCAAAGATGCAATTGCTGCCAGAATGGCAGGTACTATTGTGGATGAGCAGGTTGCTACGGATAAGAAGAACTTTGTTGGCACCTGCCCTGAATGTGGAAGAATGCTGCACATGATCAAGACTGAAAAAGGACGCTTCGTAGGTTGCACTGGATATCCTGAATGTAAGAATACTTATCCCCTGCCAAAGGCAGGTGTGCTTACTGTTCTGCGCTCTCAGCAGTGTGAAAAAGGTGGTGTTGCGGTAATGAAGGTGGGCAACAAGTATAACTGGGCTGTGGGAATTGGTCCATGTTTTACCTGTGATCTGGAAAAGAAATGTTTTCCGCCAGAAATTGTAGGTCCGTGTCCGGTCTGTGACGGTTCGATGTTCCTGATCACTACAAAAGATTCCCGCTTCCTTGGTTGTACTAACAGATGCGGGCACACACAATCTGTGCCTAAATCAGGTAGACTTACTATACTTGACAGGTTATGTGAACACTGTGGGTGGCATATACTTCGTGTCAAGGAACAAAAACAAGATGCTGAGGAGTTTTGTGCTAATAGGAAATGTTCTGGTAAATAGTAGTTCTTAATGATTAATCAATCAAATCTGATTTATCATTAAATCAGTTTTCCTTGATTTAATGCCAAAACTGAAAAAGCTTTATATATGATAAAATCCCTTCTAGGGATTAGAGACGAATTGTAGGCCTATTTCCTGATCATGTCTACTACACAAATGGGTCAAGCCGATCTACTACCTCCAATATACCTCCAATTTATCACAATTCGTCTCTGCCTCCCAATTTTATGTCTGATTTTTGCGATTGTTAATGCATATTATCAAAACTTTTCTCCGTATTCTTCACTGAAAACAATATCTTGAAGTTCTTTGCGGGATGGACTTTTACCGCTGTCAGCAGGTTTGCCAATTGCAAGTACTGCCATTAGCTCCAGAGAATCAGGACAATTGAGAATCAAGTTAACTTTATCTGACTGGTTCAGTATCTCTCCCAGCCATACTGCACCAAGTCCTAGGTCACAGCAGGCAAGCAACATGTTCTGTATAGCTGCACCGATGGCCTGTATATCCTTTGTTTTGTTGTACATAGTTTCAGTGTCAAGGTAAACTGCTATTAGCAGGGGTGCATTCCGGATTATTTTAGAATAATGTGTACAGTCCGCAAGTTTTTCCATGTTTCCCTTGTCCTTGATGACTATGAACTTCCATGGCTGGTTATTCAAGCCGGACGGTGCCCACCTTGCGGATTCAAGTATAGTTATGATATCTTCATCAGATACTGCTTCTTCTGTATATTTTCTGATACTTCTTCTTGAAAGGATTGTGTCAATTACTTCAGGCATATCGATACCTCCGGTTAGAAGGAAATTATTCAAAAGAATATCATGTAGTAAAGAATAAAAAAAGGTTGTGTAGACCAATAGGTCTACTTTTCGTTAAGCTCACTGTTAAGCCATGGCATCTTAGCTCTGATTTCCTTACCAATGACTTCCAGTGGGTGTTCCCTGTCCTGTCTCTCCATTGCGGTAAGGACTGGCCTGTTAGCCTTGCCTTCGAGTACGAATTCACGGGCGAATTCTCCGTTCTGGATCCTGTCAAGAGCTTCGTACATAGCTTCTCTGGAAAGCTCGTTGATGACCTTTGGACCTACGGTCATTCCGCCGTATTCTGCAGTGTTGGATACTGAGTACCACATCTTGTCAAGTCCGCCCTCGTGAATAAGGTCGACGATGAGCTTAAGCTCGTGGCATGTCTCGAAGTATGCCATCTCAGGCTGGTAACCTGCTTCAACAAGTACTTCAAAGGAAGTCTTGATGAGTGAAGCGACACCACCACAGAGGTCTACCTGCTCACCAAAGAGGTCAGTCTCGGTTTCCTCGCGGAATGATGTCTTGTAGACTCCTGCACGGGTACATCCTACACCCTTTGCATGTGCAAGTGCAAGGTCCATTGCTTTTCCTGTTGCATCCTGGTAGACTGCTACAAGACCTGGAACTCCAGCACCATCAACGTATGTTCTTCTGACAAGGTGTCCAGGGCTCTTTGGAGCTACCATGTAGACATCGATGTCCTTCTGTGGGATGATCTGGTTGTAGTGGATGTTGAATCCGTGTGAGAATACGATCGCGTTACCTGCTTCAAGTCCTGGCTCGATCTCATTGTAGTAGACCTGTGCCTGTGTCTCATCAGGGAGGAGGATCTGGATGACATCTGCCATCTTTGCTGCTTCTGCAACGGTCATGACCTTAAGGCCATCTTCCTCTGCCTGTTTCCAGCGTCTGCTGCCTGCTCTAAGACCAACTGTTACATCAAGTCCTGAGTCATGCAGGTTCTGTGCCTGTGCATGTCCCTGGCTTCCGTAACCCATTACTGCGATCTTTTTACCTTTAAGCAAGTTAAGGTCTGCATCGTTATCATAATACATTTGTGCCATTGTATGTACCTCTAAAATTTGTCATTTATAATTAAAACACCTATAAGTGTTTGAATAATTAAGAACTCTTCTGTCCTCTTCTAAGTGCAACCTTTCCGGTTCTCACCATTTCCTTTATTCCGAACGGCCTGAGCAACTGCTCGATCGCAGTGATTTTGCCATCGTCACCAGTTACTTCAATAATCATGGATTTTGAAGCAACATCAATGATACGGGCGCGGAATATATCTGCTATCTGCATGATCTCGGAACGGTTTGTTACATCTGAGTTGACCTTTATCAAAGCCAGTTCTCTTTCAACAGATTCCTCGGATTTAAGGTCTGTGACCCTGATCACATCGATGAGCTTGTTAAGCTGCTTCATAACCTGTTCCAGTACTTCATCATCTCCCATGACTACAATGGTCATGCGGGAAATTGTAGGGTCATCGGTGACTCCTACTGTAAGACTGTCAATGTTATAACCTCTTCTGGAGAACATTCCTGCGACTCTTGAGAGTACTCCGTATTTGTTCTCGACCAGAACTGCAAGTGTATGTCTCATTCTTTCCTCTCCAGGTCAAGTATTTCGTTGATAGCAGCACCTGCCGGTACCATTGGGGATACGTTCTCCTCCTCTTCAACAACAAAGTCAATGACTGTTGGCCTGCCTGATGCAATAGCCTCTTCTATTACAGGGCGTACTTCATCACGCTTGGTGGCTCTGAGTCCCAGTGCACCGTATGCTTCTGCAAGTTTAACAAAGTCAACGCTGTTCTGGATGCAGGTTGCAGAATACCTTCTGTTGTGGAAAAGTTCCTGCCACTGCCTTACCATTCCAAGGTATCCGTTATTGAAAACAGCAACAATGACCGGTACATTCTCCTGAACTGCAGTCGCAAGTTCCTGTGAGTTCATCTGGAATGAACCATCACCTGCAATGTCAAAGACAACCTTGTCAGGTCTTGCTATCTTTGCACCGATAGATGCAGGGAATCCGTAACCCATTGTTCCAAGTCCGCCTGATGTGATAAATGTCCTTGGCTCACTGAATTTGAAGTACTGTGCAGCCCACATCTGGTGCTGTCCGACTTCAGTAACTATAATAGCATCTTTGCAGGCTTCAGTTATCTGCTCTATAATGTACTGAGGTTTGATTCCGTCACCTGTTGCAGGTTCGACATAATGAAGTGGATGGACTTTCTTCCAGTGTGCAATCCTGTCAAGCCATTTTTCAGACTGTGCAGGTTCTGCATATTTCAGAAGTTTCTGGAGAATCCATTTTGCATCTCCTACTATTGGAATGTCTACTTTGACATTCTTTGATATCTCTGCCGGGTCAATGTCTATGTGGATGATCTTTGCGTTGGATGCAAAAGCTTTGAGTTTTCCGGTAACTCTGTCATCGAACCTTGCACCTACTGCAATAAGAAGATCAGATTCCTGTATGGCATAGTTTGCATATTTTGCACCGTGCATTCCTGGCATCCCAAGGAAAAGCTCATGTTCAACAGGGAATCCTCCCATACCTGTAAGGGTTGTAGTCACAGGTGCCTTTATTTTCTCTGCAAGTTCGCGTAGTTCTTTACTTGCATCGGAACTTATGACACCGCCACCAGCATAGATCACAGGATTCTTTGATTCTTTAATTGCAGAAGCAGCTCTTTTCACCTGCTGCAGGTTGCCCTGGTATGTTGGTTTGTAGCCTCTAAGATCAACTTTGTCAGGGTAGTAGAAGTCAATTTCCTGTACTGTAATATCTTTAGGAAGGTCAACGAGTACCGGTCCTGGCCTACCAGTGGATGCTATGTGGAATGCTTCCTTGATGACCTTTGGAAGTTCATTTGCATCCTGTACAAGGTAATTGTGCTTTGTGATTGGCATTGTAATGCCTGTGATATTTGCTTCCTGGAATGCATCGTTACCTAAAAGACTGCTTGGTACCTGTCCGGTGAAAACCACCATTGGTATGGAGTCCATGTATGCGTTTGCAATTCCGGTTACAAGATTTGTTGCACCAGGTCCGGAAGTTGCAATACAGACTCCGGTCTTTCCTGTTGCCCTTGCATACCCTTCTGCTGCGTGGGCAGCAGCCTGTTCGTGGCGGACAAGTATGTGACGGATGTCCGCGTCATAAAGTTCGTCATATATGGGGAGCAGTACACCGCCGGGATATCCGAATATGGTGTCTACGCCTTCTCTGTACAGGCACTCGATGAGGGCTCGGGCACCTGTCATTTTTTCCGTCGATTCAGTCATATGAAACCTCTGAAATGTAAATTATCTGCGTTAATTGCTAGTATCTGCCTTATATGTTTCTGATACATCAGATAAGGCGGTTTATTCCGTTAAGAACAGCTTCCACGGATGCCATTACTATGTCGGTGCGTGATCCTCTGGATGTGACCATCTTTCCATCCTTTGAGAGTTTCACAAGTACTTCTACTAAGGCATCAGTACCACCGCTGATCGCATCGACGTGATATTCTTCAAGCTGAACATCAGCAATGCCGGATATTCCCTTCTTGATGCTTGCAAAAGCAGCATCCACGGGTCCGTCTCCAATACCTGCTTCTACGACCTCTTTCCCTTCTACCTTAAGTTTAACGGATGCAGTAGGTGTAACCCTATTACCTGACACTACTGTATATTCTTCAAGGACTACTTTTGCTTCTCTCTGTATATTGAGGACAGTATCAGTGATTGCCTGCAGGTCTGCATCGGTTACTTTCTTGCCGTGGTCTCCCAGTTCCTTTACACGGTTAAGTATCTCATGCAACTGGGAATCATCAACCTCAAATCCCATTTCTTTTACAGCAAGGGTAACAGAACTCTTACCTGCATGTTTTCCAAGGACGATCTTCCTTTCTCTTCCAAGTACCTCTGGCTTTATTGGCTCATATGTTGCCGTGTCAGCCAGTAATCCATGTACGTGAATACCTGCCTCATGGGTAAATGCATTACCGCCTGTAAGTGCTTTGTTAGGTGCTACAGGTATGCCTGTGAGTCTGCTTACGAGTCTTGAGGTCTTGAAGATCTCTTTTGTGTTAATTCCGGTCTTGTGTTTGTATAACCATTCAATGGTCATCACAACTTCTTCCAGCGCAGTATTTCCGGCTCTTTCACCTATTCCGTTAATGGTCACGTGGGCCTGCTGTGCTCCTCCTCTTAAGGCTGCTATTGTATTGGCAGTTCCAAGACCAAAGTCATTGTGGCAGTGAATACTGACCGGTGCCTTTACTGCTGAGCAGATATCACTGAAAATAAGTTCTGCCTTTTCAGGTACAAGTAATCCTATAGTGTCGCAATAACATAGTCTGTCTGCACCTGCATCAACTCCGTCATTATATAATGACTTGAGGAAGTCAACATCTGCTCTGGAGGCGTCTTCACCGCTGAGTTCTACAATAAGACCATGTTCCTTTGCATATTCTGTGGTCTCAATAGCCATCTTCCTGACAGCTTCCCTGTCCTTCTTGAGCTTCACATTGATGTGTAAGTCAGATACAGGTGCCACAAGGTGAATTGAATCGACATCGCATGCCAGTGCATAATCCACATCTGGTTTCATGATCCTGCAATAGCTGCAGATCTCTGCGTTCAATCCTTCAGCAACAACGGCTCTTATGGATTCTCTTTCACCTTCTGAGGTGATGGCTGAGCCCGCTTCGATGACATTAACGCCAAGCTCATCAAGCTTAGTGGCAATGTCTACCTTATCCTTGCTGGTAAGCGCTACGCCTGGTGTCTGTTCGCCGTCTCTAAGAGTTGTGTCTAAAAACCGGACATTTTCGAATAATATAATCCCTCACGATATTTGTCTGTCACTGGGTAGCAACAGCTTAGAGGGATACACTGAAGTGCTATATATGTATAACGATTAATTTATCATGATTCATCACGAAGATGAGCAGGGGAATACATCCCCTGTAGGTCATATCTCAATTCCTATTTGCTTTAGATATGTCCAGAATTAAAAATAGTCATTTACGCTGAGAGCCGCCTTTGCAATAAGGTCTGAGCAGCTCTGCAGGTCTGCAAGGTCAAGAACTTCCACAGGTGAGTGGATATATCTTGTTGCAACACTGAGCACTGTGGATGGGATTCCCTCTCTTGTAAGGTGGATTGCCGTTGCATCGGTTGTACCGCCATCCCCTACGTCTGTCTGGTATGCAATCTCATTCTTTTCAGCAGTTTCTATGAGCCATTTGATAACTTGTGGTGAAGCGATAATTCCTCTTCCTGCTGCATCAGCTATTGTTATAACACCACCTTTTCCTGTGTCAAGTGAGGATTCATTCTTGCTCATGCCCGGGTGATCTCCTGGAATTGTGGTGTCAATTGCTATTGCAATATCGGGATCAAGTCCGAAAGCTGAAGTACGTGCTCCTTTAAGACCAACCTCTTCCTGTACGGTTCCAACAGCATAGATGGTTGCCTTGATATCAAGCTCTGCTATCTGGCGCATGGCATCAATCATAATTGCACATCCTGCCCTGTTGTCGAATGCTTTACCAGTTATCTTGCCATTTGCAAGTTTCTTTACTTCACGGTCCATGGAAACAGGTGTGCCAACGATTATGCCCATGTTCATGGCATCTTCTTTGTCCTTTGCACCAATGTCAATGAACATATCTTTTGCTTCAGGTGGTTTCTTCCTGTCTTCAGGTTTCATAACATGTGGTGGTTTTGATCCTATAACACCTGGTATGGGGCCTTTTGTGGTATGGACAATAACTCTCTGGCTATGCAGTGTAGGGTCATACCATCCCCCTATCTTTACAAATTTGAGGAAACCATTATCATCGATGTACTTGACCATCAGGCCAATTTCATCCATGTGTGCAGCAAGCATTATTGAAGGTCCTTCACCTTTTCTGACAGCTATGAGATTTCCCATTTTGTCAGTTCTCATCTCGTCGACGTAGGGTTTGAGTTCTTCCTCAAGAATATTTCTTATATTTCCTTCACTACCGGATATTCCATGAGCATTTGATAATTTTGTAATTAGTTCTTCCATGACAATCATCTTCTGATGTTATTCAGGGAAGTATGGGTTTAAAAGAATATAAGTTTTAGAGTTAGAATGAGTAAATAAGATTCAAAAAAGAAAATAGGAGTAAGTTAATTTACTTACTCTTCCTTGCGGCGCTGCATAAAGAATGCAAGACCAAGGATTGCAGCTACTGGGAGTGCGATTGTTGGGAATTCAGGTACTTCAAAGTCTCTTGATGCGGAACCCCAATCTGATGAAGCAGAGCTTGCGTCACCAGCTGATATGACTATCCTCCATTCTCCATTTGGATTTGCATTTTCATCCAGATGAACTGTAAATACCGCATAATCCATATATGGGTCATTTAGCCCTGGCTCCATATTTGGATGGGCAAATGTCACTGTCATATCACTTGCCTGTGCAGCTGCATTTAATGGGTATACTGTTGCATGATATTCTAGGACAAGGTTTGGAGCTGTGAAACTAACTCCATAGTAGCTGTATGTTTGTGTTTCACCGGGCTGAATAATAATATTATTTGGTGCTTCTGCTGAACCGTCCTCTGTATAAATTGCTCCATTGTATGGGTTTGCTGCTGCAGTCCCTATAAACAGAGCAAAAACTGCTAGTATCACTAATAATTTCTTCATTTTAGTACCACCTCTTATATTTCAAAGATTCTTAGTTATAAACTATTCTGCACTATCACTATATATACTTTTGTAATTCTTTACTAAACTCATACTCATCATTATGATGATATATTTATATTGATACATAGAATGTCCATTCTTCCTCTTTTGTATTACCTGCTTGATCGGTTACTGAAAGTTGAACTTCAACTTTTCCATTTTCCAGTCCCTGTGCAACATAATATATAGAGCTATACCCGACATCCGCAACATCCGTTACGTCTACTCCGTTAACCAAGAGTTTGACCTTTGTTTTGTCGATTCCTGCACGGTCATCTGAATATAATGCTTGGATGGATGGACTACCAGTTTCTACTGTTTCGTCATCATCAGGACTGAAGCTTTTTATTGTGGGATCTACTCTGTCTATAATGAAAGTGCCTTCTTCGTAGAGTGTTAGTGAGTCAAGAGTTTTTGCGGTGACTGTTACACGCGCTATCCCATCTCTAATTGTATAATCAAAATCCTCATCATCTGTTGTAGCAATGTATACATATTCATTATCATCTGAGCTTTCTAAATTCACTTCTAGCTTGTAACCATACCTGTCCTTTACAACTACTGTAGGTTCCCCTTTCAGTGCAGTGGAGCATGTAATGGTTATCTTTACCTCATCCGATGTTTTTTCTGGCTCGAAATCAATGTTAAGTTCTTCAAGAGTCTCATCTGTGTACAAGGTACCAAACGTGTAAGCCGTGTTGTTAGAATAATCTTTAGCAATTATCTCAATATCATAGGTATCCTGCACTTCGATTGTATACTTACTTGTCCATGTGATATTATCTGTAGTAGCAAGTCTTACGTTTTCCACTGAACCGAAATTGCGGGGAGTGATAATACATTTTACTGATAGAAGCGGCTTGTTAGCTTCCACTGTGAGGTATGTCACATCACTTGTAGGATTTGGTGTGATGTCCAGTTCGATCGTTGGTGCAGAAGTGTCAATGGTAGTACTAGTATCAGGTGTTGATTTCTCCATTTCTTTATTGAGTGCATTATCAACGGCTATAGACCTGAAGTAATATGTCACTCCTTCCATTCCTTCAAACTCTGCAGAAGTCATTGTGGTTTTTGTTAACCAGTTCTTCCATGTGGTTCCATTTATAGAATATTGTATGTCGTAATAATATATTCCGGATCCGGTGTCAGTTCCATTCCACTCAACAGTAAACTTGGTATCACTTGTTTTCGAAAGTGGTGATACTTTTGATACCGGAAGTTCAAATTCAATTGTATTGTCTGCTCTTACATATGGTGAAAAAGCTGATTCCGGCATGAACGTGACCTCATCTATTATCATTTCAACCGGATACGTTGTCTGAAGGCTTCCTTGAAGAAGGGCAATGGAAAGGGTGTTGTTACCTTCCTTTAGTGTAACCGGCACCTGAATATGTTGCCATCCCTCGTCCCCATTAATGCCGTCGGTCCATATAAGCTCATTATTGAATACTATTCTCTTATATCGGGTCTCCTCCTTATCAGCTTTGCCTTTGGTGTATGTATCTTTAATGTAACATGACAGGATCACATTGGCGGATTCATTGCTGTGGATTAGCTGTTGTAGTGTGGTGGTGAACTGGTCAGCCATGCCCTCATAACTTGCATTGATAATAAATGCCCTTGATGAGTATATGCCAGATCCATTCATATAATATCCTGTTGCCATGATTTCGTTCGTTGTTGTGAACTCCCAGCCATCATCTGTGTCCATAGAAGGATTAATTATTTTAGTAAAGTCGATGACTTCATTTTCTTTAGTCAGGACAGGTTCACTGCTAATCACCTGATTAACCCAAAGGTGAACCGACCTGTAAGAACTTCCTTCAGTATCATCCTTAAACAAGACAAGTTGTAGTTTCTGCCTGCCCTGCTTTAATTCAGTAGGAGCTATAGTAAGTTCTTTCTCCCATTTTTCTTTGTAATCAAGAGTAATTTCCATTGTGTTAAGTGTAGTCCCATCCAGAATAATCTCAAGTGTGTAGTTTTCTTGTGCATACTCAAAGTTTTCGATGCCTGCAATAATATGAATAGGGTCACTTGTTGAGAAGTTCTCTGGATAATTCTCAGCTTTACCGTCAGGGCCAAGTATGTAAAGTGTAGTGAAAGCCTCTTTTTCTCTGGTGGCTTTTGCATAGGCAAACATTGAGCCTGCAACGATGATTGAAAGCACCATTGCTATTATGAGGGTCTTTGTGATTTTAGGATGTAATTTTTCACTGATTTGCAACGCAGGTTTTTTCATGTTCTTTGCTGGTTTTTGCATAGAGGAAATCTTTTTCCTGTTTTTGGCAGCAAACTTTTTGTCTTCCATGTTCTCGTCGTAGCAAATCTCCTCCTCTTCCTCATCAATGTTGCATGTTTCCGGTGCTGTTAGGGAATGGATAAAATCTCTATATGAAAAATAAAACTGCTCTTCTAGTGGAAGGCGTTTCCTCGCCAGATGAGCTACGGCTCCAAATATGAATGTGAGCAACACAAGTGAAATGGTAAGTGAATTTGGCCTGAATTTCCACACAGTAAGGCTGATGAGAAATCCATCAAAAACCATAATAATAATACTAAAACCAATGCTTAGTGTGAATCTTTCCATTCCTGAGATTTCCCGGTTTCCCGGAAACATGGCGGAAATAAATGCATACCCTGGTACAAAAAAGATCAAGATTAATGCAAAAGGTATCCTTAATGGGGTTTCACTGAAAGGCGGAATCAGGATAAACACGAGTGATAGCAATGATATCAAGTATATTATTTTCAGATCCTGAGTATATCTGCATTTATTTTTGCCAAACATTTATTCACTTGATCCTTGAAAGTTATCTTGGTTATGAAATATGAATGAAATATTTAATAGATTGAATGTAATTATTTGCTAAAATATATAAGTATAGGGTGCCATTGTATATCATCTTTAAAAAAACTTTAATTATATGTGAGAGGGATGTTCATCAAGAAAAATATCTGGATATATCTTCTGTTTATTATAATCACTCTGCCTGCGGTATCAATCGCTTTTTACTTGGGAGGTTTGGTTTTAGGAATCGTGAGTTTTGTTATAATTCTGGTAATGAGCAGATTGGTCTATCTTTCATCCCCACGTCTAATTCTGAAATGGTATGGGTGCATGGATATACCATCAGGCGAATTTACAAAAATATACAAGATTCTTGATCACCTTGCAGGTACCTTTTCTGTGGAAAGGCCTGAAATTCACTTATTTGAATCATCAGTTCCGGTGATTTTTACAGTGGGTTCTAAAAAGAGATCTCATATTGTTTTTTCCAGAAGAGTGATGAATCTTCTGGGGGATGATGAGCTGGAAATAATCTTCGCCAGAGAACTGGCTCGCATAAAAGAGGGTAATGTAGCTCAGAATACGTTTGTGGCAATGGTTGCAGGTATCATTGCCTCATTATCGACCATTGCTTTATGGGTAGCTATGCTCACTGGTTTTGGCCAGGAGGATGATCTTATTCCAAAATTCATACGGTTTGTTGTTATGGGTATTGTTATGCTACCATGTTCCCTTATTGTTTATGTCGGTGCTTCAGATTTAACATCAAAAGCTGATGTTGAAGTTGTAAAGGTAATGAAGAATAAAGCTGTGTTATCTTCTGCACTAAAGAGATTGCATAATGATATACTTCTTAATTCCATAGAGTATTTTAACCCTGGGCATGTTCATTTGTATGTCATAAATCCTGTTAAGGTCAAGTCTTTTTTCGATATTCATCTCTCTTTCTTTGATATGAAGCCAGATCTTGCAGCACGTTTGAAGGCCATTGCCGAAGTAGATGCTGACATACGTCAGGAAAAACTAATTAGAAAAAGATTGGATGGAGTTGAGGTTTAAACATGTTTTCAGAGATCAATTATTTTTATACAAGCCTTAAAGACTGGCAAAAAGCAATGATGTTCAGTTTTGTATCTTATTTGATAATTCTATTCGGTCTGATAGTAGTTATTACTTTTATGCTTAAGGATTTCCAATTCCTGCTTGTATTTGGACTTAGCTTCGTTTATGTGGGGACAGTCATAGTTCTTATGGTTATATCCATAAAGATATTCAAAAAGAAATTAATAGGACGCTAAATTGTGTTCAATTATTTCTGTTATTTTCTATTAATTATATACATGATGGCGCCGGCAGTGGCAGCAAATATCATCCAGCCTACATGTGTGTGGACTATCATCATAATGTCCATTCCATATAAGTATGCAGTGATGTAGAGTATGATGACCCTGATGAGATTAGCAAAATATGCGATAAGAACCGCAAAGACCAACAAACCAAATGTCCTTTTTATATCCATTTTCTCCATTCTTGAGTAGCCGGCTACAATGCCGATAAGCAGGAACATTGAGTATAGGCCAGAACAGGGTCCGCCGATTGTGATAGTCATGGTTTCGGCTCCGTAAAGTATAACTGTTTCAGTGGCTATTATCTCAACAGGTATTCCAAATAATTTTATAATTGCCACAGTTGGCATAAGGACAAGATAATGGTCAAAGAGATGCAGAAAATCAATATTGAAATATCCGAAGAATGAATAGAATATCAAGTATAGTCCGGTGAATACAGAGGATATATATAATCCGAATTCTCCAAGTTGTTTAATATCCTTCTTCCCAGTGCCAATTGCAATCAATGATATTCCAAGGAAAAAGACCATTGAATCTAGTGTTCCCAGTTCACTGCTGTTCACATAATTATATATGAGATCTGCAGCTAGTATGAAACCACCTATAAGCATGAAGTTTCTTGAACTCTGTAATCCTTCATCTCCTCTTAATTTCATTCTTGTGATAAGGATTGCAGCTATTATGAAAAGTACTACGCCAATTGCGGTAGAACCTTCACTGAGTTCTATTGTTGCCCCCGTGAAAAGTGCGAGTACTAACAGAATAATGATTATGTTTTTGTTTTCATCATGCATTTTTATCTTATGTGATGTTCTGTGGAATGCTATAAATATTTATTTGAGCAACCCTGGCATCTAAACTAAGTACTTTTATATAATATTGTTATACTTATTTTTTATTTGCTATGTATGTAAAGGTAAGGTTTTTCTTACTTGAGAAACTTAATAGCATAAGTTTGTGTTCATTGGGGGTAATAACGTTGAGAGATTTTACATTATCCATTTACAAAGAGTTATTGGAAGCTATATGTGCCAGTGCATATAGCACAACAAATGTGCGAAATTATCTACAGCAAGCTCCTGAAGGTAAGTGCATAATACTGCGTCATGATGTAGATCGTTCAGTAGAAAGGAACCTTAAAATGGCACGTCTCGAGCATGAGTTTGGTATAAGTTCCACGTACTATTTCAGGCATGTGAAGGATGTTTTCATCCCTGATGCAATAAAGGAGGTCGCTGAACTTGGTCATGAGGTTGGCTTCCATTATGAGGTCATGGATAAAGCGAAAGGAAACAAAGAGAAAGCCTTGGAAATCTTCAAAAATGAACTTGGAGACCTGCGTAGATATGCCGATGTGAGCACAGCCTGCATGCATGGTAATCCTTTGGTTTCATGGTCTAACAGGGACCTTTGGGCAGACTATGATTTCAGGGAATTTGGTATAATAGGTGAACCGTATTTCTCTCTAGACTACTCACAGGTACTCTACTTGACGGACACGGGCAGGACATGGGCTGACAGGAACATTCGTGTAAAGGACGTGCTTGATTCTCCCCAGGACAGTATGAACACTCGGCTCACTCAAGATGTGAGGTCTACGGATGATGTCATCTGTCTTATCAGAGGTGAAGAGTTCAGGCAGATTTGCATACTCGCCCACCCGAACAGGTGGTGCGACGGTATGTATGGGTGGACAAAGGAGCTGGTCATGCAGAATGTGAAGAATATAGGGAAAGCCGGTATTATCTGGTACAGGAAGACGGTTGGTTGAGACAAGATAACGGAGTCTTTCTATGATTGAAATAACGGATTCTTTTGAAAAAGGTGAGTGGGATGCATTCGTTCTTTCCCATCCAAAGGGAAATATTTTCCAGAGCACGATGATTGCTGATGTGTTCAACCGGACAAAGAACTATGAGTCGATATCTCTAATGGCAATTGATGAAGACGATGGTGAGGTTCTAGCTGTCCTACAGAGTGCTATAATCAGTGAGATGCAGGGTTTGCTGTCAAAGTTCTCATCCCGCTCAGTAATACAAGGAGGCCCTCTTTTCAAGGATTCTCAAAAGGGCTTGGAGGCTGTTGTTTCTCTCTTAAAACACTATAATACGCTTGTTGGTGGCAGCATTGTTTACACGCAGATTCGTAACATGTGGGATACGAGTGATTCAAGGCAAAGACTTGACTCTCTGGGTTTTGAGTACGATCAGCATCTGGACTTTCTGATAGATCTTGACCGGAAGGAAGATGAGATATGGAGTGGCATCCACAAGTCCCGCAGGAAAGGTATAAACCGTGCTGAAAAAAATGGGATAGTTGTCCGGAAAGTGGAAAACTCAGATGAAGTCTGTGCCTGCTATGAACTGGTACTTGAAACCTATAGGCGCTTCAAGATCCCAATAGCCGATATCTCTCTTTTTGAGACTGCTTATGATTCCCTTGTTTCCAAGGGGCATGCAGACTTCTTCATTGCCTTGAAGGACAATAAAGCCATAGGCACGAGAATAACATTGAACTATAAAGATATAGTTTATGACTGGTATGCAGGGTCTAAGCAAGGGGTTGATTATGTTGATGAGGCACTTGTATGGCAGATTCTGAAAGAGAATGCTGGAAAGTACAAGGTATTTGATTTTGGAGGTGCAGGTCATCCAGATAAGCCTTATGGTGTCAGGGAGTTTAAAAGAAGGTTTGGTGGGGAAATGGTGAACTTTGGGAGATATGAGAAGGTTCATTCAGCGACCAGAAAAAAAGTTGCAATGGTTGGTTTAAAATGTATTAAGTCCCTATCTTGATATGTTTGCTGCAAAAAATAGCTTGGAAGTGATTCACTGCGTATAATGTTGGACATAGGACATCCCAAAGATATAAATGTTTTTAAAGAAATTATTCCCTTATTGCAAAAAAAGGGACACATTATCAAGATATATGCCCGGGTCAAGGAGAATACAAAAAAACTACTTGATGATTATGGATTTGATTATGAGTTAGGATACTATTATCATACCATGAGTGGTAAAGTATTTGGTGTTTTAAGTAATGATCTACAATTGTACCGGATATCCCGGAATTTCAGACCAGACATATTCGTAAGTCCGGGTTCACCATATGCCGCCCATGTCAGCAAGATTTTAGGGAAACCGCACATTGCTTTTCCAGATACAGAGATTGCAGGTCTTGTCGCAAAAATTGCTATTCCTTTTACTGATAAGATTTATACGTCAAACTCATTTTATCTGGATTTTGGGCAGAAACACGAAAGGTTTAACGGTTATCTTGAATTGACATATCTTCATCCTAATTGTTTTAATCCTAACAAGCAGGTTCTCACCAAGTATGGTTTGAGTGGAGACTACATAGTCGTTAGGCTGTCAGCTCTGGCTTCACATCATGATCTCAATGCTAAGGGCTTTAGTTTTTCTACTGAGGACGAACTCATTGATTTTATAAATACAATTAAACAATATGGCAGAGTATTGATTTTCGCTGAAAATGCCCATTGGGATACTATCAAAAGCCATCAGGTTGATATTGCTCCTAAAGATTTCCATGATGTACTTTTTTTTGCCAAGATGTATATTGGTGAGGGAGCTACTATGGCATCAGAAGCTGCTATACTTGGTGTTCCTTCCATCTATGTGTCAAATACTGAAAGAGGATACTTAAATGAACTCGAAAGAAAATATGGCTTGGCAATAAATCTGAAAGATAGGAACATGGCTCTTGAAAAGGCTGTTGAATTACTAGAATCCGAGCATACATCTTCACTATGGAAGTCAAAAAGGGAAATTATGTTAAAAGAGAAAGTTGATGTGAATCAATTCATGGTCGATGTGATTGAAAGGAATGAAATCATAGATGAATGGACAGATAACAAATTAGTGTGAAACAAGATATTTTATCAATAAATACTGTTTATTATTGTTTGTAGGCTGGCTTTATGGGAATAAAATTAAATCCGGGATTAATCCCCCGGTTTAACATCGACTATGGTCTGAAGGACCTTTTTTATGCCTTATTAAATCTTTGGAAAACTCCAGACGTATCTCTCATTAAAGGTATTTTCGAAGATTCTGACATATATTGGACCAATAGTGGAAGAACTTCTCTGTACACTATACTAAAAGCTCTTGACCTGCCTGAGAAAGCCAGAATCGGCATTTCACTATATACTTGTCCCAGTGATTTTGATGCGATTATTCAGGCGGGACATGTGCCTGTTTTCCTTGACATTGATTTGGAAAACCTGACCGTAAGTACTGTCGATCTCGCACAAAAAATAGATGTTCTTGATGCTGTGGTAGTTGTTCATATATTTGGAAGACCGGCTGAAATGGATGAAATCCTGCAAATTTGTGGAGATAAACCGATAATAGAGGACTGTGCTCATTCGCTGCTAAGCACGTATAAAGGAAATCTAACGGGTACCATGGGTATTGCTGGATTTTTCAGTTTCCGGAGTGGAAAATATATTTCTGCAGGTGAAGGTGGTTTGATTGTAACAAAAGAAAAAGAACTTGCTGAAAAGATTAAATCTGAAGTTGAATCTTATGATACATCAAGTTCCTTGGATGAAATTTTGCATACATTTATTTCATTCATCCGCTCATTTTTGTATCACAGACCCTGGTTTGGATTGTTTTCCTTTCCCTTTGGTTCGTTGATTGAAAAAAAAGTGGATGTTATGAACAAGTATTCTTTTAAGAAAAGAAGGATTAGAAACAGTAACTTGCATGTTATTCTAAAAAAAATGCGTGGTTTTAGAAAAGTAGTGGACGCAACCAGGGTCAATTCATATTACCTGATGGATAGAATGGCTTCTTTGGAGTTAAAACTTCCTTGTGAAAAACCGGATTCATGGTGTAATTATTTTCTTTTTCCTATTTTATTTAAAGATACTTGCACCAGAGATAAAACTGCCATCCTTTTGTTCGAAAACGGTATAGATAACGCAAAAATGTTTACCAAAACTCCGGAAATTGCAAAAAGAGAATATGGTTATCAAGGAGATTGTGCAAATACTGAATTTGTATCTGAAAGAATTTTAGTTGTTCCTCACTATCATACTTTGAAAGAAACGGAATTAGATAAAATTGTTAAGGTAATAGAAAATGCAGGCAATAAATAAACCATTAAAGAAAATACTTAAGTATTTGGGTTCAATCTCTCCCGCTAATAAGGTTCGAATATACCTTCTCAATTTAGCTGGTTATTGCATTGGAAATCAAGTATATATTGGCGAAGGTTTTCTTGTTATCGACAAACTGCAAGACCGGAAGAATGTGATTATAGGTGACCGCGTTTCCATTGCTCCTCGAGTGATCTGTATCACTGCATCTGACCCCAATAATTCGAAAATTGCTCCTTATGTAACATGCAAACACGGCACAGTAACTATAGAGGATGATGCATGGATAGGTGCGGGGTCAATAATTATGCCGGACGTTTCTGTGGGTGCAGGGGCTGTTGTGGGTGCAGGTTCTGTGGTAACTAAAAATGTAGAATCATATACTGTTGTTGCTGGCGTGCCTGCAAGAAAAATAAAGAAAATTGATTTAATAAATCTCAAATAAAATATCTATCGTGATGGTATGGAAATATATTCTGAACAATCTACAAATAATAAATCTGCTGATGATATGTTATGTATTGAAACATTATCCCCAAATACGATTGTAAATTATATGGAAAATATTTGTTTAATAGATTCAAGTTCAGATTTTGAGTTAGAAGAATGGAATATTTATAATTTTTTGCATGATTTACCTGAAAAATGGAAATTATCGAAGTTTGCTTTTTACAAAAAGCAATTAATTGGATACGTTATTTGTTCAAAAAAGAACGAAAATAATGTTCATATTCATCGATTCATAGTATTAAAAAATAATCAAAACCTAGGAATAGGGTCAAAGCTATTGATGCATATAATCAAAACAGTTCCAGATGGTACTTGTATTACGCTAAAAGTCAAAAAGAAAAATTTAAAGGCTATAACTTTCTATGAAAAAAAGGGTTTTGTGAAGTTCGCTGAAGAAGATGTTAATTATTTATATAAAAAAATAGTATAGGTGTTACTATGGTCCGAAAAATACTTGCAATGGGTGCACATCCGGATGATATGGAACTGGAAGCTGGTGGTACATTGGCGAAGTTTTCAGAGAATGGTGATGAGGTATATATGCTAATTTTGACATCAGGTGGGTATACTGATTCAGCTGGTAGTATGCACAAAGATTCAACTCTTCATGATGAAGCTGAACTCGCATCTAAAATACTTGGTGTAAAAGAATTGATAATTTTGGATTATAAAACCACAAGGCTTAGTGTAAATTCCGGTGTTGTTTCGGAAGTAGATGATCTTATTGATAGGATAAAACCAGATATTTTAATCTCGCATCATCCATTCGATTCTCATCAAGATCACAAAACTGCTGCTGAAGTGATGGCTGCCGCAGCGAGGCAAGGAAGAGTAAAAAATGTATTAAGTGGCTCTCCATTGCCTTATCGGCCAAATATATTTGCGTTTAAACCACAGTTTTTTGTCGATATAACTTCTACAATAGATAAAAAGGCAGATTGTATACGGGCATATAACAGTCAATATACAAAATTCGGTGGAGAAAAGTTGATTGAAAGAGTTAAAGCAATGGCTAAATTTTATGGGTGGGCGATGGGCTACGAGTATGCAGAGTGCTTTGAAGTAATACGAATTGATGATTCTTTGATGGGGTTTTTTAAGTGAAAGTTGCTATTCACCAGCCAAACAATTTACCATACTTAGGCTTTTTTCACAAGATGCTTCATTCGGATATTTTTGTAATTCATGATGATGCTCAATTTAATGATGGTGATTTTCAACATCGAAATCGTATAAGAACTTTTGATGGCTGGACTTGGTTAACTGTGCCTGTGAATCAAAGTGAAATTCCTATTAATGAAATACTAATTAAAAATCATATAAATATCGGCAAACGTTCTTGGAATAAAGCTCATTTTGAAACAATTGCAGGTTGGTACAAAAAATCTCCTTATTTTAGTTCATATGAAGATGAGCTTCGAAGAATATATGATGGAAAATATGATAAGCTTATCGATTTCAATATGGTTTTAATTAACTTTTTGATTAAGGCTTTTGATATTGATATCAAAATAGATTATTCAACAAACTATGAGTTGAATTCAAAAAGAACTCAGAGGATTGTTGATACTGTTAGAGCAGTAGGTGGTAACGTTTATTTTTCAGGCCCTATGGGAAAAGACTATATGGATATGAGTCTTTTTACAGATGTCAGCGTTGAGTTTCAACAATTTGAGCATCCTGTTTACAAACAGTGCTACGATGGGTTTGAAGCAAATATGTCTGCAATAGATGCTCTGTTTAATTTGGGTGAATTACCATTTAAGGAGTGAAAAATGGATTCCAATTATGTGCTTATAACTCCCATCAAGAATGAAGAGGCGAACATTGGTAAATTGATAGACTCTGTCGTATCGCAAAGCTTAAAGCCTATTCTTTGGGTAATCATTGATGACCACAGTACGGATTCTTCATCACTATTCATTAAAAAAGCAGAAACTCAATATAAATGGATAAAAAGTTTAACGCCTGAAGCCAAAAAAAATAATCGTGACCTTGGTTTTCATTTACCCAAAATAATGCAAATAGGTTTTGATTTTGCCTATCAATTTTGCAAATCCAATGGAACTAATTTTGAATATGTAGGAAATATTGACGGTGATATTTACCTTGATCCAAGATATTTTGAATCAATGATTGAAGAATTTGTTCAAAATCCCAAAGTAGGCGTGGCTTCTGGTTATCCCTATATAGTGAAGGATTGTCAATTTGTGCCTGCTACAACTTCTGATCTTCCTTCTGGAGGTGTCCTCCTATTGAGGAAAGATTGTTTTGATTTGATTGGTGGCATTCCCCAGTCATATTCCTATGATAGTGTTATTAATGTAAGGGCAAGATTAGCAGGCTATGAAGTTAAACGGTTTCCAACTGCCAAGCATTTTTCAACAAGATATGCACAGGGTGCAGATGGCAATTGGAAGCGATATGTTACATTAGGTAAAAGTCATTATTATATAGGTTATGCATTCCCACTAGTTTTTTTAAGATCTATTAGGTATTCTTTTTCAAAAATTCCACTATCGGGAATGGCTTACTTTTTAGGATATTTTAGTAGCCAAGTAAATCGTCAAGAAAAGATTCCAGATTTAGAAGTTAGAAACTACTTTAGGCATCAAAAATATAAAGAAATCTTCTCAAGACATCTATCTAAAAAAAACTAAACTGTTGTTTGATACAATGATTCAAAAAATCTCTACATTGAACTCGAAAAACAAGTTGATTTTAATTGCATTAGCATTTATTTTAAATCTTGTCTTGAGACTTCCTTCTGTGCCCCATGAAATAGGCAATGATTCGTATCAAATTCATGTACTAGCTAATTCTATTACACAATTTGGTTTTGCTAAGTGGTGGATTAACATATATTCTGTTTTTGGCTTGTACACCTTTTCTTATGCAAGTTCTGTTCCATTTCTTCTTTCAGGTATACAGCAACTTGGAAACTTCGAAATGGAATCAGTGGTTTGGGTAATGGGTACTTCTCTTGGTTTATTCAGTATGTTTTCAGCATATCTTATGGCAACTAGTCTGTCTGACAAGTTTTTTTTTAGGTTCGCTTTTTCTCTTTTTTATTCTATAAGCCAGGGTATTTTACAATTTACGGTATGGGATGCAAGTACAAGAGGACTATTCCTTGTAATGTTTCCTCTCTTTTTTTATTTTCTGGCAAAAGAAAACATGTCACTACCTAAAAAAATAGTTCTTATATGTCTATTGTTTTTGTTCTTACGGGCAACTCATAACTTTGCTTATTTTGGAGTGATTGTTTTTGTATCCTATGTTTTTACACAACTCTTGTTATCTATTGGTTATGTTGCATCAAAGATTAAACAGCACTCAGTTCTTGCAAATTCCTTATATTTGGCAAGTCTCATTTTTTTAATTACATTTGCATTCTTAACAAAATTTATGATGGTTGGTTCTCGCTATGGTTCATTTCTGGTGTTAATAGTGGCTACAGCTAGATATGTAGGTCCAATTCTGATTTTTGCTATAGGAGGAGCAGCATATGCGATTTTTAAAGATAGTAAAAGTTCTAATGAATGGTTTATGCTTGTTACAGTTTTAATGTTCTCTTTGATCTTTTTTTCAGCTGATTATGGTAAATTTATATTATTACCTTTAACCATTTATTTTGTAGCAATTGGTTTTA
The DNA here is from genome assembly GCF_031312595.1 of Methanolobus sediminis. Lineage (NCBI taxonomy): Archaea > Methanobacteriati > Methanobacteriota > Methanomicrobia > Methanosarcinales > Methanosarcinaceae > Methanolobus > Methanolobus sediminis. The sequence continues at coordinate 320,935 of NZ_CP133592.1, read as the reverse complement.
AAAACATGCTTTTTTCTGGCAGTAAATCAAAAATCATACATATTTTCATCATTTTAATTATATTATCCTCTTCCATATTTTCTGGCTTTTATAATCATTACCGTACTGGTGATTCCCAAGGTTACTGGTATATGAAAGAGCAAACTAACGTTGCAGGTCTATGGGCAAGAGATTCTATGGAGCTAAGTTCCCATATTCTGACAACTGGGGGTGATGTTTGGCGATTAATTGCTATATCAAACGGACATGCAATATTTCCATCAATACCGCCAGTTGCTTTGACTTATGACTTCATCAGTGAAGACGAAGCAATCAACTCAACGATTGCTTCCGATATATTTAGTCTGAGTTATTTTTTTGACGGTCCATATGTACAAAAAAGTGGTACCTATTTTTGGGGAAAATATGACTGGATATCTAATTTTCCGGTTGATGATAATAGATACAAAACTTTTATTGAACTTTATGATATCAAATATTTAGTTTTCGATACTTACTCTTATAGGTCTATAATGAGTAATATCGATTCTAAAAAAAGCAAGGTATATGATAATAGGCGTATAGTTATTTATATTGCGGAAGCATGAATATTATGAAAATCACATTAGTGCATGACAATTTTGATAATGAACAGCATGGAATATTCAATCACACTTCCAATTTATATTCAAGGCTTTCAACGAATCCATATGTAGATTCTGTTTATGAACTAACTCCTATAAAAAATAAAAAAATTTATGGGCTTTTACCTATTTCTTTATTTCAACTATATCATTTGGTTGCTGCTATAAAAAAGCAAAATCCAGATATAGTTCACATACATGGTACACATTTACCATATGCTTTGCTTCCTTTAGTACTTAAAAACAAATTTATAACTATAGTCACGTTACACGGCATAGTAGCCTTAGATTCAAAAGAATCTATTAGAAATCGATTATTATGTAAACATTTAATTTTTAAGTACTTCGAAAAAATTTCTGTGAGAAATGCTTCTTTTTTAATTGCTGTCTCTCCTGCTGTTAAAAAGATGATTCAAGATATGTATTATCCCTCTTGTAATATTGAGGTAATTCCGAATGGAGTAAATCTAAGTGACTTCAAATTAAATTATAACAACATTAAATTAAAACATCCATGTATATTTTTTATTGGAAGATTGGTAAAAACTAAGAATATTGGTATACTTATAAAAGCATTTAGCTTAGTTAAAAGCAAGTTTCCGAATACTCATCTTTATATTGCTGGCACAGGTCCACAAATCTCCAATCTTAAGAAAATGGTTTCAAAATATGACCTTACAGATGATGTTACTTTTTTGGGATATATTTTTGGTGATATGAAAATAAGTTACTACAAGTCTGTTGATATTTGTGTCGTACCTTCAAAATTTGAATCATTTTCAATAGTCACGTTGGAAGCAATGGCATCATCAAAAGCTGTGGTTGCTTCGAATGTAGGTGGTATTCCATATTTGGTTGAAGATGGTTTAAATGGTTTTTTGTTTTCCCCTTCTGATCATGTAGATCTATGTGAAAAAATATCATTCTTACTCGAAAATAATAATTTGCGAAAAGAGATGGGCAAAGCGGGTTGTAAAAAGGCAACTTCTTTTGAATGGGATTTAATCGTTGCTAAAACCGTGGATTGCTATAAATCATTGCTAGGATGTGAATAATTGGTTAATGTTATTTATTACTATCCTAAAAGAACAGGTGCACCATCAAAAGTAGCTTTATCTTTATTCAATGCTTATTTGGATATAAACAAAAAAATACATTTCTATATTTTCCAACAAACTTTTAATGATGACTTGGTTGATTGTACTAACACAAAAAATATTGAAAGAATATCTCTTAAAAAATTGTTATTCGAAGATGGTAATTATTTGGTGCACTTTACGCTAAGTCCTAGTATTTTCCCTAATAAAAAGTTTATACTTTATATTATTTCATTGTTAAAAAAAAATAAAATAATTATTAATTATCATGGGGAACCACGGACTGAGTTTTTGATTAAAGTAAAAAATAGGGATTTGAATTTTTGTCCTTACATTCTCAATTATATTTTCCTGCCATTTATATTGAAAAAAGCTGATAAACTTATTGTTAATTCCTACAATATGAAAAGTTTGTTTGAACAAAAATATGACTTAAATAATGTACTTGTTATTCGGAATGGAATTGCATCATTTTGGTTAGATCCACTTGACAATAAAAATGTAGATAATATTAACGAATTAGATAATATGTTGTCTCAAACTAATCTGACAATTCTTTATCATGGTAGGCTTGCTCCAGAAAAAGGAATTGAGGTTTTACTTCAGGGATTCGCTTTATTTGTGAAACAGTGTAGTGCTCGCAACGAGAAGTGTCCTATTAATCTAATTTTAGTTGGTGAAGGTCCTCTTAAGGATAAAATGTATTCATTTTGTGTGGATAATATGATCTCTCAATATGTTATTTTTATGGGATTCATTTCTGATATCTCACTAAAATACATGTTAGAAAAAGTTGATGCTACAATCTATCCTTCAATTTATGAGCCATTTTCTCTTGCTGTTCTTGAAGCATTATCTACTACAAATGGTCCTGTAATTTATGCTGAAAATATTGGAATAAACGATTTTGCAAAAAAATATAATTACGAACTTCATACCTTTAAACCTACTCCTGAGATAATAGCCAATGAGTTTTCTTGGATCTTAGAAAACCAAAACAATCCAGAAGTTATAAAGTTAATCAAAGCTCAAAAAGAATTTTCGACAATATTTAGTTGGAACAGTGTTGCGAAGGAGTATTTGGAATTATATAATGCTGTCTAATTAAGCTGATGTTGAATATTTATTTCCCGTTTCAATTTTCACCTGATAATTTAGTATGAATAATTCTAATATGTTATTTGCCTACAAAAAGACAATGGGGTATTTGTTTATATATTTTAATACTTCTGGTTATCGATATATCGTTTGTTGTGTCAGGAAATTAACATTAATAAATTAGGTGAATTCTATGTAGTTTAATTTTGCTTCAGGATTTTTTTTATCATCATTATATCACCTTTGTTAATTCCTTTAACAACAACTAGGCATGAAAGATATGCTAAAAAAGCAAATAATATTGTTAAATATAAACTATTACTATCTATTTTTTGAATTACTAGATACATAACCAAAGCCGACAATGTGGGTTTAATAAAAGATTTAAAAGGCAGCTTAATTGATTCTTTGTATAATTGATAGTAATTTAATAATAGTAATACAACTACTGAAATTAAGGTTGCATATGCAGCACCAATGTAATCATAATTTGGTATTAGTACCATATTAAAAAATATGTTCACAATACAGCAAATAAAAATGTTTTGAGTATTCACTTTTTGTTTATCCATTGAAATTAAAATTGATGATTGAATTGAATTAAATGAGCTAAAGAAAAGTGACCATGAGGTAATTTGCAAAGCAAAAGATGAAATTAAGTATTCTGCACCAAATATAAGCACAATAATCTGTTGGGAAAGAGAATAGATTCCTAGACTCATTGGAAACATTAAAATAAATAAATATCTCGTAACCGACGAATACAAATTATTGAGTGATTCTTTTTTTTCTACATATTTTTTTGACATTATAGGCATCAAAGTTGAGGACAAAGCAATGGGTACAAATAGAAGTGGGTCAGTAAGTTTATATGCGGCAGAATAGAAGCCTACTGAAATTTCTGTTTTTAAATAAGAAAGCATCAGGACATCTATTTTGTCATAAATTATATAAAATGAGGAGCCTAAAAAAAAAGGAACCCCTTCTTTTAGCATGTGTTTCCAATATCTGATATTTGAACTAAAAGAAAATGTTGTTAATTTTTGGGAATATATATAATTTATTAACGTTCTTATTGCTTCAACTAAGACTAATATTATGAAAAAATGTATTAGATCCTTCTCCAATTTGATTAATAGAAATATCAACGCTGCATATATAACCTTTTGAGAGATTGTTGATACTAAATAATATTCCATTTTCAAATTTGATTGAAAGAACGATTCAAGGAGATAGCTTGTTCCTTGAAATACAATGATAAACGAAAGCAAACTGATATAAAATTGCAATTCATGTGAATAATTCAACGAATATATTGTAATTATTGCTAATATAATTGTTATGATTCCTGTTAAAAACCGAATCGAAAGAGCATTGCTCATTATCTCTTTCGATAACTCTTTATTCCTCGCAATATTCTTAATTACAACAATATCTAAACCAAAACCACTAAGAACTCGAAAAAAAGTAAGATATGCAAGGGCAAAATTATATATTCCAAAATCTTCTACACCCAAATACCTGGCCAAATAAACCATTACTACAAAAGCAATTATCTTTGTAATGATGTCGGCTACAACAATAGATGTTGCATTTTTTGCAATTTTTCGAGCAATATTCATCACAATCACTTTTTGGTAATACCTGATGCTTTAACTATATAGTGAATATTGTTATAATCCTATTCAACTCAACTTCTACAGCAAAATTAACAAAAGTGTTCTTATAGTTTATTTGCATGTTTCAGCAAGACCTTCAAATTAGATTTTTTGTTTAAATATTTACCTGTTTTCCATCCAGACCCGATTCCTGTGTATTTATTAAACACCATGGATTATTAAAGAAAAGGAATGATGATATTGATTTTTATTCAATTGATTGAATTACAATTTATTTATCAAATATGCATATGTTTGATGTCATGTCTCTCTCATAAACTCCATGATTTTTTTATAATATGGCAGAAAACATACAATATCGTAGTCCCTTGAAAACTACATTATGTGATATCATGATATTTGTCTATTCTATTGCATAAGTAATACTTCATAAAATAACATAGATTGACTGTTAATATGCGTTATATATATGTATATATATGTATATTACTATAATATTGGTGCACTTGTGCCCAAAAGTATATCTAATTTTATAACAAGATATATAATTTTCTTCGTCGTAAATTTAAAGTTAAATATTTTTGCATAATTACTAAAAAAATCACATATATTAAAGTATAATATATTCAAAGATTATGTGAATTCGAAACCACTGTCTTTATAGATATTATTTAATACTAGAAAAGAAGTATAAATTACTTATGAGAAGATGTTCAAAATGCCTCCTTCCAGAAAACTACCCTCGTATAAAATTCAATATTGATAATATTTGTAACTTTTGCGAAAATTATAATGATTTGGATTATAGGGGGCTGGATGCTTTAAAATCAGAAATTCAATCATATCTTGGAACTTATAGAGATCGGAACCAAAAATATGACTGTGTTTTTGCTTTGAGTGGGGGGCGTGACAGTTCTTTTCTATTGTACAAACTGGTAAAGGAAACTAACTTTAAATTTGCTGCTTATTGTGCAGATCATGGCTTTCTTCCCGAAGAAACAAAGGAGAATATTAAAAATCTAACAGAAGAGCTTGACGTTGATCTTATAATTGAAGAACACACTTTTTTGACTAAGTCTGTAAAACATCATATACAAAGTTGGATGAAAAATCCCCATCCTGCTATGGTTGGTTTGTTCTGTACTGGTTGTAAACTTGGAATCGATCTGGGTTTATCTAACTTTGCAAAAAAGCATAATATTCCTGTTATAATTACTGGTGCAACACCTTTTGAAGGTCAGGGGTATAAAAAAAATTTATTGAAAAAAAATCCCGAAAAAGGCATGTCTTCATTTATTTATGGTTATGTTTCCCGCATTGCAGAGAATCCTTCTTGGATTTTAAATCCTGGATGTGTGTCAGTACAACTAAAAGAATTTCATTATCATTATATGGAAAAATGGAAGGATTCTAACCATCTAGTTCTATATCCCTTTGGTTCTTTTATTAAATGGAATGAGTCTGAGGTTATTTCAACGTTGAATGAAATTGGTTGGAAAAAAACTGAAAATGCAAAATCTACATGGAGAGGCGATTGTCAAATAAGCCTTTTGAAGTTATTTTTGTATAAGGAATCTCTTGGATTCAATGATCGTGATGATGGATTAAGTTGCCTTGTACGAGACGGACAGTTAACTCGTAAAGCTGCCCTTGAAAGATTGAATTCAGAGGGAAGTATAAGTTTAGATACTGTAATGGAAATAATAGATGAAATGGGAATAGATTCTTCTGAATTTAAAATTGCTCTCGAGAAATCAAAGAATTATATCGAATAAACTTTATTAACAGATGTTAAAAGGCCATATAACAGTAGTTTCAAATTGTGTAATTAGTATTCAGATGATTCTAATTAACCTGTATTTTTGACTTGGCCAGGTATTTTAAGAAAAACAGTCATCAAATTAGAATAGATGAAATATGACCAAATCTGATGTTCTTCACAAAAAGATGCAATGAAGCACAAGCTATAAATATTGATGATGTATTTTACTAGATTATATTTTTATTCAAAAACACTATATGAATATATGTGCACAAATTGGATAGCTAGATAAACATGTTGTATGGTATTTGCGGAATTACTGTATGTTTAATTTAAATAATAGTCCAAAAAAGCTAAGCAAGCAATTACCGAGAAATATTTTTGCAAACTTTGGATATTTCGGATTAAGTATAGTAATTGGTATTTTCCTAGTTCCTTATTTCGTTGATACTTTGGGAGTTTCTGGTTATGCAATAATACCTTTGGCTACTTCTATTACAGGGTATGTAGGTTTAGTGTCTCAATCTTTGCAAAGTTCTGTGTCTCGATACATAACTATTGATATCCAAAAAGAAGACTATCTAACAGCTAGAAAAACATTCAATACCGCATTGTTTGGAACTCTTGGATTATGTGTATTGCTACTTCCTCTTGTTTTTGTAATATCATTCTATGCTCCTGATTATTTTTCAATACCAGATGAACAAAAAAAAGATGCTACTATACTTTTTATTGGTGTGATTAGTGCTTTCTTACTAAGAGCATGGGGTAGTAATTTTGGAGTTGCTTTATTTGCTCACAATCGATTAGATTTACAAAATACGATTAATTCAATAGATATTCTCGTTCGCCTTTTTTTCATTCTAATATTATTTTTTATATTCACTCCTAGGCTAAGCTACGTCGGAATTGCACATTTTTTAGGTGCCTTAGCTGGTTTATTGTTGTCAATACTTTTTTCGCAAAAAATTGATTCAAATTTAGTCGTAAGTATAAAGGATTTCCAAATATCAAGATTAAAGAGCATTACCGACACAGGTGGTTGGATTACAATTAATCAGATTGGATCGCTACTTTTTCTTCAAATAGAATTGATATTAGTAAATAAATTATTTGGGACAGCTACGGGTGGAGAATATGCTTTGATAATCGTATGGAGTTCTTTGATTAGGAGAATCGCCGGACTCTTTGCTGGTGTTTTAACTCCAGTTATTTTGAGTTACTACTCTAAAAATATGTTTGAAGAGATACTTACCATTACGAAGAGTGCTGTAAAAATAATGGGGATTTTGATTGCTCTGCCAATTGGTTTAATGTGCGGTTTTTCACCTCTACTTTTGTCACTATGGGTAGGGCCTGAATTTGCAAGGCTTTGGCCATTAATGGTGCTACAATTAGTACATTTAGTCATAAATCTGTCTGTTCTACCACTTTTCTCAATTAATGTTGCATTTAACAAGATAAAAATACCAGGATTAGTTACTTTTCTGATGGGTATTGGTAATTTAGTTCTTTCTTTAGTTCTTTCTCTTTTTACAGGATGGGGTTACTATGCAGTTGCAATTGCTGGGGCCATAATGTTGACTGCAAAGAATTCATTATTTACTTCTCTCTATGCATCAAGGGTTCTGAATGTTTATCAATTTACCTTTATCAAATCTCTAATTTCAGGTATGTTGTCAGTTCTGATAGTTTCTGGAATTGCAGGTTTTATTAATTACTATACAAATGTTTCAACCTTATCAGGTTTTATAGCGTGGTGTACGTTGATATCGGTAGTTTATATTGTTTTTAGTTGGATTTTCAGTCTAACCAAATATGAGCGCATGATTATTCATTCATTCATACCATTAAATGTAAGGAGATGGCTAAAAATTGATGATTACTGTTGAACGTATAATAATAATTGTATAATTGGCAAAACTAAAAAGGATGTGCACTAAATATGACTGAAAATCCATCATTTATTTTGGCAGGTAATGGCCCCTATGAAAACAGGGGATGTGAGGCTATTGTAAGAGGGACTGTAAAAATTTTAAGAGAGCACTTTAATGATCCTAGTTTATTGTGTTTTGATGTTTTTTCTCCAGAGACACGTCATCTTACATCTATTCAAGATAGCATTGATTCCAAAATTATGCATATGCAGATTTATAATTATGTTAAACCTCATAGCAAAGAGAAGCTTATTCGTATTTTTTTGCGGTTATTTAATTCGAAGATGAAAAGCTATCGGCCATTTCATGATATGGTTCCAGAACTGCAGAATCACCAAGCTGTGCTCTCAATAGGGGGTGATAATTATTCTTTGGATTATGGGATCCCAAAATTATTTACTGATCTCGATGATATTGTTCAATACCACAAAAAACCTTTGATAATATGGGGAGCTTCAGTTGGTCCTTTTGATGAAATGCCTGAATACAAACAATATATGATAAATCATCTTAAAAATGTTACTGCAATTTTTTCCCGGGAATCAGCAACGACAGATTATCTTAAAAAAAATGGGATTAGTAAAAATGTATATGAGGTTGCAGATCCAGCTTATCTTCTTGAACCAATAAAACCTGCTTCAAATAGCTTAAATATCGAAGAAAGTTCGATAGGAATTAATTTAAGTCCTTTGATGGCAAAATATGTTTGTGAAGGCGACATCAATTTATGGGAAAAAAAGGCTGCAAGTATTGTATCTAGTATATCCGAAACCACTGGAAAAACAATCTATTTAATTCCTCATGTTACAACTCCATATTCTAATGATTATGTATTTATGAAAAATATGCTTTCTCATATAAAAGATACTAAGAAGCTAATACTTATTGATCCCATTTATAATGCTTCTGAAACAAAATGGATTATAAGCCAACTTTCTTTTTTTGCTGGTGCACGAACACATTCAACTATTGCTGCATTGTCCTCAGGTATTCCTACATTAAGTTTTGCATATAGTATGAAAGCAATAGGTATTAATAAAGACTTATTTGGACATGATTCATATTGTTTATCTCCCAAAAACTTAGATCAAGATAAAGTAATTGAAAAAATGAGTTTAATAAATTTAAATGAAAAGGAAATTGTAGAGCATCTTAATTATCAAGTGCCAATCATGAAAGAAAAGGCAATGAATGCTGGGAAGTATTTAAAGCAAATATTGACTTAATGAGTTCTTATTTGGATTGTGTAGATAATTTTGTATTAATTGTGGACTTTTGAGTTTATATATACTGAAAATAGTTATTCATCTCTATGAACTTGTTGTCTATTTGATAGCAGTCATATGCGTATATTAATAGGTGATGTTCTACAAAGCAAATATACTAATGATTAAAACAATATTTTCGTATCATCTTATATATAGTAACAAGCAGTAATATAATAATTTTATAATTATAACGTGCATTATTATTTAAAATAAATTTCAGCAAATCTCCATTTATATGTTCATTTCTAATATTACGTGAAAGCCGAATATATTCCAAGAAAATGATATACTTTTGTAATGAGTACTTCATTTCTTCCGATACTTCTCTTTGTCTTATAGCACTTTTTGCTTTAGGAATAAAAATATGTTCGTCCACAATATCTTCTCTGTTACCGGCTCTATTCGAAGAGTTTAGATGATATATGGCACCAATTTCCTTACTAAATGCAATTGGATACTTTAAAGCAATTCTCCCCCACATATCTAGGTCTTCACCCCACCATACTCCATTTTCAAATATACCTACTTCCCTAAAAATATTTTTAGGTATCAATACCGAAGATGATCCAAAATAAAAATCCTTTATAGCTATCGAGAAATAATTATCTATAATTCCTTCTTGATTTTCAAACGGCAAATAACTATGATTTGGAATTAAGCAACTGTTTTCCTCGTTACATGTCTTTAATGCGGTTGCATACAAGCCTGCTTGCGGATATTTTTCTTTCAAATATAATACCGTTTCAAGAAAATGAGGCATCCATTCATCATCAGAATCTAGAAATGCAATTAAATCTGCTTTTGATTTTATAATTCCTTTGTTGCGTGCTGCTGAAACACCTGAATTTTTTTGCTTAACATATATAATACGTGGGTCATTAAACTGTTTTACGAGTTCAGGGCCATTGTCGGTTGATCCATCATCTACAACAATTATTTCGATATCTGTGATATTTTGATTTAAAACAGAATTCAAGGCTCTTTCAATATAGGAAGCTTTATTATACAATGGAATTACTACAGATACTTCAGGCATTTTACATTCCAAAGCATTTATTTTATAAAAAGTTTAGTAATAAGTCTATCTCTGGATTGTACCGTGGACGTTCAGGATTTTTCCAAGGTATTACATATCCTATATGCTTGTGATATATGGCAGATTAAAACTATATTCAAACCAAAGCAATTATGGTGATTGGAAAGTGTGTATACTATTAGGTATCATTAAATTAACGATATTCATTTTTGAGTATAAAATATGTATTTAATGTACAACGATAGATATGCAAATGTCTATGGTTTACATATAATCTTATCCAATTAAAAGAAAAGTAGTTTTGTATAACGTCCACTTCCAAATATATTTAGACATAACGATTTAAATATGATTAGTCCTTTTATCAATGTCTACTACCGAAAACACAACTAGGTAGATTGTGTTTTGTCAAATAAGTACTTAATATTTGTTGATGGGATTCTAGCTGTATCAGGAAACTCACATCTTCATATATATAGGTGCAGATATCCTAAAAGGAAGTACACTCAGCACCGGCAATTGGCATTGGTTTTGTTGAGTGAATAACTTAATGTGGATTATTGAGATATAATTAATATTGTAGAATTAATGGATAAAATCAAACAAAGAATTGCATCACAATAGAAACTATGGTCTGAAGAGAAAATATGGTGAAGAAATTAGGGCAAAACGCTATCAATACCGATTAAAAAAGTTATATTTAAGTTGTTACTGCACAACTTTGACATACATGTCAATTCATCTATATTATTCAAATGAGATTTCATGTAGGGCCAGAAATAGCACAAATATGTAGGTGTAATTTATATTTGTGTGCATATACAAACAATACCAGGTGATTTCATGTTCAACATGTCCATACTTTCAAAAAGCTTCATCATAATTTCTATGTTGTTTTTATTTTTAAACACAGCAAACGGTTCTGCAGTTTACTATCCAACTACAAATAACATTATCATAAGTTATGAGGATCAAGGTGTAAACTTAACTTGGTTAAATGAAACGTTAAATAATCCAAATGTTCTTTCTAGAGATGGGAATACTTGGTACTTAAATGCATCAATTTATCTATATAAAGATTCGAAGATGTATATAAATAATACAGATTGTGATGTATTAATTATTAATAAATCAGAAAGTCTAGCTTATAGTTATCCGTTTTATATTAGTAATACTGAAATACGAGGTGGCACCGAAATTGGAACGAATGGATTGTTAAATAATGTTTATTTCAATAATTCTGGTGGTATCCGGTTAGACTCGATTAAAACAGATGTTTATAATTTAACGATAAAGGATGGTTGGGGCGGATTAAAAGTTTTCAACTCAGATGGCATAAAAATCTATAACATATCTGTTAGTGATGTTTCTCATAGTGCGATATCCTGCTATAATTGTGATAATACAGAAATATTCAATGTAAAAGTAATTAATGTTGGAAATTACAAGACTCCTGCAACTGGACTTTATGCAGTAATCTATGATGGTAGAAGCAATAATTCTTCTATGCATGATATCTATGTAAATGGAACTGGTTGGAGTAGTATAGAAGCAACTGGTGGATCTTCAAATATTATCATCTCTAACATTACAGTTTACAATTCAGGTCACAATGGTCTTGATTTACATGGATGCAATGATATTTTAGTAGAAAATATGAACATTTACGATTCAATAAGTAATAATGTATTGATAACAGGGCCAGGTGCAGCTAATGGAACTTACAATGTAACTCTTAAAAACATGAAATCGTATGGTTCAACGCCAGGTTCGAGTTATAGGGTGGGAGTCGGTGTTCATGATATCATTTTTGAAAATATATATTCTGAAACAGGTGACTCCGTCGTAACAGCATCTGCAATTACTAATTTAACTGTTATAAATGCTACAGCTTATTCTAATACTGAAGGTATCATTTTTACCTATTCTGATTCATTTTCTGAATTATATGATGTAAGTACTGACGTAACAAATGGTTATATAATTGACAGCAATCTTTGCAATCAGGGATATCCAAATATCTACCTTCTATACAGTACTAATTCAAAATTTATTAATGTAAAATATGACTCTTTAGTTCTGGATACTCGATATAACAGTTCTGAAACACTATTTTATTATTATCCTGATGTACTGGTAAAAGATACAGAAGGAACTCCTATTTCATCAGCTATAGTTTCTGTTTCTAATATTTTTGACACTCCACTATCTATTTCTGTAGATGGGTTAGGAAACGACAAAAATACTTTTGTGACTGAATTAGATGGGAAATTATCTTCTCCGGTAATCAATAGATCTAATTCATTGGCTTTAGCTGAGTTTTATAAAAACAGTGCCGGTACAAATTATTATTTTTCTCATGAATTATCTATAAATAGCAAATATGGCAACAATGTAATTTTATCAGACATCACTCCTGACTCCTCTTGGTACCGTAAGGATCCAAATATCCCATCATACACTATCACGGCCATTATTCCCGATTCGAGTTCAACTGGACCTCAGATTACAGGATATGCACCAAGTCCAGACAATCCGTTTGAACTAGGTGAGAAGAAGAAATTTCAGGTATGGACTGATGAGGAACTTACAACCATGAAATGGTACATAAATGGAAATCTTGTATTATCAGGATCAATGGATTATACATGGGACATATTATCTGGAACAAATACTATAATGTTTACAGGTTCCAATGCAAATGGTGCTGTTGTGCAGACATGGGAAATAACTGAAGAAACCACCGACGAAGAGCCAGTCTTTTCCGGCACAGGCCTATCATTCACTCCATCAGCAACATCCCTTACAGCAACAACAGGTGAATCCGCAACGTTCTCTGTAGATACAAGTCAGGAATTCACAAGTGCTGTCTGGTCTCTTGATGGTGTAGAGGTTGAGGCTGGTACAACCGATCATGTGGAATCATGGACTACAGAAGGTACTCATACTGTAACTTTTGATGGAACTGCAGCAGCAGGAACCATCTCAAGGACATGGACAGTAATAGTCTCTGCAGCAGCAGAATCTGAATACTCCTCCATCTCGATCTCCCCGTCAACTACAACAGTAGCTCCGGGAGAATCATTTAGTCTGGATGTATACATAGATCCAACCCAGGCTCTTACAGGCTCACAGTTCGATCTGCAGTACAGTCAGCTTGCAAGCATCTCTACAGTAAGTGAAGGTGACATGTTCACATCAAGTGGACTTGCAACAACCTTCCAGTATGACAGTATTGACAATGCAGCAGGACTACTGGATAAAGTCTATGCAGCCATAGTAGGTAGTGGAAGCATCATATCTCCGGGTGCAATGGCCACCATTGAGATGGTAGCTGGCAGTAGTTCCGGTATACTTGATCTTGGACTTTCCGATGTGATCCTTAGTGATGCAAACTCCAATCCTGCAGGATATACAGTATCCAATGCAACAGTTCTTATTGACACAGCTCCGCAGTTCACATCTGTTTCATCACAGACTGTAGTTGAGGGACAGGGCCTGAGTTTCACAGTAAGTGCAACCGATGCAGATGCTGATGAACTTACATACACAGCTACAACACTTCCATTCGGTGCAACTTTCAATGGAGGAAGTTTCAGCTGGACACCATCAGAGGGTGATGCTGGTTCATATGTTGCATCATTTGAAGTCACAGACGCATATCTCACAGACACGGTAAATGTGAACATAACCGTGACACCAATGAACCACATGCCTGAGATAACTCTCTTTGAGCCAGCAGATAGCTCTGTATTTGAGGAAGGTTCAACCATTGATGTGAATGTAGCTGCAAATGATGCAGATGGAGATTCACTGAGTTATATCATTGAGATCGACGGTGTACAGGTAAGCACATCTGCCAGTTATTCATGGACAACAGACTATGAATCTGCAGGTACACATACAATCAAGGTAACGGTAAGTGATGGTACAGAAGAGGTAAGCTCATCAAGTACAATAACCATCACAGACCTGCAGCCAAGATGGGATGTAAATGAGGATGGAATTGTCAATGTACTTGACATTACTCTTGTTGGTCAGAACTATGGTAAAACTTACACAACAGATCTCCCTCGCTGGGATGTGAACCAGGATGGTACTGTGAACATTCAGGACCTTTCAATAGTCTCAGGTCACTTCGGTGAAACTGTTTAAACAAGGATCAATTAAAGGGCCCCCTTTCGGGGCACACTTCTTTTTTATTCAATTTCTGTTCTCTTTTCTGATACTGCCCGTCAATTACTGTTTGTATACTGGCATGGCGCAGAATACAAAACTTGGCTGTAGAATTCCTATTAATATGAGTAACATAAACTTTGCTGCTTTTCATTTTCACAAAAACAATCTGAGATGTAAAAACAAAGTAATCATCCACTGCATGCGGAATATTTCGATGCTGCTACACAGAAGATTATTCATTAGATTATTGCATTTATGTTACTAATTATACAGAGTTCTAAAAAGAAAATTTACCGGAGTATTATACAGATTATTTTGTTTCGCCTTATGGGAAAACGCTGGCTTCGCCGGACCCTTCGGGCTTACTCAAGCTATTCATGGCCTACGATATATCAGTTTGCAAACTGATAACAACGCAATTATACTACCACACATGTGATATTCTTATGCTGCTGTATAGAAGATTGTTACATTCATTTCAGTCTTCAGGCTATTGGCCTGACAAAGCCGGACTACTTACTTCAAAGTTTTAATGGCAGAATTTCTACAGGGATCAAAAATCAACATACATTGTATTATTGATTGTAGATAAAGAGATTAGTCTGGCAGAAGTTGGCCAGGCTGGAATTGTGCATATCATATGTAAAAAATGCAAGTAAAAAATCCCTTAGCTTCTATTGTAGCTGCTCAGATCCTTCCGGGGAAGAGTATTCCAATTGCACAGAATAGCATTGTAAGGGCGTACATTGCCCATGTGGCTTGCCTTTCAGTTACTCTGCGATAATAAGGAAGAACCCATTTGAGTGTGAGTGCATTTGGGACTTCAAGAGTTCCGTCTTCTCTCTCTTTTCCAAATTTAGCTACCGGGAATTTCATAACTCTCCAGTAGGCGTACATGAGGAAGTTTACTGTATGTGGGATAAGCATGATGAACCCACTGATGATAAAACCCTGAACAACTATTATAGTTCCAATGGCTGCTCCTATGGTGAGTGATCCCACGTTTCCCCAGAATATCTTTGAAGGATATTTGTCGTACATATAATAGCCAAGTGTTGCCCCTGTAACACTGACAACGGAAAAGATGTTGTCCACATCACCTAAAAGTATGGATTTTATTATCAAAGATATGAGGACAATAACAGACAATCCCGAAGCAAGACCATTGAAACCCGAGTGCATGTTCACAAGGTTAGATGCAACAAGGACATAAGTAGGCACAATGAACTGCAGGTAAAGAATTCCCAGTTCAATATTGCCGGCACTTGGGAGTGTGAAGGCCGTATGGGTGGCATATTGGATCAGTGGATATGAACAATAGTACATAAGAAGCAGTTTTGTTACTCTGCCAATATCGACCATATCGTCAAGTATTCCAAATAAGCCGAACATGGCAATAACAATAAGAATAACATAATTTGTTGACGAGAATTTGAAAAACAGAGTGTTCAGGGAGAAACATACCATTGCCACAAGGATGATGGCTATGCCTCCTCTCTCAGGTATCATGGTTACTTTTCTCTTATAATAATCCCTGACGATGATGCCCTTATCCGTAAGCTTTCTTATAAAATAGGGCATTGATACATATGTAGCCAGGAACGGCACTAAAAAAGTGCTTCCAAGAATCAAGGTTAGAAGTGTCGAAGATGAATACAGATCCAGCATAGTTCAAATCCTCAGAATCATGATGTATATTCTCGCTTTATTATATCGATAAGTTAGTTTGACAGGTGAGCTTAAAACAGACTGTCCCTCTGGTTTGAATTTATACATTTATTGTATATGTATTTACTGTTTTGTATTCGTTATATTTGAATATCTTTTATGTTATCTACTATGCAACTTGTCTTTTTGAACTAGTATCTATTTTATATTATTGTTTTCCTTATTTGTAAATTAGTGATATCTCATCATAATAATGAGCATAATTTATTGCATCAGACATAAATTTATATAGTATTGTCATCCATTCTAATTTGGCAATTGGGTTATTGTCACAGTATAATAGTTAGTAATCTGGTGTCTACTCTACATAATGGTATGCATCGGAGCTACAGGTGGTACAAATGAAATTAATAGAGAAGAAATGCTCAATGTGTGGCAGTCCCATCTATGTTTACGAGAACTATGCCCGGGAGGAGATGTACTGTACTCTCCACTGCATGGAACGTGCAACATTTGAAACTGTCTCCAGGGGCTTAGAACAGGTAAAGACTGTGTGCTAAGTCCAAATTTTCTTTTTTTGATATTTTTATTGTTTTAATTACTTTGTTCAGTATTTATTTTAACTTCTGGTTATTTTAGTTGTAGAGGTACTGTTATATATAAAGTTCACAATTTAGTGAACATGAAGAAGGTTCTTATTACCGGTGGTATCGGTCAGATAGGTAGTTATCTGGTTGATACTATGCATGACAACTATGACGTTACAGTACTGGATAACCTGTCTTCCGGTAAGGAACCAGATCTACCTTCAAATGTTAGTTTTGTAAAGGATGACATAAGATCTCCTATTGCCAGGGAACTTGCATCTCAAAATGATATTATAATCCATACCGCAGCCCAGATCAGCGTTGCTCATTCCATGTCAGAGCCTTTATTTGATGCGGACAACAATGTATTTGGAACCCTGAATCTTCTTGAAGGGGCCAGATCCGGCGACATTGAACGTTTTGTTTACATAAGTTCTGCTGCAGTTTATGGGGATCCGCAATACCTTCCAATTGATGAAAAACACCCTCAGAATCCCATGTCACCATACGGTGCCAGCAAGCTTTGTGGTGAGAAATACTGTAGTATGTATCATCATGCATATGGTCTTCCAACTGTCAGCATAAGACCCTTTAATATATATAGCCCGAGACAGGATCCGTCCAATCCCTATTCAGGTGTGATCTCGAAATTCATAGGCAGGTTAAAGGAAGGTCTTCCTCCTATTATTTTTGGTGACGGTTCAAACACCAGGGATTTTGTCTCTGCACATGATGTAGTTGATATGATCACACTACTTGCTAACGGTGCTGGCGGGGACGGTGATGTCTATAATGTCGGGACCGGTATGGTCACACGTATAGATGAACTGGCACAGATTCTTATGGACATATTTGACAATTCCATGGATATAGAGTATAAAGATCCTATGACAGGTGACATTAAACACAGTTCATCCTGTATCACAATGGCCAAAGCTATCGGTTTTGAACCGAAGATTAATCTTTATAAAGGTCTTGAAGAGATTATTGGCTGATGGCGGATAATTATTATAACTTAGTACAACATTTATACGATGGAACCATGCAGAATCTTCTTAAAAATAAGTATATTGCACTTTTTGTCCTTTATTTCCTTTACTTCATCCAGTTCATTCTTAAACAGGTTTCATTGGTACAACACTTTGATTATATGAAGCATAAAAAAGAGATTCTAATAGCTCTGACAGTCCTTTATGCAGGTTTTATATTCTACCTGTCCGCACAGGCCAATCTCAGTGTTCCGTCTTCGTATTTCAAGATCCCAATCATGTATGAACTGGCAGACATTGCAAAAAGTCTTGGTCTTAATTTTGTGATAGACATTGCAGAATACGCATATATGCACATGGATAAGGTTGCTCATATGTTTCTCTATTTCGGTCTTGGTGTACTTCTGCACCTGACATTCCAAAATTCTGATAATGTATTTCTCAGAAAATATGCAGCCATAATAGCTGTGGTTCTTGGTGTCTTTTATGGCATCTCTGATGAGTTCCACCAATCCTTTGTGCCAGGTCGTACATCCAGTGTATATGATTTGATGGCAGATGGTATAGGGCTAACGATCGCACAGATCATTTTCGTGATTCTGATACTGATAAATCTGCGCCGTAAAAAGAAAAAAGATGGCCGGGAAACATATCCCGCTGAAAAATAGATTACTGGCCAGCAATCGGATGGCTGTTCTTGTCACCACGGCCGATGCCCTTGTACACGAATCCTGCATTAATGAATGTGTCAGGATCGATGACATTCCTGCCGTCTATGATCACAGTGTTTTCTTTGCCTGTGAGTTTCTTTATATCCTCTGGTTTCAGGCTAAAATACTCTTTATGGCCTGTAAAGATAACAACTGCATCTGCACCTTTGATGGTCTCATTTGAGTCTTTGAGCAGCTCGACATCAGGGTAACTGAGCACATGCGGGTCATGCACCTTAAGTTCTGCTCCGGCTTCAAGGATCATGTCCCTGTAAGGTTCTGATGGTGGGTTGCGTGCATCGTCAGAGTCATTGATGAACGCCCATCCAAGCATGGCTATTTTTGCTCCTTTTATGTCCATGTTTATCCTCTTAAGTGCGGCAACGGTGAGGTTGTACATGTGCACAGGCATGAAGTCGTTGACCCTGCGTGCAAGAACATAGATAGACTCTGCATCCTGCGGGTAATCAAGAGCTTCGGTTCCCAGTTTCACACCGCGTTCAAGGTGATACGTGTCCTTGGTAAGGCAGTGCCCACCAACACCGGCACCTGGCCAGAGTATGGCTCTTGTTATGCCTTCGCCTTTCAGGCTGTCGATACCGGCCCTTACATCATAGACATTGATTCCCATTGCTTCACAGTAAAGAGCAAGCTGGTTCGCTGCTGCAATTTGCAAATCCCTGAATGTGTTCTCCGCGGTCTTTGTAACTTCAGCAGCAGTTGCGCTCATTGGTATGACCCTGCCCTTTGTCAGCACCGGTGAATAGAGTTCAACTGCCCTGTCAGTGCTTACCTTATCAATACCACCCACGATCCTGTCATGTTCCTGGATATTACGGAGCAATCTTCCAACCATTACTCTTTCAGGTGCATGTGCAAGAGCAAAGTCCTCTCCTGCCTTAAGGCCCGATTCTTCCTCGAGGATTTCCCTGGCCATCCCATCAGTTGTACCAGGTGTGATCGTTGATTCAAGAACTACAAGGATTCCCGGTTTAAGGTATCTGCCTACATTACGGATACCTTCTTTAAGTGCTCCAAAGTCGGGTTCCAGTGCCTTTGGGTCTGCAAAAGGTGTCTGGATGGCCAGTGTAACTGCATCAAGTTCGGATATTCTGGAAAAGTCCGGTGTGCATTCGAATTTGCCTGCATCAGTGACCTTTTTCAGAAGCTCCTCAAGTCCGGGTTCCTCACCTTTAAGCGGACTTTCACCACGGTTGAGCATTTCTATCTTATAACCTGATGAAGGGGAGTCTCTCTGGAATCCAAGCACATGGTCAAACTTATCAGAATCAGCAAAAAGGGATGCTGCAGGGATACCCACATAACCCATTCCTATGACGCCTATTTTCTTTATAGGTCCTTTCTCTTTCAAAATAGTCTCGAGTTTCTGGCTCATGATCATCATTCCTTAATATCTATCATTTTTGCTTCTTTGTACGAACTAATAGCCGCAAGACTTACTTTCAGTGCATGCTTTCCATCAGTTCCTGAAGGATTTGGCTGTTTACCGTTATTGATACAATCAATGAAATATTCAAGTTCGTTCTTAAGTGGTTCTTTCTGTTCGATCTTTGCTTTCCTTATCCAGCCACTGTCATGAAGTTCCACTGTCTGGTCAATATAATCTAGATAAGCAACACCGCCAACACCAACAGCTGTAAGCTTTCTTACCTTGTGTGGTGTGAGCCAGTTGACCTCAACAAGACCGGAGAATTCGTGATCCAGTCTCATATGTATGGTTGCATGATCCTCAAAGGAATGAATATCTGCCCCGGCTACTGCATAGACCTGATTTACATCACTGCCATAAAGATATGATATTACATCTATGTCATGTACACCGATGTCCAGAATAACACCAACATCTCTTATCCTTGGATTATAGGGTCCAACTCTCCTGGTAGATATAGAAACTATCTTCCCGAGCAGACCTGATTCGATTATCTCTTTGAGCTTTATGACAGCAGGATTGAACCTTTCAATGTGTCCAACCATTACAAGCCGTCCATTTTTCTTAGCTGCATCAATGATCGCATCTGCATTTTCAACGGTGTCTGCAATGGGTTTTTCTACAAGTACATGTGCACCTGCTTCAATAGCATCAGTAGCAACCTGGCGATGCATCTTGGTAGGAACAACTATGCTTACTGCATCAATTCCCGATGCCAGCATTTCTTTGTAATCTGTAAAAGCATTAGTATTATACTGCTGTGCAAGACTTTCCACAAGATCCTTATCGATATCCGAAATGCCTGCAAGTTCTACACCCGGCATCTCACTGTAGATACGTATGTGGTTCTTACCCATGGCACCGGCACCGATAACGCCCACTCTTAACATTTTGCATCACTCCACTGCTTTATTGCATTACTTATTGTGGTGATATCATCCCCGGTCACAGCAGGGTGAACCGGTAGTGAGAGTACTTCCCTTGAGACCTTTTCCGTAACCAGAAGATTATCGTTGTATCCAAGCTCCTTATAATAGGGCTGTCTGTGGATGGGTATTGGATAGTATATTCCAGAACCAATTTCTTTCTCTTTCAGGTAGTCTGCCAACTGGTCTCTGTTCTTAGTACGTATGGTGTATTGGTGGAATACGTGCTCACAGCTTTCACTGACTGTCGGACACTCTATGCCCTCTATGTCCTGAAGTTTATCAGTAAGTATTTTTGCATTTCTCTGCCTTGCTTCTATATAGGAAGGGAGTCTTTTTAGTTGTACCATTCCGATTGCAGCAGATATGTCTGTCATTCTCAGGTTGTATCCCAGCATTTCATGAAGATAACGCTGTTTGGAACCGTGTGCACGTATCATGCGTGCCCTGTCAGCGACTTCTTTATTATTGGTGGTGATGATCCCACCTTCACTGGTGGTCATATTCTTGGTAGGATAGAAACTAAATGCACCTGTGCCGAAGGAACCCACCTTTTTTCCTTTATAGCTGGCTCCGTGTGCCTGGCATGCATCTTCAATTAAAATCAAGTCATGATCCTCTGCAATGTCGACAATTGATCCCATGTCCGCAGATTGGCCATAGAGGTGTACCGGCATGATAGCTTTTGTAGCAGGTGTTATCTTATCTTCTATAAGCTGCGGGTCCAGATTAAAAGTGTCTGGTCTTATATCTGCAAATACGGGCTTTGCACCTGTGAAAAGTACTGAATTTGCTGTGGCTATAAAACTGAAAGAGCTTGTAATGACCTCGTCACCTTTTCCGATCCCATGTGCAAGCAAAGCAGCATGTAAGGCAGCAGTTCCGGAATTCACAGCCACAGCATATTCTGTTCCTGTGTAATCGGCAAATTCCTGTTCAAACTCTGCAACACGCGGTCCTTCAGCGATTATTCCCGAGCGTAGCACTTCATTAACGGCTTCAATTTCAGCTTCATCAAGCTGTGGTTTTGCAATGGGTATCATGGATATCACAAGTCTCAGAGATTATTTAAATTATACTGGAAAGTTTCACTAGGTTTATATGTTATTCAATGTTTCTATTTTTTCAGGAAGGTCAATGATCTTTGCAGGACATCCAATGGCGAGTTTCCATGCAGGTACGTCCTTTGTGACTAATGCTCCCGCAGCTACCATGGCTCCCTCACCAATTTCAACTCCTGGAACCAGTGTTGTATTTGCACCAATTGAAGCACCTTTCCTGATCACAGGACCTTCGGGATGATATTCTCCTCTTACAGGATATTTATCGTTAGCAAGCACAGCACATGGTCCGATAAAGACCTTATCTTCAATGGTTACATGCGTGGGAATGTACACATTGCCCTGGATGCTGACATTGCTGCCTATAGTAACAGTGCCGTCTATTATCACATTTGTTCCAATGAGGACATTATCACCTATTGTGGTGTTCTCTCTTATCATGGCATTATGTCCGGTCTTGAAATTATTCCCTGCTCTTACATTGCTGAAGATGGTCGTACCTGCCCTTATGAAAGCATTGTCGCCTATCACAGCACCTGGCTGGTCATAGTTTTCTATGTCAACGTCATCAGCCTTTGTGATCTCCATAAGTATGCTGTGCTGAGGATATCCAAGTATTACATTTTCAAGTACTACCGATCCTTTGCCGACGCTGCTGGAGCCATAAAGTTTAGCAGACCTGTGAATATATGTATTGTTTTGCATAATTCCTCTGAGGAGTATTGTTTTATGTTCATATATATTTATTCAGTATATGCATAATTAGGCATTCAGTATATGTTAATCATTGATGGCAGAATATCTTATCTAATAGGATGGTAATGCAGTCATTGTATAAGAAAAAACATCGTTCTTCTGAAGATTTTGTTATTCCTTGTCCTTTTCATCAAAAAAAGCTGTGAGGTTTCAGTCTCATACATGTGAGAACACCAAATTTATATAATTTTGATTAATATACTAATGCATGCCGTATCCAGCGTTTCATCTGTCCTTCTTTATTTTCTGCGTGTCCCTTGTGGGAATATTTGCAATAGCAGGAAGTGGTTTCAGGAGAGAGATGAGCATAAAGGATGTTAAACATCTAGGTTTACTGCTCTTTGTGGGCAGCGTAGGTTCTGTGTTCCCTGATGTACCTGCGGTGTGGAATTATGTTTTACATGGTACTCTTCAGCACACCAGGATAGGTTCGGTTCCGACCCATTCTTTGTTCTTTGGACTTGTGGCATTCATACTAGCGTTCCTGCTTGGATATCTTGTATACAGGAATATTTCCAAAGCTTCATCAATAGGTATCTTTGCAGAAGCTGCCTTCCTTTCACATCTCTTACTGGATGATATTGCAGATGGCGGACTTACTTACCTGTATCCGGTCTACAATGAGCCGCTTAGCATTTTCGCATTCATGAACGTGAAACTTTCAGGTGTGAATTTCTTCTACTATAATTTTGCATGTTTTGTTTCGGTGTTCTTTATATTCTGTGTGATGTTCATGGCCCTGCTGGCTTTGAAGGACCTGGGGTTCGGGTTCAGGTATGAGCCAGTGGAATGAAAGAGCAGTAGTTTGATTTTTCTCACAAAATTGTTTTGAAGTTAGTGGGAAAGGAAACGAGGCACTTTGTGTTTTACTAGTAAGTGAATGGATACGCCGGGAAAAATCGTAGATTTTTGCACCATCTCTGTAAGAATAAAATCTATCGATTAGTTAAAGATCCAACTAAAATGAAAAATAAAAAAGAGTATGCATGCCTCCATCGGCACACATAATTAAAATTACTTCTCAACAACCTTCTTATACATCCTTGCCTGGAAACCATGGTACTTTGCAAAGCCCTCGGCATCCTTCTGGTTGATGGTTGCACTGTCAAAGGACACAAGGTCTTCTGAATAGAGTGCATACGGGGATGTACGTGCAAGAATGATCACACTGCCTTTGTGCAGTTTCACGGTCACAGTACCTGTGACACGTTCCTGCGTCTTGTTTATGAAAGCATTGAGGTCTGCATAGAGTGGCTCGTCCACAAGGCCGTAGTAGGCAAGTTCTGACCACTGCTCGTCCACATTTTTCTTGAATTTCAGCTCAGCTCTGGTGAGCACAAGCTTCTCAAGGTCCTTGTGGGCTGTGAGCAATACTGTTGCTGCAGGGTGCTCGTAATTCTCACGTGCCTTAAGTCCGAGAACACGGTCCTCTATCATGTCTGTTCTGCCAACACCGTGGGAACCTGCAATCTCGTTGAGCTTGATGATAAGGTCAACACCGGTCATCTTCTCGCCGTCAAGTGAAACAGGAACACCGTTCTCAAAACCGATCACAAGTGTCTGGCCTTCAGGAGCTGCTTCAGGGGAAACAGTCCACTGGTAGATCTCCTCTGGTGGGATAAATCCAGGGTCTTCAAGCTTACCACCTTCGATACTGCGGCTCCATATGTTTTCGTCAACACTCCATGGCTTTGCGGTTGTAACACTGACAGGTATGCCATGTTTCTTTGCATATTCAATTTCCCAGTCACGTGTGAGGTTCATGTCCCTCATTGGTGCAATAACATCCATGTCAGTGAGACGGAAAACAGCCTCGAAACGAAGCTGGTCGTTACCCTTTCCGGTACAGCCGTGTGCAAGTGCAACAGCACCTTCCTGCTCTGCGATCTCAACGACCTTCTTAGCGATAAGTGGACGTGCAATGGATGTTCCCATTACGTATCCTTCATAGTCGCCATTGGCTTTGATAAGAGGGAAAATGTAATCATTGACAAACTCTTCACGAACATCAAGTGTGAAATGCTTGTTGCTGATCTTCTGTGCCTTCTCTGTAGCCTGTTTGACATCAGCTTCAGGCTGTCCCACATCAACGGCAACTGTAACTACTTCATCGTAGCCGTATTCCTCTTTGAGCAGCGGGATACACACTGAAGTGTCAAGCCCGCCTGAATAAGCAAGTACTACTTTCTTTGTCATAGTATCTGATCCTGAAAAATAAATAAAGAAATTTGGAGACTTAAGCCATCTCCCTGTGATATTCATTGATTGATTTTACTTCGCCTTCACCCTGCTTCATTGCAACGATGGCGTTAGCTGCTGCAATTGCTGCCTGGATAGTGGTGATGTAAGGTACCTTGAAGTCAACTGCTGCACGGCGGATCCTTGAACCGTCCTCGCGTGAGAGTTTGTCTTCCGGTGTGTTAATGACCAGTGCAACTTCGTATCTGCGCATCATGTCAATGACATTCGGGCTGCCATCATGCACTTTCCTGACAATTCCCATCTCAACTCCATGCTCAGAAAGGAAATCTGCAGTACCTTTTGTACCAAGGAGCTCGATGCCTGCACTCACAAGTTTCTGTGCTACTTCAAGTAGCTCATCTCTGTCTTCATCCTTCACGGACAAAAAGACCTTTCCTGTAAGTGGCAGAAGGTTGTCAGCACTAAGCTGTGCCTTGAAGAATGCCCTTCCGTAATCAGAATCAACACCCATTACCTCTCCGGTACTCTTCATCTCCGGACCAAGTAGCGGGTCTGCACCAGGGAGCTTGTCAAATGGCAGGAGAACTTCCTTAACAGCAACATGCTTGATCTTTGGTTCGTCACATGTTGAATAACCCTGCTCTTCAAGTGTCTCTCCCATGATAACACGGGCCGCGATCTTTGCCAGTGGCAGTCCTACAGCCTTGGATACGAATGGGATTGTCCTGCTAGAACGTGGGTTTGCTTCAAGGACATAGATCTTGTCACCTTTCTGTGCCATCTGGATATTTACAAGACCCTTTACATTAAGTGCAAGAGCGATCTTACGGGTGTAATCACGTACGGTTTCAAGCACTTCTTCAGAAAGTGACTGTGGAGGAATCACACATGCGGAGTCACCTGAGTGAACACCTGCTTCCTCGATGTGTTCCATAATTGCTCCGATAAGCACATCTTTACCGTCACACACTGCATCAACATCTATCTCTACTGCTCCCTCAAGGAAGTCATCAATAAGGATTGGATGCTCAGGTGAAACCTTTACAGCTTCACGCATGTACCTCTCAAGGTCAGTCTGGTCGTAGACTATCTCCATTGCACGTCCGCCAAGAACATATGAAGGACGTACAAGTACCGGATAACCAATTCTTGTAGCGATTTCAATTGCCTGGTCCTGTGAGGTTGCATAACCTGCGTCTGGCTGGTTGATACCAAGCTTGCTCATCCTGAGATTGAACTTCTCACGATCCTCTGCAACATCGATATCTTCAGGTGATGTTCCAAGGATCACGGTCTTAAGGTCACTACGTCTCTTAAGTTCCCTCTCAAGTGGGAGTGCAAGGTTTACTGAGGTCTGTCCTCCGAATTGCACAAGCACTGCATCAGGATTCTCCTTATCGATTACATTCATCACATCTTCAAGTGTGAGAGGTTCGAAGAAGAGCTTGTCTGATGTATCATAATCAGTGGATACCGTCTCAGGATTGTTGTTGATAATGTGAGCTTCAATTCCTGCCTCGCGAATTGCAGCTACTGCATGTACAGTACAGTAGTCGAACTCGATTCCCTGTCCGATTCGTATCGGACCGGAACCAAGAATAAGGATCTTCTTGCGGTCGGATGGGTCAGCTTCACACATCTGCTCGTAACATGAGTAATAATATGGAGTTTCTGCAGCGAACTCTGCTGCACATGTATCTACCATCTTATAGGTAGAGATAATTCCTGCAGCCCGCCTCTGGTCATTGATCTCCACTCGGGTCTTGCCTGTGAGTTCTGCAATGCGTGCATCAGTAAAACCTGTCTGTTTTGCTTCACGAAGAAGATCATCGGATATTGCTCCGGAGAATCCTTCTTCCCTAACCATGTCTTCCATGTCAATGATATTCTTAAGCTTCCTGATGAAGAAGATATCAATACCTGTAAGGCTTGAAACTTCCTCTACTGAAAAACCATTACAGAGTGCATGATACATTACAAAAAGACGCTCACTTGTAGGAGTTTTGAGCAGCATTCTCGTTTCGTTTTCAGACCACTCATCCGTACCGAAGTCCATCTTGATATCAAGGGAACGTACAGCCTTCAGAAGTGATTCTTCAATGGTACGGCCAATCGCCATTACCTCTCCGGTACTCTTCATGGCAGTTGTCAGTGTCTTGTCAGCATTGACAAACTTGTCAAATGGCCACCTTGGGATCTTGGTAACGATGTAGTCAATTGTAGGCTCGAATGATG
This sequence comes from Methanolobus sediminis, assembly GCF_031312595.1. Classification (NCBI taxonomy): domain Archaea; kingdom Methanobacteriati; phylum Methanobacteriota; class Methanomicrobia; order Methanosarcinales; family Methanosarcinaceae; genus Methanolobus; species Methanolobus sediminis. The sequence continues at coordinate 293,732 of NZ_CP133592.1, read as the reverse complement.
CAGGTGTCTTCTTTGTGACATCATTGAGGATCTCATCCAATGCCATTCCGATAGCTATCTTGGCTGTTACCCTGGCAATCGGATAACCTGTTGCTTTTGACGCAAGGGCTGATGAACGTGAAACACGTGGGTTTACTTCCACAATACGGTAGTCGCCATCCTTTGCAGCGAACTGGATGTTACATCCACCTTCGATACCGAATGTCCTGATGATCTTGATAGCTGCAGTCCTGAGCATCTGGTGCTCTTCATCGTTGAGTGTCTGTGATGGTGTAACTACAATGGACTCACCTGTGTGAACACCCATAGGGTCGAGGTTTTCCATGTTACATATTACTATACATGTATCATTTGCATCACGCATGACCTCATATTCGAATTCCTTCCAGCCAAGGACACTTTCCTCAATAAGCACCTGGCTGATACGACTGCGGCGAAGTCCCCTTTCAGTGATCTCAAGGAGTTCTTCTTTTGAATGTGCAATTCCTCCTCCAGCACCACCGAGGGTGTATGCAGGACGGATGATTAGTGGTAATCCGAGCTCGTCAATAAGCTCTTCTGCTTCTTTGAGTGTGGAAATTGCTTTGCTGCGTGGGACTTTCTCGCCAATGCTTTCCATGGTCTGCTTGAACAGTTCACGGTCCTCGGTATTCTTGATAGCTTCAAGGTTTGTTCCAAGGAGCTGAACATTGTATTTCTCAAGAATTCCTGCCTCAGCAAGTTCACTCGTGATGTTAAGACCTGTCTGACCACCGATACCTGCAATGATACCGTCTGGCCTCTCCTTGGCTATGATCCTCTCTACTGCCTTTACTTCGATAGGTTCGATGTAAACTGCATCTGCCATCTCCGGGTCGGTCATAATGGTCGCAGGATTAGAGTTAACAAGCACTACTTCCAGTCCCTCTTCCTTAAGGGACCTGCATGCCTGACTTCCAGAGAAGTCGAACTCTGCACCCTGTCCGATCATAATAGGTCCTGAACCTATCAGGAGTACTTTTTTAATGTCTTCACGTTTTGGCATTATTTCTTGCCTCCTGCAAGTTTGAGAACCTTTTCAAAGAAGATCTTTTCAGAATCAAGCGGTCCGGGGTGTGCATCCGGATGGTACTGCACGCTGAACATATCCAGATACTTGTGTGCTATACCTTCCACTGTCTTGTCATTAGTATTATACTGTGTCACAGTAACTTCAGCCTCTTCAAAGGAGTCACCATCAACTGCAAAACCATGGTTCTGGGAAGTGATGTGTACAATTCCGGTCTCAAGGTCCTTTACAGGCTGGTTTGCTCCCCTGTGTCCGAACTTAAGCTTGTATGTCTCTGCTCCAAGCGCAAGGGACATGATCTGGTGACCAAGGCAGATTCCTACAATTGGCAGCTCACCTGTGAAGTGCTTTACTGCAGAAATTGCATCCTGTGCCTGCAATGGGTCTCCCGGTCCGTTCGATATGAACAGGAGGTCAGGGTCATATGATTCTATGGTTGAGATGGATGAGTTTCCTGGTACTACAGTTACATCCATACCCCTTGCCAGAAGGCTCCTTTCAATACTGAGCTTACGACCGCAGTCAACAAGTACTACATTTAACGGGTTGTTAGGATCCCTGCTTGGGCTTTCAAGCTTGAAAGGCTTAGGACAGGTTACCTGTGAAATAAAATCAATATCAGAAATGCTTTTTTGTGCACGGGCAATTCTTACTGCCTCCTCACCGTCATCACTGCCATTGATGAGGGCTGCACGCATAGTTCCATGTTCTCGTGTTTTAATTGTAAGCATACGTGTGTCCACGCCTGCGATACCGGGCTTGCCTTCTTCCTCCATAAGCTGATAGATAGTCTTCTTTCCTAAGTGGTGAGATGGCTTGGGACATGCCTCCCTGACCACAAGACCTTCAGCCTTAACAGCATCGGACTCCATACAGTTGCCACTGACACCGTAATTCCCGATGAGAGGATAAGTAAACATAAGGATCTGGCCTTTATATGAAGGGTCTGTTAGAGCCTCCTCATAGCCAGTATATTGAGTTGTGAAAACAAGTTCGCCGGAAACGATACCTTCAGCACCGAAGCCGGTGCCTTTTATAATTGTCCCATCTTCTAATCCTAATACTGCATTCATCTTTTGAACCTGCGAATACATGTAAGGAATAGGCTATAAGCGTTGCGATGGCATCCTTAGTTTTTAGAGAGAGTGAATGTGGATTTTTAAAGATTATGAGATCTTATACAGGAATGTACCTACTATAAGGAATACAAACAGGAATGATCCCAAAAGAACTATACCAATGAACTCTCTGGGGTTGTTTGCTGCATAGTCACGCAGTTTAAGGATATATTCATTGTTGATGACCTTTTCACTGACCTCTGGAGCATCATATTCAACTTCCTCAAGTTCAATACTATTTTCCTTTACGGTTATTACCCAGATGTTGAATTCTCCATCCTTGTTGGATGTATAAGCGATTTTAGTTCCTTCAGGATTCCATGCAGGAGCTTTCTCGTCTGAAATGTCACTGGTAAGTTTCATATGTGAACTGCCATCAGTACTTGTAATCCATAGGTCATAATCTCCGCCAATATTGGATGCATAGATAATGGAGTTTCCATCCGGGCTGTAGGACGGTTCTATATTACTATATGTATCACTTGTAAGTTGTACAGGTCTGACAGCATTAACATCAATTGAAAAAAGGTCCCCCATTGCGGAATAAACAATAGTGTTCCCGTCAGGGCTCCATGCAGGAGAGCTTTCATCACCGCTGGCATCTGTAAGTCTTTCCTTATCTGATCCGTCAGGTGACATGATCCATATGTCATAGTTACCGGATTCCCTAGAAGCATATACCAGCCTGCTTCCATCAGGACTTACAGCAGGGTTTCGGGAATCTGCAGTTTCAGTAAGTTTCACACCGTCACTGCCGTCAGTATTCATCACATGGATACTGATGTAGCGTGCGGAAAATGCCTTTTTGCTCTCGGCTGCAAAATAGATCTTTGAACCATCTTCATTAAAGACAGGTTCTCCTTCCCATGCCATGCCATCATAGAGCTTCTTCTGCCCGGAACCGTCGCTGTTCATAATCCATATTGCCTGGTTAGCAGCATACACTATTTTCTTGCCATCAGGACTCCATGAAGGATGGTTGGCATTTGTTGTATTAGTGAGTTTTACATCACTCTCTATAATAGGAGCTGCTGACGCATATGAGACAAACAATATCAAAAAAGAGAGCAGGAGAAGATTTCTAGTTATGATCTTCCTGCTTATTAATTCCCTGTTGATCAATTCCCGGGACTGAATAGTAAAAAGCGACCACATCAAATATATATTATACATTTATATATTTATTAATCTTTTGTTTTAATATTTCGCTTATGGTCTTGCCGTCGACTTTTCCTCTGACCTCGGCCATGACAACTCCCATAAGAGGCCCAACTGCAGCCATGCCTTTTTCCTTCACGAAATCCTGACGTTCGTTGATAATTGCCTCAACCATGCTTTCGACATCAGACAGGTCAATACTTCCAAGACCTAACTTCTCAGCCGCATCCTTTGCACAGAGTTCAGGCTCACATGCAAGTGCACGAAGTAAAGCATCGATTGCTTCCTTTGCTACTCCGCCATCTGCTATAAAGGTACAGACATCAATGAAGTGTTTATCTTCAAGATTATCGATCTCAACACCGTCACGTTTCAGTTCTGGCAGTGTTCCGGTAAGTGTTCTGACAACAAGTGTTGCGTTGACATTCTCATTGTCACCAAGGATTCCCATGATCTCTTCAAAGAGCGGGAGGTAGGTGGAATAAGCAATCTTCTCTGCAAGTTCCCTGTGAAGTCCGAACTCAGACTCAAAACGCTTTGCACGTTCTGTAAGCAGTTCAGGCATTTCAACGGATTCGAAGTATTCTTTTGAGATGTTGACCTGTGGAACATCGGTTTCAGGATACATCCTTGCTGCTCCCGGAAGTGGTCTGAGGTAGGAGTTATTTCCATCAGGAAGTGCCCTGCGAGTTTCCTCCGGAACGCCTTCAAGAGCTTCCTTTGCACGGATTATAACACTCTCCATAGCTCCCCATGCACGTTCCTCGCGGTCAGCCACCATTACAACAGCATCGTTCTCTTCAGCACCAACTTCAGCACGCATTGCCTGTACTTCCTCTTCGGAAACACCGTAAGCAGGAAGTTCATCCGTGTGGAATATTCCTCCAACACCTGATGTTTTTGCACGGTCTGAGAATTCTGTACCAAGACGTCTTCCCGGTTGTACTTCCCTGCCGACATATCCATCAAATCCACGAAGAAGGACTGCATAGACCTTGCCTTTCTTGATAGTCTTTTTGATGACCTTGGACTGTGTTTCCTTGAAAAGCTCGGTCACATCGAAAATAGTGTCGCATACGGATGCATTGCGCTCAAGCAGTTCATCTCTCATTGCAATGAGATTGACCTGGCGCTCGACCTCACGCTCTACAATTGTCTCTATCATATCGAGTGCCTGTACACCTTTCAGTTCTACACGCGCACCCTTTGCGATTGAAATGTTTACATCCTGACGTATGGTTCCAAGTCCACGCTTGACCTTTCCTGTGGAACGAAGCAGCATACCGATCTGCTGTGCAGTTTCCTTTGCATGCTGTGGTGAGATTATATCAGGGTCGGTTCCAATCTCAACAAGTGGGATACCAAGACGATCAAGGGAGTATATTATAGAATCTCCCTGGTCTTCGATCTTCTGGCATGCCTCTTCCTCAAGACAGAGCACGCCGACACCTACTGGTCCGACTGAAGTGTCAAGGTGTCCATCCTTTGCAAGGAAAGCTGTTCTCTGGAAACCGGATGTGTTGGAACCGTCAACCACTATTTTACGCATCATGTGTACCTGGTCAACAGGAACCATGTTCAGCAGTTTAGTGATACTCAGAGCTATCCCCAGAGCTTCCCTGTTGACCTCTGTTGGAGGTTCATCATCATTCTCTACAAGACAGGTCGTGTCGTATGCCTTATAGATATACTTACGTCTGAGCTTGGACTGTTCAAGGGCAGCCCTGTCAGTTTCTCCCATTTCACTGGCTGTTGGGCGGAGATAACGGAAGAATTCATGGTTTGATTCTTCTATGTTTCTAATCTGTGTCGGGCAATTGCAGAACAACTTACATTTTGAGTCAAGTTGCTGGTGGATTTCAAGCCCGCATTTCAGGCCAAGTTCTCTGTAATCGAATTTGTCACTCATGGATGATCTCACCAAGTTAGTTTCGCATACGTCGGTTTACACATCAAACAGCCTCAGGATGTATAAAGTTATTGTTGCAAATCCGGTTTTTTCACGTGCCGCATTCTTTGGGAAGTTAACAGCGAGAAAACCAAAATTGTCTATTTTTCAATTGAAACTAATTTGAGTATATGGTTCTTAATGACTGATTATGAGAAATAATGAAAACGACATGCGAAGCGTTTATATGTTACAATTCTATAGAAAAGCATGTTAAAATCCATGATTAATCATGATATATATGAAACAATCATGACAAATCCGAAATACACAGGGATCTAAAATGATATCCAATATAGAACGCTGCTACCAATGTGGTCAATGTACATCTGTCTGTCCGATGGGAGAACAGGAACAAACTTACAGGATCCGCAGGTTCCTCCAGATGGAAAAGCTGGGTCTTGAAAGTGAAGAGAGTATGATCACTCCATTCATATTTTACTGTACCACCTGTTATAAATGCCAGGATAACTGCCCGCAGGGTGTGAATCTTGTGGATGCAGTTCTGGCTATCAGAGAAAAGGCCGTTCATAAAGGAAAGATGCTTGAGGCCCATAAAAAAGTAGGTCAGATGCTCATAAACTACGGCCATGCTGTACCAACCAACGCAGATGCCATGGAAAAAAGAGCATTACTAGGTCTTGATGAAAGGCCACCTACAGTACAGGCTTCAATTGAAGGCCTAAGTGAGATCAAGACTCTGATGAGACTTACAGGTTTTGATAATCTCGTTGCAGAATCCAAAGTTGAGACAATCCCTGAAAATACAACAATGGTGCAACAGGCATGCTTCACCCAGCAGCAGGCAGCTGAGGAGAAAGCATGAGCAATCTGTCCCTTTTCCTTGGTTGTGTGGCACCTAACCGCTATCCTGGTATTGAGGCTGCTACAAAAAAGACCTTTTCAAAGCTTGGTATAGAGCTTGACGACCTTGAAGGCGCATCATGTTGTCCGGCTCCTGGAGTGTTCAGGTCTTTTGACAAAACAACCTGGCTGACACTTGCTTCCAGAAACATTGCTCTCTCCGAGGAAATGGACGACGATCTGCTCACAATATGTAACGGATGTTACAGCACACTGAAAGAAGCTGAAACTGAACTGAAAAAAGATTCCGGACTGAAAAAGGAAGTCAATGAAAAGCTCTTTGAAACCGGTCATGAGTTTAGGGGCAAGCACGATGTCCGCCATATAATAGAGTATCTCTATCAGGACATTGGTGTTGACGGTATCAGGGAAATGGTTTCCAATCCACTGGACCTCAGGGTTGCAGTTCACTACGGATGCCATCTTGTACAACCTTTGAAGGAAAACGATTCCGAACTTGTCACCGATCACATCACATTCTTCGATGAACTCGTGGAGGCCACAGGCGCCAGGAGTGTTGAGTACGAAGATAAGATGATGTGTTGCGGAGCCGGTGGGGGAGCAAGGGCTGCAGTTCAGGATGCAACTCTCAGGATAACTGAGAAAAAGCTCCAGAATATGACCGAAGCACAGGTGGACTGCATTGTCAATGCATGTCCGTTCTGCCATCTCCAGTTCGATACAGGACAGCAGGACATCAATAAGAATTCCTGCACAAATTATGAGATCCCGGTACTACACTACACACAGCTTCTGGGACTTGCAATGGGTTTTTCATCTGAAGAACTCGGAATTAACCTTAACAGCACAGACACTGCTGTGTTCATTCAAAGGATAAAGGAAGGCTTTGTCACGGCCTGAATTTATCCTCGATCTTCTTTACTATTACAAAACGACAAAACGGAAAAACGAAACTAAAAGCTGACAACACAAAAACGGAAAAACGTAATTTTTACTTTTATTTTTAAATGGCGATAGTCTACGCCATGAAAAAAGGGTGATGAATTTGGCTCAGAGTGAAATAAATAATGATACTAAAAACACAGATGAAATGGATGAACCAAGAATTGGTGTATTCATCTGTGAATGCGGAGTAAATATAGGAGGTGTCATTGACTGCCAGGCAGTGGCAGATTATGCAGGCACACTTCCTGATGTAATACGCTCTTCGGTTAACAAATACACCTGCAGCGACTCCGGCCAGTCCGAGATCAAGCAGGCAATTAAGGACAATAATCTCAACCGTGTGCTTGTTGCAGCATGTACACCTAAGACCCACGAACCGATATTCAGGGCCTGCGTGGAAGAAGCAGGACTTAATCCTTATCTTTTTGAGTTCGTAAATATCAGGGAACACTGCAGCTGGATACACATGCAGGAAAAGGAAGCTGCAACTGGGAAAGCATGCGAACTTGTACGCATGGGAGTTTCCAGAGCTTCAAAACTTGAACCATTGCAGTCCAATGAGGTTCCGGTAACAAACACAGCACTGGTCATCGGTGCCGGTGTTGCAGGTATGCAGTCTGCCCTTGACATCGCAGAAATGGGTTACAAGGTCTATCTTGTTGAAAAGAATCCATCAATCGGTGGAAAGATGGCACAGCTTGACAAGACCTTCCCGACCAACGACTGCAGTATCTGTATCCTTGGTCCGAAGATGGTAGAGGTTGCAAGAAACAAGAATATCGAGCTTATGACCTACTCCGAAGTAGAAGAAGTGGACGGTTATGTTGGAAACTTCAAGGTAAAGGTCAGACACAAAGCACGCTATGTTGACACTAATACATGTACAGGCTGTGGACTCTGTGTCCAGAAATGTCCTGTCGAAGTTCCGAATATAGAGTTCAACGAAGGAATCGGTACCCGCAAAGCGATCTATATCCCGTTCCCGCAGGCAGTTCCTCTCAGAGCTGTTATTGATAAGTCTGTTTGCATCGACTGTGGCGCCTGTTCCAGAGCATGCAGCAGTAATTCTATTATAATGGAACAGGAAGACACCTTCTCTGAACTTGATATTGGAGTCATAGTTGTCACAGCAGGTTTTGATGTTTATGACCCTGAGCCAACCCATGATTTCGGCTATGGACTTTATGATAATGTAATTACAGGCATGGAACTCGAACGCCTGATAAATGCCAGCGGACCTACAATGGGTAAGGTTGTCAGGCCAAGTGATGTAAAACCACCGAAGAAGGTAGGTTTTATCCAGTGTGTAGGAAGCAGGGACAAGAAACGTAACAGATATTGTTCCAGTTTCTGCTGTATGTATGCCCTCAAGGATGCCCAGCTTATCAGGGAGAAATACCCGGATTCTGAAGTTTATATCATGTACATGGACATGAGAACTCCGTTCAGGAACTACGAGGAATTCTACGACAGGGCAAGAGACATGGGAATCCGCTTCATCAGGGGTAAACCTGGAAAAGTCACAGAGAATGATGATGGTGGTGTGAAAGTCCGTGTTGAGGACACGCTTACCAACGATATCATCAACCTTGATCTTGATTTGCTGGTTCTCAGTGTCGGTGCTGTTTCAAGTGAAAGTACTGAACGCATCAGGCAGATCCTTAAAGTCAGCAGGGCAGCTGATGGTTTTCTGATGGAAGCACATCCAAAGCTCAAGCCTGTTGACACCACACTGGATGGCATTTTCATAGGCGGTGTCAGTCAGGGACCAAAGGACATCCCGTATTCAGTTTCACAGGGAAGTGCATGTGCAGCCCGTGCATCACGTTATCTGGCGCAGGGTAAGGCAATCACTGAAGGAATCACCGTTGAAGTGAATCATGACATCTGTGTTGCTTGTGGTATTTGTGTGCCAATGTGTCCTTTCCAGGCTCTTTCGATCGAGGAGGGAAAACTGAATATTATCAAGGCACTCTGCAAAGGCTGTGGAACATGTGCAGTAGCCTGTCCAACCGGTGCATTGCAGCAGAACCATTTCAGGAATGACCAGCTGCTGGCACAGGTAAAGAATGTATTCACTTTCGAGGAGTAATGAAAATGACAGAGAATAAACAATGGGAACCAAAGATAGTCGCATTCTGCTGTAACTGGTGTAGTTATGGTGGGGCTGACACTGCAGGAATGGGAAGATTTCAGCAGCCTGCCTCACTCCGTATTATTCGTGTCATGTGTTCTGGAAGAATTGACCCGTTACATGTGTTCAATGCATTCCTTGAAGGTGCTGATGCAGTTCTTGTAACAGGATGCCACCTTGGAGATTGTCACTACGTTAATGGAAATTACAAGACTCAGGTCAGGTACGATTTCATGGAAGACATGATAAAGGAACTCGGTCTTGAACCTGAAAGACTCCACCTGAGCTGGATAAGTGCCAGTGAAGGTGAAAAGTTTGCCAACTTTGTCAGGGAAGTAACTGAGCAGGTAAGAAAACTCGGGCCAAGCCCGCTCAAACCAGAAGGGGTGAACTAAAATGATAGAAGTCGGAGACAAAGTTATAGGTTATTCAACCGACCCTGGAGTTCGCAACAAGGGAGCTTCCGGTGGTCTTGTTACGGCAATTCTTGCAGCAGCTCTTGAAAAGGGACTTGTGGAAGAAGTTGTTGTTCTCAAACACATCAACGAGTACGAGGCAATACCAATAATCACCAGTGATGTTGAAGACGTACTTGCATCAGCAGGCAGTATGCACACTGTTCCTGTGAACCTTGCAAAGTATGCTGTTGGCAAGAACGTTGCCATGCCTGGAAAACCCTGTGATATCAGGGGTGTTATTGAGCAGGCAAAGCGTAACGAGGTCAATATTGACAACACATATCTTATTGGCCTGAACTGCGGAGGAACAATGTACCCTGTTCAGACCCAGGAGATGCTCATCAATATGTACGATATCGACCCCGAGGATGTCAAAGGTGAGAATATCGAGAAAGGAAATCTCATATTCAGGACAAAGTCCGGTGAGGAAAAGGGCATTTCCATTGATGAGCTTGAGGAAGCTGGATACGGTAGGCGTGTAAGCTGCCGTTACTGTGATGTCAAGATCCCTGTCAACGCTGATCTTGCATGTGGTAACTGGGGTGTTATCGGTGAGCTTTCTGGAAACGCAACCTTCTGTGAAGTAATGAACGAGAAAGGTGTCCGTCTTCTTGAGAATGCCATTGATGCAGGCTACATAGAGATAGAGCCCGCAAGTGAAAAGGCCATAGCTATCAGAGAAAAAGTGAACAATGTCATGCTTTCCATGGGTGAAAAGTGGTCAGAGAAGATATTCACTGAAATTCCTGACGGGGAACGTACCCAGTATTACATGGAACAATTTGCCGATTGTATTAACTGCGGTGCCTGTAAGGAAGTCTGTCCTGTATGTACCTGCGGTGAGGATTCAAAGTGTACAATGTATCATAATCTTGAGGATAATTACAGGATGAGCATGTTCCACATGGTTCGTCTGATGCATCTGTCTGATAGTTGTATTGGCTGTGGTCAGTGTACTGATGTCTGTCCAGTGGATATACCATTAACAACTATCTTCAGGCGTTTTGCAGACAAGTCGCAGAAAAAGTACAACTACAAGGCCGGAATGACACTTGAGAGGCCCCCATTCCTGGAGGTGATGCCAAGATGAAGGAAACAATATACCAGACTATCTGCCCAGGATGTGGTATAGGATGCGGACTTTACATCAGGAAAAATGCTGATGGTAAATTAAGTATTGATCACATGAAAAGCAGTCCTGTAAATCTGGGAAAACTTTGCAGATTTGGAATGAAGCTTCCACATTACTATGCTAAAGAGAACAATGCTGTAAATCTGGTAAATGGATCAAGTGCTGTGGCTGAAACTGCTATCAAGGCAGCAGTTGAGATATTAAAGGAAGCTGACAGCAGCAGTATTGCTCTGTTATCCGTTGGAAATACTACCAATGAAGAACAGATGGCATTTACAAAGCTGGCTGCTACATTAGAGACTATTGTTCAGACTGGTGTAAGTTCAGAGTGTCTGAATGTTCCTATGGCATCACTTGTTGAGATTGAAAATGCAAAAAGAATCGTGCTTTTCATTGACCCTTACGTCCAGTATCCTCTTATTGTCAGAAGACTACTTGCAGCTAAGAAAAATGGTGCAAGTATAGTGGCTGTTGGAACACAACCATTAAACCTGGCTGATGAAACTCTTGATTTGAAACCAGAGAACCATGATGAACTGAAACTCGACAGCGAGTCATTGATAATTGCAGATATCCATCCAAATTCAGATATAATGCTGGCAAAGAGCCTTCTTGCTCTTGCTCAGAAGACCTATGCAAAGATTCAGTTCATGAGACCTTTCATGAACAGTTTTGGAACTGGACTTTCAGGAGACCAGGAAAGTAAGAAGGTAGGTCTTGCAGAACTGCTTGAGGATATTGAGCTTGGAAATATCAGGACACTTGTAGTTTTGGATAGCGATCCAATCGAACTTATGCCTGATAATGAAGCTGCTGTTGAATCATTGAAGAAGCTCAATAACCTGATCGTTATCAGTTCAAGAAGCAGCCCAATTACTGAATTTGCGAACGTTGTGATTGCCAGTGAACCTGTTTACAGTAAAGCCGGTACTTTCCTTAATACTGAAGGAAAACTTCTGGAGAACAGCGGTGCAGGAAAAGCCGGTGTGGATGCACTTTCATTGCTTAATGCTGGTATCGGTGGAAAAGCTTTCACTTATGATGAGATGAACTATCTTGTGCTCAAAGCAATTGAAGCTCAGAAAGAAAAAAGGTCAGTTGTTACTGAATGTTCAGTTTCTGTAGATGGTGTTTCTTCACCTGAAATTCCAGAAGGCATGTACGAGTTAAAGTATCTCTATAATCCTTTCATGTGGTTTGACCAGCAGGATGACAATGATTTTGTTCTCCTTAACAGGAACACAGTCAGGAAACTCGGCCTGAAGAAAGGTGGATGTGTAAATCTGAAGAGTAACAGAGGCGAGCTTAAGATGAGATTCAGAGTGGAAGCACTTCCGAACGGTCTTGTGCTTACAGCAAAGAAACTTCCTGTAGCTAGAGGAACATCAACTATCGTATCAATGGAGGGATGCTAATGCCAGAACTTGACAGCGAACAGCAGAAACAGTTCATTGAGGAAATGATGACAAAGAACGAACTCAAGGGAGCTTCCAAGAAGAGGCTCATAAGGTTCCTTGCTGAAAAATACCAGTGGGATCAGCAGAGAGTTCAGTTCAAACTTAAAAGGGCAACACTTGCAGAAAGGTATGCTCAATCACATTAAAAAATGACTGAAAATAGATGAAAGCTGAGAAGTCGTTCAATTCTTGCTTTCTTTAATTTCAGTTAGTTTTTGACCAAATGATCCGTGAAAAGTTCAGTTCAACCTCTTTTTAATTTCATTACTGACCTTTTCAGGATCCTCCTTTTCGATCATCATTCGCAGTTTTACATTATCAAGCAATGGCTTTGCCTTTTCTATACGCTCTTTTGCAAGCTTTAGCAGTGAACCATCAACCTGTGGTAGTTCAACTTCAACGTGTTCCTTGTGTGCTTCAGGCTCAACATCAAGGGTTCTGGAAACATCAGGATGTTTTCTCTTTCCGGTAATCATGGAGTCTATTGCATCATTCCACTGTTCTGCCCACGGAGAATCAGTGACAGGTGTGTGATTCACCTTTGTTCTGGAAACTGTCATGACATCTTTGGGACATGCATTGACACATGCACCACAATAAGTACAGTAGTCAGACTTTGCTGCTATCTTTGCTCCTTCTTCCGGTACATACCATAAATGAGAAGGGCAGACATTAAAACACCCATGACAGCCCTGTGGGTCACACTTGTCAACGTTAACTTCAATCAGACTTAGCTCGCCTTCGAATTGCTTTTTAATATCCACAGCGTCATAAGGACAGACAACCTGACACCAGGTGCAGCGTGTACATTTATCGTCATCTACTGTAACGTTCCCTTCGATCTCAGGAGCTTCGCCTCGTTTCTCACCTTTGACCTTGATGGCATCTTCAGGACATAGATCCTGGCAGAGCACACAGTAATCACATTTTTCCTCGTCAACCAGGAGCATATCAAATGGTTGCGGGTCAGTTGGAGTTTTCTCCTTTTCAATAAGAAGGAATGCTTCACAGAGTTCAGCGCAGAGTCCGCAGAAATTACATTTCTCGGTATCGATCTCAATCTCGCCTTCTGCACCGTCCTTAAATGGTGCAATCTCTTCTTTCTTCGGGAAAGTGAATTCTACTTCAATGGCTTCCTCAGGACATGCAGCCTTGCAGAGTGCGCATGGAAGGCATTTCTCGTTCATCCTTACATATGAATCGAATGTAGGGAACTCTTCCTTCTCAGGAAGTTCACCTTCTTCTGTCATTTTGAAAGCATGAACCGGACAGAAATTGGCACACATGGAACAGAATGTGCATTTCTCAAGGTCCATCATCACAGGTGGTGCATCCAGGCCAGTGGATATTTCCTGTATAGGGCCAAGTTCCAGGGCTTTGGTCGGGCAGATATCTACACAAATTCCACAGCCAACACATCTTTTGTAATCAAAATCAAGGAACTTAATGGATTTGCTGCTTATCTGACGGTAGATGAAATGTGAGCCATCCATATCCATGTCTTTCTCAACACAGAGTGAATTCTCCCTGCACTCTTCGGTCATTGTTCAGCCTCCTTAAGTTCAGAACCTATAGGGCCGATCTTCTTCAGGTAATCAACAAAGCCTTCGATGGAATTTGCAAACCTTTCGCCTTCGGAAGCTGATATCCATTCAACACTGAGACGTCCAGGGTCTATTCCGACATCTGCAAGGACTTCTTTTAAAGCTTCCATCCTTTGTTTTGCATTATAATTTGCGAAAATATAGTGGCACTCTCCAAGACGACAGCCTGCGACTAGCACTCCGTCTGCACCATGTTCCAGTGCTTCGAGAACAAAAGAAGGGTCAACACGTCCTGCACACATGACGCGGATTACGCGGATGTTGGTCGGGTACTGTATCCTTGAAGTTCCTGCAAGGTCAGCACATGTGTAACTGCACCAGTTGCAGAGGAAAGCAACTATTAGTGGTGATTCTGATTTGACTTCTGTTGCAGCATGTATTTGGGCCATTATCTGTGCATCGGTGCTGTTACGCATCCATATGGCATCAGCAGGACACGATGCACTGCAAGCTCCGCATCCCATGCATGAGAGTTCGTCAACCACTGCTTTGCGGTCGATCATTGTGATCTTATTGAATTTACAGACATCGACACAAATTCCACATCCAATACATTTGTCAGGATTCACGTGGGCACTGAGTGGGTCCATTTCAAGCTCACCCTTTGAAAGCAACTGCATTGCTTTGGCTGCTGCTCCACTTCCCTGTGCAATGGAAACCTGTATCTCTTTAGGACCGGATGCGCATCCTGCTATGTATATTCCTTTTACGTGTGAATCCACCGGTCTCATTTTCGGGTGAGCGATGGAGAAGAAACGGTCTGTACGTCTTGTAAGATTCAATACCCTTGAAATCTTGTCAGCATCTTTGACGTTCTCCATTCCGGTTGCAAGGACAACAAGGTCTGTTGGTTCTTCGAACAGTTCGCTGCTTAATGTGTCCTCATATCTAAGTTTCAGTTTGCCATCAGAATCCTTAAGAATTTCTCCGACTTTTCCACGGACGAAATTTATTCCCATTTCCTGGCTGCGTATGTAGTATTCCTCGTACATCTCACCGGATGCACGGACATCAATGTAATGGATTGTAATATCAACATCAGGGTATCTTTCCTTGAGCAGCTGGGCATTTTTCATGCTCGACATGCAGCATACCCTTGAACAGTATGGATTTCCAACCTGTTCATCCCTTGAACCTACACACTGGATAAAGGATACTTTTTCAGGAACCGTGAGTGTTGAAGGTGAAAGTACCCTGCCTTTTGTGGGCCCGGCAGCGTTTAGCAGGCGTTCCAGTTCCATATTGGTAATTACATCAGGGTAGATTCCGTAACCATATTCCGGCTTCCTGCTTGCATCGAAATGACTGTAGCCGGTTGAAAGTATGATCGCTCCCACAGTGAATTCGAGTTTTTCCTCTTTCTGGTGGTAGTTAATAGCATCGGCAGGACATGCCAGTTTGCATAGTCCGCATCCTACGCAGTATTCATTGTCAATATAAACTACCTGAGGAACTGCCTGTGGAATTGGCATGTTGATTGCTTTTGTTTTTCCAAGACCTGAATCAAATCGGTTTGGAACTTCTACAGGACATACACGTCCGCATTCATCCACACAGCCTTTGCATTTATCTTCGTCAACATATCTTGGTTTTCTGGTTACCGTTACGTTAAAATTTCCAACAGGGCCGCTTACTTCGGTAACTTCTGCAAGTGTTATGAGATCAATGTTCGGGTGCTGGTTCACATCTGTCATCTTTGGTGCCAGTACACAGATAGAACAGTCATTGGTTGGAAAAACCTCATTGAGCAGTGCCATCTTTCCGCCGATGGTGGGTTCTTTCTCAACCATTATTACATGATGACCGGAATTTGCAAGTGTGAGTGCGGCTTCAATTCCAGCAACGCCTCCACCAATCACCATTACATCTTTTCTGACAGGAACTTTTTTTAGCTGTAACGGGTCAAGTAGTTTGAGCCTGGCAATACCCATTCGGATGAGGTCGAATGCCTTCTGGGTTGCCATCTGCGGATTATCCATGTGGACCCAGGAGCACTGCTCACGGATATTGACCATTTCCAGCATAAATGGATTGAGACCTGCTTTTTCAAGCACTCTCTTAAAAGTCTGCTCATGCAGGTGAGGGGAACAGGCTGCAACAAGTATGTGATTAAGATCAAGGTCGGTTATGTCCTGGACAATGGAGTCCTGTCCCGAATCGGAACACATGAACTGTATGTTCTTGACCACCGCAACATCATTTAGTTCACTGACCTTATCTCTGAGTGATTCTACGTTGATGGTGTGTGCGATATTCAGTCCGCAATGGCAGATATAAACTCCGATTCGCATATTGTTGGCTCCCTATAGAGTGAGATGATGGTCTGGATAAAGATATAGTTTTGCATGATTTTCACTATAGCAATAACATCAGCAATTGATTATTTTTGATAATTAGCTGAAAAATGTCTTGACCATATAAATCAGTTTGAACAATGGCCATAATGGTTATATTATAAACATTCCTGTTATTAACTGTTTTACCTTCCTGTGCATATGTGCGGGAAACAACTGGGAATTGGGGATTAATATTATCCTCTTCCCTCCTAGTTGTCTGTTTTTGCTTTCAACTTAAATTCTGAATGTGCAAGTTACCCGGATTTACATTTATTATAAGCGAATATTAACTGTAAGTTATTGTGAAATTACCGATAGGTTTGGTTATTCAAAATTTTTCAGTTTAAACGATGGCCATAATGGTTTTATTATAATTATGACTTCTTTGAATTGTTTGTACCCAACCAGCACAAACCTGCACGGAAATTGAGGGATGTGCGGAGGACATTTTTATGTCCTCTCACTCTCTCATTCCACCTAACAACTACTACTCCGCAATAAACTTCCTTCTTAAAGTTACTTTTTTTTAGTTTAAACCATGGCTAGAAAAGTTATATAGTACTATTTTTCATCTTTTTGAATAACTAGTGAAAGCTAGTAGGAGTACAAACATGAAAAGAATAGCAATAGCATTTCTAGTATTCTTGCTCTGCGTTTCCGTCGCAAGTGCAAGCTCATCCGAAACAGCAATAGATGCAGTATCATCCGGGTCTGATAGTGGTATTGGCATATTATCCGTAAGCTACACAATTACTCAGGGCCAGACAAATTGGCACTACAAACCAATTACTAGTAGTGTTCAAAGTTTCAATGTTGACTTGAATTGGGGTGATAAGACAGATTCATTGAAACTTTACATATACGATCCAAGTTACAATTTAATTGGTTATTATTATGACTCTGCAGATGGAAAAAGAGATGGACGCATCAATATAGATGTAGTTGATAATTCTGGAATTGAACAGGGAACTTGGACTTGTCGTGTATATGGTTATTCCGTTAGTGGGACAGAAGATTATTCTATTTAAAGTACATAGATTATGTATGTATAAATTATCATACATATTTCTTATTCTTTTTTTGGTTGTAGTTGTACCTTCTGCCGGGGAACCTTATGTTCAACCACATGGTTCAACATTTGATTCACAGAAAGATACAACTGGTTTCCAAGGGACATATCATTTCTGGGATCTTCCATTATATTTTAAAATCATAGCAGTCGGAGCTATCATCCTCGGCCTCGGTTGGAAACTCATCGCTCTTCTTACAGCGTGGGCTAAAAAAGACCCCAATAATGAGAATCGTCAGAAGATACTCCAGTTCATTGAGGATAATCCCGGTAGTACAGTAAATATAATAGAGAGTGATCTTGGCATCAAGCGTGGGACTGTACGGTATCATGTGAGCAATCTCAAGGATGCAGGCAAGATCCTTATGTTCAGGAACGGGAACTATGTGAGCCTGTTCAGGAATGAAAGTGCCCTGTGGAACAAGAACCACAGACGTATCGAACCACATTTGCCAGGTTCAACATGCAAGAAAGTATGCCGCATGATATATGAGCAACCTGGAATTACCAATATGGAGCTTTGCGAAAAACTCGGTCTTTCCAAGGGTGCAGTGAGTTCGCATATCAGGACACTTGAGGATATAGATTGCCTTGAAGTGGAAACAAGTGGTAAGTTTAAGAACTACTTTTTAAGGGAAGGTTATCATCCTGATGAGTTGCCGCTGTTTGAAAGGATACGGTGAAAAACTGGGTTCGCAGGTTGGATATTCTTATTATCTCGTATTTTGCATACGCCTGTTTTATACAAGATAAATTTATAAAGCTCAAGCTCCAACTTCATATGGGTATATGTATGGGAATGAAGAGTGACATCTGGGTCTGGAACGCAATTTTTACTAGTTACAATGTTTTGCCTCACTAGGTTTATGAGAGTATTTCGTATGCAGTATCCAATTGGAAACTGTCCTTCTTATATGCAAGTATCCACAATATACTGGTATCGAAAAGATACCTATATAGGAAGCATGGTGAATAAAATGTTCTGCTATCAATGTGAAGAAACTATGAATGGTACTGGCTGTACAAAGAACGGTGTATGTGGAAAAAAAGGAGAAGTTGCTGACCTTCAGGATAATCTGATTTATGTCCTGAAAAGTATAGCATTCTATAACTCTAAAGCAAGGGCAAACAGCCTCAATGATGCAAAGACCGATGAGTTCATTCTTGACGGATTGTTTGCAACTATAACTAATACTAATTTCAGTGAGGATGACATTAAAAGGCTTATCAACGAAGGCTTTGAGATCAAGGATGGTATCAAAAAGAGGCTACTTGATGAAAAAGTCATTACAGAAAAGTCAGTTTCATCTTTCCCACAGTGGATAAAGGAGAAACTTCTGGGTGCTGCTCCAAATGCTGGTGAGGATCTGCCTGTAATGGCAAAGGTCACTCCTGCTACACTTGCTAATATCAACACTGGAATTCTTGCCACAGAAAATGAGGATATTCGCTCCCTCAGGGAACTTCTGATGTATGGTCTCAAAGGAATGGCTGCTTATGCTCACCATGCAAATGTCCTTGGATACAAGGATGACAACATAATGGCATTTATTGAAAAAGCACTCCTTGCTACAATGGATGACCACCTGGGTGTTGATGAACTCGTTCCAATGGTACTTGAATGTGGTTCAGTTGGTGTTACAACGCTTGCCCTGCTTGACAAGGCAAACACCACAACCTATGGAAACCCAGAACCAACAGCAGTTAACATTGGTGTAGGTAGCAATCCTGGAATTCTTATAAGTGGCCACGATCTGCACGATCTGGAACAACTCCTTGAGCAGACAAAAGGTACAGGTGTTGATGTTTACACTCACGGTGAAATGCTTCCTGCAAACTCCTATCCAGCTTTCAAGAAATATGATAACTTCGTAGGAAATTACGGTGGTTCATGGTGGAGACAAAAGGAAGAGTTCGAAAAGTTCAACGGTCCTATATTTATGACAACCAACTGTATCGTGCCTCCTAAGGACACATATATCGACAGGATATATACCACCGGAATTGTTGGCTTTGACGGTGTCACTCATATTAACGCTGGTGAGGATGGAGGTAAGGATTTCTCTGCTATCATTGAACAGGCAAAGACATGCCAGCCACCGCAGCAGCTTGAAGAAGGTACTATCATGGGCGGCTTTGGTCACGTATCAGCACTTTCTGTTGCCGACAAGATAATTGAGGCTGTAAAAGGTGGACAGATCAAGAAGTTTGTTGTAATGGCAGGTTGTGACGGAAGACACAAGGAGAGAAGCTACTACACAGACTTTGCAGAAGCTCTGCCTGATGACACCGTGATCCTTACAGCAGGATGTGCAAAATACCGCTACAATAAACTTGATCTGGGGGATATCGGTGGAATTCCAAGGGTTATTGATGCAGGTCAGTGTAATGATTCATATTCACTTGTCGTTATTGCACAGGCTCTTGCCAAAGCATTTGGTGTTGAGGATATCAACGATCTGCCGGTAGCATACAATATTGCCTGGTATGAGCAGAAAGCATGCCTTGTTCTGCTTGCACTGCTGAGCCTTGGTGTTAAGAACATCATGCTTGGTCCGAAACTCCCGGCATTTGTCTCACCAAATGTCCTGAATGTGCTTGTTGAGAACTTCAACATCATGCCAAACACCACAGTAGATGAGGATCTCAAGACCCTCATTTAAATATTTCATAGCAGTTCTCAGGAACTTTTACATTAAAACCATATTAAAACCCTTATTTTTATTTATTTAAGGAAGTGTATATATGAAAATAACAAGCTACAATAATGCAGAGAAAAAAGATAATCCTCACGGAGTCACAGTTCACAAGCTCTATGATACCGAACACGCCCAGGTTATGCACATGCAGCTTAAACCAGGTGAAGCTCTTAAAAAGCATTCAACACCTGTAGATGTCTTCTTTTATGTTCTTGAAGGCGAGGGTATTGTTGAGATCGGTGATGAGCAACAGACTATCACAAAGGATATGCTGGTGGACAGCCCTGCAAAGATCCCTCACAGGCTCATGAATGAAAGCGACAGTCTGTTCCGTTTCCTTGTGGTAAAAGTACCACGCCAGACCGAACAGACAAAAATGATGTAAACCGGGAAATTTATGATTTTCCGGGATTCATTTCTTTTTTTGTTTTTATATAACTACTATTTTCAGTTCTTTGTTCTAACTTAATAAGTTAGGATTTGTTTCTTCTAACAGGTAAAACAGTCTATTATTAGATAGCCTGACAAGGTCCATGGAAGGTGGTTGCTTGGAGAACTTTATCAGGCTATAGGAGGCACAGTTAGATATATTCTCTTCCCCCACTGTGCAAAATAAAGTCTATCTTACATTATATTTATACTTTCATTTATAAAAAAGTAGTTTAATAATATAATTTAATTCAGACAACTAAAGGTTGCATTTAGTCGAAGGCGTTAAATAATGATATCCTGAATATACCAATCATACTATAATTCATTCTATCGGAGATTATCTATGACAGACCTTGCACCAATAATGGAAAAGACTCACGAATGGGCAGCAAAATACGCAAAGAAAAAAGGTTTTATTCTCAATCCTGACGAAGAAATGCTTATGATGGTCATTGAAGGTCTTTCCAAAAATAAACACGCACATGGGAAACAGTATTGTCCATGCAGGTTGAGAACAGGGGATGAAGAAGAAGACCGCAAGATCATTTGTCCATGTGTTTACCATGAGGATGAGATAGAGAACGATGGAAACTGTCACTGTTCATTGTTTTTCAAAGTCTGAATCTTCTACAAATAACAAAAATCAACTAAAACTAAACAAAAACGAATCAATTGTAATCAGCTTAGCATAGTCGATGGGTGATAATGATGGCAAATGTAATGGAAATATACCAGCTGCTTCCAAAAACGAATTGTAAGGAATGTGGAAAAAGTACATGCATGGCATTTGCGGTGGATCTGCTGGCACGCAAGGTCAGTGTAGATGATTGTCCTCCTCTTGCAAATGATGCTAAGTACAAGGCAGGTTACGATAAGCTTTCAGAGATGATTGCTCCTGTAAGTGGTGTAACCGATACAGGTCTTATCGTTCATGAGGACAAATGCATAGGATGCGGAAACTGTGTTGTTGCATGTCCTGTGAATGTAGCCAACGACCCGCTGGGAGCTGGCAGTGGAAAAGCACCGACATCTGATAAAGTAATCTTCAAGGTTGAAGATGGTATTGTTAAAGCCCGCAATGTCCAGGAGTGTCGTCGTTTTGGTGAGAACAGGATTCTCTGTGTTGCCTGCATAGATACATGTCCTACTAAGGCCATTGAGTTCGTATGAGCTCTTATTCTTCTTTTTAAATGTGGTGATGATTTGAGTGAATATTATGTTTGTACAGGCTGTGCGCTTCTCTGTGATGACATAGAAGTTGAAACAGAAAATGGCAAAATGAAAACTGTTCATGCTGCATGTCGTAAAGGCGTTGCACGCATGAAAGGTTGCAGTGACCCTCTGGAATGCACTGTGGATGGTGAAAAAGCCGATGTGGATTCTGCAATTGCAAAAGCCGCTGAGATTCTTGGGAAAGCAGAGAATCCTTTGATCTTCGGTCATGGAAACTCAAGTTCAGAAGCTCAGAAACTGTCCATCGGTCTTGCAAAAAAGATCGGTGCATATCTTGATGATACTTCATCTTTTTGCCAGGGCCCGATAATAGAGGCAATACTTCAGGAAAAACTCAAAACATGCACACTGGATGATATCAGACACAAAGCTGATGTAATCATATTCTGGGGTGCAGATCCTTCAAATTCGCATCCTCGTCACCTTTCGCGATATTCATATTTCCCAAGAGGTAAGGAACGCCAGAGGGGATGGGAAGAGGACAGGACCGCTATTTGTGTTGATGTCAGGAAATCCGAGACTGCAGTAATCTGTGGTGATAACCGTTTCTACCAGATACCGATGGGTGGTGATGCAGAGTTTATGGATGCACTTGTAAGTGCTCTATCCAGTAAGGTCCCAAAGACATCTTTCGGATTTGATGCAAAGAGAATACTTGAACTTGCTAATGTGCTGAAAAAGGCAAAGTTTGGTGTGATTTGTGTCGGACTTGGACTCATATATTCACTGGAAGATCTTGAACCTCTTTTCAGATTAATGGATAAACTCAACGAAGTTTCAAATTTCAATCTCATGCCAATGGTTGGTCAGTATAATATGAGAGGTTTTAACCAGAATCTTTACGAGGAGACAGGATTTATCAATCGTACAAAATTCAGTTCAGAAGCAGGTGAAGCAGAACATGGATCAGAGTTTTCCGTTGTTGAAACTCTCAGGAATAAAACCGTTGATGCTGCACTTATCTTAGGCTCAGATCCACTATCAAGTCTTCCATTGTCGGTTTCACGATATCTTGCAGAGATTCCGATGATTGCAATTGATCCATGCAGGAATCTCACATCTTCAAAGGCAAAAGTAACGATTCCTTGTGCTTTTGGAGGTGTACAGTCAGGTGGAACTGCAGTTCGTATGGATGGTGTTGAGGTCGAGCTTAAAAAGATACTTGATACTGAAAATCTCACGGATGCTGAGATTCTCAGGAAAATCACGGAGGCGATCTGATGGGATTCGGACAATTCCTTGCTGCACCAGAAATAAAACTGAAGGTCGTTACGTATAGAGATGTGTTCCAGAATACTGCACAGGAAACATCCCGTTTTGGAGAGGAATACGAGAAGTCTTCAGCTGTTATTAAACTGGATCCTAAGGACATTGCAAAACTTGCTATCAAAGATGGGGATACTGTTATTATTAAGAACAGCTCGGGAAGAGTTGTTGTCACAGCTCTGAAGTCTGATTATGAAGAGTCACACACAGGGATTGCTTACATGGTCAACAGTCCATGGTCAAATTCTCTTGTACCTGATGAAACCGGAGGCACCGGAGTTCCGAAGTTCAAGAATTTTGAAGTTACAGTTCAAGGTGCCAAGGGAGAAAAGGTTACCGGAATCAGTGAGATATTCTGATATCCTTTTTTAGTGCACAACTATCTATTTTCAAAGTGTTGCTGGCTTTATATTCTGTTCAATCACATCAGCCTGTCTATAAAGAGCCAGTATCATTTTTCCTTCTATTGATTTTCTTGTCACTTCTATGTGATAAGGATTCTCTTCGATATCAATGGTCCCGAAAAGGATATTTCTATGAATAGTGAGTGATACGGTGCTGTTCTCATATCCTGCAACTTTTCCTTTGTATGTATGGAACTCCGGTCCGCCAAGTATAAAGATTCCGGATTCGTTAATAATTTTGATCTTTCGTTGTTCTTCAGTGATACTCTGTTCTGCTAAATGCAGTTCAAGTTCATTATCTGGCAGTGATAACTTAATAATTCCTTCATTTGCGGTATCATTGAATTCATCCGGGTCAAGAGTTATGATCATTGTTTTAAATGGCCACACATCTGTGATTCCTGATGTGCTTTTTTCGATGTTGTCTATGTTTATCATTTCTATTTCGGGTTCATAGACATTCTCTGTCATTATGGCTATCATTGAGATTGCAATTGCTATGAAAATGAAAAAAACCAGAATCATTGAATATTTTTTATCCCGCATTTCTTTCCACTATCTATAATAAATGGTATCTATTACTTAAAAAAGTAGAAGGTGTTTTAGTGTAGAACTTAGTTGTTGTATGCATCATAGATCTGCCAGACCCATACAATAAATCAATCCTATGACATAGCCTATACTGAGAAATATAGCAAGGTTTTTAAATCATGTACACTATTAGCGAACATAGGCGACTATTACATGTTTATGACTAAATTTCGTACTTGCTCCTTTTTATTACGTAGGTGATATTGTAATTTATGTATTCTCATTTTATATCATCTAAAAATATATATTTGATTAGCGCCAAAACAGCAAAGGAATAAAGTAGGTAATTAGTGTGAACAATCTATTATTTTCTTTTTATTTTGTCCTTTTTTCCGGAGGTTATCCTCACAATGCATAAGATATGTACTGATATAGTAATTGAAACTCCTATCAATGAGGTCTGGGACCTCCTGACAGATTTTGATAATTTTGAAACATGGAATCCTTTTATCACAAAAATAAAAGGTAAACTTGAGATTGGTTCTAAACTTGATGTTCACCTCCACCCTCCCGGGACAAAAGGAGTTGACATAACTCCTGTTCTTACAAAAATAGAACCTGTAAATGAATTCAGATGGAAAGGAAACCTCTGGGTAAAAGGAATCTTTGACGGAGAACATGCTTTCAGGCTTGAAGAACTTGAAAACGGTCGTACAAGGCTAATTCAATGTGAAAGGTTCAAAGGTATACTTGCTCCTCTCATACTATATGTAGTAGGTGAGAAAACCCGTGCAGGGTTTGAGAAAATGAATGCAAGTCTTAAAAATGAATGTGAAAAAAGAAACAGACAGGGGCTCACACAGTGTGTGCCCTCGGCCTGATAACTCTGTTGTCAGAGTATTGTTCCATGCAGTGCGCTATCCAGCCTGAAACCCTTCCCATTGCAAAGATGGAAGTTGCCAGTTCAGCAGGAATGTCAAGGTATTTGTATACCACTGCGGAATAGAAATCCACATTTGGATAAATTGGTTTTCCTCTTATCTCTATGAATTCGTGGTAGAGGATATGTTCAAGTTCTTCTGCCATGTCAAACCATGAAGTATCGCCATTCTCTTCTGCAAGTCTTTTGGCAACATCCTTGTATATCCTTGCCCTTGGGTCAAGTGTTTTGTATACACGGTGGCCAAATCCCATGATCTTTTCCTTGCGTTCAAGTTTTCCAAGTGCATAATCTCTTGCATTGTCGATGCTACCTATTTCATCAAGCATATCCATTACACCTTTTCTGGCACCGCCATGGAGTGGTCCTTTCAGTGTGCAAAGACCGCATATGACGGCGGAATACATGTCAGATATTGTTGATGCAGCTATTCTTAATGAGAATGTAGAAGGGTTAAGTTCATGCTCTGCACTGAGTATGAGGTCCTTTTCCATTGCTTCAGCTTCAAGTTCTGTAGGAATCTTTCCACTTAGCATGTACAGGAAGTTTGCTCCATGGGATAAGTTGTTCATGGGTTCGATAGGTTTATCGCCAAAACTTGCCCTGTGCAGTGCTGCAACAATTGTCGGGAATTTAGCAACAAGTCTTATGGCTTTATTCCTGTTTGCTTCAGGAGTATGGTGATTGTTCTTTTCATCAAAATGTGCTGTACAGGATATAGCGGTTCGCAGGCCATCCAGTGCTTCTACGCCAAAATCAAAATCCTTAAGCACTTCGATAAGCTTTCCATTTATGTGACGATTCTCTACAAGCATCCGGGAATATTCAGATAATTCTGCTTCATCGGGCATCTTTCCAGTGATGAGCAGATAGGAAACAGCATCATAAGAGAGATCAGCCAGATCTTCTATATTGACACCCCTATACTTCAGGATTCCCTGGATACCATCAATATAGGAAATTTTGGTATCCAAAGCTACTACGCCTTCCAGGCCTTTTTTCATCTCTTTCATTTAAAAAATCCCCGATAGGTCTAATGTACGTTTTGATAGAATATGTTCAATGAGAAAATATGTACTAATACCTTTCAATTGTCCATATATTAAAGTTTGCTTGAATTCAATATGAATTATAATATTCATTTGTAAAATCAAACAAAAAAATCAAAACGAGGTTGGGGAGTGAATTTTCATTCACCCTTTACTCTGTCTCTGAGGAACTTATGCAGAATTCCTCCATTCATATAGTATTCGATCTCAATTTCGGAGTTAAGACGGACATCCACATTGAAGGTCTTTTCTCCACCATCATCGGACTTTGCTATAACAGTAAGTTCTCCGAATGGCTTGAGTGCTTCAATTCCGGTTATGTCATATGTCTCTTTTCCGGTAAGTCCGAGTGTTTCTGCAGATTCTCCACTCTTAAACTGAAGTGGCAATACACCCATACCTACAAGGTTGCTGCGGTGGATCCTCTCAAAGGATTCTGCAATAACAGCTTTAATTCCAAGAAGCTGTGTTCCCTTTGCTGCCCAGTCACGTGAACTTCCGGTACCGTATTCCTTTCCTGCTACAATTACCAGTGGGATCTTCTGGTCAATGTACTTCATTGCAGCGTCATAGATTGGCATTTCCTTGTCTTCAGGGAGGTAAACTGTCCATGAACCTTCCTTACCAGCAAGCTTATTCTTGAGGCGTACATTTCCAAATGTTCCCCTCATCATTACTTCGTGGTTTCCACGCCTTGAACCATATGAGTTGAAGTTCTTCTCATCAACGCCCTTTGCAATAAGGTACTCTCCTGCAGGATAGCTTGAAGGAATTGATCCTGCCGGTGATATGTGGTCGGTAGTGATACTGTCTCCAAGGAGTGCAAGTGCTTTTGCTCCTTTGATGTCGGCAAGGCCGTCCACATCAAGTGGGAAATCCTTGAAGAATGGTGGTTCCTGTATGTAAGTGGAATCCGCATCCCAGTCATAAAGCAGACCTTCAGGAGCATCAAGTTCCCTCCAGAGTTCAGTTCCATTGTAAACATTGGAGTATTGTGCTTTGAACATCTCAGGTGTAACAGCACCACGGATGCATTCATTAAGCTCTTCCTTACCTGGCCAGATGTCCTTCAGGTAAACTGGCTGTCCGTTAGGGTCACAGGCAATTGGCTCCTTTGTGAGGTCAATGTCAACTGTTCCTGCAAGTGCGTATGCTACAACAAGCATTGGGGATGCAAGATAGTTTGCTTTTACCTGTGAGTTGATCCTGCCTTCAAAGTTCCTGTTACCGCTGAGAACTGCTGCAACAGTGAGGTCTTTGTTCTCTATTTCGTTTGAAACAGCTTCTCTTAAGGGGCCGCTGTTGCCGATACATGTGAGACATCCGTACCCTACAAGGTGGAATCCCAGTGCATCGAGGTATGGCATAAGACCTGCTTCCTCAAGGTAGTCAGTAACTACGCGGGAACCTGGTGCAAGGCTTGTCTTGACAAATGGTTTGACCTTAAGTCCCTTTTCAACAGCTTTCTTGGCAAGCAGTCCTGCTCCGATCATGAGTGCAGGGCTGGATGTGTTAGTACATGATGTGATGGATGCAATGACAACTGAGCCGTGTGTTACAGCAACAACGTCATCTGCACATTTTATTTTTGTAATTCCGGTGTGGTGTGGATGTGTGATCTCTGAAACACTGTAACCACCTTCACTGAGCCAGCGTCCGTAGTCTGCATCAGTTTCGCATGCTATTTTTCCACTCTTTGCAGCGAATACTTCCTTCATAGTCTGGTGGAATGCTCTTGACATTTCAGGAATTGGTATGCGGTCCTGTGGTCGCTTTGGTCCTGCAAGGGATGGTTCTACTGTGCTGATGTCAAGTTCCAGTGTTGATGTGAATTCCGGCTCAGGTGCGTCATTTTCAAGGAAAAGGCCCTGCTTTTTACAGTAATTCCTGACAAGGTCGACCTGTTCTGCAGTTCTGCCTGTCATTGTCATGTATTCAAGTGTCACTTCATCTACAGGACAGAATCCCATCGTTGCACCATATTCAGGTGCCATGTTAGCAAGTACGGCCCTCTCGGTGAGTTCAAGAGCTTTGTATCCTGGTCCGTAGAATTCCACAAACTTTCCGACAACGCCATGTTTCCTGAGCATCTGTACTACTGTGAGTACAAGGTCAGTGGATGATACTCCTTCTCTTAATTCTCCTGTGAGTTTGAATCCGACTACTTCAGGAATTGGCATGTAATATGGCTGTCCGAGCATTACAGCTTCAGCCTCAATACCACCAACTCCCCATCCAAGCACACCAAGTCCATTGATCATGGTGGTGTGGGAGTCAGTTCCGACAAGGGTATCAGGGTAGGCAACAAGTTCGCCACATTTTTCTTTCATGTGAACGACAGATGCAAGGTACTCAAGGTTGACCTGGTGGATGATACCACTTGCAGGTGGAACAACCTTCAGGTTGTCAAAAGCGTTCTGTGCCCAGTGAAGCAGCTCGTATCTTTCAGTGTTGCGGTGGAACTCATATTTCTCATTGCAGTTACGTGCATATGATGTTCCATAATAGTCAACCTGAATGGAGTGATCGATAACAAGGTCTGCAGGGATGACAGGGTTAATAGCAGATGGGTCGCCTCCCAGTCTTTCCATGGCAGATCTGATAGCTGCGATGTCTACTACTGCAGGTACACCTGTGAAGTCCTGCATTATTACTCTTGAAGGAATGAATGGGATATCAACTGCAAGTACGCCGTCAGGACTCCAGCTTGCTAGATTCTTGACATCATCTTCTGTGATTACTTTTCCGTCAACATTTCTCAGAACAGCTTCAAGCAGTACTCTTATAGAGTAAGGTAACTTTGAAATATTGGCAATTCCTGCTTCCTCAAGCTTTTTTAAGCTATAGAATGTTACCTCTTTGTTATCTATATTAATAGTTTGTCTGGATCCAAAAGGATCTTTAAGATCAGCACATTTCATAATGTCACCTGTTCAAATGTAATTAAATTAAGCAATTATCTGCAAAGTTGAAACCGGTGTTTATACCGGGATGATATGGATGATATAGTAGTATATTTAGTGGGAGTCCTATTCATCATAGGTCGCTGCATCTGTAAACTTATGATACATGTTTTCAGGATTATCGAACTAGGGTATAAAAACCCGCATTGGAATAAATAACTTTGCCTGCTGCAAAAGTTATATTTAATTTTTTTCAAATAGCAGATGACCTGTAATTTGATTAGTAATTTAAAAAATGGAGGAGAAAAAGAAGGAGGTAGTGTTCTGTCAGAGACAGAACAAATGGTGTAATTAGGAATTACATTCCGACAACCAGGTTGCCGAAAAGGCATACATCATTTTTAGAACCCATGATCGCAGGTCTGAGTACGTTGATACCTGACTCTACAATGTGTGATGCTTCAAATATTTCTGCAAGTTGTGACTTGCCTTCCTCAAAAAGGTCTCCCACGGCTTTCATGCCTTCCACAAATCCGAGTTCTATCAGTTCTACCGGACTAACTCCTGCTTCCAGGGCTTCGTGGGCTATCTTTTCGACGGCAATTTCATCGAGATCCATTACAGCATGCTTTGCCTTGTCAAAGATCTCTTCCTTTGTTGGGTTCATATATCTCACCTGTTTCTTTGGTGTTTTTCGTTTTATTAGGTCATTTTTCTGATTCTTTATTTTTGTTCTTCAAACAATACCCAGGTCAAGTGCCAGTGATAATACAATTGCTATTACCGAGAAGGCAAATATTACCAGGTAATTCATTCTCTCCTTTGAAACGGAAAGACTCCACATTATATATTGCAATCCGCGGTAATCCTCTTCACTCAAAGGAGTTCTACTCTCTATCTTACTGAGCAACTCAAGGTTTCTCAAAACTCCAACCCTGCGTGTTGCAACGTGATACCTGTGTGCGAAGAATACAAGATATCCCAGTACTCCCAGGTAGAACAGAGCTTTTGACAATATCCCGTTGTAATAATCTGCAATTATTATCAATCTCAGGAATACAGCTGATAACAGTCCTAACCAGAAATAGAACTGTATCCTCTTGAGGCTGTAACCCTCTGGGATGTGTATTGTGCTCAAATTTGTAACAGTTTCAGTCATATTTACCTATCTACCTGTTTTATTTTCTTTTGTCTACAAAGCTCCTATTTTATCATGCCCGGTAAACAGATTCCCTTTACCGTCTTCATTCTATTTAAATATTTTGTTTTTTTAGTATAATCTATATTTCCGCATACTATAAATTGAATAATTTTTTAAAGTTCCAAATGTTTAGCTTATCAGCTTCTTATTTAAAACCAATAAAACAAGTATAGTTTATGAAATAAAAGAAAGAAAAGGATTAGACTTCAAGGCAGTCAACAGGCCTTTTGAAGAATGCTTTAATCATTCCATTGTCATCTATATCATCTGAGAAACGGATAAGCTCCCAGCCTTCTATGCCAATCTTGTTCAGGTCTTCCTTAGTGCTGTCCCACTCACCGTAGCGAACAGCCTTGATATCATATTCCCATGGTGCCATATTTTTAACCTCTTTTGAGTAATTTAGTTGATTATATAATTAGGTATTATCGCGTTGTATAAATACCTTATCAAAAAATATTCTTGCCTATAAATCAAGCTGGCTTGATATAATGCCTGGATCTAAATAAGGAAAGAGGTGTTAAAATTATTTTTTATCTGTAAAGTAGATTGTCGTTAAAAAAGATAAAAATGAAGTTAAAAGATAGACTTAAAGACCTGACATCTTCCTTAGTTTGTCAATGTCTTTCTGATCTCTGACGCCTTCAAAGAGTCGGTCTTTATCGATCCACATATCAGATGCACTCTGCAAGCCTGCAGATTTGTGTTGTGTAAATTCAATTTTAAAACCTGGTGTTGAAGGAGTTTCAGCACTAAATTGCTTGTAGAATGTATTCTCAACTAACAGCCTTGAGGAATTCTTTCCTTCCATCTCTTCTGCTAATTCTTTTTCATCTTTCTTGTTCTCAGTCATACTCTAATTAATTGATTTCATGAGTATTAAAGGATTCTGATGAGTAAAAATAATATGCAAATTTATATGCTATCATAATCTGTATTTTTTGTAGAGTTTCCCATATGTTAAATCAACGGTTAATGAACATTTTTGTTCACACAATATCTCAATTTTATAATAACATTGGCAATATCAGAAATGCAAGTTCTGCAATGGAAGCGGAGAATATGGGGATAACCAGGTTATCGTCTATCTTCACAAATGTGGTTTCAACATAGGTTGCAGTAAATGCCATAAGAAGTGAAATAAAAGGATTTTCAAGTAACAGAACAGCTATTGTGAAATCTACTACAAATTCAGCTACGCAACCCTCAAGACTTTTACCATTACTGATTCTTATCCTTCCAAATCTCTTTCCGATAAGTGCGGCACTCATGTCCCCAAATGTTGTCATAAGAATAGCTGCAAAGGCTATATTTTTGCTGAAAACAGAAACTACAATCAATGCACCTATCGTGAAATAGACATATGAACCGATAGCAGCTTTTTCTTTCTGGCGCAAAACAACATGCAAAACAGGGAGTTTGAATCCCCTGTCAAGTCTTAGGTGTTCGATGCTCAGTATCAGCACAAGATATGTTATTAAAAGTACCTGACACGCCTGCTTTCCCATAAATGCATAAACAAGCACTATGAGTATTGACGTAAAGTGAACTCCTTTTCTCATCACTTCATTTGCAAAAGAAATGCCGGTCATTGGCACTACTTTAGTTTATAGGTATATAATAGAGTTCATTAAGTTAAAAATGAATGCATATAATAACTGGACTGTTGATATTATTTTTGTACGGATATTTTAAATACAACTATAACTGTATTTATATATGTAGAGATACCGTTTCGTGGGGAAGCAGGTCTAAGTGTCTTATATTGGTTTGCCGGGTAGTTACAGGTATCATGATCTGTATGTTCAAAAATCAGACCATCTCATCATGAATCCTTTATTAAATATCCAGCTCAGCAGTTTGTATTTTATTTTGTGCATTGAGCCTGTTTTCGCACATAGATAGGGTGATATGTATGGCAAGATACAAAAGAACAACAGGGGTTAAGATTGCAGCAAAGGTCGAAGGTGTAAAAAATTCGCCTGTTCCACTGAAAGCTGTAGTGTTTACAGATGATGGGAATGAAGTAAAGATACTGGCAGAGAAGAAGCTCACAACAGATAAAGTGGATGTGTCGTTAAATCTGGATGCTTCAAAGATGCCCGAAAACTCAAAAATAGCTATTGTTCCTGATGAAATGAAACAGGGAACCCAGATACTAAGGCTTGCATCATCTGAGAACGCATCGGTTGCCAGTATTAGCAAAGAAACTGTTCTCTCTCGCAATGGGATTTTGAAAGAAGATGATATTGTTTTAAAACCAGTAGACCGTGTTCTTGGATTATTGCAGCTTAAACACAAGGTCTGTGGTCGTGTCTTCAAGACTGATCCTACCACAGGTGAGCAATGTCCTGTTCCAGGAGCAACGGTTCATGTATATGATGTTGACCTGAACTTTTTCTGGTGGTATCCTTATCCAGGTCATCCATGGGGATGGATATATCCTTTCTTCCCACACCGCAGGGAAGAGATAGCCACAGTAAAAACCGATGAATGTGGTTACTTCTGTGTGAATATCCCTTATTTTGATATTGATGCGGTTCTCAGGTGGAGATTGCGCTACCGCTGCCTGTGGGAAATTCTGAGACGGCCTTCAGTAATTGAAGCAATTGATCTTGGTGTCAAACCGGATATACGTTATTATCCTGAACTGGAAAAGCTTCCTGAAATGCGGGTCAAGCCCAGACCGGAGCCCTGGCCTCCAAATGAACCTGTGATAAAAGAAACAGAATACAGGAACCTGAAATCTACTAATGAGAATGCCATTGAGACAATTTATGCGGAAATAAAGAAAGAACTCAGTTCCCATATCAATCTCAGTAGCACAAAAAGTGATTTCTTCACCAAATCCAGATTTGAAGCAGTTCGTGAAAACCTGTTCAGGAAGAATTCACTTTTCGAACCTGTAAGCCAAGACAAATCCTCTGTCCTTGACAAACCTGCGTTCCCTGGATCAATCACTCCACCATCGCTTCCGGATGATGACCTTCTGATAGAAATGCTCGGCAAGAACAAAAAAGATGTTGCATCGACCATGGCTCAGATAAGGATTTCAAAGCCAATGGTAAGACTCCTTCGATGCTGGCCGGAAATTGTGCCGGAATGGAACCTTTTCCTGGATGTTCCAGACATAGTATTCAAGGTTGAGCAGGATATCGATGGAGATGGAGTTCTGGAGACAATCTATGATGAAGGCTATTTCGATGTGAACTGGAACCTCAGCGAATCCACAACCGATGTGCAGATAGAAGCATGGCCTAATGCCATTTGTGTTCCATGCGGTCAGTCATATCAGCCATGTACAAAGGCAGGAATTGTGGGTTTCAATGACATTGCCATCGATCCGATGTACTTTGATTCCGAAGGTTATGTGAAGGGAGTTAACAGACCGAAACAGTTCATAGCATTCCCATTGCCTCATATTGTCAGACCGGATGCTGAAACCCCACTCTGTAAGACTATTCGTATCGTAGGATGTCCTGAATATGGAACGGCATCATATTATAAGGTCTTCTACAAGTATGAAGGTGGCACAGAGACGCACTTTACCGAATCATGGTATGTTTACAACATAAGTGCAGGTGCTTCGCATCATGTGAAGCCTGATTCAAACGGATTCTATGAAGTGCTTACTCCGCCAAATGATTATTTCCCATATCATACGCTGATAAACTGGAGAACTCATCGTTATCCTGATGGGAAATATGAGATTCGTATGGAACTCTATGATGCAGCCCACAACCCAATAGCTGCTGCTCTGGATACTGTAAAGGTAGTTATAGATAACAGTAAACCTTCACCTGTGGATTTCCTTAAACTGGAATACAGGGAAGCTGGAGGCGCCTGGGAAGAAGCTCCTCTCCATTGTCCAATCATCAAGAGGACTGCAGGTAGCGATATTGAACTGAAGGTACAGTATAATGTAGCTGCAAGCCATCTGAGAGATATTGGAATCAGTTTCACAGGTTGTTCGGGTTCTGTTGGAAGTGATAGTTACTGGCATCAGGCTGTTGATGACAATAATAAAGTGCTGGACTGGACTGTGACTGTTCCATCTACAGTGGATGAAGGTGGATACCGCTTCTACCTTGAAGGACGTAGCAGGGCATTCAATGCTACAGGAGGACTTGCAAGCAACTGGGAGTTCGACACTCTCAGTATATGGCGCGGTAATTCCTTGCATGTTGTGATACTTGACAAGTAAGGAATAGTAAAATCAGAATCCATATTTCAAAAGCGAAGAATGCTATTTTCTACAAGATGGCATTCTGATTATCTTTTTTTGTAAAATCCTTTCCGCTATAATATAATCAAGAATGAGCTGGTATTCTACTGATGAAAAGATTTAAAATGTATCAGGACTTGAAGCCAATTTCATGGTTACTATATTTGCTGACATAAGATAGGTTATTGTACTACATTTTACATTGTAGTAGGTGATAACTGTGTCAGACAAAACCAAACCGAATGAAGAAAAAAGGCTGTATGATAGCGAGGAAGAAAGAGTCAGGGCATCGGCAGATGGACTTTTTAAAGATTTAATTGCAAGCACAACACCCGAATCCAATGTTAAACTGTACACTCGTTACATTAATTCTTACAAAATATCCGGTTCATCTCCTTATACTATCCGAAACCATGTCACTGCATTACGCACATTCGGTCAGTTCATAATCAAGCCAG
Organism: Methanolobus sediminis; assembly: GCF_031312595.1. Taxonomy (NCBI): domain Archaea; kingdom Methanobacteriati; phylum Methanobacteriota; class Methanomicrobia; order Methanosarcinales; family Methanosarcinaceae; genus Methanolobus; species Methanolobus sediminis. Next base: position 259,159 of record NZ_CP133592.1, on the reverse strand, counting down.
TTAATGAGCTTAACTATGAGGACATAGAAGAGATACTCATTTCAATTGAAGGACTTGATTTATCAGCCACGTCTAAAAAGGTCTATAAGGTCCGACTTAAGACGCTTTTGAAGTTTGCAAATATGGATGAGCTTGCAAAAAGCATCAAGACAGGGAATAGACGGTCACAGACAAAGCTACCAGATGATCTTCTTACAAGGGATGAAATTTCAACTTTAATTGATAATGCTCTTAATCCTAGGGATAAAGCCCTTATCTCCTTGTTATATGAGTCAGGTGCTCGATTAAGTGAAATGTTAAGCCTAAAATTAAAACACGTTGAACCACACGAAAAGGGCATGTATATCCAATTTCCACAGGGGAAGACTGGAGCACGCAGGATATTGGTTGTCTTCTCTTCAATGTACCTAAATCAATGGCTAACGACCCACCCAGAGAGGAATAACCGTGAAGCATTCTTATGGTGTCAGCTTCGACCACCACACGCACAGTTAAGCGTTTCATCATTCCGTTCTGTCCTTAAAACAGCAGGGAGGAGGGCAGGAATCAAGAAACCTGTAAATCCTCATGCTTTTAGACATGCACAAGCCACAGAGCTAGCAAGAGACTTTACAGAACAACAAATGAAACAATATCTCGGATGGGTTCCAGATTCCAATATGGCAAGCGTATATGTTCATTTATCAGGTCGTGATATGGAAGCTGCCGTACTTGCAAAGAATGGAATTGAGATAGAGAAGAGAGATACACGTTTGAAGGCTGAAGAGTGCCCCAGATGTCACAAGATGATACCACCAGATGCTATGTTCTGTGGTTTCTGTGGTTTACCATTAACGACAGATACAGTAAGCACAAACGAACAAACCATAGATGCTATACTTGAAAAATTGAAACAACACCCCGAACTGTTATTAAGTGCCTTAAGTGCGACTAAACAAAGCAATGAGTAATTCTTTACTCATTTTTTTTAACAAACAGTCTATTAATTTCTTCCATCTGTTTTTTCTGTTTTTCGGTGTGTGGCCTAAGGGCCTTCTTCCAAATACCCTTTTTGTCGGGTACAATGTGTATTTCCAAGCCATCTGTAACTATCTCATTCCATATGTTTTGTACAGTTTCGGAATCATCAATTATGGTTCCATCATCGGTAAACACATCTGTTTTTTGTAATTCTCCGGTTTCAATCATGTTTATTATAACGGCATGTACTTTTGCAAGAACAAAATCATGATACATTGCCCCCATAAATTCTGTAAAACCATCACTGGCAGCAATGGTGCACAAACAAGAATCAAGATACTTTGTAGGTGATGTGGTAACAGCCACACCAATTGTAAGATCATTATCTGGGTCGGTTATGGAGAGAACGGGAATAATTGCCTTATTTGAAGGGACTATGTTAAAAGCTCTTAATAGGTCGTCAATCTCTGGATGTTTTTCATTTAAAGAATATGTCTTGTCAGAACTTTTATTTATTAACGGGGGTTCCATTTGCCACAGTTTTTTTAGTTCTCGTGTAATTATTATATCGCTGGGGTTGCCCATCGCCTTTTTGAAATCACTAAACCTCATTGGCCCATTGTCATTAAGCAGTTCAATTATTTGCATTCCAACGGTTCTTTTTGTAAAATGATCAATAATCCCCGACATACTAACAAACATGTTGGTAGGTATATTTATAGATGCTGATTGTAATATATGTTTGTATGCCCCTAACAAGAAAGACACGGCCTATTGGTGGTAGTCTGCTTGTTTCAATTCCAAGTCAGTTTGCAGCTTCTCTTGGAATTGTTGCAGGCACCCCACTGTGTATAGAACTTGAAAAAAACAAAATTGTCATGACCCCTGACACCCGGCAAGATGTTCCAGGGGCCAGCCAGACCGAATAAACAAGAGGGTCCAGCATGGAAAACATGACACCATCGAATATAGACCCATCGTTGTATGTGTGGGCTAAGGACTTTTGCAAGGATAGAAAAGAGTCTATTGATTATTTTTTGAATTTTGGGAGTCCGATAGAGAAAGCTCTTGTAAGTAAAGTTATAGAGCTTGCGGAGGTCCAGGCATGAAACCTTTTTTTGATTGTCCCCGGTTCAAAAAGTGCAGTGTGAACAATTGTCCTTTAGACCCAGAGTATCCAGACATTTGCACAGACCCAAGAGACATAGAGGGGAAATGTACTCTCGGGAAAGTGTACAGATTAAGGATTGCAGAACGATATCATGGAGTTTTTAAGCTGGGTGGTATGACACGCCGGGAGTTTGCAGCATTGAAAGCATGGGGGAGCAAGACCCCGGAAGAACAGGCAGAATACAAAGCGAGGTTGAAAAAAATCGGGTTTGCTAGTGGCTCAGAGAATGATAAACAAAAAAGAATAGTAACACCCGGGGGGTGTTCTGAATGATTGGAGAAAATGGAGAAAAAAGTGGGTGTCACAGGGAGGAAATAGAACACCCAGACTTTGACTATAATGTAGTCATTGATGAGTACCCAAACTACATAAATCCAACCTTTGAACAAGTGATAATGCCGGATAGATCACGGCGTTATAAATTATGTGGTAGTATGGGGCCTGCGGGGTACAAAATAACCGAAGATGGAGTACATAGGCGATACGCTTCAAAGACTCGGTTTGGTTGGTATCGTATTACCTCTGCACCTGCTATCCTCTCAGCGATTAGTGAAAAAATGGATTACGACATCCATGAAAATGTACAAATAACATATATAGACGGTCCAGGAAGCGTTTATACTGTGTGGGTTGATACTGCAAGGGCATTTAGTCCACGTATAGCTAGTTTTCTTAGAAAAAGGGGAGCTATATGTACCGATAATGATGGCAGACGGTTAGCTGATTACTTCCGGGAGTGTTACCTACTCAGAATGCAGGAAGCAAGGGGATACAATGAGTAGTATTATAGCAGAAGCTGCAACGACTTACAGCAATGCAGGGATTATTACACACCCCCTTACACCGCCAAACAGCACCGGGACATCTGCCGGAAAGCGTCCAGTGAAGAAGGATTGGTCAAAGTTAAAAGAACCTATGAGTGATGCCGAGGTAACACGCTACATATTGAACCAAAGTTACAACATAGGTGCTGTTTGTGGAAAATTGTCTGATTTAATGGTGATAGATGTTGATTGGTATGTAAAAGGAATGTGGGACGACATACTAAAAGACATTGATACATCCGACTGGGTGAAGCAATTTAGAACTCCTGGTCGTTGGCATTGGATGTTTAAATTCAATCCTGACTTTGAGCTTAAGCATTCAAAGCCATTGGGAATAGATCTACTTGGTGAAGCTGGTAACGTTGTACTATCACCTTCCGTTCATGTATCAGGTGAGGTTTACCATATTGATGGTGATTTGACCAAACGGCCCGATATCCCGCCTGCTGTGATAGGCAGAATTAAAGACCTTCTTTATACATTTGAACAATTGAAAACAACTTTAAATAAGTGCAGAAGGACGTTTAAAGAGTTTTTTAACGCTGTTTTTGTTAAAGAGGACTTAGGGAAGGACAAAGAAGGTAATAAAATTCCTAATCCCTGGTATCATGATTTGACAGTTTTTCACAATATGGATGGCAGGCAGCGCACTTTACATCTATTTGCAGAACTAAAAGTTAATGGTGCTACAGATGCAGAATTATTGTTAATGTGCAAGCTTGCTTTTGGTGATTCATACAGTGAAAGATACTCAATATATGAAATCAGTCAGATAAAAGCCATTCCTGCAAAGACAAGCACTATTAAGGCGGATTCGGTTTTATCTGAGTTTTATTCAGGTGAGGAAGAGCCAGCATATGAGGAATGGGGAGAAGAAAACATAAAAACATACTCACTTGAAGAAATAAAGGAAATGGGTGCAGAGATCAACGATTTAAGATTGATAATTAACGTTGATAATGACCATTTTTTAAATGAGTATGTTAAATGGCTTTCCGGTTTGTCTGATACGTATAAGGACTATATTTTTGTGTCTGGGCTGTGGTTGTTGTCTGCATGTACACAAGGTAAGGTTAGCCTGAAATTGCAGCAAGGAACGATAAACCCTAATTTATGGTTCTTTATCTTAGGCCTGTCTAGTGTGAGCAGAAAATCAACTGCATTAGATAAAACGAAATTAGTCTATGAGTCATGTACTCAAACGAAGCTTTACAACGATGATTATTCACTAGAGGGATACCTTGAATTGCTACAGGATACACCACATTGTAATTTCATAAGAGATGAAGTTGTTGGACTGCTTCAAAAGATGCATAAAAAGTACAATGATGGTATATTTGAATGCGAATGTGCATTGTATGACTGTGCCGATTATAGAAAGACCTTAGCAAAGGAAAAAGGTAACAAAAAACGTGAGGTTGTTATCGAAAATCCTTTTATCACGAAACTATACGGAACAACGCCAGATAATTTTGCAGCAAATATGACTTTAGAAGATGTGAACACGGGGTACGGCCCCAGATTCCTGTTTTGCCACCCAAAATATAAGCGACCTAGAAAACCGTTACAATTGGCAAATGAGGAAGATCGGACAGCATTTGCGAGTATTGTTACGAGAGTTATCACAATGTGGGACCATATGAAAGGGATTGATGAATTAGAATTTGATGTGATCCCTGAAGCATTCGAGTACTATAACAAGGTAACTGAAACTATGGAAGAAACCGTATTAGATTCAGGTGACAATACTCTAAGCATGGGCTGGGCTAGAAATCAGGTTCATATTCTCAAAATTGCTATGCTACTAGAACTCGGCAAAAATGAACCGTCACATTGCATACAGTTACAAACAATGCAAGAATCATGTAGGATAGTTATTGAGTATTTCCTCCCGATGTTTGTTGAAACTGTACACAGGCTTCAGGAAGATGTCAAAAATAACCAGATCGAGAAAGTGAGAAGCGTATTACTCAAGAATGCCGGAACACTAGGGAGAAGTGACCTTTTAAAATACTCAAGACTTAAAAAACGTGAGTTTGATGAAGTCGTTGAAACCATGCTGGAATCTGGAGAAATAAAGTCAGTTGTTCAGAATGGCAGCAAAAAACAATGGTTGGTTTTGAATGACGATAAACGGACTTTTTCACAAAATTCACCAATTTCACACATTTCACATATTCACACGGAGGATAAAAAAACGTGTGAAAAAAGTGAAAACGATATCAATTGCCATGAACACACAAATTATATCTATATGTGCGGGGAGGTTTTTGATTCTTCATGTGAAAGTGTGAAAAACGTGAAAAACGTGAAATCTGTGAAAATTGAAGATTCTGTCCTGTTAAAAATTGCTCGTTTCTGCAAGGATTGGCAAAGAGTCATGAATAAATCAATAACATGTTCCGATGTTGTGCCGATTTCAATGGAATACTGCCATAAGATGAAATATGACAACATAGAAGGTGTTACAAACACAGTTAAACGCATTGCAGGAATACCAACAGAAGAAAAAGAGGCCACAGCTAGATATTGATAGCTTCAAAATAGAGGACATTATCAGTTATCTGGAATCACACGGTTATGTGATCTTAGATAAAGATAAACTTCCTGCGGGTAACGACTGAGCATAAAGGGGAGAAAAATCAATTCTCCTTCTATGTGTTTTCTGAATATTGTAAACAGTTCACAAAAACAAACCAAAAAATACTTTCACCTCGCTTACACTTTTTTTATATAGTATAGTGGTTTAATTTCTTACATGAATAATCTGTAACTTAAAACGTGGGTGTTATAATCGATGGGCTACACACAAAATTTTATTTCAGAAATATTGTTAAACTCAGTATCAGATAATTATAAAGAAGCCATAAAAGAATGGATTTTTTATGGTGAACAAACAATTTTAGAAAAAGATGAGCCACCCGCTACCTGTATTTGTGGACATGTAATAAGGGATATCAGAATAGTCCATAACAAATCCAATGACAAAACATTACAAATTGGCAATTGCTGTATTAGCAAGTTTGGAATTGATAGAAAACATTTTAACAGCTCAAAAGAAGCTTATCTATCTATGGCTTTAAACATGGTCAAATCTCCAGGATATAGAGATTATCTAAAGTATGAAACTTTGCCTCGCATTGAAGCAGGAGAAATGTTTACTTCACGGGACCTTGAGGTATTAGAAAAAGTCACTGGTCAAAAAAGTAAATTTAAGCCATATGAATTATCTGCAAAAGCAAACCCGTGTTATGAAGAATATGACTGTTATATATGATGCCCATTCATACCGAATGTCCGGTTTATATAATCAAAACCAACAACATGAGCTTTAATAACATTCTCGAAAACCCGACACGACAGACACAACTTTTGTTACCTATAATACTATGGGGAATATTTCACAAAATAAGCAGTCGTGTGGTGCAGTTTAAATAATTTTAGTTTTTATGTCAATGTCCGATTAATTCTCTCAAGAAGGAGGACAAAAAATCATCATATTGACAAAGATTAAAAACAAAAGACACAAAATGTATTTACATGCATTAGTATTAAGTCTATTTTACACAACCAGATATTCAACACATCAGTTTTCCAAAACTACTACTAAAAGAACGATAAAATTCATCTACTAATTCTGGATTATCGGATACCCATATTAATGACAATGTTTTCCATAAATAATCATTATCTACGCCTAAATCACAGGAAATCTTGGTAACCCACTCATGATGATCTTGAATCGTCTTTGCAGAGCTAAAACTGTCTTTTACTTTGTCTTCTTCAATTTCTAATTTTTCTGCAATTCGATTGTAATTCTGTTCGGCACATTTGAGAATTAGTATTTCAGGTGGTTCTGATCCTGGTAAGCTTAACAAAGGTATTTCTGAATTATTAAATACCCACATTGATGACACTATTTTCCATAAATTATCCTTATCTACGCCTAAATCACAGGAAATCTTGGTAACCCATTCATGATGATCTTGAATCGTCTTTGCAGAGCTAAAACTGTCTTTTACTTTGTCTTCTTCAATTTCTAATTTTTCTGCAATTCGATTATAATTTTGTTCGGCATATCTTATAATTAGTAATTCAGGTGGTTCTGATCCTGGTACTTTAAACGAGGATATTATTTTGGTAAACGATATATCCCCATCCAGAACACCTATTGTTCTTGAAGATATTATGGTAAGTTTTGTAGTTAAGGTTATATACTTTACAATACTCGATTCCCCACCACAAATTTTAAAAGATAATTGCTTTAACATCTGAGCATTTTTTTTAGAAATAATTGCTTTTACTAAATCCAATGCTTTTTGATCTTCCACCAATACTTCCACAACTTCATTGTCCTCTCCTAGAATATCTTTTGCGACCCATTCAGTACAATTATTAATGCAGTTAACAATTGACTCTGAATTTGTTTTTACAAGAGTGCGGGATTTTTCATCAATATATTCTATAATAGTAGGAGAATGACTCGTTAGTAGAAACTGTATCTCCTTCCTTACTGCAATTTCATATAGTATTTCTATTAACTTTTTTTGGACACCTGGATGAAGATAATTTTCCATTTCTTCTATTAAAACAATGCTGTTACTCGGTAATTTTTCAAATGACCACAAAAGTTGATTTACAAAGAATTCTCCAGATCCCATTGTGTAAGAATCATATGTAGTACCATCATTAAGTTCTATATGATAATATTCAATTTCAGGATTTTCTTCATCAATAATTTTTTGAGCAGATACAATTTGTTTTCCAATTAATTCTCTCATAATTAAAAGATTAGCAGGGTAAATTGCTATTGAGTCATATTGCTCCAGAGTATCCAAATAAATATTCATATCGACTCCAGAACTATTTTTAAAAAAGTTGTGATTTTTGGCATTAAAACTTAAATCTATTAAATGGGGTAAATTAAAGCCCATATGTTCTATTTTTTTGTTTTTTACTACTATTTTTTCATCATTTTGATTTTCAAGAATAATTTGATAATCTTCAATATTTGATAATATTCCAAATTCATCGCGTTCATTTTGAAGATTATATAAAAGTTTTAATGCATTAATTAAAGTTGATTTTCCACTTCCATTTTTTCCTGTAATAACCGTAACAGGGGAATTAAAAATAATAGATGTTTTTTTCCAATTGAATATATTTTCAATGTATACTTCTTTTAATGGATACTTCTTTTTGTTCCATTTTTGGAGGGAGTGTCTTATATTGTCATTAAACTTTGATGTAATCATACTGAACTTCCAAAATCGCCATTATCTAAATATTGCTTGTAAAAAGCATTCAATATCTTATTTCTTCCTTTAAGAGAAGAAGGATCAATCCATCCTTCACTTAATAAATTTTCAAATTCTAGATAATATGGATGTGGCATATAGTTTGCTTCGAGAATATTTTTCTGTTCAAGTCTCCATTCTTCAAAAGCTTTTAAGAAATCAGCCATTTTCATTTCATCTATTGTATGACCTTTTTTCTGTTCTCTTAAAAACCAATAATAGCTCATGAGGGTGGATTTCGTTAATTTATATTTAAAACCATCTAAGATACTTTCAAGAGAATCTAAATTTTCGATAAGATTTGCTTTTACTTCACCGGGCACAACATCTTCAAAATACATCTTTTCTAAAGCTCTTGCATCTGGTTTTGAGTCAAGACTTCCATTCTTTTCTAGAAAATATATTTTATCCAATGCATCTTGATATGCCATTCTAAGATTCGAAAATCCTAACGTTTCTTTAGAAAAAAGAGCTGGGTGATTCTGAAGTATTTCCCTCAAGAAATCTTTGGTTGGTCCATATATACAATTTCTTTTCTCTGAAGTTGAAACAGTAACCCCTAAATTAAGTCTTAAGAATAATTCAGTCGCTTCATCCATTTTAATATCTGAAACTTCTAATATACGAATCCGAGTAAAATCAAACCTAAATTTCATCTCAGTTGGAAATTCGGAGTAGTATTTTTTGTCAATTATCATTAATTCTTCAGACCCTAGAACTAAATTAGAATCGAATTTGAATTCATCCTTCATGAAACTGTATATGGCAGAAAGGCGCTGCTTTCCATCCAATACTTCGAATTTGTTTTTGCCTTCTATTCTTACCAAATGGATGGGTGGGACATGCCATTGTCTCATAATAGAATCTATTAATTTTTGCTGTTTTTGTTTATTCCAAACAATTTCTCTTTGGAAATCAGGTTGTAAATCATAGATTCCTTCTTCAATTCGATCAAAAATCTGTTTTATGTCTTGGTCTGTAGGATCTATTTTCATTTGTCTCTCCAACAGGTACATTTGATATATACTAGATTTTAATTTTTTTTACAGTTAATTATCATATTATATTTATAAGTTTTTTCTATTTTCTTTTCTACAGCCACCGCTTAACCACCAACTTAACTATTATAGTGTTATGAATGGATATAAAGAAAAGCAAGTACGAAATTAAAAATGCATATTTTGGTAATTGATTACTAATAATTTGAATTATTATGCGGCAACTGCTTCATAAACATCCTATAATATGAAAACGGATATAGAGTACTCCAAATAAAGGGAGTATCTAAAATTGTTTGTAGGCATTGGTAGCCCTTATAATTCCTCCTGCGGTATGAGTGCTATATACTCTTCCCCTTTAGCACTAATCCTACGAAGTTTAATATCCTGTCCCTTTTTCCATCCTTCAAGCTCAACGATCTCTTTGGGTATGGTTAAAATATATTGACTGCCATTTTGCTGTAACTTTGGCATGATTATATCACCATGCTAAAATTAATATTTATTTTAATATTAACCTTAGTATTAACAACTATCAACCAGATGGTACAATGGCAACAGATGAAAATACTTTGATAGAGAAACCAGTACAATTTTATAGATTTGCTGACAGGATGGAGAACAGCAAAAAGTCCTTCATCAGGGAGATCTTGAAAGTCACACAGCAGCCGGAGATCATATCGTTCGCCGGAGGACTGCCAAACCCTGCATTATTCCCGGCAGAGGAACTTGCAGCAGCGGCTGCGAAGGTCATGTCAGAGGATGCTGCGAATGTCCTGCAATATAGTACTACAGAGGGCTATTTGCCTTTACGTGAATTCATTGCACAGAGATATCTTGAAAAAAGCGGACTTAAGATAGATCCTTCTGAGATCCTGATAACAAACGGTTCACAGCAGAGTCTGGATCTCATTGGCAAGGTTTTCCTTAACAAAGGGGACAGGGTTGTCATAGAGAGTCCTGGTTATCTCGGTGCTATACAGTCTTTCTCAATATTCGAACCGGAGTTCAGGGAAGTTCCACTTCTGGATGATGGAATAGATATTGATGCTCTTGATAAAACTCTGGAAGAAAGTGATGCAAAGCTTTTCTACACGGTTCCCACATTCCAGAATCCTTCAGGTGTTACCTACTCACAAGAAAAAAGGGAGGCAACTGCCAAAGTTCTTGATAAACACGGGGTTGTCTGTGTTGAGGACAATGCCTACGGTGAACTGAGGTTTGCAGGTGAGGATGTACCTACTATCAGGAATTATCTGGAAAACACAATTCTGATGGGATCCTTTTCAAAAATAATTGCTCCGGGACTGCGGCTTGGGTGGATATGCGCAAAGAATGATATAATGGAAAAACTCCTTGTTGTTAAGCAGGCGGCTGATCTTCATTCTAATTACCTGTCCCAGAGGATTATCTCCCAGTATCTTATGGACAATGACGTTGACGGGCATATCTCAAAGATCAAAACGGCATACGGTTCAAGGCGTGACCATATGGTTGACATGATGTCCAGATATTTCCCGGAAGGCATCAGCTATACAAAACCTGAAGGCGGTATGTTTGTCTGGGTAACATTGCCGGAAGGCGTTTCTTCTATGGACTTGTTTGACCTGGCAATAAAAGAGAATGTTGCCTTTGTTCCGGGTAGTCCGTTCTATACTATTGAAGGAGCAGGTTCTAACACGCTGAGATTGAACTATTCTAATTCTGATCCTGATGACATTGAAGAGGGAATCAAAAGACTTGCAGCTTGTATGGAGAAACTTAGCTGTTAAAAAACAGAGTAAAACAGTAATTCATTTCAGGATAAAAAGAAAAAAGCATCACTCTAATGTGATTGCTTCCACTGGACAGATGTCAACGCAGTCACCACAATCGACACATTCGTTTGGATCAACAACTGCAACATCATCGTTCATTGAAATAGCTTCTACCGGGCAGGAATTTACACACTGCTCGCATCCTGTACATGTATTCTTATCAACTATAGCTGGCATTTTATTTTCACTCCCTTAGTATCATTTGACGATACTTATAATACTACACTTTCAATCTGGAATAATGAAATAAATATCTATCGTGGTAAAGGAAATCATTTATTGTTTCAATGGCAATATATCACGGCTTTATTTTTTAACTACATTAATTCATAAAATAATAATGATTCAGATTTTAAACAAAAAGTAATTATATTTTTTAAATATAATTAATTAACATGCTACGACACAAAGAAAAAACCAAGACAAATCTCTATGGCATAAAAGGAATGCATAATGTTCACTCATGGCAGGGACTTGCTATTCATTTCAAGAACAGTTCCCGCGTGATGAAATGTGATGCATATGACACCTGCCAGTCAGATAAAAGGTCTCGAGCTTGTTTTTATTCTATCAAGAGATCAGATGCCATATATATGCTTCAATCGGAGTTCAATGTCAGTATCACTGTGTCTGAAAAATTACTGGATACTCTTTTAGACATGGGTGTCACTAAGGCATTAAGGTGTCGTAAGGTTGATTCCTCTGGGTTCTGTGATGAAGGCTGCCGTATGCTTGCGTTTGAGGAAGATATCTGAAAGCCAATCAAAACTTTATTAAGCCAACAGAGTAATCCTGCACCCATGTTTACTATTATTACTGGTGCTCAATTTGGCGATGAAGGTAAAGGCAAGATAGTTGACCTTATTTCCGGTGATTATGATCTGGTTGTTCGTTTCCAGGGCGGAAACAATGCTGGACATACCGTTAAAGTAGGTGAGGATGTATACAAACTCCACCTTATCCCCTCTGGTTTTCTTTTAGATTCAAGGGTATTGATTGGTCCAGGTACTGTTGTGAACCCCGAAGTACTGGCAGAAGAACTTGATATGCTTGCAGATGGTGGCATAAAATTAGATGCAACCAGGGTTGGTGTAGATGCCAAAGCCAGTATTATAATGCCATATCATGTTGAACTTGATGGTCTGAGGGAATCCCAAAGGACCGAGAAGATTGGTACTACAAAACGTGGTATTGGTTTTGCCTACATTGATAAGGTTGCCAGGGACGAGGTCCGCATGGGTGACCTTGTTGATAAGGAAAAATTCCTCAAGAGACTTGAAGATCTTGCTGCATCAAAGGAAGCAGCTATTAAAGAGCTTGGTGGCGATCCTTCTATAGTTATGGATCACGAACTTATTGATAAGTATGTAAAACTTGGTGAGCGCTTTGCTTCCTATGTAACTGATGTCTCTTATGAGGTTAACAAGGCACTTGATGAGGGTAAGAATGTACTTGCTGAAGGTGCACAGGGAACTCATCTTGATGTAATTCACGGAACCCAGAAATTCGTAACCTCTTCCTGTACAATTGCAGGTTCTGCATGTGCTAATATTGGTGTTGGTCCTACAAGGGTTGATGAGGTACTGGCCATTGTAAAAGCATATATTACCAGAGTTGGCGAAGGGCCATTACCAACAGAGCTTTTAGATGATATCGGTAAGCAGATTCAGGAAGTAGGTGGCGAGTATGGTACTACCACAGGAAGATCAAGAAGATGTGGATGGTTCGACCTTCCTTTACTTAAAAAAGCAATATATCTTAATGGTTACACATCCATTGCACTTACTAAACTTGATGTTTTATCCAATCTTGATCCTATAAGAGTTTGTGTTGCTTATGAACTGGACGGAAAGACAATTGACTATCCGCCAGAGGATACTTCCGAACTTGCAAGATGCAAACCTGTATATGAAGACCTTCCTGGCTGGGATAATGACCTTACAGGTGTGAAGGAGTTCAGTGATCTTCCAAAGGCAGCTCAGGACTATGTAATTTATCTTGAAGATAAGATGGGTGTAAATATAGATATTGTTTCTGTAGGTCCTGCAAGAGAGCAAACCTTCAGAAAGTAGTCCTGATAGGCAAAACTGCCGAAAAACGTATATACTACTCAATAGTTTAAACATCACAAATCCAGCTGAACTAATCACCTGATGCAATTGAGTCCTGCAGATGGTGGGTATCTTAACAGATATTATAATTCAGGAGAATAATTAATGACAACTGTATATGACGTTCCTGCAGCCGAGTTTATAGCAAAGGTAGCAGAAAAGTTGAAAGAGAATGATAAAGTAAATCCACCTGAGTGGGCAACATATGTAAAAACAGGTGTGCACAAGGAACTTCCACCAATCGACACTGAATGGTGGTACACAAGATGTGCAGCAGTACTTAGAACTGTATACACCCAGGGCCCAATCGGTGTTGAGAGAATGAGATCTGTCTACGGAGGAAAGAAGGACAGAGGCGTTGCTCCTGGCAAAAAGGCAAAGGGCAGCGGTGCAATTGCAAGAACTGCACTTCAGCAGCTTGAGGAAGCAGGTTTTGTACGCTCTCTCAAGAGTGGTCGTGTGGTATCCCCACAGGGACAGTCCATGCTTGACAATGTTGCATACGAGGTAAAACAGGGCCTTCTGGAAACAATTCCAGGTCTTGCTAAATACTGAATGCATCTTCCAGTTCGATAACTCCTATAAGGAAACACTGCTTACATCTTATAAGCAAAGGTGACTTTCATGACGGATGACCTTGAAGAGATAAGAAGAAAAAGACTTGCACAGATCCAGCAGCAACAGGCAGCTCAACAGCAGATGGGCGGTGCCGATATGCAGGCAGCAATGCAGCAGGAGCAGATGCAGGCTGAGATGGAAGCAAAGAAGCAGGCTCTGATGCGTCAGATCCTGACTCCGGAAGCACGTGAGAGGCTGACAAATCTGCGTATGTCCCGCAAGGAACTTGTAGAGCAGCTTGAAAATCAGTTGATCATGCTTGCACAGAGTGGCAGGCTTCAAACTATGATCGACGATGAGAAACTCAAACAGCTTCTGGTTCAGATGCAGCCCAAAAAGAGGGAAACCACTATTAAGCGTATGTGAGCGCCCTTCATGCAAGTATCGGTAATGTTCAGTGGTGGAAAAGACAGTTCTCTGTCTGCAATACTGCTGGAGCCTTTCTTTGAGGTTGAACTTGTAACATGCAGTTTTTCACTGCTTCCTGTTGGGGAAGTAGCTGCTGAAACTGCAGAGAGGCTTGGTTTTCCGCACAGGATCATCAATCCCGATGTTTCAATTCTTGAAAAGGCATACGATATGATAATGGAGGATGGCTTTCCTAAGAACGCTATCAATTTCATTCACAAAAGCTTCATTGAGCATCTAGCGGCCGATTCGAATGTCACATTCATTGCTGACGGGATTCGCCGTGATGACCGTGTTCCAATGCTTGAAATGTCACAGATAAGAAGCATTGAGGATCGGTTTGGTGTTCATTATATGTGTCCTTTGAAAGGATACGGGCGTGCTGCCGTGAACGAACTTGTAAATAAGCATCTGGTCATCGAGGAAGGTCTGAGTGAGGATGTACTAAAAGCTGATTATGAAACTGAGCTCAGGGAAATGATAGCTCGGAATCATGGTCCAGATAAGATTAAAGAGATATTCCCCACTCATGTACAATCACATGTTATCGAACGCAAAAGAGCGTGAAGGAATGAAACAGCGAACGGAACAACATGATTAAAGATTTATACAATAATTATGTTATAAGTTCAAAATTCAATCGATACTTTAATACAAATCATAGCATAGGTGAGACAAGTGAGCCACAATACTAAAGGACAGAAGACAAGGTTGGCAAAAGCACACAGGCAGAACCACAGGGTTCCTACCTGGGTCATCATTAAGACCGAACGTAAGGTCGTAAGCCATCCAAAGAGAAGACACTGGAGAAGAAGCAGTCTCGATGTGAAATAAGTAGGTGATGATAATGGCAGAAGATATAGTAAAAGAGCAGATCTATACGATTCCTCTCCGTGAAATTAAGTCAATTCCACGCTGGAAAAGGGCCAAGAAGACTATGGTAGTTATCAGGGAATACCTTACAAAGCACATGAAGGTAGAACCTGATATGGTCAAGTTAGACAAGACCATCAATGAGAAAGTATGGGAACGCGGCTGTGAGAAGCCACCACTTTCCATCCGTGTAAGAGCTGCAAAGTTCGAGGATGGCGAAGTTCAGGCGGAACTCGCATAAATGTTTCCGGGTATCATTCCAGTTTAACATAAAATGATACGAACTATAACTATACAGGAAAGCCCCATAATAGGGGCTTTTGCAACATGCACCGAAGATGTAGTGCTTGTACCTCTGGGTACTCCTGAGTCTGTCCGTGAAAAGATAGGCCGGTTCTTGCAGGCAAATGTAGTGGAAACCCTTATCAATGGAAGTACTATTGTGGGTTCACTTTGTCGGGGAAATTCCAACGCAGTGCTTGTTCCAATGGATTCCAATGTAAGAGGCAAAGACCAGATTGATGTTCCGGTAGTTGAATTTCCCAGTAAGCTGAATGCTGTGGGTAATGTTGTGCTTGCAAATGATTCTGCAGCACTTGTTCATCCGGAACTTAGTGATAAGTCGTTGGAAACTATTGAGAAAGCTCTCAAGGTAGAAGTTAAAAGAGGCACTATAGGTGGTGCTAAAACCGTAGGGATGGCCGGAGTTGCAACCAATAAAGGTTTGCTTGTAAATCCTCGGGCAACAAGTACTGAACTTGAAGTGCTTGAGGAATTATTTGGTCTTCCTGTGGATATTGGAACATCAAACTATGGAACTCAAATGGTAGGTTCCGGCTTGATAGCCAATTCCAAAGGTTATGTTGCAGGTTCGCAGACCACAGGTCATGAACTGGGAAGAATAGAAGATGCCCTGGGCTTATTAGAATAATGGTTTTTAGGTGATTTAAATGAAGACATTTCAGGTCAAAGGCACATTCAAGGCCGGAATAGCATGGGAAAAGTTCACAAAGGTCATTGAGAGCCAGAACGAGAAGAATGCAGAAGATAAAGTGTATTCTCTCTTTGGCAGTAAACATGGTCTTAAAAGGAACTTAATAAAGATCGAAAGTATAACTGAGGCATGATCCATGGCAGATATGAATGGACAGGATCCAAGGGTTCTTGCAAACCAGCACCGCGAGTTTCAGAAACGTGCGGAAATGGTGCAGCAACAGATGAGCATGGTCCAGATATCACTGGAAGATTGTAACAGAGCAATAAACGCAATTGATGAGCTCAACAATGTTTCAGCTGGTTCTGAAATAATGTTTCCGATAGGTTCCGGTTCATTTGTATATGCCAATATCAGTCACACTGACAAAGCAGTGGTTGATATCGGTGCAGGGTTAACTGTTGAAAGGCCTCTTCCTGAAGCAAAGGAGATTCTCCAGCGCCGCAGGGAAAAACTTACAACAGCTCTCGAAAATATGAATAAGACCCTTGCCCAGTTAGCCCAGCAGATGCAGGCTATTGAATCATTCCTTACAAGACTCCAGCAGTCTCAAGGAAACCCAGGTTCCCAGTGAACCTTTTTTCTATTTTTTTCTATTTTTAACAAACTTGCGAGTTGTATCACGTGTTCAATAAACTCAAGGCAAAACTCAGTGGATTCAAGGATAAGATTGGCAGCAAAATAGATGAAAAAGCTGTTGCAATCGAACCAGTAGAGGAAATTGTGGAGTCTTCAGAAGAATTGGGATCTCCTGTCGTAGTTTCCCCTTCTTCACAGGAAGAATTAAGAGAAAAACCCGAACTTTCCGCTGAAGAAACTAAACCAGTTCCAGAAGAGGAAGGCAAAACTGCTAAGAAATTTGGTTTTGCACAAAAAGCTAAAGCTCTTGTTTTTGAAAGGGAATTTATTCTGGATGAAGATGATCTTGAAGAACCTCTTTGGGATCTGGAAATGGCTCTTCTTGAGAGTGATATCGCACTTTCAGTTTCAGAAGCAATTGTAAGCTCAGTAAAGAGTCAGCTGGTTGGAACCAGAAGACGCATTGGTAGCAACACTGGCAACATTGTTGAAGATGCCCTTAAAAATGCGATCTATGATGTGATGAGTGCCAATGTATTTGACCTTGATGAATATGTGAAGAATGCTAAAAAGCCGGTACACATTGTTTTTATTGGTATAAACGGAACTGGAAAGACCACCTCCATTGCCAAGCTTTCCAAACGTTTTAAGGATCAGGGAATGTCAGTTGTAGTTGCTGCAGGTGACACATTCAGGGCCGGTGCAATTGACCAGCTTGCCATCCATGCCAACAAGATCGGAGTAAAGATAATCAAACATCAGGAGCAGGGCGACCCGGCTGCTGTTATTTATGATGCAATGCAGCATGCTAAGGCACATAATGTGGATGTTGTATTATCTGACACCGCTGGCAGGATGCATACCAATATTAACCTCATGGAGCAGCTTAAGAAAGTCTGCCGTGTAGCCCCACCAGACCTCATAATCTTTGTGGATGAGGCAGTTGCAGGTAACGATGCTGTGGAAAGGGCAGCACAATTTAATGATGCAGTTCCTATAAGCGGTTCAATCCTGACAAAAACAGATGCTGATTCCAAGGGTGGTGCAGCAATTTCCATTGCATACATCACAGGAAAACCAATTTTGTTCCTTGGAATGGGACAGGGATATGACGACCTTCGCAAATTCGATCCGCAGTGGTTCGTGGATCAGCTTTTTGCAGAGTGATCTGCATTCCTCAATTTGTTTTTTAAAAACTGTTTTATTAGAATTTGATTTAAAATCATAAAATTAAAAAGCTGGCAGATAATCATCTGCAGCTTATCTTTAATTCTGATGCAAGTTTCTCCACTCTTTCATTTACATTCTCACCTGAAGCGATTATGCTGACAAAAGCAGAACCTACAATAACCGCATCAGCACCTGCTTTGATAACTTCCGCAGCCTGCTGCCCGTTGGAGATTCCAAAACCAACTGCTTTTGGAACTTCTGTATCAATGCGTGCAAGGATGTTCTTTGTTGATTCTGCTACATCGACTCTTTCTCCGGTGACTCCAAGTCTTGAAACAATATAGACAAAACCGGATGTTTTTTCCAGATTCTTTTCCATTCTCTTTCCTGTAGTTACCGGTGTGATAAGGAATATCAGGTCAACACCATTATTCTTACATGCAACATGTAGTTCATCTGCTTCTTCTGCCGGAAGGTCAGGTACGATAATTCCGGTAATACCTGCTTCAGCACAATCTTTAGCAAATTTCTCATTCCCTCTCTTATATATTAGATTATAATATGTCATGCAGACCAGAGGAACATTTTCCTTGATGGATGCTGCCATCTCAAAATAAATGTCCGGGTTCATGCCAGCTTCAAGTGCCCTGGTTGATGCAGCCTGTATGGTAGGTCCGTCTGCAACCGGATCTGAGAATGGAAGTCCAAGTTCAACAATATCTGCCCCGCCTTTTACAAGTGCATGAACTATCTCTTTTGTAGCTTCGGCTGAAGGATCGCCTGCACAGACATAGGCAATAAGAGCCTTTTCATTCTTTTCTTTAAGTTCTGCAAATTTATCTGCGATTCTCACTGGCAAGCCTCCTTTGCCTTTTCTTCCTTTAATTTAAACACTGTTTCAAGGTCCTTATCTCCTCTTCCGGAAAGGTTAATAACAACAAGATCACCAAGTTTCTCAAGTTCCCCATTCTTTGCCATCTTCATAACATAAGCAACAGCATGTGATGATTCCAGTGCGGGAATAATTCCTTCAAGACGGCTGAGCTCATAGAATGCTTCCAGTGCCTCGTCATCACTGACAGTACACGGATTTATCCTGCCAATATCCGCGAGGTATGCAAGTTCAGGCCCGACTCCTGAATAATCAAGTCCTGCTGATATAGAACTGGATTCAAGTATCTGTCCGTACTTGTCCTGAAGTATGAGTGTGTGTGCACCCTGGAGGATGCCTTCCTCACCAACACAAAGTGATGCAGAATGCAGCGCTTCCTTTTCAGTGGTCTTTAATTCCTTTCCACCTGCTTCAACCGGGAAGAGTTTAACTTCCTTGTCTTCAATGAATGGATAGAAAATACCCATCGCATTACTTCCACCGCCAGCACAGGCAACAATGGAATCCGGGTACCTGCCCTCTTTCTCCATGATCTGCTCTTTGACTTCCTTTCCAATAACACTCTGGAAATCACGCACGATCATAGGATATGGGTGAGGTCCTACAACTGAACCGATAAGGTAGTGAGTATTCTCAACATTGGTAACCCAGTCCCTGAGGGCTTCATTGATTGCATCCTTTAGTGTCTTTGAACCGGATTCAACAGCATTTACTTTGGAACCCATAAGCTCCATTCTGTAAACATTCATGTGCTGGCGGATAACATCTTTTGCACCCATATAAACCTCAGATTCAAATCCCATATTTGCAGCTGCCATTGCAGTTGCGGTTCCATGCTGTCCTGCCCCTGTTTCAGCAATAAGACGTTTCTTGCCCATATACTTGGCCAGAAGTGCCTGTCCAAGAGTATTGTTCAATTTATGGGCACCACCATGAACAAGGTCCTCGCGTTTCAGGTAGATCTTAATTCCGTATTTCTTACTGAGATTTTTGGCAAAATAAAGAGGAGTTTCCCTGCCTGCAAACTCTTTCATATAGAAATCCAGTTCTTTCAGGAACTCAGGATCATCCTTGTAACGTTCATAGGCTTCTTCAAGCTCTGTAAGTGCCGGCATGAGCACTTCGGGAACGAACTGCCCTCCGAATTTACCATACATTGATTTTTTCATTATCATTCTCCGTATCTTTTATTAATCGTCAAGTGCATCGACAAGCTCTTTCGTCTTTGCGTATATCTCTCCGCTCTTTATGATGGATGTACCAACAAGTACTGCATCAGCCCCGGCTTTAACAACCATCTTTACATCATCAATGGTGTGCATTCCGCTTTCACTGATTATGGTGTGCTCTTGTCCATTTATCCTATCAAAATCTTTAACAAGCGGTATAAGTTGAAGCGTTGTAGCAAGATCTATCCCAAGATTGCTTAGATCCCTATTATTTATTCCAATTATCCTTGTTTTAGTTTCAAGCGCATTTTTAAGTTCATTCTCATTGTGGACTTCAACAAGAGGCTCAAATCCTTTTGATATGGCCATGTCCGTCATTTTTCCAAGCTTGTCGCCAAGAATACCTGCTATTAATAATATAAGGTCGCTTTCAATTTCATTGAATTGAATCTCATCGATAATGAAATCCTTGCGTAAAACAGGAAGTGATATTTTCTTTCTCACTGATATGAGATTGTCTGTTGACCCATGGAAAAATTCAGGCTCCGTTAAAACAGATATTGCTACTGCTCCGGCTTTTTCCATTTCTGATGCTATCATAGCTGCATCTTCAGGATTAATATCCCTAAGTTTTTTTCCAGGTGATGCAGGTTTAACTTCAGAGATAACTGCAACTTTTCCCTGGAGTTTCTTTTCCTTGATAGCAGCAACTATGTCCCTTTTATTGCTACTTCTTTTTTTAGCTGAAGATCGTTCTGTCTTTGTGTTAAGGTTCTGGACTCTTTTTTCAGTAGAGCTGACTATATCATTTATTACGGCATGCATCTAATAACCACTTATGTTCTGTAATGTACAAAAACGTACATGGATGTAAATGTATATAAGACTGCCGGTCTTCTACATATAATACCTAGTTTTCCTGCAGCCTTTCCTTTTGCTGTTTATTCAGGTGTAAGATTTTCTAAAAAAGAATTCCTAAATAATAATGGGATCTCATGCTATATCAGTCTCATCTTTCAGATAAAACTCAATATTATGATCAGTGTGCATACTCTGCTTACCGTTTGTCTGTTCCTGAATGCCCAGCTTTTCCTGAACCGTCATCGGAGGGAAATAAGCAAGATAAGCAAGTATTATCCCTATAAAAACAAATAATCTTGCAAACATTTGCATTACATCAACTATTGCTATCATGTCGGTAAGCATAAAATCAAATACAAAAGAAATAGCTACAAGTGGCAGAGCTGTTCTGTACCTTAATCTTTTTGGCATCCTCTGTAGCAGTATCAACAGTAACAATCCAAGTATCATGGAAGTGGGAATGACAAACAATCCCATGAGATACAAATTAATTGCAGCATCGCTATTGATCATAAAAATGGAACCCCATTCTGTAACTATAGGTCCAACTATTCCACTATCGTAAAGGAAAGTAAGATATGCTGCTCCTATAAGTGTGAAGAAGAGTGAAGTATATTCTCCGATCTTTTTGCTACCTGTTATTACATATATTATGAAAAAAACAAGCGGGACTGAAATGAATGCAAAAGGAATTGCTGTAACAAAATACATTATTGCATCAATTTCCTGATTACCTGAATAAGCTGCAAACATTCTGATTGTTGTTGGCAGGTACATAAGTCCGACCATGGTCCAGAATACGATCAGTGAAAAAAGAGCAGGCTTGCTATTTTCTTTGTAACTCTCCTTGTTTCTGGAAAGTACCCATGCAAAGGCAAGGGATGTCAATGTGATTGCAAAACATATTGTTCCATTTAACAGAAGTCCTTGGTTCATTCCTGTCTACTATTAATTAGTTATATTTTATTTATATATTTTCATTGTTCAAAAGTTGCGAGTTTGATGTTTGATATTTCCAACCAAATGGTATTTATATTATTCATTACTATATTAGTGACATATCCAAAAATAAATGGATATAAGAGGAGGATCGTACATGAAAGCAAACAACGCATTACATTTGAAAAATAATACCAGAGCTCAGGTGGGTATTGGTACTCTTATCATATTCATCGCTATGGTTCTAGTAGCAGCAGTTGCTGCTGCTGTATTGATTCAGACTTCCGGTACACTTCAGCAGAAAGCTCAGTCAACCGGTAAGCAGGCAACACAGGAAGTATCATCTAACCTCATGGTAAAAACCATTGAGGGAGTACGTGCTAAGAACACTTCAACCGACATGTCAGACACAATTGACCTTCTTAAGCTTAAGGTCGGTCTTAATGTAGGTAGTGCTTCTGTGGATGTAAATCAGGTAGTCGTTTCTATTAGTGATGGTACAACAGCTAACAACCTTGTCTATGCAGGCAATGAAAAGTCCTATGCATCAACCGGTGCTTCTGATGGTAACATGAGCGCTTTCTCAGATACTAATGCTACTGCAAATCTTGAAAAGCTTCTTAGTGCGACCAGTACGGTAGGTAATAATTCAGAATACTACTATACTGTAGAAAAGATCCGTGATGAAGATTCTTCATTCTCTCAAGCAAACCCCGTAATGAATACTGGTGACCTTATCACTTTGTATATTGCTACTACATCTTCTGCTTCACAGGGTACTACTTATCCTAATGTAGGCGACATTACTGGTTTAAGCACCCTTAAAAGTTCAGGACTTACCCTTGTTCCAAGGACAACTGTGAATATCGTTCTTACTCCTGAATCTGGTGCAGCAACAACAGCAGATTTCGTACTGCCATCATCATATGGTGTGACAGAGACCGTTCAGTTGTATCCATAAATAATGATGTGCGATTTGTTCGCACATATTATTTTCTAAAGAGGTTATTGTTATGAAAGCAAACAAAAGATTCTTTAATGTGGATACAAATGCTCAGGTGGGTATTGGTACCCTTATCATATTCATTGCAATGGTACTTGTTGCCGCAGTAGCAGCAGCAGTTCTTATCCAGACATCTGGCACATTACAACAGAAAGCACAGTCTACTGGAAAAGAAGCAACTCAGGAAGTGTCATCTAATTTGATGGTAAAGACAATTGAGGGTATTCGTGCAAAGAACACTTCAACTGATCTAACTGCCAACGTTTCCTTGTTGGAGGTTAAGGTCGGCTTAAATGTTGGTAGCTCTCCTGTTGACATGAACCAAGTAGTCATTTCAATTACGGACGGTACGACAACAAACAATCTTATTTACGCAAATAATGAGAAGACATATGATTCTGCAATGGAGGGTTTCGATACTGATGGTGATGCAAGTGATAATTTACAAGCGCTATTGATAAATTCGACTACTGATGTCGGCAATAATGGTGCATATTTCTTCACTGCAGAAAAGATTCGTGATGAAGATGGTTCATTTACGCAGGAGAAGCCGGTAATGAATACTGGTGATCTTATTACGGTGTATATTTCAACAGTAGCAGATGGTGATACCACTGGTTATACTACAGTTGGTGACTTGTCTAGTCTCACATTATTGGGCACTGGTCTTGAAATTGCTCCTAGGTCATCCATAAGTATTGTGTTTACGCCAGAAGCTGGTGCAGCTACATCTGCAGACTTTGTAACTCCTTCTTCATACGGAACACTTGAAACAGTTAGCTTGTATCCATAAGGTGAATATTTCACCTTATATTTCTTATTTTTAAATTAAAATGCTTTTTCAATATCAATGTATTTTGGAGTTCTTATTTTTCTAAATAAATAATGGCCTTGAAATGCCTATCAACGTTATGCACAACTGGTTTTAACTTATTTCTTTTGCTTTATTTAGTCGCACTTTTGCTAGTTATCTTTAAACTCTCTCAACTTAATAGTTTATTGCAAAGAACAGTAAGCTGTTTTATTCTTGTGAAGAATAAACAGTGATTAGCAAGATAGATTCAAGTGGTTAATTAGTTGTCGTTTAGCAAATGCTATTTTTAGAGGCCAGAAAAAATAGGTATTCCTGAATACCGTATCTTTTACAGAAAAATATTTGTCAGTAGTTTCAAGCTATCAGGTAACCTGTACATAATGCAAAACATTCAATGGTATTGTATCGGCAAAAAGATATTATTAATTAAAACCCCCCATCAAGATGAAGTTCAAAAACGATGTGGGTGTTCAAATTTGTTTTTTTGTGAAAATAGCATCTCTTCAGAGTCTGACACTTATTGATGTTATGGATCATGTCCATTAAGAAAAATGTATCCTTATTGTTTAATGCGGCTTTTTATGGCATCCTTTCTATAATCTCGCCCATTCTCTTATTCTTCTTATAGAATGCAGTGCTATCTTTAAGAAAATTGGATGCAGTTATTCCCTTGTCAGTGATAACGTATCCGCCACGTTTGACTTTTTCAACTAGGCCTTCAAGCTGGAATACAGTTTTCATTTTGCTTCCAATACTACCCTTGTCTGCAAACTGGTCTGTATATTTTCTAATCTCTGAGAATTCAGTGATCTTTCCCTCATTTCTTCCAAGCACTTTCAATATCAACCTGTATTGAATGTCTCCTGGTCCCTGATGGATTCCTAATGATTGGTAGAACTCTGCCACAGCGTTCTCAAGTTCTACATCAATATCATCAGACATCTACATCTTCCTCCTCATCAATGTCGGAGTCTTCGTCATCGTAAAGTTCGTACTGGTATTTCTTAATTCCCAGTTTTTCCTGCAATGTCATTGGCGGGAAATATGCTAAGAATGCCTGTACAGTTCCTATCAGTACAAATATTCTTGCAACAAGCTGCATTACATCCAACATCGTAATCATATCTGTCAACATAAAGTCAAACACAAATGATATTGCAACTAGCGGTAATGCTGTTCTGTATCTGAGGTGTTTTGGCATTTTCTGAAGGAAGATCAACAATAAAAATCCTATGATCATTGCGGTGGGTATCACAAAAAGCCCTATCATGTAGATATTAATTGCAATATCACTATTTATTGTGAATAAGGATGAGTAATCTGAAACGATGGGTCCGATTACACCACTTGTAAATAGTAGCATAAGGTATGATACTCCAAAGAGTACAAAAAGTAGTGAAATATATGCGCTTATTTTTTTATTCCCTACTATAACATATAATATAAAAAATACTAGTGGAACAGCTACAAAAGAAAATGGTACTGCTGCAAGGCTGTACATTACGAGATCTAGATTTTCCCTTCCCACGTAAGCAGCTATCATTCTGATAGTAGTGGGCAGATAAGTAAGTCCCACAAGTGACCATAATATCACGAGTGACCAGAGGGCAGGTTTGCTCTTATCAGTATGCTCTTCTTCACTGCGGGCGAGCACCCATGCAAAAGCAAATGATGATATTGTTATTGCAAAACAGATAGTGGCATTTAGTAATAAGCCTGCATTCATCGCATCCCTCTGATTATTATTTACACATTTTTAATATATAATGCTTCCTCATCACGAACTCTCATTGTTTAATGTTTGATATTTCCAACCAACCACTATATATATTATTAATTGATATATAAAAACATCCATATATTTGGATTATAGGAGGATCGTACATGAAAGCAAACAACGCATTACATTTGAAAAATAATACCAGAGCTCAGGTGGGTATTGGTACTCTTATCATATTCATCGCTATGGTTCTAGTAGCAGCAGTTGCTGCTGCTGTATTGATTCAGACTTCCGGTACACTTCAGCAGAAAGCTCAGTCAACCGGTAAGCAGGCAACACAGGAAGTATCATCTAACCTCATGGTAAAAACCATTGAGGGAGTACGTGCTAAGAACACTTCAACCGACATGTCAGACACAATTGACCTTCTTAAGCTTAAGGTCGGTCTTAATGTAGGTAGTGCTTCTGTGGATGTAAATCAGGTAGTCGTTTCTATTAGTGATGGTACAACAGCTAACAACCTTGTCTATGCAGGCAATGAAAAGTCCTATGCATCAACCGGTGCTTCTGATGGTAACATGAGCGCTTTCTCAGATACTAATGCTACTGCAAATCTTGAAAAGCTTCTTAGTGCGACCAGTACGGTAGGTAATAATTCAGAATACTATTATACTGTAGAAAAGATCCGTGATGAAGATTCCTCATTCTCTCAAGCAAACCCCGTAATGAATACTGGTGACCTTATCACTTTGTATATTGCTACTACATCTTCTGCTTCACAGGGTACTACTTATCCTAATGTAGGCGACATTACTGGTTTAAGCACCCTTAAAAGTTCAGGACTCACTCTTGTTCCAAGGACAACTGTGAATATTGTTCTGACTCCTGAATCTGGTGCAGCGACAACAGCAGATTTCGTACTGCCATCTTCATACGGTGTGACTGAGACTGTTCAGCTGTATCCGTAATTATATGGTTGATGTGTATCAACACATCAACTGATATTTTCAGAGGGGGGTCAATATAGTGCCTAATTCAAATCTCTTTTCGAGGAGCAATACTGCTCAGGTAGGTATTGGTACTCTAATTATTTTCATAGCCATGGTATTGATTGCTGCTGTAGCTGCATCTGTGCTCATTCAGACATCGGGCACACTTCAACAGCAAGCTCAATCTACCGGAAAACAGGCTACTCAGGAAGTGTCATCAAATCTTATCATTAAAAGTATAGAGGGAGTTCGTGCAAAAACAAGTTCAACAATGGCTTCTAATATATCACTTCTAAAAGTAAAAGTGGGTCTTAATGTTGGAAGTTCTCCTGTAGATCTTAATCAGTTAATAATCACAATAACTGATAGTACTAACACGAATGACCTTATTTATGGAAATAACGATAAAACCTATGGTAGTTTGATGGCAAATTTCTCTTCATCTAACAATGCAAGTGCAAACTTAGGTCATTTGTTGACAGGTACTCAGGCTACACCAGGTGCAAATGCTAGATACTTCTTTACTGTGCAGAAAATAAGGGATGAAGACATTTCATTTTCACAGGGCAACCCTATCATGAATACAGGTGATCTGGTGACAATCTATATATCAGTAGTAGCAGATGGTGATCTTTCATATACAACAATAGATGGGGTAACAACCAATAGTAATCAGAAAGATTCCAATCTGGATGTTGCACCACGGTCGGCTGTATCAATAGTTATGACTCCTGAGGCTGGAGCTACTACAAAGGCTGAATTTATAACACCTTCATCATATGGTACCAGAGAAACGATACAATTATATCCATAAGGTGAAATAATAATATTCACCTTTACTTTTTTGAGGGATTTCATGTCAAAAAAAAGTCTGTTAATATCTTTGATTATTATTTTATCATTTATTCCTTTATCCTCTGCAGATGCTATTTTTACAAATGGGTTGCAGTTTTATGATACTTCTATTGATTTCACGATTAATGAAGTGTATACCGGAACTGATGCTGAAGCCTTCAGATTGAGTCTTGATGCTGACAATAATAGTATCGTAAGTGAGGATGAAGTTGAAAATTTTGTAGATGAATTCAAAAGGAACTGTACAGGCCAATACTTAAGTTATGTTTTAATAGATGGTGGGAATGCCGTACTTTCTCTTGATTCCTTTAATATGAATGTTTCCGGTGCAAGAGGCAATGTAAGCACTTCTGAAATAAAGGTCACAGTTAATATTGTATATGGTGTGCCTGAATCACTGGAAAGTGGAAAACATAGCTTATGGGTTCTAGGACATCCTGCAATTGAAAAGATGAGTATTTCTCTGCCTTCTGAAATGATAATAACTGATATAGATGGCATTGATGAACTTCATACATCCTGTGATTCCGGACGGCAGTTGATCGAAGGGCGTAGCGGTATTCGTTCATTTATTGTTGATGATCGCCAGGCATTTGAGTATGCTGTAATGATTGAAACGGGCAAATCAAGATTTATTGCAGATTTCTCTCGTTTTCCTTCTTTATTCTAATTTTCATCTTTATTCATTTTTCTAACGCGCAATATATACAATTAGCACAAATAAAATTAAGTACTATGCCTATATTATAATAGCTTAATAATAATATTTGATCATCTCAGGTGCTTAAATGAAACACAAGTATTGTTCAGTTATTTTGGTATTTGTTATCCTGTTAAGTGTGTATAGTAGTGGTTGTGTCAGTAGTGACCCCGAAGAAGAAGTACCTGAAATAGTGACCACATTTTTGACTGCTATTAATGATGATGATTTTAATACTGCCTTTAATATGTACACAGGTAAGGATTTCCTTGCGGTTGCAAGTATTGAAATGATATTCAGCAATAAAGGAATTGAACCTGGTACGATCCAGAATATAAATATTGTTTCTCAGGAAATTAATGGATCGGCTGCTGTTGTTGATGTGGAATGTACAGTGTTAAGCCCTGATGGCCAAAACAGCACTATTCCTATATATTTTATTCTCCAGAATAGTCAGCTGGGATGGATCATTACAAGAGTGTCATTCACAGTTCCATTAACACTTGATAATGTAGACGAAGTAAATATCGAGATGGAGACTACAAAAATCGATGTTATTGCAAATAATGCTCCACTGATATTTATTGCTGCTGTGATTATGCTCGGCCTCGGTCTTTACATTGATAAGAAAGATAAAGCCAGGAAAAAGGAGAACAGCAGAATTATTGATGTTTCTGGTGCAACTCCGATACAGAAGGAATCCATTGCACAATATGTAAAATTTGTTCCTTCACAGCAGATCACCATAGGGAAAACAGCTACCATAGATGTGTGGGTTAAGAATTTTACACAGCAGCCATATCACGATTTTGCTATCAAAGGTAAGTTCGCAAATACCCTTGAGCCTGAAAAGATCAATCTGTTCTTTGATACAATAGCTCCTGGAGAAACTGTAAAGAGGACTTGGGTAGTGAAACCAAAGCTTTCGGGCTGGGCTTCCATTGAAGATCCAACAGTAGTATTCAATTATGGTGGAACGAAGTATATGGGTGTGCTTGATTCAGTGTGGTTGCAGGTTCAGTGATTTACAGCTATCTATATGTGGGTGATATGGTGTCTTCAGATGCAGAAAAAAACGGTGAATCAGATAAACATTTGTCTTCTGACGTTATGAAAAAGCTGAACGAGGCATTTCTCTCTCATTTTGATGGGAATAAGCCTGGTAAAAGTACAATTGACCTTTCAGAAAAAGATGCCATTCTTAATCTTATAAAATCTGGTGCTGTAGATGAAGATGCCAGCGATTCGGACAAGGTTACCGAGGGCAAAAAAATGATTGTCATCGGTGAAGGCTTTATTGAGGCAGGGGATGAGACTATAACTTATTCTGATGATCAGGATATGGAAATTGAGCCATCTGCAACATTTCCTTCTTTTGAAGTAAATGTTCCTGATGTCCTGTCAGGTGCTTTTGATGATGTATCTTATCAGTCTGTTGAAATTGAAACGGATGACGAGAAAAGTACTGTAAAGGATGAAGAAAAAGATTACTCAAAAGCTGTGTCTGATATTCTTCAAAAGACCCCAAAAGTTCCTAAAATTTCTTCTTATCAGCATTCTGAAGGCTCTGAAACTGTTAATGCACACTCACAAGTTTCACAAACCACCAGTAAGCAGTCTACTGAGGCAAAGTCTCTTCAACAGGTATCCATTCCAAAAAAGGAAATACCTCCGCAACCAGCAAAGACTATGCAAAAACCGATTGCACAGAATTATGTAGCCGATTCTGTGCCTGAAGCGCCATCGGTTGCACCGACTAAAGCACAAACTGGAACTGTTGCAGCTAAAGTTCCAACTCCTTCGATGGCCAGGGCTGATGTAAGTGCAGGAAAGCATGCTCCTGTTTCTTCTGTAAAAGCTGCATCAACGAAGCCCGCTAAAGTTACTCCTAAACCCGCAACTCCGAAAGTAGTTCCTCCGGTAACGACTGATGCTCCAAAGCCAACTGTTGCAGTAAAAAAGAAAATTTCAGATGAACCGGCTTCTCCTGTGAATATTGCATTCCTTTACAATGAGGATCATATGAAGCATGATGCTTCATTACTTTCGATTATTACTCATGAGAAACCGGAGCGTATAATCAAGGCCATGTGGTATCTGGAAAAGAACAAGGTTTTTACTGATGGTACATGCACATTGATCAGTGATTTCCAGACTGCTAAAGAAGAGGATCTGTACAGGGTTCATGGTAAAGAATATGTTTCTTTCGTAAAATCATATTCAGGTTCAGGTGGAGGATTTTTAGGTGACAGTACGTATATGACATCAGGTTCGTACGATATCGCAAAAACAGCAGTGGGGGCAGCTATGCAAGCTGGAGATCTGCTTGTTGATGGTAAGTTTACCCATGCTTTTGTCCTGACACGACCTCCGGGACATCATGCAAGTTCTGAGAAATACGGAGGTTTCTGTCTTTTTAATAATGCAGCAGTGCTTGCAAGACATCTTCAGCATAACAGGAAGGTTGGTAAGGTATTGATCCTTGACTGGGATGCTCATGCAGGTGACGGTACCATGGAAATATTCTATGAAGACCCTTCTGTGATGCTGATATCTCTTCACCGTGATCCTCATGGTTTCTATCCAAGAAAGGGTTTCAGCAATGAAACCGGTGAGAATGCAGGTAAAGGATACACAATGAATATAGAAATGCCTGCAGGATCAAGTAATGATGAGTATATGTATGCTTTTGATGAAGCAGTTATTCCTATGATAGAGCATTTCAATCCTGATTTTGTAGTACTTAGCTGTGGTTTTGATGCCCATTATCATGAAATGAATATCGGGCTGGCACTGGATTCAGATGCTTATCACCAGATGACCGCAAAATTGCATTCAGTGTTTAAGGGGCCTATTGTTTTCCTGCTTGAAGGTGGCTATCATGATTTTAATGGGCAGCTATGTCATAGTGTATTAAGTTCTCTCCACGGACGTCCCAATCCGGTTCAGGATAAACAGGAAATATCTAGCTTTAAGCAGAACCAACAAAAACAGATATTTGCAGAGACGCAGAAAAAGGTTGCTGAAACAAAAAGCAATCACCCTGTTCTATTATCAGAGGAGTCCTGATGACCCGGGTAGGTATCACTTTCAATAAAAATCATTATTTGCATGATTCATTATTGAATGGCTACCCCTGTCCTGAAAATCCTTTGAGGATCAAGAATATACTTGAATATCTTGAGAACAGCGGTCTTATTGATGATGATAAATTCCATTTCTATGATGCTTCTCCGGCATCTATGAGGGACATTTTGCGGGTGCATACGGGAGAGTATGTAGACCTCATAAAGGCCTGCACCAGAGATCCACGTCAAAGCCCTGGTAAGGATGTATATGTTTGTCCTTCTTCTTTTGATGTGGTCCTCCAGGCATTAGGATGTGTTCTGAAAGCCGGGGAGCTGGTGGCAACAGGTGAATGCAAACATTCTTACGCGATAATACGTCCTCCGGGTCATCATGCAGGCCCAGATTCATGTAATGGCTTTTGCCTGTTCAACAATTCAGGAATTCTGGCCCGTTATATGCAAGAAGTAAAAGGACTTGAAAGGATTGCAATTGTCAATATTGATGCACACGCTTCGGATGGTACATATTCTGCTTTTGAAGCGGATCAGCAGGTATTATGTATATCGATACACCAGAATCAGAAAACACTTTACCCGTTTAAGGGTTTCATCAGGGATATTGGTGTCAGGCCCGCACTCGGATACTGTATAAACATGGAAATGCCTACTGAATCAGGCAATCCCGAATATTCCTTATTTTATGATGAAGTCGCGGAAAAAGTGCTTGACAAGTTTGATCCACAGTTAGTTATTCTTGAATGTGGTTTCGATGCTTATCACAAAGAGCCACTGGCAAAATTGAATCTGACTATTGATGGGTACTATAGAATGATATTTAAACTTGCAAGTAAATGGAGCGTTGTAACCTTGCTTGAAGGCGGTTATCATGATGATCTTGGTCTTCTCGCATCTGTTGTCCTGCGAGCACTGGCAGGAATTGAGAATATTGGGGATGAGGTTGATCAGATTGATCTGCTTGCATCAAGGCATGTTAAAACCAGAAAAGAGTTTAATAATAATCTGTCTCTTCTGAAAACAAGGCTTGAGCCATATTGGGGTCCATGGGATCGTAGTTAAGGGGTAGTTGGTTAAATGTTCGAACTTGGAAAAAGTGAAGATGGTATTACGTTTTATAAACTTGAACATGCTTTTGAGCTGGACAAGTTGACAATAGGTGAATTCACTTATTTCAGGAAATATCTTGGCATGTCTGATTACCTGTCAAATTTCCAGAGCTGGCTTAAAAGGCCAACTGTAGTTCTTGTGGTTGCTGTAAAAGACAATACTGTGCTTGGCTGGTCCATGAATGAGAAATGGAGCTCTCCTGCAAGTGATGGAAGGCCAACGTTTGTCCTCCGTGGTATAGAAGTATCACCAAAGCTGGCCAGGACTGGTATGGGAAAAAAGATATTCTGCTTTATTTCAGGAATACTTGTAGGACATATTATTACAAAACCTGTGAACAAGATCGCAAAACTGTTCTTTGAGTCACTGGATTTTGCAGAATCAACATACAAGAGTCCTGTAGATCTGGGAAATTATCCTGGTTATCTGATACTTGAGGAAAGTAGAAAGAAGACAATAACATGTGAGGGGATCATTCCCAATGAAAGTGGTGTAAAAGCTTGCAGGCTCAAACTTTTCCCAAAGGAGGCGGTTTCTGGCTCCCTTATTAATATGAAAAAGGAACCTGAAGTCTCAGATTCAGATTCTTCTGCAGGCAGTCCTGAGCATATGACTACTCATATTTCTGCTGAACAACTTCCTGAGGACACCCCAAGTCCTGTGGACTTTGAAGGTAAGTTCCTTGGAGAGCAAAAAATGATGTCTCCGTGTAAATGTGGAAATTATCTGGTGAACAAATATATGGTCACAGGCAAAAGAAGCGGTACAGCTTTTATATGTGCAAATTGCAATGTTGAAAGGTATTTCCTTCCGATGAAGAAAAAGTAAATGGACATTTCTTTACTTGTATTTACTTTTTGGTTATTATTGTTATTATTAGTAGTATTTTTACATTCATTATCAAAATGGTATTTTGTCTCATAAGTGCAAAAGTTGCTAATTTCCTCCATTCAACAGAAGGGTATTAATACAGTCAATACAATAATATCCATAATTATAATACTAGATATATAATTTATTTGTATGGGGTCTTTTTATTATGGCTCAAGAGCAGGGTATCGCAAAAGTTGATCTTAGTTATATTTATAAAGCAGTGATGATGGGTAATTCTCTTTACTCTGACAATTGGGAGAAAGGTGTTCTCTATCTTACCAATCTAAACCTTTGGTTCTCAGAAGGTGGAGGATGGTTAACAATTCCCCTGAAAAGTGTTACCATGGTAGGCAGGGAAGTATCGGATCCAATTCGTGCAAAGGCTCAACGCACAATCGGGACTTCACACGTCCTTTTGCTAGATTATCTCCAGCCATCATCTGTTGTAGAAGGAGCCACAGCTACAGCTACTGCTTTACTTGCAGGTAATGAAGCAGTGATCAATACGCTCAAGGCTTATCTGCAACCAATGTGTGGCACACCTCCAAAGAAACAATCCCTTTCTGATGTTGATAAAAAGCTCCTTTACATGCTTTTCACCGGTGTGAATGATTTGCAGAAACTGACCTTCTTCATCGGTGTCGATAATGACACGCTTGCATCCAGTTTTAAGAATCTGAGGGAAGCAAACATGTGTGACACTTCAGGAAAGCTTACTGAACAGGGTCTAAAGCAGATCAAGGAGATGATGTGAAATGATTCTAATCATTACAGAGGGGGAATTATAAGTGGCAGATCCTGGTCTCCCTCCTTTTATGACTAATTCGGCCGGTGGACCGCCTCCGGCAATGGATGGTAGTTTTGGACAGTCCATGGGAGCTTTTGGAGCACTACTGAAACTCCAGCAGAACATCAGTGACAGGTTCCCAAAAGCTAAGGTTCCCTGGAATGAAACGAGGAAATTCCTTAAAGCAAGCACAATAGACCAGATAAGAGCAACATCGCTTTACAAGTTCCATATGAAATTCTTCAAGGATATTGGTCTTGGAAACATGCAACTGATCTCGTATGCACCAATGCACTATATATTTGCAGTTCCAAACAATCCCGTATGCAATTTTTATCCGGCACTGCAGAACCAGAAGGTTTGTGTAGCTACAACTGATGCTCTGCACAGGTTCTTCAGGGAAGACCTAGAACTTGAATGCTCTGTTGAGGAAACCGAGTGCATCAAGAATGGAGATCCATATTGTAAATTCAAGGTAGACCTCCAGCCTATATCCGCATATCAGGTCATGCTGGATGAGTATGATAAAAAAATATTATCCGGTATCAGGCCACCTGTTGATGATAATGAGCTCAGGGACAGGGTAAGGATACTTACGATTTACAAATTACTTGACAGCGGTCGTCTGTCTGAAATTGGTAACGCTTACATGCAGTTTGCCAACAGCATGCCGGTACAGGAGAAGGTGTTTGATCCTCCATGGAAGCTTCAGGAAGAACTTTCTTCCATAGCTGAATCACATAGTACTTTTGGCGGTGCTTTTGGTGCAATGGCCCAGAAGATACAGGTACCAGACAATTCTGCTCCGGCTGCAGCTGCACCAGCTGTGTCTGAGGAAACAGCAAAATTACAGGAAGAAGCTAAAAAGACGGATAGCTTTGCCGAGCTTCTTGCTAAAATGAAGAAGGATCAGCAGTGATTATCATGGCAGGTTACAGATCAGTTTCGTCCTATACTCATCTGGATGAATTCGTAGGTGAGAATGTGAGGGTGATAACAAATAGTTCACATTACAGAGGTGAATGTGAAAAGATAGACCGGGAAAATAACAATGTACTTCTGAGAAATGTTGTTAAGAAAAATGAAACCGGATGGGTAGAAGTTAGTGATTATATGCTGGTCATGGGTCACTCAATCGAGTCGGTCTATGTTGAAAAGAGCTTTCCTTTTGACAGCAATGAATCGCTCATTCTTTCAATTAAGCATGGGTCTGAGCTTTCAGATTCTCAACCAGCTATTGAAGGACTGGATAGAATTACAGAAAATATTGAGATTACAAATATTAGTGAATTATACAGCCTTGATGAAGTAGTACTTCCGGAGGAATTTAAATGAGCAGCGAAACACGAATACCAACCGGAATTGCAGGTCTTGACAGAGTAATTGAAGGTGGTGTACGCGATAAGTCCACCCTTCTGGTCGTAGGTTCCAGTGGTACCGGAAAATCAACCTTTGCAATGCAGTATCTGAATTATGGTCTTGAGCATGGAGAGAACGGTCTCTACATCAGTATGGAAGAACCACCTGAGCAGATCATGCGTGAAGCAAAGATGCTTGGATTTAACCTTGATAAGTATTATGAAAAAGAATTATTCTTCTTCCATTCAAAAGGAAAGGATTTCGTCAAACTCGTAGACGAGCAGCTTCCGGCCCTTGTGGAAGCAAATAAGAATTATGCTGTAAAGACGCGTGTGATAATCGATCCTTTGACTCCGCTTATTTGGGCGATACAGGATAAACAGGAGCAGCGTGAGATCATCACAAAACTGTTCTATACACTAAAGCAGCTTGGTCCTGTTCTTATCACTACAGAAGAACACGCAGCACCAGGTGAGACCATTGGAGAGGATGTGCTGATTCCTATCTACATGTCAGACGGTGCAGTACACCTGACATACAGGCCTATTGGTGGAGCATTTAACAGGGCACTTGAGATAGTCAAGATGCGTGCAACAAGACATGGTGAGGAAGTCTATCCATACATATTTGTTCGTGGTGTAGGTGTTGTTGTAAGAACTACTCCACTCATATCAGCTGAAGACATACACAAGTATGATGATGTCTTTGACAAAGCTATCAGGACAGCCGCTGACATTGGTGCCAGTGAGAGAATGCTTGAGCGCCTGGTATATGTCAAAGAGAATTGGTCATATCCGTTCTCTCCAAAGGAGACACTCCAGATATTCTTCGAATCTCAGGGTCTTAATGATGCAGTAACAAAAGAAGAGCTTGAAAAAAGAAAAAAAATAGAAGCAAGCTCTCCGCAGTCTCAGCTTGATATTGCTGAACTTTCAGGAGGTACACTTCAGGTTGATGATAACGTTGTCATGCCTGACTTCCAGGAAGAGGCATTTGATTCGGATGAAGAAAGTCTTATTGAAATAGACAGTCTGAGTGAGCTGGAAGAGCTTATCCGTTAAGGTAAGAGGTGGATTGACGTGTCAGTTAAAAAAACAAAGGATGACCTTGAGGATGTTTCCCTTCTGAAGTTCGCTCTGGTCGCACAGCTTAAAAGGACACACCAATCCAGTGATGTGGATGTACTTTTGTTTGCCGGTGCGGACGGAAGGATATATGCATCCTACATACCTGATAGTATTGGCCATAAAATTTTTGAGCTGACAAATCTGATCAGCAACAATCTGCTGCATGTAAGCCAGCAGCTTGCCATGGGACTTAAGCAATCTGTTATTGAATATGAGTTTGGTACGGTAATTTTCTCTTCCGTAGGACGCGGAGCACTTTTGATTTCCCTGTTTACCGGAAAAGCAGATCTTGCGGGGAACATGGATAAGATAGATGTCGCTAAGGCTGTAATTCAGCATGTTTTTGAGCAGCGTCCAATGTCCAAGGAACAACTGGCAACTTATCCGGAAGAAGTGGCTAATGAATTGCGTATATTGGCAAAGATAGTATTTGATGAGATGTACACCCAGTCTTCCGAGTATAAGAAGAATATGGAGATACTTGCTGATATCAAGGAAAAGATCACAAGTGTCATGGGCAGAGGTGAAGTTGAGCAGGTACTTGCTATGGCTTTCAATGAAATTGCATCATCACCCAAATGGATGACAGAAGATCTTTGGCCACTGCTTCTTGAAATGATAATCAATGATCAGATACGGCCTCTGCATGGTGACTATGTGGCAGATGTATGCGAAGCCGAATGGATACCGGATATTACTCACAAACTTGAGTCCTTCGTGTGAAAGGTGAGTTGCTATGGATAACGAAATATGCACACTGGAAAAATGTGAGACTGAAATGATAAATCATGAAAGTATGGATAATGAAGTTTCACAAACCGGATCACAAGATTATTCCATGGAGCCTGGCGAAGATGAACAGGATACTGATGTCACAGGGTACGTGGAAGATTCCAAAGCTGATGTTGAAGATGTTACAAATGAAAACTTGAAGCAGACAAGTAAAACAAATAATGAAATAGGCAATAGTGCAAATATTTTGGATAACAGTGCTTCAGGTCTTGAATCCGATTCCGAACTTGCGAACTCCGAACTAATTACAAGGCTTGAAGATGCTGAAACTCGTTATAATGAGCTTGAAACTCGTTTATTCCTATTTGAAGAAAAGTTCAATGACATGCAGAAAAAGATGTCAGAAAAACTTGAATCAAGCGGTGATAAGTTATCCACTTTAGAGAATGATCTTTATTCTAAAGTGCATGAATCTGATTATAAGCAACTAAGGCAGGACTTCGATCTATTTTCCAAGAGACTTAAACGTGTAGTTCAGGCAGAGGATTCTGTAAATGCAGAAACACTGGACCCTACTAAAGTCCCTCCTGATGTTCTGGAAATAACTTATGCAAAGACCCTGAATGATCTTTATGGTGCCATGATTTCCATTTATGGTGACCGTGAATCTGCTGATATGGTGGAAACTGCCAGGGATCAGGTTCGTGAATTCAGTGCAGGTGTTGACTTTTTCAGTTTCGAGAACGAAACATTTGTAGTCAGAGGGCTCTCTGATGCGATTGCTTCCAAAATAGTTTCTGTTAAGCAGATACATGGAACCTATGTGGAACTGTTCAAAATGCTATTCCAGTATGTTCCTAATTATAACTCCCAGGACTTCCGTTCCTTTGTAGAGACCGGAAGCCGGGAATATACAATTGAAAAAGTAGTTTCTCACGAAAAGCACCTTGAAAAGATAGTTTCAGATCTCACTGAGCACAAGGGTGAGCTGGATAATCTAACTGAAAATGTAACCTTTATCGCAGAACTTCAGAATAACCAGCTTGAAGAAAGTGCTTCCAATACTCAGCAGCTCGAAGATATTAAAGAACAGATGAAAAGCATTGCAAAGGCTGTAAATCTGCATACTAAAGCAATAACCAAGCTGAACCGTACACTTAAAGAGTTAAATTCTTCAGAACTTGTTACATCTGCTACAGGAAAGGAAAGTGAAATCTTTTCAGGTTCCTCAGTTTCTGAGCAGGAAAGTGAAGCTTCAAATGCAAGCAAAGAAGAAATAATGGCAATAGCCGGGGAAATAGAATCTTTTAAGGTTGTTGTAGGTGGAATGTTCAATTCCCTGCAGGAGCAGCTCCAGATTCATATTCCGGGATATGGGGAATCTTTTATCCATGATTATCCAGAGCAAATTGTACAGGAAAATGATACTTCTCTGCAAGATAATGTGAATGAAGGTGCTTTCTCTGAAGAATCTCCTGATATAAATGTCCAGGCAGGTCAATTAGAACAGGAAGAGTTCTTGCCAGAGCCAGTAGAAGTCATTTCTGAACCTGATCAGATGTTTGCAGACCAATCACCAATGCCGGCTGAAACAGCTGAAATTTCTCCAGAGCCGTTGAATCTTGAGGACTTTGCTCCTGATCAGAATGATCTGGTTCCAGAAGCAGAAAGTATACCTGTTGGTTTTGAATTTGCGGATGTCACTCCCGAGGAAGTTCCTCTTGACCTCGAGTCTTTGGATCTCAGTCCTGATGAAGTTCCAGTTGACTTTGAATCTTCTGAAGTCACTCCCGAAGAAGTTCCTCTTGATTTTGAGTCTTTGGATATGAATCCTGATGAAGTTCCAGTTGTTTTTGAATCTGAAGTTGTTCCCGAAGAAGTTCCTCTTGATCTTGAGTCTTTGGATCTTAGTCCTGATGAGGTTCCAGTTATTTTTGAATCTGAAGTTGTTCCCGAAGAAGTCCCTCTTGATCTTGAGTCTTTGGATCTTAGTCCTGATGAGGTTCCAGTTATTTTTGAATCTGAAGTTGTTCCCGAAGAAGTTCCTCTTGATCTTGAATCTTTGGATCTTAGTCCTGACGAGATTTTGGGAAATCAAATGGAATTAACCTTATCGGAAGCTGAAATAGTCATACAGGATGCTCCTGAACAGCCACAGCCCATACGATTAAAAGACATGCCTATAGAGGAAGTGATAGTCGGGCAGCTTTCGATTGCGGGGTCAGCAACCCTGAAACAGCTGGAGAAACAGATTCAGGCAAGTGGTTATCCTATAGACTTTGAAAAGATATCTCTTGTAATGGATTATTTAGAACAGGAACGGATGGTGGATACTGTCAAGAAAGGCAGATACACATTCTATTCGGTTGCAGGGGCCGTAAATGTTTGAGCTCAGATGATTAAGAATGTCAATTGATGGTATGAAAATACTACACGTAGCAGGAAACATCAGCTATGGTATACTTGAAGCAGGCTCATCGGTGGATCAGCTTGACATAGATATTGGAAATTCTTCTAATATTGGCTTTAATTATTTCCATAACAAGTTTGGTATGCCATATGATTTCCTGCTCAAAAGCTCTTTAAGTTCCGGTCATTCATTGTTTGTTGCAGTGAAAGCTAACAATAAGTTACTTGGTTTTGCGAGGTTTGAGCAAATATCCGAGGAAATTGAAAAAACCTATCGTGGAAAGACCAATGTAGTTCATCATTCAATTCATTTGCTAAGAAGTATTGAGATACATCCGGCACACAGGCATGTTGGGATAGGTCGCCTGCTTTTTTCAATTTCTGTAAACCACTTGAAGACCAATGTAATAACAATGCCGGATAATTCAGGTGCAGCAAGTTTTTTTAAAGATAAACTTGGTTTTACGTCTCTTAATCCAAAAAGTAGCGGTCTTTCTCCAAGATACAAAGGATACCTGATGCTTCCATACCCGCGTGCGAGAAGCATTCTGAAAACCATGGCGGGGGATTATCCCAGAATGGTAATGCCTGAGCTTATTGGCAGTTACGAAGCACTCAAGTTCAGGCGTAATATGGGAAAGAACATCACTTCAGAGGATATAAGTGATTTTATAACATTATTTGAAAGTTCAAAGGAGCTTCTGGATAGTAAACTGGAAGGCGAGATGAATTCTTTTATCAGGGGATTAGACTTAAAATAATCAGTAATTCAGGTGGTATTTTGGCAAATTTAGATGTCCAGCGTTTACGTAAGAATTTATTGAAATATTACGGAAAGTTTAACGTATTACCGGCTAATACATACGAATTCTCCTCAAATATGGATGGAAGTAATTGTGCGGCTATTATTGATGATATTGCCAGTTATCTTCTAAAACCATCCGAGAGGAATATAAAACTGGAGTTATCTCAGATTTTCAAGGACTCTGAGAA
This sequence comes from Methanolobus sediminis, assembly GCF_031312595.1. Taxonomy (NCBI): domain Archaea; kingdom Methanobacteriati; phylum Methanobacteriota; class Methanomicrobia; order Methanosarcinales; family Methanosarcinaceae; genus Methanolobus; species Methanolobus sediminis. The sequence goes on along the minus strand of NZ_CP133592.1, from coordinate 218,924 downwards.
TCCGGAAATACCTTACTTTGAAGTTGTTATGGATATCATGCAGTTCATGAATGAATTTGTTGGTGATCCTCATACTGTGGAGCTTATTTTTGCCAGGGTCAATAATGATGTGGCAAGGAAAAAACTCGAGGTTGAAGATAAGATATATTATACAAATGAGGAATGGACCTCCGAGATTGCAGAGTCTGCAATTCAAAAATTAAGGGATGTGGGTACCGAAAGGGACTATCAGTTAATGGTTGATCAGCTTTCAGATGTGCTTTCACATTTCACAAGTGAAGAAGGAATAAAAACCGTGCGTATGAGACTTAATAATATTATCAAGAATCATTGCCAGCGTGAACTGGATGATTTGTCCATTTATCTTTGAAACGATATTTCAGTGATTTAGCATTGTCTAGAAAATAATTCCATCATTTGTGATGCTGAATTTATGTTTCCCTGCGATGAAATCGCTTCCTCTTTCCTTGATTATCTCAAGGAACCGGTAGCTATTATCATCTCCATTTGCTTTATCAAGTACTATTACGGTGTCAAAGATGTATGACCACTGACTTGAATTGATATCTGTAGCAGGGATTTCACCTGTGGCCATCAGGAGGATGTTATTATCGTCAAACTCCTGGAGTAGGTTCTGTACAAAAGCACGAAGTTCAGATTTGTGGAATGGGCGTTCGTCAAAAGTACTTTCTATGTCTTCCAGTATATTCATTGTATCAATTACAACTCTGGAAGGTTTGTCCTTCAGGATATTCTCATTGATGTATTCAAAGATAGCAAAATCACCTTTAGCCACAACATCTGAATTTATCGAAAAAACTTTCAGTTTGTTGCCTATAAGTTTCTCATCATAAAATGAGAATGAAGATATTGCTCTTAATATCTTATCCTTTGATTCTGAAAGTAGTGAGACGTAAGCACATTTTTCTCCTTCTCTGGCAGCATTGAAAAGCGATTGCATACAGAGATTTGTTTTACCCGTTCCACAAGAACCCGCGATCAGAATGGATGATGGTTTGATTAATCCCCCGTAAAGAAGATCATCCAGCTTTGTGATATATGACGGGCTTCTCATTTCATCCACTTTCTTTTGTTTACGTATTGATATTTTATAAGTTTGTCGTAATTCTAAAAAGAATAATGCTTTATTCTCATTAAATATAGAATGTATTTAAGCAAGCTTATATATAATCAGCCCAATTAAATTGCATATTACAATCAAATAATTTTTCATTATGTTGATTATCATGTCCGACCTTCATAACAATAACGGGATTTTGGAATATCTTAATGATATAAACGAGCATTTGAAGTTACTGGAATTACGCATAGCAGATCTTGAAGCCCGTAATTCTCCAGCAATCAATGATAAAATGGCTGTTTTTCTGACAGTTCCTGATTCTATCCGTAAATCATTGTTCGCCGTTTCAAAGTTGACTTCATGCACAGCAGATGAAGTGAGCGAAATTACAGGAAGACATCGCTCAATAGAGAACAAATACCTTAATGAGCTTTACAGGGCCGGGTGGCTTGAAAGAGAGCGGAAAGGTAAAAAGATCTATTATTCTCTGAGCAAGAAAGTTGATAATAAGAACAATGAACATTGGTCTGTGGTGGAAGAGGTTGAGAACAAACTTGACCAATTACTTGGGTGAGTAAAATGCTTTTGAGTTTTCATTCATATAAAGGTGGTACGGGCAAAACAACATTTGTTGGAAATCTGGGGGTCATGCTCTCTCAAAAGGGAAACAAAATATGCATAATCGATACCGATGTAAATGGTCCGGGTCTGCATTCTTTGTTTGACATAAGATATGATATGACACTCATTGATTATCTGCAGGGTGTTTGCAGTTCAGAAGATATTGTTTACAAATACGGGAACACTGATGTTTATGTAGTTCCGTCCAAAGCATGTGAAGAAGACATATCTACCATGTTTAACACACCTGGTGAAGCCAGGGACAAATTACTTTCTCTGGTAAAAAAACTTGGGGAAAAATTGGATATCGATCATTTTCTCTTTGATTGCAGTCCGGGTATCAATAAGTCAAGTCTTTTGACCATGAACCTGGTTGATAAGGCAGTGATCGTTTCAACCATTGATATTCAGGATATCAGGGGAACCTATGTGCTGTCAAGTATGTCTGCCAAACTGGAAACCCATGCAGCTCTTCTGTTTAACAGGATACCTGCTGATAAAAGGGATGATCTCATGTCTATTGTCTCTGATTTCAGTAATAAGCTTGGCACAGAGCTTTTGGGACTTATTGCGTACGACGATTACGTTGCTAAATCATGGTCCAGGAAGATCGCAATGCAGGATGATCCTGAATGCGAATATTGCAATGAGTTAAAAAAGGTATCAGAAAAGCTTATAAATTAGATATGGTTGGATAGGAATTGTTTATAGGGATGTCCTGTATTCTTCAAGGCTCTCTCCAACTATTCTGTCAAGTTCTTTCTTTTCTTCAGGCGTAAGGCTGAATATCTCTTTTATTTTGTTTACATCATCCTGCATGGAAGGTTTAAGATAGAGATTGTCACCTTTGATTGTATATTTAACATCAGGGAATTCCTCTCTATTTTTTATTATCTTTCCTTCTGCAAGCAGGAATTCATTCTTGAAATAAGGTATGAGTTCAGCCTTTACCAGTGGATTACTGCATTTTTCACCGACCATGGCTATCATGGCACTACCATATTCCTCACTCTTGCGAAGAAGTATTGACAGGAAGCGAATATATGGACGTGAGTTCTGATCTTTTTCAAGGTAGCTTATGTCCGATACTATTATCAGGTGTTTTCCCTGAGATAGCATTTTTTCAATTTTGATAAGTGCAGTGGTAAAATTCCTGAAAATATAGAATGAGCTTGTATTACCTGAAAAGTTCCCGCTATCCATTTCGTTTTCGTTCCAGCAGATCCTGATCACAGGGATCTTATCTTCTTTTTCTATTTCCTGTGCGATCTTTGTTACAAGTTCTGCTGTCTGTAAATAATCCTTATAGCAAAAAACGGAGCTTTTTCCCCTGAGCACCGCAAGGAAATCTATAAGTGTTCTCTCATGCGTACTATTACTCATCTCTATCGCTACCATTGCCATTTTATTATTTACGATGTATAATTAAACTGTACCTGGAGAATTTATATCTTTCTAATTGATGCCGGACTTTATTTGATTTTTTGGTTTAATATTCATTCATCTCTTATTTGTGAAGAAAGTATCCTGTTTTTCCCGAAAAGATTAATACCTATTGCAGCAGATACAATCTGAGGTGTTTTCGTATGTCAAAGTTCCATAAAAGAGACTATGAACGTAAGGGTGAAAAGAAGTACGAAGAACTAGATGCAAAGCTTATACAGGAAAACCTCAAAGATCTAAGGTCCCCGGAAGGTGAAATAGTAGAGTGACAATAACGCTTGATATTGAACTGGTCAATTCGGACCTTTCAAATAAAAAACTGACTGTTCCGATTGATACTACTTATGAAAACGTTCTGGACATTCTTGGTATAAACCAGGAAACTGTCCTTCTTTTAAAAGATAAAAAAGCTGTCCCGATTGATGGAATTGCTGTGCCCGGTAATCTGACCATCATGTGTATTGCTTCACAAGGATGATTCCGACCGGACACGCTTAAAAACTTTACATTCTTTTAGTAATGTCCTTAAGTTTTGTGATAGCGTCCATCGTTGTCTTAGTGTCTTCTATGATCTTCTGCTCATAGTGTTTGATGATATCTTCAACCGGAGCGGAAAGTCTGTAGATCTTTGTAGGTCTGCCTTTTCCGACTGCTTTCTTGTTGTGGATATCGATCCAGCTTCTTTCACGCATGTGCCTCATGGCAACGCTTACTTCTGGCTGTCTCAGACCTGTGCTCATCTCGATCTCCTGAGAGGATGCTTCTTCCACATTTGAAAGGTAGGTAAGTGTGGTTGCTACATTCCTGGACATTCCCAGGCTTTTCAGTGCTTCAATGAACTTGTAGTCTGTGTCATCTAGTATTTTTACTTCAAAGTCTTTCATAATAACCCCTTATTACGTTATGCTCTAGTGAGCTCTACTTGCTAATATGACATTATTATATTTAAAGTTATATATGCGCAAATTTAAAGCAGATAATAATTAATAATCTTTTCTAAAAATGATTAATTTTTTCGACAATCTGAATATATTGTTCCTTAATGCATTTATAGAGTCGAACTCAGCAGCCGTTTTTCCATCAAAGATATCCTCCCGTATTTTTTTTCCAACAATATCGTCATTCCCTGATTCCAGACGTATCACAACAGAGCCAGGATAAATGTGTTTCATGTGTGAGAATCCATCAAGATCTCCATCAGTTATTCCTATTACAGGTATTCTTAGCCTGTACAGTATATCAGCAGCAAGATCTGTGGTATCATCACCTATGGTTACTGCAATATCTGCATCGCCTATAAGTTCAAACGTGCTCTCAGCTTCATGGTCGATGATTACAGCCTTAATCTTGCCTGGTGCAGTATTTGCATTATTATTGGCGTCTGGTATGTTTTTTTTCGTTTTTCCATAAGTTTCAGGAGCTTTTTCTTTCCTGCGAACAGAGAATTTACCACTTCTTAAAGGTCCGCTTTTAATCCAACATGTACGCAAGTCGATTGGAATTCTGTTCTTGTATCCATGAAGTTTTTCCAGGCCATGCTCTTTTATTCTGGCACCTTCAATTTCACGGATAAAACCGTTCTCACTTATGATACGGATATCTTCAGATTCTGCAAATCCTACTATAATTCCGTTGATCATTATCTTCTCTCCCACATGGACACCGTAAACATTCCTGATGATACGGTGTCCGTGGTCTTCAATACTTATCGGCTTAACAAGTTCAGGTACATCTTCAAGTTCCAGATCAAGCATTTCTGAGATTTTCTCAGCTTCATTCGTAGATTTGAAATTCCATGGAATTACCTTTCCATCGGATAAACCCGGACGTTCGATCTGTACAAGCGGTTTTATATTCCTGTCTTCAATCCTTGAAACAACAATATTTGCAAAAAGAAGTCCGTTTTCAGTAGTTTTGCCATGGTTCAACAGTATGATTAAATCCTTTGTAAGAAAGAATTCTTCTATACACTTGCTGGGCTTGAGACTTTTACTTATATCTATTAAGTTCTCAAGATGTGCGTCAAGGACTGCTGTTTTCCCGATCGTCCCTGCCATGACAACAGAAACGTTTCCAAGTTCTCTCATCCTGTCAATTACTTTTGCGGCCATCCCTGAATCCACAACATCGGGTCCATGCACTACAATGCCTATTTCCATGATAATCATTCAGTCTCTCAACTTAAATCTATTATTGCTACCATTATTGTTCCTGTCGATAGACTCTTATTCTGCTGTATTGTTTTTGTCTCATGGATAACGTTGTACTTACCTGGATCGGGCATTCATGTTTCAGGATAGATGTGGATGAAACCATTATTCTTGTTGATCCTTTTATTACGGAAAACCCCTCTGCCAGGGTTAGTGTAGATGAACTCTGCCCGGATATTATTGCAGTCACTCATGGTCATTGGGATCACCTTGGGGATACTGTGGAAATTGCTAAAAGAACGGGTTGTACAGTAGTTTGTATACATGAGTTGTCTCAGTATCTGAAGTCTAAGGACATTAAAACAGAGGGTATGAATATTGGCGGGACAATTAAGATAGGAAACTTAAGTTTTACAATGACTGACGCCAGACATTCTTCTTCCATTGATGAAGCAGGGAGGGAGGTAGATGGTGGCAGAGCTGCGGGTTTTGTTATAAAAGCAGGTGAAAGATCAATCTATCATGCAGGTGACACCGGATTATTTGGTGACATGGCACTCATATCCAGATTATATCACCCGGAAATTGCACTTCTTCCGATAGGGGGACGTTATACAATGGGTCCGGAAGATGCCGCACTGGCAGTGGAGATGTTGCGCCCCAGAATGGTTGTTCCAATGCATTACAACACATTTGAAGCTATTACCCAGGATTCACATTATTTTGTAAGTCTTGTAAAAACAGTGTCCGATGCAGACGTGCTTATTATGGAAATTGACTGCCCTATGATTTTATAAAGCTTTGGCTATAAAATATTTTATTCTTCATTTATATACTACGGATAGCTTTATATTTCATTATGTCGAAGGAGTCTTAGGCAAAAGTCGAGTTACATTTATTTATAACATATATCCCCTCTAGTTCTCGTCATACGGCTTTTGCCTCTATGATTGACTGTTCTGTATTCTTATTTGTCATTAAATCATGTGCTGCATGGATTTAATTGGTTCGGAAGTGCATGCGCTATCGAGTAGTGATAACTATGGAGTATGGATTTACTGATCTTGTTAATGTAGGAGAACTACGTGAATGGATAGTTTTTGCAAGGATTACAGTATATCTTACACCGTGCTTGATTCATTCAATAACAAATTCTTGTTCTTACCAGGAACCAAGTCAGTTCCATGTGACAGGGACAATGCATTCAGGCTTATGAATCTGTTTGAACTGAGCGGAAAAAGAAGTATGGGCAATTAATGCCCGAATTTTGAAGCGATCTATTTTTCTATTTCTTAAAGCAGGTGTCAAGGTGTTCCTGCGGTGTTGGTTTAGTCATAAGACTGACTACGATGGCAACTACAAAAGCAAGTGGTGTAGCTACAAGTATCGGATCTACAACTGTCCATGTTCCTGTAAGAATAGTGTCGACACCAAAGATCGCTTTGCTTATTCCAAGTGGTACTGCTTCTGATTTGTGAACGAACGCAAGCCAGAAAAGACTACTGAAAGTACCAACAAGCAGGCTTGCAATTGCACCTTCCTTTGTCATACGTTTCCAGAACAGCGCTCCTGTGTACATTGGCAGGAAAGCTGCTGCACAAAGTCCGAAGAAGATCGCGGTTGCACGGGCGATAATACTGATCGGAAGTATGTATGCCAGTACTACACTTGCAAGGATTGTGAATGCGATTGCTGCCTTTGTTATGTTGATTGTCTGTCCAAGTTCACCTTTCTTCAGGTATTCACGATAGAAATCGTGTCCGATCGATGTTCCCATTGTGTGGAACTGTGAACTGAGAGTTGACATTGCTGCTGCCAGCAGGGTCAGCATGAACAAGACTACAAAAGTACTTGGCATGGCACTGTTGATGAACTCCGGCATTATAAGGTCGGTGTTTCCACCTGCAACGACTACTGATATCTTGCCAACTGTCTGGTAGAAGTATGCATTTGAGAGTGCACCAACTGTGAAAGCTACTCCTGTCATCATGAGGATAAAAGGGCCGCCTACAAGTGCAGCTCTGTTGAGTGCTGTGTCGTTCTTTACTGTCATGAACCTTACTGCAAGCTGAGGTTGTGCAACCACACCAATTCCCACACCGAGTACAAGTGTTGAAACCAGTGTCCACCAAATTGGTGAACCGAATGCCGGCATGGAGGTCCATCCCAGATGTCCTCCTGCTGCAAGACTTTCAGGTACAAGATTGTTCATTGCAGTGAGTGCTGAATGGGCTGCAGTAACTCCACCAAGTTTTGCATATGTGAATACCAGCAGGAATACCATTCCAATGAACATGAGAGTTCCCTGAAGGGCATCTGTATACATAACAGCGATAAGTCCACCTGTGATTACATAAGCGGCTACGATAACTGTGAGAATAAGAACTGCAACGTCATAGTTTATACTGAGGGTTGATTCAAGGAATCTTGCTCCTCCGATAAGTACGATACCGGCGTAAAGCGGCATGAATATACCAATGAGTGCTCCTGAGAATCCCTGGATGAACCTTGACTGGAAACGTCTTCCGATAAGTTCAGGAAATGTAACAGCATTGAGGTTAAGTCCCATACGGCGGGTTTTTGAACCGAATACTACGAATGCGATAAAAATTCCTACAAAAATGTTCATGAATGCAAGCCATAAGAGTCCCATACCAAGAGCACCGGCGGCTCCACCAAAACCGACTATAGCCGAAGTACTGATAAATGTAGCACCATAGGAGAGTGCAAGAATATAAGGATGAATTTTCCTTCCTGCCACCATGTAGTCTTCAGTTTCTTTTGTTTTCTTGTATCCGAGCCATCCCAGATAAAAGATCACCATAAGATATACAAGTATGATTATTCCGAGAACCGGTGTGTCGAGTGCCATTAATCCACCTCACCATCATCGGAATCGTCGTTCCATTTAAGTGCTCCATATATAATGCAGCCGATGGCACTTACAAAGCATAGTATGTAAGCCAGCCATATTTGTGGGTCATCTATTCCAAGCATTTTTCTCCTTCCGTGTATTTGCTATAAATAATAATGATATTTGTTAACATGTCAACTGTTAACATACCACTATATTTAAAGGTTAGGAAAAGATTGCGTGCCTGCGGCTGATAAAAAATGTTTGAATAGAAATATTCGTTTCTCAATAATATCTAAAAATTAAAAATCTATCTATTCAATATTTGTACATGATATTAAGTCTTCCATATTTCCAAAGATAATATGTCAATTATTTAAAATTTAAACATGATGTTTGTTAATTTTGATGTTTATTATTACTGTCTAACAGTCTCAACATTTATATATAACCAGCGTATTATAAATCGCTACTGTATAATTATTGATTAAGTTCATACTTCTTATTTGAGGGTTGGATGTCAGATTAGAATGTGGTTCAATATGACAAGAAAAATTTTATTTATTCTTTTAGCAGCTTTAGTCTGCATAATGCTTTTTAGCATTGGTACAGTTTCCGCAACAAATCTCTATGTTAATGATACAGGTGGTTATCCAACGATTAGCAATGCTGTTAGTGCAGCCAATGACGGTGATACTATTATCGTATCTGATGGTCTTTATGTTGAATGGGTATATGTCTCTACATCTAACCTAACAATTTGTTCCGAAAATGGATCGGATACTACATCATGGACAGGTATAGCATCTGACGCACTTTCAATCGATGGTGTCAGCAATGTCACAATTGACGGTTTTAAATTCTATGGTGGAGCGAGTGCAGTTATAGAAATAACAAATTCAAATAATTGTACTATCAGTAACAATCTTATAACTACATCTTCTACCGGTATTTTAGTCTCATTTAGTCAGTCTAATACTATATTAAACAATGTTATTACTGACAATAACTATGGTATCCAGTTAGTAGGTCTTTCTAATGACAACACTCTAATAGGAAATACTATTTATGAAAATACTTATGGTATTTATGATAGTGGTACTTATATCACTAACCTAATAAGTAACACCGTTTTGAACAATACTGAATATGATGTTTTCTTTAGTGTCCCTAGTGCTAATAAAATAATAACTGACATGATATTGACAAATAATTCCAGTCGAATATCAACAATCATCCCTGCATCAATAGATACATCAACATATTTCAAAGGACTTGAAACATCTACAGCCTTCCCTGAAATGACAAACATCAATGGTTATATTTCCATTAACAGAACTTCTGATGTTGATTTAGATGCTTCATTCTCTTATGATGAATCTGATTTAGATAGCGTTGCTGAATCAGACATCTCTCTCTATTGGCTCAATGATACCACATGGACAGCTGTAGAAGGAGCTACGCTTGACACAACCAATAATAAAGTCTCCGCAACCCTTACTGGTTTCTCAGAAAATGTGTATGTTACATTCGGTCTTTTTGCAGACACAATAATCATTCCATCTGCTCCAGAAGGTTTCACAAACACCACCGGCGATGACTGGATCAATCATACCTGGACTGCTGACACAAGCGGTAAAACAGATTCCTATAACATTAGTATTGGTGAAAGCTGGATAAATGGAAGTACATACAATTTCTTCAACCATTCTGGCCTTTCAGCACACGCATGGTCAAACATAACTGTCTATGCCTACAATGCCACAGATTCCACTCTCTCAGATGGAACTATTGACAATGTTCAGATGCCAAATAATGTTGTTACAATTCTTGACATAACAGACATTACGGTAACTGAAGGAGAGACTATTACCTTTGACATTAATTCATCAGACGCAGACGGCGATACTCCTACATTTGCCTGCAACAATACTTCCCTGTTCGATAGTTTCAATACTGAAACAGGAGAAGGTTCATGGATCACAGATTTGACTGATGCAGGAATTTACTCTGTTGAATTCAATGTGACTGATGGTTACGGTTCAATTTCGTCTCAAATAATTACAATCACTGTAAATGATTTCACCCTATCTGCTCCTACTCTTAGCAATTCAACAGGCAATTTCTATGTAGACTGGACTTGGGATGCAGTAGAAAATGCAGACTCCTATAATGTAAGTCTGAATGGAATTTGGACTAATGGTACTACTGTTCTTGAAATGAATAATACTCCTATGGATGCACATGCTACCTCTACAATTCAAGTCCTTGCATACAATGAAACATACGGAGCATTGTCTGATGCAGTCAGTGATTCAATAACTCTTGCTAACAACCTAATCTCAATATCCGGTTTGGACAATATTGAAGTCAATGAATCTGAACTAATTTCTGTTAATGCAGGATACTCTGATCTGGATGAAGATACACCAACCTTCAGCTGTAACAGAACTGACCTATTCACAGATTTCAACACAAGCACAGGAGAAGGAACTTGGCAGACCAATTATACAAGTTCTGGAACTTACTCTATTGAGTTTACTGTAAGTGATGGCGTTGAATCTACTGCTACTCAGGTAATTACAATCACAGTGACAAATGCACCAACTACCTTTTATGTTGGAAGCAGCGGCTATGATTACACAACTATCCAGGATGCAATAAATGATGCAGCCGAAGGTGACACAATCATTGTAACTGACGGTATTTATGCCGAGTGTATTATCATTAACAAAGGTATTGTACTTCGTTCTGAAAATGGTGCAGAAAACACTACTTTACTGGAAGGTGAGCCTGCTCCTATAATTAATATATATGCAGATAATGTAACTATTGATGGTTTCAATGTCACAGGATCAGGTACTTATGAAGGTATTTCTCTCTCCTCCTCAAATGACAGCATAATAATAAACAATACCTGTACTGTAAATAGTTTCGGTATTTACCTCGATCACTCCAATAATATTACAGTGACGGATAACATTCTCAATAATAACATCAATGCTGGTATTCTAACTTCATACTCTAGTTATAATACTCTGACAAACAATGAGATAAATAACAATGGAAACGATGGTATTTACCTACATACTTCATCTTACAATACCCTAACAGATAACTTTGTAAATTATAATGAAGGAACTGGTATTTACTTAGATAATTCATGTAACAATAATACCATAGAACACAACAGAGTTCATGACAATTATGATATAGGTATTCTAGTGAGTGACTCCGACAACAATATTCTAACTGACAATAATATCTACAACAACTATGATGGTATTACACTTAGTTATTCAAATACCAACACTCTAACAGATAATATTTTAGATAATAATGACGAATTTGGTATTTACCTTATATATTCAAATACCAACACTTTGGCAAATAATATTGCAGTTAACAATGATGTATATGGAATTGCAATTTCTACTTCCATTAATAATATTCTAACTGACAATATTGTAACAAGTAATATACTTGGTGATTTCTGGACAGCATCTCTCAACAATACAGTTGAAAATCTCGAAATTACTTTAAATGGTATTCTGATATCTTACACTTCAGATGATACAGCAACCAATTTCATAGGAAATTATTTAATCTCTACTTTATCAGAAAAAATAAATGTTGGTAATTATTTCACTATCGAAAGAAGCACTCCTTTAGAGATTTTCCTTTCCTACGATGATTCAGACATGAGCAGTACTGGAGAATCTTCTATTAATCTGTATAAGTATAACAATAGTGACAGTACATGGTCTGTAGTGAATGATACAACACTTAATATCTCTGTCAATCAGCTAAATGTAACAATTAGTGAAGGAACCTACGGATTGTTCAAAGATCCTGAACCAACAACTTCCAGTAGTTCAAGTTCATCCGGTTCAAGTGGTGGTTCTGTAGCTACAAGAGTAAGATCACAGGGAACAATAGCCACACTTTCAACAAACGGTGCTGGGGAACTAACAGGTGACACTGTTGTCAAATCAAAAGATACTATAACAACTGTGACTTTGTACAAGGGAACAGTTGGAACAGACACATCTGGAAATCCTGTTAATACGATAATAGTAACTACTCCTGCGTCCATGCCTGCCGATACTCCTGATGAAGTACTTGAATCAGGTCTTTACTATGATTTCGGACCTTCGGGAACCACATTTAACAAGGAAGTCCTGATAACTATAGACTTCGATCCGGAAGATTTTGAAGGCAAAACTCCGTTAATCTATACCTACAATTCAGAAGACGGCTGGACTGCTCTTGAAACAACTATTGACTGGGAGAATGGCAGAGCAACTGCATATACCACCCACTTCTCACTCTACGCTCTGTTTGGAGATGACGCAGAAGAGATAGTTGAAGAAATACTACAGGATCCTGCATCAGCATCAGTAACTGAAGAAGAAACAGAATCAGTTGAAGATGAAACATCGGATACTCCAGGATTTACTGCTCTTGCAGGAATTGTGTTTGTTCTACTTTCTTTCTTTGCAAGAAGAAAATAAAGTATAAAGAGAGCAATAAGCTCTCTTTTCTCTTTTTTATTTATCTTTTCTGTTTTAAAATTAAAATCGATACAAAGTACTGAAATTAAATTTTTTAGAGTTATTTAGTTAAATATGTAATCTTAAATCATACCTGCATTAGATTTAATGATATCAAAAGTGTGGAGTTTAGGAGGATATTTCGAAAAAGATGCGTTCTGGTTATAGAGTCTGTTTCTGAAGAAGAACAAAACAAATTCAATGAACAAAATAATGGGCATCCTTTTCAACAAATTCTCTAATAAGAAAAACGTTTTCAATTATCATTATTAAAAAGAGAATAAAACGATCAACCAACAAAACAATTGACTGATCATTTCCCAAAATCAAATTAGTTTTGCTATTTCTTGAAACAGTTTTTAACATGCTCTGATGCCATTGGTTCTGTCATGAGGCTCACGATAATTGCCACCAAAAATGACAGTGGTGTAGCAACAAGGATAGGGTCTACAAGGGTCCATGTTCCCGTAAGGAGTGTTGCCTGTCCAAAAAGTGCCTGGCAGATTCCAAGGGCTGTTGCTTCTTTAGCATGCACAAATGTAAGCCAGAAAAGGCTGCTGAAAGTACCTATAAGAAGGCTTGCAGTTGCTCCTTGTCTGTTCATACGTTTCCAGAAGATAGCTCCTGAATACATCGGAAGGAATGCTGCTGCGCAGAGTCCGAAGAATATTGCTGTTGCTCTTGCGATAATTCCCGGTGGAAGGATATATGCAAGGACGACACTGATAAAAATTGTAACAGCGATACCGACTCTGGTTACAGTGATCGTTTTTCCTATCTTTCCATTCATAATTCCCTGACGATAGAAGTCATGGCCGAAAGCTGTTCCCATTGCATGGAACTGTGAACTCAGGGTTGACATGGCTGCTGCCAGTAGGGTAAGCAGGAAGAAAACAACAATATAATCGGGCATTGCACTGTTGATGTATTCAGGCATGATTTTGTCGATATTTCCACCTGCAACCTCTAGAGATATCATTCCCTGGGTGTTGTAGAAATACACATTTGACAGTGCACCCACAATATATGCCACACCTGCCATCATGAAGATGAAAGGACCGCCTGAAAGTACAGCTCTTTTCAGGGAGCGTGTGTTCTTTACTGTCATGAATCTCACAGCAAGCTGGGGCTGTGCAAGTACACCGACACCGACACCAAGAATGATGGTTGAAACAAGTGTCCACCATGTCGGTGAACCAAATGCCGGCATAGTGGTCCATCCGGTGTGACCGACGGCTGCAAGATTATCCGGCACAAGGTATGCCATATTTGTGAGTGCCTGGTGAGCTTCAGTAACTCCGCCAAGTTTAGAGTAGGTGATTACAAGCAAAATTGCCATTCCTACGAACATAAGTACACCCTGTAGGGCGTCAGTGTACATAACAGCAATGAGTCCGCCTGTAATTACGTAGGCTGCAACTATTATGGCAAGAATGAGAATCGCGATATTATAATCGATATTCAGAGCAGTTTCCATGAAACGTGCACCACCTATCAGTACACTTCCTGCATAAAGTGGCATGAATATAGTGATGAGTGCACCTGAAAATCCCTGAATGAACCTTGACTGGAATCTTCTTCCTATAAGCTCCGGGAAAGTAACTGCTTTGAGGTTTACGCCCATACGTCTGGTCCTTGACCCGAATATCACAAAGGCGATAAAGATTCCCACGAAGATATTCATGAAAACCAGCCACAGTATTCCAAGACCGAATGCTCCGGCATAACCTCCGAATCCTATAATGGCTGAAGTACTGATAAATGCAGCACCATAGGAGAATGCAAGCACAAAAGGATTCACTTTCCTTCCTGCAAGCATGTAGTCATCATTGTCTTTTGTCTGTTTGTAACCGACCCAGCCAAGGTAGAAAACCACCATCATGTAGGCTAGTACGGCCAGTCCAAGAACAGGAGTGCTAACTGCCATCAGTTATCATCCTCTTCATCGTCGTTCCAATGTAAAATACCATAGATGATACATCCGATAGCACTTACAAAACATAAAATATATGCAATCCATATTTGTGGGTCTGTTATTCCCAACATAATTAGCAACTCCATTAGTGATAATGCCAACTGTTAACATGAAACGTACTTTAACTTTTCGACATAATTGAGACATTTAAATTTTATCAATTAGATTAAAGTCTGGCACAAATTTTAAATAAAAACGAATCACACTAGATTTAGTGTTAAAAACAAGTACTGTTTGTAACACTAGACTAAAACGGTGCAATGACAAAAACATGTCAGGCACTTCCTCTAAAAAGAGGACATTGCACATCTTTTTTCTGCGGGTGACAATCGCCCGCTCCTCCTTATGATTGATGGTAAAATAATTTGGATTGATGGATATCTTTCCTAAAAAGAGCTTATTAACAAGTCCATCTCTGCACAATAATCTCTCTGAAATAAACCCTGTATAAGTTGTTTCAAGTTCATTTCAGTAGCAGTAGACATGATGTCTTTAATAAGAATGGACCCTATTTAAATACTATGCACTCTCACCAGTAATTAGTTGAAGCAGGAACTTTATGGCACAACCAATGAAGTACCATCCCTTCCCCAAAAATCAATTCAGATAAATCCTACTTCAATCATTGTTGACCACTTTTTCCAAGCACTATCCACGTCCTTTTTTGTGGTCAACAATATTTATTTGATTAAAATTGCAAATGCAATTTGATTAAAATCAACAGTTGACTTTTGCCTTTATAAAAACGGCTCTGCTTATCTGCTGTGTCTCAACTAAAAAACCTGCCTTCTCAAAGTGGTTTACCCAGTCCTGAATACCTCTTTCAGTTCCATGGTGGTGCTCCAGTGGTTCAACTGCCAGTACGATACCGTTCTTTGAAACAACTCTCTTTACTTCAGAGAGGGCTTTTGGAATATCATCAAGGTGGTGCAGCATAAAGAAGCATGTAACAGTCTCATAGCTTTCATCATCAAAAGGAAGCTCATAAACACTTTCAGCCTCGAACTCCGCATTTTTAATATCATATGCGATAGCGTTCAGGCGGCATTGTTCCATTGTCTTATCAAGAAGGTCTATTCCCATGACCTGTGACTTCGGATTCATCCTTGCCATCTGTAATGTAAGGCTTCCGACACCACATCCAACATCAAGTATAGTTTTACCGTTGGCCTGTGGCATTGCAACTTCCATTGTCTGCTTCTTCAGTATCTCCATTTCTGCTGGTGGGAAATCAGCATCCGGATTATCAAATGATGTGTAAGGAACAATTCCATAAACAGAAGCATGATCCATAGCAAAAAGACCTTTGAAATAGATCTGTTTTCCATTGACCTTTATAAGCTCGACAACGGATACACCTGCCGTCTTACAGAATCTCTTGTTCCATTCATCTCTCTTTTCCGGGAATTTCATGCCTAGAGGGTCATGGACAACTATGTAGTGAGTATAGTCTTCATAAACCATAGTTTCTGCATCTGTTTCATCAAGCTCAACAATACTGACACTCTCTTTCCAGAGAGCAAGTAACTGCATTGTTTTTTCATCTGCAAAATTAGATACTTTTCCAATGGCTTTCAGTGACATAGTGCACAATTGTATTTTTTGCATATACCTTTAATGGTTTACTGATTAGAATGGCAATTTTTTGCAGCACTGTAT
Source organism: Methanolobus sediminis (assembly GCF_031312595.1). Lineage (NCBI taxonomy): Archaea > Methanobacteriati > Methanobacteriota > Methanomicrobia > Methanosarcinales > Methanosarcinaceae > Methanolobus > Methanolobus sediminis. Next base: position 202,588 of record NZ_CP133592.1, on the reverse strand, counting down.
TTCAAAAACATTTGAAACCATAATCTATAAATAGCATTTCAACATATTTTGAAACAATGACCTCTTACATCATAGATCTCGCTTATATTGGTATTGCATCGGTCAAGGAGTATCTGGCACTGCACGTACTTCTTTGTCTGATCCCTGCCTTTTTCCTGGCAGGTGCGATAGCTTCACTCTTCTCGAAAGAGTCTGTCCTGAAATTCTTCGGGGCCGACGCACCAAAATATGTTTCCTATTCGGTTGCCGCCATTTCCGGTTGTCTTCTTGCCGTGTGTAGTTGCACGGTCCTGCCACTTTTTGCAGGTATATATAAGAGAGGCGCCGGAATTGGGCCGGCCACCACGTTCCTGTTCTCAGCTCCTGCCATCAATGTACTGGCAATTGTCTATACTGCAAAGATACTCGGATACGACCTTGGTGTTGCAAGAGCTGTCATTGCAATTCTGCTTTCAGTTTTCATCGGTCTTGTAATGTCTTTCCTATACGAAAGAAAGGATGTCGAGAAAAAAGGCATCAAGACATTCGGTGACGAAAAGCATGCTCATACAGTCTGGCTTTTCCTTTTGCTGCTTGCAATCCTTGTAACACCGGAAATCCTGCCAACATGGAATCCAATGCTCTTTGTGGAAATCCCATTGATACTTATTACAGTATATGTATCTCTGAAATGGTTTGACAGGGATGAACTCGAAAGCTGGATGGGAGAAACCTGGTTCCTTGTAAAGCAGATAACTCCGCTCCTGCTTATCGGTGTGTTCTTTGCGGGTATCATTGTAGAGCTTCTCCCGGCAGAATATGTTGTGAAATACGTAGGTGGCAGCACCGTAAGTTCCTACATAATTGCCTCAGTTGCTGCAGCTCTTATGTATTTCTCCACACTGACAGAAGTTCCTATCATAAGTGCACTTACTATTCTTGGAATGGGAAAAGGTCCTGCTCTGTCAATGCTGCTTGCAGGCCCGGCACTGAGTCTTCCGAATATGATAGTAATAAACAGGATTATGGGTTTCCAGAAAGGAATGACCTATATATCTCTGGTAGTTGTAGTAGCGGCAATAGCAGGATACGTGTTTGGAATGTATATTTTTTAACACATAATTCCCAATTACTATAACTAAAAGATTGGTGCTAAGATGAAAATGTTACTTATATCAGACATTCACGGAAATAAGGAAGCTCTTGATGCCGTAATGTCTGTTCCTCATGATCTGGTAGTTTGCCTTGGTGACCTTGCAGATTACGGTCCCTCTCCATCCGAGTGTATTGATTTTATCATGGAGAATAATATCGAAACCGTTCTTGGAAATCACGATGCTGCCGTAGGTTCACGTATAGAATGTGGCTGCGGATACAAGTACAAGCATCTTTCAGTTGCAACCCGTGATTACACATGGGAAGTGACATCTGAAAGGCAGATGGATTTTTTACGTCATCTCCCATTCAGCATCCAGAAGGAGATTAATGGCTTAAAACTTTATTTCACACATGGAAGCCCAAGGTCAAATTATGAGTACATGAGACCGGAAACTCCCGATGACGAAATTAAAGAAATGATCTGTGGAATTGATACCGACGTTCTTTTTATTGGTCATTCACATCAGCCGTTTGTCAGAAAGTTCAGGGATATGTTGATAGTAAATCCTGGTTCAGTAGGGCAGCCAAGGGATGGAGACTCTAAAGTCAGTTGTGCAGTGTTTGACACTGCATCAGGTGAAGCTGAAATTATCCGACTTGATTATGATATTGAAAAAACATGCCGCAATATTAAAGAATCTATGCCTCACCCTGAGGAACTGATAACTATATTAAAGAGAGGGTACTGACATTCTCTTTACAGTTATCATTACATAACAGGAAGTATTCAGATGGTATTTGTTGCAGTTTATGAGAAAAAATGTACAGGCTGCGGATCATGTGTTGATGCGTGCCAGAACGGTATCCTTGAGCTAAAGGATGGAATATGTTTCCCGGCAGGGATGAAGTCATGTAAATATTGCATGACTTGTGTTCATGCCTGTGATTTTGACGCTATAAAAGTGTTCCCTTGAGTTGATTTGAGTTAAAGAGATGAATAATATGAAAATAGAAATATTGGGTACAGGTTGCGCTAAATGCGACAAGACAAAGAGGTTCGTTGAAGAAGCAGTTGCCAAGGCAGGTGTTGATGCTGAGATAGTAAAGGTCGAGAACATGGATGACATAATTGCATACGGCGTTCTCATAACTCCTGCTGTTGTTGTTGATGGCGATGTGAAGATAGTTGGCAGAGTACCAAAGGTAGACGAGGTTATTGAATGGATAACACAGTAATACCTATGTCTGAGAAGGCAAAATGCTCATGTGGTGCTTCCATTATAGGAATCTTCCCATGCGCAGGTGCATCCAATGTTGGTCAGTTAAGCAATGCTATTGCAGTTGAATTACACAAGGAGGGTGTCGGTAACATGATGTGCACCGTAGGTGTCGGTGGCAAGGTTTCCGGTCTGGTTAAATCTGCAGAAGGTTGCGAATCTATTATTGTTATCGATGGGTGTCCTCTCAATTGTGCAAAGGCAACCATGGATGAAGCAGGCATTCCAATAGGAAAACACATACTGCTCACTGAAATGGATATCAAAAAGAACAAGGAACTTGACCTTGACCCTGCACAGGTAGAGGAAGTCCTGTCAAAGGTGAAGGAGATGCTTTAAAGCATCCCTTTATCAGATCTCTACTATTTCCACTCCAAGTTCAGGGTCAAGGAGTGCAACTGTCCTTTTTCCGGTGAGTACTCCGGCTGTTTCGCCCGGATTTATAAGCAGTGTTTCGTTAATTTTTGTCACACCTGCGTGATGCGTATGCCCTCTGACAACTATGTCAAAGTCTCCTGATTCTGCCATGGCATCAACCGGTGGTTCGTATATTCCATGGATAAGTGCAATTCTTTTCCCGTCTATTTCCAGATCGCCAAAGTCACCACAGCACTCAGCACCGATTTCATCGAATTTCTGTTTTAAGAGTAACCTGTCACCGTCATTGTTCCCGAAAACAAAAAACAGCTGGGCATCCAGTTTGCTGAAAGCAGATGCCGTAAAAGGTGAAATTATGTCACCGGCATGAAGAACAGTTTTTACTTTCTTCTTATTGAATAATTCCACAGCAGCCCTTATAGCATCCATGTTGTCATGTGAGTCTGACATTATCCCTATCATTCTCTAACCTCTCTATCTTATAGATGGTGCGGAGAGGATTTATTCTTTTTCAGGAGTGTTTTGAGATTACAATTTTTCTCTATGTCTAAGAAGAACTACAAATGATATTGAAACAAAACTTAATAAAATACTATTTTGCGATAGTTTTGCAGAACTTGCTTTCTCTTTAATGTAAGTAGATGTGGAATCTGAAACTTCTTCTACATCAACCTCTTCAATTTGCCCGTCAGGGTCGTTGTCATCGTAAGATGAAGCTGCATTGACCTGTTCGTTTTCTGTTACATTTTTGCTTGTTACATTTGCTGTAATTGCAAAAGGAGAAAACCCAGGAGTTTTTGCTTCAAAAAAATAAAAATCATTATCCTCCCCGTTAATTTTGGTATCAAGCACCTGCCAGTTTTCATCATGGTAGCGGTTTAAGCGGATGTCCGTAGTTTTAACACCATTGACCTGAATCCAGCTTTTAGGCACCGCAAAGGATATTTTCATATCTTCCATATTGTTTTCAGTTGCGTATCCTGCGTTTCCGATCCAGATATTCATATTTCTGTAAATAAGTCCATCAGGTTTTTGAGGGACCATTGTAGAAACATCTTTCAGGACTTCAATTGTACTGCTGATAAAGCCAGCACTTTTTAGTGAAGTATAACTGATGGCTTTTACCGGATTATTGTTTTCATCAAAAGTGTAAGTAACAGCAGTGTTTCCTATGATGTATAATTTGTTGACTTCCTTGAGTTCGATGTTTTCAGTGTTCTCTCCAGTGTCTCCACCGCCACCGCCTCCTCCGCCAGATGAACTTGCTGATGCTTCTTCTGTGGAACCTGTTATTGAATTTCCTGTAATAGTGACCTGTGCATTTTCAATGCTAGTGGGAATCGCATTCCCGTTTGCATCACTTAATATTACATTTGAGAGAATGATGGTGCTTTCTCCTGACTGGTTACCTGCTGTTAACGTAATATGTGCGAAGGTTCCGGAAGATTCTACCACAGTCTGTCCCAAAGTGACTGCAAATAGTCCGCTGGCAATTCCCTGCTGGTTATCAACGGTACCCGGGATGAAAATAGACATCGCATTATTCCTGTCAAAGAAGTCTCCTTCCTCAACATTATTTACTGTTACCATACTACTGTCAAAAATCAGGTCAAGCTGCGCACCTGCAACTGCGGTGGAAGGTGTTATAATGATTTCTATCTCAAAATTCTCACCAGCCTGTACTTCCTGTGTTGTCTGCTCTATACTTACAACTGAGGATGCAGATACAGGAAAAGTAAGGATGCTTAGAAGTATTGTTGAAACGATTATGAAAAAAAATAGTGGCTTTTTAGAGTCATATCTGCAAGCTTGTTGTACCCTCATCATTCTCACACCTTAAACTATGAGAAATACATTAGTTAATATATATATTTATATTTTATTATTTTAATTACATACTTAGCAGTAAGACTGACAATCTACAGGTTTCGATGTTTTCATTAAGGCATTAGTTTATCAGTTTCCTTTTTTAATATTGCATTTGCAGAAAAGAATAAAATGTAATAGAAATGATGGAAAACCCCGTTTATATCCATCATTTCATTTTTTGCTTACATTACTGCCCTGACGTTCACCTTTGTCTTGAACTCATCAAGGGTTGTGTAGGAATCCAGATAGTCCTGAATGTCTGATGTCTGCACAGTAACCTCATACAGCTCTTCAGTTCCATCATACATCTCGATGATAACCTCATCAGTATCAGGCGCTGTCTCAGCTGCAACTCCCATGATATAGAACCAGATAAAGAGTGCATCTGTGTCTGATTTTACTGGTGGCTGGTCATATTTGACAAGTACGTGCTCTTCAGTGACTTCAACTACAGAATAATCAATTCCCTGGAAAGCAAGGGATTCATAAATTGACATGCTTGCGGCCCTGTCAACATCATAACTGTCTGATACCATTGAATCCCATTCAGCACTAGACGAACTGTCATCGTCCCCGCCTGAGAACAGGAGGAACAACAATACTATTCCTATAATTGCAATTGTTCTTTTCTTCATAGGTCGTATTCCTCCCCGTTATTGTAGGTTATTCCGGGATTGCTACGCTTGACAATCTGACAGTTATCCCATTTCCATGGTTTCCAGCTGCTGCCAGAGTCTTTCAGGGCAATATCGCCAATAGGATTCTCCCATTCATCTGTTGGTATGTAATAAGTTCCGGTCTTTGTTGTGACCTTCACCCATTGGTCCGGACTTATCTCATGCTCTTCTCCGTTCTCATCGGTATAAGGCAAAGAATAAGATGGTCCATCATCTGTCTGTGTTACTTTTCCGTAAGAACTCAGGAATGCATTAGGTGTGGAAGTTCCGATCGGACCATTTGTTATAACTCCCTGTCTTGCACCGCTGTTTATAGCATCATCAAGTTCAGGAATAACCATTACTATCTTTTCAACAGCTTCTAATTCTGTTTTGATCAGGTCACCAACCACAGGTATTTTATCTGCTACCTCCTGGCCGCTTTTTGCAAGGGCATACAGAGCTTTTGCAGATGTGCCTGAAGCTCCTTTCATTTCACTTAGCTTCTTTGTGTCCTTGTAGGCACCATAGTACTTGTCTATCTCTTCTTTGAAACTGTTGATCTTGTCTATTTTCTCAAAGTTCTTTGCTATTTTTGAGTCTCCATAACTATCCAAAAAGAAAGATGCTGCTTCGTGTCCGGTCTTCAACTTCTCCATGCTTTCCTTTCTGGTATTGTCCAGTGCATCAAGGTATAGGTTCTCGCTGAGTTTTTCAGCAACCTTTTCCTTGCCTTCATACTCCGGTCCGCTTCCAACACTTACAGAGCTTCCGGCATCAAAGTTAAAATCATTTCCAAAAACATCTTTGATAATAGCTCTATTAGTCTCGATATCTTGCTCTTCGTCTGTATCTATTTCATCAAGTTTGTCTATGTCTTCGGAGCTTTCAGACCTAAGCATGTCGATGATTATAGCCTGTTCCTGTATTGATTCTACGAATTCCTCAGGAAGAATATAATTCATCTGGATGTTCTGAAGATCTTCGATGTCCTGTTTTCCAATGTAATCGACATCCATTTCCTTTTCATATTCGAGAAGTCCTTTTTCTAACAGTTCATCATATAATGAAAACAGTTCATCTATCTCAGCAAGCTTGTCTTCGAGATTATCATCATCTGTAGAATCTTCATCAGATTCGACCCCATTATCTGTAACCGTCGGAATATCATCAGGGATAGTGTCCTGCAGGGAATCGCTTTCTATAGCTCCAATTGAAGTTCCTATGGAAGCATCCTGTGTGACTGTATCTCCTGCTACTCCGTCACCAATAGCACCACTTTCAAAGGATCGCTCTACAAGCGTATTATAGATGACCTCTGCTACTGGCTGTATCTCCGAGAGTGGAACATTATAGCCATCAACAGTGACATAAACTCTGGTTCCATAGGGTGTCGGGGCATCAAACGTAATATCACTACTTATTATCATGTCTGGATTTTCAGACATCATCATTCGTTCATTGATATTCCAGTAATCTGGATTTTTCATTTCAGGTCCCAGGACCAGTTCTGAATAGGCGACTACACCTGCATGTTCATCATCACCAACATACCAGTATCCGTCATCATTGAAACCGGGCCTGATATCTTTTATAGCTTCAACGACTTCACCATAGATTTCTGATTCAATGTATATTGTATTCACAGATACTGAAATTGCTCCACTTGCTGCTGATTCCTCTATAAGTCTGAGTAAAATAGAATCGGCTACCGGCTCAATTTCAGACAAAGGAATGTCATAACCCGTAATGTCTACATAAACCTGATCTCCTCCGGGAGTTGGAGCTGTGAATGAAGCATAACTGATAGTGAAACCAAACTGATCTGTCGTTTCCCCTGTCATCATGATCATCGGATCATCCGTGTCCCAGTAATCCAGAGTCTTCATTTCAGCTGTCAGACGACCATTTTCCCAGAATCCCACTACTCCGGAATGCTCCTCATCTCCGACATACCATACAAGATCTTCAGTTAAACCGGGTTTTACCTCTACCCCGGCTTCGTAGATTATCGTTCTTACTTCTTCATAGTTGTATTCTGCTGTAACTATGGGTGTAGTTATCAAAACAACAATTAATATAGTCTTTAATAATATATCCAACCACATATACTACGTGGTGCTTTTTTATTGCATAAAAATGTTTTTGATATGCAGCGCCTATGTATTGTGCATGCTTGCACATCAATAGTGTAGCGTCTGGAATAAAAAGGATTTGTATCACTAATTACTGTTAAGGTACATTTCCCGTGTCAGTAAAAAATATTTGAAATCCATGTTTTTTACGTGAATAGTGCCATGCTGTTCCATGCCGATTCTTTTTGCAAGGTTCATGGATGCAATATTATCAGGAGGACAATAAATGCAGATCCTGTCAATATCAAAAACAAGTATCATGTATTCAATCAATTTTTCCATGGCTTCGGTAGCATATCCATTGTTCCTGAAATCCGGTTTAAGTGCATAATATATCTGTGTGTTCTTTGAGAATTCTACTGCAGCAAATCCACAGGAACCGATCACCTTTCCGTTTTCCTTCAGGCAGATCGCCATTGCAGCTACTGGTTCCTCGCTATAATATGACTTTAGGAGCATTTGGAGAAAAGCTTCTGTTTCTTCCTGACTCGTATTCGATGGCATGTCGGTTAAACCGATAACATCCTTATTATTCAGGAATTGATGTAACTCTTCCAGATCATCTTCCGTGTATCTTCGAATGACGAGACGACCGGTTTCCAGCCTCTGGGGAATTCTCATGCTTTGCTATTTTCCTGACTGATACTAAAAAGTTTTGATTTTCCTGCAGGGTCAGAGTAAGCCTGCTATTTTAAGGAAATTGCTGAAAAATGTGTAACCATTGTTCCTGTATTCCTCAGCAAGCTCATCAAAATCCTCTAAAAGCATGGTCTTGTCAAGTTCCATAAGTTCAGGGTCGTTATCCAGCCAGACTTCAAACATTTCAGGTGTAAGCTCAAAATGACCCTGAATCCCATAAGCATTGCTACCTACTTTGATTATCTGGTTTTTGCAGTATTTTCCAGTAGCCAGCAGTTCAATATTATCACTCAGATCCACAGTTTCACCGTGCAGATGGAATATCTTTACGAGATTTCCAAGATCTTTGAACAGAGGATCATTTATCCATTTATCTTCAATATTAACTGAATAATATTCTCCATCCTTATCTCTGAATCCTATTTCCCTTACGTCGTTTTTGCGAACAACAGCACCCTGGGATTTAGCAAGTGTCTGCATTCCAAGACATATCCCAAGATAAGGAATTTCAAGTTCGATTGCCTTTTTTATCATTGCAAGTTCTTGTTCCATCTTTCGGGTTTTGTCATTGGCACTGTCAGGTCCGCCACAGACGATAACTGCAGAGTAATTGTCAGGCTCCAGAACTTTGTCTCCTGCATCAAGGTCTGCAATATGGAAATCAATGTCGTTTTCCTTCAGTATTTTTTCCAGTATCCCGGGTCCTTCCCTGGTGATGTTCTTAACAATAAGCAGACTCATGGATAATTAGTATGCAATTTTCGAATAAATGACTTATGAATGAACCCAAATAGTGGAATCGCAAAATTGTAATAAAAGAGAGCGCCCTGAACAGGATTTCCATATTTGTTTTTTGAAGATGCTGATAACAGCCCTTTCTTGTTTTTAATTGTAGGGAATCCTGTTCTACGGGTCTGCTTGCCGGAAAATTCCAGCACCACCAACCACTAATTTTTATCAACCAACCAACCAACCTATCGTACCACACGATAAGCTTCAAGCCTGCACGGCTCTTTAAGTCTGATTTTTTTGTGTTATAACCAAACTTATTATGTGTTTACCTGGAAATCATAATATAAAAACATATCTCTTGGAAGGGATATGCTAATCCTTATTATGATGAGGCATGGCCTCTACAATTTATTCATTACTGTATATGTCTGGTACAGTGAGCTCAAGGGCATTTGAATAAAAATGATAGGCTTCATTATTAAAACAGATAAGCCTGATATCTTCAAGTGACCCACCGGTTTCCATGTGTTCAAGAATAGTCCTCACTGCCAGTACTGATGCTCTGCTAACCGGGAAACCATAGGCTCCGATACTAATTCCCGGGAATGCGATACTTTTGATATCATATTCTTCTGCAAGCAGAAGCGAATTCCTGTAAGCATTAACAAGAAGTTCATCCTCCCGGTTATGTCCTCCGTTCCATATAGGGCCGACAGTGTGTATAACCCATTTAGCAGGTAGAAGGTATCCTTCAGTGATCTTTGCCTCGCCAGTAGGGCACCCGCCAAGGGTCCGGCATTCCTTTAGGAGTTCTGGACCTGCTGCATGGTGGATGGCACCGTCAACGCCTCCTCCTCCAAGCAGAGAATTGTTGGCTGCATTCACTATTGCATCAACTTCCTGCTCTACGATATCGCCTAAGATAACACTGATAGTATCATGATAGCTCATGTTAGTTCCTCATTTCATCTTATATTTGTGTATTTTCTATAGAATGAGATTCTCAAGATGGTTCTTATCATTGTTGTGTGATATATTTTATACAGAGCAGGCAGTTTATTGTATGAACGATGAGAATTATTTCAGTATAAATTGCAGAATAACCGAATGGGAAAATAGCAGAAAGGCAGGTAAGACACATGGACGAGATCACAGAACGAATACTTTCACATTTCAGGGAAGTCAGTAGTATTCCCAGATGCTCCAAGAATGAGGAAAAAATAGCCATGTGGCTTAAACAGTGGGCATTACATCATGGTTTTAGTGTAAAGTTCGATAGTGTGAATAATATTGTTATCGGAGTTGCGGGTTCAAAAGGATGTGAGTACCTGCCTTCAATTGTTGTCCAGGGACACATGGACATGGTTTGTGAGAAGACACAGGACATCGATCACGATTTCAGTAAGGATTACATAGTTCCTGTAGTGGATGGTGAGTGGCTCAGAGCACAGGGTACAACTCTGGGAGCTGATAACGGTATAGCAATTGCCATTGCGCTTGCACTGGCAGAAGACAAAGGCTTAAAACACCCTCCACTTGAACTTCTCTTTACGGTGGACGAGGAAACCGGGCTTACCGGAGCCAATGCCCTTACACATGATTTTATCTCCGGGGAAATATTGCTTAATGTGGATTCCGAGGATGAGGGTGTATTCACAGTCGGGTGTGCAGGAGGACTTAATACTACAATCACCATGCCAGTTGATCTTTCACCTCTGCCTGAAAACATGATAACTTTCAACCTGGTGGTTAATGGTCTTGCGGGTGGTCATTCAGGTGTGGATATCCATGAAGGTCGTGCAAATGCCAATAAACTGATTGCAGGAGCATTAAACTCAATTGCTGACAGGATGGATATTAGAATTGTAGATATAAAAGGTGGTTCTGCTCATAATGCAATTCCCCGTTATGCTCAGGCTATAGTAGCTGTTTTGGCTAATAAGCAAGAAGAATTATCTAAACTCATATCTGATCTTGAAAGTGAAATGAAGTCAGATTATTCTGAGATCGAAACCGGGCTTGCTATTAGAATTGAAGGATGTTCTTCTCCTTCTTTTGATTTGCAAAAAGAAACAATGGAATCAATAGGTCCTGAAACTTCATCCCGGATCATCGGACTTTTGCAGGAGCTTCCACATGGAGTTGCTTCAATGTCAGCTGACATAGAAGGACTTGTTGAAACCTCAAGTAATCTCGCTACGATCAACATCAAAGACGGAAAACTTGTAGTTATCTCAAGCCAGCGTAGTTCCGTTGACTCAGGGCTTGCAGCTCTCACTTCATCAATAGAAAATATAGCAAAGAAATACGGTGCAGATTATGAACATAATTCAGGTTATCCACCGTGGCAGCCGGATATGTCTTCTCCTTTACTGAAACGCTGCATGGAAATTTATTCGTCTGTTTTTACTAAAAAAGCAAAGATAGAGGTAATACATGCAGGTCTGGAATGTGCTGTTATAGGTTCAAAGTTTGAGAACATTGATATGATATCCTTCGGACCTACTATAAAAAATCCGCATTCTCCTGATGAATGTCTTCACATTCCTTCCATCAGGAAGATATGGGATTTCATGGTAGTGTTACTGGAATCTTTTGCTGTAATGGATGAAAAGAAAAAACGTGGCAAGGCTAAAAAGAAGGGAAAAGGTCAGAGTTCAAGGTCATAATTATAATCCATCAGTTACAATATTGTTGACATGGAAGAGTTTCCAAGACCGGTACTTCTGGTAAGCAGGTGCCTTGAATTTGACAAGGTTCGATTTAATGGACAGAAGGTAAGTTCTCCTATTGTCCGGAACCTAATGCAATTTGCAGATATGAAAATAGTCTGTCCCGAGGTTGAAATTGGTCTTGGTGTTCCCAGAGCTCCTCTTAGGATTATCAGAATGAATGATAAATACAGACTTGTGCAGCCAGGCACAGGTCTGGATCTTACAGAAAAGATGAATGCTTTTGCTGAAAGCTTTCTTGATGAATTGGGAGAGGTTGACGGTTTTATTTTCAAAGGACTTTCCCCGAGTATGGGTCTTGGAAATGTGAAGGTCTATGCCAGGATGCAAATGTCCCCTGTTGTTGACAGGTCTGCAGGATTTTTTGCCGGACATGTTATAAATCGATATCGTGGTTATCCCATGGAAGAAAGTGAAAGGCTGCTTAATGCAAGCATAAGGCATCATTTCCTGACAAGTATCTATGCTTTTGCAGATTTCAGAAATATAAAATCCAATGCATCCGTAGATTCACTGCTGGATTTTCACAGAAAGAACAGTTTTCTATTTATGTCCTGCAATCCGGAGCTTTTTGAAAAAATGTCCGGATTGCTTACAGGTTCCGGGAAAGCAGATCAGGTATTTGAAGAGTATGGGTCTCTTCTGAAGGAAATACTGAGAAGACCGGGTTCTGAATATCTGAAAATTGAAACCGCAAAGAAGATGTTCTTAATTTCTGATGGTAAAGACATCAATGAAAGTTCTTTCTTTGAGGAAATGCTAAGACGCTATGCAGACAACAGAATTAGCTGGGATGCTGTTATTGAAATTCTCAGAATGATTTCCTTCAGGGCTTTTGGCAAGAATTCTTATAAGGACAGGTTCCTGTATCCTTATCCAGAGGAAATTAAAGCACCTTCGGATGAGAACAGGGAGAAAGATTACTGGGATAATGAATGGAACAAATGGTGAAATGATGCAGAAATTCGAGCTTGAAGTAAGTTATTGTATCGACTGTAAGAAATGTTGGGATGTTTGTCCTGTTAATAAGGTTACAGAAGGCAACATCTACACACCGCAGGGTAAGATCGAGTCTCTGGCAAAGGTAGTTGCAGGTGAAGAACTTACGCAGGAAGAGTACGACAACATCTATCTTTCATCACGCTGCGGTGCATGTGATGATGTGTGTCCGGTGAATATTCCCATAACCGATATTATTCAGTACGAGAGACAACTTCTGGCAGAACAGGGTAGAGAGCCTGCAAAGACCACAGCTATCTCAAATAACATCATCAAGCACAACAGTCCCGGAGCCAAGGATCCCTCAAAGAGATTTGACTGGGTTACTGATGACCTTGACCTTGCCGAAAGTTCCGAGATCGCTTACATGGCAGGCTGTTGGGTATCATATAGTCAGCAAGAGGTTGCCAGAGCCACTATCCGCCTGCTCAATCATGCAGGAATAAGACCCATGATGCTGAAAGAGGAGAAATGCTGCGGACTTTTCCTTATTGATAGTGGCCATTTTGAGCAGGCTGCTGAGCATGCAAAGAAGTTTGTGGATTACATTGAGTCACTGGGAGTGAAGAAGGTTATAGCTTCATGTCCTGGATGCTATCTTGTTCTCAGTCATGATTATCCGAAACTTTACCGTGAACTGAACTTTGAGGTTGAACATTCCCTGAATATCTTTAAGGATATGATCGATAAAGGCATCCTGAAACCGCAGAAACTTGACCTTACTGTTGCTGTGAGGGACGCATGTCCGCTGAGAGAAACAAAGGATGTCCCGCGAAGTATCCTTACAAGCATGGGTGTGGAAATCAAGGAACTCTTTGACGGCAAACAGGTATGCTGTGGAGGACCTGCCGGTCTGAAACCAAACTTCCCGGATATTGCAAATGACATTGCTATGCTGACAGTGCAGAGTTACAAGGATAAGGCTGACATGCTTGCTTCATACTGTCCTTTCTGTGTGCATCACATGTCAGGTGCCTGCGAGTCAAAGAACGAGGAAATGAAAATAAAGGATGTTTCGGTGCTGCTTGCAGAAAGTGTGCTGGGTGAGGATTTTATTAGAAAAAAAGCCTGATACTTCTGGATTCACTGCTCTTGCAGGAATTGTGTTTGTCTCACTTGCGGTTTTTGTAAGCAGAAAACAGAAATAAGAACAAGGAAACACAAGAAAGGGCAATCTTGCCCTTTTAATTACTTTTTCAAAATCAAATTACAATGTCAGATGTGGTATCCGACACAGAAGCGGTAGACAACTCTTATTTCATCCAGCTCTTTTGAATCAAACTGAATCTCGTTATCGTTTGCTGAATACTTCAGATCATTAAAGTCTTTAAAGACAACTTCACAGTTTATATTCTCAGGAAGCTGGGTTTTGAAATGATCGCATTTTTCTGTAATCTCTGTGACAAGTCTTTTCGTATCCTCTAAGCTGAAGCCTTCGGCATCAACTGAAGAATAAACAACTTCCGTGGTTAGTTTTTCCCTGTCTATGAGATTCATCCAGAAACCATTCATTACAGTGTCATCAAGCATATAGTCCTTAATCTCGAAACTTTTGCTTATTACATTCTTCAAATCAGAACACCTGATATTTTCATAGATTTAAAGACTTAAAACTGTTTTTGTGATGAACTTTCAAGCTAGCTACAATAATGTATAAAAAAAGACGTTGCGGAGCAATTCTCCGCATAGTTTCAAATCATTAAGTTAATTAATTGTCTGTTGCAGGTGCAGGACTTGCAAGACTGCCACCAAGATAAGCCACGATTCCGCATATCAGTCCGATGAAAACCGGATGGATAAGCGGGTTACCAAAGAGCTGCCACAGGACAATTGAACCGAAACTTGCAACGAGGCTTGCAATGAATCCTGTTGATGTACCACGTTTCCAGTATAGTCCGAAGAAAAGGGGTACGAAGACACAGCATGCGATAACTCCCATACTTACGGAAACCAGAGGCACGATGAGTTGTGGTACATCTATTGCGAAGAAAGCAGAGACAATGATGATCACAACTCCGACTATTCTTGTTATCTTGAGTATCTTATCGTCTGTTGTTTCAGGTTTGAAGTATTTCAGTATATCTGAGGTAAGGGATGTTGTTGTGACAAGTACAATTGCACTCATTGTAGACATTGCGGCTGAGATAGCTGCAAGCAGCACAATGCTGTCAAATCCTGTAGGAAGCAGTGAAGTTGCAAGGAATGGCACAAGTCCGTCAGGGTTTGCGATATAAGGTGCAAGTTGTTCCTGACTGAAAGCTCCGTATGCCAGAATTCCCAGTGAGAAGATACAAAGAGCGTATATTGTGATGGAAATTGGTCCATATATTCCTGCAAAGCGCACGACTCTCTTATCCTTCGCTGAGAACAGCATGATAAGCAGGTCAGGAAGTGCCAGCAGCCCGAGACTTATTGCAAAGGCAGTTCCAAATGTCTTTTGCCACGGAACCATAGCACCACCCATATTCAGTATGTCTGCCGGGATACTGCTCCAGATATCAGCACCGCCACCGCTTGATATAAGTCCGCCGTAAAGGAATACGGCACCAACGAGCATGATAAGTCCCTGGAGGAAACTGATCCAGAGAATGGCTGGCAGTCCACCTATCACGTAGTAAAGAGCAACAATTATCACAGCTATTATAAGACCCTGGACATAGGTTACTCCGAGAAGTCCCTGGAAAAGATTTGCGCATCCTTTAAAGATCGCAACCAAGTAAACGGTATACATCAAGAGCATTATTGCTGCAAGGAGTACCTTTCCTTTTTGTGAATTGTAGCGGCGTTCCAGAAGTTGTGGTACTGTTTTTGCATCGTATTTCTGTGAAGCTGCCCATATTCTAGGTGCAACCAGAAAAGCTATACATGCAAATGCGACGTGGAAGAACACTGCCCATATTACCCATGGTAGTCCTGCAACAAGTCCGTACCCGCCGCCACCGAGGAATGAGGCCGCACTGAAATATGCTGCCATATATGCAATACCGATAACCGCGGGATGTGTGATGTTACGGTCAGATATCACAAATCCTGAAAAAGTTCCCTGCTTGAGTTTAATTGATAACAGCAGAATACCTATTACATACAAAACAAGAAGTATTTGGTTAATCATGGTCCCGCCTCAACACGAAAAAGAAAGTTATTCCAAGCATAACGATAACAGAAACTATCAAATAAAGATAAGGCAATGGCATTAGTTTTTCCTCCTTTCAGCCACATAATGGGGTTTGAAGTAAACCTCAGTTAAAATATTGTGTATCAACACCAAGTATTATTCTCCTCCTTCAATGAACTAAAATGTGCTTTAGTGCACTAAAAAATATCAATATTTTAAAAAGGTTTTGATTATTTCATGATCAGAGGGTTTGGATATGGAATAATGAACTCGGCATATATCTGATTTCCATTCCTTATAGAATAAATAGCATAGACAGCGTTTCAGTATTCACTGCCAGATCAAGTCTTAAATAAAAGAAGTAGTGCTAGGGAAGCGGGAATAAGCTGTTGGAACAGGTACATGTTGTATACCATATTCCTGGCTTTTCCCGCTATGGACAAGTTGTTAATCAGTTCAGTCATATTTTCTATGACTGGTCTTACATAACTGCTATTTCGTAGTTATCTGCACTCATGTTGATTGTCTTCTGTTCCATTCCAGGGGTATTACCCATTGGTTTATTCCCGGTGCCAGGTATATTTTTCAGGCAATAGAGACTTTGCCTTGCATCCTTGAAATAGAACTTTTCCTGCAGGAAATCCTCATCCTTCAATCTGGCAAGCGCGTATCTGATGGTTCTGGGAGGCAGGTAACTTTGTTCGGCTATCTCCTTTTGTGTAAGGAGTCCGCCATACTCGAGGACTTTAAAGACAAGCTTTGCAGAAGGTGGAAGCCCTTCTATGGTTTTTTTAATATCACTGTCTTTTCTTTCCTTGTTATTCGTGTTTATCTTTACTTTTTCTCGGTAAGTATCAACAAAAGCGATCCCTCATTTAAATTGCTCCTTATTATTTTTTGAGTTCTGTCGTTTTTCAGACAGCAATTTCACGATTGTGAATTAACAATTGTGAATTGTATGTATGTTATAAATATCTATTGGTAATACCCGCTTTGTCCGATAAATAGAGTACTTTTCGGACAGCTACATGATTTTTAGGACAAAAAGGATATTTTTCGATAAAATGGCACCACTTGGATACTTAATTAAAACAAAATTCATATATATTTGTATTACTATTGATTGATATTAATAAATATCTTTATAAATATCGACCATTTACTAAAGAACTCGTATGTGCAGCTTATTTGTGTGAGTGATTTATTTGTCAAATGAAGAACTAAAGCGAGGTTATACCTGCTGTCAAGGTGATATGAACATATTAACAAAACAGGAAATTGAAAATCTTAATCTGGATGAGTTAGTACAACGAATGGATCAGATTCTTGCATTATATTGCCCATGTGAGATTTCAAAACAAGTACATATAAATTGGGTATCTTCCGTTATGGGCACGACGATGGCTAAACAACTAGATGGAAATATGCAGCGAAAACTTGCCTATAAGGTATTTGGCATGCTTTTGCAAATAAAATACACTTATCAATCTGTACAACCACGCGAACGATTATCAATCGATGATAAATGGATACATGAACAGTTATTATTTGCGGAAAGTAGACAATGGTTGATAATATCCAGTAGAATGGTATTTGAATATTTCATGAGTATAATTTACATGCTTGGGACTGGAAAAGAACTATCTGGTAAAAGTCGAATTGGGACTATTGCAAAATGGTTGAAACAACCAGATAACGAATTTGATTACTTTGCAATCACGGTTGCACGAGGCAAAAAATATTCGAGATACAAAAGAGATCCTGAGATCCATGCAACTACAACAATTGCAAAAGAAGTATTAACTCTTTCAGTAGAACCAATAGATTGGTCACAACTCAATTTTCTCCATATTATAATAAACCAATTGCAATTTGTAGTATCGATTGCAAATGGTGAAACACGTCTTGGTTATATGAGCATATTTCCTGATGAATTCAACAATGATGAGTGGTATGAATTGTTAAAAACTGGCGACAATGAAAGTATTGCATCAAAAATAGATGAAATGATGAAAATTGCTGAATCTTGAATAATGGTGAATTAAATATGGAAGATATTCTCGAAGATATTAGAATCCAAATAGGTTTATTAATCACAGGATTTGGTATTGGTGCTAGTGTTCTTGGAGTTGAATTGTATGTCTTTGTCGGAAATATGATAATGAACGCACTTAATAATGCTCTCCCTGTGTCCGAAGCATCACAATCAGTTATGTCATCTTATGGATCTGCAATATTTATATTGACAATTGCAGGATTTCTCCAAGGTGTATTGTTGGGGTTATTAGACCGTGCAATTTTTTCAGTTGGATATGTTCTGGGGATTCTTTTTATGGTGTATTATTTAGGTAATGCATTGTGGGGTATAGCACCTTCAATAGTCACTGGAATGATATTTTCATTGATCGCTGTCTTAGCTGGGCTTTTCCTAAAGTTGTTTCTACTAAGTCGACAAAATGATAATTACCGAGATTATAATTGGTAATGTAATCCCATCTATATCAAATCTCGATACATCTTCTCCTTTTACAAATAATTTAATTGAATATGAGTTGATTAACAACAAATTATTTTTTGGACAAAAATCATATTTTTCGGACAAAGTGGGTAATATCAATATCGTAATGTTCAACATCTATTCTAATTGCCTGTCAGTTAAAGGTCAATTTTGCCCTTATATCAGTCATTATATGATGCAAAAGGCAATCATTCCTATACAAAACCAAAAAAAGGTAAACAATATGGAACATAGCTCAATTGAACTCGATCTGAAAGGGGAGGTCTGCCCTCTTACTTTCGTAAAAACAAAACTCTATATGGAAGGACTGAAAAGCGGTGAACAGCTGACAGTGATATTCAGCTCTGAATCAGCGGCATCAAGCGTTCCAAAAAGCGTAAAGGATGAGGGACATACGATACTTGGGATCGATCAGGAAGACAAAGATACATGGAAAGTGCACATAAAAAAGGCCTGAATTTTCCTTATTTTTGTTTTATTTTTAGAAAAATCATTAAAACCGTTTTGATCAATTCTTTTTTCACTAATCTTTCTCATTCTTTCAGGAAATGACCTTCATAGCAATGTATGCTATAAGGCCTGCTATAAGTGGTGAAGTGATCCACATGAGGAATATACGTTTAACTGTCTTGTTCTTCACTGTGTTGAATCCTTCATTAGCACATCCTATGCCAATAATGGCTGCAGGTACTATCTGTCCCAGTGAGACCGGTATGCCTGCATGTGATGCACCATGAACTATAATAGCTGCTATGACCTCGATGAAGATCGCACGGATGATACAGAGCTCGGTGATATCATCACCCACCGTCTGGAGTATCCTTCCACCTATAATAAGAGCGCCTACTCCAAGTGTCAGGCCACCTATGATAGTTCCTGTGGTCTGGTCGAAGAACCCTGCTCCTACAAGCGGACCAACAGCACTTGCAGCATTATTGGCACCAGCGGAGTATGCCACGTAACATCCTGAAGCCGTAAGAAGCTTTCCAATGATGCTACGTATCTTTTCTTCGGACTCGTGGTCCATGAGCCAGAGCACAAGTTTCGGGTGGATGAACTTGCCACAAATAAAAGCAAGTGCAAAAGCGAGTACAGGTGTGACCACCCACCAGCCGATTATGTGCGAGAGCAGATCTGTATCAAGTACACCGAAGAATATTCCTATCCCTACGATCGATCCGACAGCTGACTGACTAGCTGAGACCGGTACCCTCAGGATGTTACCTATGAAAAGACTAAGGGCAGCAGCGGATATTGCGATGACAGCGGCCATAAGTGTTATTGTATTACCCGGGATTATACCTTCCCCAAGTGTCCTGACAACATCACCACCGCTGATCACTGCTCCTAAAAGGGAGAATATGGCTATCAGGATCACAGCCTGGCTTTTGGTACGGGCCTTTGCACCATACGCTGCTCCCATGGAAGCGGCTGCATTATTTCCTCCAACGTTAATTCCCATAAATATTGCAGATACAATTGCAGCCAGCGCTATGATCATTTTACTATTCTCTCCTTTTTCAGATTTCAGACGTTTTCATTATTTCCAATGTAGTAATCCGATAAGTGAAAGCAAGCCTGTTATATAGCACTGGAGAATGGGGCCAAAATTACCACAAAATTGGGCAGGAAGATGCAACATTTGCCTTTTTATATACCTATATATCTGAAACTGAGAAACTGTATTTGATAATACATGGGTGAAAAGACAATCAACTATGACAGGCTGAAACAGGGCGGTTTCCTTCACCAGAAGCAGCATGATGAAGACCTCTTCTCCATCAGGCTTCGGATCGTGGGCGGCCAGCTAAGCGCTGAGCAGCTTCGTGCACTTGCCGATGCTTCAGAAAAGTATGGAAAAGGCGAAGTACACATAACCGCACGTCAGGGACTTGAGATATCCTATATCCCATTTGAGGATGCAGATGCTCTCCTTGACGAACTTGAGGAAAGGGGTGTCCGTCAGGGTACCTGCGGTCCAAGGGTCCGAGGTATAGTTGCATGTCAGGGTAATCGTATCTGCCCAAGAGGACTTATCGATTCAGAGGACATTGCAAAGAAGATAGATGACAAATATTTTGCCATGGAGCTTCCGGGCAAGTTCAAGTTCGGTGTAACCGGCTGTCCTTCTTCATGTATGAAAGCACAGGAAAATGATTTCGGTGTAATGGGAGGACTTGAGCCTGAATGGGTAGAGGATAAATGTACCTATTGTAAGCTCTGTCAGACCGCATGTCCTGCCGATGCTATCCGTGTTGAGGGTAAGACCCTGGATTATGACAGGGAAAAATGTATCCTGTGTGGCCAGTGCCGTCTGATATGTCCGAAGGATGCATGGGCAGTATCAAAAGAAGGATATACAATCTATGTCGGCGGCAAGGTCGGCAGATATCCGAGATTTGGTGTCAAACTTACAGAACTTGTAGATGAAGATACACTCTTCAGGGTAATCGAAAGGTCTATCGAGTTCTTTAAAAAGGAAGCAACCCCCGGGGAGCGTTTCGGAGATACCATACAGCGTATTGGTTTTGAAAAGTTCAGGACCTTTGTGCTTGAATGAACTGCTTCCTGTATAAGCGTTAAAGGAATATTTGGACCCCACTATTATATGGTTTCGTTCACATATTTACATCTTATATAATCACCAGGAAATCAAATCATGACTGAAAAACATGCGGATCTAAAAAAAGAGATAGGCCAATTAGCTGAAAGCTATAAGGCCAGTTCTCCACAGGAGATCCTTGAGTACGCCATCAACAGATTTGGAACCGGTATAACAATTGCATTTAGCGGTGCCGAGGACGTTGTACTCATTGATATGGCAACAAAGATAGTTCCGGAGGTAAGTGTATTCTCCCTGGATACAGGTCGTCTTCACCCTGAAACCTACCGGTTTTTCGATGTTGTGCGAAATCATTACAATATTCCGCTAGAGATCTTCTTCGCAAACAGGGAGAAGACCGAGGAATTAGTACTGAAAAAAGGTATGTTCTCCTTCTACACAGACGGACATGGTGAGTGTTGTGCTGTCAGGAAGGTCGATCCTCTCAGGCGTTCACTGAGCACAAGGTCTGCATGGATAACAGGACAGCGAAAGGACCAGAGCCCAAATACTCGTGCTGAAATTCCTGTTGTAGAAGTGGACCCGGTATTCGGGGACGGACAGCTTATAAAATTCAATCCTCTTGCAAACTGGACATCAAAACAGGTATGGGATTATATCCGGGAAAACAATGTCCCTTATAATGAGCTTCATGAAAAAGGATACGTCAGTATCGGCTGCGAACCGTGTACCAGACCGGTCCTGCCGGGACAGCATGAACGCGAAGGTCGCTGGTGGTGGGAAGAGGCCACAAAGAAAGAATGCGGTCTGCATTTAGGAAACATAAAACCCCAGGTCTGATAATAAGACCTGGAATATCATATATTAAGGATCAATAAAAAATGTCATTGAAATTATCTATTATCACTAACGGAGGGTCGGGATGACTACTGCGGAAGAATCATACAGGCTTTCGAACCTCAAAACACTTGAAGCTGAAAGCATAAACATTATCAGGGAAGTTGCTGCTGAATTTGATAACCCTGTGATGCTATATTCGGTAGGCAAGGATTCATCGGTAATGACCCATCTTGCTATTAAGGCCTTCTATCCGAAAAAAGTACCTTTCCCGCTGTTGCATATCGATACCGGGTACAAGTTCCCTGAAATGTACGATTTCAGGGACCAGTATACAAAGAAACATAACCTTGACCTTAGGGTTCACAGGAACGAGGAGGCCCTTAAAAGAGGGGTTAATCCTCTCACAGTTGGTACTGTAAAATGCTGTGCTGACCTGAAAACAAAAGCGCTTCTTGATGCACTTAAGGAAGGTGGCTACGATGCAGCTTTTGGTGGTGCACGCAGAGATGAAGAAAAATCAAGGGCAAAGGAGCGTATCTACTCTTTCAGGGATAAACATGGACAGTGGAATCCAAAGAACCAGAAACCAGAACTCTGGAACCTCTTCAACTCTAAGATAGACCCTGGAGAATCCATAAGGGTTTTCCCGCTATCCAACTGGACAGAGCTTGATATCTGGACCTATATCTATCATGAGAATATCGATATCGTTCCTCTCTACTTTGCAAAGGAAAGACCTGTCATTGAGAAGAATGGCCAGTTGATACCTGTCTATACGGACGAGCACGAGGGAGAGATAAAAGATGTTATGTGCCGTTTCAGGACACTTGGGTGCCATTATTGTACAGGTGCTGTAAGGTCAGATGCGGACACTCTGCCGAAGATCATCGAGGAGATGATGGTTTCCCGTCATTCCGAGCGTATCACGAGGGTGATCGACCACGACCAGGATAGTTCCATGGAACAAAAGAAGAAGGAGGGATACTTTTGAGTTCCGACTCTCTCATCGAACAGAACCAGAATATCGACCTCTTACGCTTTGCCACTGCAGGTAGCGTGGATGACGGTAAGTCAACCCTCATAGGCCGATTGCTCTATGATTCAAAATCCATATTCGAGGACCAGTTGAGTGTGATAAAGACATTCTCGATGGCCCACAGGAACCAGGAGATAGATTATTCTCTTGTGACCGATGGTCTGAAGTCTGAAAGGGAACAGGGTATCACTATCGATGTAGCTTACAGGTTCTTCTCGACCCCAAAAAGGCGCTTCATCATTGCCGATACTCCCGGACATGAGCAATATACAAGGAACATGGCCACAGGTGCATCCAATGCATCCCTTGCACTGATCCTTATTGATGCCAGGAACGGGGTTGTCACGCAGACAAAGAGGCATTCGTTCATATCATCCCTTCTGGGTATCCGCAATTTCGTTGTGGCTGTCAATAAGATGGACCTTGTTGACTATTCGGAAGAGGTGTTCGAGAATATCGTAAGTGAGTTCAATTCATTTGCCGACAAGTTATCTGAAGAATCGATCTACTACATACCCATAAGCGCCCTTAAAGGTGACAATGTCATTGACAGGAGCGAGAACATGCCCTGGTATAAGGGTTCAACGCTTCTTGATTACCTTGAGAATGTAAATGTCTCTGGCGGGCGTAACCTGAATGACCTCAGGTTCCCTGTCCAGTATGTCAACTGGGGCGGAGGCGATGATTTCCGTGGTTATTGTGGTACTATAGCTTCAGGTGTTGTCCATAAGGGCGATAAGGTAAGAGTGCTCCCTTCAGGAAAGACGAGCACGGTCTCAAGGATCGTCACTTTTGACGGGGACCTTGATTATGCCTTTGCTCCCATGGCAGTGACTATCTGTCTTGAGGATGACATTGATATAAGCCGTGGCGATACGATAGCCAAAGTGGATGACCTTCCTGTGATCACCGGAAGCCTTGAGGCCAATGTGGTCTGGATGGACAGTGCCCCAATGGAGATAGGTAAGGATTATCTTATCAAGCATACCACAAGCACGGTGAAAGGAAGTTTCGAGGAAGTGATGCATGAGTTCGATCCTGATGACATTAGTATGAGGTCATCGGAGGTACTGAACCTGAATGGTATCGGAAAGGTAAAGCTTGAATTGAAAAGTCCTATATTTGCTGATATCTATTCCGAGAACAGGTCCACGGGTTCGTTCATAGTCATCGACCCGCATACCAACCAGACGGCTGCTGCCGGTATGATCACCAGATGCAAACAGGTCTCTCCTGATAAGGCATGCAAATCTGTAAAGGCCAGGGTCATCACATATCCTGCTGACAAAAAAGAGGAGGCAAAGGCCAGTTATGACCGTCTCTCGATGCACGGAACTCATTGCATCTATGTGGATGATGACCTTTTACAGGCAACTATCTGTAAAGGAGTGCCTGTCGACAGTGACCAGTATTCCGAAGCTATCAATGGTCTCTGTGAGATCGCTACAAGATCAGGTGTATCCGTGGTCGTGTGCTCGGACTATCTGAAAGATTGAATTGATCGAGTTGAATTGATATATAGTTAAAAACCTGCCTTCTGTTGATAATGGCAGGTTTTTAGTCTTTTTTAGAAAATTTGCTCTTAATTTTTTGGCTCTGTAAAAAACCTATTGAAATCACTATCTATAGTACAATTTATGCAAAAATACTCACGATTCTAAGCAACATATAGAAGTTTTATTGACTTGCCAAATCGTTTGAATTAAGAGGATTTCTACAAAACCTCTTCTTCATCATTTTTTTTAATGCTCACTATTTTATCATCCGTATGAGTCGGGATTATATCTCCTACCTCGTTTCCTTCTGCATCTCGTATAATCTTTCTGTCGTTTCCAAATGTCTCATCCCATAACCCGGTACTAATGTCTCCAACCTTGTTTCCTTCTGCATCTTTTATGATCTGCCTGTCTATTCCAAATGTCTTATCCCAAAACCCGGTACTAATATCTCCAACCTTGTTTCCTTCTGCATCTTTTATAGTCTGCCTGTCTATTCCAAATGTCTCATCCCAAAACCCGGTACTAACGTCTGCGACCTTGTTTCCTTCCATATTGTAAACTGTTTTTCTATCTTTGCCTGTGAACTTGTCCCAAAAACTGGTTTTAACTTCATAATATTCAGTATCTTTTCTTGGAAACAGAGGCAAACCCTTTTGGTGACGATACCACATTTCAAGTAATTCACCTATAAGGTACAGAGTTAATACCAAAATCACTACAAAAACAATTACAGATACAGTTGTAAGTACAACACCTGATATAGTTAACACAACAAGAAAAACTGAATCCAGTTTAAGGCCAGCCTTCAATCGACGATCCTGAATGTTATCAATGAGCTTAAAGACTTTGATAACACTATAAGAGACAATTTGGAGGAGTTTATCACGGGAAAAATAATTAATATCTCTGGTTTCGTATTCTGCTTTTTTTCCAAATAACCAATTTTCAATACGAAAAATGATTGACTCTGCAAACTCTATTTTTGTGAATCCTATTATTGGCCCCAATGAAAATGCCAATAGAATTGCTAGGACATAGGCAGGTACAATCTGAGTAATTGTTAACATTAAGTGCACAAAATAATAAATTGCTGCTGCACTTATTGAACTTAAGATCAATAATGAATCGATTTTCAACGCCTTTTTTAGTCGGACATCAGTTACATTATTGATTCGTTCAAATATTTTGAGTATAAAAGAAGAACTTAGCCCGACAAAATTCTGAAGTGAAAAAAAACTAATATCTTCTTTATCAGTTTCTAAATTTTTTGAATGGAACCATTCTTCCAGACCATTCATTTTTTTGTCTACAAATTCAAATTGCAAAAAACCAATTACAAGTCCAACGATTAATAAAAAAATGAGAAAAATAATTGTCATTGTTACCATTAGATTTCCACCCACCAAAACTGCTTTTGACACGAACTTCCTTGATAAAATTATGTAATAATAGAATATGAATTTAGATAAATCACTTTTAGTTTCAAGTTTTGTTCATCCAGACTTGCCAGAGTCTTTCATATTCTATGCAATACAAACAAATTATCTCAATTAAAGAGCCAGTTTTTTTAAATGGCTATTCATAAAAATGGAGTTGTTTAAACTATATATGCCTTATTAAATGCTACTACATATATAGACTAAAGATAACATATTTTAACCCCATTTTGACAGTTTTATTTTTGAGCAACTGAATCTCTCTTTTTAGTTTCGATTCTAATTAATCTATGTGTATCTTTTTTCCTCTAATTGATTGCTAGCATATTCTCTTTCTTCATGCTTATTTTTATAAATTTTTCCATTTTTTGCCATCAATTTGACAATACCACATAAGTCACTAGATTTTGTTTTTTCTGATTTTTGCCCATTTTTTGGACAAAGAATTTGACAGCATTGCCGAATCTTCTAAATAGCCTCTTAAATCGATTTCATTTTGTTTTCAAGCAAAAAATACCCAAAAATAGCTTAATAGAATTTGATGGATGAGCATTATTCTTATAAAAATAAGGGTTCAACGGGTAAAGTCGGGTGTAATTTGCTGGAAATTGCATCCATTTTAAGGTAAAAATGAACGGCTCTGTAGAAAAACTATTGAAATCACTATCTATAGCAAAAATTTGGCAAAAAGAATCACGACTTTGAGCAACATATTGAAAAATTATTTACTCCCATAATCGCTTGAATTATAGGATTTCTACCGAGCCAGTTTTTTATCCTTTTATATGAGAGGTTTACAATACTTTCCTGATCATATCATCTCATCTGATTATAAGGTCTCTAATAATTCTTCATTATACTGGTGTTATATTCAGAACTAAGTGTCTGTACATGTATTTTCTTGTTGTTTCGTCCTTCGGGGAGGAATACTTATATGTATGAAAACCAGTTACTGACTGGCGCGTTTACAATTGTGAAAGGTTTACAATACCTGGGTTCAGAATTGCTCTTTAAGGTCTGAGCAATTTGAAAATGGTTCATGTGCCAGAGAGGATATAGTCTATGAACAAGAATAACGATCATCCAAAAATAATGTGCACCCAGCACCCGGACACTGCATCAAAGTACGTCTCAACACAGGAAGAGCCTGAAGAAGCTCTGGAGGCTGCAACCATATTCGGCTGTGATGAATATATGCCGGATTATGAAGGTAAGGCGACACCTTATCATCAGAATGTCCAGATAGTATCAAAATTCATAGAAGAAACGGATCTTGTTCCGGGTCAAGACTTTTTTATCACTCCCAGGGCTCCGAGTGCAGTTCAGGAAAATCGATTCAGGCAACTAATGGTTATGATGTCCATTGCCGAGGCTAACCAGATGGCACTTGAATATTCGGATGTGCAGGCTATTGATGAATTCGTACATCCGATGACTGAATCTGTCAGGGAGATCATTGAAGCCCAACAGCACATGGTTGATGTAAGTGATCTTGCAAAAAAAGAGTTTGGTTCATCAATGGATGTTCCACGCATTGTTCCTCTAATAGAGGATGCTCCTGCACTGCTGCATGCAAAGGAACTGACAAAGGAAACTATACTTTCCTGGGATGAGCATTTTGGAACGGCTCCTGAAAAGTTCAGGGTCTTCCTGGGAAAGTCTGACTCAGCTTTATCTTTTGGTCATGTTGTAAGTGCGCTTTCATGTAAATATGCCATCAATTCAATTGCGGAATTGAACACTGAGATCGACACAAGGACGGGTGTTATCCTGGGAGCAGGATCCCTTCCTTTCAGAGGGCATCTTGATCTGAAGAATGCAGAAAATTTCTTCAATGAGTATAAGGGCATAGGGACCATTACTCTTCAGTCAGCTATCCGACATGACAACGATAAAGGGGATGCAAAAGCTCTGGTAAAACTTGCAAAAGAAAGACTTCCGGAGATACCCGACATATATTCAGTCGAAGAGAAAGAAGAAATGGTTAATATCATGGGGATATTCGGAGCAAGATATAATAGAATTCTCGGAGAACTGGCCCTGACAGTGAACAGGATCGCTGAACTACTTCCACAGCAACGGGACCGTTTGCTGAACAAGGGCAGGAATGGATATTCCAGGACTGCTCTGGATATCTCCGGCATAACATGTCTTTGTCGCAGTGACATTGCAAAAGAACTTAAAAGCAGCATGCCGGCCGAAGGCCTGAATCTGCCAAGGGCTATTAAATTCACGGGTGCTCTTTATTCCATAGGCCTGCCACCGGAGTTCATAGGCACTGGCCTTGCTCTTGAAGATACCAGAAGGGAACTTGGAGAAAAAGCTTTTGATAAGTTACTTACTAAATATTATTCATCTCTAAAGGGCGATCTTGATCTCGCATCACGATACCTGAATCTCAATGTTGCATCCCGCTTCCTTTCAGAAGCATGCTTGAAAGAGGTCAATAAAGATATTGAGATACTGGAAGATATTCTGGATATTGAGGCAAGTCCTGACCCTTCATATAATATTCTTCTGGAAATGATGCAGCCTGAGCTTCTCAAGACGGGGGATCATATGGATGAGGAAGTATCACAACTGTTTTGCTCATCTATTACAAAAATGGGTAAATTAAGGCAAGCTCTGGGATAAGTTCAAAAAGGATTCAGGACAGGATTATGAAATAGTGGGAAAGCTGAAGCTTTCCTTTTTAGGCTCTGTAGAAAGCATCATTTTGACAACAGTATAACCTTGACATACCTGTCAAGGTTATGCACTAATAGTTTGAATTTAACTTATTTTAGTTGATTCCGATACCTTTTTGCTCTTATTTCTTCACCATATTTCCTTTTCAGGACAGAGAACATCGTTTCAACCAGATTTCTGTGATACAATTCTTTGTCAAATTCCCATACCATTTTTCTGCGGTATAATCCTTTGATTCTCTTCCTCTTTCTTTACCTTAAAGGAATCATGGCTATCGCTCCTAGCATCATCATCTCTTTTAAGGTCAAAGAATACCTGAACCACCGCAAAAGTCCCTACCTGACCGTTTTCAGAACTATCTAAGGGTACATTACATGAAAAAGAATACTGATAAACTGATTTTTCATAGAATAAAAATAGATAGAGGATAAAAACCTCCAATCAATTATTTATTAGTCTTTTCTACGCTGAAAGAACAATGCCAGTCCAAGAATTGCAACTACTGGGAGAGCAATGGCTGGGAATTCTGGAATTCCACAGTTATTGATTATTACACGGGCGACGTAAATGTCACAGGCTCCACTGTTATCGGTAACCCTGAGACCTACATCATATGTGCCGACACTATTCCATGTATAGTAGGCATACATACCCGTAGCATCGTCATACTCCCCGTCGTTGTCGAGATCCCACTCATATGTTAAAGGATATCCATCTGGATCATAGGAACCAGTGGCATCGAGGGTTATGGTTGAACCTACGCAACCTTCATATGGTCCATTTGCATCTGCTACTGGCGGGTAGTTTATTGGAGCTATTGCTGCTGAAGTCCCCACGGCCAACAATAATAAAAACATTCCAAAACTGACTAGTATACTTTGTTTGATTTTCATTTTCGTACCCCCACACAAACACACTCATACAGTATGTTTATATAAAGTTTCGATTTCCCCGCATAAATAGCTTTGTTTTAGAACCAGTGAGATAAGGATTCTCTAAAGGTACATTGCACTACATGAAGAAGAATGCTGAAGCTGATAAAACGTTTACTATGAATGCACATGTTAGGGAAAGATTAGAATTATGGAATAGCCTGCTGATAAAGTGATTTTACATAGAATAAAATAGATAGAGGATAAAACCTCCAATCAATTAATTATTAAGCCTTTCTACGCTGGAAGAACAATGCCAGACCAATAACTGCAATTGCCGGTAAAGTGATAGTTGGAAACTCTGGGATCTCATTATCCTCAACACCATTATAGTGACTAGGGTCACTATCAGACACTTGAAATCCTGAAGGATCCGTAGCTTCAACTGTACCTAAGTTTGCATACTGACCAACTACAGCTGTACCATAGCCTGTACATTGCATGGTTTCACCAGGTAGAAGTGTGGTCAATGGACAACTTACAACAACACCCTGATCATCTGTAACAATAACATTGTCCAGAGGTTCAATACCAATATTTGTAACAATATAGGTCCATGTTATCGGGTCACCAACTTCTATCTCAGGACCCGGTGCAGCATCAGCATCATAACCATTGGTTGCTTTCTCAATATCTATTGCTGCCAGTGGTGCAGCGGCTCCAATAGATGTTGCCAGTACCAAAGATGCCACTAGGCAAAATAGTATAGCTAATTTGTTTCTCATTTAATTGCCCCCATGATATGAAATTCAGGTCAATTCCACATCACTTTAAATTTGGTTTGCAGTGATTTATACTTAACTTGAAGTGAAGTTCCAATAGTAGCTACTGGTACTGAAATTATTCGTGATATATAAATTATCTTACATGAAAAAGAAGTTGAGAGTTAAGAAGCTTTAAGCGTTCATACATACCTGACAAGACGAAAAGCAAGCTCAATTTAGGAAAGTAGGAAGGAATACATTTCAGGAAATTAAAAAAGGATTAGGGAAACAGGAAACTTGAACTTGCGTACTCCTGCTGTGAGAAAAGACTATTGACATCTGTCTGTAAAACTATATATCATGGGTGAGATATTTTTATTGTTTAGGGGTTTAAATGAAAAATTATATCACTGATTTATCGCCAAGCAAAGCGGCAATGGTTTTAGGGATTGCGTTTATAACCTCGGTTTTCATTGTAACCTTAGTTGATGATTTTCTTTTAGCTAATTTTGTAATACCCGGAGATACTGCAGTTTTAGCCAGGGATATTGAGGCTAATGGGAGGCTATTTGGTTTTGCTGTTGTTGGTTATCTACTCGTACTTGCGTGTGATTCTATTATTGGTCTCACACTTTATGTAGTGCTTAAACAAGCAAACAAGACTCTCGCGTCGATTACAGCAGCTCTTAGATTACTATACGCTGGTATTCTTGTAATCGGTATCTTTGCTCTAGTATTCCAAATTATCAATGTGTATGTCTATGCATCCATAAAACTTATCGGATACATATTTTTTGCCTTACATATCTTTGTACTTGGTTATTCGGTCTTCAAGTCAGGATATATCCCGAAAAGCCTTGGTATATTGTTGATATTTGCATCGTTTACATATATTGTATTTTTTGTGGATCTCCATCTACCTGAAACACTTGGGGTAATTATTATGTTAACAATGGCTGTTGCGGAACTTTCACTAAGTACCTGGCTTATAGTGAAAAGAAATAGACTACCTGTAAATAGTTTTTAGTGAAATTACTTAGTTTTTGTTCTTTTCTAGCGGGTAACATTTAGAAATATCACATCAGTTCATTTTTTCCTTTCTCAAATCCTGCGGACATATCTTATTTTAAGTAAAAGTTCGGTTTTTTGGCGTTACCTATTACCCCCTCTAATTGTTTTTGGATAATAGGTCAGTCCAAAAAAGCGAACTTCTACTTTTTGCTTAATGATAGATTTCATTTTTGGACTGCTAAAATGATATATTTTAAAAAATCAAAAGACAGATTTACTTTATATATACATTCAAGTTATTCTAATTATAATACTCTAACAATTACATATCTGGAAAAATAATGCTACCTAATTACAAATACAAACCCGGCATCTATTATCTTTCAACCTTTATCGTAACCTATATTCTCTGGTTTGCAGGAGCATACTTGAGCTTTCATGATGGTGGAAGCGGCTTATACATGCTTATAATGCTTCCAGGGCTTATGACACCATTTCTAATATCTCTTATTATGATTTACCGTTCAAAGAATGTGGATTTGAAAAATGATTTTATTAACAGGCTTACTAATATCAGGTTAATACAGCCAAAGATTATGCCTGTATTTATTTTGTTAATGCCTTTGTCAGTTCTTATATCAATACTAATTTCCCTTTTTTTCGGAGAAACTGCATCACAATTTCAGTTTGCGGAAGGTTTCTCTTTTTCTGCAGGAAGCATCCCCGCATTGTTGATTCTCCTGCTTGCAGCCACCTTTGAAGAACTCGGATGGCGAGGTTATGCCTTCGACAGCCTGCAGAGTCGCTATACTTACTTTACAGCATCGCTTATTTTTAGTGTACTATGGTCATTCTGGCATTTTCCGCTGATATTCGTCAACAATTCCTACCAGTACGAGATATTCAATGAAAGCTTCTGGTACGGTGTGAACTTTTTTGTTAGCATCATTCCAATGGGAATAATAATCAGCTGGATCTGCATAAAGAACAGGAAAAGCATCATTGCTGCCATGGTCTTTCACTTCATTGTTAATATGTCCCAGGAACTACTGAATATAACCCAGAACACAAAGTGTATCGAGACTATTATTCTAATAATTGTGGCTGTTGTTATCATTGCATATGATCGGAAAATGTTCTTTTCAAAAGAGCACCTTGCAGAAAGACTGAATAAGAGTCCTGTTTCTTTTTTATGAAGTTAAAAATGGTAGTACAATCACAGAGTGTAGAATTTCAGACATTTATACTCAAATTTAGCTACACCTCTAACCTTTCCATCTTTAAGTACTTATTAGACAAGCCATTAAATCAGAGATTTAATGGGAGTTCCAGATTTTCAATCTGGAACAAACACAATAATCACCTTTGTGTTTTCTGTGGTGAGTAATACTCAGGGGATTTATTCTTTTTAAATTAATATGCTAAAATAAAAATTGAAGTAGGTTTTCTACAGAGTCCATTTATGATTATTTTTTGTTTTCTTTGAAGCAACATATCTAAAGTTGAAGTTCCTTCACAAAACGAAGGTCAAAAATATCTTCCTGCATCAGCTTTCCTGAAATACATCCCAGTTCATGCAGTACATCCACGAATCTCATGGTAGATGCAATATAGTTCTCAGATATGGCTGCCGAGTATTTTGGCGATACTTCATACATGTCCCGTACAAAGTCAGCATCAACCATCTTTATGGTATCTGCGACAAGTTCCGAAGCTTCTTCAGTGTTTTTCCGGATGAACTGGCAGGCTTTATCATGTAGTTCTATGAACTTCAAAAGAGTTTCATGTGAATTATCTATCATTTCCTGGCTTGCTATTATCCCGTAGCTTGGATTATCCGGCCAGAGCTTTTCCGGTGGGACCATGATCTTGGCATCACAGTATCTTTCCGCTACAACTGCTAGGGAAGGTGTACCTATGGCAACCTCGATCACCCCGTCCATCATCGCCTCTGGTATCATGTCTGCCCATTCGTAGTTCAGGACCTCTATGTCTTTTTCAAAGCCAGCTTCTTTTATGAAGTTCCTGATGATCACATCATGAATTGAACCCGAGGGCGGACAGGCAATAGTAAGTCCCCTGAACTGCTCCAGAAAAAGTATGTTATCGTTATTGCATTCTTCAAGGGTACGATATCCGGCAGTGGCTATCATCACCGTACCTTCGACATGCCCGCCTGCGATACACCTGGCCTTCAGACCCCTGTCAATTCCAATCATGGTGGGAGGAAGTCCGATATAACCTATGTCTATCTCATTGTTCTTCAGTGCATTGACGATTGCAGGTCCTCCTCCGAAAAGATTCCATTGGGGCTTTATACCTGCCTTTTCCAGCCAGTCCGTTCCCATTAGTATGAACGAGCTGTGATACATGGTGGAAAGGTGTCCGATTCTTAATTCTGTCATGTATTCACCGTCTTTGATGGGTATATGGATTCACTTATGATGGATCATCCCCCGCTGATTGCCGGCAGTACGGAAACCTCGTCCCTGTCTGTTATCTTTGTATCTATGCCGGAAAGATGCCGTATGTCCTCTCCGTTAACATAAACATTGACGAACCTTCTTATCTCTCCTCCTTCCATCAGGCGTGTCTCGAATTCCTTGCCGTATTCGGTGATAAGCTTTTCAAAAAGTTTTTTGATTGTAGTTTTTTCCAGTTCAATACTTGTGGTTCTTGTCCCTGTAACATCGTTCAGGGCAGATGAGAACTTGATCAATACCATTTGTTTTTCACATCCATTTTTCCCTTGCGGATATCTTCAGTTTTTTTAGAAATTCAACACGAGGGTTTTATAAATCATTCAAGGTTGTACTCTTAGAGCAGCCTTAGTTTGTGAAAGGTTAGTTATTGCAATTACATCTGTTCTTGTATAGAGGAAAATATAGCCGCATTCATTTTTTCAACAAAAAAAGACACAATATTGCCTCTTTCTATACATATTTATTACAACTTATCCATTCTCTGAAAAACGAATATGAGCCATGATGTTCAACCTTTTCCGGTCTCAGGGAGTTAAAGATGATAGGTGATTTTACAGAAGAACAGATCCAGCGTTACTCAAGACATATCATATTACAGGAAGTTGGAGGAACAGGACAGCAGAAGCTTTTATCTTCAAAGGTTCTCTGTATAGGTGCCGGGGGTCTTGGTTCTCCGGTAATACAATATCTTGCAGCTGCCGGTGTAGGGACAATTGGTATTGTTGATGATGATATCGTGGACATCAGCAACCTCCAGAGGCAGGTAATACATGCAGGTAATGTGTCAATGCCAAAGGTGGAATCCGCACAAAGGTACGTAGAGAATCTGAATCCTGATGTGAAGGTGATCACTTATAATGAAAGGATCAGTCCTGACAACATACTTGATATCATAAAGGATTATGATATCGTTGTGGATGGCTCTGATAACTTCGCCACTCGTTATCTTGTTAATGATGCATGTGTGCTTGCAAAGAAGCCTCTTTCCCACGGGAGTATCTTTCGCTTTGAAGGTCATGTGATGACCATATTGCCTGATGAAGGACCGTGTTACAGGTGTCTTTTTGAACATGCTCCTCCTGCAGGAATGGTTCCGAGTTGTCAGGAAGCAGGTGTTCTTGGTGTGCTTCCTGGTGTAATTGGGACAATGCAGGCCACTGAGGTCATAAAATATTTGCTGGGTGTTGGTGACCTTCTTAAAGGAAGGCTTGTATTCTATGATGCACTGAATATGTCTTTTGATGAGATAAAGGTCCGCAGGGATCCAACATGTCCTGTATGTGGTGAAAGTCCTTCGATAACGGACATAGTTAATGAGAACTACCTTCACGGAAACGGTGTGTGCAGTATAGGCTGAGAACATAGGAAGGAGAATACATGAAATTACTAATGTTCGATACCGAATATTTCTGGTACGAAACATTCCGTAAGAACCTTGAGCAGGCAGATGATGCCGAAAATGAAGAACGCATAGAGGACACGGCAGTTGTCTTCATCCATTCGGAAGCTGAAGATGAAAACAGAAGGAACAAGGTCCTGAAAAGTGCAGTGTCGAACTTAAAGTGGTATCTGAATAAGGTGGGTAAGGAACGGATAGTCCTTCATTCATTCGCTCACCTTTCTTCAAGTAATTCATCTCCTGAGTTTGCCATGGAAATTATCACTGATATAAAAGAAAAGCTCGCATCCAAAGGGATTGATGTCCGTACCACTCCCTTCGGTTATTTTTCAGAGTTTTCGATTCATGTGCGTGGGGAATCCCTGGCAAAAGTATTCAAAGAAATATAAGATCCACATCAACTGAATATCATCACTTTCTTTTTTAAAGTTCTTCTTCATCGGGTTTACTGTTATCATTAAAGAGATACAAGAGCTGATAAATCTCTCCTCCTCATGTCTATGAGCTTCGGTTCTAAAAACAAGTGTCAAAACATTTATATTTCATCAAACAAGTGCATAGGTCAGCATTTCGATATATAAAATTCATATTTAAGATATGAGTAATCGTGACTTTATTTTCTTATCTTTTATTCATCTTCATTCAAGAGGAATGACATTGACCGGTAAACGTATACTAATGGGCAACGAAGCCATTGCTTTTGGAGCCATGAAAGCTGGCCTCCAGATCGCAAGCGGTTATCCTGGCACACCATCCAGTGAGGTCATGGAAACCATCATTTCACATGCAAAAAAGTACGGTATCTATGCCGAATGGGCAACCAATGAGAAAGTAGCACTTGAAACAGCAGTTGGTGCTGCATATTCCGGTGCCAACACTATTGTAACAATGAAACAGGTCGGCCTGAATGTAGCTTCAGACCCTCTAATGAGTCTTTCTTACATAGGCATCAAAGGCTCACTTGTAATTCTTGTTTCCGATGACCCAGGACCACATTCATCCCAGACCGAGCAGGACACAAGAGCGTTCGGCCACTTCTCCAACATTCCTGTTCTTGACCCTTCAACCCCGCAGGAAGCCTATGACATGACAAAACTGGCCTTTAAGCTTTCACATGAGCTTGAAACTCCTGTTATTCTGAGAACTACAACAAGGGTTTCCCACGGCTGTGAGGATGTGCTCATTGAGGACATTGAGCCAGTAACAAGGGATATTGAAGGATTTGTGAAGGATACAAGATGGACTATATTTCCTAAACTGACAGCCCAGCGTCATCCTCTTCTTGAAGAACTACAGGTCAAAATGTCTGACCGTTTTTCAGAATACTTTAATGACAATACTTTTAACTCAATCACAAAGGGAAGTAGCAAAATAGGAATTGCAGCTTCCGGTGTTTCCGCTCTTTATGCAAAGGAAGCAATAAAAGAGCATTCTGATGTGTTCTCCTTTTTCAAAGCAGGCACTGCATATCCTTTCCCTGAAAATGCGGCTCTTGGGTTCATGGAAGGTTTAACCGACCTGATAGTTGTGGAGGAACTTGACCCTTATATGGAAGAGCAGTTCCTGCAAATAGCAGGCAAATATCATCTTGATATCAATATCCACGGAAAGAAGAACGGTTCTTTCCCTGTAAGCGGTGAATATGATGTTGATGTAGTTGTGGACAGCATCAACCTCGCGCTTGATAACATAGGTAGCCAGAATCTCAAGCTTTCTCATTCAGTTGCAGCCGTAAAACCAGAGGATATTCCACCGCTTCCTATCCGTGCTCCAACATTATGTGCAGGTTGCATGCACCGCACAGTATTCTATGCTTTCAAGAAAGTTGCTGCTAAAATGAAAAAGCAGGAAGGTATCGATTCAGTATTTTCAGGTGACATTGGATGTTACACTCTTGGAAATGCACGTCCTCTTAACATGGTGGATACCTGCCTCTGCATGGGTGCAGGAATAAGTGTGGCAGCAGGCCTTTCCCGTACTCCTGAGTTCATGCAGGGTAAGAAAGCAAAACAGGTTGCATTCATAGGTGATTCCACATTCTTCCACTCCGGTATCGCTGCTGTTGTAAGTGCTGTCTATAACAATGCTGACATAACGATTGCAGTGCTTGATAACCGTACAACTGCAATGACAGGACACCAGCCTCATCCCGGTATAGGTTTGACAGCCATGGGCTCCCCTGCAAAGATGATAGACATTGCAGAGGTTCTCAAAAGCTGTGGTGTCGGCATGGTAAAAACAATTGAAGTCGATGACCTCGATAAGTGTATGGATATAGCTACCGAGGCAATGGAATTTGAAGGTCCGTCTGCTGTGGTGTTCAAAGGTAAATGTGTTGCTATATGCAAGGCAACTGGACAATATGTTGTGGATGAGGACAAGTGTACCAACTGCAAGTTGTGCATCAACCAGCTTGGTTGTCCTGCAATATTCTCAATATCATCTGGCATTCCTGTAATTCAGGACACCTGCAGTGGATGTGGTCTGTGTGCACAGATTTGTCCGGCTGGTGCAATTGTACTGAAGGAGGCCTGAAAATGAAATTCGATATTCTCATTGCAGGTGTAGGTGGTCAGGGTGTTGTACTGGCTTCCCGTTTACTTGCTACCGCTGCAATGGATGCAGGTTTCCATGTTGCTACAGCCGAGACCATAGGAATGGCCCAGAGAGAAGGTTCAGTAACCAGCCATGTAAGAATAGGTGACGATGTATGCGGCTCATTGATTCCACAGGGAAAAGCAGACCTGCTTATAGGTCTTGAACCTGCAGAAGCTGCAAGAAATATTCTTTTCCTCAGCAAAGATGGTAATATGGTTGTCAATGAGCATGCTATTATGCCTTCAACTCAGGGATGCGATGAATACAACCCCGAGAAGATACTGGAGTTTCTGAAAGAGAGCTGTCCGCAAATCATTACAGGAGATTTCACCGGACTTGCAAAAGATGCCGGAACATACAAGGCTGCCAATGTTGCCATGATAGCAGCATCCGCAGGCGCTGGCCTTTTGCCATTCTCTGAAGAATACCTGTGGGGTGTGCTTGAGAAGATGATCCCTGAAAAGTACAGGGATGTTAACCGCAGGGTCTTTGACAAAGCTATTGAAAGTGTTTCAGGGAAATCTGTAAAATCCTGCAGGGAAACAAATGAGGATAAATGATCACAGGGTGAGTTGAATGTGTAACTGTCACGATAACAATAGCAAGAAGCTTGCAGACAAAGAGAAAAATGATGCTGATTACCGCAATCTCTGTGATTATGATACGTCCATAGAAAAGAGAACCGCCAGTCTCATGGACCTTTTGAAAAGAGTTACCGAAGGCAGTCCGTTTTACAGGAAAAAGTTTGCAGAAGCTGGCGTTGATATTAATGAAATTAAATCTCTTGAGGATATCAGCAAGCTTCCTTTCACCACAAAAGAGGAACTAAGGGATGCATATCCATTGGGATTACAGGCTGTTCCTGATGAAGAAGTCGTAAGGATACATTCATCTTCAGGTACAACCGGAAGCCCTGTTATTATTCCGTACACAAAAGGGGATGTAGAGGTCTGGGCTGACATGATGATGCGCTGCTATAAGATGGCAGGGCTCACAAATACGGACAGGATACAGATAACTCCCGGTTACGGATTATGGACAGCTGGTATCGGATTCCAGGCAGGTGCGGAACTTCTGGGTGCAATGGCTGTTCCTATGGGTCCGGGAAACACAGAGAAACAACTTCGGATGATGCAGGACCTTAAATCCACAGCTCTTACGAGCACTTCATCCTATGCTCTCCTTCTTGCAGAGGAGATCACTAAAAGAGAACTGAAAGATAAGATCCACCTGACCACCGGTATAATAGGTTCCGAACGCTGGAGTCCTAAGATGAGGGCACGTATCGAGGACGAGCTGGGAATAGATACCTATGACATCTTTGGCCTGACCGAGATTTACGGACCTGGGATTGCTCTAGACTGTTCACTACATGATGGTCTTCATTACTGGTCAGACCACTTACTCTTTGAGATCATAGATCCTGTTACCGGTGAAACATTGCCGGATGGAACTCTCGGTGAGCTTGTGATCACCACTCTCACAAAAGAAGGTGCTCCGCTCATACGTTACAGGACAAGGGATCTGACACGTATCTACCCGGAACCATGCAAATGCGGCTGTCCTTTCCCGCGTATTGACCGTTTGCTGGGACGTACTGATGACCGCATCAAGATCAAGGCCGTTAATGTCTACCCCGGACAGATAGAGGATGTCATCATGAGGGTGGAGGGTGTGAGCAGTGAGTACCAGATAATTCTTGAAAGGGAAGGCGGAAGGGACAGTATGCTCTTCAGGGTTGAAATCGAGAATGCTGATGATCCTGAGGCCAATAAACAGAGATCAAAACAGATGAACAAGGCTTTCCATGATTTCATCGGTGTAAGCGTTGATGTGGAATGTGTTCCAATCGGAGCATTGCCACGTAGTGAAAAGAAGAGTAAGAGAGTTATCGATAACAGAGAGATGTGAGAACATCAATCTTTATCCACAAGCACAGCATTGGTGATAACCACTTTTGCTGTGTACTCATCCCGTTCAATGACTTCCATTTCCTTAATCTCTATCTTTTTGTGATACATCGGTCCGTCAGTTACAAAGCTCTCAAACTCGCCGCCTTCACCGGCAACATTGAGTCCTATCTTTTCGTTGAGCTTGACAAGTTTCTCGATGTCCTTTTCGGTGATAATACGGCCTACCCAGTTTTTGTTAAGACCGTATGCAGCTACACTGCTGAAAATGAATTCAAATCCAAGGTCAAGGAGCTGGTACATTTCTTTTTCCTGATCAATGTGCCACAGGGGTGAGAACGCCTTTAGTCCGAGTTCGTCACAAACCTTCTCGATCCTCTCACGCTGGTAGTTTGAATAAAGAGCACCGGTGATAACACCTTCAATACCGAACTCTTCCTTTGCACGAATGATGGCATTCTTCATGTCATCCAGTTCTTTTTCCTTTTCTCCTTTAGTGAGTTCTTCGATGAGTGGGAGTTCCATTGCTTCTGCCTGCAGGCGTGCAAGGTCAATGTTAGGGGTGTGGAACATGTATGAGTCGAGGTTCTGGCTCTTGATGGTTATCAGACACTCTATGGAATAGTTCTGCTGCTGCATAACATGCATTGCATAATTACTGTCCTTGCCTGAACTGAACAGAACTCCCAATTTGAGGTTTGGCTGTCCGTAGAACTGCTTCAGGTAGTCAGTCTTTGTTTTACAGCCTGCTTTCTTTGCAAGTTTCCCGATGGCCTTGTCAAAACGACTTCCATATTGTGCAGCCTGTTTCCTGCGCTGGCTGACCTCGGCAGGAATGCCGATCTCTTCAGCGAGCATGCGGAGTATGAGCTTGTTCTGCTCTTCATTGATCTTGTACTCAGGCGGGATTTTCAGACAGTAATCCACAAACCTCTTGTCAAGATAAGGAACACGCAGCTCGATGTTGTTGTTCATTGAAACAACATCATCGCGGTATGTGTTCTTTTCATAGATCTTCAGAACATCAGCATAGCAGTCTCTGCTTATATCTGTGGAACGTTTGTGACGGTCATAACCTGCAAAGATCTCATCGGCTCCTGAGCCGGAGAACATCACCCTGATGCCGTCTTCTCTTGCAGCCACACATGCTGCATACATTGTCAGTGCAACACCGACTTTTGGAACGTTGCTGTCTTCAACAAGAGGAACCACGTCTTTGAGATATTCTTCAACTTCATCAAGGTCTATGATTTTGATTTTCAGGTCGAGTCCGAGTTCTTCTGCCATCTTCTTTGCGTATTCCACGTCAGGTGGAAGCTGAACTCCGGAAAGGCCAGCGGTGTAGCATGTAAAATCAATTCCCGGCTTTTTTCCCATAAGTTTGCAGAGACTTGCAATTATTGTAGAATCAAGTCCTCCTGAAAACAGGATTCCGAACTTCTCTTCCGGCATGCGGATCGATACTGCATCTTCCAGTTTCTCAAGCATTACTTTTTCAAGTTCTGCAATGCTGCCTTCGTGTTCCGGTGTAATAGAGAAGAATTCCCTGTTGAATTTCTCAAGACTTCCGGTTTTGATGTTGTAAGCCAATATCTCTCTGGGGTTGAGTTCCTTGATATCTGCAAAACCATTCCTTGCAAGTGCTTTTTTCTCAGAGCAAAATGCAAAGCCACCAGAACCAGAGTTGCTGTACCAGAGTGGTTTAAGGCCAACAATGTCCCTTGCAATGTAAACTGTGTCATTCAGCCAGTATGCGATGGCGTAGACACCGATAACCTCACGGAGCACCTCATCTATGAGCTGCATCATGTCGGTCTCAGATTCTATGGCTCTTTTCTCAATTAGTTGGATCAGCAGATCAGTATCGTTCTCAGCTTCGATCTCGTATTTCTCAGCAAGCTCTTTCCAGTTGTATATCTCACAGTTGGCAACCATTTTTCCTTTATAAACAAGAGGTTGCAGGACAAAGTTGACCATGGAGTGCAGTCTGTGTCCCAATACATTTCTCTCAGGGATTTCACTGTCAATTTCAAGTGAATCTACATTTTCTGCACGAAAAACTTTCTCAGCAGTGCAGATCCCAATTCCATCGAGTCCTCTGTTCTTTGTGATTTCCAGGGAACTGAGGGCATATTCCAGTGAATTGTCATTATTAAAAAAGCCTGTAATTGAGCACATATTCTGATCGGTGACCTGTTTTTAGTTCAAAGAGGTGTTAGCCTGATAAATACTTTGAGTATTGTGGTGTAAAATAATAAAAAATGAAAAAGAGAGGATTATTCTAACAGAATAAACAAAATAATAACAAAATAAATGTAAGTTAAAAAATAAAGTTAAAGAAAAATGTGCTCAGGGCTTACATTCCAGAGCAACGCGTTCTTCGGGTGAAAGTGAGATGTAGAATCTCAAGATATCATCAGGGTCCATGTCAAGTCCAAGGTTGTATCCGTTGGCTCTCCCAGCCCTGAGGAAAGTATCTTCTTTTTCATGCTTTTTGAGCATAAGAGCCTGAACCTCTTCATTGCTGAGTTTTGACATATCAGCTTTCCTGAGAAGACCAATGAGCAGGAAATTGTTCTCTATGCGTTCGTAATAGTTCTCTGTCGTGTTCTCTGCCTTTTTTTCAGGCTCGAACAAATATGCGGTCCCCCCATTAGAGTCCGTGTAGGCAAGTGATATTTTTCTAAGTACCAGTTTTCCGTTCTCGCACACCAGAATCTTACGTTCGGTCTTCATTTGCTTTCCTCGATTTTTTTAATAGAACGGGTACAACACCCCAGGTATTTTCACAAATTGATCTATTCCTATCCTGTGAAATTACTAACTGCAATTAATGCTTTCTCAAATTAGTATATATTATTTTCTCTACTATACTATCTAATGATTATCATCATAATGAGGAACTCTATTTACTCTGTGCATTTTAATTTCATAAAATGCAACAGATGAAATAGAATGAGATTCTAAATAGTTACAACAGTTACAGGATAGAGGAATATAATGTTCAGTGAACTTAAAGATACTATCAGGTCTTCGATATTACCATTTGTGAAATGGATCCCATTATCTCCAAATTCGCTCACCATAATCGGTCTTCTGATTAGTGTCTGGGCTGCATTTGTTTTCGCGACAGGTGACCTTATAACAGGAGGTTTACTTATCCTTTTCAGCGGTTTTTTTGATATGATAGACGGTGCCGTTGCACGGGCAAAAGGTCGTATGACAATATTCGGGGCTGTACTGGATTCCGTATGTGACAGGTATGCAGATGCAATCATATTTGCTGGTATCATTTACGGTTCAGTTACCGGTGCTATCGTCCAGACCAGCTTGTTCTCAGTGCCACTGTGGTTCTGGGTCGTCTTTGCCATCATGGGCTCGTACCTTGTGAGTTACGTGCGTTCCAGAGCGGAAAGCGCAGGAGTAGCTTCAATGAATATCGGTATTGCCGAAAGACCGGAGCGTATGATCATCCTTGTTGCAGGTTCACTTAGCGGCTATCTTATGGAATCCATTGTCCTGATCGTTATCCTTACACACATAACAATGGTTCAGCGTTTGCTATATGCAAAAAAAGAGCTTTTATAATATTCTTTTTTATGATTTTATCATTGTCATTTTTGTATTTAGGAACTGGAAATGGCATGTCTCAATGCAAAGCTTATAATATAAGGCGTTATTATTAATTGCCTAGTTAACTGTTATATTATTATCAATATACATCATCAAATGAGGATTCCAAATGCAATATCAGGCAGATGTAACCATTGAACTTAAAAGCGGTATGCTTGACCCTGAAGGCACAACAATCAAAAGGGCACTTGAGCACTTAGGATATGAGACCGACAGTGTAAAAACAGCAAAGAAATACACAATTGGTCTTCAGGCAGAGAACATCCATGATGCCAGAGAGACAGTCGAGCAGATGTGCCAGAAGCTCATCGCAAACCCGATCATCCATAATTATGAAATATCTCTGAGGGAACTGCAATGAGTATAGGTATTGTACAGTTTGGTGGCAGCAATTGTGACCTTGACGTGTTGCATGTCTTAAAGGATGTTCTTGGAGTTGACGCTGAACTCGTATGGTACAAGGAAGAAGACCTTTCCCGTTTTGACGGAATAGTTGTTCCGGGAGGATTCTCATACGGAGATTACCTCAGGGCCGGTGCCATCGCAGCACGTACTCCTGTCATGAATTCCATCAAAGCACTTGCAGAAGCCGGTAAACCTGTCATAGGTATATGCAACGGTTTCCAGATTCTCACAGAATCCGGCTTGCTGGATGGAGCTCTCACAACCAACAACTATCCTAAATTCAAATGTGAATCCACACTTCTAAGAGTTGAGACAACTGACACACCATTTACATCGAAATTCAAAAAAGGTGAGATTGTCAGCATTCCTATCGCTCACATGGAAGGTAATTTCTATGCAGACGAAGCAACCCTTTCAAAACTTGAGGACAACGGCCAGGTTGCATTCAGATATGTGGACAAGGAAGGTAAGGTCACAGACGAGGCAAATCCTAACGGCTCACAGGAAAACATTGCAGGCATTGTAAGTGCAAAGAAGAACGTACTTGGTATGATGCCACACCCTGAAAGAGCTTCCGAGGAAATACTCGGCTCAAAAGACGGTATCAGAATATTCGAATCAATGATGGAGTTCATCTCCAAAAATTGATTCCACTCTTTTTTATTTCAATTAACTTTTATTTGATTTTTATTTCCTGCTCTTATCGTAGGTCATGGATAACTTGGGTTATCCCGAAGGGTCCGGTGAAGCCGGCGTTTTCCCATTAGACAAAACAAAATAGTCTGTGCAATACTTTCTTCACAAAACGTCTGTAAAAGTCATTCTCTCTCTATACAAAAATCTTTGGCACAATCTTCTGTATAGAAGTATCGGAATGTGCCGCCTTCGGCGTATGGTTACTTTATTTTTAGGTTTAAGACTATTTTTGTGTCATTCATATTAACAGGGATTTTACAGAGCCTTATTTTGTTCTTGCTGCTTTATTCCTGATCATTTTCAGCTTCAGCATTCTTCACAACATTCTCCGCCGTCTTCCAGGAATGTCTCACATAATCAGGTAATTCTCCATGCTCCTCATACCAGTCAGCAAGGAACTTCTTAGTTTTTGGGTCTGAAGGATATCCGCTTCCAAAATCCACATCATTCTCAGCTTTTAAGTCCTCTATAAGCTGGTCCCTGCGAACTTTGGCAACGATTGATGCAGCAGATA
Source organism: Methanolobus sediminis (assembly GCF_031312595.1). Lineage (NCBI taxonomy): Archaea > Methanobacteriati > Methanobacteriota > Methanomicrobia > Methanosarcinales > Methanosarcinaceae > Methanolobus > Methanolobus sediminis. The sequence goes on along the minus strand of NZ_CP133592.1, from coordinate 158,114 downwards.
CTATAGGATAACTTGCATCTGCTTTGTGCTTTGAAACAATTGTTATGTTGTCAGCTTTTTCAGGATTATTCTTCCTGTATTCTTCCAGAAGCCTGAAACCGAATCTTTCTTCTTTTACATCAGCAGCATCAGCATATGCAGTTTCAGGGTGAAGCTGTTCAAGCACTTTTGAGAATGCAAGAACCATAATGTCATTCATACTCATAAGGGTTCTGAGTTCATCTATCTGCTGAGCAGATATCTCTAAAACAAAGACATTTTCTGAATACTTTTCTATCTGCCCTGCAAGATGCACTCTCTTTTTAGGACTGAGTTTCTTTGAGTCGGCAACTCCAAGATTCTTCAATGTACTTTCCTTTACATCGTCAATCATAACCCCGCCGATGCACATTGGTCCTATTACCGGTCCCTTTCCAGCTTCATCTAATCCGGCTATTTTCATGAACAAATCCTCTCTGCTGATCAGTACAAAGGATCCTGATTCTAAAAAAGTATTTGCCAGGAGAAGTTTAAGTTCCTGGCTTAATCTATAATGTTTGTCCTATCACACGAAAAGCGTGAATATTATGTATCCAATGGCTATCATAATGGTAGAATGCTTCAGACCGGACATTACATTCCCTTCTCCCATTGCACCTGCCATGAGTCCTGAGCTAAGTCCCTGGATAATGGATGCGTGCTTGAACAGACGTGTGTATGCCTCAAGGTCAAAGCTTCCGAGGAATCCTCCTGTCTGTGAGCCTGAAGCTGCCATCTGTTCTCCGGCTGCTGCCATCTCGGTAAGGAAGGTTGTGGAAATAACAAATATAACTCCGACAAAGACGAAGAACGATATATAGATGATGACAATGTAGATCATCATGCTCATACCACGTTCCCTTTTCATTCCCTGCTCGGATGCTGCATCCCTTGCAGCAACCATAAGGACTTCACCGATATCTCCACTGGATTCATTGGCTTTTGTTATAAGTGAAAGTGACCTTGTGACAACCTGAGTTCTCAGACGATTTGCAAATCGTATCAATGCATCGTTGATCTCAAGTCCCCAGAAGATATCACGCCAGATTTTCTTAATCTCTTTGCTAATAGAATCTGTATCGGATTTGGCCATAAGTCTGATGGAATCCCTGAGCGTCATACCAGTTTCGTTGGTGCTGGCAAGCTTTTTCATGAAATCCGGGAAGCTATTCTCCAGCTTTCTTTTTCTTCTGGCCTTTATCTCATGGAATATAGAGAGTGGTACAATGATTATAAAGATTGCAAATACTATCTTATCGTCAATAAAATCAATGAAGTAGGCTGGATCACGTATTCTGTTCATGTCCATTAGTATGGGCACAAGGATTACAAGCAGAGCCAGTGGGATTGTGATTGCAAGCGTAGTAAGTGGTTCCTTAAGCATTGGCTGCAGAGGATTCAATGCTATACTCTTCAATGCAAGAGATTTCTTGGATTTGATGAAACCTTCGAAATAACCTCTATTGCGGATTTTCTCTTCTGTTTCACCAATGAGTTCACCATCTTCATTATAAACCTGCTCCAGATTACCTGGAACATCCGGTATTCCGTGGTCCAGAGTTTCATTTGTAGGTAGCAGTTTAGGTTCACCAAGCTCAGTCGGTGTGATAATACTGATCATCACAACGAACATTATGGAACCAATAGGCAATACTGCGTAGATGATGGCATATACCATGGTGGTAGTTCCTGAGCCCATGACAGCCATCATGACTCCCATGATAATAATGAAAAGGGGGCCAGCTACAAAGGCAGTGACATATGATTCTGCCAGCAGTCCCAGGGTTTCAAGGAATCCTTTCTGGTCGACTTCTGCCTTGACAAGATATTGTTCTGATTTGTCGCGGAAATAGTTAGGTATATTTCCTCCACTGTCAATAACAGTAAGAAGGTTATACATAAGATCTTGGAATCTATCAGAGGGTGTTGTTTCAGAAGCACTTGAAAGTGCGGTTCTCAGGTCATGTCCGAAATAATCCATATCCCTTACTATGGAATCAATTTCCTTGGACACTTCTCCATATGTGTCCTCAGACCTTGCAAGTGCTCTGAACACATCAATAATATTCATTCCGCCTTTACTAAGGGCGTACATAAATGTAACAGCATAAGGTAGCTGCATATCTATCTTGGCTTTTCTTTCGCTTGCCTGGAATCCTGGCAGGAGCATGAAAAGTGCATAAACAACTCCTCCCATGCCTACCATGAAAATAGCCGTGATGAATACACCAACAAATAATTCCTTGAAGGCCAGTAGCCATGCAAACCTGGGGCTGAATGTTAGGTTTGTCAGTTGTTCAGGCAATCCTACAAGGACAACAACAGTGTATGTAAGGAATAATCCTATAAGGGCACCTGCAATGCCTGCAACAAGGGAATAGAAGATTGCATTTGAGATGTACATCTCATGAGAAATAGGAATACGTGCCTGGTTAAGCTGTAGTTGAAGATTCTCATAGCTTTTGGCTTTGATCTTATCGCCAATAAGCACATAAGGTATTCTTTTAAATATCTCCAGGTAAATTCCAGCTTTCTTCACGTAATGATCGAAATCAAAACCATTATTTGGTTTTTTAGATTTTTTAGACTTATTTTTCTTATTTTTTCCCTTCTTATCATCGCTTACCGGGTTCTGAGCTGTCCGGGTTTCAGCAGATACATCCTCTTCACCAATCTCCTCGATAATATCTTCAGGGATATCTTCTGTCAGTATCTCAGAACTTTCCTTTATCTCAGTCACATTATCACACCCAGTTTTTCACACCAGTGTTATACCAGTTTTAATTTTTTCAGTACCTTTTCCGGTGTGGACTGGTAAGCATTGATAATATCGGAGATCTCCTGGAAATCTGTAATACCGTTGTTTGCCATGTATTCAAGGATCTTCTGACGATAGTACAATTCCTGATCTATCTTACCCTGTGCCCAACCACGCCTCATCTTGATGTCGAAAAGGGCTTTTGATTCGCCTGTACGGATGAACATGTCCGACTCTGAATCCCATACAAAGATGTCGTTTGTCCTGATGTTCCTTGTATTCGGATCGATGTCAACGATCTCTACCAGCTTGATGTTTCTTCTTACACGCTTACCATGGGTGTATGTCTGGGACTGGATGCTCATGATATCCAGTGCCTGGATCATTGTACGTGGAACACTGATAGGGGGGTTCTCAAGTCTGTGAATGGCAGATGCAACAGAATCAGCATGCATTGTTGAGAATGTGGTGTGTCCTGTTGACATTGCCTGGAAAAGTGTGAGTGCTTCCTTACCTCTTACCTCACCCACAAGCAGGAACTCAGGTCTCTGCCTCAGGGCTGCTTTTAGCAGGTCATACATATCAACAGCTCCCCTTTCATCTGCGGTGAAGGAATCCCTTGTAACACTGGGGATCCAGTTTGGATGTGGGAGTTTGAGTTCTCTTGTATCTTCAAGGGTGATGACCTTGGCTTTTTCAGGAATAAAGAGTGAAACCGCGTTAAGTGATGAAGTCTTACCTGATGCAGTACCTCCTGCATAGATCAGACTCTTGTTGTTCTCAATACAGAGCCAGAGATATGCCATAGATTCTGAGGAGAAGGTTCCCCATTTGATAAGGTCCACAGGTGTTATTGGTGTATCACTGAACTTACGGATAGTAAATGTACTACCGTGTGCTGTAACACTTGTACCCAGTGTCATCTGGATCCTGGACCCATCCGGCATGGTTGCGTCAACCATAGGTTCTGCAACTGATATATGCTTACCACTTCTCTGGGCCATCTGGATGATGAAAGAGTTCAGTTCATCCTCTTCATAGATGACATTGGTTGCGATATTCGTGTGTGCCCTGTGATAAAGGAAAATTGGCACGTCATGGCCATTGCCGGACACATCTTCAATGGAGTCATCCATCATCAGGGCATCGATCTTTCCGAACCTGACGAAGTCCCTCTTAATGAAATATGAGATCTTTGCCAGCATCGGCGGTGTAATTTCGATAGTGTAATCCTTAATAATGGACCTGATCTTCGAGTCAAGCACAGCTTCCTTGTCATCCTCTTCCTCACGTATCTCTTCCACAAGAAGCACATCTCTTAATCTATCCTTTATTTCAAGAAGGAAAGTATGTTCAAAATCAGTAAGTTCAGGTTCTACTATGTAGTAAAGGTGACCGTTGCGGTCTTCGTTGAATAAGATAACTATGAATGCATACGGTTCATTTACCCAGTAGCGTTCAACTTCTTCGTATCCTTCCACACCTTTGAACTCGGTAATAGGTCCGTGAATCTCCGGGTCATACGGCTCGATCTCATCTTCTGTTTGTTTGAAAAGGTTTTTGATCTTGTCAACAAATCCAAGCTTCTCGTCTTTTTCTTCCGCTTTTTCCTGTTCTTTCGGAGCTTCTTCTTCAGTTTCTAATTCCGTAGCCTCTGAGGAAATTAATTCTTCTTCCGGCACGATACTTTCAATTTCTTCTTTGCCGGTATCATCTTCATCTTCCTTTTCTATACTTACTTCTTCTTTAATTGGCTCAGGAGCTTTTTCCTCATCAATTCCAGTGATTAGTGGCTTTGAAGGTCCGAAATTTGGTGATTTTGGAAGTAAAATCCCAAAATCTTCATCACTTTCCTCTTCTTCTCTCTGATCCTCATTATCTTCATCGGTTATGGCTTCAGTTGCACTAAGCAGTTGAGCAAAATCCTTCTCGAATTTATCTCTTTCTTTCTCAATTTCCGACATTTCCTTCATTATGTCCGTGTTAAGGATTTCATCGTCAGTTTCCGGATCACTGGAAACTTCTTCATGATTGTCTTTTTTATTTTTGTTATGGGTGGAAGATTCTTCCTCAGAAATATTAGATTGATCATCGGCCATTGTTTCACCGCTGGATGAATAATTTGATTTTATAGTGAATCTCTAATTATTTGATGATGTTCAAGGTATCAAGAAATACGATTAATTATATTGTATTTGTTTTATAATTAAACGGTACTGGTAATTAAAGGTATTGTAAGAATGTAAGTTTTCTATCCTACAATGCTGTGCAATTTCTGTGTATCTTTGCGTTATCTGCATATTCAATTGCAGAACTTAGCTTAAATTTTTATTTTTTCCCTTGCTTATCCGTAGATACTTATTCAAGTAGAGTATGTTCATTGGTATATACTAAATGTTCACAATTTTTAATATATATTTGCATTTATATTCATTATATTAACATGCGTGTCCAAAGCTATCAACTTTTATGAGTTCTCATGTACATGCAGTCGGTTCCGGATTAGGATTTAGAAATGATATCGTAATGCTTATGAATGTGCTTTGGAGAGAACTGGTGTTTGGTGGCCATCTCTTCGCTATAGGATCAGTTTCTGTTGTAATGGCTTGCTCCATTCTGTTTATGATCCATGTAAGCTGGGATATTCTCATTGTGACATATCTTCTGTTTTACGCAATTTATCTTTATGACTACACACAGGGTGCATCCACTGATGAGGTTACAAACAGCAGTCGTGCAAAGTATCTATTATGTAAGAACAAGAGCAAGTGCACAGTTATTATCGCATCTCTGGTACTTTTCACTGTAATGATGATTTTCACATCAATTATCATAACCGCAATAGGAATGTCAATCCTGATTCTTGGTCTTCTTTATGGAAGCCACTTTAAGAAGCTTACAAAAAAGATCCCGGCATTCAAGAATGTGTTTGTTTCCATTGTCTGGGCATTCATGGCAATTTTTGCATTCGTCTACTATTCAATACCAGTCACATACGGTGCAATGATGCTTTCACTCTTTGTTTTCATTCGCATGATGAATATCCAGATACTCTTTGATGTAAGAGACATGGAAGGCGACCGTAAAGATGGTCTTCTGACAGTCCCTGCAATTCTCGGTGATAGAAAATACCCATTCATTCTCAGACTTATCAACTATGTGTCAATTATCTTCATACTGGGTTGTGTTGTACTGGGTCTTCTGCCAGTTTTCACACTTGCGGTCATCCCAATGTTCTATTACGCTGTAAGCTACATTAACAGGGTTGTAAGGTCCAGAAAAGAATACACATCTTACATCTTCGCAGCATTTGAACCTATTATGTGGTCAGTATTCATATTTGCAGGAAAGTACGTCACAATGCTCAGTATTTTCTGAGCATTAAATTCAACATTAAATTTGGATTAAATCTTAATTTAATCTGGAATTAGCTTAGCATTTGCAATGTTTCAGGCATAGGGTTCTGAATCCTCTACAAAAAACGAACAAGAACTCTAAAAACGAACTGCATGTTTCCCTGTAAGCCGCATTTAACCCATATTTAGCCCATATTTAGCCACAATTAAACACAAATATTAAATGTAAAGGTGAATATGTTCTGCTAGATTATAGCTAGAATAAAACAGGGAAGGAACTGAGGAAAACCCTATGCCTATTATAACCTTACCATATGATGACCTTGAAAAATTAACCGGAACCGACAAGGATACAATTATTAAACGCGTGCCAATGATAGGTGCAGATATCGAGCGTATAGAAGATGAGTCCATAGATATCGAATTCTTCCCTGACCGCCCGGACCTTTACAGTGTTGAGGGCGTTTCACGTGCACTGCGTGGTTTTCTGGATATTGAAACCGGTTTCCGTGAATATGAGGTCAAACCTTACACAGTTGAGATAACAAAGGATGAGAACATAGATTCAGTCCGTCCGGTTTTTGGCTGTGCGATCGTCCGTGGTGTAAAGTTCACTTCAAGTGCTATCAAGACACTGATGGACCTTCAGGAATCACTTCACTGGGGACTTGGACGTGACCGTAAGAAAGTATCAATAGGTGTGCACGACCTCTCAAAGGTGCAGCCTCCTTTCAGATACATTGCAGCAGACCCGGAATTCAGTTTCATTCCTCTTGATTTCACAGAGCCAATGACCATGAGGGAGATACTTGAGAAGCATCCTAAAGGAACACGCTTCGCACATATCCTTGATGGTTTTGACATGTATCCACTTATCCTTGATGCAAACGACAATGTGCTCTCATTCCCACCAATAATTAACGGTACACTTACAATGGTCACCGAGGATACAACCGATCTTCTGGTTGATGTTACAGGACTCAGCAATGAAGTATACACTGCACTCAATATAGTTACAACAGCTCTCGCAGAACGTGGCGGAGAAATTGAGTATGTTAAGGTTGTAAATGCAGACGGAACCGAATCTATCCCTCTTGACCTGAGCCCAAGGTTAAAAGTACTCGATAGAGAAGAGATCGATGGTCTTATTGGTATGGAACTTCCGGCTGATGAGATAATTAACCAGCTTGGAAGAATGGGCTTTGGTGCTAAAGAACTTGAAGACGGACGCATTGAAGTACAGATACCACGCTACCGTGCAGATATTCTTGATAATTCTGACATCATTGAAGATATTGCAGTCGGATATGGTTTTGATAAGATTCCTGCTGTATTCCCAATGAATGCAACAGTAGGTAAGTCACACATGCTTTCAGACATAAGCACTGATATGCGTGAAATTATGACCGGACTTGGATATCTTCAGGTCATGCCTTTCACACTTACAAGCGACAGGGTTCACTTCGACTGGATGTGCAGGGAAAAGACCGATGATGTTACTTATGTAATGCATCCGATAAGTGAAGACCAGACAATGGTCAGGACAACTATCCTGCCCAACCTCATTGAGATCCTTTCCATGAACCAGCACAGGGAGCTTCCACAGAGGATATTTGAGGCTGGAGATGTTGTTATCAACGGAAAGAACGGTCTGCACCTCGCAGCAGTTTCCATAAGCCCGCAGGCAAACTTCACTGAAGTAAGGGAACTTGTTGATGCTCTTATGCGTGAAAGACTTGTGGAATACGAGGTAGTAGAATCAGAAGACCCTGCATTCATGGAAGGCAGAAGGGCTGACATTCTCGTAAATGGCAAAAAAATAGGTGTCATGGGAGAAGTATTCCCACAGGTCATAGTTAACTTCGGCCTTGGTCAGCCGGTTGTCGGATTTGAGATCGATCTTCTGGATTGATTTCAAACTCTATTTTCTTTTTTAAGTTTTATTCTTATTTTTAGTTCCCAGTTGAAAAGCGGAAAGTATCAGCACTTTCCACTTCCACATGGGACACAGACTTTTCTGTTAATGTCGGTTATGTCTCTTACAGTGACATCTATGCCATAGACCGATGACATTATCTGACTGTTCACAACCGATGGGACCGGTCCGCAGGCAAGCAGCTTACCACCTGTCAGAGCAACAGCATTGCTGCCTACCAGGAAAGCATGGTCTGGCATATGGGTGTTCATAACAATTGACATTCCTGATGATGCGAGTTTCTGAACGGTTTCAAGAACCAGCACCTGATTTCCAAAATCAAGGTGAGCAGTTGGCTCGTCCAGTAAAAGAAGTGCAGGTTCCTGTGCAAGGGCACGGGCGATAAGCACCATCTGCCGCTGTCCGCCGCTGAGACTGTTCAATGTCCTTTCAGAAAGATGCTCAACACCGACAGTTTCGAGGGATTTCCATGCGATTTCCATATCTTCCTCTCCGGGTGAACCGAAGATTGAAAGATGAGGTGTTCGTCCCATAACCACAAAGTCAAGTACATCGAATGGGAAAACAGTCTCGCTCTGTTGTGGTACATATCCGACTTTCTTTGCAATAGACCCTGAAGTCATTGTTTGAGTATCCTCCCCCTGTATGCGGACAGAACCTGCAGCAGGTTTGAAAATACCTGCAATACATTTGATCAGAGTGGACTTACCCACTCCATTGGGTCCGAGTACGCACATTACTTCTCCGCTTCCCATTGAAAACGATACATCCTCAAAGACGGATCCTTTACCATACGAATATGCCAGTGAATCTACTTCTAAGATTAATTCTAATTCCATCCCATACGCCCCCTTTTGAGAAGATATGCGAATAACGGTGCACCAAGCAGGGAAGTGATTATTCCCAGCGGTATCTCAGTTGCAGTTACAGTTCTAGCAAGGTCATCTACCAGAAGCATGAATGATGCACCAATCACCATGCTCATTGGCAAAAGCCGGTTGTAATTCGGACCTACGATCATCCTTGCAATATGCGGTACCACAAGTCCCACCCATCCGATAACGCCGCTGATACTCACAGCAGCTGATGTGATAAGGGTGGCACAGATAATTATTATCAAACGTATCTGGTCAACGTTCACACCAAGGGAACGTGCTTCTTCATCCCCCAGTGAAAGAATGTTAATACGCCACCTCAGGAGGAAAAGTACCAAAGTTCCCAGGAGCATCGGTACAATGATCCAGAGCAGGTCGTTATATCTGATCGAAGATAAACTCCCCATGAGCCAGAAAACAATTTCCGGCAGGTCATCATAAGGATCAGCCACGTATTTTGCAAGTGATATCAGGGCTGTAAATATCGAACCTACGATTATTCCCGAGAGAACAAATACAAGAGTCCCTGTTCCTTTGCTGACCTTGCCCATACTGATCGCACCAAACATTGCTATCAGCCCGCAGGCAAATGACAGCAGTTGGATTGCAAGCTGGCTGTCCCAGAGCAGAATTCCAAGACATGCACCAAAACCTGCACCGGCGCCCACTCCAAGAATATAAGGTGATACCAGAGGGTTCCGGAAAACACCCTGAAATGATACTCCTGCAAGTGAAAGTGATGAGCCGACAAGCAAAGCTGCAAGTATTCTTGGTAACCTTACACTGAAAAGTACAGTATGCTGTGTGGACATCGGGCTTGCAGTTCCCGATATGAAGGAGATTATTGTATTTACTATGTCAGCAACTATAAGTGGCGCCGGCATCTGGTACCTGCCAACAAAGAGTGAAGCAACTAACAGCAATATTGGAAGCAAATAAATTGAAATGGTGGCCCATCGCCTGTAATCAGGCATGAGTGCACCCCGCAACTTCCCTAGGCCAGATTCCTGAGGATGGCCTGTGGAAAGACCTGTTAGGCTTTGCATCAGTGTAATAGATGCCGTAGTAGCGTATGTAGAACGTATTTGCTTCCTGCTCAATGTCTATTTCCAGTTTACCCGGATACAGTTTATCTGCTATGTAAAGAAGACCGAGTATCCAGCGAGGACTTCCAAAATCCCACGAGGGTGGAAGCGCATAGATCCTCTGCTGCTTTACTGCATCCGCTTCAATTCCGTAATACTTGCAGAGACCATAGAACTCATACAGCGGACGGGAAAGAAAACCGGAGATAAATATCGTTTTTGGGTTATTGTCGTTGATAAATCCCGGATTGACATTGAAACCAGGCTTACCTTCTTTCTGAAGCAACTTGTTGATACTCCGTCCTCCGGCAAAATTAACAAGATTGTTTTCCATTCTTCCGGCGTTCAATGCAAAGAGCGGTGAACCCATACAGTAGTATGCGCTTCCTCCATCATTTTCCAAGGCTACCTTTTCAATCAGCTCCAGACGCTTGCTGATGAATGATATAAGGTCTTCACCTTTCTCCTGTACACCTGCCTTGTCAGCGATCAATCTGATATATTCCAGATATGAGGTCGGGTTCTGTATCATATGGTGAATGTCCATGAGTACTTCTGAGCTGGAAATTTCCTTCCATACTTCAAGCATCCTTTCCTCTTCGGGAATTCCCAGGCATGTAAGAACAGCATGAACCATTCCAAAAGCACGGCTTATCCTGTATCCGCCCATAAATCCTGATTCACTGAAACTCTCAATGGCCCCTGTACCTGTGACCGGAATATCGTGGCCACACTTACAGGTGTAATTGCTCCATGGTTTAAGAAGCCTGGAACCCATAGGTCCGTAGAACTCTCTCTCTGTAACGATTTCACCGCATTCAGGACAATAAGTGTGCATTAATCCAGTACCGGGAGAGTTGAAGAGGTACACATGTTCCAGATGGTCATGCAGGCTGTTGCACAGTCTTTCTGATGCACCAATGGAAGGTTCAAGGGTTATCGGTGCATCACCGAAGGGAATGAATCTCATGAGTTGCAAAGGAATTGATGTTGATATGTTTGCAAGGTTTCTGGCAACCTGGATTACGTCTTCTTCGTTTCCTTTTAAGTAGACCGCTGAGACCTCAACGTGTACTCCCATCCGATGTAATTTCGCTATATTACGAAATACTGGTTTGGAGGACAGGACTCCACAATTCCTGTAAGCATCATCAGAATATCCCTTTATACCTACATTCATGAAATTGACAAACCGGGCAAGTTCTTCAATAGTTTCTTCCGTAAAGTAGCAGTTAGAGGAACAACCAACAAGGAGGCCTTTTTCCCTGGCTTTAAGTGCCAGTTCACGGAACATATAAAAATTTGCAGCAGGTTCATTGAGTGTGGAAGCAATTCCCTTGCATCCAAGTTTTAGTGCGGTTTCAATAACCTGGTCAGGACTTAGGGTTTGCCATCCAAGTGATTTTCTTGTAGCCAGCAGTCTTGCAATACATCCCGGACACTGAAAATTACAGCCTGTGCTGAAAACCTGAAGGAATTTTCCTGCAGGATAGTAGTGGAGCATAGGAATTGTCTCTATTGAAACAGGAAACGCTCCCAGATAGCCAAGATCAGGGTCCTGGATTATTTTGTCACCGTCAAGCTGGTAGGTTTTGCATCTGCCGGTACTATGCTCGTTGATATCACAAGCCATTTCACATATCTTGCATTTCATTTTTTTGCCTCCTTTCTCTCTATTTGTTCATTACTATCCAGAAACCAGCATCATCATCTACAACTCTAAATAGCAGTCCTGTGGTGAAGCAGGCATTTTTCATTGCCTGCTTGTTCTCCGGGCTGAGCCTTTTTTTAGAACCTTCCTGCCAGTCAGGAGCACGTGCTTCCATTGTTTTTGCTATCTGCTGGCGAAGCTCAGCGGTACCAAAACCACCACCTATCCAGGCTTCACCTCCGGGAGCAAGCACTCTGGCAATTTCACTGAAGGCAACAGGAAGATCATCCCAGAAGAAAACAGAGCCACGGCTCACTATGAGATTTGCAAAGTCATCATCAAATGGAAGTTTATGTACATCTGCAAGCACAGGTTCCAGCCTGTCAGAAACACCGTGTCTGGCTGCTTTTTCAATTGACAGCTCATGCATTTTCTCGGAGATGTCTACAGCATAGACCATAAGTTCCGTCTGTTCTGCAAAAGCAATGCCAAGGGATGCGATTCCACATCCAAGGTCAAGGCAAATACCTTCTTTTATACCACTGGAAGCAGCAATATCTGAAGCTATAACGGGATATATGGGAGCAAATACGTTCTCTGCTATATCCGGGAAATTTCCTAACTTTTCATCCGTACTCATGCTGATGCCTCCGTTTCAGGGTGCAACAAATTGTCCAGTTCTTCCTCACTGAGGTCATAATGGAAGAATTTCGAATAGAATTCGGTCGTCAGTTCTTCAAGTTCAGTGTCTGAGAACAGTTCCGGATAGAGTACGTTGGCTGTCCATGCAGCTCCTATCACGCGGTGTACACCGTATGGCCTGTCTATCCAGCAGAAGGGATTTTGTGGTGCAAGATATACACGCTTGTTCTGCACAGCATCAATATTTGTCCATAACGGATCGGAATAAACGGAGTTGTAGAACTCGGAATCTGTTGTAAGTATGACCGCTGGGTCCCATTCAGCTACCTGTTCAATAGATACAGGTGTCATTCCCATTCCTGGTGTGACCTGGCAGTCTGCAACATTAATACCGCCACATATGGTGATTACTTCAGAATGCAATGAACCGGCAGGGTCGGTTTTAAGACCGGTTGAACCTTCTGCATAATATACACGTACCTTTTCATCATTCGGGATGTCGCTTACTTTATCTTGTATGTCATTGAGGACAGATGACCTGAAATTGATGAACTCAGTTGCCTTCTCTTCACAATCCAGCAGTTGACCCAGATATTCTATAGTGTCATCTCCATCGGCTACGGCAATAATGGAACCATTGATAGCAACCACAGGAATACTTCCGAATTTCTCCTGTCTTTCAGTAACCTGTTCGCTTATCTGTCCGTTTTTGCTTACGGTGTATCCTTCAATAACAATTTCAGGATTAAGACCAATGACAGTTTCATAGTTTGCTGTCTGGGCACTTCCCCATGAACCAACTACGGGAAGGGATGTATACCGCTCATCCATAAGCATATGGTCTACAGGAGTAAATGTATTCCAGCCTGCAAGTTTTTCAGGTGCAAGCATGTAAACCAGTATGGAATAAGGGCCTGTTGAGGTTACAAGGCTATCTATTTCAGAAGGCACTGTAAGGTTTCTGCCCAACATATCGGTTATTTCTACTGTCTCTGCCGTTTCTTCTTGCTGGACTATGGATTGCTGTGTCTGGTCAGTGCAACCGCTGATCGCAGTTGCTAAAATAAGAATTAATAAAAAAATACCTAAGGAAATACCTGGATAGAATTTCTTATCCATTTTTTTCACCACCTTTTGTTCTATATTAAATAAAGCACAGGCAGGAAGGTTTGTGCGAATACCTGTGCTTATTATTTTTTGAATCCGGTTAAGGATTCAGCAGTGATTCAAGTTCCTCGTCTGTAAGATCATAATGCAGGAACTGTGAATAGAAATCACGTGTAGTCTGTTCCATATCCATATCTTCGAAAAGATCTGGATACAATACTGTGGCCGTCCACGCGGTTCCGATAATGAGATGTGGTCCCTGTGGCCTGTCTATCCAGCAGAATGGATTTAGTGGTGACAGGTAAACACGCTCATTCTGTACAGCGTCGATGTTCTCCCAGAGTGGATCGGAGTAAACTGTATTGTAGAACTGGGCATTTGATGTGAGGATAACCTCCGGATTCCATTCTATTACCTGTTCAATGGATACTGGCGTCATTCCGTTTCCAGGGGTAAGTGAGCAGTTAGCAACATTTATACCGCCACAGATATCGATTACCTGTGAATGCTGTGATCCCGATGGGTCTGTGGCAAGTCCCTTTGTTCCTTCTGCATAGTAGACTCTTACCTTTTCATCGTCTGGAATATCAGCGACCTTGCTTTCAATTTCATCAAGGACCCCGGCTCTGAAGTTTATGAAGTCAGTAGCCTGCTCTTCACAATCAAGGAGTTTTCCTACGTATTCAATTGTAGGGTCTGACTGTTCTACAAAAATAATCGAATCATCAACGGCTACAACCGGAATATTTCCAAAAGATCCCTGTCTGCGCTCGATTGCTTCATCAATCTGACCGTCGGTTGTGTATCCTTCCATAACGATGTCAGGATGAATATTGATAATCGTCTCGTAATTTCCTGTCTGTGTGCCGAACCACCCGCCAAGAATTGGCAAATTGAGGTATTCATCGTTCATCAATGTGTGATTAAAAGTGTTAAGAAAATTCCAGCCTGCGACTTTTTCAGGTGCAAGCATGTAAACAAGAATCGTAGAAGGAGGAGATGTGGCGTAAACCGATGTGATATCTTCGGGTACCGTTAGTTCCCTGCCAAGCATATCCGTGATTTTCACCGTGCTATTTGTAGTATCCTGTACCTGTTCTGCACTTGTCTGTTCCATGCACCCGCATGCAGTAACAGCCAGCAGAACCATAAAAATGAGGAGTAATGTACCATTTTTTACTTTCATGACAACACCTGTAAAACATTAATTGTTTTTATCGTTATGTTCTGACAAACACAATGGTATAAAAAGATATACCATGAATTCGTTATGAATTTGATATTATATTTCTTATGTATCAGTTAGAATTATTTTATGAAAAAGACACTAGTTGCTTTTTCTAAGTCTGAATAAATGCTGTAAAGAGATTGAAAAAACTCAGAGTCAACATCAAATAAACAAAGAATTTGAAAAATAATAAGCAAAAGAACGGGCCTGCCGCGATTCGAACACGAGTCGATGGGTATCTTCGGACCAGAAGGTCACATCGAAGCCCATCAGGATATCCTGGCTACCCTACAGGCCCTCAAAGCAACTACTGATTGCTACGGGCGGTATTAAAGGTTTCTGTTATACATATCATTTTCACAAAAGTCCTGATAACATCTTAGCCGCCATCAGCCAAAGCACTATTCCAAACATTTTTTGTAGTGTTTCCGCTCTGACCCTGCTGTGCATCAGATGAGACCCCAGCTGCGCTCCGGAAAATGCTGCAATAATTATGTAGGTGATCAAACGCAAATCCGGGTTCCAGGAAGAAACATGGGCAATAAATGCGGATATGGATGTAAAAAAAACCATAAACCCGGAGCTTGCTGCGGCTCTTTTTATATCGAATCCAATTGCAAGTAATAAAGGAACGATCAATGACCCTCCTCCTATCCCTACCATACCTGATATCAGTCCTATCAGAAGTCCGCAGATGACTATCAGCAGGTATTTGAGCTTTCCTTTGATCTGTTTCCTCTTGTACAGTATCTGCACCTTTGAAAATATCATTTCTTCACCTACGAATAACATCAGTAGGGAAAGCATAAACAAAAGGAAATCAACGGGTGCTATCTTTGTGAAGAATGCGCCTATTTGTGCTCCCATTGTGGAGGCAATTACAAAAGGTATTGCTGTTTTGAAATCCACCATGTGCTTTCTGACATACGTAATAGCTGCCGATCCAGAGGTGGTTAAGTTCAAAAACAGGGCGGTAGTGACAGAAAATATAAAATCTCCGGTAAGCCAGTAAAAAAACGGTACATAGAATATAGCGCCACCAAGTCCTATCATTGAAAAAAAAGCAGATGCACAAAAAACAACAAGAGCAATAAGCAGTATGTCCATTGGTAGCAACCCATAAAATCAAATAATTCAGTTCTTTACATACTTTTCCTTGAAACGGGATATCTCTTCTTTTCCGCCTACAACTGCAATGATATCTCCTTTCAGTATCTTTGTGGATGGGAGTATGTCTGTGATGATCTTTCCTTCTCTTTCGATTCCTAAAATAGTACATCCTACTTTGTGTCTGAGACTTATATCAGCCACGGTCTTGTTTGCAAGATCATCTGAATGGGTAATCGTGTGTTTTTCAATATCTACGCCTTCATAGAGCATGATATCCTCGTCCATTTTCTTGCATGAGATATCTATGCATCTTGAGGTCATTTTCGCAAGCATTTGCCCGGCAACAATAGGCAACGCAGCAACATAATTAGCGCCTGCCTTGTATATTTTGTCTATGGACTTATATGAATTTGCCCTTGCAATTATCGTTGAATCAGGGTTAAGTCCCCTTGATATGAGTGTTG
Source organism: Methanolobus sediminis (assembly GCF_031312595.1). NCBI lineage: Archaea > Methanobacteriati > Methanobacteriota > Methanomicrobia > Methanosarcinales > Methanosarcinaceae > Methanolobus > Methanolobus sediminis. Next base: position 141,884 of record NZ_CP133592.1, on the reverse strand, counting down.
CGAACATCACATGGGTATCGTCATTAAGTGTAACTATAATTGTGGATGCATTTGGAACTCCTGCCTGTATCAGTACTTCTTCCTCAGTTGCATTTCCAACAACATAATCGTAATCAGCATTTTCAAATTTAAATACTTGTGAATCCACTACTACAAATTCAATATTGGCAAAAGTTAGAGTTTCCACAACCCTTCTGCCGACATCCCCGCATCCAAGAACTATAATATGATCCTGATGTCCTGAGTTTTCCATATCATTTACTCCGTGGATTGTGTCAATTTCTTAAGTTTCGATAGCTGATCATTGGAACCAATTGCAAGAAGCACGGAATTGTCTTTAATGATATCGTCCGGTTTGATCACAAAAGTCAGGCTTCCACCTTTCCACATCCCAACGACATTTGCACCGGTTTTCTCTCTTATTGCAGCACTTTTCATGGATTTTCCTATCAACGGACTTTTCGGATAGATGGGTAATTCCACGATGCTGACACCTTCAAAGAATTCCGTTGCACCGGTGAGCCTGTTAACAAACGGATCTGCCGCCTTTCTTCCGATGAACCTTCCAAAGAGTTCCTTTGGTGAAACTACACTTGTTGCTCCTGCATATTTCAGGTATTTCTTGTTGGCTCTGTCCTCAACCATAGCAATGATATTCAAGTCACTGATATTGCGTGCTGTCAGCACGATATTTGCATTCATCTCATCGCTTCTGTTTGCTATCAGGAAGCGGGCTTCTTTTATATTTGCATTCCTGAGGGTTTCTTCCTCGCTTACAAGGCCATAGATTGCATGGATATTCCTTTTAAGCAGTTCCATGACAAGCTCTGTCTCTTCTTCAACAAGGATATAAGGGATATCATTTTCCTTCAATTCCTCAATAAGCGTCTCAATAAGCCTGTTATATCCACAAATAATGATATGATCTGTAAGCTTCTTCGGTGCTTTGGAAGGAATGCCGGACTGGATCTTTTTTTCCATCCATGGGATTATTATAAGGGTGAAAAGTATCCCGAACACCAGTGGTATTCCTGTCAGCTGGACAAAAACAGCATACATCTTCCCTATAGGGGAAGTCATTGTAATATCTCCGTATCCTTCTGTTGTAAGGGTGGTCACTACCCAGTAAATGGAATCGTAGATGTTGACATGAGCTGTCTGACCTTCATATATCATTATCTCCAGAAAAAGTAATATATACACCAATATTATGGCAAGAGCTCCGGTGACTGATTTCAGAAGCGTTTTATGCCAAAGGTGTCTTTTTTTCATGTAGATTCCCATATAATTGTATCCAAACTGTCAGTTTCAGTCAGTCTTAGAACCCATGTACCAGATAAGGTCCTATTACCATAAAGATGAATGAGAACAATATCATCATTGCAAATGTAGCAGATATCAATGATGACATATTTTCTGCTTTTTCCTCATTTCCTGTGACCTTGTAAATGAAGGCGTTCATAGAATCCCTGAAAACGTGTCCTCCGTCAAGAGGTACGGCCGGAAGACAGTTGAACAGGCCTACATAGAAATTAAGCCAGCCTACCCACAGGAGAGTGTTTGCAAGCCAGAATACTCCTATTCCGAAAGGTTCTGCCCATCCTACAGGCATGTAGAACTGGGAAAGCGTTTCACTGAAACCCGGGAATCCGTTTCCTGTAAATCCGCTAATTGGCAGTACAAGAATTATGTACCATCCTGCAAGTCCTCCGAGCATGCCAGGGATGCTCTTTAGTAATTCAAGGTATTCTGCTGCCGGATATTCCCCTACGGAAAAACCAAGTGATGTTGCTACATTTCCTTCTGAGGTTGTTGTTACTCCAAGGAATCCTCTTCCTTCATAATCAGGATGCTCTGCAAGTGTGACCATATATTCAATTGTTTCTCCTTCATCGTTTTCAACAACAACTGAAATTTCCTGTCCGGGAGTGCTCTCACTGAGGATCTCGCTGAAATCGGTATACGTATAAATCGGTTTTCCATCAATGTAGAGAATGCGCGTACCTTCTTCCATTCCTGCTGTTTCTGCAGGTGTCCCCTCTACTATGCTTTGTATAAGGATACCTTCTGGGTCTATGTCAGTATTGCCAACTTCAAGTTGGTAACTTGACACTACACGCTCTGTAGCCGCCTGGACTGTTACTGCTGTGCCGGTTTCAAGTCCGCTCAGGTAGTCAAGCATTTCATTTACGTTGTTGATTTTTGTGTCATCAAGTTGCGTAATTACCATATTTTCCCGGATGCCTGCTGAATAAGCCGGGCTATCTTCGGAAATGTCCACGACCATTGTATCTCCAAGAGGTGCCAGTGAGCCAAGTACTGGTCCAAAGAGTAATGCAAAGGCCAGAAAAGCGACCACGAAGTTTGCCATTACGCCCGCTGCCAGTATTCTTGCCCTCTGTTTGCGGGTAGCTACCTTTTCATCGGTTTTGACAACTTTCTTTACTTCGCCCTTGTCTATTATGATTCCAAGGCGCCGGTCTCCATAAGGGTCGTTCTCATTATTGAGTTCTTCTTCCTGCTTTCCGAAAAGCTCTTCTTCGTCAGGTTCTGCAAAACCACCTATGGGAACAACAGCAAGCAGGATTCCCATTGATTTGACTCTGATATCTTCCACTCTGCATAGTATTGCATGTGAGAATTCATGGACTACAAGGGTGACAAGTAGTGCGATCGTACCCCATACGAGAGGTATGAACTCATTGACACCAGGTATCAGGAATATATTCCTTGCCTCGTTGAACTTGCTTGGCTCCGGCATTGTATTTGCTTCATATGATGCCAGCATGGCAAGGTCGGAAAGGATAACAAAAAGGAACATTGCTATCATTCCTATAAACATCAGTCTGATGCCGATGTCTGCATAAACTCTCCATGCTTTTTTAGGTATGGCAAGCTTATCAAGTAATTTCAGTCCTTTTGTTGTCCTTATCATTAGAACAGGGCCATAGGCGCTGATATTGTATTTGTCAAGTATTCCTTTTCTGTCAAGTGTTATTACAACGATCCAGTAAAGCAAAAGAATTGCAGCTGCAATGTATATTCCGTCCAAAAAAACTCTCCGGCGTTTGGTATTTTCGGTTGAAGTTGATAAATTAAGTTGATAATTAACTATTTTCAAAATATTATCAAGATTACTTACAAGGTAAATTAGATTTGTTTGTTAATTCTCTTTACGAGGTATATATCTTTACCATATAAAATGATAAGAATGATATATAATTGATTGGGCAGAAATCAGGGTGAAATATTCTGAAATAACTGCCTCTACTATTTTTATACAGTTGGTAAATATAAAAACCATGCAGGTTAAATTTATATAGTTTCTTTCTCAAATGTAATATTTAATGTTTGCCAGCTTTCCGGGTCCTTTTTTGTAAAATGTTTCAAACTTGCATAAAAGGATAAGTATAATAACAATAACGGAAATATAGCAATTACAGAATTACAAAACGTTGATAAACGTTGATGAATGGTTACAGTAAAAAATCGAGCAACAACTAAAAACCAGGACACTATACCGTAATGTTACTAAATCCGTGAGGGGATGAAAGTGCAGTCAATAGTTCAGGAAGCCTTAAAACACACAGAGAAAGAGAAAGCGTACCGCCAGTCAATTGCAGTTAACGATGATCAGTTCGATATTCTTGGTCAGCCAAGGATTATGATCGTTGGATGTGGTGGTGCAGGTAATAACACTATCAACAGACTTTACAATATGGGTATTGAAGGTGCTGAGACAGTAGCTATCAACACTGACAAGCAACACCTTGACCTCATTCGTGCAGACAAGAAGATTCTCGTGGGCAAGACACTTACCCGCGGTCTTGGTGCAGGAGGATACCCGGAAGTTGGTGCAAAGGCAGCAGAACTTGCCCGCGGCACCCTTGAAGAGATCTTCAAGAATGCAGACCTTGTTTTCGTTACAGCAGGTATGGGAGGAGGAACCGGTACTGGTGTTGCTCCTGTAGTAGCTGAGATCGCAAAGGAACAGGGCGCAATTGTCGTAGGTATGGTCTCCAGTCCTTTCAGAGTTGAAAGGGCAAGAGCAGTCAAGGCAGAGGAAGGACTTGAAGAGTTCCGCCGCGCTGCAGACACTGTTATCGTACTTGACAACAACAGACTCCTTGAGTATGTACCAAACCTTCCAATTGACCAGGCATTCTCAGTAATGGACCAGATCATCTCTGAGACTGTAAAGGGAATCACAGAAACGATCACACAGCCTTCACTTATCAATATCGACTACGCTGACATCAGGGCAATTATGGGGTGCGGCGGCGTTGCAGTAATGCTTGTTGGTGAGAGCAAGAACCAGGACAAGAGCGACGATGTAGTTCGCGCAGCACTTAACCACCCACTTCTTGATGTGGATTACAGAGGCGCAACAGGCAGCCTTGTACACATCACCGGCGGTCCTGACCTCAGTCTTAAAGAGGCTGAAGAGATTGCTGCTTCACTCACATACGAGCTTTCAGCCAGTGCAAATGTCATCTGGGGAGCACGTATCACTCCGGAGTACGAAGGCAGAGTACGTGTAATGGCTATCATGACTGGTGTCCAGTCAGCACAGATCCTTGGGCATCCACAGTGCAGTAGTGTATCATACGAGAGTGCACGTGAACCTATGGCAGACGCACCACGTGCATACAGGCGTGCAAGCCCATCTGTGAACAAGGTCAGCCGTTCCGTTGTAGAACCAATTCAGTCCAGGGGCAACGGCGGTTCAATCATTGACATTATCCACTGATTGATTTAATCAGTATCAGTCCGGCATTAAGCCGGATCTGCCAATTTAATATATTCTATATTTTTGGCAGATATTCTTTTTTACTTTCACTGCTATTTCCATTCATGAAAATACTGATAGCTACGGGCAGACTTGCTGAACAGACTGTAAGGAATGCAATTGGCAACCATGCAGATGTCGTTGTTGCTGACACTCAGGTTGCCGCATTCATTACCCCTCGTAAACTGCTTGCTGCGATCAAAGACCAAGTTACTGTTTTCGATCATGACTTAATATTTATTCCCGGTCTTGTTTCCGGCAATTTTGAAAAGGCAGAACATGAATTAGGATGCAAAATACGGCTTGGTCCAAAGCATGCCTATGATCTCAGTTTTGTACTCCCATTTGCAGAAACAATGGAATTCTCAAGGGATGTTCCTGCCTGTGAACTTCTTGCAGATGTAAGGCGTGCCATGGCTATTGAAAAGATTGAAGAACTCGAAAATGCTGCTATTTGTCCGCTTCAATTGAAGGAAATAAAAATTGGAGGCGATTCCCGTATGAAGGTACTTGCAGAGGTGGTTGATGCCACAGGGCTTGCTCCTGAAGCTCTTGAACTACGCATCCGCAGTTTTGAAATGAAAGGTGCGGATATGATCGACCTTGGTGCATCCCTTGACGCAAATCCTGATGATGTAAAGCGAGCTATCAGCATTGCCCGCAAAACCACCGATCTTCCTGTGAGTATTGACACTCTTGACCCTGTACTAATCAGGGAAGCCCTTAACTGTGGCATTGATATGGTGCTCAGCTTAGATGGTAGCAATATTGCAGAAATTGCTTCTGAAATTGCCGCCCATGATATTCCTGCTGTTGTGATACCTGATCAGGGTGAAGGTTATGACAGTCTCATGAAGAACATTGAACTTGCCCGCAAAGCCGGTATTGAGAAACTAATTGCTGACCCCGTTCTTGACCCGATTGGTCATGGAATTGCCGTTTCTATTGTAAGGTATATGGAATTCCATGAAAAGAACCCTGAAATCCCTGTTTTCTATGGAATAGGCAATGTCACCGAACTCATAGATGTTGATTCTACAGGTGTTAATGCTACACTTTGTGGAATCGGCGCAGATGTGGGAGCAAGCATTCTCTTTACTCCAGAATACAGTAACAAGACGCAGGGTTCCATTAATGAGCTCAAAAAGGCGTCCCAGATGATGATGCTGGCAAAAGAGCGCGAAAGTTCACCAAAGGATCTTGGAATAGATCTGATAGAGGTCAAAGAGAAAAGAAGACGTACAGATTCAATTCTTCCGGAATCCTTTGTGAGTGCAGAAAAAAGCAAGATGTGGACTGTTGATCCAAAAGGCAGCATCAGGATTAGCATAATTCCTGACTGTTTTGGAATGAAAGACGGAAGCATACTTGCAGAACATGAAAATGCTTCCATTGTCGGAAAAACTGCCAGGGAAGTCATGGATACAATTCTAAAGCTGGAGCTGGTTTCAAGAATGGAACATGCTGCTTATCTGGGACAGGAACTTAAAAAAGCAGAACTCGCCCTGAAGCTGGGGAGAAGTTATGCTCAGGACGATGAATTTTAGGCTATGTAGAATAATTTTCATAAAACAATATGAAAGTTTTAAAACTGATTAATCATAAGTCATGGATATCTTGAGTGATCCCGAAGGGTCCGGCGAATCCGGTGTTTTCCCACAATAAAAGACAAAATAATCAAAGACAAAATAATCTGCAAATCCTCTGTACTTTCTTCTCAGGATTTCTGTAAAATTCTCTGTATAAATACAATCGTCTTTGTAATTATTTCCGTGCAGCAGCATCGGAATGTGCCGCCTTCGGCGGATGGTTACTTTGTTTTTAGATTGCAGGTTGTTTTTGTGGGCATAAAAATGAGCAATTTTTGTGTCACTCAGATAAACAGGATTCCTACAAAGACGATTTTAAACAATTTACATAGAGGATTCATATACAATTAGATTTCAGGAAGCTTCAGCTTCCTGTATCTTTTCAAGCGATTGTTTAGCACTCAGCCTGATTGCAGGATAATCTTCTTTATCATTTGCAATCTCGGTCAGTAATTTAATTGCTGCAGGGTCTCCTATTTGTCCGAGTGAAAACGCGACCGCGTTTCTGATATCTGGTGAATCCTCCCTGTTGTCAAGTATCTCCATCAGGGGCTTGGTTGCTGTTTTGTTACCCATGGTTCCAAGTCCTGTTGCAGCTTTAATTCTCACATTCAGGTATTCTTCCTTATCCTGCATTAGCTGGATAAGTGCTGGTATTGCTCTGCTGTCATTGGTGTGAACAAGAGCACGTGTTATATACTGACGTATGTCATTATTTGTTTCATTATTAAGGGCATTTACCAGAGGTTCTGTTGAGTTTTCATCTGCTATGTTGACAAGGTTCATTGCTGCAATATACCTGACATCGTGCTCTTCATCATTCAAAGCCAGTAGTAGCGCATTAGACGCATCATCTCCGGCAATATCTGCAAGAATCTGTGCAGCTTCTTTTCTCACAGCCCACTTTTCATCGTTTAATAAAACATATTTAACGAGTCCGATAGCTGCTGATAGATTCTCTTTATTCTCATTATTCGACCCTCTGAATGCAGATAGGATGCTTAATCGAATTTCTACGTCTTCTATTTCAAGTTCCTTAATTAGTATTTGAACAGCCTTTTTTTCGTCAATATTCATTAATGCCCGTGGAATTCTGGTTCTGATTGTCCTTTTTTCATTTTCGTTTTCCAGAATCTCAACAAGAGGCGCAATGGTATTTTCATCACCGAGTTTTCCAAGGGCTGAGATAGCTGCTCTTCTAACATCTTCATCTTCTGTTTTGTCCTCTGCAATTTCCAGAATTATATCATAAGCACTCTGTTCATCCAATGCACGTAGTGCATAGATTGAGTTAATACGCACAGCAGTATTACTACTTTGAATATTTTCAAGAAGTATGTCTTCTACCGTCACTCCTAATTTATCTAAAGCCTCGGCTGAACTGGTAACTGCAAATTCATGCTCATTATTCAGTAGCTCAGTTAAAGGCCCAATTGCTCTTTTATCGCCAATTTCTCCCAGGGCCCATGCAGCCTGACCTTTTATATAATACGGTGTGTCATCCTTCAGGCATTCAATAAGCACTTCAACCGCCCTTTCATCCCCTATTTTTCCAAGTGATTCTATTGAATGCTCCCGCATATATTCCGGCTGACTCTCATTTGCCACTATGTCCATTAGTGGCTTGACTGCTTTTTTATCACCCAGATTTCCCAGAGCAACAGCTGCTCCTGCTCTAAGGGGGTCTTCATCAAGCTTTTGTATTAGTATATTCGTATGTTTTTTACTTCCCACTTTTCCAAGATTTTCAATTGCATACTCTCTTATTTGAGCAGATTCTCCTGTGTCTTCCATAATTTTGATAAAAGTTTTTACAGCTCTGCTATCTCCTGATTCCCCAAGTTTGTATGCAGCACGGGATCTTTCCGATTCATTTTTATTTTTGTCTTCAAAAATCTCAATCCACTGGCTTACATTATCTTGTTCCTGATTGCTTTTATTTTCGACATTAATGTATGTACGAAAAGCATCTATGGTCGATGAAAGATTAAAATTTGATACCATTGAAGTGGTGTATTTTGCATTATCATTTTCCTGATAAGCACTGCATTCAGAAACAAGGATTAATAGCAAAAATCCAATTATGATTAAATTATGTGCTTTTGTTCCCAATCCTTCTGCTCTCGGTTTCATAGTTCTACCTCCGTCACAGAACTATTTTCAGGCACAAGTATTTCCTTTTCAACAACCTGGTCATGCCATACAGCAGTAACTCTCACAATATATTGCTCTCCAGTCTTCCCTTTGGCAACTGCCAGGGCAGGCATGTAACTTTCATCTGAGTTATCACCGGAGCTTAGCTCAATAACACCCGCCGGAGAATCATGCCATGTGCTGAAAGGGCTTTTTGAATAGGCTGGCACAACAAGATTCCATTTATCTGAAGCTAAAGTCTCATTTGTTTCAGGGTTTATTATACTCAGGTTTGCTTCTACATTTTCAGCTCTGCCAAGACCGCTGTTCAGCACATAGGCATCGATATTATAGATTTCCAGTTTTCCTTCGGTTTTCAGATTGTAATTTAACTCCAGAGAAAGTTCAGGTGGTAAGACATCTACAGTAAAAGATTTCTCATCTAAGACAACTTCATTGTTTACAATCCTGATATGAACATTCTGTTCTCCCGTTACCTGATATCCAAGCAGCAGGGTTAATCTGTTCTCACCTGGTTCAAGGCTGATCTTGTCCTGTGTTGAAATATAATCACTGTAGCGGTAGCCATTATATCCGAATACAATAAATGTATCAACGCTCTTTCCGTTCTCATCTACAAAGGCGTTTTCAGTTTCAATCGTTACTTCAACATTTTTTGATTCGTTGTTCTGTATGACAAGTTCAATTTCGTTCATGCTGTCGGTTCTGATAGTATCTACCCCCAGAGTCCGAGGTGCACTTATCTCAGCAATACTTACATCGACACTACTGTCATAGTGCCACCATATTATGACAGAAACCAGAATAATTCCTGCCAGAATTAATGGAAGTTCTTTTCTCATTTGTTCTCACCCCTTATCTCTTCAGTCAGTGAGATGCAGTTGGTCAGTCCGTACTTCTGTTTTGAGATTATGCCCTTCTTTTCGAGATTAGAAAGAACACGTGAAGTTTTAGCTTTGGAAAAATCAAGTCTGTTAACAAGTTCATTCTGAAGTATCTGTCCGTTATTATCCACAATTGTCCTGACAATCTTTTTCTCATCTCCTTCCAGAGCCATGAGAAGTATTTTTTTCATGTCAGTATGGATTGAAGCTTGATTTTCAGCTAAAATTTCAGTTTCATTACCAGAACTAAGCATTTCTAAGTTAGTTTTAACTTCAATATCAGAAGAAAACTCACGAATAGTTTTGTGTTTGAATGGATAAATGTCCAGAGACAAAAATATCTGGTATAATGTAAAACCTGAGAAAAAACCGGATATTAACAGCAAGTATGCTTCACCTGTAGTGTAGGAATAGGGAATCTCGATTATCTTGAATGATTCACCATCTATCTGTATAACTACAGGTGCATCCTGCAGCAGTGTGCTCACTGTAATTATTCCTGCCAGGATAAGAATTCCTGCTGATATCATTAGTTTTGTTTTTTCCTTTATCAAGTCACCATCTCACTGTTGACAATTATCACAAGGGATGAAACAAATGATATATTTTGACTGTAACAATTGGATGAAACGTATCATTTATTTGAAACCACCATTGTTGCATACTGGTTTTCGACAACATCAATTAGTGTATTGTTATAACAACCATTTTAATAATAACACGCCAGGTATTAAATAGTTTAATACATCATCTAAGTTATTAGTAAAGTCCCATGCACGTAAAACTGGCAACATTTATTTTTAGAAGATACTAAAACAACATTGAAATAATTAGACAGCTTTATATAAATGTAGAATTATATTGAGGGGTAGATGACAGCCTCGAAATATAAGGTTCTTATTGTTGATGATGAACCACTGAATGTGGAATTATTATCTGTATATCTTGGGGATGGTTACGACATCGTAACTTCGTATAATGGAAAGGATGCTCTTGCAAAAGTAAAGGATGAATGTCCTGATCTGATACTTCTGGATGTGATGATGCCTGAGATGGACGGGTATGATGTCTGCAGGGTAATCCGCAATGAGTTCAAACTGGATTTCATTCCTATTATAATGGTTACAGCTTTGACTGACAAAGCAGATCACCAGAGAGGAATCGAGGCTGGTGCGGACGAGTTTCTGAAAAAGCCGGTTGGCAAGTTTGAGCTTGAAAAGAAAATTGACTCTCTTTTAAGAATAAAAGAGCAACATGATAGCCTTTTGATCGAGAAGAACAAAGCATATTATTATCTTGATTATGTTGGAATTCTGGTAGCAGTTCTTGATCTTGATTTCAAGGTCACTACTATTAACAAGAAAGGATCGGAGCTTCTTGGCTACAGTCCTGATAAAATAGTTGGCAAAGAATGGATAGAATCTTTTATTCCGCATGATTCCGTAAACGATATAAGGGCTCATTATGATGGAATTGTTTCAGGTGAAGTAAAACCTTATGAGTACAGTGAGTTTCACATTATTATAAGTACAGGTGAGGAACGTCTGTTCAGGTGGTATGATTCACCACTGAGAGATAGTTTTGGAAATAATATGGGTATTCTGATATCTGGTGAGGACATCACCGAGATGAGAGCAGCTGAAAAACAGTTAAAGGAATACGCATATCAGCTTGAGAAGTCCAATGACCTCAAGGATCTCTTTACCGATGTCATGAGGCATGATCTGTTAAATCCTGCAGGTCTCATTAAATCATTTGTAGATTTACTTGTTGAAATTGAAACGGACAGTGAGAAAAAGAAGCTTCTTAATAATGTAAGCACAGCAACTGAAAAACTGATCTCCATGATCGAAGATGCCGCTCAGCTTGCCAAACTGGAATCTGTTGATGATATCAGTTTTGTACGTGTTGATCTTAATTCTATGATAAATGACACAGTAAATGGATTTGCACATCAGGCAATGGAAAAGAATATGGTTATCAGTGTTAGGATGGACGAAGGTTGTTATGCCCTTGCAAACCCAATGATGGAAAGGGTATTTGTGAACCTGCTTTCTAATTCCATAAAGTACAGTCCTGATGGAAGTACCATTACAATTGATGTCATGGATATCGGGGACAAGTGGAAGCTCAGTTTCATAGACCAGGGTGACGGTATACCAGACGAGAGCAAGGCATCTGTTTTTGAACGCTTCAAGAGGCTCCATAAAGAAAACATCCGTGGAACTGGCATAGGTCTTGCAATCGCCAAGAGGATCATGGACCTTCACATGGAAACCATCGATGTTGATGACAATCCGGAAGGCAAGGGTAGTGTTTTCTGGCTGACGCTTAAGAAAGACAAATAATCATGATTTCGAATTTTTAGTTTACTGTTCAGGTAAATAGTAATCACAACTTTCATATCATATATTTTCATATTAACGAGCAGTGAGTGATACCATAGGTAGCTAATTGAGCGTATAATTGCCTGAAAAGACGGTAGGTATATATGCTCCAGTGCCTAATGTCACTCGATTAACAGGTTAAGAGTGATAAACGTGATAAGTGTCAACGAAAAGGGATTAGCTATAATCGATGAGATGCTTGACTGGGAAGAGGAACTTAAAGTTCAGTCCATAGAGCTTGATAACGGCGCTACTGTCATTGACTGTGGTGTGAATGTAGAAGGTGGATATGATGCAGGTATGTATCTTTCCCGTCTCTGTCTTGCAGATCTTGCAGACATCAGCTACACCAAGTTCGACCTGGACGGTCTTCCAGTACCAGCTATTCAGGTAGCAACAGATCACCCAACCATCGCATGTATGGCATCCCAGTACGCAGGCTGGAGAATTGCAGTCGGTAAATATTTCGGTATGGGTTCAGGTCCTGCAAGGGCTCTGGGTCTTAAACCAAAAGAACTGTACGAAGAAATAGGCTACAAAGATGATTCCGAGTTTGCAGTCCTTGTAATGGAATCAAGCCAGATACCAAACGAAGAGGTCGTAGAGTACATTGCAAAGCACTGCAGTGTTGATCCTGAGAACGTCTACATCGCTGTTGCACCAACAGCATCAATTGCAGGTTGTGTCCAGATCTCAGCACGCATCGTTGAGACAGGTATCCACAAGCTCGAATCCATCGGATACGACATCAACACAATCAAGAGCGGTTTCGGTGTTGCACCAATCGCACCTGTAGTCGGTGACGACACAAAGTGCATGGGTTCAACCAATGACTGTATCATCTACTGTGGTGAAACATACTACACCGTTGAGTACGGAGATGTCGAGAAGCTGGAAGAGCTTGTAAAGAAGGCACCATCCACAACCTCAAGAGACTTCGGTAAGCCATTCTACACAACCTTTAAGGAAGCAGAGTTTGACTTCTTCAAGGTTGACGCAGGAATGTTCGCACCAGCAAAGATCACAGTGAATGATGTCAAGAGCAAGAAGTCATTCACAAGCGGAAGGATCAACCCTGGCATTCTCCTGGAATCCTTCGGCATAAAAGAGATCTAAACTGATTTCTAACATACTTAAATAATACCGATACAACCTTAAAGGTTGTATTACTTTTTTCCTTTTGGAGATAGTTATGGAAATCATTAGTACTTCAAAAGGTATCGGTGGCCAGCTTACTGAATTCAGGAAACTTGTTAACGATTCTAAAAAGATCACTTTTATCGGAACAGTTGGTTTTTGTACACCATTTGCCGAGCTTATGGCATTTGTTCTAAGAGGAAGCGATAAAAAGACTGTTTTTCTTCCTGACCTACGTGCAGATGAGGCACGTTCAATGGTATTCTCATCCTACGGAATGCAGCTTGATGAAAAGGCAGACCCTGCTGCAGATACTGTGGTTCTTCTTGGCGGTCTTGCAATGCCAAAGATAGGCGTTGAACCTGAAAAGATGAAAGAGCTTGTTGATGAGCTGACCAAAGATGCCGATAACAAACTGATAATTGGCGTCTGCTTCCAGTCAATGCTAATAAACTGCAACTGGCCAGGCCACATTGACTTCGATTACATCATTGATGCGGATATGACAAACGAAGTCAAAAAACTATAAACTCAAATACTAATTTTCGTCTTTCAGTTTTAAGAAATCCTGGCGTCCACAACAACATGCCAGACGCCCGGAGAATATTTTTTGATCTTGCGGCAGTCCAGTATCTCTACTTTCTTCTCGGCTTTTAGTGCAGCATCCTGTATTCTCTCAATAGGTCTTGAGAATACCATGCTTTCAGGTGTTGTTTCATGATAATGGATTATGCCGCCTTCTGGTTTAAGGGCTGCTATCCCGGAATCAAGATAGTGGTGAGTGGTGTTCACATATCCCATTAGAACCCTGTCCGCAATTCCTTTTGGTGTTACTTCTGCACAGTCACCGTTTCGTGCTTCAACTATATTTTCGACTTTATTCAGAAAAATGTTCTCTTTCAGGTATCCGTATGATTCAGGATTTATTTCAATTGCAACGATCTTTTCAGGTTTTGCGTGTACTGCCATGGGGATTGTAAAATATCCGATTCCTGCAAACATGTCGACTATTGTCTCATGCGTGCCTATTTTGCTCATGAGTTTCTTCTCATGGAGGTTGCCTTTGGAGAACATCACTTTTGTAACATCAAGCTTGAAAAGGCAGCCGTGCTCTTTATTGATGGTTTCCGTGTTATTTCCAATAAGAAGCTCTCTCTTTGGTAACCTGAACTGGCCACTGATACCAAGGTCACGTACAACCGTATTGCAGGAAGGGTACATTCTGAGCAAGGCTTCAGCGATCATCTGTTTCAGGTGATCTATGGCAGGATCAATTGTAATGACGATGATCTCTCCGATAATATGCCATCCGGAAGGCAGTTTATTAAGCTCTTCTGCAGAGATGCCCTTTCTTAATATATCTTCAAGAGACTGCCATTTATTGTAAAACTCAGCATCTTCCTGTAAGAAGGTTTCAAAGCCTTCAATATCTTCAGTAACCGGTATCTCGAGCAGACGCTGTTCAGTGTCTATGAGTTTTATCTTGCGGTGTGGATCAAGTCTGCCTGATTCCGCAAGTTCGATTCTTAATTTTTCAGCATCTTTTATGGAAACCCGGATACTTTTATTCATGGTCATTGGATCAGAGGGCATTTTCTTTTTGCAACTAATATATAATATTAGGAATCATTTCTATATATAGTGATTAAAGTCATTCGTCAAATAGCGAACATTTAAATACGTTGTCGTTTTATTCATAATTGCATGAACAACGGAGACAACACGGCTATTTTTTCCACTGATATTGGAGTTATTGCTCTTAATGGTTCTGTAAAGATAAAGATACTTGATTTTCTCAAAACTGGCTGTAAGTCCTTTGATGAGATTGTACAGCATACTGGCAAGGCCAAATCAACAATATCCGTGCATCTCAATGACTTAAAAAGCCAGAATCTCCTTGAGGAGACCATTGATTCCAATGACAAACGGAAAAAGGTCTATTTCCTGAGATGCCAGTATGTTGCATGTTCCCAGGAACCGGGAATGAAACAATATAATGAAATGCTGGATCTCATAGCTTCTCCTGATGTGCACTCTTTTGGCTGCTTGAAATGTCTTTTCCATGCAGTGCAATATGGTTTCAGGGCGCATGGTGTTAATTGTGACCCTATCATGCGTAAGATCGGCCATGATGTTGGTAACAGTCTTTCAAGGAATATAGTTTCACAGGAGCCTGAGGATATCCTTCAGGAAATGCTGGATTTCTGGGTCAAAAATGATATTGGAAGCTTTACTGTCCTTGAAAAAGACCCCATTAAACTTGCCGTGCACAACTTTTTTGATTGCCGTTCAATTCCCATTAAGGAAAAAACCTTATGCTCATTCGCACAGGGAGTATTTGAAGGTGTTTTCATGGCAAAAATGGGAGGGGAATGTGTAATGCAAATGCTGGGCAAATGCGATGATACATGCGATTCCTGCCTTTTCCAGATGATCAAACTCTAGTGTTAAATCCTTAATTAAAAATCAGTTTGAGGTTCTTACAACCCCAAGCTCACCTTTTACTAGTTTTCCGATTGCGGCAACAATGCCCGGTCCATCAGTGTTTTCCCGACATGTTATCATGTGTTCCATAAGCCCCAGTCTTTCAATGCCGTAAATGTCTCTTGCATGACCTGTTTTCTTGATAGCTGCCTTAAGTTCTGATCTGGTAACTGAATTTGCAATCACTCTGTCCTGCTCAGATTTCTTCCAGCTCCACCAGAGGTCGGCCTGTTCTCTGGTAAAAATCCCTGTCTTTGTTTTTTCATCGGTAATCTCTACTTTTACTGGCAGGTGTCTGATAATACCAAAACGGGTAGCTATTTGTTTAGCTGTGCCAGTTCCAAGATTGTTGAGATTCTTACGGGGAATGGTCACAAGAACTCCAACATCGACAACGATTTCTTCATCATGTATCTGTCGTATAAATCCATGATATATTTCATTTTTAACGATTTCAGTGACAGGTGTACCGAACTTCTGTATAAGGAAATTGGAAGCAAATTCGCTGTCTTCCCCGGCAATATCAACAGTAAACCAGTTATCATCACTAACTGAGAATTCAGCTGAGGCATCAAGTTCTTTCAACTCATTGTTAACCAGTACTTCTGCAGAATGAGTTGCTCTTTCCCTGTTGCCATAGATCTTGATCAATAGTTTTGTGACCATCATCATTGTCCTTTAATTTGTCCTTTTATTTATTGCTTCATCACAAGGTCAAAGATATTCTGTATCTCTGTAAGCTTATCCAGGCCCTCGTCATCAATGAGGTCTTCATTCTCCTCTATTGAATTTAAGAGTAACTGGATATCCCTGCTAAAAGGACCGATCTTCATTCTCATGACCTGGAGTTCAGTGTTACTTTCTGCGAGATCCTTATATGTGGTCATGATCTGCTGGTGCAGTCTGTCTATATGATCAAGGGTTGTTTTTTTGGCTTCGTCAGTATCTTCTGAACCCTCTTCGGAATCTTCGCTGTTTTCTGCCTGTGATTCCTCAGGTGATTCTCCCTCTATTGCCATGATCAGGTTCTTGAGCGCATCAACAACCTGATAACCATGATCTGTAAGCTCCACGTATTTTACACGCCCTTCTACTGAAAACTGTACAAGGCCATGTTCTTCCATTTTGGCTAATATTTTAGTAGTGTGGGCAAAAGTGGAATTTATTTCTTTAGTTATAACAGATGCATAGGTTTTTTGAAGGGACCAGATAGCCAGAAGTGCAAGGGTTGGTTTTTCCTGTAAAAAAAGTTGTTCAGCATATTCTTTTGTCATACTATTTCCCCTCTAATTTAGCTTTTAGAACCCTTGTTTTAAAAAACATCATAATACCTTGTATTATATATTATTATATATATCATTAAAATAAATATACTATATATTTCTATCGGATATCAACAATTATTCGTTCAATATCCGGCAGTTCTGCGTCCGTTTTAAATGAAATGCCACTGAAATGCGTTCTTGAAGCCTTATATCCGTTATCCTTCAGTGCAGTGATAAGAGTATCAATAGTTGACGCGGAAACTCCAAGTTTTTTACATAGCAGGTGCTGGTCATAGAACATCGGGATACTGAGCTCATCCCTGCAGAATTCCAGCATTTTTATAGACATCTCTTTAGTTCCGCAGTTTCTCTGCTCGAGTTCCTCAATGGTCTCATCACAGAACTCAGGTTCATGCAACTCTCCAAGCCACATAGGTCCGGAAATTACATTTTCTTTCCCGCAGAGACTGCACCTGTCGTTAATGTGGACAGCAAGACCATGAACTATCTCACGGTTTCCGCATTCACACTGTGCAATGAACCCCATTTTCTTCAGCATTTTATCAGCCTGTTTTGCTCCTCTTCTGATCTGAAGATAAGTTCGCACATAATGCCTGGTAGCATGTGACAGAAGTGGAACCATGGCTTTATCATGAAGTGAGAGTTCCCTTGCGATCCTGCCAAGAAGAATGCGTACTCCCATCTCGCTGTGATATTCATTGTTAAGTGGAATTGCTGCATATTTGCGTATTCCTGAATTCAGGTGTGCACCGCAAAGTGGTGCTGTATCAGTTGCTGTGACTTCCAGTAAATCTATCACAGAACGGGCGGCAGCCGCCAGGAATGGTGCAGGTGTGCCAAATGGATCAAGATCAACAATATTGAAATGTTTCTCATGTAACAGCACATTGGCATTTTTATGGGTTGCAAACGTATGGTCGGCAATACCCAGTTTTTCAATATTTTCCTGTATAAGCTGATAGGCATCTTCACTCCAGTCATTCAGGGTGGTTTCAATGCCGATTTCATTGGCTACTCTTAAGCCTCTGATTCCTGAAGCTGAAAGTGCATCAACATAAGTAATGGTCTTCTCAGGGTCAGGTTCCATTCTTTTTAGAAAAGCAGATGTTGCAGCTATGGAGATATCACGGTTCATCTCCATGACCGGATTAAAAAAAACAGGTGCTGCAGAAGGAGCAAAATTAGCTCCTTCTTCAGGAATAGGAACCAGAACTTCTGTATCTCCTTCTTTAACAGATCTTACTTTCATCCGGTTCCCAGAAGATACATTCTTATTTAACAATAATGGTTCCCTTCATTCTTTCTTCCCAGCCGAGTACATAGTATGTATACGTACCAGTCTCGTTGAAAGTGTATTTGAAGGACAATCTGTATCCGATGGTAGTATTATCCCAGAGTTCCTCATTGCTCACAACTGTAAATAGTCGAGTTGGGTTATTCCTGTTGAACCATACCACAGTGTCATATTGAGCAATTGTTAGATTACCTGGCTGGACTAAAAAGTTCTCCATGTATACAGTATATGTTTTTGGACCTTCATATTCAGTAACTACTAGTTTCTCATCTTCTTCAGAAGTAGTATCTTCAGAGTTGTTTTCCTCAACAGAAACATCATCTGCAACAGTGTCATTTACAGTATCGTTTACTGAATCGTTTACCGAATCGTTCATGGATGCATTCTCTTCTGTTGTGGTCTCAGTGTTATCGACACAGCCTGCAACAAGTAGGGAGAGCGATATTAGTAGTATCATCAATAATTTTCCCTTCATTGGATCACCTGCATTATAATATATTTCCGATGGTTAAATAACTTCTCTATCACTTTTTATAAGTTCGACATTTATAATATGAGTTTTTTTCTCAATTTTAATATCTATTACAGCAGCAAATCCTAAAGCAGCCATTCCGGGATTGACAATTGTGGTTCTTCCGGACTTTTCAATTCCTCTTGCTTCATGAATGTGGCCACACACTATAAGGTCAGCTTTGCCAAGAAATACATTGAGTGCCTTGCATCCAACATGGACATCTCCCACCGTGTCAAGAACACCGAAGGGAGGAGTGTGTGTAAGAGCCACAAGCGCCTCATCTGCGTTCACATCTTCCATCATGCGATTGACATTTTCTTCAAAATCACATTCCTGTATCTCAAATGGAGTGCAGAATGGCGTTGGATTTGACCCTCCCATGCCTATGAACCTTATTCCATCTACTGAGACTGATCTTTTATGCAGGTTAGTGGCTTTTGATTCTTCAATCACTTTGATTATGGACTCATGATCGCAGTTGCCGGGTACGGCAAGAATTTTTGAACTAAACTTGTTAAAAAGATCAAGGGCTTTTTCATCAGGTCCAAAATTTGTGATGTCACCTGCTATCAGTACCAGATCCACATTACCTGCAATCTTTAGCAGATCCTCTATCTTTGAATAATTTCCATGCGGATCTGCTATAGCGAACAATCTCATTTTCCAGTGTCTCCAATTTCTATTGTTGAGTTATTTGCTCAGAATGATCGGTCTCCGCCAAGAAGACCTCCAAGTGCATTGCTGCCGATACCAGCTATTCCGGAAGATTCTTCTCTCTGATTATTGGTCATATATCTTGATGCAGCGACGATCCTGTCAGCAAGACGTGAGAAGGGCAGGCTCTGCAGATATATTTTTCCAGGTCCGGTAAGTGTTGCCAGTACAAGCCCTTCGCCTCCAAAGAGCGCATTCTTGAATCCGCCTGCCCATGTAATATCGTATCCTACAGTTTCCTCAAATGCAGTAAGACATCCGGTATCTACCCTGATCGTCTCTCCGGGTGCAAGGTCTTTCTCTACGATAGCGCCACCGGCATGTACAAAGGCCATACCATTGCCTTTCAGTCTCTGGAGTATGAATCCTTCTCCACCGAAAAGTCCTGCTCCTATCTTCTTGGTGAGTGCTACTTCGATCTCAATTCCATTTGCAGCGCAGAGGAACGAATCTTTCTGACAGAGGAAACTACCTCCGAATTTTCTGAGGTCTAGTGGTATAATCTTTCCTGGATACGGTGCTCCGAATGCCACATATCCTTTTCCTTTACCTTCATGGACAAAACTTGTAATAAAGAAGCTCTCACCTGTGATAGCGCGTTTTAAACCTTTGAGCAAGCCGCCTCCGGTAGATGTTTCCATTCTTACTCCAGGTCCCATATACATCATAGCTCCGGCTTCTGCCCTGACAGCCTCGCTGGGGTCCAGTTCTATTTCTACTAGCTGCATGTCGTCGCCAATTATCTCATAATCTATTTCATCAACCATCAATCATTCCTCTAATGCAATTATTTAATGTTCCTGAAGAACTTGTGATAGAGATTTGTGCTACCAGTATTTATTGCTTTATCCTTCATTATGCATATTCGAAGGCATGTTGCACAACTCAACTTGAATAGTTTAATATAGCTCCTGTGCGTAACCACCTGTTGATAAGTGTGTACCGAAAAAATTTTCCACTTCATTTGAAGCATTATTTGCTTGCACTGCAGGCAAGGAAACATGGTGGGAGGACTCATGAACTGGCAATGAGATTCAACAGTGCCGAATCAGATATTCTTGATTTCAGTTCTAATATGAATCCTCTTGGCACACCGTTCAATTTTCAATCAAGTAACCTTGACCTGAAACAAGTTGTTTTGAGATCAACAGAAAGGATAGATCAATATCCTGATAACAGGTATCTTGAACTCCGGAAAGCTGCTGCTGCATATATAGGTCATAATGTATCTGCAGATAACATCATTCCCGGAAACGGTACATGTGAGCTTCTTCGTCTGATAATGGAAACAGTGGTTGAAGAAGAGGATATTGTGATTTTTGCCTCACCATCATCGGGTGAATATCGCCATATTTCCGAGGTTTTCGGAGCACGTATTCATTCTTTTACTACAGACGAATTATTGCATCTTCCAAAAATGACACTTAACAAGGCAAAGGTCATTATTATAGGTAATCCGAATAATCCGACCGGCCAACTCATACCAAGAGATAACCTTTCTGATTTTGCACAAAAATGCGCTGAACATGGTACCCTGCTTATTGTTGACGAATCAGCAATTGAACTGGCTGACCCTGATATGAGCATTGCTGAACTGGCATTAGATAACGAGTATCTCTTTATAATAAGGTCAATATCTAATATTACGGCCATGCCAGGCACCAGGCTAGCATACGGTATTGCTTCCCTTCCTCTTGCAAACATACTCAATTCTGCACGTCTTTCATGGAACATTGGTGTGACTGATGAAGCCATAGGTTTAGCTTTCCTTAGCATGGAAGGTGGTCCTCATAGTGACTATCTTAAAAGGTCCCGTGAGTTCATAAAAAATGAGAGGGAATACATAGTTAAGCGCTTTTCGGGAATTTACGGCTTTGATCCGGTAAAAAGCAGTACTAATTATATACTTATTGACGTGAAGGACCTGTTCCTGGATTCGGTAAGACTCAGCGAAGGGCTGGCTCTGCATGGTATATTGATACGTGAATGCAGTGATTTCTTTGATGGAAACAAGCGATATGTGAGAATATCTGTCCGCCAGAGGGATGATTTTGAAAAACTGATACATACTCTTGATGTTGTCTTTGCTGAAACCAGCAGGGAAGATGCAAGGGAAAAGCTTGAAGAAACCATAGAACACGGCGGTAGTTCATGTGCAGGCCGCGGTACATGTGAATATTATCCCTGCCATTTTACCGGGCAGGATTGCACTTTCTGTTTCTGTCCTTTCTATGCATGCGAGGAAGAACTGACAGGAGGCAAATGGATAGAAAGCTCCACCGGAGGGCAGGTGTGGAGTTGTGAACATTGTACTTTATTGCATAGACCAAAGGTCGCCAAAATGGTGCTTGATGCACTGATGGCAGACGGAGACACTGATAATAATATAAGGAGGGCATGGAAGGAAATCATTGAGCCCCTGCTTTGATTCAGTGGAGCTCAACTGAGCAGGTTAATATATTTCCTGTTTTCTACATGCTTTGATTATTGTGACAGACCAAAGACCACCTCTTCCGGTGAAGAAATATCTTCTAAGCCTTGAACCATGTGTTCACGGTGGACTGATAAGAAAAAGTTCCCAGAAATATGGCATTCCTGAATCAGACATCCTTGATGCAAGTGCAAGTCTTAATCCCTTAGGAACTCCTTTTGACCAGCCGGATCCTGAGCTGGATTTACAGGAGCTTCTAAACAAAGGACTTGAAAAACTGGAGCAGTACCCTGACAACCGTTATCTTGAGTACCGCATAGCTGCAGCAGAATTCGTGGGAATGGGAATGACATATGAGAACATCATTCCCGGAAACGGTTCAACTGAGATTATCAGGCTGGTGGCAGAGTGTGTTGTAGCTGAAGGCGATGTTGTGCTTATTCCAAGGCCCACCTTCAGTGAATATGAATTGCAATGCAGTGTCATGGGTGCCAAAATAAAGTACATCAAGCAGGATGATATCTTTGACCTTGATAATGATGTCCTTGCAGAGGCTAAGATCATCTTTGTGTGTAATCCGAATAATCCGACCGGAAAACTGTTTGACAAAGAAAAGATGGAGAAACTTGCAGAACAATGTGCGGCTCAAAAGACCATACTCTTTGTGGATGAGGCTTACATCGAACTGGCAGAACCGGAGCAGAGTGTTGCTTATCTTGTGGAGAATAACGATTATCTTTTCATCCAGCGTTCCTTAACAAAATCATTTGCAATCCCGGGAATCAGAATGGGTTTTGGAGTAGCTTCTTCAAAATTTGCATGTGTACTTAACAATGCAAGACTTTCCTGGAACATGGGATGTGTTTCAGATACCATTGCAACTGCCCTGCTTAGTATGAAAGGTGGTGTGAACAGCAAATACCTGCTGGATTCAAGGACTTTTATAGAGCAGGAACGCGAGTTTTTAATGAAGAAACTCTCCCGCAGGGGATTCAAACCAGCAGAGAGCTGTGTAAATTACATTTATGTTGATATTTCCGATCTTTCCCTTAATTCATCAGAACTTGCAGAAAGGATGGCATCTCATGGTGTACTGATACGTGATTGCAGTTCTTTCCAGAATAATGGCAAAAATCACATAAGAGTGGCAATACGTACAAGGGAAGAAAATGAGCGTATTGCAGATACAATTCGCCAGGTTATTTATGAATGGGGCAGGGAACAGGCTGAGATGCAGCTTCATGAAAATATTAATGTAGCGGCAGAATGCGGTCGTAAAGGAAGCAATATTGATTGTGACTATTATCCATGTCATTTCGAAGGACAGGACTGTACCTTCTGTTTCTGTCCGTTCTATCCGTGTGAGGACGGTCGTACGGGTGGCAACTGGATTGAAAGCTCAAGCGGCGGTCAGGTATGGAGTTGTTTGAACTGTAATATAGTTCATGAGGAAAAGATAGTCAATGAACTGTTGCCTATATTTGTTGCTGAAGGTCTCAATGATGAAAGTGTCAAAAAGGCCTGGAAGGAAGTTATGGAGCTCAATCTATGATCCTGCCAGTGCCGGTACAACCAGATGCCAGTGAATTGGTTATAGTACTTCTTCTGGCCTATGTTCTGGATATTGTGTTAGGTGAACCTCCATTTGCAATACATCCGGTTGTCTGGATGGGCAAATTGATAGGCTTTTTCAAGAAGAATATTCCTGAGAACAACCGCAGGCTCTACGGAATATTCATTGGCCTGACAACGATACTTTTCGGATGTACTATCGCCTATCTTGTAATGTTATTCATGGGCATTGAATCCGTCCCGGCAATTCTTCGTTATCTTGTGGCCGCTTATTTCCTTAAGGCAACATTTGCTATTCGCTGCCTTTACGGTGCAGCCAGTGAAGTAAGGACTGAGCTTGATGCCGGAAGACTTGACAGTGCCAGACAGAAGCTTTCAATGTACGTGAGCCGTAATACATCAAAACTGGAGGAAGGGCAGGTTTCTTCAGCAATAATCGAGACAACTTCAGAGAACTATGTAGATGGGATACTTTCTCCTTTGTTGTTCTATGCATGTTTCGGGCCTTATGGACTTATTGCAGCATACATATTCAAAGCTACAAGTACCCTGGATTCCATGGTAGGATACACAGATGAACGCCACCGTGAAGTGGGCTGGTTCTCTGCAAAGTTCGATGATGTGCTTAACTGGATACCTGCACGTGTGTCTGTGATTTTCCTTTCAGCTGCAACTCTTGTTGTGAGCCTTGTGTATCGTAAGGTCAAAATACCGGATTACAAGACTGCCCTTAAAACAGGTATCAGGGATGGATTAAAAACACCATCTCCGAATTCAGGTTTTCCAATGGCCTCAATTGCAGGTGCCCTGAAAATAAAACTGGAAAAACCAAACACATATGTTCTGGGTGATGGTTTTGTTTACCCGGTGTCAGAGGATATCAAACTCACATCCTGGATAATCCTTGTGGCATCATTCTTTGCAATCATCGTATCTTCGATTACGATTATACTTTAGTTATTTGATAATTAGTTCACAATTACAATCTGATATTAAAGTCTAAGAATTGAAATCCAGAAATATAACGATCGAATCTCAAACAAAAATCTTATAAAGAAATCTCTCCGAAGTGATGGCAATGAAATTATCGGATATAGAATCAAAAGACCTGAAAAAGAACCAATCCAAGGAACTGGAGGGTGAGATCACCAGGGATATAATCGAGATCCTTGAAGAGGAAGGAATTACAGTCCGGATGCTTGTTGATGCTGCACTTGAACTGTATGCGCCGCATCCGGGTATAGAGACAAGGGAACTCGCAGAGGAAAAGTTCCTCAGAGAACTTGATATCGCAGTATCCGATCCGAATCTCTGTCTTCTGATCTATTCCGGTATCTTACTTGAAAAAGAAGGGCTTGAAGGGCGTTTGCCTAATATAAGCAGAAGTTCATACGAAAAGGACCTGACATTCATCATTGCAGATGAAGTGCTTGGTATGAGTATTTCCAAGTATATCAGTGGTGATAAAGGAATGTTTGAGTTCGTACGCTTTGACAAACAAAAACCTGGAATTCTTGCAGAACTTGGTCCTTTTATGGATGATATCATCGGCGGTCTTATAGGCGGAGTGTCTGCCAATATGTACACAAGAGCAATGGCAGAAGCTGCTGAAATGGCTAAAAAGAAGAAAACCGATCCTGAAAATAAGAGTGATGTGATCTCAGGATGAGCGGGTTTTTATTAGCTCTCAGGTCCAGTTTCGGATTCCTTTCAACAATTCCCGTAGGTATTAGTATGGAAGGGCTTGACGAGTTCTTCAAAAGAACATATCTGCATCTGGTAGTGGGAATTGTCCTTGGATTATTAATAGGTGCGGTTGCATACCTTCTTGTAACTTATTTGCCAATCTCCATTGCTGCTGTACTTGTGATAGCATTCGTCTACTATATTACAGGACTGAATCATCTGGATGGAGTGGCGGACCTTGGTGATGGTCTCACTGCCCATGGTTCTGTGGAAAAGAAACTCAAAGCACTGAAGGACATGTCACTTGGAATAGGTGGCGTTGCCTACGCAGCTCTTATTATTATTGCATTCTATGCGACTCTTGTAGCATTGCATGAGCAGTCTTTGATTGTATACTCATCTGCTGCCGACATCGCAAAAATATTCTTCTTTGCAATGTTTGTTTCAGAGATCAGTGCCATGCAATCAATGCTGACAGTTGCTGCATTCGGCAAGTCCATACATGAAGGATTGGGTTCAATACTTATCAAGAATACCACAGTACCTAAATACCTTATAGGATTTGTAATTGGTATTGTTGCCTGTGTTGGAATGTCATTTTACCTGGGTTTTGGTATGGCAGGTATTATTCCTTTCATTGCAGCTATATTGGCAACGTTTGTTTTGATCAATATCAGCAACAGGCATTTCGGTGGTGTTAATGGTGACGTTATCGGTGCTTCCAATGAGGTAGGAAGGATAATAGCACTAATTGCCGTGACATTGGTAGTGATGTATGGAGGTATTGTTTGGACGCTATAATAATGGCAGGGGGATTTGGAAGCAGACTAGGTATGGGGGAAAAACCCTGTGTTGAACTACTTGGAAAACCTCTGATATCATATGTTATCGATACTTTGCAAAAAACAGAAAGCATTGGTGATATCTATGTTGCCGTATCTCCGGCAACACCTAAAACCGCATCTTATGTAGAGGAAAAGTATGAGGGTAAAGTTCAGGTCATACCCACAGGTGGCGGCAACTATGTTGGTGATATGGTCTATGCAGTAAAAGCTGCCTGTATAAGCGACCCTTTGCTGATACTCATGTCAGATCTGCCTTTACTTACTCCCGATCTGCTTGAAAAGGTAATTGCTGAATACAAAGTATGTGGTAAACCTGCAATGTCTATATTCTCTCCGATATCCGTTTGTAAAAGTCTTGGCATAAGGCCGGATACGGTGTTCAATTGGGGCGGTGAAGGAAAACTGATAGTTCCTTCAGGTGTCAATATAATGGATGGTAAAGATGTTGATCATGAACAGGACTATGTTAGTCTTGTGATGGACGATGTTGAATTTGCTCTAAATATCAATACAGTTGATGACCTGAAAAGATGCAAAGAGATGATCTCTGAAAGGGATGCCAAATCTATCAGGAACTAATTCCGTTCTAAGAAAATATCAGTAAAATATTGTTAATGATATTTAATTATAATATCCGTACACTTTATATCTTATAATTACTAATATTTCTTTAGACAGGTTTAAATTATCTCATTGTGAGGTGGTTGGAGAACTCACAGGCACCTTTTAAGGAATAAAGGGTGCCATTCTATTAATTTTCTTTAATTTCATGTTCTTTCTATTTTTTATTGTTTATAGCAGAACAAACCAAAGCATTTAAATTCTGTTTCTGACTAAAACTAACATAATTTTGGTTGTTATTACAGTAAATACATATGAGGATAGGTTTATGATTAAAAGATCTTACATGACATTTATCATGTGTCTCGTTCTCATGGCTGCAGTCTTTGCAAGTGGCTGCACCGGTTCGGATGACACTGTAAATGAAGAATCACAGCAGGAACCTGTGGCTGATACGGCTTCCACTCCTGAGGAAACCCAGGTCGATGACAGTACTTTTACCAATTCTATCGGAATGGAATTTGTAAAGATTTCCGCAGGTGATTTCCTGATGGGTGCTCCAGAAGATGAACAGTATAGTGACAGGGAAGAAAGACCTGTTCATCAGGTGACCATTGGAAATGATTTCTATATAGGTGTTTATGAAATGACCCAGGACCAGTGGGTGGAAGTTATGGGTGAGAATCCTTCTTACTTCACAGGTGATGGCGACCTTCCTGTAGAGAAAGTTTCCTGGGCAGCGGTCAATGAGTTTATTGATGCTCTAAATGAGATGGAAGGAACTGAAAGCTACCGCCTTCCTACTGAGGCTGAGTGGGAGTATGCTGCAAGAGCCGGCACTGATACTGCTTTCTCATTTGGTGATGATACTTCAATGATGGCTGATTATGGCTGGTTCGATGATAACTCAGAGGACAAGACCAGACCTGTTGGCATGAAGGAAGCAAACCCATGGGGTCTTTATGATGTACATGGAAACGTTGCTGAATGGGTCCAGGATCAGTATCACAGCAATTACAATAAAGCACCAACTGATGGTAGTGAGTGGACAGGTGGTGTAGACCGAAGAGTTATCCGTGGTGGAAGCTGGGAAAATGCAGAAGAGAATTGTCGTTCCGCTTCCAGAGATAGCATTGGCGAAGGAAGCCGCATGAATTACATCGGTTTCCGTCTTGTGAAGGAGATTTGATATCCGTAATGGGTATCTTCTTCTTCTTTTTTATTTTGATTACAAATCATTCAGGATAGTTTTCACTGTTAAATTCGAAACTTTTAAGTATGATTCATGCTGCCCTTAGTTGAAAGTATTCAGGCTTAGGCGATAGAATTAGCATGATGCAGATTCTTGATGCAATATATTTAAATTCCATATTGCAGTAGGATAAGCACTAGGTTTACACGCAGTGTTTACATATAAATTCAAACTAATCATAATTCACATTTACATGGAGAATCCTGAATGATAGAGGAGATCACCAACCAGTATGACCCAAAGAAAATAGAGGAGAAGGTACATGCTCTCTGGAACGAGACAAGTGCCTATTCCAAGGTACGTGAGCACAGAAAAGGTGGAAAACGATTCTTTTTCGTAGATGGTCCGCCATATACAACAGGACATATTCACCTGGGAACAGCCTGGAACAAGATCATCAAGGACTCCATTCTCAGATACCGTTCCATGAATGGTTTTGACATAATTGACCGTGCAGGTTGGGATATGCATGGTCTTCCTATTGAAGTTAAAGTGGAAGGTGCACTTGGTTTTACTTCCAAGAAAGACATCGAGAGCTATGGTGTCGGTAATTTCATCGAGAAATGTAAGGAATTCGCACTAAATCAGAAAGATGACATGACAGACCAGTTCCAGGACCTTGGAGCATGGCTTGACTGGAACGACCCTTACATGACACTCAGGGATGAATACATCGAGGCTGCCTGGTGGACAATGAAACAGGCACAGGAAAAGAATCTCCTTGAGCAGGGAAAGCGTGTTGTCAACTGGTGTCCACGCTGTGAAACAGCTATTGCTGATTCCGAAGTAGAATATGATGAAAGGAAAGACCCTTCCATATTCGTAAAATTCCCGATAATAGGTGAAGAGGACACCTTCGTGGTCATATGGACCACAACACCATGGACCATACCTTCAAACGTAGCAGTTGCAGTACATCCTTCTTTTGAGTACTCAAAGGTAAAAGCAGTAAGTTCAGAAGGCAAAGAGGAAACACTCATAGTTGCTTCCGAGCTTGTTGAGAACGTACTCAGAAAAGGAAGATACGCAGATTATGAAGTTCTCGGAACAATGCTTGGCGAAGACCTCACATCACTTTCATACGAAAGCCCGATCGCTGATAAGGTGCCAAAACAGGCCGAGATGAAACACAGCATATATCTTGCAGACTATGTAACCGCAGAGAATACCGGTTGTGTACACATTGCTCCGGGACATGGTATGGACGACTTTGAAGTTGGTAAGAAGAACGGTCTTCCAATATTCTGTCCTGTAGGGCCGGATGGTCGCTACACCGAAGAAGCCGGTGAATATGCAGGAATGCACATCCGTGAGGCTAACAAAGTTGTCATCGAAGACCTTAATGAGCGTGGAAACCTGCTTTCAGAAGGTATCATCGAACACAGGTACGGGCACTGCTGGCGTTGTAAAACACCAATCATCTACTTAGCTACTGAACAGTGGTTCATCAAGATCGGCGAGCTCAAGGAACAGATGCTTGAAGAGATAGCACAGGTAAAATGGTATCCTGACTGGGCCGGTTCTGCAAGATTTAAAGACTGGGTCGAGGGAGCACGTGACTGGTGTGTTTCCCGTCAGAGATACTGGGGTATCCCGATCCCTGTCTGGAAGTGTAAAAGTTGTGGCAGGATGCACGTAGTCGGTACCAAGAAAGAACTTCAGGAAATGTCCGGTGTCAGTGATGATATTGAGCTTCACAGGCCATATGTAGATGAAGTACTACTTGACTGTGAATGTGGCGGTAAGATGAAGCGTGTTGAAGACGTTTTCGATGTATGGTTCGATTCAGCCGTAGCTTCCTGGGCAACACTCAGGTTCCCACAGCAGACAGAAGAGTTCGACAAATGGTGGCCTGCTGACTTTATCACAGAAGGGCAGGACCAGACACGCGGATGGTTCTATTCACAGCTTGGTGCAAGTATGGTTGCTTTTGGCAAGGCACCTTACAAGAGCGTACTTATGCACGGTTTCACCCTTGACAGTGAAGGCAAGAAAATGTCAAAGAGTCTCGGAAATGTCGTAGCTCCCGGTGATGTTATAGAACAGTTCGGTGCTGATACCCTGCGTAGTTTTGTCTTATCTTCAAGTGCTCCGTGGGATGATCTCAAATTCGTAAGCAGTGAATTGGGCAATATCAACAGGACTATCAACATTCTCTGGAATGTTTACCGTTTCCCACTGCCTTACATGGTGCTTGACAAATTTGATCCTTCACAGGTTTCACTTGAATCCGTAAAACCACATTTTCGCAAGGAAGACAGATGGATTCTTTCAAGAGCTCAGTCACTTGTTGCTGAGGTTGACGATGCCATGTCAAAGTGCACATTGCACAGGGCACTCAGGTCTATCAACGAGTTTGTGCTTGAAGACCTTTCAAGGTGGTATATCCAGCTTATCAGGCCAAGGACATGGGTAGAGGCAGATGACCCTGACAAGCTTGCTGTGTATCGTGTACTCTATGACATATTCGTACTGACAGCAAAGGTAATTGCACCATTCATGCCACACCTGGCAGAGGAAATGTACCAGAACCTTGTGAGAAATGTGTACCCTGATGCACCGGTAACAATTCACATGAACGACTGGCCACAGGTGGATGAGAGCCTTGTCGACAGGGATCTTGAAGCTCATATGGATATGGTGCGCTCAATTGTAGAGTCCGCATCCAATGCCCGCCAGAAGGTTGGAAGGAAGCTCAGGTGGCCTGTATCACGCATAGTTCTCAGTCCTGTAAACCAGCAGGCAGCAGATGCAGTTACAAACCTGAAATCCGTACTAATGGACCAGACAAACTCCAAAGACATCGTGCTTACCGGAGTAGGAGAATCATGGGATGAACTTGGATTTGAGGCAAATCCGGATCCCGGAAAGATAGGTCCGGTATTCAAGGGCGATGCTGGCAAGGTCGTTGGTGCAATAAAGCAGGCAGATGCAATGCAGCTTAAGAAAGCACTTGCTCTGGAAGACCAGTTTGAACTGGAAATCCCGGGCGGAACTGCTATGATAAAACCTGAAATGGTCAACTTCATAGAGACACTGCCTGAAATGGTTGCAAGTGCCCAGTCCAGTGCAGGTATAATTTATGTGGATGCGAACCTGACCCGTGAAATAGAATCCGAAGGTTACACAAGGGAAGTAATCCGCAGGGTGCAGGATATGAGGAAGGAACTCAATCTTGCAGTTGATGACAATATCAAATCCCACATACAGATAAACGACCAGAGGGTACTTGACCTTGTACTTGACCGTGAGCAGTTCATTGCAAAAGAAACCCGTGCGAATATCCAGGTCATTGGCCTTGATGTTGACACAGCAAGTTCACTTGAAAAGGACTGGGATGTCGAAGGCATATCCATGACCATCGGCATTTCAAAAACAAACTGAGGTTACAATGGACTTCAATGAATGGGAACCCATTTACGAGTCCATACTAAAGGACATGGGCTTTAGCAGGGAAGGTGATGAGCAGGCTGCTCTTCTCCTCTCTGCAATGCTTAATGCATCTAATTCTGCAGACATTTCCGAATTAAAAGCTCTTATTGAAGGAAAGGACGTTCTTGTCTGTGGAAATGCTCCTGTTCTTGCACAGGAACTTGAACTGATTAATCCCGATGATTTTGTGATTATTACAGCCGATGGGGCTACTGCTGTACTTGTTGACAGGGAAGTTATTCCAGATATCATTGTAACCGATCTTGATGGTGATGTCGAGAAAGAGATAATTGCCAACAAAGCCGGAGCAATCATGGTGGTACACGGTCATGGAGACAACATTGACAAACTTCATACCTATGTTCCTCAACTTAACAGAATAATAGGAAGCACTCAGGCTGCACCTCTGGAAAATGTTTTTAATTTCGGTGGTTTCAGTGATGGAGACAGGTGTGCGTATCTGGCAAGAGAATTTGGTGCCACCAGCATAACCCTTCTGGGATTTGATTTTGATGATGAGAATGTCAATCCAATTAAGAAGAAAAAACTAAAATGGGCTCGTCTGCTAATTGAAAGACTAAATCCATAAGTCTTTTAAAATTCAATTTATCTTTTTTCCAAGTTACTTACAGGTAACGTTTTATCAGAATCTATTTATATTTTCGTTATAAATATCTACAGGAGTTGCATGCAAACACTGGTAATATGTATTGACAGGGATAATGACCTTGGAGACAAAGCAAACGTACTTGCTCCTCTTATAGGCAGGGAAGCAAACATAGAGGCAGCAGTGAAACTTGCAACGGCAGACCCTGAAGATTCTGATACCAATACGATTTTTGGTGGAGTCAAGATACTTGACGAACTGCTGGATAAAGGAGTCGATGCAGAGATAATCACCCTTGCAGGTGACCGGAATATCGGTATCATATCCGACCAGAAAATAGCAAACCAGCTCGATATTATATTGAAGAGATTCCCTGCAGAATCCGGAATATTCGTTTCCGATGGCGCCGAGGATGAAACGTTACTTCCAATCGTCCAGTCAAGAATGAAGATCGATTCTGTCAGGCGTATAGTAGTAATGCAGAGTGCAAATCTTGAAAGTACTTACTACATAATCAAACATGCATTCAATGACCCGAAGATATCCCAGACATTCTTCGTACCTCTGGGCCTTGCGGCTCTGATCTATGCATTTTTCCTTCTCATAGACTATTCCCAGGGAGCCATAATCGGTATTCTGGCTGCTGTGGGTCTTTACATGCTTTACAGAGGTTTCAGTGATACAGTAGACCTTTACTGGGAAAAACTGAAAGATTCCTTCTATTCAGGCAGGATGACATTTTTTACCTATGCAACAGCAGCTCTTCTGATATTGATCGGAACATTGGTAGGACTTATGGGTGTATGGTCACTATACACCTCACAGGGAATATGGTATTACGGAATTATTCCACTAATTACGTCTTTCATTCATAGTACTATCTGGATATACATACTGGCAATCATTTTTGCAGATGCCGGTAAGATCATTGATTGCAGACAACGCTCTGAACCATCAGGTAAGTACATAATTCCTGCTTACTTTGTCATGTCATTAGGTTTCCTTTTGTGGGGAGCTACAAGTTACCTTATGTCCCTGAATCCAGTGATGGGTGGGACGGAAACAAGCCTGCAGGCTGGCTTGGAGATATTTGTATATTCCATTGTGTTTGCCATAATTCTTGCACTGGCAGGAATCAGAGCTTCCAATAAACCCCAGAAAAAAGAAAAAAGATCAAAAAGGTAGGAACATGAAGGAAAAAGTACTCAATTGTATTATATCCCCTGGTAGTTCACAGGATAATAAGGACGATATGCAGGGTTACCGGAATCTGAATATCCAGGCTGCCTTAATAGGTGGCGTTGCTTTTCCTTCCGAAGCAATGTCAGAGGAATTAGTGGTCAGTACGCCTTATGGGGACGTTACTGTCTATCTCTGTACTATTGGTGAAAAAAAAGTTGCATTATTACCCAGGCATGTGGGGAACAATGGTCATCTGCCACCCCATATGATCAATTACAGGGCAAACATTTATGCTATACATAAACTTGGTATTTCAAGGGTGATCTCTACAAATTCAGTAGGAACGATGAAAAATCATCCAGTTGGAAGTTTCTTCCTTCCTGAGGACTTCGTTGACATGACGCGTACCCGTCCATCTACGTTTTACAATGACAGGACTGTTCATGCCGATGTAACTGAACCATACTGTCCTGAGATAAGAAAACTAATGGCCGATTACCTTGAAAGAACTAATATTGGCTATTCTGAAGGTGTTTATGTATGTACCGAGGGTCCACGCTTTGAGACCAGGGCTGAAATACGAATGATGAGACAGTTCGGAGATGTGGTTGGTATGACAGGTCTTCCTGAAGCAGTCCTTGCAAAGGAGATGAATATGTGTTATGCTTCTATCTGCACAATCACCAATAATGCATGTGGTCTTGGAAATGGGAAAATGACAGTAAGTGATGTTCTTGATACTCTTGACAAAATAAAAGAAAGGTTGCAGGACATTCTGGCCAGCGTTATATATGCACTTCCTGAAACCCCGTCCTGTAATTGCAGATATGCCTGTTCTGATTCTGAACTATAAATATTTTTTAAAATCTGATTAAGCGATATCCCTTGAAGTATCGATCTGGACACCATCACCGATCTTGAACTTAATGATCTCAGTGTTGGGTATCATTCCTCTTATTTTCGGAATCGCCAGTTTGCTCACGACCTTGTCAGCCCCCTGGTCAAGCATGGATTCGAATATTACATCACATAGATTGTAAGCGAAGGCCTTGAGATTATCATTGGGGCTGGAAGTTGATCCGTAAAGGTAAGTGAGGCAATTAAGTTCTTTTGTTGTTTCGTATATGACGTTAATTAGCTGTTTTATAAGTCCCTTGTTAGCTGTAAGTCCTGTAAAGAAACAAAAAGAATCAAAGATTATGTTTACATCCTCTCCACTGGAGTCATTTGCGATATTACGCAGGTTATATTCGGTAAATTCCAGTATTTTTGAATCTATGAACTCGTTATTCAGATTATCAGAGATCTCTCCACCTGAGGTACAGTAGTATTCGCTGTAAATGTCTACAAATATTATATTAGAAGGATCAAAACCAAGGTTAATGACATCATTTAACACGAATCTTGGTCTTCTGTTGGTTGTGAAGTAATATGTTTTCCTTGATTGAGTGAACTGGTAAAGGAAAACCTCTGACATGGAGCGGGGATCAGCTGAGAAAAATGTAAGCGAACCTGCTGGCACCCCTCCTCCCAGTGTTCTGTCAAGAACAGATATACCGGTAGATTTTAGTTGAACTCCTTTGTGTATAACCTGATTCTTTTCCGGGTTTTTGATACTGTCATACAGGGAGCTTTCACTAGTCTCTCTTGATTCTTCTACATCAGGAGTAGCAATTTGGTTTTCGAGCATGTTTTTAGGATCCAGCATATTATGCCCTCTTTAAGATACTAATTATATTGTGTTTAATATTATAAAACTCTTTTTTTACGTTTTCGATATCATGCAATATTATTTGTTAAGTTCATGATGTTATCATCAGTACCAACAGTTTTTATAAACTGAAAGTCATCAATGAGCAGCAATGACACTCTGGATACTTGCAAGCCCTGAAAGGTCAAAGATAATTATTTTACCGATACGGGATAAGAAAAAGGTTCCTCTTTTTGTCGGTGAACTCATCCTGAGGCATACTGATGCAGGCCCGCGCCCTCATAAATTCAAGGTAAAAAGTGATGGCAAAGGAGAATACAGGCCACCTTCCGAATTCATTGATCTTTTAAGGATCGCTGACCGCATCATGATAGCAAAAGGCGGTGATGAGAAACAAACAGCAGAGTTTGTTGAAATGCTCCAGGGATTCCAGCTCAGTGCAGATGTCGTTAATGCCTGCAGGTTCTGCCTTTTGAAGAACAGGTTCAATTTCCTGAACCGGCGTTCCATTAAATATCACAGGGACAAGATATGCGAAGACTGTGCCAGGGAAGAACTTAACAGGATGTTAAAAAGTTCCCAGGTCAATTATGCTGATGAGGCATGCCAGAGATTCGAAGAGATAATGCTCCAGACAAAGGATCTTGACCGTACGATGGCTATGGTAAGTCCTGAAGACCTTGATCGTGAGCTCACAAGGTTCGATTCCATTGCAGCAAACACAGAGGTTCCTACAGGGAAAATTAAGGATCTGCCTCTGCATAAGAGTTTCAAGAATATATTGCTGGCAAAATCAGAAACTCTTCTGCCGGTTCAGTCGCTATCCATAGAGAATGGTCTTTTAAAAGGTCAGAACCAGCTTGTAACTTCCGTGACAGCTACCGGAAAGACACTGATAGCAGAACTTGCGGGTATTGAGAATATACTGCGTGGTAAAGGACGTATGCTTTATCTTGTGCCCCTTGTTGCTCTTGCAAACCAGAAATACGACCAGTTCACAAAACGTTATTCTCCAATAGGTTTAAAGACATCCATCAGGGTTGGCAGTGCGCGAATTAAGACTGCAAAGAATGCTTCCATGAAGAGAACCCTGGATTCAGAGATCATTGTGGGAACGTATGAAGGATTGGATTATTTGCTCAGGACCGGCAGTGCTGACCTGTTAGGAAAGATTGGTACTGTGATCATTGACGAGGTGCATACCATTGAGGATTCTGAAAGAGGACACCGGCTTGATGGTGTTATTGGAAGGTTGAAATATGTTGCACCAGGTGCCCAGTTCATCTATCTGTCTGCTACCGTTGCAAAGCCGAAGTTGCGCGCAAAGCAGTTTGACGCAAGACTGGTGGAGTATGAGTACCGTCCGGTGCCAATAGAAAGACATCTCATTCTGTGCCCTGAACATTCCAAGAACAAGATAATGACCCGGCTTGTGAGGGAAGAATATGCCACCACCTCATCAAAAGGGCACAAAGGACAAACCATTATCTTTACAAATTCAAGAAGGAACTGCCATCGTATAGCTGAAGCACTTCCGATATTTGCTGCTCCTTACCATGCCGGTCTTACAAGTCAGGAACGAAAAAAGACCGAGATAGCATTCCTCAAAGGAAAACTGCCTGTGGTGGTTACAACTGCTGCACTTGCTGCCGGAGTTGATTTCCCTGCATCACAGGTGATATTTGAATCCCTTGCAATGGGTATCGAATGGCTTACAATGCAGGACTTCCTCCAGATGCTCGGGCGTGCAGGAAGGCCGGATTACCATGATCGTGGAGAGGTTGTGCTGCTTGCAGTTCCCAATAAGAAATACTCAGGTGATAAAGGTGACACCGAGGATGCTGTTGCCCTGAAACTGCTTAAAGGTGAGATGGAACACACAAAAGTCGAGTACGGGGAAGATGAACAGCTTGAAGAGACTCTTGCTTCGGTTGCTGTGACTTCATCAAAGAAAGACCTGGAGAAGATCCATTCATCTATGCTGGCAGATTTTAATGTGGATTATCTGCTTGGAAAGCTTGCTAAGAATAAATTCATTCATAAAAAAGGAGATTTTGTGTCTCTAACTAAATTTGGTAAGATAGCAGCAGGGCATTTCCTGTCGGTTTCGAAGGCGTTCCTTATACGAGATTCTGTTCTTGTGGAGCAGGACCCTATTGTTACGGTTTCCAATCTCGAATTCTTTGATTCGGTTTATTACAAATACGCGAATCGTATTTCTTCGGCTCTTAATGTGAACCTTCCTTCCAGGGTATTCCAGGGTGCTTCTCTGGATATTCTTTTTGAAGGAGAGAACATGGATAAACTGGATATTACCCTGCGAGACCAGTTGTTCGAGTTTGCGGCTGATTTCCTTACCTGCAATTGTCGTGATTCTCCGTATTGTGGCTGTGCGGAGCGCAAGTTCTCTGAGAAGATAATTTCTATCAGGGCTGAAGGATATGAACCGGAGGCCATTGTAAAGAAACTCGAACATCTTTATGGTGTTACGGCTTATCCGGGTGATGTACTCGGATATCTTGACAATGTAGTGCGTAACCTTGAGGCTGTTGAGATGATAGCCGGGGCTTATTCAAAGCGTGATCTTTCGGCAAGGGCTAAGAGTTTGAGAAAGCTGGTTGAGGGATGAACTGTTTCTTTCTCTTGAAAGTGAAATCAAAAATTATAATAGTTATGTTGCTAGATTAGAGTGCTGTGAGGATATGATATTATGGACAAAGAAAAAAACGAAGGTGTTGTAATGAGCGATAAACCGGAAGATGCTAAGAAAAAGAAGACTGTGAGAATAGAGCTTCATAAGCCTGAGGACTTTAAACAGGTGTACTCTATTGGAGCTGTAGGCGGTCACAGTCCATATGATTTCAGGATCGGTTTCTATAATGATATGCCAATGGCAACGGATAAGTCTGGAGAGCAGATAATCCAGAGAAGGCTTGAGACCGAGGTAATTATGTCACCTCTGGCAGCTGTGGAACTTGTGCGCTGGCTTAATCAGCATATTCAGAACTATGAGGCTGCATTCGGTCCAATTACAAAACCACAGGTGGGCGTTAAGAAAAAGCCTGAGGCTGTTCAGGACAGTACCGAGATACAGGGATATATGTGAATTTAGTTATCATACCAAAAATGAGTGCCCGTGAAATTGCGGAGATGAACCGTTTCCGGTAATCCCACTTGTTTTCCAGAGCTGTAAGATTTTCAAATTTCCCTGAGAAGTCGCAAACCAATACGACTGCTGTTGCGTCTTACAACCTGGGGAAAAAAATAACGGCTTGCAGAACGGCATCCTACGGCAGATGTCTGCCAGCTGCCTCCACGCAGTACTCTCACAACCCTGGAAGAAATATCAGTGTTTTCCCGCGCATTGCCGTCTGCAGGGGCACCTTCGTAATTATCAAAATACACATCCTGAACCCATTCCCACAAATTTCCGTGCATGTCATGCAATCCGAAAGGATTTGGCTTCTTCTGGCCTACGGGATGTGAGCCAATATCCGAATTACCGTGATGACAATATTCATTCAATTCTGACTCATCATCACCAAATGAATATCTTGTAGTTGTTCCTGCCCTGCAGGCATATTCCCATTCTGCTTCAGATGGCAGACGGTACTTTTCAGTACCCTCTTTCTCATTAAATTTCTTAATAAATTCCTGCGCATCATTCCATGAAACTCTGTCAACAGGTCTGCTCTCCCCGGTAAACTTAGAAGGATTGCTGCCCATTATTTCAATCCATTGTTTTTGTGTAACTAAAAATTTACCAAGATAGAATGGATTTTCTATGCTGACGCTGTGAACTGGTTTTTCGTTATTATACCAGTTACTTTCATTTGCATCAGAACCCATTTCGAAATCACCTGGTGGAATTAGAATGAGTTCCATTCCAATAGAATTCATGTAAGTATTAAGAATCTCTGCTGCTTCTTTTTTTGGCAGAATGGATGGTGATTCCATAGTAACATTCAACCCGAGATATTTCCATCTTTCACAATGCATTGTAAAGGTTCTAGGTATTAATCCCTTCCACCCACTTTGGAATCTTTACATGGAATGAACTTCCAAGTCCCCTTTGACTTTCTATCCATATGTTTCCATTGTGAGCTGCTACAGTATCTTTACAAATATAAAGACTGGACTCAAAGCCCTGGAACATCCTTGCTATGGACTCATCTGCCTGATACATCTTGTAGAACAAACGCGGGATAAGGCTCTTGTCCATACCTTCGCCTGTATCTGTTATGGTCACATGCAAATAATCACTTTCATCGGCAACATCAACTCCTATGCTGTTTCCTTTAGGTGTGAGATTAATTGCATTGTGGATAAGATAGACAAACATTTCCTTCAGTTTCTCCTTATCAGCTTTCACAGGCGGAAGTCCATTGGGAATTTCTTTTTCAAGTAAAAGTCCTTTCTCATCTATAAGCAATATCTGGTTCAGCAGAACATCAGAAAGAACATTTTCAATACTAACCGGTTCAAATGAGTACTCGATCCTGCCAGACTGCTGCAGATCACTATATAGAATTGCATCGACCAGCAGCTTTAATCTCTCAGAGTTATTCAGCATTATGGAAATTGCTTCTTTCTGGGAGTCATCCAGAAGGTTCAGTGTTTCATCATCAAGTATATCGAAGCTATGCAAAAGGTCATGTCCGTTATTCATATATTCTTCTATAAATTCAGCTTTTATCATATTAACAGACCGAAGCTTCGTGTTAGCTTTAAGCAGCTCCTCGGAGTACTTACTTAATGCACCTATCAACTGTTTTCTCTGGATCAGTTTCCACATACCCTGCATCAGGAGAGTTAACTGGCGAACATCTGATTCATCATAGTCCTCATCCTTGTTCCCGACACCTACAACAGCGACTATGTGTTCACCGTCAAATATGGGAACATTCATATGCCTTGTCAATTTGACATGCCCCTCAGGATAACCTTTCTTCAGAGGACTGGGGGCTTCATAATCATTTGTTATGATAGCTTTTCTCTGCCTGATGGCTTCTCCCCATAATCCGGTATCCTTTACAGGATAAATGAACTCTTTATCACTTATGGCACATTCACTCATTGCTGTTTTAGACCAGGAATGCATTATCAGGTCTGTCTCATCAGCATTCATGAATGCAATATATCCAAGGTTGCTGTCCGTAAGTCGAACAGCCTCTTCTTTGACAAATTCAGCGATTTCATCCAGAGAAGCGCCTGTCATCTCATTGAGCTTTATCAACGCTTCAAGACGCGATTCATTAAGTTGTTTTGCTTTTTCAGCCTTTTTACGTTCTGTAATATCGCGTGCAACAGACAGGACAGTCTTCTTGCCATTATAGTTGATCATTCTTGCATTAATTTCCAGAGGGATTACACTTCCATCCTTGCAGATGGCTGCAGCCTCATACATTGCCTTATGATCCCTTTCTATGATCTTAATGAGCTCAGAAGCACGCTGTACGTACCATGAAGGAACAATATCCATAGGTGATGACTTTAAAATAAACTCCTTTGAATATCCAAGGCTATCGACAACAACCTTATTGACATCTATCAGATTGCCATTCAATTCACTGACATAGATCTGATCATTGATATTATTGAAAATGGTCTTGAACTTATGATCGGATTCCCTGAAAGTCTCATTAACTACACGGTGTTCAATCTCAATTGCTGCAAGGTCAGCATTTGCCTTGAGATATTCGTAACATGTCTTCTTTGGTGCATTAGGAAAATTAAAATACATTAAGAAAACACCAAGTATCTCACCGGTAGAAGATTTTATCAGTTCTGCCCAGCTGGCTTTAAGACCTGCTTTTTTAGCAATCTCCCTGTGTTGTGCCCAGTATGGATGGACCTCTATATTTTCAACAATGACATGCTCCCCCATATAGAGTGCAGTACCGCCTGAACAAACACCGTATCCAATCTCAAGACCTTCCATTGCTTCTTTATAAAATGCAGGAAGATTGGGTGAAATAACACGACAAATGTGTTTTTTCTCTTTATCAAGAAGCATAACAGCACATGTAAGGCCATCACGTATCCTTTCGGCATTGGTAACAAGCAGCCCCAGGACATCATCAAGTGAAATCTCGGTAAGTGATCTTCCATTATGGGATTTCTGCTGGTGTTTTATCATTTCATTGTGCTTATGCTCGGTTATGTCAGTAATTGTGCCTTCAAGGTGTAAATTATCCTCATCATATTTCTTTATACGAACCCTGTCCTCAACATACCGGACCTCTCCAAAGCGGCTGATCACCCTGTACTCCTGAATGAATTCCGGCAATTGCTTGTTCAGGTACTTTAGGGATTTTAAAACAACTTTCCTGTCATCCGGATGAATAAGGTCTGCATATTTGACCTGACCTGAATAGAAATCCTCAGGAGTATATCCAAATTGCCTCACATTGTTTGAGATATACTTCACTGGAAAGTCTTTCTCTATCTTTCTGGAAATCACAATAACAGG
This sequence comes from Methanolobus sediminis, assembly GCF_031312595.1. Lineage (NCBI taxonomy): Archaea > Methanobacteriati > Methanobacteriota > Methanomicrobia > Methanosarcinales > Methanosarcinaceae > Methanolobus > Methanolobus sediminis. The sequence continues at coordinate 100,901 of NZ_CP133592.1, read as the reverse complement.
ACTGCTATTGATTATTGATTCCATACTAATTTTAATATCTGCTTGTCCAATCATGATCCTGGCCGATGATACTTTACATTTCCAATTGTTCGTACAGCTAACCTTTATCCGATAAAGCTGAGGTGATCAAACTGCAGTAAGATCACCCGGGGATATTGTTCTTATTTCTCTGTAATTTATAGCTTTAACAGGACAAACTCCTATACACCTTTTACAACTCATGCCCAGGCAAAGATGTGCTGTATAGTCAACAAAAATATGCCCGTCCTTTGGGACAACATGTATGGCCTGCTCCGGACATTCGCGTTCACACATCTTGCACTGCATGCATCCGCTGGATTCTTCTTCGATGAGCATATCAAGATCCCTGATTATCTTTAGACCCTGATAACCCGAATCTTCAATATCTCTGCTAACTCTCTTTTCTATAGTCGGGATGTAGTCAATATCAGGAATAGAAGGCATTCCGTATGATTCAAGGAATTTATTGTACATTCCATAGGGCATTCCTTCCGTCCAGTAAGCCAGTTCACATGCGTAGATATTTTTGAAAACATCATTTGAAGCCAGCATAATATGATCAGCTTTTATCCTGTCAGCAAGACTTACTATCTCGTCCAGTTCAAAATTGCTAAGAACTACATCCTTTGCAAGTTCAAGAGATGTGTTGCCGAATTGTACTATATTCCTTGAGAAAATAGGTGCCAGACCTATCTGACGTCCTTTCTCAGCATCAACATAAGTTCCTGAGGCGCCTGACATATACATGTACTTCAGATCCTCATACTTCACTCCAGCCTCAATCAGCAATGTCAGATGAGCCGCTCTTATGGCACCTATAGCTTTTCCTGCCTCTGCAAAGTCTTCATTTGTGAGGGTAACCTTTTCACCAAGAATAAGCCTTCCATTTGGAAGTTCAGGTAATTTAGTTACCATTCCTGAGCTTATCGCAAGTGATATTGCAGAAATGACGCCAGTTCCGGTGATTCCCCTTGACTGCACTTCACCTTTTTCCACAATCACTCCGGTTTCAGGATCGATCAGATCACCTTTTCCCGGTTGCATATTTTCATCCAGTACAGTAATCCTCCAGAATCCGTTCTCATCATTCACATCAGAAATAGCTCCTGGACTGGCAAGCATACCACACTTGATTCCCTGCCCTTCAATTGAAGGGCCGGCTGCTGCACTGCAGGTAATAATGCGATCGCCTACTTTAAGTGCCATTTCAGCATTAGTGCCATAATCCGTAACAATCGCCACTTTATTTTGTTCAATGAAATCTGTCTTGACCATCATTGCAAGAGCATCAGCCCCAATCTCATGCTCAATTGAAGGTAAGACAATTACCTCACACTCGTCCAGTCCGCAATCCTGACCAAAAATATCCCTGCCAGTGTAGATCTTTAAGCCCCTTTCAACGCTTTTGATACCAAGTCTTCGTTGCATATTCTTTCCGGCATACGCAAGATCCCTTATTTCGATGTTCTGGAAAAGTGAGAGCTGTATGGGATTTCCACAAACGGCGATTCTTGTAATCGCTTCAAGAGGGATGTGCAGTTCATTGAACATTTTGAGAATAGTATGGATCATTATCCTGTTTGCATTATCTTCACCGACCTGGATAGCAAAACCCAGATGGTCAATCACATTTCCTCCTGGTAGGGGATGTCTCATTGTCATTACTGTTTTGATAGCATTTCTGTTTCTCAGGTTTATAAGTTGTAATCTAAATCCGCTTGTTCCAAGATCTAATGCAATTCCATACAAACGAAATCCTCCTTTTATTTTAAACGTGAAAGCCTGGAATGTAGTTCTATTGTATATGCAATTGATTTGTCTGAGAACTATAAATAACGACTTCGGGGAAAAAATAAGAGCCGGCGATATTATCGATGCTTCAAATAAGGATAGTATTGTTGATAAAAAAAAGACCGGAATTAAAAATAACATGGTTGATTTTATCAACCATATTTTCACTAACGTTGCAGATAATTAAAAACTGTTCGTAAAATATCACTATGGAATTGTCAATTGTTTGCAGGGCCATTTTAAATGTGGAGAGACCCTGCAAAACAGGTGGATATTCAATATGCATAATCTTCAAGAAAAGTTATAACTTAATTTCTGAATGAAATTTCAGATCGGAAGTAGAATTACAGACCCTTGAAATATGCATGTATTTTCTATCCTATCCACAGATGGACAATTCATGCTATCAGGTAATAGAATATATAATAACTTGAAGTAATTAATCAGTAAACAGGATATTATCAACACAATGTTTTCAATTCAAACAATGAATTTTACAACTTCCTGATTCAGGATAACAGCATTCAAAATGACAGGTACATGAGAACAATTAAAGCCTTTGATTATGTCAAAAGCATGAATGAGTTTGCAAATAGAAAACTAAAAACGAAAAGAATAATGATCTTATATTTTCATTTAACCTGTTCGGCAAGTCCTCTGTAATGTAAAAAGAAATCCTGTCCCCATTCCCGTGCACTATCCTCAAAACTTATGATCTTCTTATGATCAAAGAATCCCTTCTTATTAAAGAATGACAAAAGAAGAAGATTATCTGTAACAGATATTGCACCCGGTTTCACAATATCCTCTTCACACACATAAAGATGTGAAGTGGGAGATTCCATTATAGCGTTATATTGCTCTGTATATTCATCCCGCAGTCTTTCATATACCGGCCTTGTAAGAATAAGATTATAATTCACTTCTTTTTTTGCCAGCTCTGCATAGTTATTAGGACATGTGGGACAGAAATATGAGTAGAATGTACAGACATTCTTTGTCTGCTTAAGGCTCACAAGCAGTTCTCTGGGAGGTTCGAATAGATGGTTAAGATCAGGTTCATGTATAAGGACATCTCCCAGGTCACCAATCCTGTCAAGCAAAGGATCAGGTACTGCACCAAGGTCTCTGCTTGCCCAGAAATCCTTATTCCCTTCCACGACATTGAGCGCCTCTATTAATGGTTTTATTTTTTTAAGGATTATCTGGCCAACATGTGTCAATCTGTATTCATCGTTCTTCTGTTCTATCAGACCCTGCTCCAGAAGGATTTTTATCTGAGCCATGATCGCACTGGTTGTACCATTTATGGAATTCTTGATCTCATCAATGGTGGCTGGCCCATCCATTAACATCAGCAGAGTACTTTTCCTCTTTTCAGATAGGAACACCGTACTTATCAATTCAGTTTTCATGTTCTCTCACTCGCCTTTTCCCGAAGGAAGTAACATTAATTACATGGACACGATTGATCTCTAAACAGTATAAATAGCAGGACGATGACATTCTTAACCCCCGAATCCGGTTGATCAGGCTAATATTATTATTGCCCGGGTCTTTCTCCAAAAGCATCATGATATCTTTTTATTACTGATTCAATGTAGTTAGCTGTCATTCGTGTGGATCTTTTGGACATGAAGTCGTTTAATGGGAATTCGGTATGGCAATGAGTGCATCTGGCAAGTTCACAACCCCTGACAAGACTTGGACATCCGGTACATAATTTTGCTCTTGAGTAAAACAGATTGAATGATCTGCCACATTCAGGACAAAGAAGCATTCTGTTGGCATCATAGAAGTTCTTGTTAACTCCCTTTCTCTGCAGCTCAAAAGAATACCGTTCATCACGCTTCAGATCATCAATATATTTTTTCTCATCAGACATTATTTCACCTTTTGACAGTAATACATAATTTCCATTTCATACCTATATATAACGAATTATACTTTAAAATCAAAAAGTCATAGGAAATCTTTAATCAACAAAATAACAACGATGTCGATAAAATCAAAGGCTTGAACTTAACATCTGCATTAGATATAATAGACAGCTAAATCTATATTTTTACACAAATAGGTACGTATCAATTACCTGTTATTGATATCATATGTTGTCCGGATACCTCTTTTGCAGAAGGTAGAGAAAAAAATGTTTTCATGTAGCTAATGTCAGACATATTGTGAGGATATATGGTATTTGAAAAATTGTTCGAACCGCAGTACATTGGCAAGTGCAAACTTAAGAACAGGATAATAATGTCTCCTATTGGCAATATTAATATGGCAGATCCTGTCGGTCGTCCCCTCAATAAGATGATAGAATATTTCATTGAAAGGGCAAAAGGAGGTACCGGTCTGCTGATCACTGGCCTTGTACCTGTGTCTTATGGAATCGATCCGACTCTTTCTGAAGAAAATGACACCACTTATTTTCCGCGTATCGATGGCTCTTCACGGACACGATTAAGCGGCTGGAGGGACCTGACTGCCGGTGTAAAACCCTACGGGGCAAAGATATTCATACAATTGTCGGCAGGTCTTGGAAGGGTCGGTTCACCTGAACCTGCATTACATGGAAATATACTGAAGTCTGCTTCATGGAACAGAAATTATTACATTCCTCAGGTTCCTCATCTGCCACTCTCTGACCGCAAGATAAAAAGAATTGTCAAAATGATGGGACAGAGTGCAGCCAATGCAAAAATATCCGGATTTGACGGTGTACACCTGCATGGTCACGAAGGATACCTGATGGACCAGTTAACATCTGCACCATGGAACCGCCGGAAACTGGGCAGGTACAGGAATAAATTCCAGTTCGGCATTGATGTTGTAAGGGAAATAAAGCGTTGTTGTGGAGAGGATTTCCCTATAATATATAGAATAGACCTGACACAGGCATTGCAGGAAAGCTACGGTGATGAGATCTTCATGAAACGCTTTCATGGAAAAGAAAGGACAACAAATGAAGGATTACAGTTCTGCAAGGCTCTGTATGAAGCCGGAGTAGATGCCTTTGATGTTGACAAAGGTTGTTATGATAACTGGTTCTGGCCTCATCCCCCATCTTATTTTGACGATGCGATCTATGTTGAGGAAATGGCTGGCAGGCTAAAGGATTTCTTTAGAAAGGAGGGCATAGATGCAAAGGTCATAGCCGTAGGCAAGCTTGGAAAACCTGAAGTTGCCGAGTCTGTACTATCGGGTAAGCAGGCCGATTTTGTAATGCTTGGACGGCCTCTGCTGGCAGATCCATACTGGCCGGTCAAAGTGAAAGAGAACAGGACAAAAGAGATAATTCACTGCATAGGTGACCATGAAGGATGCATTGAATCTTTTAAAAAGGGAGGGCATCCTTGCTGTTCAGTGAATCCGTACACCGGATTTGAGGACACAAAGAAACTTACTAAAGCAGAGAGGAGAAAGAAGGTCGCCATTATAGGTGCCGGTCCTGCAGGTTGTGAAGCGGCCATTACATCCCATATAAGGGGGCATGATGTGACTCTTTTTGAAAAGACTGACCGTATTGGAGGTCAACTGGTCACAGCCGGTAAAATGCTAATAAAACATGATATCAGGAGATACCTTGAGAATCTTGAATATCGTGTGGAATTGCTAAAAAAAGATGGGCTTTCTATCAGGTTCAACACAAAGGTCGATGAATCTGATATTACTGATGAGTTTGATGTTGTTATCTGTTGCAATGGAATAAAAACGACTTTACCTGTAATAGAGGGACTGGATGATATTATGCATTTTGAAGTCAGGGATTTTCTGAACAGTGAGATGGAAATGCCTGAAAATGTGCAGAACGTACTGGTCATTGGCGGAGGAGTGCTTGGATGTGAGATCGCTTATTCCCTTTCATATGAAAAAGGAATGAATGTGACTCTTGTGGGCAGGAATAAGGAATTAATGCCTGATACAGTACAGGCTAACCGGGCTCAGATGTTATGGATGATGATGGGAAAAGGTTCACCATCCGGCAGGAAGGAAGATATCCTGAATCGTCCTGTTAAAGTCTATAATGCTTCTGAAGTTGTCAGATTCTCAAATGGTAAAGCCTATGTTAAAGTGAATAAAGGCAGAAAAGACCCATACACTCCATGGAAACCTTTGATCCCGGAGAATGTCAGAAATCCCTTTGAAAAGGAACCTGATCCTAAAAATGTAGAAGAAATAGCCATTGATACCGATATGGTGATATTTGCCACCGGAGGTAAGGCTGATGATAGTCTTTACTATGATCTGCTAAAAAGAAAAACATGTGTGGAAGTCTATTCAGCAGGTGATTCAACAAAGCCCGGAAGAGTATGGGAAGCAATCACAGGCGCAAATGAAATTGCAAGGAACATATGAACTTGCGGATAACAAAGTAATTTTCGATTTGCCATGTGATTATATTCATGCTATTGATATAATCAAAGTCATTCTTTTTTTTTGTATTGATGTTTTTCTGAAAGCTGTAAATTCAGAATACCGTATTTGCAAAATCCATATTTTGAATATAGAATGCCGTATTGATAATAATTATTTTGTTGATTAATTACTGCAAGTTATTATTTATATCTATTATTGGATATGGTAAATTGTCAGCAATTACAGGTTCTTACCTTTTTGCTGTCATCATAAATTATTCGTGGAAAATAATCAGGAGGCATTCTATGGAAGAAAATGAGATTATTAGCGGACTTACAGACGCCGTTGTTACAGGAAAGAAAGATCAGGCAGTCGAATTAGCACAGAAGGCACTGGACCAGGGTATAGATCCATATATTGCAGTTATCAATGGACTTGCAAAGGGCATGGAGATAATGAGTGAAAAGTATGAGAAAAAGCAGGCATTCATGCCACATCTGCTCATGGCTTCTAACGCAATGTACGGAGGTATGGATATACTCGTACCACACATCAAGGCCGAAGGAGATGGTGCAAGGAAGGTCCTTATCATTGGCAGTGTGGAAGGAGATGTCCACGACATTGGAAAGAACCTTGTTAAAACAATGATGAGTGCAGTAGGCTTTGAAGCAATCGATCTTGGAAAAGACGTACCTGTTGAACAATTTGCAGAGGCTGCTGCTGAACATAAGGCAGACATCGTATCAATGAGCACACTCATGACCTCGACAATGGACAACATGCAGAGGGTAATGGATAGTCTCCAGAGCAAGGGTATCAGAAACAACCTTAAGGTCATCATTGGCGGTGCACCTATAACTGCAGACTTTGCCGAAGAGATCGGAGCAGATGCTACAAAGACCGATGCTATGGAAGCTGCAAGATGGGCACAGGAAGCTGCTGCATCACTTGCACCTGAAAGATGGGCTTAAAGATTAAACAACTGCAAAAACCAGAGCAAAAAACTGTTTGACAATCATCCGGGAATGAAACCCAAGTCTAAGTTCATTAACCGGATGATCTGCATGAATCAACCAACTTTCCACTCTGACTGTTTTAAATATGACTCGCCTGACAGTCAGATCAAAAGCAGAAGATCAGGTTTTTTGCAGGTTGATGTGGGGGTTCACAGAATGCACAGGAGGATATTTACAATATCTGTGACCCTGCATCCTATTTAAAAACAACAACTAGCAAGCAATTATATTTCATATTTATTTCAGTTCACAATATCAAATAATTACAGGAGATCATCACAATGGATGAATATACACCTAAAGAGCGGCTGGCACGTGCATTAAAAGGAGAATCAGTTGACAGGATGCCAGCTATATCCGTTACTCAAACGGGAACCGTAGAGCAAATGGAAGCCTGTGGCGCATTCTGGCCTGAAGCTAATGAAGATGCAGAAAAAATGGCCACTCTTGCAGAAGCCGGTCATAAGGTCATTGGATTTGAGGCTGTACGTGTTCCTTTCGATATCACAGCAGAAGCTGAGTTCTTTGGCTGTGACATTAAAGCAGGTACAAAGGAACAGCAACCATCTGTTGTAGGACATATTGTGAAATCAATGGATGATATTGCCAAGCTCAAGGACTATGATATCAGCAAAGGCCGTGTTGGTGTTGTCTGTGAAGCTATCAGGATACTTGCAGAGAAATATGGTAATGAACTGCCAATAATGGGCAGCATGCTGGGTCCTTTTTCACTGGCTCAGCATATGAATGGTGATGACTGGTTCATGGCGATAATGACAGATGAGGAGTTTGGTCATGCACTCATGGAACTCACAACAGAGTTCAACATCGCTTATGCAAAGAAAATGGTAGAGAACGGAGCGGACACTATGGTCATCATAGACCCAACTGCAAGTGCAATGCTCATTGGTGATGAGTTCTACCAGAAATTCGTGGTGCCAGCTCACAAGAAGATCGCTGATGCAATGCGTGAATTGAATGTTGCAACCGTACTTCACATCTGTGGAGATACCACGCCAAGTCTGCCATTAATGGAATCATCAGGAGTGGACGCCATCAGTGTTGACCAGAATGTGGATGCTGCAACAGCTTGTGGAATGGTCGATAAGGCAGTGATCATAGGAAATCTTGATCCTGTAAGTGCCCTGTGGAAAAAGACGCCTGAAGAGATCCAGAAAATATCACAGGATGTCCTGGATACAGGTGTTGGACTGCTTGCACCCGGATGTGGTATTGTCAGCAAGACACCGAATGCAAACCTTCAGGCAATGGTCGAGGCAGCAAAGAGCCACAAATATTAAGATCAAAGATAATTTCTCCGGCTCCCGTCTTTCATGTTCGTCTGACCTTCCATCCGGAGAAATTATTCCTTTGTAATGGTGAAACCTGGGATATAAAGAACATAATATCAGGTTTTGTCCGGAAATCTACCTCCAAAACTTCCCTGGCCAGTGTTTATTCACTGGCACCTTTTATTATTCAGGGAAATTACCTGCCACTATAAAAACTACAAAAGCCTGCGCCAAATGTAAAAAAATAGTGATCGAAATGATATCCCAACTAAGTTCATTTATTAGCAAGCAGAACGACCAGGACTCTTTTTCATACAACGAAATAAGGTCTGCACTGAAAAACACACTGGATACAAAAAGTGGTGTTCTTCTCAATACTCCACATTATTTCTTCATTTTCATGCTTTCTGTGATATTCGGAGTTCTCGTTTACTACACAAATACCGTTGACGAGATAATGCCAACGATTGTGCTCTCAGTCCTGTGGGTGCTTTTCTGGAAGAACAGTGACAGCCAGGGAAGGATCTTCCTTATCATTGCATCCGTTTTCGGATACATACATGAGCTTCTTGGTGTGAGATACGGATATTTCACTTATCTTGGAGGATTCATAGGCGGTTCACCTATATGGCTGATACCCGGTTATGGAACTATATTCTGGTCATCTCACAACCTGTGGAAGATATTTGAGGATAAATATTCAGACAGAAAATGGTTCCGTTTTACAGGAGCCTTTGTTGCCCTTAGTTTTGCTGTGCTGGTAACTGCAGATTATATTTTGTTAGACCTCTCTGAAAACATGATGGGAATAATGGTCAAATTTGTTCTTGCATTCATGCTTTTCAGCACGATACAAGGTATGAGGCTTGCATATTTCGTGGCATTCTTCACAGTGCTCACGGAATTTACAGGTGAGATGCTAGGCACATGGTATCATCCTGACTTTTCATTGATCTCTCTGATGGCAGGATATGTGTTCATGCTGTGGCTGTGCCTTGCGCTTAATAGTATTTCAAAAGGGACATATCTTAAGAACCGGAGAGGAACAGAGTCCGCCGCCGCAGTTGTTCTGACTGCATTTTACGTATTATCTTTGTCAGGAATAGTATCTGTATAAGAAATAAAGCAAACGAAGTGATACAGTCGATGGAACAGGATATTCAGACGATATTCAGATCACAGAAAGAAAACTCATCCAGACTTGCACAGATGAGCGTAAAGGAAAGACTGGAACGTGTGGAGCGCATCGATAATTACCTGAAGGATGAAAATAACTTATCAAAACTATATAATGCACTTTACAATGATCTGCGAAAGCCAGAGGTCGAGGTCATAGCAACAGAAGTAGGAATTGTTCAGACCCAGATAAGCCACCTGAAGAAGAATCTCAATAAATGGGACCGGGATCACAGAGTCTCCACTCCGTTACCATTGCTCGGAACCCGGTCCTACATTCGCTATGAACCCAAGGGAGTGGTTCTCATTCTATCACCATGGAACTTCCCTCTGAACCTCTCCCTTGTTCCTCTGGTCTACGCTATTGCTGCAGGCAACGCTGTGGTATTAAAACCAAGTGAGATTTCATCCCACACTTCAGCTTATATTAAAAAAATGATAGGCGAGCTTTTCAGATGGGATGAGGTGGCTGTTGTCGAAGGCGATGTCTCAGTGGCAACCAGGCTATTGGAGATGCCATTTAATCATATATTTTTTACAGGCAGTCCCCGTGTCGGAAAGATTGTCATGGGAAAAGCCGCTGAGCATCTTAGCAGTGTGACCCTGGAACTTGGAGGAAAATCACCTGCTATCATTGATGAAACAGCAAATATCCAACAGATAGCAAGACGCCTGGCATGGGCGAAATCCGTCAACTGTGGTCAGACTTGTGTGACCCCGGACTATGTTATCATCCATGAATCAAAAAAAAGAGAGTTCATTAAGGAGTTCAGGTCAGCTATCACAGAACTATACAACAGATCCGGAAGCGGTACGGAAAACTCACCGGATTACTGCAGGATTATCAGTAAATATCATTTCATGAGACTTAATTCCCTGTATAAGGATGCACTTGAAAAAGGTGCTTCTCTGCTTACAGGCGGGTATTTTGAAGAAGATGATCTTTTCATTTCTCCCACATTACTGGATGGTATCTCTGAAGAGATGAGCATTATGCAGGAAGAGATATTCGGTCCATTGCTTCCGGTACTTACCTATCATGACCGCCTAGAAGTCAGTGAGATTATCAGCAGACATCCAAATCCCCTGATGCTCTATATTGCCAGCCGGGAGAAGAAGAATATCCGGTATTTCATGGATGGAAATCCGGCAGGCGGCACTGTGATCAATGACTATATGCTGGGTTACAGCAATCCGAATCTTCCTTTTGGAGGAGTGAATAACAGTGGTATCGGTAAGTCACTTGGTTTTCACTGTTTTATGGAATTTTCCAATAAGAGAAGTGTCATTCATCGTAAGTGGGGATCACTGGATATGATCTATCCGCCCTACAACAGCCGTGTCCTGTGGCTGGTCAAAAACCTGTACGGATGGATGTGATCTGATGACAACTGATAATATGGCGGATGAGAACACAGAAACTTGCAGAAAGACTGTTCTTATTACAGGAGGTGCAGGTGGTATCGGGCAGGAATTTGCAAAGCTCTTTGCCAGGGATGGCTATGACTTGCTGCTTGTGGACAGGGCGAAAGAAGAGCTGAAGCATGTTCGGGATTCTTTACAGGCCATTAACCTGAATATGAGCATATTGCTGCTGGAACAGGATTTGACGGAACCTGATTCTGCCGAGAAGGTGCATGCATTTACCAGTGAACGCGGACTCCACATAGATGTGCTGATCAACTGTGCGGGTTTTGGGTCCTTCGGTTTTGTCAACGATATCGATGTAGAAAAGGAACTGGACATGCTGCAACTGCATGTTATTACACTTTACAGGATGACACGGCTTTATCTTAAGGAAATGATCAGGCACAATGAAGGTACGATAATAAACGTGTCATCAATTTCGGCTTTCCAGCCGAATCCTTATTTTGCTACTTATGGTGCCAGCAAGAGTTTTGTGCTGAACTTTAGCAGGGCACTGAATTATGAACTGAAGGAGAAGGGAACGAATGTAAAGGTACTTGCTGTCTGTCCCACAGCCGTGAAAGATACGGGATTCAAGGCAGCGGCCGGGATGGAGCACACAAGAGCTTTCCATTCGTGGATGTCTGTGAATGCGAAAGTTGTAGCACGTGACACGTACAATGCGCTTGGATCAGACAGGGATGTGGTCATACCAGGCAGAGGTTTAGGTTTGCTGCATCGTGTAGTCAGCTTTCTGCCGGTTAAGTGGCTGATGAGGATTTCACGCTGTGAACTGAAAGAAGGCAGCGGTATACGCTTAAAAGAGACGTTCATCTGTTCCCATGATAAGGGAACTGATCAATGATGTGTTCGAGGTGATTAAAATGGATATTGGATATGAGGAAAATACAAAGAATGATGTTTGTAGAATGAGGGATGATCATAGTTCTTTGATCCAGGTTTTGAGTACAGATACCAGTAACTCCTGCAAGACAGATTGTCTTGTCTGTGGTACTGAGGTAGATTATCTGAGCGAACCGGTGAATGCAACATGTCATTACTGCGGAGTTGAGGAGAAGACGTACTTCGTGTGCAAGGATAGACATTATGTCTGCAACAGATGCCATTCCAAGGATGCCCTTGCTGTGATCGAGAATATATGCACTACAACGAAACTCGCTAACCCGCTTGCAATTGCAGAAATCATTATGAAACACCCCGGCATCCACATGCATGGACCGGAACACCATTCTCTTATCCCTGCGGCCCTTGTTGCTGCTTATCAGAACTATACCGGCAATACGGATAAGAAACAAATTATTGAAGCTATCAACCGTGGAAGCATGATTCCCGGTGGTTTTTGTGGCATTCACGGAGCATGTGGTGCAGGAGTAGGAGTGGGCATTGCAATGTGCATATTGCTGGAAGCCACCCCCCTCACACCAGAGGAAAGAGCACATGCCAACTGGGCTACTGCCTGTACCCTGAAATGCATAGCCGATGCAGGTGGAGCCAGATGCTGTAAAAAGTCAACCCGTATCTCACTGGAAGAGGGAATGAAGTACCTGTCCGATATGTTCGACCTCAGCTGGCATGAGAAAGCAGATTTCAATATTAAGTGCGAATATATGCAGTACAACAAGGAATGTGACGAAAATTGCAGGTACAGGAACGATTCCTGAATCCTGCTTTGTTTTCTTTAATTCATTTATGCGATTTTAGCTTTTTTTAGAAACCTTGATGTGATAATAGCAGTTTTTTGATTTGAATTTACCCTGTAGCAAAGCCATTTTGGGATATAGTTAACAACAAAAAACGGAACTCTAGAAAATAGCTATGTAAGTATGTGTTTCAATAGTTCCGATCAAAAAGTTATTTTAAATAGTGTTCAATTTCTATTTTAATTGGAAGCAATGTTCTATCCCCTTGATATTTTTCACATTTGTAAAAGTGAACATCAAATCCTTCATCAAGAAAATATTTTTTGATGCACTTATATATTTCTAGTATATGATTATGTGGGGTGTTTAATCCAAATATTATGCCTACTAGTGAACTTTTATCAAAAGTTTTTAAAATCCCCTTTTTCTTAGATGAGTTATACTGAAAATCAATTAACCTATATTCTTCCTCATATACCCAATTTAATTTTTTTGTAAGCAAACAATTTCTTAAATCATCCATTTTTGCATTAAAATAGTGAATTGGTTCAGGAACTGCATCTGAGTATTTCATTTCATATAACTCTAATAGTTCTGAATCAAAATTGATTGCAAAAAAATCAGGATGTTGTACCGCCTTAAGACAAAGACAAATACCTTTATTATTATCGGCGTAGTGACTCCACATTACATCATTATTATTCTTTTTAGTTAAAGAAAGTATTTTAAAATTATCTCTAAAGTCATTCATTGATGCTTCGCTTGGCTTTTTTAGATAATTTCCATCATCAAGTTTTTCCAAATTTTCACTAATATAGTTATCAATTTCATTGTCAGTAACTCTGTATCCTACCAAGTCAATATAAAAATCTATCAATTCAGCTTTAGTTGCTTTTAAAACAACATCAATCTGAGAATCAAATAAATCATTAAAACACGAGGGGGATGAAAACCACAACTGATTGTTTTTCAACATATCCAACTTGCGCTTATCTAGTTTTTTGCCTCTAGATACTGATAAATATTTGTAAAATATAGAGTCTGAACTGTTCTCTCTACTCATAGAAAAAACATAGACTTACAATGTATTAATTTTTTGTTAAAAACAATTTTGAATCTACTGAGCAGAATCTAATAACCTCCTCACCGCTGGAGTATTCAAATTGAGATTTCCATCCCTTATCCTTTTCTGCATATCCCACAATGTAGTCTTTGGAATTCCTAATTATTTTAAAATCAATAGTTTTTAATAATCTTCTCTCCTAAAATACGATACAAAAAACTTAGAGATGATTTCTTTTGACTTATGTATGTAAACATTGCAAAAATCCAGTAAATTCCTTCACTCATTTTTGTACTCATTGTGGGCAAAGAGTAGAGGTTATTGATCCTAATTCCATCAAATCTGAAAATAAGCAGTATGCTGTAAAGCCTACAGGCATAAGAAAAGGACCACATTACAGATGTAACGCATGTTTTACTGTTTTCAAAGATAAAAGCAAGTGTATTTCACATATTAAAAGATGTCACACGTTGCTATATATGAAAAATAACAGTTCCTTTCATGAGTTATATACCCTTAACGGCATAAGTGTCTCTAAACATAAAAAACAAAAGACTTCAAAACATAAAAAACGAAAGACCTCGAAATGAGGTTTTTTTAAATATTTAATCTTTATCACTTTTCCCACATCTCCAACCTTTCCCTTACATGAGTATTCATAGTAAATGGCTTATCAGCTTTAGCATTCTTCTTCATTTAATGCAAAGTACCTTTTGAGATTCCCATCTTTTTCCAGTCTGAATATGAGATACTCAGTATTTTCTGCCTTATTTCGTCTGAATTTTTTGTTCATCCAGTTATTGAACTCTTCAGTCACCTTCTTAGCTCTTGAAAGTTCGTGCCTAAGAGAACAATTCTTCCACACATTCCTTAAGATCACGGTAGGCGCGGGTTTCTGCTATGTTCTGCGGACCCGTAGCTAAAGCCTCCAGCATTGAGTGGTAGTACCATTCCTGTTCTTCCTTTGGTGCGTTGAACTTGTCCCAGAATCCTTCTCCTTCCATCTTTAGTTCGCTGATGAGGTCCCTGATATTTGCAAGCTTGTCCGCACATGAGAGAAGTTTGATCTCACGGTCAGCATTCATTATCTCTTTTATGGTGTGTTCCTTCCGCTGCTTCCAGGTCTGCGCTTTGTCACCGGTTGCAGGCTGCCTGAGCTCTTCGGGTTCGGTAACAGCGTTCACGTAATCAGCAACCTGCCTGCCGTATTTCTTTGATATTGTTTCAATATCTACATCGGTATCCTCAACAACGTCATGGAGCAGTCCTGCAATAACAAGCTCAAGAGACGCATTCTCTTTGAGAAGGATGGACGCTACATCCATTGGATGAGAAATATATAGAGTACCGGACTTCCTCATATCGTTATTGTGTGCACCAACGGCAAATGCAAATGCATCAGCAAGTTCTGTCAGGTCTGCTTCCTTGTGTACCTCATACTTTTCCTGGAGGTCATTCAACTGTATCCTGTAGTTTGCCATCCTCACGTGTTCGTAAACGGTTAAATTGCCATCTATCTCTGTTGCTATCATCCTGTAAGCATCGCTGGCCCAGATCTTTCTGAAGGGTTCCATGGACAGGTAATCCAGATAACTGAACAGTTCGGGTGTTTCTATGGATTCAGGAGCATCTATCGTATAGATGGTGATTCCGTTCCCTTTTTTCTCAGTACTGCTGCAATATTGACTGATAAGCTCGCGTATTTTCATGATGATAACTTCCTGATAAGTGTAGATAATCTTAATACCGACTTTGCAGGTCTTCACCCATACGCTTTAAAGTTAATGGTATCCCAACCCCGCAATGGAATAAGGTAGACGAGAGTGAGAATGGCCATTCAGACTGAACAGTTTATATTCTCACAACTAACGTTTGAAGACCATATCACAAAATTAGTGCTTCAATTCTTCTCATCCCTGAATTCAACATTGTAGTGACTGCCGTCACAGAATGGTTTATTTTTTGAGGCTCCACATCTGCAAAGGGAATAATGGTCCTGTGTCTCCGGTACTGAGCCATCGGGATCATCAAGTTCTATCCCTGTAACATTATAAGGTCCGTCCTTCTGAATGGAGATTCCCGGTTCTTCCGAGTAATCCTTATGCAATTCCCCGTTGATAGTATAACTCAATGCACCGGAAGGACAGGTCCTTATGAGAGCTGCTATCTCTTCCGGGTCTGCGGCATCGGGATCTGCCCAGGGATCCCTACCCCTTTCAAAAACCGCAGGCAGGTTGCAAACACAGTAACCTGCATGAGAACATACACCTCTGTTACGATGGATGGTGATATTTTTCCCGACATAAGTCTCAATTCTGTCGGGAACCCGGTCCTCTTCTTTTTCCCCGGAAAAACCAATCTTTGCATGTGTCCCATCACAAAATGGCATATTAGCCGAGCCTCCACACCTGCAAAGTGTCATTATGGGTTTTGTCTCAATCAAAACACCTTTTGAATTCCTGAGCGATTTAACGTCTTTCGCAATGAATGGACCATTTTTTGATACCTTTATCGAAGGTCTGACATCTTTATCCACTGATACACCTCTGTAAAGTGAAATCTGTGTGCATCAGATTTTAGATTTTTGCAGGGAAGATATTGTAATAAGATTGGAGAAAATAACGGACAAAGTTAGTCGGTCAGTTCAACAATAACGATTTGCATTCTTGTAGATATGAATAGAGCCAATATACTCTACGCTTGTTTTATTAATGAATGATCAGGATGTCATACAGGTAAAATTTGCCTCAAAAAGGAGGAATAAATATCCCTTCATCAATTTTTGATATTAAAGACCAAAATATACTTCACATAGCATGATATCATTTCACCTTAAGCAAGTAGGTGAACCTTGATTTTTGGAGGCAGTATGGAGAACTTTCTTCAGGTAGAACAAGCTAATCTATCGCACGTTGGCTTTCTTTCAGAATTCGGGAAAAGTTCATTCATATCCGCATATAAACTAACACTTCCTATAGAAGAACTTAGAGCCTATGTTAATGAAGCTTTCTCGGAAGAACTTATCAAATATGAGATCGAAAGCTCAGAAGCTCTTTATTTGATCTGCAAGAATGAAAAAAGAATGATATGTGGCTATGCGAAATTTCTGAATTCTGCGGTACCAGATTGTGTAACAGATAACAAGGCAATAGAATTGCAACGCCTTTATGTCAGGAATGAAGCAAGAGGTAAAGGAGCTGGTGGGCTTCTATTCAAAAATGGAATATCAATATATAAGGAAAGGGGATTCAAAGTATTTTGGTTACGTGTCTGGGAAGGTAATACTGTTGCTCAGAATATCTACATGAAATGGGGATACACAATTTGCGGTCAAGAGTGGTATGAAGTAGGAAAAGAAAAAAGAAGAGTATTAGTAATGATGAAGCAAATTTAAGCAAGGATTGATCTTCTTTCTTCGTTATCAAATCAACATACGTTTTCTAGTTATCCTGCTTATATCAAAGGGTAGATTATAACCTATACATAGGCTATGTATGTTATAGACCTCAGGATAAATTACCATGTCTATAAACTCATTTTTGGTATAGATAGACAGACCATTTTTAGGAGCACAGACATGACATCTCTCTATGTCTGTTAGTATGTTTATTTTCCGTCGATAACTATTTTGCTTGAAAAAACTACTATTAATGGGGGAACAATAATGAAAATATCAAAGCAGGAGTTACCTGTAACACTTGAATCAGATGCTATGGTCATCCAGGAAGTGGTCTGGGGAAATATGCATGTAGGATATGAAACCTACAAAGAACACACAGATCTTGGTCCACTCCTAAAGGGCCTGCCTGATAATAGTTGTCAGTCTTCTCATTGGGGGTACGTGATAAAAGGGCGCATGGTCATCAAATACAAGGACATAGAAGAAATTATTACAGCAGGTGATTTTTACTATCTTACACCAGGACACATAGCAGTCATGGATGCAGGAACTGAGATAATGGAGTTCAGTCCAAACGATGAATACAGCAAGACCATGGAAGTAGTTGAGAAGAATTTGTGATCAAAGAATATAGCATTAGATTAATCCAAATTTGAACTGTATTTTTTTATTTTATAGTTTTTCTTAAAAAGGAGTCGGATTTTTAAAAGTATTATTTTAGGGTTTTATCTATAATTTCTTGTATTATCTGATGACAACACTTGCCTGATGGATTGTTTATCTGGCAATTTGGTTTATTCATTGCCCCTGTAATTTTTATAACTTCTTTCACACTAGTTGCATTGTCGTTAATCACAGCTGTTATAACTTCTTCTTCTGTAACTTTACTGCAATAACAGGCATATTTTGGTTTTGCATCCTTTTTAAACCATATTGGTACTTTTATGTCACTTTTTTTGAATTCAATCTTGAGATCAATGTTATAATACGCAATCTGACAATCTTCATTCATACACAAACAATAGTCGGAAGTACCTACCGTTTCTAGCAGGTCATCAGATATCATGTGCCTTACAGTAATATTCTTTACAAAACTGCCTGAACCACTACAAACAGGACATAAACTATTATTGTCTTTAGTATCCGGTTTTAAATTAGTTTCACAAGGTATTACATTAAGGGCAATTTTGTTCATTTTATGTTTATCTCCTTTTGTACTTGTCATCAACACTTATCTTCACATTTTTAACCTTACACTGACTTTTATGTATATATAGTAAAAACAATCATCCCTTTGTGTTTTCGGTAGCAGATAATGCTAAGGGTATTAATCCTTTGAAATTGTTATGTCAAAATAAAATAGGAAGTAGGTTTTCTACAGAGCCTAAATTCTGATAAATAATTATTGAATCTTTTTCCCATCATTAGAATGCTTTTCTTATCGAGTTATCAATGAAGATGATTCATTCCCACATCTCCAACCTTTTCTTAACATGAGCATTCAAAGTAAACAGATACTGAACAGAACAATCCTGTTAAATAGAATAATATCTGATTTTAATATGGGTTAAATCATGGGGGTAATTATTTGCTGAAATACATTTGTCCAGCTCTGGTTATATTACTTATTTTTAGTAGCACAGCAGAGGCATGGCAACCTGAAACATGTAAAAGTTGTCATATTGAAATTTATGAAAAATGGAACGCTTCAGCACATGCCGAATCACTGAAAGCTGCCGGGGGTTCGGTTCTGAATATTGAAGAATGTACAGAATGCCATCTTGAATCTTCCATCAAAGAAACGTGGGGTCGAGAAGATATTGAAACAACAATTGAACCCATCACCTGTGAAGTCTGTCATAATCCACCGGCTGAAGGTTATAATGCACATATAAATGAACCTTCTTATTATGCACCAGAAGTGAACCTTTCTGCAGAAATATGCGGAAACTGCCATAGAGATGAACATCATCCGATGATCGAGGAATGGGACGAGTTCAGTAATCCGGATTTCAATATAACATCCATGGAAAGTCATTCAGAACCAACCGATATTGCGGAACCGTATATCCTTGACAGAGACAATTCCTGTGTTTCCTGCAAAGCAACAGACGGTGCAATTCCAAATTTAGAAGACCCGGATATCTTCGGACTGAACCTTGATGAGGTTCCTGAACCCTCCGAAGTATCAGAATGGCGTATTACATGTGTTGCCTGCCATGAACCTCATTCAACTGGTTACTGGATAGAGGATGACGTTTTGTTGTGTGGGAATTGCCATAATTCTGAACATGCAGTACCAGATGGACAGACAACCCGGGTATTGCATCCCCAATGGGAAATGTACAATGGATCAATCTATGATACAGGTATCCATCCTGTAGGCATAGGTTGTTCAGATTGTCATATGGTCACTCAGGAATACAATGATACTACCGAAGAATCTGCTATAACCGGGCATACCTTTGATTTCAAGCCTGAAATCCTGTTCAGCCCCAACGCTACCAATGGTTGTTATGATTGCCATCAGGAAGTCTTTATTCCGGTGGTAAAGGCAAAGCAGGAACTCATCGTGAGAAGGATCAATGACCTTGAAACGATCAGGATCAATGCCAGCGAGTCACTGGAAGAATTGAACGGAACCCACACATATGATGCTGCGCTTGCAGATTACAACAATGCTGTCTTCTATCTTGAAGCGGTCAAGGCGGACGGCAGCCATGGTATACATAACATGGAAAGAGCCAGTGAGTATCTCGATAATTCCAAAGAACTCTTTGATTCTGTGATTGAACGTCAGGCAACAATGTCAGAACCAGGCTTTGAATTGATTCTTGCTGTGATCGGATTGCTGGCGGCTTTGTGGACCATGAAGAAGAGAAAGTAAGACATTCATAATTTGCCTTGCTTTCCTTTTTATTAATTAGTTTTTGCAGTTATCGAAATGATTAAAGTTTACTGAATATTTTAGCATTCCCACATCTCCAACCTTTCCTTAACATGTGAGTTTAGAGTAAAAGGCTTATCATTTTCAGCATTCTTCTCCATGGATTAAAAATTGCATATCAAATATGCTATAGTCAATTCTTTACGTAGATAACTTCCCCTTTGTACTTGATTTTAAGTATTCTATGATATGGTATCATAGTATCGGGAGTAACTGTAAAGAATGAATGGCCAATGTCTTCTATATCCTCACCTGAAACCTTTTTTGTGTTTCCAGGTGCACCCCTGTGAATATACTCTATGCTGCATTCATTTATATCAAGATCATCTTTCCATTTCAATTCATTGAATATGTCTCTCGGATGTTTTGATTTTATTGCAGTACTCATAAAATACCTTCTAGAAAGCTTAATATGCTTATTATAAAACCATTCATACAGATCCAATTATCTGTTGAATTCTGTCTGTTCTCTACAATATTAGTTAAGATAAATTTTAATAAATAATTATTGAATCTTTTGACTTATATCGTCTGAATCCTGCCTTTCAACTGCAAACGCAGGCTTACTGAAATCAATACTTCTACACCACACTATCAATCTTTGATTTAAAACAGGCTTACTGACATTGTTATTAAAAGATAGATAAAGACTACAGGTCTGTTCGAAGCTTAAGAAGAGACTAAATAACAACAATTCATACTGGAATGAAGGGAGCAAAAACCTATGCAAAATACGAGAAAAATACTTACTTTACTTTTCATATGTGTTTTAGCCACAGCCACTCTTTTAGTATCCGGCTGTACTGAACCTGTTGATAATTCGGAAGATATGAACAACGAAGAAATGGAAGCTGAAACCATTTCCATAAATGATATAGCTGATATTGAATGGCAATGGTCAGGATTGACTGAGACACTTTCATCCAGCCAGTCCGTAGTTCCTGATCCGGAAAATTATAAAATCGTGTTCAACTCGGATAATACATACTCAATTAAAGCAGACTGTAATGTTGGAAGCGGAAGCTACACACTGGAAGGAAACAACCTTACATTATTACCAGGAATAATGACACTTGTCTATTGTGGTGACGACTCAATGGATAGCCAATATCTTTCCCTATTAAATAATGTGACAACTGTCTCAATGGAAAATGACCAGCTTGTCCTTGTTATAGGAAACAATAGTGGCAGAATGCTATTCGTTGAAGGGGAAGAATCAACATATAACAACGAAGAATC
The DNA here is from genome assembly GCF_031312595.1 of Methanolobus sediminis. Lineage (NCBI taxonomy): Archaea > Methanobacteriati > Methanobacteriota > Methanomicrobia > Methanosarcinales > Methanosarcinaceae > Methanolobus > Methanolobus sediminis. Next base: position 79,529 of record NZ_CP133592.1, on the reverse strand, counting down.
CGAAGCTCTACACATTCTTAACGGAACCATATCTTCAATCGAGGAGGGAGGTTCTTATCCAATGCTCCTGCTTGAAGGTGAGGAAGTAAATAACTCAGGATATACAAAAGGAATTAAATTCGTTATATCCGAGGAAACAGTAATAGTAGACCCAAACGGAGGTCTTTTTGATTCAGAGAATCTAAAAGAAGGAATGAACGTTAGAGTTTTCTTTGGTCCGACATTGACCAGGAGCATTCCACCTATTGGGCAGGCTGAATTAATTCGACTAATTTAAAAATTACTTTTTTTATTTTTTATATACTTGATATCTATTTTTCAAATATACTTAGAAAAGACTATAAAACCTTCACAAAAAAGCAATCTTTTGAAAAACAATCTCAAACCCCATCGCCAACAGCATCCCCACGTTCCTCAACAACAGCATCGCTAATAAACACATTATCATACACTAATGCTGCAACGATACCGCCAATTATCGGACCGATCCAGTAAACCAGATGATCTGTCCAGTAACCTGCCATCAGGGCCGGACCAAATGACCTTGCGGGATTCATGGATGCGCCTGTGACCGGTCCGCCTATAAGGATAGCCAGAAGGACAAAAGCACCGATGGTAAAACCTGCAAGACCTGGTGGTGACCTGCTGTCTACTGCAACACCAAATATCGTAAAGACCAGTAAAAAAGTGAGGATTGCCTCGATTACCATTCCTGCTGCAGGGGAGATGTTTGTGCCAAGACTTGTAGCCCCAAGATGGACACTGCCCACGGCGGAAGGGAACATCTCCATGAGCATAAAACTTGCAGCACAGGCACCTGCCACCTGTGATATGATATAGGCAAAAGAATCCCGGGTGCCCATTTTTCCTGTCACAGACATTGCAATTGTGACAGCCGGGTTAATATGGGCACCTGAGATATGGCCGATGGCATAGATCATCACCATCACGGTTACACCGGTGGCGATTGCCATACCTGTCAGACCGAGGATGCCATGTGATATATGGTCCACTGCGTTAGAACCCGCAGCAATGAACACCAGTGTGAATGTCCCGATAAACTCCGCTATATATTTACGGAGTGATGTGGAGAGGCTTGGGATCATTCACCGGTCCACCGCTCTATATCGCCGATCCTCTGGTCCAGACAGGCCCCACACATACATGTTTCATCGATAATTGAAGTGATATCCCGAGTCCTGTATCGTATAAGAGGCATACATTTTCTTCTCAGGGTGGTGACCACCAGCTCGCCTTTTTCACCAGCAGGCAGCACCTTCCCTGTCTTCGGGTCGATAACCTCAACAAGGAAATCAGGGTTGTTAAGGTGAAAGCCATCCTGATGTTCACACTCGATAGCATTTGCAAGACCAAGCTCTGTCATTCCCCATTGACGCAGAGTCTTACAGCCCCATACGCTCTCGATCATTTCCCGCATGGTCTCCGTGAGGGGTTCTGATGAACAGATGATTCTCTTGATCCCAAGTTCACCTGGTTCTATAAGTTCATGTGCCTGCATTGAAAGATTATAGAGGAAAGATGATGTCCCGATAATAAAGGTTGTACCGGATTCTTTCATAGTCCTGATCTGCTCTCTGGCATCAAGTGAATCCTCAATAACGGAATTAAAACCTCCAAGAGCACATGCCTTACTCAGAACAAGTCCCGGGTCCCATGTTGCTGTGATTGTGGGGTACATTATCTGCAAAACATCATCCTTTGAATCCATGCCTGCCATCTTCAGACCGGATATCACGGAATCCACGATCTCCAGCAGCTCATCCTGAGTATATGCCATTCTTTTCAGCATATTTGTTGTCCCGGAACTTGTGAATTCACGGATTATGTCTTTTCTCGGGACACAAAGGAAGTGATATGGTTTGTTCGCAAGGTCTTCCTGCTCCGTAAGCGGTAGTTTTTCCAGGTCCTCATAACTTCTGAACGTGGAAACATCGATGCCTGCATTTGCATAAAGATCCTGATAATAGGGACTGTTCTCCAGTACGTAACCAAGAACTTCCCTGAACTTGATAAGCTTGTACTCTTTGATAGCTTCCCTGTCAAGCTCAACGCCGCTGAAGTGATTGCTCAGTACCTTGTTACTTTTGATGTCGTTCCTTATTTTTGCAAGTCCCCACTGTTCAAGCGGGTTTCCGTGCTGGGCCTTTATTTTTCTGGAATCAAGCTTTCTTTTTGCCACGTTCATGCGAACAGATGTCTTTATTTTTGTCTGAAGACTCATTTTCTTCCTCCTGTACAATTTCAGACCATGCGGTCATTTGCCCGAACTAAAATAACCGGATAAAATGAAATTTTGAAAATGAAATAGAATTATCGTGCATTCCTGTAAAGAGTATTCCCGTTGCAGTCACTCATATTGTAATTACAGAACGGGACAAAACGCCCGTCACGTGTAACAACATGTATGCAGCAGTTTTCCACACGGTCCTGTTCATATGACCAGGCGTCCTGGAATGCCATTGTTGAGATAGTAAGATAATTGTTCTTGCTCATCTCAATGAAATCAGCCCATCCTCCGCTCTTATCCTTACCGGAACCTGAGTTCTTCGGAAGGATATCGATAAGCGGTTTCTCGCAACATGATCCCTTCACGGTTATGCTGCTCAGAGGCTTTTCACAGCATGAGCTTTTTATCAGCAGGTCACCACATGATGACTTGGAAGTTGAAGTTGAATCCTTTTCAAGACCCTTCCACCTGCCCATAATAGACTTCTTGGTTTTGCTTGCAACATCCGATGCTGACTTGACAGCACCCATTGAAGCATTGGTCAGTGGCAGGAATCCGCCGTTGTCTATCAATGTGAGACATGTGGCACCGCAATGTGCATGTGGCATAAGAGCCGGTGTAAAGTTGCTGACCTTGAGCTGTCCATTGGTCTGCTTTTCAATTTCCCGAAGCAGTTCCAGTATGGTTACCTTGTCCTTCATATCCGATGGTGATCTTCCAGAGTGGAACACCGGCTGGAAATGCACACCCCTGACCGCCGGAACTCTGCTTGCAGCGAAATCTATGATACTGCCAACTTCATGCAGATTGTATCCCTTTGCAACCAGCGGTACCAGAACAACACCGATACCGGCTTTCTCACACCTGTTTATGACCTCGGTCTTTACGTCAAGCATCTTCCTTCCGGTCCTCTGCATGTATATATCATCCGATACACCGTCGAATCCTAGGTAGATGGCATCCACTCCTGCGGCTGCAATTTTATCAAAATAATTCTGGTCGCTGGCTATCCTGATTCCGTTGGTGTTCAGTTCAATGTGATTTATGCCAATTTCCTTTCCCATCCTGATTATTTCCGGAAGGTCGTTTCTGATGGTAGGTTCGCCTCCTGATATCTGTATACAGGTAGGTTCATTCTGGCATTTCTTAACCGTCTCGAACATCAGCCTGATTGTATCCATGTCAGGGTCAAGACTTTCGTCCATTGATGAGTTGGCAAAACAATATGTACATTTCATATTGCACCTGTCAGTGACCTCGACCACTGCCAGGCACGTATCCTGTTTATGAGAGGGACACAGGCCGCAATCAAAGGGACAGCCACGCTGTGTTTCTGTCAGAGGTTCCCTGGCTTTCGCCCTGTCCACATCAAAACATTCCTCCATCTGACGATAATGGTTCACATCTTCAGAGACAAGGTTAATGAAATTGCCGTGGTCGGCACAGTTCTTCATTATGTAGACCTTGCCGTCCTCTACATACTTGATGCCTTCAATTTTAGCAAGGCACTGCGGACACAGACTCTGGACCGTTCCTATTTGTTCCATGTTATCCCTCTCAAAGGTGGTATATTTAGATCTCAGTGATTCTGAGATTTGCTTAAGCTCTCTTTTCTTCCAGAATTGCTTCTGCGGTCTTCAGGGTCCTTGCAACACCATCTGAAACGTAGAATTCATTGCATTTCGGACATACAAGCCCCGGTCCGGGTCTTGTAACACCCATGTATGTCATATCTACGTTCCTTTCCAGTGCAATCTCACCACATTTTGCACATGCCCAGTTACTTGCATCATCATAGTCGATCTCGTTGAGTTCGCCTCCTGTGAGACCGATAATGTTCATTTTGTGGGCATACACATCTAAAAGCTCGGAAGGTGAGTATACAGCATAGACAGTCAGGTTGTCTGCCCCGCCCTTTGCAATGGATATATCTCCATCTCTGGCTTTGAGCTTCTGACCGCTGGATTCCGCGTTGGCTATCAGTTCCTTGATCTCTGCCTCTTTGAAGCCGTTGTCCTTCAGTGTGTTGTTAAGTTCTTCAGTTATTGTGATATCCATGTGAAACACTCCTTGAATTTTATTTATGTTGTTGTCTCTCCTTTCCTTAGAACTTCTCATACTTTCCGTGGTCTTTTGCGGCCTTTACGAGTGCATGGACATTCACAGGCGGTGCATTGGTCGGACATTCACAGGCAGTTCCCAGGATGAATCCTCTCGGACTGTCCTTTCCGGCAATGACCTGCTCCTTTGCCTGTTCATAGACCTGTGCAGGTGTTCCACGGTCTATTAGTTTTGTATCGACCGTACCGAAACAGGTACATCTGTCACCAAAGGCTTCTACGAGCTTGGTTGTTGGGAAGATGTTCTGTCCGTCATATCCAATCTGTACGATGGTGAATGGACTCATTGGAGCGTTCTTCCACATCTGATAGTCATCAGTGTGGTTTCCACAAAGATGGTAGTAGATACCTGGCCCTGCTCCTGCATTCAGGACTTTCCTTACAGCGCGGGAAACCGGCTGGAAACTGAACCTCTTGATCTGTTCTGTGTCCATGAGATCACCGCTGGCGATAACCGAACCGGTGATCATTACGTTTGCACCGTATCTCTCAGAAGTGGCCTTACAGGCACTCACCATGTGGTCTCCTGCCTTCTGACAGAGCTTATCGACTACCTCCGGTTCCGTTATCATCCACATGAATACATCTTCAATCGCAGCCCAGTTGGTTGCAACTTCCATTGTTCCTCCAAGCTGAGTGATAGGAGCGAACATGTGAGGGAATTCCTCTTTACATGTGTCCAGTGCCTTGTAGTGTGTTGTAAGGGTTGGACCTTTAGCAAGTTCATCACTATCCAGTACTTCGAAGTTGTCAACATCTTCAGCGGTCTTTATTGGACGCTTGGTAATACCCGGTGGGGAATTGGTCTGTATCTTGATCTCCGCTCCATAGTCCTGTCCCCAATAATCGGCATACAGGTAGTGTCCTACCGGAGTGACATCATAGAGTTCACAGGCATGGCACACCATCCTTATCGCTTCATCTGGGTTCTGGTAAAAATATCCCGCATTTTTTCTAAACAGACTTGCAGCATGGGACAAAATGATCGGGTCTACGATAACTCTTTCAGATGGTTTGTCAACCCAAGGTGTTGTCCATAAACTTCCTGCATTTTCTAGCCAATTTTCATCTATTGGTGCATAGTCTTTTGCTGGCATGATTTGATCACCTATGTTCTTATTTTATCTAGCAGAAATGGAGGATGTTATATTCTCCAGTCCCTGCTATCTATGTGGTAAGTAATTGTTTCAGGCCGGGAAGACTAATTCAAGCCGTAATTCCTGACCATAAATAAGTAGCAGTCTGGAAATATTTATAATAACTCGAGGTAATTAATCAACATGCATATTATTATCAATGCAGCATCAAATGTTCAAAGAATGGTTATAGCAGAAGATGTAATCCTGAATGATACCATGCAGGAAAACTGTAATGAAGAAAAAAAGAAGACCTTTGATAATATCAAGACCATGAATTAAATCATCTGTCCGGAAGAATTGAACTGATCAGAAAATAAACCAGAAAAAAGAGTTTTCCAGATTACTGGAATTATTGAAAATCCTGAGTCAAAAAAGAATTATGTTTTTCAGGGATCAATTGACTTTTTCAGATCTTTCCTTGTAATACTGGAAGAGGTCCATACCCCATTTGCGTGCGCTTTCCTCAAAACTGAGAACTTTTTTGTGATCAAATATCCCGTCCTTATTGAAAAAAGCAATGAGCATAATGTCATCCGTAACGGAAAGAGCTCCCAGTTTCACAGAGTCATCATCACATATATACATATTAGAGTTTTCTGAATTCATCATTGCATCATGCTGCTCTTTATATTCATCCCTTAATCTTTCATAGACAGGTCTTGTAAGAATAAGATTATAATTCACTCCTTTATTTGCCAGCTCTGAATAATTATAGGGACATGTGGGACAGAAATATGAATAAAAAGTACAGACGTTCTCAGTCTGTTTGAGACTTGTGAGCAAAGCCTTTGGTGGTTCAAAAAGGTGATTCAAATCCGGTTCATGGATCATTACCTCTCCTAGATCTCCAATTCTATCGAGTAAAAATTCAGGAATAGCACTCAGATTTTTGCTGTCCCAATAGTCTTTGTTCTCCTCTACAACATTAAGTGTCTCTATAAGGGGCTTTATTTTTTTCATTACTATTTTTCCAATACATGTTAACATGTATTTTCCTTCTTTTTGCTCAATGAGCCCCTGTTCATAAAGGATCTTTACCTGAGCCATAATTGCACTGGTGGTTCCTGTAAGAGAATCTTTTATCTCATCGACTGTAGCTGGACCGTCCATTAACATCAGGAGAGTGTTTTTTCTCTTTTCCGATAGGAACACCGTACTTATCAATTCGGCTTTCATTGTAATTTCCCTTTTATTGTTTTGCTTTGCTAGTATAAAATTTTGGTCCTCATTTGGCTTGGGGGAAATGCTTTGCCAGTTGAATGCAATTACTCTCGGCTTGGTTTTAAATTTTAAATATATGTTCACGCCGTTAACCGTAACTTACCAAATTCCATTATCAAGATTATATCTTAAATCTATTTTAAATGGAATCTTCGGTTGCTTATAATATTTGCTCTGTAAAGAATGCACATATTAAACTTCTTGATCAGGCATTTGTTTTTATTGCTGATTACAGATCAGTTTTGAAAAATCAAGTAATAAATCAATTGATATGTAGATAATTTTAAATAGAATAAATGGACCAACACATTTTTTTCTCCAGGTTTGATGTTTCCTGAAGGTTAATACGATGTTGTTTATATATCATAGGAACACTCTTTTATATCTAAAGATTTCATATGGAGAAAGTCAGTGATAAATCTGGCATATTTGCATTAAATTAAGATGCGAAATACCATATATTCCTGAAATTCTAAATGAAAGAGAGGATTAATTTTGTTCCCAAGTAAGAAAGTCCAGAAATTAGTTGGATCCAAGGTCCAGGTAGAGATGAAAGGTGACCTTCACCTTCTCGAAGGAACTTTAAAAAGTGCAGACGATTATATGAATCTCCATATGGTCGATACTGTAGAGGTCGCAAACGGTGAGCGTCTGCGTTCCCTTGGTTCAGTTGTGTTGCGTGGAAACAATATCATTCTTGTTGTTCCTATGGAAGAATAAACTCTCAGTGGAAACTAGTATGAGTATCGAAGAGACTGCATACAATCTTATTCGTGACAGCAAAGAAGGCGTTTTCCAGAACGAGCTCTGGAAGATGCTTGAGATTGATAGTCGTAAATGCTCCAGGGTCGTTTCTAAACTTCTCGATGATAATCTTATCACCCGTGAGCAGGCTGTCTCGAATGGAGCCAGGACTTACCTTCTGAAAGTCAAGGAAGAGGAGAAGCCCTGCTTCGATCTCCTGTTATCAGGAGAAATGTTCTCACCTTGTGCAGGATGCAGGGATGCATGTCAGCCTGAAACCTGTGGAAAGCTTACTGCATGGGTTGAAAATCTCAATGACAATGCCGAAACAGGTGAAATGTGTTGATTCAGGCGAAAGGTTTATATACAATATATGCCATGTTGGAGTCGCTTCACTAAAGCGAAATCAACGTGCTCCGGTAGTGTAGTCCGGCCAATCATTCCGGCCTTTCGAGCCGAAGACTCGGGTTCGAATCCCGGCCGGAGCACCATACAATTTTTCAGATAAATTATTGAAGTTAACATTCACATTTTCTCTTAAGATTTTGACTGTTTAACTTTGTTGATATCGTTTGTGTAGAATAAAATCATAATCGATAAATTTACAGATAGTACGAGTTTTATATTGCAGACGCTATATGTCGCACACTAATTCTACTTAATGCAACCGAGGTTCACATGTCATTTGATGATCTTAATCTAATTTACCCGCTTCAACGCGCATTAAAAGAGGAAGGGTACACAACCCCTACACCCATACAGCAGCAGTCCATACCACATCTTCTTGGTGGAAAGGACATGATAGGTATTGCCCAGACAGGTACTGGCAAAACCGCTTCATTCATATTACCAATTCTGCACAACATGTCAGGTACTCACAAAAAGACACGAAGGGGAAGTCCACGCGTACTGGTACTGGCACCAACAAGGGAACTTGCAGCGCAGATTGGGGACAGTTTTTCAACATACGGAAAATACACTCAGTTCAAACATGCAGTCATTTTTGGAGGCGTAGGACAGGCTCCCCAAGTAAAAGCTATTTCAAAGGGTGTAGATTCCCTTGTAGCAACACCCGGACGCTTACTTGACCTTGTGGATCAGGGACATGTAAATCTCTCAGAGGTCGAGTATTTCGTGCTTGATGAGGCTGACAGGATGCTTGACATGGGATTTGTCAAAGATGTCTATAAAATAGTTGAAATGCTGCCATACAAGAGACAGTCACTTTTCTTCTCGGCAACAATGTCACATGATATTTCAAAGCTTGCAAAGAAAATGCTGACAAGTCCTGTAACAGTTGAAGTCACTCCTCAGGCAACAACTGTAGAGCGCATAGACCAGTTCATATTCTTTGTTGATTCTGAGGACAAGAACGAGTTGATACTTCAGCTCCTCAGAAGTAAACATTTGGAATGTGTCCTAGTATTTACCAGAACAAAACACAGGGCTAACAAAGTCGCCCAGATGCTTAACAAGAACAAGATCTCTGCTGATGCAATTCATGGCAACAAGTCCCAGACACACAGGACAAAAGCTCTTCAGGACTTCAGGTCAGGACAGCTTCGTGTGCTGGTGGCAACGGATATTGCAGCCCGTGGAATCGATATTGATGACATTTCCCACGTAATCAACTACGACCTGCCAAACATCTCTGAAAGCTATGTCCACCGTATCGGCCGTACAGCAAGAGCAGGAGCCGACGGAACAGCATTCTCATTCTGTGCTGCTGATGAGCGAGATTTCCTCCGTGATATAGAGAAGCTCATCAGAATGGAAATTGAAGTTGCAGAGCATGACTACCATTCCGAGAAAGCTATGAATGCCACAGGTGACGATGCAAAACCTGCACCAAGACAATTTGGAAGACCAGGGGGAAACCCAGGTAATAAAAGAGGCCAGGGAAGAGGTAAAAAAGGTGAAGACAAAGGCGGCAGGAAAAGCAGTGGCAACAGTCAAGGCAAGGGTAACAATGCAGGCAATGACACCAGCTCCGGAAAATCTGCACCTAAATCCGCACCTAAATCTGCACCAAATGGTTCAGGCAGTAACAAGCCAAAAAGGAGCATGAAGGCAAAATCTGTCCAATCCCACAATTCAGGAAGCAATAGTAGTTCTTCCAGGCAGAATAAGTCTAGTCAAGGTAAAAAGAGTGGATCACCACCTTCCAAATTTGGAAACAGGAGATGATTTGAAAACAGGTGACAAACCTGTTCCTTTATCATTTGTATTTCATTACCCGTTCATTCTTATAAATCTTTGAAACTTGTAGCCACGGCATGTGAACCGAAAACGCTAATATCTGCGACTGACTTTATAGCATTCCATCAGGCTGCGATGAATGCAGTTTGTAATGAATACTTAAAAACGCAAGTGACCTTAAATGAAATACATCATCCAGTTCGCCATCATCTTAGCAATATGCTATCTTGGTGACCTGATCCACAGTTTCTCTCACATCCCGATTCCAGGAAATGTTCTGGGAATGGTCTTGCTTCTGGTACTTCTGCTCACAGGAGTTATCAAGCTCTCCATGATAGAGGATGTTAGCAATTTCCTGCTAAAACACCTTTCATTTTTCTTCATCCCGGCTGCAGTAGGATTCATTACCTGTTTCACAGTACTTGAAGGAAAATGGACTGCGCTTTTTATAATTTCTGTGGTCTCGACCTTCATAATTGCAGTCATCACCGGTGCAACGGTGCAGATACTTATCAAAAGGAGGCAGTCCGTTGAGTGAACTTATATCTGAGTTTGTACAGTCTCCTGTGTTTGGCATCGGGATTTCCCTGGTGACATTTTATGCAGGTGCCCAGATTTACAAAAGGACCGGCTCACCTCTGCTGAACCCGCTGGTTCTCAGCATGTTTATGATAATAGCCCTGCTTCTAAGCTTCCACATAAGTTTTGATGACTATAATAATGGCGGACAGTTCATATCATTCTTCCTTGGACCTGCGACTGTCATTCTTGCAGTTCCTTTGTACCGCAAGATAAGTTTGCTGAAGGAGAATGTTATTCCGATCATTGCCGGAATAAGTATTGGTTCAGCAGCAGGTATTACAAGTATCATTGTTATGTGCAAGATGTTCGGACTTGATGAGATACTCAGTGTTTCCCTTATTCCAAAATCAGTTACAACACCAATTGGAATTGAAATTTCCAATCAGCTTGGAGGTTTGCCTTCAGTTACCGTGGCTGCAATAGTTTTCACAGGTATTGCAGGTGTATTGCTCGGACCTATGGTGTGTAAGTTGTTCAGGATCGAAGATAAGGTGGCTCTTGGTGTGGCTATCGGAACTTCATCACATGCTCTTGGAACAACAAAGGCTGTTGAGCTTGGTGAGACAGAGGGTGCAATGAGTGGTCTTGCAATCGGGATTGCAGGGCTTATAACCGTGTTCCTGGCTCCTTTACTTGCAAAATTACTGATGTGAACTGTTGTAATTGCTCTTATATTTGCAGTAGATGGAAATGGTTATCTTTTGAGCATTGCTATATTTTAATCGGGTAATTCCTATGATCCTTATTCAAAGAAGATATCAGGATGATGTTGAAAAGATCAATGAGGCAGATGTTGACCGCGTTAAGCTGAATCTTGGCATAACGAGAAAAGTCTGCTGCGGTGGCAGGGAGAAAAAAGATTATGACCTTGGCTGGATCGAGAATCCAAAGGATATGAAACTCACCACTGTAAAAGAGTACGAGATCAAGGACAGGGTGCTTGAGGTGTGGATCGAGCCTTAACTTCGTTCATTCTTTTCTGTTAGTCTATTCCTGACATGAATAATGCATACCAGACAAAAGTTCCGATTATGAGTAGAAGAATAAAGTATTGTTTTGGAAGCTTTGCAGCTAAATAGCCATTAATTCCTCCAAGAATAATTAATTTAGCAAAATATGCTATTACGTAATCAAATCTCTCTGGCGTATAATTTTCCAGATTTGCCATATGAAGATCAAGAAACAGAAATGTTATAGGGAGCATTCCAATTAGAACAGAGCCCGTAACATTTTTTGTTTTCCATCCATAGACCAGGGAAACTATTGGATAAATAAAGATTACTAATTCGTTAGCATAAACTAAAAGATATAATAAAAATGAGAGGTACAAAGACAAAAGTACATAGTTACTTAAGTATGATTTAATTATTGATACATCAGGCTTTTTTTTGTTCATTTTCTTCTAATTATTAGCAGTTTTGTAGTTTCTTTCTGAAATATATCAATGGATAATCTGTTGATTCTTATTTTCTAAATATCGATGATTTCAACTATAATATTGAATATGGTTGCAATGAATGTACCAGCAGCAAAACCTATTGTCCCATAGATAAAAGGTGCAAGTAGGATTACTCCTGCTATCAACAATAATTCATCATTCTCTATACCTGCTGGAGATGATGGGATCATGAATATGATTACAAGAAGTTCAAATAGAACGGCAAAGATGATAGCAGCTTTTTTTGCAAATGATCGAACATTGGTCTTTTTTATCTGCATGGTTGTTATATCTATTTTAGTTGATTGAGTTATATAAAAATCAATCATTGGTTCCATATGATTCGATTTCCAGCTCAAATCCACCTGCATGTTCACTTGCAAAATTGAATGCAAGCGCTATTATCGTGCCCGCAATAAAACCAACTATTCCATAAAATACCGGCACAAAAAGGAACGTGAGTATTGAAATTATCATTTCGGTCCTGGCAACTCCTACTATAAGTCCGAACCTGCCGCCATTTTCTATTAAAAATGGTATTATTGCCAGGGTCAATATTGCATATAACAGGAAACTTATAATCCCTAAGTACAGTCCGACTATTTTGCCCATTGACAGGGCATTGATCTTTTTAACATGCATAACCGGCATATTCCCAACCTATTTCCAGATTATTAAGTAAAACGATAAAAAACAATATTCTTTTTGTCAGACCTCTTCAATTTCCATTTCCAGACCGCCAATATATCCGCTTGCTGCATTGAATATGATTGCAGCAATAAGACCTGTGATAAAACCCATGATCCCATAGATTACAGGTGCCAGTAGAACCATACTTAGTATTGCTATTATTTCTGCGGCTCCAATACCTGCTGTTGTTTGTGCTCCCATGAATAATATTCCTGTTAATCCAAAAAAGAAGCCAATTACTCCTGTGACAAGTCCAATAACTTTTCCAAGAGATAATGGATTTATTTTTGTAATATTAACATTTTTCATTTTTACATTCACATCCTAAATAAATGTAAAAATATCAGTATTGCATAAAAAGATGTTGACAGTTTCTTGATAGATTTCATGAAATCAAAACAGGAAATAAAGAATAAATAGAAAAAGGAAAAAAGAATTGCTTTTTTGGTGGGTGATCTATTCGATTTCTACTTCAAGTCCACCAACAATTCCGGTGATAACATTGAAGATCAAGGCTATGATTATACCGCCAATAAATCCGATGACACCATAGAAGATTGGCATTGTAATGATCGATCCCATGCCGAACAGTAAGCCTCCGGCAAAACCCATTTTTCCAAACATGGAGCCCATTATGATGTATGAAAGACTCATTAATGCTCCTATTATGAGTCCCAGTATTGCATATACTGCACCAAGGATTTTCCCAAGAGAGATTACCCCGACTTTGTTGATTTTTCTTGTTTCCACAATAACCCTCCCTTTCCTTTTATTTTTTGATTATTTGGTTAAAACTTTAATAAATGTTATCTCATATTCAGATATAAGAATATCGTTTTGATCGTATTGAGGTTATTTGCCCGATCTTGACTTCCAGAACTCCTGCAGAGTTATCTGTAAGGTTGAAGATAAAAATGAAAAAAGAAAAGTCGTTTTTAATATATATTCAGATTATCGTTAGCTTACTTCGGTTTTTAGTCTAATTCGATCTCCAACCCTCCGGCAAATCCGGCTACAACATTGTAGATCAATGCTGTAATTATTCCAGAGATAAATCCCAGTATTCCATAAAAGATTGGCAATGTTATTATTGCTCCAACTCCGAACATCAATCCTGCGAGTGCTCCTTCATTACTCATTAAAGACCCCATCAATAGTGACATCAGACTTATCATAGCTCCTAGTATAAGTCCCATTATTCCATAAAGTGCACCAAATATCTTTCCAAGGGATAATATCCCTATCTTGTTAATGTAATGTGTTGCCATAAAACAAACCCCTTAATAGCATCACAGAAAATAATAACGTCACATAAAAAGATATTCACAGTTATTTTAGTGAGCAATGTAGGTATATTTAGGGATATTGTTGAATATATACTTAGTTTCCATGAAATGTTTGACATTTTAAATTGAAGAACCTAAGCTATCATTCCTTAAAAAATTAGTAGACCAGTTTAACTGGTCATAAAAAAAGGTCAGCACTGGTCATACATCCGCATTTGGAACAATAATAAACGATGTTCATTCCAAGCTTCTGCTTCTTGAGCATATTCTTGCACTTCTTGCAGGATTTTTCCGGTTGTATTTCCATTCAGAGTCCTCCTTCGCAAAGCATAGCTTCTTCGTACAACATCATAGAGTCCATTCTTGCCGTGTTCTCTTTTGTCCAATATCCACATATTTTGCAGATTAGTATTCCACTTGACAATCTCTTAAAATCCCCATGGCATTCAGGACACTTTTTTAAAGATCCCATTTTTATAACTCCCTTATCTTCTCTTATTCGACATTTTGTAATCAGAGACACATCGCTAGTTAGTCAATGTATCAATTTCTCTCGCAGGCCAGAATTCCCATTTCTTGCCTGATTCAAAAATTGAGCCAGATAGCCCAATTCCCACTTTTACATACATTTGTGTTAATCATATTTAAGCAAATCTAAATACTTTTTTTATATATTTACTTAAAATTTATTATTATGTGGTAGTTATTTTAACTATTTTAGAAATACTATAAAATTGACAAAATGTGCAACAATATGATGAAAATAAATAATACAATGGATTGTAGAAAGCCAATTCAAATCATTAACATATCGACTATTTTGATACAGCCTGAGAAATTATTATATTTTGAAAAAATTTGGGGATATGGGGATATGATGTTGAGAATTAAAAAGTCTAAAACAGAATCAATTATAGTTAAATGAACATATTACTAAAATTAGGTAAGATATTTATACAAATACAACTCAACTATAATAGTTTATAAACATCTTTAAAGGTGATGAGAAATGTTAGGAACAATATGGGGTCTTATTGTATTAATTTCGGTCATATGGGTTATATATGACGTAGTGACTCAGAACAAAGGTCTAACTCCTATAATGAAAGTGGTTTGGATACTTGCAGCATTAATATTTGGTATTCTCGGAGCAATTGCTTATTACTTCTTGGGAAGGAAATAATAAAAATTAAAGGCCTAGTTACTTTTTTACTTTCTTTTTTAAACATTCAATGAAATAATGTTTTTGTTTTTATTTTAATAGGTATCTTGAACATTAATTCTAAACATTTTAAAATATTTGTTTCAGGAAAACAAGCAATTGATAAGAGAAAATAGATATTTGGATCTTAATAACCCGGCTGTGAGAAGAGATTAGGATTATATAGTATATTTGAATCTGACATCAGAAAAAAGCTTAATAAAAACAGATAATCAGGTGGTCACAAGGTGTTGAAGGTTATTTTGGGATCGGGTTTTATCCCGTCCTGAATTTCGCTTCATTTCAGCTATACGTTGATGAAGAATGTTTGGAATTAAGTTCTATTCCATCCTGAATTTTTCTTCATTTGAACTACGTATAATGAAGCTTATTACAGAACGGTTTAGATTCCGTTCTGAATGCTGCTCCATTTTACAGCTTACTCCCTTATGACCAATTAATACTATGTATCTAATAGTATAAGCAACTGACGGTCATATTACTATAAATTACTTAATAAGAATAATTCAAAAATCGATGTTATCTCTCTGAATTTTAACTATGTAGAAATGGTATGTTTTTTCAAAAGTTCCTCTCTATTATTGGATAAAAATACCAGCAGTGAGAAGCCGTTTTTCTTTAATGAACAATATATGATCGATTCAATTATATTGGCTGTTGAAATTCCAATGCCATTATAAATTCAATCCATTTGTTTAATTGATGAACCATTATTTTATATATCAAAAAAACACATATACACATGGACTTTTTAATTAGTGGGGTGGTACCATCAAAAACACCAGCAACAATGCTGGTGTTCTCATTTTAATTATTTTCATATTAGTTTATGAGTATAATCCTTATACAATATATATAAATAATTTATGAATCGTAATTTCGGATGATTGATGATTTACTCTTCTTTTTTCGCATAATTAACTCATTTAAAATAGTTTCTAAATTTAACACCAAAATTCAATTTTTAGTCTCCTTCAATATAACAAGGATTATTAATTATAGAAGTTCAGTTTTTTGGCGTTACCTATAACCCAAAAATAGTTGAGACTGGATTAATTTAAACTTCAAAATCCAGTATTAAATCAAAAAAGAGAAAAAGTTTCTTTTCTTTCTTACTTTTCCATCTCTTTCTCAACCTCAAGCACCTTCAGTGCTATCTTCATCACAGAATCCGGGTTAAGCGAAATAGAATCAATTCCTTCCTTCACCAGGAACTCTGCAAACTCTGGATAATCGCTTGGAGCCTGGCCGCAAAGACCGCTGTGTTTATTGTTTCGCTTTGCGCCCTGCACAGCCATAGAGACTATTTTCTTCACAGCTTCGTCGCGTTCATCGAAGGTGGATGCAAGAATCTCGGAATCACGGTCAACGCCAAGGGTCAGTTGTGTGAGATCGTTGGAGCCTATGGAGAAGCCATCGAAGTACTGGCTGAACTCGTCTATGAGCAGGACATTGCTTGGGATCTCAGTCATCATATAGATCTGAAGGCCATTTTCTCCCCTGACAAGACCGTTCTTTTTCATCTCCTCAAGTACCTTTTTTGCTTCATCGATGCGGCGGCAGAACGGGATCATAAGTATCAGGTTTGTCAGCCCCATCTCATCTCTCACTTTTTTCATGGCTTTACACTCAAGAGCGAAGCCCTCACGGTAACGTTCATCGTAATAACGTGAAGCACCCCTGAATCCCAGCATGGGGTTGTTCTCCATGAACTCGAAATACTCTCCACCTATCAGGCTTTCATATTCATTGGACTTGAAATCGCTCATACGTACAACCACAGGCTTCGGGTGGAATGCTGCTGTAATGGTTGCAACACCCTGGGCAAGTTTCTCCACGAAGAAATCAGCCTTATTCTCATATCTGCCTGTGACTTTGTCGATTTCCTCAAGCACTTTTTCATCCTCAACCTTCTCAGGATGGATGAGCGCCATAGGATGCACCTTGATGTAACTTGTGATGATGAATTCCAGCCTTGCCAGTCCTATGCCGTCATTTGGTATCATGGAAAGCGCAAAGGCTTCCTCCGGGTTTCCGAGGTTCATCATGATCTCGGTCTTTGTCTTCTCAAGTCCTTCCAGCTCAACAGTTTCAGTATGGAATGGAAGTATTCCTTCATACACTCTGCCTGCATCTCCTTCTGCACAGCTTACCGTGACATCCATGTTATTTTTTAGGATCTCCGTGGCAGTCTCAGCACCAACAACAGCAGGAATGCCAAGCTCACGGCTCACAATAGCTGCATGACATGTCCTGCCACCTTTGTTTGTGATGATTGCAGCAGCCTTCTTCATAACAGGTTCCCAGTCAGGGGTCGTGTTATCCGCTACAAGTATTTCCCCTGCATTAAATTCATTCAATTGTGAAACATCAGGAATAACGTGTACTTTTCCGCTTGCTATCTTAGCTCCCACACTCCTTCCTGTAACGATCACATCCGAAGTATCATCCAGATAATAGGTTACCAGCACATCCTTTCTCTTCAAAGATTGTACAGTCTCCGGTCTTGCCTGGACTATGAACAGTTCTCCGGTTTCACCGTCCTTTGCCCACTCGACATCCATTGGAACATGTTTTCCTCTCTTCTGCGAGTAGTGGTTCTCAATGGTCACTGCAAAATTTGCCAGTTGCAGTACCTCTTCATCATTAATACAGTACTGTTTCCTCTCAGCTACAGGAACCTCAACATTACGTGTAAGCACACGGGAATCTCCACGACCGTAGATCATCTTGATCTCTTTGCTTCCCTTCTGCTTTTTGATAATAGGTTTGAAGTTCTCCTTCAGTGTTGGTTTAAAAACATAGAATTCATCAGGATTTACAAGTCCCTGAACTACATTTTCCCCAAGTCCGTATGCTCCGGTGATAAAAACAACGTTCTCAAAACCGCTTTCAGTATCAATTGTGAATATAACACCACTTGAAGCAAGGTCTGAGCGAACCATTTTCATAACACCAATGGAAAGACCCACTTTGAAGTGATCAAAACCGTTATTCTCTCTGTAGGAAATGGCCCTGTCAGTGAAAAGTGATGCAAAACACCTGCTGCATGCATCTTTTAGTGAATGGTAGCCATGAATGTTCAGGTAGGTTTCCTGCTGTCCTGCAAATGATGCATTGGGCAGATCCTCCGCAGTTGCAGAACTGCGAACCGCCACATCAGTATCTTCCCCGTATTGCTCACAAAGCTCATCATAAGCTGATTTTATCTCATCCCACAGGTCGTCAGGGATTCCGGCATCAAGTATAAGATTCCTTGCTTTCTTTCCTCTTTTTGCAAGGTCTGTAACATCATCTATATCAAGACCTTCAATTATCTTCCTGAGTTCCTCAAGCACACCTGCCGATTTTAAAACATGCCAGTATGCATCTGCAGTTATTGCAAAACCGTTTGGGACTTTGATATTTTTATCTGTCAGTTCCCTGTACATTTCTCCAAGGGATGCATTTTTGCCTCCCACTAAAGGTACGTCATCTATACTAATTTCCTCAAACCAGCTAACGTATTTGCTGCCTGTCATCATATCCCACACTACACCCAATTTTCTTCAAGTGTAAGTAGTATTGTTTTTGAAGACTATTAATTGTTTGTGGGAGATGATCAAAACCGGCATTTATGCAATAATACTATAAACCAGAGTGTTAATTGAACTGCAAACCGTATTCTGATTTTCTTAAAAACAAACTCCGGAGCATATCATGGGCACACAGATAGGCACACTACTCACAAAAAACCCGATAACTTACGAGGAACTCTCAGGAAAAGTAATAGCAATAGATGCATACAACACGATCTATCAGTTCTTAAGTGCCATTCGCCAGCGTGACGGCTCAATGCTCACGGATTCCTCAGGTAATCCCGTATCACATCTGACAGGACTTTTTTCAAGGACAAGCAGGCTCAGGGAAGCAAATATCAAACCGGTTTTCATCTTTGACGGCAAACCACCGGAGATGAAAAAAGAAACTCTTGAAAAACGCAAGGTATGCAAGGAAAATGCCGCCCTTAAGCTTGAGATTGCAAAGGATGAAGGCAACCTTGAGGATATGAAAAAATATGCTCAGGCCACATCCCGGATAACTCCGACGATTCTCGATGAATCTAAAAAACTGCTTGAACTCATGGGAATCCCCTGGATGCAGGCAAAATCCGAAGCAGAGGCACAGGCATCTTATATGGTTTCATGTGGAGATGTGGATTTTGTAGGCTCGCAGGACTATGATGTTTTCCTGTTCGGAGCTGAGAATGTCATTCGCAATCTTGGAAGCACGGGAAAGCGAAAGTTACCCGGACAGAAAAAGTACGTTACAAAGACACCCGAACACATCTCACTTGCGTCTTGTCTTGAAGAACTGGAACTAAGCCGTGAACAGTTGATAGACCTTGCAATCTGCATCGGTACGGATTTCAACGAAGGAATGCAACGTGTGGGTGCAAAGACAGCCTTAAAACTCATCAAAAAACACGGTGATATAGAGACACTTATCAGAGAAGAGGACAGGGATATCCGTGCATGTGCCCCTCTTGAAGAGATAAGGGAATTCTTCATGAATCCTCCTGTTACAAAGGATTACATTTTCAAGTGGAAAAAACCTGATTCAGACGCATTATTCGATTATCTTGCAAATGACAGGGATTTCTCTGAAAATCAGGTGTTGAAGAATATTCAGGTATTGGAAGAGAGGGCTGCTTCTGAGTGCCAGTCGTGTTTGGGTGACTGGTGAAAAGTATTCTCTGTTATATGAAATTGAATGCTGAGGCTGATAAGCCATTTACTCTAAATTTTCATGTCAGGAAGAGATTGGAAATGTGGTTTTGATCTTTGTATGAGCAGACCAACAGAATTGATAAACCTAAGACATTCAGATTCTCATTTATTCTAAAAATCTCTGCAAGCAAAGTATATAGATATACTGCAAAACATACATACTAAGGGTGATAAAATGTTCTGCTATCAGTGTGAAGAAACAATGAGCGGGGAAGGCTGTACAAAGAACGGCATGTGCGGTAAGAAAGGTGAGGTTGCAGATCTTCAGGATGATCTAATCTATGTACTTAAGAGCATTGCATTCTACAATCAGAAAGCAAGAAAGGCAAACATTTCTGAGAACAGCACTGATGATTTTATGCTTGATGCATTGTTCTCAACCATAACTAATACTGATTTCAGAGCCAGTGGAATTCAGGAGCGTATCGACAGAGGATTTCATATACAGAATGAGATTAGGCAAAAACTTCTGGAAAACAATGCACTTGATGAGAACGATCTGCCTGAAATCGCAACTTTGACTTCTGAGAACCTCAGTGACAGGAATACAGGTATACTTGCAACCGAGGATGAAGATATACGGTCATTAAGGGAACTGTTGATCTTTGGCATCAAAGGAATTGCAGCATATGGGCATCATGCCATGATGCTTGGTAATTACAATAAGAAGATCAATTCATTTGTAGAAGAAGGACTTGTAGCAACTACGGATGACAGCCTGACTGATAAGGACCTCATCTCATTGGTCTTGAAATGCGGGGAAAAAGGTTTTGATGTAATGGCAGACCTGGACAGGGTAAATACAGCAGCTTTTGGAAACCCTGAACCCACACAGGTCAATATCGGAACAAGAGATAATCCGGGAATCCTTGTAAGCGGTCATGACCTGAAGGACCTGAAACAACTATTGGACCAGACCGAAGGAACAGGCGTGGATGTCTATACTCATGGTGAAATGTTGCCTGCAAACTCATATCCTGAATTTAAGAAATATGAACATCTGGTAGGCAACTATGGCGGCTCATGGTGGCACCAGAAGCAGGAATTCGAGAGTTTTAACGGACCGATATTACTTACAAGCAACTGCATAGTTCCTCCAAGGGAGAGCTACATTGATAGGTTATACACAACAGGCTCCGTAGGCTATGATGGTGCCAAACATATAATACCTAAAGACGGCCAGAAAGATTTCTCTGCACTCATCAAGCAGGCAAAGACCTGCGAAGCTCCGGTACAACTGGAAGAAGGTACCATCATGGGCGGTTTTGCTTACAACTCCGTGTTATCCAATGCAGACAAGATAGTTGATGCTGTCAAAACCGGAAAGATAAAGAAGTTCATTGTCATGGCAGGATGTGACGGACGGCACAAAGACAGGCAGTACTACACGGATTTCGCGGAGGCATTGCCTGAAGATACAGTTATTCTTACTGCCGGATGTGCAAAATATCGCTACAACAAACTCAATCTTGGTGATATTGATGGAATTCCAAGGGTATTGGATGCAGGACAGTGTAATGATTCATTCTCACTTATCGTTATTGCACAGGGTCTTATGGCAAGACTTGGGTTCACAGACGTTAACGAGGCACCGATCTCATACAATATCGCGTGGTACGAACAAAAGGCAGTCCTTGTATTGCTTACCCTTCTGAGACTTGAAATACAGAATATTACACTTGGCCCGACACTTCCAGCCTTCGTCTCACCGAATGTCCTTAAAGTGCTTGTTGAGAAGTTCAATATTACACCGAACACGACCGTGGAAGAAGATATGGAAAGACTTTTAAAATGAAACTCCTCCATTCTCAACGGACACGGAATAGACACACGTGTAAATGGGTCTGAATTGCATATTAGGGATGGGAGACATACCACAGATATAGAACCGGAAAAGTATGTCTTTCCTTCCCAGAAAATAGACATAGACAATATAGTTGTCTATAGTAAGAATGGAAATCTGACTCTGGATGCTGTCAGATGGTTGATTTAACATATTGTTCAGGTTACTTTCCTTGATCGGAATAGTAAAATCCTAAGTACCTTGAAACCTCCTGAAACAACCAATGTCAAGACTAAGTTGCTCAGTATCTCGTTGAGAAAAGAAAGACAATTGATTTCAGTAAGCCTGCTTATAATGTTGAAAGGCAGGATTCAGATAATATAAGGCAAAAGATTCTCAGTATTTCTTATTCTGAATGGAAAAAGATGGGATTCTCTAAAGGTACGCTTCATTATATGAAAAAAATGCTGAAGCTGATACGCCATTTATCCTTAATGCTCATGTTAGGGAATGGTTGGAGATGTGGAGTAACTTGCTTTGATATATTATTCGGGCACATACGAACAGACTTATATAGTATCCGAACTTAGGATGTGTGCTTTTAGAGTCTTAAACTACTTTGATGATTATAGGTCTAGATGGTATTACCTTATTCGTATTTACTGTTTTTTCGTATCTTTAACCAAATGGTTGTATTCTTTTTAAGCTAATACTTAAAGGACGTGAAATACTTGTTTAATAATATGCAGTCAAATGCTCCAGTAGAAGCTGGCAAAACATATGAAGTGACAATCGAAGATATCGCAAGAGAAGGCGACGGAATCGCAAGAGTAAGCGGATTTGTTGTTTTTGTACCAGATACAAAGGTCGGCGATGAAGTTACAATTAAAGTTACTAAAGTGCTGAGCAAGTTCGCATTTGGCGAATTAGCTTAATTCTTACATTAATAATTAATTAAAATGTAGTGGAAAATCTAAATATTGGTTTTCCATCTTTATTTTTCTATGAGTTTTGTTTTATTGTGAGTTATTATATAAAGAGCGATAGCTATTTTCTTTAAACTCTTACGTTAGGGAAAGGTTGGAGACGTGGGAGCAAACATAAAAGTATACGTGTGTACCTATATGATAGAATATACCTAATGTATGCTTATAGGATGTGAATCTGGTGAAAAAACGGTTACTTGATGTAGTATTTGCTTCCGATAAAAGAAAGAATGTGCTATTATTATTACAGAATGGTCCACAAGAAATGGATTATCTTCTTAAGTCATTGGAAACTACCAGAAACGCAATACTGCCTCAGATAAAGATTTTAGAAGAGCACTGTCTTGTATTCCATTATAATGACATCTATAAACTGACAACTATTGGAAAACTTATAGTTGATGAGATGAAACCTTTAATAGATACTATTGAAGTCTTGGATATAGATATTGATTACTGGGGATCTCGGAATCTTGATTTTATTCCATCCTACTTATTAGAAAGGATTAGTGAACTCAGCCACTGCAACATTATAATACCTAGTTTAGAAAACATTTTCGAAGTAAACCATGATTTTTTAAAAAAATCTGAACAATCTACTTCATTATTTTTTGTATTTACATTCATACACCCTAGTTTTCCTCCTTATATTTCACAATTCTGTAAGAATGACACAAATGCTTCAATAATAGTCTCAAAAAATCTACTGCAAAAAATCAAAGAAGAATGGCGGGTTGAGGCAAATAATCATATTTCCAGTGGAAAAATCAAATTTTATTTATATCAGAGTGATCTTAAAATGGCATCTTTATCTGTGAGTGACTCTTGCTTTGTTATAAGGTTACTTTCGAAGAATAACGAGTATGACCATACACAAGTATTCGGCTGCAAGTCCCAGGCACAACAATGGGGCAAAGCGCTTTTTGATTATTGCTTAGAGGATTCTATACCAATAACTGAAATTTGATTATCGTTTATTCTTTTCATTATCATTACACTTGCACCTTGTACAGAATAATAGAATATGCCAATCATCCTGAATCCAAGTTTAATGAGGAAACAGGAATACTGGAAAGAAAGCATGTAAAGGCTGATTCTGTAATCTACATTGGCACAGAAGCAAATAATATTGATGAACAGGCTCTTGATGTGAAGAAGGCTCAGGAATTCGTTAACAAGCAAGAGATAATGAAAATATCCTTAACATGTCACAATCTGAAGCAGAAGCTCTTGGAGTTTCAAGGAGCAGGTTTCAGGGAGTTAAGCAGAGAATCAGGAACGGAAATCTCAATTTGAATACTCCGGCGGTGAGGAGACTTATATAGAGAACAGTAGAAACTACTGGAATAGCACAATAATCATATTCAAGAATAGTAGCTATAATTGCTCTTAATCGATATGTTGATTAACTTCCCTGAATGAACCAACAGGTACAATGATCTCGAATCTGGCACCCTTTCCATAAACACCATTTTCATGAATTTTCAGACCGGTTATCTCCAGTACTTCTCTACAGAAGAAAAGACCCAGCCCTGTATTCTTTCCGTAGTCCTTTTCAAAGATTTTAGCTTTATTTTCTTCAGGAATACCAATGCCATCGTCCTGATATACTACGGCAAGTCCATCTTTTGAGAAATCATATGAGAATGAAAACGAACTAACATCTCCTCCATGTCTCAGTGAGTTCTCTATTAGATTGTAGAGGACTTTCTTAAGCATCCAATCAGCATAGATTTGAATGCCTGGTTCTGGAGATTTTAATATTTTGCCTTCTGTAATGGATTTGATTTCATCATCCTCTAACAAAAAGCAAATATCCTGCCATAGGGGTTCTTTGGCTCCAAGATTCTGATAATGTTCTGTGAATGATATCAAATGCTGAATCATCACACCACATTTAGCAATGTTCTCGGCATTTTCTCTCATTATCGGATCATCGAGTTGGCTCATAAGTATTGCTGCAAAGCCATTTACCCCATTGACCATGTTCAGGATATCATGACGAGTTATACTGTTCAGTAGATTTAATTTCTTGTTTGTCTCTTTAAGTGCATTCTCTGTCTTGCGCAGAGGAGTATCATCATAGATGAGTCCAATTACAATACAAGAATTCGCATCATTGGATACAATATGAGCATGAACCATAAAATGAAGTAACCCCTCTTTTTTATGATGAAGGGTGAACTCTGTAGTCAAAAGGGTACTATCTACACTTTGACTACATTTTTTTTCAGGATTTGACTCGTATTCCTTTACAATTTCGAATGAATTCCATATTTCAAGCAATTTAGTCTTTACATCAATTTCAGAACCGAGTAACTTTTCAAGAGAATCATCCCAATGAACTATACCTGTTTTCAAATCCATATGCCAGAGACCTGCTCTTGCAGAACTCGCAGCAAGAGAATAGCGGTCGGCAATATTCTGGGCTTCAATCTTTGCTTCATAAAGTTCCTGTGCTGTTCTCTGAAAGTTAAGGAGAATAAATGATAAATGTATAGTAAGAATAGCTACTAAAATAGCGAGCAATAGAAGTATGTTAAATGTTGACGAAGAGAATAGATTACGACTTGCAGGAATCTGAAACCACTCTAAAAGTCTCAGTATAATTGTAAACATCAGGAGAACATAACCTAGTAGCATGAATCTTGAAAAATATCTTTCACCTGATTTTGGCTTTGTTAAAAGAACGTTTATTATCAGAGATATTACTATAATGGTTGACACTAAAACAATTATGTTACGAATCATAGCATTTTCGACATATTCTGTGAAGTAATAAAATATAATTATAGAAAGAACAGAAATCAAATATATTTCACGGCGTAATCTACGTTTTGTGAAAAAGAGCTTTAGCGCATCTAGCATTAAGACAATATATAATATTGAAAGTGTACCAGTTGGAATTGTTAGAATATCTGGTAAAAAATCACTAAATGAAAAAATAAATGTTGTCACTGATATTATAAAAAGCGCCAGTATCCATTCAAAAAATCCTTGATAAGTTTTTTGTGTTTTCCAATACAAAAATAAAACTAATGTTAAAAAGGCTTGAATTAAGAATACAACAAAAAATAACGTTTTGATATCTAGCATCAACATATATGTATATCATCTTAGTTATAAAATAGTATTTGTTACTTCCTGATATCATTTTTTCAAAAAAATATATTCTTAAATATTAGTTAAATAATACGCAGGTTTTATTAAAAAATTCCGTATTGTTATCAACAAGAGCTACAAATCATATTTTTTGGAGAGAGTTCCGTTTTTTCTGCTTAACTATATCCCAAAATTAATTTGCTACAGGTATAATTCGAATCAAAGAGCTACCTTGATTTTATTTCATAATCTGCAAAGGCATTGTGAGAAACAGCATAATCACGTAGAAACTGCATTTTCATCTATCTTATTCTTCAAAAAAATCTCACCTATACACCATATTCAAAAGCTTCAGCGGGTCCTTGCTCCTGTTAAACAAATGATATGCCAGTGGATATGCCAGAGGGCCCAGTATCTCAAAGAGTTTCCTGTTTCTCTGTGAGTGCTTCAATTTTTGGTGGAGATTTTCCCTTATCAGATTATCATAGGACTCTCCGGTCATGATGCTTCTTGCAGCTAAGTTGGCACTCTGGAATGCATATCTCATGCCAAATCCCCACAGGTAATCCTGAAGACCGCCTGCTTCGCCTATGAACATTGCACCGTTATCATCATAGAGGGTTTTTCTGATCTCAAAATATCCGTAGCCTCCGAACTTCCTGCCGGAGTTTACTTCATCGGGGTTGTAATAGTCTGAAAAATAGGCAATGGTGTTACTTAGGAAATCCTCGGAATCATGCAGGTTCTTATTGTCAAAGACCGTTGCAATAGTCGCTTCTCCATTCTTGATCAGCAGATATGAATAGAAACCTTTTGCAATATCATCGCCAAATGCCATATGGTAATTATCAGGACTGTTGGTGTGGAATTTGATACCTTTTGCAAATATATTCCCTTTTTCAGGGCCTGTTGCAACCACATGAATAGGTTTGCTGTCATCAGGCTTTGTACCATAGTGGATCTTAACTCCCAGATTCCTGGCCTGATTTAGCAGACATGTATCCAGACAGTCGTCGGCTGTGCCGCGTTTAACAAGATAACAGGCATTATCGCCTGTGAGGGTGCGTATCTTATCAGAATAGTGAAGGTCAAGCTCAGAAACGGGAACATAATCAAAAGAAAGGTCAATTCCGAATGACTTTAGTTCATCAAGTACATCAGTTTCTTCGGACCAGTTCTCTATTCCCTGCCAGTCACTGTTAAATCTTTTACCAGTGACTTGCTTTTTCTCATAGATATTAACATCATATCCGTTTTTGCGAAGAATGATTGCACAAGCAAGACCGCTGATACCTCCACCGAGAATGTTTATTTCTCTATTCATTCTAACACCTCTTAAATAGTGACCTGTGGTTGACAACTGATGATAATTTTTGCATATAACGATATAGGTGCTTAAAAGGATTTTGTTTGAGATATTTTAAACTTACAGTCTCCTGTTCCTGTTATATCTGAATGTTCAGTTGTATTATATACTGTCGTTTCTGCATGTCAACAAATATATAGGCCATGGTTTACACAATTATTATTAATTACTGTAAAATTACATAATCATCGAGCAGTACCATCAGCAAATGGTCGCATCGGACTTGATCTTTAAAAATCTTGTTGAGTTTACAGAAAAGCTTCAAAGGGAGATGGGAAAGGTATGAATCAGAGGAATGGATTCGCATGTTTGTTAATGCTGATACTGGTAATTGTTCTGGCAGGAGTTCCCACCGTTCAGGCAGAGTCTTCAGGTGATGAATGCCTTAGGGCGGTGGTGGAAGATATAAGTCCGAGTTCAGTAGGCAGGGATGAGGAATTCACGGTGGGAATAAGCCTTGAGAATTGCGGTACCCAGGTCCCTGAGGATATTACGTTTGCAATCATCAGCATCCCACCGGATATCATAGTAATTGAGGACCTTGTAGCCTATATTCCTCAATTTGTATACCAGAATAGTGAAAGGCAGTTGAGGTACCACATGCGAACAACTCCTGATGCCATCCCTGGTCCTCACATCATTAAAATGAAGCTGACATACGGAAATGATGATGTAAAAAGGACAGAATACTATGAAGTCGAAGTAGTGGTGACAGGCGAGCATGCAGAGCCAAGAATATCATCCATCAGCACCGATCCGGAATATATCTATGAGGGAGATACGGTTGACCTGGACCTTGAGATCGAGAATTTTGGTGACTCCATAGCAAAATCCGTAGTAGTTAATCTGAATCATGGATTCAAAGGCATCACAAGTTCTACAATTGGTGCTATTGCACCAGAGGGAAAGCAAACCGCACTTTTCAAGTTCAAGGCAAACAACTCAGGAACCTTTGATATCCCCGTCATCATAGAATATGAAGATGATTACGGCATCCAGAAAGATGAATATAATATTAAGATAACCGTGCTTGACAGGAAAAGCAGCCTGAACCTTGCATCCGTAAAGGTCAATCCGGTTCTTCCTCAAATAGATGATACCGTGGAACTTACCATGAGGATCGAGAACTCTGGTGACAGGACCATCAACTCGATACGGGTCTATGCAGACCATCCATTCCAGGGACTAAAAGAATCATTTATCGGAACTCTTGATCCTGATGAGGATGGACCTGCTGTTATTACTTTTGTGGCTGATCAGTCTGGAGAGTTCGAGATTCCTGTGACCATCACGTATATTGATGATTTCGGTGAGGAACAGGTCGAGACGAAGGTCAATGTCATAATAATGGAACAGGATGACGGTTCAGGAACAATTATTATTGTATTGTTGCTTCTGGCTGTAATCGGTGGACTGGCCTACAACAATTACAGAACGAAAAAGTCAAAGGACGATATCATCAAGCAGCTAATGGAAGGCGGTAGCAGCTCCGCTGAGGACTCAGAAGAATAGAGGTGTTCGAGATGATAGATGATATCAGGGTTGGAGTTCTCATTGCAGGCAGCACCATAAAGCGAGGAAACAAAAAGACACTTTTATTCATTGTCTTTGTTCTTTCTCTCATTTTTATGAACCTGGTATTCCTTCCGTCAATGATAGGAGGAATGACCGTCCTCTTTACCGGTATCATGCAGGACTACCCCTACGGGGATATTGTGATCGAACCAACTGGTGATAACACTTACATCAACGATGCCGATAATGTCCTGCAGAAGGTCCGTGCTGTGGAAGGTGTGAGGGCTGCAACCAAAAGACTGGATGTGGGAGCATCTATCGAACAGAAACAGAATGTTGTGGGAGCGACTGTGACAGGTGTGGTTCCCACAGAAGAATATGAGATCTCACAATATCCGTACATTATCAAAGAAGGGGATTTTCTGGGAGAACTTTCCCGGGATGAGATTATCATTGGTTCTATTATCTCAGGTACAAGTACAACATTTGGTGAGATCTATGATGATCTGGGTGAAGTCAGAGTAGGATCTCTTGTTGATGTAACATATAGCAATGGTGTGCAAAGGACCTATAAGGTCAAAGGTATCATGGAAGGTAATTTCGAACTTGTGGACCTGAATGCTATGGTTCATTACAAGGAGATAGAAGATGTATACGGTCTGGATAAGGGCAAAGCTACCAGTGTGGTTGTAAGGATCGATGAGCCGGGCACTGAAGATGAAATGAAGGCCAAGATAAGGGAAGCGGGAGTGAACGAGCAGGTCTTCACATGGGCTGATAAATCGGAGACACTTATCAGGCAGGCACTTCAAAGCCTGGGTGCCATTGATGTCATGTCAAAGTTCGTAGGGCTTATCGTGGGTGCAGCATTGATACTTATTATAATCTACATCAATATACTGAACAGGAAAAAAGAGATAGGAATACTGAAGGCTGTAGGTGTAACTCCAAGATCTATAGTGTTGTCATATGCTTTCCTCAGTATGTTCTATGTTTCCCTGGGAATCTTTGCCGGGCTGATACTGTACCTGTCACTGATGTTCTATTTCCAGGCAAATCCGGTGACTTTCTACGAAACCATGCAGATAAGACCTCAGATCGATGTAATGCTGGTCATCCAGAGTATTGTTACCATGCTTACTCTGTCAGTGATAGCCGGAACGTTGCCTGCATGGAGTGTGTCAAAGGAGAGTATACTGAAAGCCATATGGGGACGCTGAAAATGATCAAGGTAAAGAACCTCAAAAGGTATTATGGTTCAGGCAGTACTACTGTTAAAGCTCTTAATGGTGTTTCTTTCGAAATTAAAAAAGGTGAGTTTGTAGCTATTATGGGGGCATCCGGCAGCGGGAAAACCACCATACTGAGAATCCTGGCACTACTTGATGATGCAACGGATGGTGAATATACTATCCGGGGCCTGAAAGTCTCCAGTCTGCCTGAAGCGGAGCGGAGCTATTACCGGCTGACACAGGTTGGTTATGTGTTCCAGGACTACGCCCTTATCAACGAAATGACCGCCGCAGAAAATGTGTACATTCTTTCCATGATGGAAGGAAAGTCAAAAAAGGAATCCTATAAGGTTGCCCTTGAAGCACTGGACAAGGTTGGTCTTAAGGACAAACATGACAGGATTCCAGATGAGTTATCAGGCGGGGAAAAGCAAAGGGTGGCCATTGCAAGGGCCATAGCCAAAAAACCTGACATAATGTTTGCCGATGAGCCCTGTGCAAACCTTGATACCAGGAACTCGGAACAGGTACTGGATGTGTTCAAGGATCTGAATGACAATTACGGCCAGACCATTGTGATGGTAACGCACGAACCCTGGCATGTGAAGTATGTTGACAGGGTGATTACCTTCAAAGATGGGGTTATGGTCAGTGATGAGTGGATGGAAGATAGATAATCCCCAAACCAGTCAAACTTTTAATGGTTAGAAAAAAATCTATCAAATTAGAAAGAAGTTAATTATTTTCCACTCTCGCGGGATGCTCAGAAATCACAGGTGCTTGATCGATAATTCCCATCATATTGACGATTCCAAACACAAGTCCAAGGACAATGCCTCCGATTCCAAGGAAAGCATATGCATCATAGAGTGTTCCAGTCTTCAGGATTGGCTGGATGATTATAGGACTTGCAAGCTGACCCAGGAAGAGCACAGTGGTAAATCCGGAAAATATCTTTCCACGGGATTTTTCCGGTGCAATCCTTCCAAGCCAGCTAAGGTTTGTGGTGTTTATGATACCAAAAGCAGTTCCTGCTATTATCAGCCCGGCTATAAGCGTAAGCATATCAGGTGCAATCGAGAGGATGAATACACCTGCTCCCATTATCATGAAGAATAAGAGATTTGTCTTCATCTCATTAAGGTATCCTGAGACCTTTATCTGTCCGAGTGCTCCAACAGTGCCGAAGAGCCCCGGAATTGATATCAAAGCACCGATTATAAGTGCTGATGTGATTCCTTTCTCGTCCAGTACGAATGGAAGTTTTGTCGGTACTGAGAAGAAGAGCACCATGAGTGTGAATGTAGCAACATAGATAAGAGCAATACTTTTGAGTGGCAGTTGCTTCTGTTTTCCTTGGATATCTACATGCTTGTGCTCGTTTTGACCTTGCGGAGAATCCTTCTTAGAGTCCTTTATTGAGATGAAGGCTCCCGGGATTATCAGTAGTGCGATGAGGTAGATGTAAAAAGGTGCATGCCAGCTGATATCTGCAAGAGCGCCGCCTGCAACTTCAAGGATCACGGCTCCAAAACCCATACATGCAGACTGCAGACCTATCTTTTTCTTAAGCTCTGCACCGGAATAGTTGTCTGCAAGGAGAGCAGTGGCACAGATTGTCATTCCTGCTATACCGATTCCAAGCAATACCCTGAAAGCAAGTATGAGGTAGAGTGAATTAAGAACAGCACCTGTTGCTCCTATTATTGCAAAAATAGCAAGTGCTATCATGAGCATGTTTTTCCTGCTGTATTTATCAGCCAGTATACCGATGAAAGGTGAACTGATGATAATTCCAAGTGCAGGAAGTGTGACTACCATGGAAACCAGAAGACCTGCATCAGGCACGTCAGTAAAGAATTCTAACATCTCCGGGAGTGCCGGTGCAACAGCAGCTGAACCCATGATGGTGAGCATGGATGCACTGAGGATGACTATGAGTTTTAAGGTCTCGTATCTTTGAGACTTCTGCTTTGATTTTTGACCTGTTACTGGTCTTTCAGAGGGAATTCCTTCCATTTTCTGTCACCTTTTTCGTAAGCATTTGCATAGCTGTTTTGTGCGATCTTACGAAGAAACGATTTTGCCTGTTTCCTTTCTTCTTGCGTAAATCCAGTGTATGCAGCTTCTTCCCATTCTCTGTCTATTTTTTCCACCTGAGGAATAAGTTCTTCACCTTTCTCAGTAAGATAAACAAGTACAGCCCTGCGGTTATTCTCATCCTGGATACGTCTGACAATTCCATTTTGTTCAAGAATATTCACTGCTCTGGCAACCGTTCCTTTGTCAATGAGCAGTGATCCTGCAAGGAAATCCTGCGTGACACCCTGATAGTCGGAAAGTACCATGAGTACATGGAACTGGCCTGATGAGAGACCAAGTTCTTTCATCTGGTTGTTTATTCTCACAAAATGACTGCGATATGCCATTGAGATGTATGCCCCGAGGGTTATTTCTTTCATTTATTTTCCTCTGTGTTATGTTGTCGTGGCAACTGTTGTTATAACAACAAAATTATTTGTCAGATATTTAAGAATGTTGATTCCTAAAAAAATTGGTAAAAACCAGTGTCACAAAATGAAAATTAAGAATAAAAGAATAGATGCTGATGGTATTCAGCCATCTTTTCTTTAGTTTGGATAAATACGGATACTGTCAAGTTTTTCCAGTAATTTTCTTCCATTATCGGTAATTGTATACCTCTTCCATGTTGATTTTTCAGGATTGATACACATAACGAATCCATGATCTTTGAATTCTTTAAGTGCATGACTGATGTTCTGCACAGATCTGTTCGTTTCCTGAGCTATGAATGATGCCTTCAGGATCGTGTGCTTCTTCATAGATTCTGTCAGAACCATTCTTCTATCAACGTCAAGTACCCATGCGATAAGTTCGTCATCGATGGTGTTCCTGGTATTTTCTTCCTGTTTTAAAGTCTCCATTATTGTTGGCACGATGAGTCCTCCGTTTTTTACAACAGTTGTTTGAACAACTGTTGTCAAGACAACAATAATATGACAACTGGTATTTATAGGTGTTTAATATTAACTTATGAATAGAATATTTTCAGAAAGACAGATTGATTCATAGGATGGATCAATGATCATTAGAAGTACATCGCAGCCTTCTTCCACACCCCTGCCAAAATGTTCGATCCCTGCTTCAGTGTCTACCAAAACAATGTCGTTACTTCCGGCATCTATATTCTTGAGCAAGTGTTTTGAAAGAACTCCCATAGGACAGGCACATCCTTCTCCGAAGTCATGTATCTTTCCAACAGCCATCAGTGAAATGTTGTCTGTTTTTGAGACATATTCACCGGGTATGTCTGTAATTTCCCATCTTTTATCAAAGAACTTCACTTCCTCACCGGTTGAAAATGAAGCTTTCATTCTCTGTACAAGGTCTTTTTTCCTGCCAAAGAAATTCAGAAAATCCTCTGGTAGTTCTACACCTAACTGCCTGTGAAGTCCAAAATTGGATTCATCGTTGTCAACCACCAGCACGTTATATCCTTCTCGGGACATTGTCTGTGCCAGCAATGCAGTTACTGTACTTTTTCCACATCAATCTTTTCCGCATATCAGTATTTTCAAAATATCATCTACTAGTTGTTCTGTTTCTTTTCCCAGCAGATCCGCACGCGTGTTGAATCGGCTCTTTCAGAAATGCTGCCATTTTCCCATGAGAGCTCGTCCCTGAGATAATTATAAAGAATAGCCTCCTGCTCAGGTGTCTCAATTGCATATCTTGATCTGAAGAAATCCATGGCTTCATCCATAGATGCAAAATTGTTAGTATATTCCATAGGGAAGACCTGCATATCAGGATATATTCCCATGTCGTAGAGAACGTTGTACAATACATCGCATTTTGGACCACATGTATAGTTGGTTCCATATAGATATGACCAGAGGTTTATCGAATGTTCTTCCCATGGACTGGTTCCTGCAAACCAGTAGAGGTAAATATGCCTGGAAGAAGCCTTCTCCATTTTTTGAATTGCCTCTCTTATATCCGGCATACCAAGAGAGAAAGAAGCAATAACAATGTCATAAGGACCATTGAGGTCATTCCCTACATCAATATCTTCCCAGCGTTTGCTGACGCATTCCAGGTTAGTTATTCCTTTTTCAGCAACATTATCAAGCAGCAGTTTTCTCATGCCTTCAGCAGGTTCCACAGCAGTTACATGTGCAACTCTTTCTGCAACAGGTATTGAAAGTCTTCCGGGCCCTGCACCAATGTCCAGTACTCTGGACTGCGGTGTAAGAGGGAGCTCTTCAAGAGTAAGTCTTGTTCTGTCAGAGAATTCCTGAGTTCTTTTCCAGAATCTTTCGGCATTATCCTTCCTGTTCCAAAGGTTATTCTCGACTTCTTTGTTCGATGTCTTCTGTGCACTCATAAGATCCTTCCAGACATCGTTCCAGTCTATCGTTCTGTAATCCATAATTATCCATTCTCCCGTCTATTTGATACAAATGCTGAGATGCAAAGTATCAATGTAAGTAGAAGTGCGGTTTTTAATTTCATGATTGACATCATTCTATCGCTTTTATTCATATTTTTGTGTATTTAATGATAATTTAGTATTAAAATATTTATATTTAGTATCATGTAATTAGACAGATATCTTTTTATCTCATAACATTGTTTGTCACTCCATTTCAGTAACACAAAATCGAATGAAAATAATAATTAATGTGACATTGATACTATAAACAACGCATGAATTTATTGTAGTTTATTGCTTAGCATCCCGCTTTGGAATAAATCTGAATGTTACATTATTCGATTTTCTTGTAAGGAGAATTTTAAATGAAAAAAATTGTAAAAATAATGCTTGTATTGTCGGTTCTAATGACAATGCTCATTGTACCGGTAAGTGCAGAGGACGTAACTTACACTATTCGAAGCATCGTATATGACAACACAGAATCATCAACTGAAGCAGGTGATTTTTACTGGGATGCAAATACCTTTTCAGGATTCCTTTATATGATAAAACCTGGACTTTCCAGTGAACTTCTGTATCTTCACAACAGTGTTAACGCTTCTAACACAATTCAGCTTGGAGATACCATTGAAGAAGGTGACCTTTACTACATAAGTAAACCTCAGAAGAAGAAGACAAAGATAGCAGGTTCAGATGATAGTGGCACATTCATGGTTGATGATGTTGACCTTGAATTCTATTATCTTATGGGTTTCTTCGGTCCCAAGTATGTTGTAATGCCAGAAGACCCTTCAGCCCCTTCACAGGGATGCAAGCCTGACAAGATCGCTAAGATCCTGTTGGAAAGTGATGACAAGAAAAACGTGGCCTCTGGAGAGGTGTGGGAACTTGCAGGCTGTTGGACACTGGTTGTAGACCAGGTCGATGTTGAAGGAGAAAAAGTATGGGTACATCTGAACTATAAAGGAGAGGAAATTGACAGTGGAGTGATAAGTTCATCTGCGGATTTGACCAATATGGAAAAAACCTATCTCTACAAAGACAGCGATGATTATCCAGTATTCTACTGTACTGTTGAATCTGTCTTCAGTGGTACTGACACAAACTTTGCAGTTTTCAAATATGCATACCTCCGGGGAGATCTTACAACTATTGAAAACGGTGATACCTATGGCATTTTTGATGTTGAAGGGTTTGAAGTTCCTGCTCTTATGAATGACACTAATTACGCAGGCAGCAATGACCAAACTGTACTGAATACAGGCGATGATGCTGTTGTACTTTCCAGCAATAAAGCGGTGACATTAAATCCTGATGAACAGATTGATCTTCATGGTGGACTTTACCTTAAAACAGAAAGTGGAAATTGCCTAAAAATGACTCTCTGGAAGACCTGCACAATAAAGGTGGATAATACAGCGGAAGAAGAAAATCCTACAGAAGAGAACGATGATATTGTTGTTGTAGATCTTGCTGAAGATAGCACAGAAAAAGAGGAGAATACCGTTTCAAGTACACAGGATGAAACAGAAGTCCAGACAGATGAAGAAACAGAAGAAGAATTTACAGTAGAGAGCTCAGTCAGTGCTCCGGGCTTTGAACTTCTATTGGGTTTTGTTGGGCTGATGGGCGCATCAGTAATTAGAAAGTAAAATAGCTGTAGCAAAAAGAATGTCTGAATAGAAGATTATATTCAGATATTCTTCTTTTTAAATTTTCACCTATTAATTGAAAAAGAATAAACTCCATCTATGATATGTAGAAGTGGGATTATCTCGGATGATACTTTGCATATAGAAGCTTTCAATAAATCTTGTATCCTAATGACATAATAAATTAATAAAGTGGAATGGAAATATCAACCATAAGGTTATATTCTTCAAAAAAAGGGCGGCGATGAGATGCGAGGAAACCGAGCAGGTTATCGCCCTAACTCTGGATTGCATGGACTCACATCTTTGCATATATCCATTGCTCAGAATCGATTCTAAGAGCACAATACAATGCAAGTATGACAATTATACCTCTATGCTATACAACGCATCTATACAATATCTCGATCTGCTACCATCATTACATAATATTCGCCATTCATAGCACGCACATAGCAGGCAGGGACTGTGGGCAGAAGACAGTGAATATTCAAGATTTGTAGGGTAATAAGATGTATATTTGAAATGGAGTTTTAATTGTCAGTTACAAGTTTAATTATAGCGCAAATATCACAAATAAATATCACTTGATACCGCTTTTTTCTTTTATTTCGGCAAGGTGGCCGACATGATCATAGTGAGAATGAGTTACGATAATGTAATCGATGTCAGTAATTTGAAGATTGTTTTGATCAAGGGCTTGTTCTAACAGACTTAGATTTCCGGAACAGCCGGTATCGACAAGAATAACCAGATCAGAACCTGTTACAAGATAAGCATTTGATTTTCCAATGTGAATTGGAGTTATGTTGTAAGTTTTGCTTTGTTCTGCCATTAAATCCCACTACTATATGAGATTACTCCGATGCTACAAAAAATATGGCTCTGTATAATTCCTGTTTATCTGAGTGACACAAGCATTGCTTTTTTTATGTCCGCTAAAACAATCATCAATCTAAAAACAAAGTAAGCATCCGTCAAAGGCGGCACATTTCTATGCTGCTGCACAGAAGATTATTACAATAATGATTGTATTTATACAGAAAATTCTACATGAATCCTGAGAAGAAAGTACAGGGTATTTGAAGATAAACTTCTTTCTTCTTGTGGGAAAACGCCGGCTTCGCCGGATCCTTCGGGATCACTCAAGATATCCATGACCTGCGATAAATCAGTTTACAAACTTTGTTAATGTTTTAATGGCAGGAATTCTACAGAGACAAAAATATTGTAATTTGTTGGACTTACCATTAATTTTAAAGTCTATATATATCTCATATATACTTTGATGAACAACAACTAAGCATCCTGTTCTATTGAAAGTTGTTAGCAATTAATCGAAGATTTCGAGTCCCGGGATATTCCCATTAAAGGAGGGCTCAATATGAATTTTACAGATATTATTGAATTTACCCAGAAACCACAGTTATACGCAGAAGGAAATGCGGTTATGTGGACGGATGCCCACATTTCGTAACAGTTGTTGAACATTCATCTTAACCCGGATATTGATCTGGCAAGCAGGAGAAAGTCATCTATTGAGAGCACAGTTGAATGGATTCTCAATTCGGTAAATAGGAAAAAGATGACCATACTTGATCTCGGATGCTGTCCGGGTCTGTATTGTGCGCTCATGGCAAAGAGAGGACATATTGTTACTGGTGTCGATATCTCGAAGAATTCCATCGAATATGCCAGAAAGGAAGCCAAAAGACAAGGTCTGGACATCAGATATGTGAACCAGAATTATCTTAAGCTCAACGAGAAGAACAAGTATGACCTTATAATAATGGTCTTTACAGACTTCGGTGTCCTGAAACCGCATGATAGAGATATACTCATCAGGAATGTACACAGGGCTTTGAAACCGGGTGGAACATTCGTCTTCGATGTCCTGAGTGACAGGGATCTCGAAACAAAAGCATCTGGAAGAACATGGGAGATGGAAGCAAGTGGTTTTTGGAAAGATTGTCCATATCTTATCCTCTCAGATTCTTTCCTGTATCCTGATAAGAAGGTGATATTGTACCAGCACATAGTGCTGGCTGATGAGTCTGAAACTATCGATACCTATCGTTTCTGGACACATTTCTTTACGTCATATGACCTGAAACAGATGCTGGAACCGAACGATTTTGA
Source organism: Methanolobus sediminis (assembly GCF_031312595.1). NCBI lineage: Archaea > Methanobacteriati > Methanobacteriota > Methanomicrobia > Methanosarcinales > Methanosarcinaceae > Methanolobus > Methanolobus sediminis. Next base: position 41,637 of record NZ_CP133592.1, on the reverse strand, counting down.
GAGCTTTGAGTGTTTTGATGATGTGCTGCCGGAGATCGATATGTGGAACGGTGAGAATGTGCTGTTCTGTAAAGTACAAAAAAAATCAGGAAAATAGATGCTTAAGGAGCATCTATTCTTTATTTTCTTTAAGAAGCAATGATTAATAGTTCACTGCCTTTTTCACCGTTGAGATCACCTTCTCAAATTCGCCATCTTCCGGAACATGCTTTGCAAATTCAATAAGACTGCAAAGTTCCAGACAAGTTTCTATTTCTTTCCAGTCCTTGCCCTTTACCTTCAGGTGGCTGATCAATTCTGCATTTGTGACTTCTTTCTTCAGTCCGTAGAAATGACTCAGATATAACCTCAGAGCCTGAGCAGCAGTTCCGTATGCATCTTCTATCTGTTCTTCTTCATAGAGAAGTACTGCTTTATCTACATGTTCCCTTGCTTCTTTTCTGAAATCGAATATCTCTTTTACAGGTGCAACATCAACTGCAACAGGTGCTTCTTCTGCTTTCTTTGGCCTGTATTTGCTGTAGGCCAGATAAGCAAGAGCAAGAATGAGCAAAGCTCCGATAGCATACAGCGGATAATTATTTTGTTCCCTGTCCCTGACAAGTTCAACACTATCCACGCTTTCATTTATGAATCTGGCATTGATCTGGGCAGTTTCGTTCGCTGAATTCCCATATTGTATCTGAAGGTCGGTTGCATTGCCACTTCGTGAGAAGGTTGAATCGGTTTCAGCGAAACCGTCGTTCTGCAGTTCCTTCAGGTATTTCTGATAGTCCTTGTTCCGGGCAAGTATATCTCTCAGATTTTGCCGTTCCTCCGCAGTATCCTTCTGAAGATTCGTGACTGTTCCATTATCCATCTCTCCCTGGAGGGTTGCAGTGTCACCATTTTGTTTTTCATAATTTGCCGTGAAGGTTCCGGTATTATTTGTCGATGGATTCACACTGACATCAGTCAGGTTGTAACCCATATCTTCCAGTTGCTGATTAGCTTCCTGGAAATCTTCATTAGAAGTAAGATTCTGCTGGAACTCCTGCTTCATCTGCTCTTGTTGCTGTATCTGCTGCTCCATTTGTGATTTCAGGGCAGAAGTGTCCTGATCCATCTGGTTATTCTGTGCAGCCTGCTGAGAGGTTTGTGTAGAAGACTGCATGGAGGATTGCTGGTTAGCTAACTGCTGCATTGCCTGTTGCATTTGCTGTTCCTGTTGTGCAAAAGGGTCAGTTGACTGCGATAAGGACGCATCCTGAGATGAACTCTGGATTGGGTTTGAATTGTTCTGGATCTCTGATTCATCTTCAACAAAATGTATCAGTATGTTTCCAAGAGTAACGGCTTTAGTTCCATTTTCATCGTAATTGAAAGTCAGCGACACCTTCAAAGTCTCAGGGTCGTTGCTGGTCCCAAAACCAAGATTTGTTGCCGAGTCTCCGGCAGGCACCTGGAAACTTGTTGATTTTGAATTGGAACTGGAAACGTGTACGGAACCTGTGTTCATCTCCTGGGTGAAAGTTGCCTGTAATATTCCGTTCATATCGGTTCCGTAGGAATTGTTCATGTAGAGAGGAATGTATGCCTGATCTCCTGTAAGGAAATAGTATTCATCCTGTGGTAACATGAATGTGATATCTTTTGCAGATACCACAGGTACCAGCATCAGGAAAGATATCATTACGAAGAGAGATAATGTTATATTTTTCCTGTTCATTGGAGAATCCTCCCTTTTCCATATCTGTAATAGAGCTGGACAAGTAAGGTCACAAATGCTGCAAAGAAGAACCAGTCCTTGATGTTTGTTTCTTCTGTTTCTCTTTTTATGTTCTCTCCGATATTCTTGTATATTTCATCCAGTGTGTTGTCGTCTACGGATTTGAAATAGTTTCCACCGGTTTCCTGTGCTATCTTCTGAAGTGTAGCTTCATCGAGTTCCGCATATTGTGGGTTTCCGTACCAGTCATAACCCAGTAAAACCTTACCTGTAGATCCCATTCCTATTGTATAGACCTGAATATCGTTGGCTTTTGCGAACTGGATAGCTTCATCAGGGCTGATATATCCTGCATTGTTAACTCCATCACTGAGTAAAATTACAACTTTTTTCTTGTTAGGGATGGATGATGCCATGTCAATTCCAAGACTGAGACCGTCTCCTATGGCAGTAGCTCCGTCTTTTGCTGCGATGTTCTGTAATTTCTCTATTACTTTGTCCTTATCAGGACTAAGATAAGCAGCGGTGGTGGCTCCTGATTCAAAGACGACCACTCCTGCATAGTCCTGACTTTTAAGTGATTTGATCAGGATTTCAGCAGATGATTTTGCAGCCTCCAGTCTTGATGGCTGGTAATCCTGTGCCTGCATACTTCCTGAATTATCCATCACAAGCACCACGTTCACTCCTTCTTTTGTTTGCTCAAGAGGAATGTGTGGATTTGCAAAACCTATTACCATAAGACCGATGGTAAGCAGTGAGAGATAAAAGAGATGCATATCCCTTTTTGATTTCTTACTATCACCCATTGCGGATTTGAGATATGCAAGATTGCTGAATTTTATAGCTTCATTCTTTTTCTGTATCCTTGCTTTTTTCTGAAGATAATAAATAAGGGGAATTATCAGCAAGAATAAAAGTATGTAAGGAGAATCAAAACCTGCCATTATCGTATCTCCTTTATTTTTCTGGTTTTAAAGAATTTATTAAGTGCAACTTCATACGGTTCGTCTGTGACAAGATCGACCATGTCTATCTTCATTTTCCTGAAGAGTTTCTGAAGTGTTTCGTTATGTTCCCTGACAAGTTCTGCGTAGCGTATTCTTATTTCCTCGTCAGATGTGTCGACAAGTAGCTGTTCTCCGGTTTCTTCGTCTTCAAGTTCTATAAGACCTACATCGGGAAGTTCCTGTTCACGTGCATCCATGACCCTTAATGCCACGATGTCATGTCTGCTTTTCATGATGTTCAGGGGTTTGGAGAAGTCGTCGGAAATGAAGTCTGAGATCACAAAAACAATGCTTCTTCGTTTGAGCATTTTTGCTATGGACTCCATGCTTTTCATGATGTCAGTCCGTTTTTCAAGTGGTTCGTATGAGACCATTGTACCGAGTAGTTTCAGGACATGTTTCCTGCCTTTTCTGGCAGGGACGTACTTCTCGACATCTTCGGTAAAGAGGAAAAGGCCGACATTGTCGTTGTTCTTCATGGCCGAGAACATCAGGCTTGCAGCGATCTCAGTTGCTTTCTGCATTTTGCTTATGTTGCTTCCAAAGCTTCCGGAAGCTGATATATCTATAGCAAAATAGACACGTAGGTCCCTTTCCTCTACGAACTCTTTAATGAAAGGATGATTGAATCTTGCAGTTACTTTCCAGTCGATGGCACGGACATCATCTCCGGGCCGATATTCGCGTATCTCTGAAAAATCGATTCCCTGGCCTTTGAACACTGAGTGGTAGTTTCCGGCTATCAGTCCATCAACCTGCTGTTTCGTACTGATCTCAATCTTTCTGACCTGTCTGATAATCTCTTTTGTATGGTGCATGGCACATACCTCCGGTTATTATCGTCTTCGGATCAAACCGGAGGCTTCAGGGGACTTTTACCTTTTCAAGTATCTCAGTTATCACATGGTCGCTGCTTATCTCTTCGACCTCGGCTTCATAGTTGAGCAGTACACGATGGCGAAGTACGTGATATACCACTGATTTTACGTCCTCGGGAATCACATATCCTCTGCCATTCAGAACTGCATGTGATTTTGCAGCGAGTATGAGCCACAGGGATGCACGGGGCGAGGCTCCGTATTCGATGTGGTCTTCCACATCCACAGAATAACTCTGCGGATGACGTGTTGCATCTACGATCCGGGCCACATAGTCCATGATCTTCCTGTCAGCATATACCTGAGGAATGAAGTCCTGTATCTCGATGATTTCATTTGATGAAAGTATCTTTGAAACACTGGTCTTGACTCCCTGGGTGAACCTTTCGATTATCTCTATTTCTTCGTCCTTTGTGGGATAATCGATGAGCAGTTTTGACATGAACCTGTCAACCTGAGCTTCAGGCAGTTTATAGGTTCCTTCGGATTCGATGGGGTTCTGTGTCGCCATTACAAGAAAAGGTCGTTCAAGATGGAAAGTGTCTCCCTGGATACTTACCTGTCTTTCCTGCATTGCTTCAAGGAGTGCAGATTGTACTTTAGGAGGAGCACGGTTTATTTCGTCAGCAAGAATGAAGTTAGAAAAGATCGGACCTTTAAGTGTTGAAAATGAGCCTTCGTTGTGATTATAGATTTTGGTGCCTGTGATATCCGCAGGCAAGAGGTCCGGTGTGAATTGCAGTCGCACAAAATCGCATTCAAGGCATTCTGAGATTGTCCTGACCATGAGGGTCTTTGCAAGACCTGGCACTCCTTCAAGCAGCACATGTCCCTGCGACATAAGCGCTATAAGAAGGCTGTCAATTATCTCTTCCTGTCCGATTATTGTGTTCTTGATCTCTTTTCGTAATTTCTCTATTTGCTCTGCATAAGAGGTTGCCTTTTCGTTCAGTTTTTGAATATTCTCGTCCATTTTCTCACCTGCTTTAATGCATGTGATTCTTAGTTTCCAGACTATTCAACTCATGCAAGCCCCAATTGCATGAATTTTTTTGAGCCACTTATATTGTACCAAACGAATGGAAAATAATAATGTGTTTTTATCTTATATGTTTTATGTTTATACTTATATTTGGTCGGAACTGCTAGATAAGATATTAAAGGTAAATAAAGACTCTTTCAATCTATTTTAGTGTCCCGGTAATCAAAAAAGATTATTAAAGAAAATAAAGCTTTATAAAAGCTTCATTCTTTCATTTAGAGTTATTATGGATTCTTTTTTGTTAAGTATACTTATATTAAAGCCAGCTAATGAGGGATTTGTCTGAAACACATTAACTCCGGCTCATATCAGAGCAATATCAGAGTTCGATGTGACCTGACAAAAATGACGATGGAGGAAATGTAATGAGAGATACATGGATGACAATCGTGGGTCCGATATTGCTATTATTTGCAATGTTCAGGGCTTTGATACAGGTTTTGCTGCCTGAGCTACCCATCAATAATAACAAAGAAGCTCTAAAAGGAGGATATGAATGAAACACAAGATCCTGAAAGGTGTGGCCTGTATGGCGGCAACAGCTGTTGTACTAAAGGCTGTATTACCTAAAAAGCACATTAAAAACGAGGAATGATTGTAAGATAATAAAAACCTTGTAAACTATCCACAATACCACCACTTTGAGATAGGAGTTAATTTCCTATCTCACAACCACCTCAAAACTGGTTTTAAGAAGGTTTTTCATTATTTTCGGTTATTGACCAGATCAGTGACTTATCTCATGGGGATTCACTTATTTCATCATTACAGAATTGATTGAAGGTAAAAGAAATAAGCGTATGGAAATGATTCAGATTTAATAGTTACAAATAATAGATTGATACATAAATTCATTTAATGTAAATACAAAAAAATAGGAGGGATATTTAATGAAGAAATTAAAAATTTACGCGATAATGTTTTCTCTTGCATTACTGGTTTTTGCTTCCGGTTGTGTTAGTACTCAAGAAGATCAAACATCCAGTGATTCAAATACATCTGATGTACAAGTCGACGAATCATCAACTGACATGGGGAATATGACCCCACCTGATGGAATGGATGGTGGCGAAATGGGCACTGCTCCTGGCGGAGGAAGTTCTTCTAGTGTTGATACTGGCACTGGAGCATATGTCTTAGTTGACGGAGAAGAACTAAACGGAGGAACATATACTTCTTCAAATGATGATGAAAATGCAATTAGAGCAGAAAATGATACAACTGCAACACTTAACGATGTAACTGTAGAGAAAACAGATGGTTCTGCATCAAGCAGTGATGCGTCAAGTTTCTACGGTCTGAATTCTGCAATCCTTGCATTGGATAATGCAGTTCTTTACATCAATGGCGGCTCAGTTACAGCTACAACTGAAGGTTCAAATGGTGTCTTTGCATACGATGGTGCAACAATTTACATAGAAGATACCGACGTTACTGTTTCAGGAGGAAACGCTGGTGGTATCGAAGTTGCTGGCGGCGGAACAATGTACGCAACCAATCTAAATGTACTATCAACAGTAAAAGCTGCAATACGAAGTGACCGTGGAGGCGGAACGATGATTGTTGATGGAGGAACATACACAACCAGTGGAAGCTCAGGTGCACCTGCAATCTACTGTACCGCAGATGTTACAGTAAGCAATGCAACACTTACAGCTGAAAATTCAGAAGCAGTTGTTGTTGAAGGATTGAATTCAGTTACAATCAATAATTGTGATGTAACAGGAAATATGGACGGTGTATATGGCGATGACAGTTCAGAGAACATTCAAAATGTGATGTTATACCAGAGTATGTCCGGTGATGCAGAAGTCGGAACCAGCTCATTCACAATGACTGGCGGATCTCTTGTTTCCAATAACGGAGATATGTTCTATGTCACAAACACTGAGAGTGTAATAACGCTAAACAACGTTGACTTGACACTTGCTGACGATACATATCTTATATTGATCGCCGGTAATGATGGTTCAAGAGGCTGGGGAACTGAAGGTTCCAATGGCGGTGTATGTGAAGTCGACTTTAATGACCAAACTGCAACAGGTGACATAATGGTTGATTCTATATCTGAAATGACCCTGTCAATATCAGATGGATCAACATATACCGGTGCAATAAACTCAGACGGAACAGCAGCTTCTGTGCTTTCAGTCACAATCGATGATACAAGCGCATGGACACTTACCGGTGACAGCTACGTTACAGAACTTAGTGGAACCACAGATAACATCGATTTGAACGGTTACACACTGTATGTAGACGGCGTTGCTTTTGAGTAAGTCTTTTAAGAACAGAGGGGAATTATCTCCTCTCTTCATTTTATTATATACAGAATTGATAATTTCTTAATGGCTGTTTTTCAGGTCAATCTCTTCAGATCCGACCTTCATTGAATTGATACAAACATTGAATTCTTTCAGACCAGTGATAGTAGAAAACTCTTAAGGAGATAAAGTCGTACTTTATAGTATTGCAGAATCTTAAGAAGTGAATTAAATCATGAAAGTCCTTGTTGTGATGGGGAGCCCGCGCAAAGGCAATACCTATCGGTCAGTCAGGAAAATAGAAGAGATAATGCGGTCAAGGGGCGATGTTGAGTTTGAGTACCTTATGCTTAACGATGTAAATCAGTCCCCATGTAGTGGGTGTCTTGTCTGTTTTGGGAAAGGAGAGGAATACTGTCCTTTAAAGGACGATGCTCCTGCTATTGAGAAAAAAATGCATGAATCTGACGGTGTCATCTTTGCGACACCTGTTTATGGCATGAATGTTTCCGCACAGATGAAGATCTTTATTGATCGCCATTCCTACATCTTTCACAGACCACGCTTTTTTGATAAGAAAGCTCTTCTTCTGTCAACAACCGGAGTGATAGGTCACAGGGAAGTTCTTGATTATCTTCAGCTGGTTGCAGGATCATGGGGCTTTGAGATATCCCATAAGGTAGGCATTATAACCCGTGAGCCATTACCGGCGGAAACAGAACTTGAGAATGAAAAGAAACTGCAGGCTGCTGCCAATGTCTTTTATAGTGCCCTCCTGAACAAAAAACGATGGACACCCGGGCTTAAAGATTTAACTATGTTTCGTGTTCAGAAAGCTATTTTTAAAAACCTTGCTGATTTTTCACCTGCCGATTACAATTACTGGAAAGAAAAGGGCTGGCTAAGGCCCGAGGCAAAATATTACACAGATGTGCCAATCAATCCGTTCTATAATGCTGTTAGCTGGATTTCGGAGCAGATTCTCAAAAGAAAGATGGGAAAGGAAATACTTGAAAATCAAAAATAGGCAATTTTCAGAACTTTAGTTTTTCTGTTCCCGGTCCTTTTCTTCTTTTATGTCACGATATTCATCGATAACCCTGGCATCCGTGAGATTCAGCTTGAAGATTCATCCGATGGTATCGACAGGACATTTTCCGATACTGCCAAACTAAGCCACACTGTGCTGTCAGAAAAGCAGTCACAGATGGCATCATAACTCAGGGAAGGTTTGACAGCTATCATAAGCTTAATGATGAGTTGGCTTTCTAGGCAGATAAGGCTTAGATCGTTTTGAAGGGATTGGAAAAGAAAAAGAATAGAAGTATTGGGATTGCAAGGAAGTATGTCAATTCTAAGGAACAGTGATATTGGGTGAGCATAGAATAACTTCCGGGGTACCCTGTAATCTTTATTTCTTATTTTTTGCTTTTAACATCTGACCTTTTTCTGTAAGCTTGTATTTTTGCATACGGCTTGTGGGTTTATCTGGAATTGTCATTTCGATGATTCCGGATTCCAGTGCAGGCACAAGGTAATGTTTTCTGAAGTGCTCATTATTTTCAAGCTTAGAGCATCCTGAAGTTCTTTTCTAGTCATTTCACCAATAATAGTATTAACCAGAATAACTTCCGTGGTGACTTCGCCAGCTTTACTTTTTCTTCGAAGAATGAGCACGAAAGATCCATCTTCCAATCTGAATTCCGGTTCCATCAGGTCATGTTTTCTGCATAGCTGGATCATGTCCAGAGTGACGGTTCCTGCTTTTTCGATATATTTCGCCAGAAACAGAGGTTCTGCAATAAGAGGGTTCGCCGGATGTGATGCATGCGGTTTTCGCAGACTTTCAAGAGATAAAGATGGTGGCAATCCTCCGGGATTCCATATTTCAAGGCGGTCGGCAAATAACATAATCTGCACACTGGCATTGCTGGTATAATCCTTATGTGCAATAGCATTGACAATTCCTTCAGCAACAACGGCTTGTGGAATATCATATTCTACAGGAGCTTCCGGTCCCTGATCTCTTGTGCCAACGGAACGTGCAAGCTTTGACATCACAAAATCTACGGATAGGTCTACAAGATTAAAGACTGTTCCTTTATAAATTTGATAACTTCACAACTCTTATTTTATTGAAAAGCCAAAATATATATGCCAACCCCGCAAAATTATTATCATGAAGACCATAACCAAACTTAGAATTCTTTATCCGGCATGGATTGTTATAAGCATATTTTCATTGTTATACGCACCGACACTTGCCAGCGAATCCACATTATTCAAAGTTGGTCAGTTAGGTCAGATTGTTGTACAATTGTTCCAGATAATGATTGCGTTATTGCTGTATAAACTATTCATGGAGACCGATAAGGAACAGGCATCCTTGATAGCCATATTCGGTATCTTAGGGGTACCTCTCTCATTGATGGGAATACTCATGCCCGAAGCGTTACACTTAGCGGAGGTATTCTGGGGACTATGGCTTATACCCATTGGTACACTGGTTATCAGATCGGGAATGTTCCCAAAATGGATCGGATATTTCTTATATATCGGGTCCCTGGGGTACTTCGGAGCAACGGTCTCATATTTCCTTATAGGATCTGTGCCAGCCTCTGTTGATATCTTCACAATGGGTGAGGTTATCTGGGCACTATGGATAACCTTCGTAGGTGCTAGGGAAGTCCGGAATTGATCGTGAATAGAGCTCAGGATATTGAATTTGAATAATAATCCGGCTCTTTAGAAATCCTGTTAATTGCAATTTTCAACCCGTCAGTTTTCATTAAATGTAGTATTTCTATAGTCTTCCGGATAGCAGCGAAGAAATGTGCCGCCTGCGGCGGATGGTCGCATTGTTCTATGTTGCCAACGATCTATTAATAACTTAAACCATCCCGAAGGGTTGGGCGAAGCCGGCACGATTCGAAAGATGAATAAAATACTCTCTTGTCTTCAACTTTTTCTCTGCATAAAAACAGAGCCAAGAAATGTACACTTTTATCTTAAAACCGGTTACTTCTGTCAAAAAGTTTATTCATCATAACATCTTGTGTTTATGTTATGAATGGTGAATACAGGAACAAAGAAAGTGATGCTTCGGACATCTTTGTTATTCCCGGCTGGAACAACTCACAGGCATCTGCTTTTTCTGCCTATAAAGGCCCTTATTTTCCCGGCAGGATCTCAACCCAGCATAAGACAGTCTGGCATATCCTTACTGAAAAGGGTGAGATACAGGCATCAATCTCGGGAGCCATGCGTAGGGTCGGCAAGCAGCCTGTTGTAGGTGACTTTGTTGTACTGCTTGACCAGAGTGACATAGGTTCATACACCATTGTGGACATTCTCCCACGAACGTCCTGTCTTTCCAGAGGTTCTGCAGGTGAGTCAGGTGAAGAGCAGTTGATAGCTGCAAATATTGATACTATCTTCATTGTCACGGCAGTGGGACATGACCTTAACGTGCGAAGGCTTGAAAGATATCTCACAATCGTTTATTCCTCCGGTGCAAGACCTGTTATTCTCATTAACAAGATCGATCTTGTCGGGGACATGCCGGATGATGTATCAGAAACGATACAGGAAATAAAAGATATCGCTGATGATGTTCCGGTGATAACTCTCAGTGCCCTTACAAGTACTGACCTGGAAAAGCTGGACTCTTTCATGAACCCGGATGAAACAATAGCTCTCGTCGGTTCTTCAGGTGTTGGCAAATCCACCCTCATCAATGCTCTTTTAGGCTACGATGTCCAGAAGACATTAAGTGTACGTGAAGATGACGACAAAGGAAGACACACCACCACTGTAAGACAGCTTTTTATTCTCCAAAACGGAACGATATTTATCGACAACCCCGGCATCCGCGAGATCCAGCTTGGAGATTCGTCCGATGGCATCGACAGGACATTTTCCGATATTGCCGAGCTTGCCCAAAATTGTCGTTTCAAGGATTGCACTCACCGGAACGAGCCTCACTGTGCCGTCAGAAAAGCAATGGATGATGGCATCATATCGCAGGAAAGGTTTGACAGCTATCATAAGCTCAGCGATGAACTGGCTTTCCAGGCAGATAAGGCTGAGATCGGTCTGAAGGGAGTTGAGAAGAAAAAGTGGAAAGAGGTAGCAGTGGCAAGGAAGTATCTGAAGACTGGGGAACGGTGATGGTGGGTTGAGTATAGGGAAAAGATTACTAACAGGGTAACTTACCGGGTGACTTGTGGAGTAGTATCTTCGTTTTAGCTAAAAGCAGATGTTGAAGCCAGAGGGCTTTAAGAGTATTGAATATTTTGATGATTTGTTGCTGATATCGATATGTGGAACAGGGAGAATGTACTGTTCTACAAGACCAAGATGGTTTTTGGGGGAATAGATGTCAAAGGGTATCAATTTCTTATTAATTTACCGTATAAAGGTAACCTTCTTTCACTCCATCATTTTCGGATGTATATTTCAGAAAAACTCTTCCTCGCTTTCTCCTTCATCTGATTTTAGCAAAAGATATCCAAGTCCCAACAATGCTACCAGAGAAAGCGCAGAATTTTGATTTTTTCGTTTAACATTTTGATTAATATAATTATATAACCTTTCAAATTCCTGCTGCTTTTTATTTTGGTTATAGAAATTCAGATAATTTATGCCTTGTAACATTCCATCAGGCTTTGTATCATCAAGCAAAATTGGTATAATTAGTTTATCGTTAGCTTTAGCAACACCGATTTCATGTTGAACATAAGTTGAAGCGTAGGCAGATTTGCTGTAAAATAAAATGAAAACATCACAATTACTTATGTAGTTGATAATTCTTTGGCTTATATGATCCCCTGGATTCAATGTTTGGTCAGCGAAGAAAAATTCAGTATCTTTTATGGTTTGTATTTGATTTAAAATAGGCTTAATCTCTTCTATATCTTTTGTACAGTAACTAACAAATATCTTAAAGGTCATGACCAATCACCATCAAATTATTTATTTTTTATTTCTCTATCCTTAACTATTTGTTTAGTGGGGTAAATGCGTTTGTCCATATAAATTACTTGCTAAATTTTACCATACTTGGTCCAACAATTTGATGTTAAATATCTATTAAGTAAAGCAAAAAAATCATGAAATTTAATTGCTTAACAATGGAAATTACAACAACTTCTTAAGTATCAATACCCAACATCCTTAAATACCACCTCCCACAATCCTTACCTAATGTCAAACCCTACCACAACTCACACTGTGACTTTAGTGCCTGTGTCCTTAGTAGTGGTAGTGTTAAACGCTTGAGCACGATAATCGAAACTTTTCTGGCTCAAGTGCGCTGTTTTTGTTTAATTACTGATTAGTGTATCCTGTGCCGGGATTGTTTCTTTCATGGAGAATTATAATGGAAGAAATGAATGGAGCAGAAATATTAGTTAAAAGTCTGGAGGACCTCGGGGTCAAACAAATATTCGGTTATACCGGAGCGGCAATACTTCCGGTATTCCATGCACTTGAGAAGAGTGACATCGAGATAGTCATCAACTCAAACGAACAGTCAGCAGCCTTCAGTGCAGCCGGATATTCCAGGTCATCAGGCGATGTCGGTGTTGCAATAGTCACATCCGGACCTGCGATCACCAATACGCTCACAAGCGTTGCAGATGCCTATGGTGACAGCATCCCGCTTCTTGTCATCGCGGGGCAGGTCCCTGCGCATAAGATAGGCACCGACTCGTTCCAGCATATCAATGTTGAGGGTATCTTCGGGGAAGCTGCCAAGAAGGTCATGCTGGTTTCTGATGGTGATGATCTTGAGGCTATTATCAAGGATGCCTACTACTTTGCAAAATCCGGAAAACCCGGGCCAGTTGTCATAGATGTCCCTCTGGACAAACAGCAGAAGATGCATGAGTACCAGGACATGAACATCATGAGGTTCGAGGAAAGCTACCATGATGACAGACATCTCTGCGATGAACAATGCGAGGAATTCTTCCGTTTATTCCTTAACTCAAAAAGACCGCTACTCTATCTGGGAGGAGGTCTCAACTCTGAAGCCGGAAGCCATGCAATCAGGGAGTTTAATGATTACTTCATGATACCTTCGGTAAACACTCTCATGGCAAAAGGAGTCCTTGATGGCCGTGAGGAACTCAATCTCGGAATGCTGGGAATGTTTGGCACACCATACGCCAACATGCTCATCCAGGAGAACGACTTCTTCTTCGCAATCGGTGTTCGCTGGGATGACAGGGTTGCTGAAAAAGTCGGGTTTGCGATTGGCACGGACATCGCCTACATCGATATCAATCCCGAGAAAATGCACCAGATAAAGATAGAAAGAGGACCGAAATTCACATTCATCGGGGATGCTACCACGGCTATAATGGATCTGCTCAATTATGCTAAAAAGAACAACATCACATTGAACATCTACGAGTGGCAGGAACGTGCCAGATTCCTGAAAAGGTCATGGCCGCTGGATTACAACCGTGAATCAGAATTTATCCAGTCTGCTGAGGTCATGTCACTGCTATCCAATTATATCGATGGTAACACCATGATTACAACAGGTGTCGGCAATCAGCAAATGCTTGCAGCACAGTATCTTCCCATGCAGAAAGCAAAGTCTTTCATGACATCCGGTTCTTTCGGAACAATGGGCTTTTCCATGCCAACATCAATTGGTGTCCATTTTGCAAACCCTGAAGCAAGGGTCATAGCAATCGATGGTGATGGAAGTCTGCGAATGAACCTTGGGGAACTACATACGATCGCTTCACTGAACCTGCCGATCAAGATACTCATGCTTAATAACAGGAGTGACGGAATGGTCCAGAACCTGCAGGATGCAGCTTATGAAGGAAAAAGGACTGGAACACAGAGGCCAAAGGATGTTCATTTTGCTGAAATCGCAGAGTCTTTCGGATTTGCTTTTGCTGAAAGGATAACAGACAGGAAAGAGCTTAAAGATGGAATGGAGGCTTTCCTGAATTCAGAAGGACCATGTTTCCTTGAAGTTTGCACAGACAGGGAAGAAGTTCTGTATCCAAAGGTTCCTGCAGGTGGTGCTTACAAGGACATGATTCTTGGCCCGTATATTAAGCAGGTTACAGATAAGTCTTAAAAAAGAGGTGTGGGGAATTATAACTGGAAACAAAAATGTAGATATTTATTTGGAAAATGAGAGAAAAAGAGGAAAGCTGACCCTGACGTTAGCAACCTCTCACTTAATTAGGATCGAAATAGATATCTTCGAGTTTTTCCAGTAACTCTCTTCCGGAATTTGTAATAGTATATCTTTTCCAGGTTGTTTTTTCAGGATTAAGACACATTATGAATCCTTTTTCATTGAACTCTTTAAGAGCACGGCTTATGTTCTGTGTAGACCTGTTCGTTTCCTGGGCAATATCTGATGCTTTAAGGATTGGATGACTTTTCATGGACCCGAGGACAACAAGGCGTCTGTCAACACCGAGTACCCATGCAATCACTTCTTCATCAGACATAGCACCCTGAATTTGTCCTGGCATTTTGACCGCTTCCATCATTTGTAACATAAAGAATCCTCCTGTTTTAGCCCACAGTAACTATCTTGCAATTTAAGACTAATTCTTAATTCATGTGGTGTTAAGGTATTTTCTGCAATTTTCATGGTAAGGTCTCCATTCACAAGTTTTCATAATGATTAATGATGGTATTTCCACCGCAAATACCTCATGATTATTCATGCTATTAAACCTTTCCCAAAACTTTTCACAGTTTATCATAAGTTCTCATATCTTCTAACAGCGTCCGCCTGGTCAGTCATGTTCCTTTAAATACCGTCGATGTTTGCGTACAACTTGTTTGTCATTATCCTGCGCAACATTGCACATATTGTTTATGGTTTTTTTAGCTATCATTCAATTGTTCTCCTTTTATTCTATATTCTCTATCGGTTTAGTATAGATTGGTTTGAAAAAAATTATTCACGAATCAGATCAGCAAAAGTTGTATTCTCCATTTTGTCAGAAGTGTAGTCTCTGATCTCTCTGAACACTTTGATCAGCGCGTCATTCTTTTCAAGGGGTGTACACTCATAGAAATATTTACTCACAGAATTTACAGGAGCAAGAGCTCCATCCATATGTCTAACGATCTCAGCCAGAGATATTTGTGCAGGCTCTTTGGCCAGCATATAGCCGCCATCAGCCCCACGGCGGCTTTTTACATACCCTTCTCTCTTTAAAGATAATAATATCTGTTCGATATATTTTCTTGGAAGGTCTTGCCTCTGACAGATATCCTCTATTTTGATGTATCCTGCACCGTAATTTTCTGAGAGGTCTATCAGTGCAAGACAGGCGTATTCACTTTTTGTTGAAAGTTTCATCAATAACAATCTCTACTATGTCTGTAGAGAATGTAGTATTATTAATGTTATATATTCTTTTTTATTTTGTTTAAAGCTGCACAGTTATACAAAAAAACAAACCTTTGTGGATGTTAGGTATTTTTTATCATTCTTATTAAAGCTCCATCAACTTCATTAATAGAGATTGCATCAAATATGCTTGATTAATCAAATTATTTTAATATACCTGCCACAATATCAATATGAGTTCAAGGGAAAAATCAAGTCCATTTTACACCCCCTTTTCATTTACAATTAGATGGCCTGCTGAATAACCATATAATATTTTTAAAACACATGTATTAAATCAGTTTTAAGAAAATTTCGAAAAAGATATATACTTTTTTGTTTCACTTATAATTGGTTATTTGGATTGTGGTAGCAAATAGTGGTAATAGTAGCATAAAATAGTAGCTTGCTTGAGTTTACAATTTATCATCTAAATTATATTCATACTGCCTAGTAGTAATGCAGATTAACTATATCTCAGCCAGTAACCACTTTATTAATTAAAATATACTGAAGTGATACGATGAAAAAGAAAACAAACATAATTTCAATCTGCACATTGGCTATAATGATTATGTTGCTTGTTACTGTAGGGCCAGCTTCGGCAGAAATGATGATACTTTTCAACGAAGATGACATTAGGCTGAACTGGCAGACTCCAATTTATTTGCAACAAGGTAATGAAGAACCAATTACAGTATTACTATATGATATACAGCAGGATCCTTCTTACAATTTGATGGGTACGGAATATAAATACTTCTACAATGTTCAAATAAGATCTGGTGATGGTGATCCAAGTGATATTATAGTTACAACTCCTGTTAGTCTAATCCCCACATCTGATCCTTATACAGATGTAAACAGCATAACTATTCATGCCAAAGAAAGTGCATCAACCAACACTGTCTATCGTGTCATGATTGGTCTCGAAAATGATTTGTTTCCTTTAGGAATTGTGGCTGCAGAGTCCTTCGATATGTTTGTTACTCCTGGCAATATAGATCCTGTTGTCGATTCAGGTGCTGATCAAATTGTCAATGAAGGTGACACTGTTTCGTTTTCAGGTACTTACACCGCTGCAGGAAGTGAAGATACCCACACCATAGAATGGGATTTTGGAGACGGGGCAACTGAATCAGGAACCCTTGAATCAACCCATACATATGCTGATAATGGTTATTATACTGTTACTCTGACAATAACTGATGGTGACGGAAGAGTTGGAACTGATATTCTAGAGGTAACAGTCAACAACGTTGCACCAACTGTGACAATATCAGACGACGAAATTAATGAAAATGAAAACGCAACAATAAATGGAGCAATTACTGATTCTGGAATAAACGATTCCTTTGAACTTACATTCATTTGGGGAGATGACATCAGTGAAACAGTCAGCTATCCGGCTGGAACAACTGAATTCAGCAAATCTCACCAATACTTAGATGATGATCCAAGTGGCACATCATTTGATGACTATACCGTTGTTGTGACAGTCTTTGACGATGATGGAGGTGTTGGCACTGCTTCTTCCGTAGTAACGGTGAAAAATGTAGAACCTGAAATAGTATCCTTATCTTCTCCAGTTGACCCCATTGCAGTAAATGAACCTGTGGCAATAAGTTCAGACTTTACTGATGTGGGAACTTTAGATACGCATTATATAACTATAGATTGGGGTGATAATTCCGTTGATACCAGAGAACTTAGTAGTGTTTTATCTATAAGTGCTGATCAGACATCTCACTCGTATACAGATGCTGGAGTATACAAAATAACCTTAACAGTAACAGATGATGACGGTGATTCTGCTACAATGACATCTGAACAATATGTTGTAATCTATGACACTAATGCAGGATTTGTAACAGGTGGTGGCTGGATTTACTCACCATTGGATGCGTATATAACAGATCCAACTCTTACTGGCAAAGCAACATTTGGTTTTGTGTCTAAATATAAAAATGGAGCAACTGTACCAACAGGTAATACGGAATTCCAGTTCCAGGTTGCAGATCTTACCTTCAAGTCAACAAGCTATGAATGGCTTGTTATTGCAGGTTCTAAGGCTATGTATAAGGGTACTGGAACCATCAATGGAGAAGGCGAGTATACCTTCATGCTAAGTGCCATTGACGACGACGGTGACAAATTCAGGATGAAAATATGGAATGAAGCTACCGATGAAATCATCTATGACAATCAGAACGGTGACTCTGATAATGCAGATGCGACAGCTGCAATTGGTGGCGGTTCAATAATTATCCATAAGGAAAAGTAATTAATTAAATGTGGAAAATATCATGTTCTCCATCATTTCTCTTTTTTGATTATGTTTCATGATTTAATTATAAGGTATCTTTTTAAAGGGATAGCCCTCCAACCTTTCTCTAAAATGAGAATTAAGAGTAAATGGCTTATCAGCTTCAGCATTCTTCTTCATTTAATATACAAATCATCTTAAAGTATGTATGACCCAAAATACTTAAACTCTTATGGATATTAGGCATTTTTTATTTCCTTTTTCTCTAGTTACTAGGAAAATTTTTTCCGCACCTTTTACTGCTAACACAAAAACCGAGATGGTATAAAAGGAAAATGGCGTTTTTCTAGTATGTCGTTGGAAGTTGCAAAAGTGTTACTCATAGAAGTTCCTCACCAAACAAGTCCAAATCATATAAATCACGAGTATATATTATCTTTGTAATAAGTATGAACTTATTTAATAAGTGTTAAATACTCAATTGTGCTCTAGGTCACAAATGAATAACGATGCAATTTCAAACAGTGCTAAAATATTGTTAGTGGGTTTCATATACATTCTGATGCTCAGTGCTGCGGTTTTGATAGGTGGACGCGTGGGGATTTAGATTTTAACATTACATCCTTTACTCTGCAGTTTAGGCAGAACATAAATACTACCATTTAATATAAACACAAAACAAATAAAAAAGATTAATATGTTATTTGGATATTGCAACTATTTGTTACATATTTATCTTAAAAACACAGTTAAACTTCTAGCTCTCATCTTATTATATATTTCAATGATGCTTGCTGTTGGTCTGGTTCCTGGTTATACAAGCTTCAAATGACAAATATCATTTACTGTGCATTTTTCTTCCTTCATTAAGAAACTGTGCCTCTGATTATAGTATTCCATTATTAGGGTGTTTAGGTAGCAACCTCCAAAAGCGTTTGAGTTGTTTTCGGTAATTCATTTCCCCACGCATCCCAACCTTCACGCCTTTCTCTTGCAAACAGTTCTATTTTGGGGGATATCTCCAACTCTTCTATCAAGCCATATAACTGATCTGGTTTTTGTGAATGCTTCCTGGCTTTTGTTTCAATGAAGTTTGGCCTCTGTGATCTGAATGCTTTCACATTGCCTTTGATAGCAACTAAGCATACTTCAACCTGACCACGGAACCAATAACCCATACCTAAAGACATGATCTTGCGCCAATAGATAGTAGTCTTATACTTGAATCCCCATGCTTCCAGAACCTTGAAAGCTTCCGGTAATAATGGAGTCGTAGCCCACATAAAAAGCGCACAGTCTTTATCTGCGATATCTTGAATAGGCATATTGCAGATATCCTCTAAGCTCATTGTGTCGTATTTTTCAGCCGCACCGTGCTTATAATCCCTGCCTGATTTATCTTTATATGACCACGGTGGATCTGCAAGAATCAATTTATATTTCATAATATCAAAACTTCCTTTTATTGGCGTTTCTTGTATCTGTATTCCGTTCTTAGGGTGTTTAGGAAAAAAGAGTAGATGAGAGAATTAAGTTTATTCTCTCTTTCTGAAGATAAATGCCAATCCAATAATTGCAGCCATTGGGAGTGCTATTGTCGGGAATTCAGGAATAGAACCATCATAATCTGCTGCTGCTATCTCTACTGTGCTTGTATCTGCAACAGTAGCACCGTCATCGTCTGTCACAGTTAAAGTTACAGTATATGTTCCCGCGCTTGCATACGCGTGAGATAGATATGGTGCTGGTGCTGGTAAACTTGGACTGCCATCGCCAAAGTCCCATTCATAACTTACAATTGTTCCATCAGAATCACTTGAGCCAGTTCCATCAAGAGTGATTGCTGTACCAGCCACTCCTGTGTATGGCCCATTTGCATCTGATATAGGTGCCCAATTAATTGGGTTACCTGTAAACAGCCCCAACAGTACACTTATGAAATCATCAATGGTGCTACCTAGATACCGATTGATAGTGCCAAAGTTGGAGATAGTTCCAGAGGTGTCTATCGTGCCGAAGGTGTCTATCGTACCGTAGTTGGTGATTGTTCCAGAGTTGGTAATAGTGCCGAAGTTGGTAATAGTGGCAAAATTGGCGATAGTGCCGTAGTTGTGGATCTGGAAATCGTTATCAATAAGACCATTATTGGTAAGGGTGACGCCAGGTAGAATAACTAACTCTCCACTGTATTGGATATCTAGTACCTCACCAGGATTTATTGTTAAATCCGTTGAGACAGTATAAGTCTCCCATTGTCCAACCGTTATATCTGCTGCCGACACTATACTTGTAAATGCAAGCAATATTGCTACAAAAAGTAAAATAATTATGTGTTTTCGCATATCTGTACCACCCAATTTCATTTAGTTCAAATGGTGTCTAAATGTGAAGAATACTTAAACATTTTCATTTAGTTTTATGGCTAGAACATAATATAAAAGAAAACTTCCATTATTTAGCGATACATTAAGCCTATATTTCATTTAATTTCTAGTAAACTGATGTATGTGTGATCCAAAAGATTTAAACACTTACTGGATATCATATTTTTTTCTGCTAGTTCGCTAATCTCAAATATAACTTTGTTTAAGGACTATTATTTCATAAATTTAAATGATTTTTAAGTGTAAATAAGCAAATTTTCAGGTTTTTTCGCAATACAAATTCTCTTGGCAAAATACGATTTTGAAGATGTTGCTAGCAAGCTAACCAATATTTAAAACAATGTGCAGCTCAACTGCCAATATTATTTTGTATTTTTTATTTGCAGAAATCATATTAAAAATAATTATAAACTCCAGGGATATTTATTAAATAATCGGAATTTTTATTAGGTTGGATTAAAATGAGTGTCAGATTTAAATATATTATTTATAATACTTTGATTAGTTGCATCGTTCTTGCAATGTTATGCAATAATGTAGCAGCAATCACCGGTGGTCCAGATGCTTATGGTTACACTTTTATAGACAGCAACAGCGAAAATGGACCGACATATGGATGGATTGAAATTTCAGAAACTGGAAATGAAGGCATACCAGATACTTGCTCGGTCTTCAGCAAAACCGTTGACATTGGATTTTCCTTCAATTATTATGGAAATGATTATAGCCAATTTAGTTTTTCAAACAATGGCATGTTATTCTTAGTTGACAATGCACCATCTAATTGGCTTCTTTACTATCAGAATGAACCAATCACACAAACACCTGATATTGATGGATTTATTGTATCATTTTGGGATAACCTTATAAGTTGTAATGAAGTCAGTCCAATCTATTACCAAACTCTGGGAACGGCTCCAAACAGAAAATTTGTTGTTGAATGGTATGATAATCAAAAGTTCGAATGTTCTGATTCGGGGATAACTTT
This sequence comes from Methanolobus sediminis, assembly GCF_031312595.1. NCBI lineage: Archaea > Methanobacteriati > Methanobacteriota > Methanomicrobia > Methanosarcinales > Methanosarcinaceae > Methanolobus > Methanolobus sediminis. The sequence goes on along the minus strand of NZ_CP133592.1, from coordinate 20,714 downwards.
TGAGACGATTCTTTATGAAGGATCAAATGAGATTTTATTCCAATACAAAGAAGTAGAATTTGGAACAGTATATGGAGTTAACAATGAGTATGCAGATTTTGGAGCCTCTGCTACTGTAGGAATCGAATCTCCAGATGGAACAGATGGATTACAGTACTCCTATAATGTACCAGCAGTATTCAATAGATTGGCAATTCTTTTCATTCCTCCATCAAGTAATCCACCATCTAATTACCCTCCTTTAGCTGTTATCTCTCTTACAGATGATGTATATGAAGGTTCACCTGTAAAATTTATTGCATCAGGTTCATCTGACCCCGACGGTGACATTCTTACATATGAATGGGACTTTGGAGATGGTTCAGCTAAATCATACGATGTAAATCCAAGTCATGTCTACCCAGATAATGGAGACTATCTTGTTAGTCTAGCTGTAGATGATGGAAATGGAGGAAGTAACACTACTAATTTAATAATTACAGTCAACAATGTTGCTCCAGAGATATCTTCAATATATTTACCAGAGGCTCCTGTAGATATTAGTAATTCTGTAGAATTATCTGCCACTTTCACCGATGATGGAATTCTGGATACACACACTTATGTAATAGATTGGGGAGATAATTCCATATCAGAAGGCATTAAGAGTGATGCTGGTGGTGCGGGCACAGTCACTGGCAAACATGATTATGAGTATGCAGATGTTTACACAATAAAATTGACAATTACAGATAAGGATAGTGGAAGCGACGAAGTAATTTCAGATTATGTAGTTGTTTATAATCCAGAAGGTGGCTTCGTAACTGGTGGTGGATGGTTTGATTCACCAGCAGGTGCATATACTCCTGATAATACGGGTGACGAAGACTTAGTTGGTAAAGCAAGCTTTGGATTTGTATCCAAATATAAGACAGGAGCAACTGTTCCTACTGGTTCAACTGAGTTCCAGTTCCAATTAGCAGATTTGAACTTCAAGTCAACAAGTTATGACTGGCTAGTCATTGCAGGACAAAAAGCCCAATATAAGGGCACTGGAACTATCAACGGTGAAGGTAACTATGGTTTCATGGTTACAGCTATTGATGCTGATGACGGTGATAAGTTTAGGATGAAGATATGGGATAAAGCTACCGATGAAGTCATCTATGATAATCAGAATGGTGACTTTGATGATGCAGATTCATCAACAGCAATTGATGGCGGTTCTATAGTTGTCCATAAGGAAAAGTAGTTTTAGATAATGTGGAGAATACAACATTCTCCCTAATTTTACTTTTATCCTATTTTATAACGTAACCAAAATTTCTTCATACATCTCCAATCTTTCCCTTACATGATCACTTCACGGGCGGTGTACTGAGGAGTCCATATAATTATGAGTGTGCATATATAATTAAAATGCACAAAACAATTTCAAAAAACGTATATACTTTTTTCATTATAGTTAAGATATTTCATTTGGTGGTAATAAATAGTGGTGGTATGTATAGTGAAAACGGCATCTTGCTGTTGAACTATATGTTGTTATCAGAACAATACTAGATCATCTGATATCAATATGAATAAAATTAGTAGCTCTTGTGCACGTTTTTCTAGACCAATCATCACCACTTTAATTAAAACTGAAGTGATATGATGAGAAAGAAAACAAACATGATTTTTACCTGTGTATTGGCCTTTGTGGTCATGTTGCTTGTTACTGTAGGGACAGCTTCGGCATTAAATGTTGATTTTACGAATGAAGATGGCACGGTACCTGTGCCGGAATCTATACAATTGTCTGCACTGGAACCTGTGCGTGCGCCTATTACAGAACCTTTTGTTACAAGTTTTTTAATAACTGACATACCAACATCAGAAATAAATAAGCCTTTCTATTACACATATTCTGTGTATGTGATGCCTGTCTGGGATGACCCTGAGCTTGTGAATGGTGATCCTGAGGATGTCAAAATCAAAATCCCAGAGAGTGTGACGCCTACAAGCGATTCATACGTGGACGTTGACAGCATATTTATTGAATTTGACATGACAAATGTAGTAGACATTGCTCTATACAGAGTTGTCGTTTCTGTGAAGTCTGAATCTGGTTGTGAATATGCAGAAGTAAGTAGGGATTTTTTAGTGAGACATGATTATTTCTGTGTTAGCTTCCCTCCAGTGTGCAACATTACATCAATATCTCCAAGCCCCGCTGTCAAAGGTGAAACAGTATTTTTCAATGGGACTGCTATTGACCCGGATACCCCTGTCGTGGCTTATAATTGGACTTCCAGTATAGATGGTCATTTGAGTAATTCACTTAATTTCAGCTCATCTGATCTTTCAGTTGGGATTCACACTATTTACTTCAGTGCACAGGATTATGTAATGTCATGTTATGATGTATGGTCTGAGGCTGACTCTGTGACATTGATAATCACTGAGGAAGCCATTATAAATCAAAATCCGGTAGCTAGTATCTCGCAAATTGATTTTTCCTCTGCTGTTGAAGGTTCACCTGTAACGTTTGATGCTTCAGCATCATCTGATGTTGATGATGATGAACTTGAATATAGATGGGACTTTAATAGCGATGGAACATGGGATACTGGTTGGTCAAATACTACGACAATTACCAACACATGGTATGATGATTGGATAGGCATGATTACACTGGAAGTTAGTGATGGCGAACTAACAGATAGCGACACTATTGATATCACGGTTCAGAATGTAGCACCAACTGGAACAATATCAGGAGATGTAATCGATGAAAATGGAACAGCAACAATAAATGGTGTGATCAGTGATCCTGGAATAAACGACACATTTGATGTTACAATCGAGTGGGGAGATGGAGAACATGAAATTGTTAGTTATCCAGCAGGAACTACTGTATTCAGCAAAAACCATCAATATTTAGATGATGATCCAAGTGGTACATCATCTGATGATTATACTGTTACAGTAACTGTCACAGATGACGATGGTGGTGTTGGTACTGAATCTTCTGTAGTAACTGTGAACAACATTGCACCTGAAATTATCTCATTGTCTTCACCAATTGATCCTATAGCAGTAAACGAACCTATAACAATTAGTTCAGATTTTATTGACGTGGGAACTTTAGATACACATACAGTATCCATAGATTGGGGTGACAGTAGTGTTGATGCCATGGAACTTAGTGTTTCATCAGTCAGTGCTGACCAGCCAACTCACTCGTATCTGGATGCTGGGGTATACAGAATTACTGTAACAGTAATAGATGATGACGATGGTTCTGATACAAAAACTTCTGAACAATATGTTGTTGTCTATGATGCTGATGCAGGATTTGTAACTGGTGGTGGCTGGATTTACTCACCATTGGATGCGTATATAACAGATCCAACTCTTACTGGCAAAGCAACCTTTGGTTTTGTATCCAAATATAAGAAAGGAGCTATTGTACCAACCGGTAATACGGAATTCCAGTTCCAGGTTGCAGATCTTACCTTCAAGTCAACAAGCTATGAATGGCTTGTTATTGCAGGTTCCAAAGCAAAATACAAAGGTATTGGAACTATCAATGGAGAAGGAGAATACACTTTCATGCTTAGTGCTATCGATGCAGACCTTACACCAAGCACTGATGTGGATCTCTTTAGGATGAAGATATGGAATGAAACTGCTGTCATCTATGACAATCAGATTGAAGCTCTGGAAGATGCAGACCCAACAACTGCAATTGGTGGCGGTTCAATAGTTATCCATCAGGAAAAGTAATTAGCTAAATATGGAGAATGCATATTCTCCATTATTTCATTTTTTTGAGTCTATTTTTATGACTGAATAGAATCTCTCTTTTTACATGGATGGTCTCTTTAATCTTTTTTATATGAGCATTCTGAGTTAACCGGTTTATCTGACTGGTTCAAGTGCTAAATATCCCTGAATCTTAACTATGTTGAATTTTTGACCCGCTTTTACTCCTTCAAGTTGTACAATGTTATTAGGGATTGTAATTTTGTATTGTTCGTTACTCTCAATCAATGTAACAGGCATAAATTCACCTACAATTTAAAGTAATATAGTCAGTATTGTTCGTATTACTAATTAATATGTTTATTCTTGTTTTTTACAATCAGTAGAATAGCTAAAAAGTATGTCTAATCCAAAAGACTTAAACACTTACCGTAGTACAACTTAAAACAAAGTGTGGTCATAAAATTTGGTATAATGAATCCCAAATTTAGAATCTAGAAAAATCATCAAAAAAAGAAAAACTAATGGGCAAAGGCCCATTATAAAACATTGTTAACAGTGTCAGTATTACAGAAAAGAGTTCAGTGGTACTGCTGGAGTTTTTGACGGACCTCTATTCCCGTATCTGTTAACATATACCTTTTCCAAGTCGTTTTTTCAGGTGTAAGACATTTAATAATGCCTTTATTCTTGAGTTCCGTCAAGGCACGGCTTATGTTTTGAGTTGATCTGTTCGTTTTCTGTGCGACATCAGATGCTTTGATCACCTGATGATTGTCTATGGACTCCATAAGTATGACACGGCGGTCAACACTGAGGATCCAGACAAGTAGGTCCTCTAAAGGAGTTGAGCGTGGATTTTCCATTGTTATCTCCTGAGTATGTTTTAATCAACTATTACTCTGTATTTGTTTCTTATTTTACTATCAATGATACTTTTTCTCTCTTAATTCAAAGTTTTTCAAACTAGCCTGTACATGAGCGAACTCATATTCAGAAATATATCGTGCAGTGATAAATTGTTGAGGGACGGATCAGGTACCCCTCAACAAGCTTTCATCGCACTGATTTCATCAAATATCAGCTTAACAGCAATGTCCAGGGAATCCTTAACCTTTTCAGACAGATCAACGGAGATCTCGTCTGCCTTCTCAATTTCTATGGCAAAGATCGTAAGTCTGTCAGGCATTTCCTGGACTTGTTCGGCTATAGTTAGCACGTCTGCAAGACTGATATCGTGAATGGAAATACATTCCTTGGATATGGCATTCTTAACATCATCAGCTGACAACCGATGAACAGAACCAACATCTCCGATGCCTTTCACCGCATCCACGATTATCAAATTACTGGCTCCTTCCAGCATGTTCAATATATCGAGTCCGCCGACACCGGCATCCATCAGTTCCACATTTTCAGGCAATTCATCGTACATCTCACCTAAGCGATTGATTACGTGAATGCCTATTCCATCATCCCCTCTTAAGGGATTGCCACATCCAAGTATTCGGATCGTAGAATCACTCCGCTTGTGCTGCTACTGGTTCATCATCTACGTTGATAAGGTCAACATAGTGATAGTCACAAAGGTCACTTGTTCCGGTCCAGAAGATTGCCTTGTGGAATTTCCATATCTTTGGATCAAGTTCAATGATACCTACATGTACCGTTACTTCTATGATGAAGAAGTAAGCCACGAGCAGGTGCACTGTACGGATAAGTGCCAGTGTACCCAGATTGAAGTATGGGCCGATCATATCGCCTGCAAGAAGGACCCAGTGACCGATAGGTATACCCAACAGTTCCCACTGCTGATGATAAAGTGGGATGCCACTAATGAATACAAGGGCTACTGCTGCTCCTTCGAATACCAGCAGGAACTTTGTCATTGGGTGGAGCTTGTCTATATATCCCCTGTTCTTCACATCGAACACAGTGTAAGCAGGATATGGAGCCTTACCCAAATAGTTGAGCAATATCTGCTTCATCCTCTTTGCGTCGGTCGGACCGAAAAGATACCTTCTTGCTATGTGCATGGCCCTGTGGGAATAACCGCGGATTCCGCCGGCATCACATATCTCACAGTGAGGACATTCCGTTGTAATGATATTGTATGGAATAAGTATCCAGTTAGCAACCATGAAAATGATTGCAAATGCCATGTGGATATTCAGGGCGGCATGGTATGTCAGGAATTCCCAGCCCATATATATCTTAAATCCTGTGACCAGCAGAACAAATAAAGCTGTGAGGTGCGCAAAATGCGCCAGCCTCTCAAGGAAAGAATATCTTTCGATATGTCTCTCACCATACATCTTAATAGCTTTTCTGCTGACAAGCTTAGGACATTCCTTCTCTATCTTCTTGTCTTCCATGGAATTCACCCACTTTATACTATGGTAAAGGTTCGTGGAGTCGCTGTCCTGTCAGTCAGGTCAATTGTATGGATAGCACATGCAATACATGGGTCAAAGGACCTTGCAGTGTGCAATATACCTGTTGGATTAGTATTGTCAACACCAAGAGCATTCTCTGCTGCAGAGATCTTTGTACCGATAAGAGACTGCTCAAGAGGACCTGCCACACCGTTTGCATCTCTTGGAGAGCAGTTCCATGTGGTTGGTACTACCATCTGGTAGTTTGTGATCTTCAGGTCAGAGCCTGCCTTCACCCAGTGACCAAGCGCACCACGTGGAGCTTCCCAGAGACCTATTCCCTTTGAATCCTTTGCATTGTTAAGGTCAGGGTCGACATAATATTTGCCTGCAGGATCAAGGTCAACTGTCACCCATTTAAGGTACTGTTCGGAAAGGATAAGGAGTTCCTGTGCCTTTGCGATCATTCTTGTAAAACTGTTAACAGCGGAGTATCCGTTGTCTGCGAATGCCTGCATAAGACCTGTTGTCAGTGGCTCATCCATTGAGATCAGACGGGAAACAGGACCAACTTCACATGGTGTTCCATTGTAGCGTGGTGCCTTTATCCAGGTGTACCTGCTATCGCTGCCACCCTCATAAGTAATGTCGCTGGCAGTTGTAACAGGGTCAGTTACTCCGTCAAATGGATGCAGAGCATCGTCTGAGGTGTAGAATCCGTGGCTGGTCTCTTCAGTGACGTATTTATGATCGAATGCTTTCTTTTCAAATGAGCTGTTAATGAATGCAGCCTTCTGGAAAGCACTCTGTCCAAAGCCTACTGCATCATAACCATCGCCGTTCTCCACATCATAGAATACACCGTATGTCAGGTATCCTACATTTGAATCCTCGCCATATCCTCCGGTTCTGTCTATCTTGAAGCTTGCAGGCAGTCCAAGGGTCTTTTCACCGATGAGTTCGGATCCGAATGCACTGATAAGCTCAAGGTCTCCCCATCCGGCTGAATAGGAGAAATTATTAGATGAGAGTGATTTGTCAACCAGGTTCTGCAGGTGTTCCAGCAGGAAGTTTACTGCTTTCTGTGGTGATGAGGCTCTGTAAGTGTTATCAAGCCATGTCTGGGCATCTACGCCAAGAGTTGTGCTGTTCACAAAATCCATCAGTTTGTAGTAATGGCTTGTCAGTGTACCTACGTCTGCAAGGTTTGGACGGTATGTAACACCACCGGCAACGGTTGCCATCTGGTGTGGCATCTTTCCACCGATAACTGCCATTGCCTGTTCAAGGTCCTTCTTTTCCTTGATAGCATTAATGTAAGCAGTACCCGGGGTTACGGATGCTCCATCCATCTTGTAGCTGATAGGTGCAAAACGGGAAAGAAACTCTTTCCATACTGCACTGCCTGTACCTTCAACTGTTGCCAGCAGGTTCCTGTATGCAGGGTTTACAAGGTCCGGACCCCATAATACATAGATGTGTGTTGCGTGGCTTGCCATTGTGTTGATCGCCTGGATGATGTTCCTTGTGACAAGGGCATCCTTTGGGATCTGGTCTGCAACTTCATAAAGGTCATCGAGTGCATTGACAGATGCCATTGACTGTGCTGTCGGGCAGATTCCACAGACTCTTTGGGTAAAACGTGCAGCATCTCTTGGATCACGGTTTACAAGTATGCGCTCCATTCCTCTAAAGAGCATACCTGAACTCTGTGCATCGGTAATTACACCATTTGCGTCCACTTCTGTGGATACACGAAGGTGTCCTTCAATACGTGTTAAAGGATCTACAACAACGCGGGTCATTTTTATTCCTCCTCCTTTTTCTTGCGTTCTTCAGCATATTTGTCAAAAACTATCCTGCGTGCAGCATGTGCAGCAACACCAAGTGATGCAGCACCTACACCAATGGCTGACATTGTTCCGACATTCATGCCATATGCCAGTGGCTTATCTTCGATCATATCATAGAATGGGGATGCGACATCAGGGAAACCAGGTTCACAACAGGAGATACATGGAGAACCGGCCTGGGTACACATACTTACTGAACCGTTCCATCTGCGAAGACCACAGTCTGAACGTGTGTACGGACCTTTACATCCGACTTTCAAAAGACAGCCTTCTCCTGACAGGTCTTCGTCGAGTATACCTCTGTCGTAGTAACCTCTGCGTGGGCAGTTGTCATGCATTGAGTTATCAGTTGGGAAGAATACAACAGGACGCTTGTAAGTGTCAAGTACTGCGTCAAGATTGTTGATATCGATCTTTCCAAGGATCACTGCTGCAAGGGTAAGAAGGATCCAGTCAGGGTGTGCAGGACATCCGGCAATATTAATTACAGGCTTGTTGATCCCAAGTATTGAAAGCATGCCTTTGGATGAATCCTCGTTAAGATATGCGACACCTCTGAAGTCTGTAATGTCTTTCAGGTCACTGTCGGCTGAATTGACACCGCCGTATGCAGCACACATTCCAACAGCCATGATCGCAGTTGCATTGCTTGCAGCCTTTGCGAATATGTCTTTAAAGGTGCGTTCACCATACATGCAGTATTTACCTGAACCTTCAGGTCCGTTTGCAATTGATCCTTCGACAACAAGTACGTAGTTTCCTTCTTCAATGGCTTCATCCAGCAGTATCTCAGAATTCAGCTCGGAGGTTGATGCCGGGCTTCCGTCGACAAAGATACCCTGCTGTGCAAGCAGTGTCTCGTGGAAAGCAAGGTCAACACTGAGCTTTTCGATGGCCTGGGAAAGATCAGGGTTTCCACCGTCCAGAAGAGAAGATGAACAACCTGTACATTCTGCACCATGCAGCCAGATGATCTTTGTCTTTGAAAGCTCAAGGGCTTTTGTTATCTTAGAACTGTGTATTCCTAAAAATGCAGACGCTCCTATCGCGCCTACCACCTTGAGGAAGGTTCGTCTGTTCATATTTAAAAAGTCATGATTCTCACTTTTTTCCATGGGTTTAGGCTCCTGATACCTGATAAGTTTTGAATGTGAATATTGAACGGGATTATCATGATTTTTCATGCTAATAAAGCTTTCCTACTGTCTTTAATTTTTCATAATATTCTTTAATAATTTCTAATAGCTATTCAGTTTTTAAGTAAGTATCTTTTATATACCTCAAATACTAATTCAAACCCATGTGTATTGCAATTCCTGGCAAAGTGACTTCATTGCTGGATGAATATACTGCCATGGTCGATTTCGGCGGCGTGGAAAGGCAGATCAAGCTCGACCTTCTTGGCGGCTGCGATGATGCACTCCTTGGGCAGTATGTTCTCGTGCATGTTGGCTATGCTATCTCTTTGCTTACTGAAGAAGAAGGGAAAGAAACCCTTGCGCTCATTGAAGAGCTTATGGAAGGCGAATAAGGATGTCTGCCGAGTCAGAACTCCTGGAAAAGATACGTGTGCTCTCAAGACCTGTCCGGATAATGCACATCTGCGGCACTCATGAGAGAACTATTTCCCGTTATGGACTACGTGATGTTCTGCCTGCGGAAATAGAAGTGCTCAGTGGTCCTGGCTGTCCTGTATGTGTAACCCCTGAAGAAGAGATTGACAGGGCTATCGCACTGGCAGAATCAGGTGTGATAATCACTTCTTTTGGTGATATGATGCGTGTTCCAGGCAGCAATGGCAGTCTTATGGATGCCAGGTCAAGGGGCTGTGATGTCAGAATGGTATACAGCATAGATGATGCCATTGCCATTGCAAAGAAAGACCCTCGTAGCAAGGTAGTGTTCTTTGCCATCGGTTTTGAGACGACTGCACCCACAAATGCAGCGGCCATCCTGCGCAACCCGCCAGAGAACTTCAGTCTGCTGCTGTCACACAAACTCACTATCCCTGCCGTTTCAGAACTCATTAAAGAGATAGAAGTTGATGCTTTCATAGCTCCAGGGCATGTTTGTACTATCATTGGAGTTCATCCGTTCCAGCAGTTTGCTGAACAGGGTTTTCCAATAGTTGCAGCAGGCTTTGAAGCGGTTGATCTGCTTCTCTCCATTGTTATGATATTAGAGCAGATGAACGGTTCCGGGAAGTACTCAGCTGAGAATGCATATCCAAGAGCTGTCAGGGATGAAGGCAATGTGCGGGCCCAAGAAATGATGTATCGGGTCTTTGAGATCACGGATTCACAATGGCGCGGCCTTGGAACAATAAAGGGATCCGGACTGAAACTGAATCCCGAGTTTGCAAAATATGATGCTTCAGTGATCTATGCAGATCTCATCAGTGAAAAGATGAAGAATATATCTTATGAAAAATCCGCATCATCACTTTGTCACTGTGCCGAGATCCTGAAGGGTAAGGAAAAACCTGATAATTGTCCGTTATTTTCAAAGAAATGTACTCCATCAACTCCGGTTGGTTCATGCATGGTAAGCCAGGAAGGCATGTGCTATAACTGGTACCGCTACAGAGGTGCTGATAGTGCATGAATACTCGCTTGCATGTGAGATCATGGATAATGTGATCTCTATTGCAGAAGAAAATGCCGCAAAAGGTGTGAACTCTATAACCGTAGGTGTAGGAAGACTTACACATGTGAATCCGGACCAGATAATGTTCTGTCTTGAGACATTAAGGGAAGATAATGTTTCAAAGGGTGCACAGATCATCATTAACGAAATTTATCCAGAAATGCAGTGTGAGTGTGGATTTTGCGAAGATGGTAAGAAATTATGTTTTGTTGATGACGAAATAATCGATGATATCAGGACTTTCCTGGATGTTCAGTGTCCGCAGTGCGGTCAAACGATGCATGCATCAGGTGGCCATGAACTTGTCATCGAGAGTATTGATATTGAACAGTAGGCTAATACTGGTCGTTATATAGATATTTCAAAAACCACTAAATTTTAAGAACATTAAAAACGTGAATAATTGGGAGACTTTTATTATGTTAATGCATGTGATCAATGTGGGCCATGATGTTCTCAAGGCAAACGATAAGCTTGCAGCCAAGAACCAGAAACTTCTTGATAAGAATGGTGTTCTTGCGATCAATTTCATGGGAGCTATTGGTTCCGGGAAGACTACCATCATTGAAAAGACAGTTGAGAACCTGGGTGACAAATATCGCCTTGCTGTTATTGCAGGTGATGTGATAGCTGACATGGATGCCGGAAGAATAGCAAAGCTCGGTGTTACAACAATTCCTGTGAACACCGGAAGGGAATGCCATCTTGATGCAAAGCTTGTTGAAAAGGCATTAAAGTCCATTGACCTTGCGGATGTAGATATCCTGCTTATGGAAAATGTTGGAAATCTCATCTGCCCTGCAGACTACAAACTTGGTGAACATCTGCGTGTTGTGGTTGTGAGTGTCACTGAAGGTGATGATATTGTCCTGAAACATCCGATGATATTCAAGCATACGGACATTGCAATCATCCACAAAAAAGATCTTGCAGAGGCTGTGTTTGCCAGTGCGGAAAAGATGGAGGCAGATGCCAGGCACCTGAATCCTGATATTCCAGTTCTTAAAACTTCCATTCATGATGCGCAAAGCATGGATAAGTGGTTCTCAACCATCTCATCCATGGCAGACAAATGCAGAGAAAACCGTAAGGACTGATAATATGTCCCAGCAGAACAGGATAAGTATGGAACATGGTGCTGGCGGTCAGTTCATGCAGGAACTCATTGGAGGCATTATCCTGAAAAACATTTCCAGACGTTCAGCCGGAACAGTCGGTCTTGATGACCTCGATGACGGTTCAACCATCTCGATACCTGAAGGAATGGGAGATGACTATGAGTTAGTTATGACAACTGACAGTCATGTTGTTGACCCTCTCTTTTTCCCTGGCGGAGATATTGGAAGGATTGCTGTATGCGGTACTGTGAATGATCTTACTGTTATGGGTGCAAAGCCGCTGGCTCTGACCTGTGCGATCATTGTTCCTGAAGGTTTTGAGCTGTCTTCATTTGAAGAGATTATCAAGTCTATGAACCTCGCAGCAGAAGAGGCTGAGGTTGCCATAATAACCGGTGACACCAAGACAATTCAGGGTAATAAACTGGATTCCATGATAATCAACACAACAGGTGTTGGAGTTGCTCCTAAAGTTGTCAGGGACAATGGACTTTCTCCTGATGATGTTATCATTGTCACAGGTAACCTTGGTGACCACGGGATAGCTTTACTTTCCCACAGGGAAGGATTTGATTTTGAGACAAAGCTTGTATCTGATGTTGCTCCTGTTAGTGGACTCCTGAAAGCTCCCCTTGAACTGAGAACTGAAGACGGCCAGCCGGTGATTTGTGCCATGAAAGACCCCACACGTGGAGGTCTGGCTTCCTGCATCAATGAGATGGCTCAGAAAAGTGATGTCGGTATAATCCTTGAAGAAAGCGATATCCCAATTGATATGGTTGTAAGTACAGCATGTGAAATGCTTGGACTGAATCCCCTTGAGATTGCCAATGAAGGAAAGGCTGTGATAGGGGTTCGTCCTGAATACGCTGAGCAGGTTCTTGAGCTTCTGAAGTCTCACAAATATGGTCTGAATGCCAGGATAGTTGGTAAGGCTGTCAGTGAGCACAAGGGTAAGGTTCTGCTCAGGACATCCATTGGAAGCCTGCGTCAGCTTGGAATGCCTGTTGGCGATCCGATTCCAAGAGTCTGCTAATAAAGCAGGCTGTCATTTTTTGTGGCTTAAATCTCATTCTTATCTTTTTAATTTATTTTCTTTTAAAAATGATTATGAATTATTGCTATTAGTTAACGCTGTGAATCTATTTATAAAAGCAGCCACCATATTTTACTAAGGGTTATATTATTTGTAGGGACTACAAGGCAGATTTGCCTTTTTTGTAGTTTATTTGGGGCAGTAATCTGTTTTTAGTGAGTTTCATCTCTGCTGTTGATCCTTAGCTTTATAATGTGATGGTGGTATGCTATGAAAACAAGATCAATGTTAATTCTGGTTGCTTTAATAGTGACCATGGGGACAGCTGTTGCACCTGCAGCTACATACACAGTGGACGATGATCCCGGTGCAGATTTTACTTCGATACAGGATGCAATAGATGACGGAGCCGTAAATAACGGAGACACAATCCTTGTTTATCCGGGAACGTATACTGAGCATGTCAGCGTGAATAAACAACTGAACATCACGTCAACAGGCGGCGCTGCAGTCACTCATGTCATTACCGATGTCTACGATCAAAATGTCTTCTATGTAACTGCAGATTATGTAACCATAAACGGGTTCAATGTTAGTGGTGCAACGGGTTCTCAGAAGGCAGGCATCTATCTGAGTTCTGGTTCTGACGACAATAACGTGACCAACAATATAGCATCGGGAAATAACGTTGGTATCTTTCTGTATACTAGCGACAACAACAACGTGGTCGGTAATATGCTGTCAAACAATGATGGCAACGGTATCTGGCTGCGGTATGGTTCCAATCACAATAACCTAGTCGATAATATGGGTCAGAACAACGGTAATGGTCTTCAGCTCTGGGATTCCTGTAGTTATAATAACTTAATCAATAACATGATGTTGAATAATAACAACAACGGTATCATTCTGACTTATTCCAGCAGTTATAACAACGTGATTGACAACACAGTGTCAAACGCCGGTAGTGGTGAGGGCATCCGCGTGGCTGATTCCAGCAGCAATAACTACCTGATCAATAACACGGTGTCAAGTAGTTCAACAGGCATTCACATCTATGCTAACAGCGCTGTTTATAATACTTATAACAATACGTTGAATTATAACACAGTGTCGAATACAGGTTCCCAAGGCATTTACCTATCTAGTACCAATAACAATACGCTAAATTATAACACAGTGTCAAACGCTGGTTCCCAGGGTATTATGCTGTCTAGTACCAATGACAACATGCTGAATTATAATACGGTGTCGAATACAGTTTCTCAAGGCATTTACATGTATCAGGTCAATAACAATATGCTTGATCATAATACGGTGTCGGGCGCAAGCCTCGACGGTATTAATATGGGCTATTCGAGTAACAATACGCTGACCTATAATACAGTGTCAAGCAATAAAGACGGTATTATCATGGCTCAGTCGAATTACAATACGCTGACCTATAATACAGTGTTGGACAATGACCACCACGGTATTGACATGCAGCTGTCCAGCAACAATGTCTTTGATAACAATGAATTGTCAGGAAACCTTTATTCTATATATCTTCAGTACTCTGGCACTGACAATAACTCATTGAGTAATAATGTGATTACAAATACCAATGAAGGTATGCGTTTTGCTTCTTCCGACAACAATATGATTGTAGGAAATACTGTAGAGAACTGTTCACTTTACGGAATAAGTATGATGTCTTCCAGTGCTTACAATACTTTGACAGGTAACACAGTAATGAACGCTACTAAGGGTCTCTATCTGGGTGGTTCCTCTGACAACCTGATCTATGACAATTACTTTGACAACCCAACCAACGTTTACCTTGATAATACCAATACTAATGTCTGGAATGTCACAATGACTGCAGGACCTAATATTGTGGGTGGACCTAACATTGGAGGTAACTACTGGTCAAATTATGGTGGTGTAGATGGTGATAGTGATGGATTTGGTGATACTGAATACGATTCTTTCATTCACAATATAGGCAGCACAGAATCTGGCAAAGATTATCTGCCGCTGGTTATAGCACCTAGTGGTATAATAACAGTGGATGACAGCGGAGGCAAGGATTTCTTTACAATACAGGAAGCTATCGATGCAGCCAGTGCTGGTAATACGATTCTTGTGTATCCGGGAACGTATACCGAGAACGTGAATGTGAATAAGCAACTGAACATTGAATCAACAGATGGTGCTACAGTTACTAATGTCATATCTAATGGCGGTTTGTATACTTTCTATGTTACTGCTGACGGTGTGACCATTACTGGATTCAATGTGAGTAGTGCTACAAAGACGGGTATACGTATTTCTTCTAGCAACAATACATTGATCTCTAATTCAGTGTTGAGCAATGTGGACTACGGTATAGATCTATCTTATTCCAACAACAATACATTGATCAACAATATGGTCTCCGACAATGGTAATACGGGTGTCCACCTGTATTACAGTAATGGCAATACTTTGACCGACAACACGATATCAAACAACTCTAACTATGGTATCTACTTGTCTTATTCCGACAAAAATGAAATGAGTAATAATATCATAAATGATAATTGCGCAAATCATGTTGCTCTAAATTACGGAATCCGTATTGATTATTCCGACGACAATACTTTGACGGGCAACATAGTGTCGAATAACGAAAACTACGGCATCTACCTGCGTTATTCCGACAATATTGCTCTGATCGGAAACACGATTGAGAATCACAGCAGCGGCTATGGTATCTCCATGAGTCATTCCAATGGCGATACACTGAACAATAATGTGGTATCAGGCAATACCTATTCTATAGACGTGTCCGAAGATAGTAACAATAATTCATTGAGTAATAATGAAGCTACTAACTCTGAACTTGGTATAGGTCTCTCTTCTTCCCACAACAATATGATTGTAGGAAATACTATAGAGAATATCAATCAGAAAGGACTAAGTCTGTATTCTAGTGATATAAACACCGTGACAGGTAACAAGGTGTTGAATGCTGCTATAGGTATAGGTCTGTCTGATGCCTACAACAATCTGATCTATAACAATTACTTCAACAGCACCGACAACGTTGATTTTGCAGCTGCCAGTAGCAATATCTGGAACATCACAAATACCACAGGACCTAACATTGTGGGTGGTGCATATCTTGGAGGTAATTACTGGTCAGATTATCTAGGTGTGGACAGCAATGGTGATGGATTTGGTGATTCACAGTTCGATCTTGACGGATCTAACATCGATCATCTGCCACTGGTTATAGCTACTGGACTTGATATCACGGCTCCAGTCATTACAGTGGAAACGCTTAATGACAATGCGATTTATGCCACAAGCACAATTCCGCTCAATGTTCTCGCTAACGAGCTAATTGATACATGGTGGTATAGTCTCAATGGTAGTGCCAATGTCACTTTCGTACCAAACATAGTATTGCCACCACTGCCTGATGGAAGTCATAATATCATAGTCTATGCAAATGATACTTCAGGTAATGTCGGTGCATCAGCCCTGATATCTTTCAGTATTGATACAGTACCTCCTGCAAATACTACTGATCTTGTGGTTGCAGGAAATACAAGTAGTTCCATTACTCTTTCATGGAACAGTTCATCTGACACTGATCACATGGAACTGTGGAGGAACAGTGTTTACATCGCTGCTGTAGTTGGCGACACATACACAGATACAGGACTATCTTCTGGAACAGAATATGATTACACTCTGCGTCCGGTTGATGCTGCCGGTAATGTCGGTAACTGGGTGAGTATCATTGTATCTACTGAAGTTGCTGTTACTGCCAGTAGTTCTTCCAGAAGAGGTAGTAGTCATACTGGTGATCTGGTAATAAGACCACCAGAAGAGCCTGAAGAAGACACTGTTCCTGAAGAGGAGGATTTAGTGTTTTCTCCCGAGGACGATGAGCTCATGAGCACTGGACCTGTAGAAATTCCTGAAACAGGAGATGTTGATATAACAGAAGAACCTGAAAGCGGATCAGGAACTATTATAGGATTTGGCATACTGCTGCTTATTGGTGTATTGCTGGCTATATACATCGCCTACAAAAAGAAGAATCAATAAATGATTCTTCTCTTTTTTATTTTAATGTCATAAGATGCTGAATATACAGGAATGACTTTAAGTACAATAGTAAGTTTTTGAATCCTCATAAATATGGGCAGAATTATTTGTAAAGCTGCCAGAGAGTACCTATGTACTAATGGGGGATTTCATATCAATACATGTGAACTATTGCTTTTATTAAAGAAAGAAGCTGCCAATATCTCTTCAGAGTATTTAGCAAGGATGAATGAAAAAGAAGCAGGCGATATCCAAAGTCCCCATGGAAGTCTTCAGTACAATATCCAATGTCTTGCAAGATACAATCGCAAGAAATATTCTGAGCTAAAAGAAAGAGATTGTTCAGAAATATCTAAGGAAATAGACATTGGAAAACTTGAGGATTTTACCTTCAGGATCAACAAATACATGGACGGGTATGCTCCCGGTCAAAGAGATTTGAAGGAATATACCCGTATTATTTCCACATATCTGACTTTTATAGCGAAAGAACCGCTCCACCCGCCGGGAATGTACGTAAATGAAAATCAGACGATTTTTGAAAATAATGGTGCTTACTACTGTCCTGCAAAGACTAAGCATATATTAGAAGAAATGTCCCTGTGCAAATACTGTGTTTGCAGGGCAACTGATTAAAAACGATTGTTTTTAGTAAGTGCAGCTGGATTAACTTTGAACTTAAAATCCTTCTTCAGATTCATTTGACATTTGCATCTAAACATAGTTATATGGCATATACAGAGCCGATATTTCAAAAGTACATTTCAATAGTAAAATTTGTCCACGTATAATTAAATACAATTTTTCCTTTTTATAGCATGAGATTATTACAATAAAAAATGATTGAGTAATAATTTTTTTGTCTTCAAATCCCTCATAAATAACCGCTTCCGAGTTTGCAACACTTTTTGATATAGAGATTATCAACACTGATGGAACGATGAACATAGCCATCAATTCATATGTGGAAGCTAAAATAAGAATTTGCGAGAATACAAAGCACTTGTTATATTGAAATATGAGTGAGAATTAGAAAATATGAGAAACGGTTTAAAACAAAAGATAAGTGAGTAAGAACAGGTGTTAAACTCACTTTTTCAGCATGGTATTGATCTCAGCGAGGAGTTCATCATCACTCTTGCCGGTTGTGTCAATACCGAGGTTTGCTGCTACCTGTTTGACATCAGCAGTCTTTGTTTCTTCTGCTGGTGTTGTGTTAACCTGTTCCTTAAGGGAACGTTCAAATTCTTTTACTGACTGCTCTGACTCTTTCTGTGCTTTCTTGAACTCGCCCATGGATGTTCCCATGGAACGTGCAAGTTCTGGCAATTTAGCAGCGCCAAAGAGCAAAAAGATCACTGCAAAGATCAGTATAAGTTCTGTAGGACCTAATCCGCCTATCATTAACTATCACTACTCCGTTTTTATGCGTTACTAGTATATAATGTATACTAGGATTTTAATATCACTTGGCCTTTGCGGCTTCTTCCATAAGGGAAAGAAGTTCTTCTGTGCTTTTTCCCTGCACATCTATTCCTGCTGATTCTGCTATATGCCTGATCTTGTTATCCATTTCATCTGGTTCAGGTTCATTAGCGACCTTTGCCGGGTTAATATCAAGATCAGATAGTCCTAGTTCAGCTGATAGTTGTGCTTTATGGAAGTCACCCCATGCCTGTCCTGCAGCCCGCGCAAGTTCTGGTATCTTGTCCGGACCAAAGATAAGCAACGCAGCGACCAATATTACAACTATCTCGAGCGAACCTATCATGATATCAATAGACCCCTTATTTCCTTCTGGAATATATACTTTATTTGTTCGCTTACTTTGAAACAAGTAATCCTATCTCAAATAACACTACCAGAAGGACTGCGCAGACAAGCTGGGCAATGAAGGTAGGGTCTGGTGTAATAAATAATGAAAGTGTCAGAAGTGATGCATATACTACAAGTCTCATTTTCTTGAGTGTCTGACGCCTGATAATCTGCATTCTGGTTGCAAAGAACATCAGAACAGGTATCTGGAATACAAGTCCCGTACCTGCCAGCAGTGTAACAGCAACGGATACCGTTTGCTTAACAGATATCTGGTTCTCAGCAACAGTGTCTGAAGACAAAATTATGTAATTAAACATAAGTGGCAGAATGAATACCAGTGCAATTGCAGCTCCGGCAATGAAAAACAGGAATGATATAGGCACTACACTTTTTATGAATTTCCTCTCGTTTGGATATAGTCCTCTCGATGCAAACCTGAAAAGCTCATAGAATGTAAATGGGAAAGTAAATGCTACTGCTATCAGTAATGCAATTTTTACCCTGGCAAACATCCATTCAAATGGAGTGTAAATATTCATACCAACCTGCTCACCCAGGAACATATTCCATGCATGGGTCAGGATGTATTCCGTGAAAGGATAAGCAACAAGCACACAAAGGATCATTGCACCAATTATGATGGCTAATCGGTTGCGCAACTCCTTCAGATGGAACCTGACGTGCTCACTATAATCTCCAGACACGCCTATTGTTGCTGAATTTATGGGATCAGTGTTTTGTTTTTGGTTTTTGTTTTGTTCGTCATCCATAAAATCATAATAGGTTTGGGATATATAGAATAAAAACATAGTACCCGAAAAAACGTAAAGGTGATATTTTGAATTCATTTATGGAAGATATCAGTGTAGTCATAGTTTCACTCAGAAAGAAACTGGCACTGCTGTTCTCAGTTTTCTTTATTCTTTTCATGATATCTTTCCAGTTTGCAGGCTTAATTATAAGCACCATTAAGGATGACCTCCTGCCGGAAGGGGCGAAGCTTGTCTATGTGTCTCCTCTGGAAATAATGATGCTTAAGATGAAAATAGCGTTATTTGTAGGAGCATTTTGTCTGCTTCCATTTTTATTATTCTTGGCGGTCAAGGCTCTTATGAAAAGAAAATTTGTAAAAATAAAAATAAGGAAAGGCCCTGTTGCAATTGTTTCATTCTTTGCTCTTTTATCATTCCTTGCAGGTGCGTCGTATGCATATTTTATTATGCTGCCACTCTTTATTAATTATCTTTACCTGAACGCTGCTGCTTCAGGTGTGACAGCCACTTATTCAATATTCAGTTTCATATCATTTTCAGTTCAGGCTACTCTGATATTCGGTCTTGTCTTTGAAACACCACTCATATTGACATTGCTGACACGTTACGATATAGTACAGTACGAGACTCTGGTCAAATATCGTAAGCATATTTATGTTATCTTCCTGATAATAGGTGCAATTATCACGCCTCCGGATGTCATCAGTCAGATGATGGTAGGTGTACCACTTGTGATTTTCTTTGAACTGAGTCTTCTGATAGTAAGGATAATGGGCACAGGAAAAAGAAAAAAATAAGTTGATAAATGGTCATCTTGACCATCCTTCCTTTTTACCCTACACTTATTCTCAGTTTTATTCTTCTTTCTTCAGACTTGCTACAATTGCCTGTCCGAGTGAGACACCAGCATCTCCACATGGGATTTCAGAGTGTGAGATGAACTTCAGGTCATTTTCCTTAATTATATCACGTATGAGGTAGCTTATATGCTCATTATACGCAACACCACCTGTAAGTCCTACTATATCAATACCTGTCCTTTTTGCTGCTCTTACGGCCATCTCAGAAACTCCGCGGGCAAATGCATCCTCATATGCCCAGGCTAGTTCAGGTATAGAATACTCATTTTCACTGAGTTTATTGTAAAGCTCAAAAAGCAGCATTCCGGTATCAAACACATTATCCTTGATAGTAACCGGAAGTTCCAGTGACCTTTCAGTTGCTTTTCTTGCAGACGATTCGAGTTTCATGGCAGGTTCGCCCTGGTAACTGCGGTATTTGCA